>NZ_CP104877.1:2936331-4404497 GCF_025452095.1 Paenarthrobacter sp. JL.01a
TTGTCCTGCCGCCTGCCGGGTCTGAGTCTAACCGTACGCAACCGAACCTCCGGCCAGCCGAAACAAACTACGCAAGAACCCGCAAGGCCAGTGGCAGGAGATCGATATCAACGGGCAAGGGAGCAACGCGTTCACCATCGGCATACGCCACCACGCCCGCGGCTTCCAAGCGCACCGTGCGGACACGGCGGATCTCCACCTCCGGCCTGCCTGTGTGCTTGCCCGCGAAGACCTTGGGGAAGATGGACAGGAACTTCAGCCGTGACAACGGCTTCACCACAAAGAGATCCAGCCACCCGTCATCGGGCAACGCGTCCGGGGTGATCCGCATGCCACCGCCGATTGATTGCCCGTTTGCGACCGAAATCAGGAGCGCACGCTGGTTCCACCGCACGTCGTCGGCAACCACCGTGTATTCAGTGCGCCTGAAAGAACCGAGCTCCCGCAGCATCGCCAGGTTGTAGCGGCTTTTCCCCCGAGGCCAACGCCACGAGTTGGCGCGCTCGTTCACAGCGGCATCGAAGCCAGCTGACAGTACCCCTGCGAAGTGGGTGGTACGCCCGTCCGCCCGGACCCTGCCGACGTCGATCCTCCGCCCGCCGGTGACCAATGCGTCGAGAATCCGCTGGCACGCTTCAGCTGGACTGTTCAATGGAAGACCCAGCAACCTCGCCACGTCGTTGCCCGTGCCAGTGGGAATGATGCCAAGCGGTACCTGCAGTCCGGCGAGCGCGTTCACCCCCAAATGGACCATGCCATCGCCACCGGCCACCACCAGCGCATCCATCCCCGGACCGGCAGACAGCGCCTCCCGCACCAGCGCCTCCAGCGCTTCATAGTCATCAGCTTCGAGGACGACGACGGCCCGGCCGGCGGCGCGAAAATACGCGGCGGCCCGGTCCCCCACTCCACTGGAACGCCCGAAGGAGGCCGCAGGGTTGATGGCCAGCAGAATCTTGCCCTGCGCGTGGGGGGCCCGTGGATGTTTCGGAGGATTCACAGCCCGAATTATGCCAGTCGGGAACCACGGCCCCGGGTGCCTGCGTTCACATAGTGGCTGGATAAACTTGCCAATACCGCCCTGATGGGGGCGGCCGTCAACTCAGAGAAGGGCCCGTGCTTGGCCGAGGGCAGCAGTTCGCACTATCAGGTTCTCCATGTCGCCGTCACCGCGACAGACAAGGAGATCAAAGTGGCCTACCGCAAGGCTGCCCGGAAAGCACACCCCGATCACGGGGGCGAGGCCGAGATGTTCCGGCGCGTGACTCTGGCGTACGAGACACTCATCGACCCCCAGCGCCGGGCCGAATACGACCGCCGTTACGCCAGCGGAGCAACCGGACGCACCCAGGCGCGCCCGGGTGACTACACCGGAGCTGCTTCGCCGGCATCCTCGGCGACAACCAACGTCAAGCGACCACATACGCAACGCAATACTGCCGGGGATCCGCCAGTCTACGTTCCTGCCTTTGACGACCCCAACGAAGTCCCGCTGATCCCCGCGGCGGAAGCGGCCCTGCAAGTCCACGGACTCCCCCGCAAACGCGGAATCTTCGGAGCAGAGGCCCGCATCCAACGCGAAATGCGCACGGTCCAGCTCATCAGCCGCCAGGTCCTGCCGGCCATCCCGGCAGCTCGCCTGATCAACGGCCTGCGCTCGCCCTCGGACAACAACCACATCGACCACGCCGTCCTGTCCGGCTACAGGCTGGCCTTGGTCGGTTCCATGCTGCTGCCCAAAGGCGCGTACGCCTGGGATGGCCACTCACTGCGCCATGGCGGCCGTTCGGTCGCTCCCCCGCAACTGGCCCACATTGTCCGCCACATGCAGGAGATCTTCCCGGAACTGAACGTCACCGGCTGGGTAGTCCTGCACGGACCGGACGGCAACCTGCATGAACCCGTCATCGACCAGTACGGAAAGGGCAATGCGGGCAGCGCCGTTGAAATCGTCAACGGCGCTGGGCTCGTCCGGGGCCTCAAGCAATTCCTCAGTTCAGGACCCGCGCCCAACACGGTGGTGGTACCGGTGCTGGCCAGGCTTCTTCGGGGCATGCACTAGTCGGCACGGTCCTGGTCGGACGCCCAACACGCGGCTGACTAAGATGGGACGGTGTTCCGCATCCTTTTCCACACTCCAGAAATCCCGGGCAATACCGGCAACGCCATCCGCCTCGCCGCCATCACGGGCGCCGAGCTGCACCTGGTGGAGCCCCTTGGTTTCGATTTCTCCGACGCCAAGCTTCGCAGGGCCGGCCTTGATTACCACGACCTCGCCGTGGTGACAGTGCACAAAGACATCGAGGCTGCCTGGGAAGCCCTGCAACCGGAGAGGGTCTTCGCCTACACCTCCGACGGCGAGACGTCCTACACGGATATCGAATACCGCGCAGGCGATGTGCTGATGTTCGGACCGGAATCTGTAGGCCTTCCCCAGTGGCTGAAGCAGGATCCGCACGTCACCGCACGCGTTCGCCTCCCCATGAGGCCATCCCTGCGCTCGCTCAACCTCGCAAATGCCGCTTCGATCGCAGTGTTCGAAGCCTGGCGGCAGAACGGGTTCGCCGGCGCCAAACTGTAACCCATCCACGGCGGCCGCAGCACCGAATGACTTATGCAGGGACAACCCCGCACAGGACATTCTTGGAGGGAGCCTCCGTGAGCGCGTTGCAGACAAGGGCCACAACGACACGCGGCCATGCCGCCGCGCTGGCGACGCCGCTCCTCGATGCTGACGGTTTCAAACGGGACAACATATGCTGGACAGTAATGGACACCCCCAACAACCCCGGCCCCCCGGTCTTCGAAGCCACCGGCACTGCCAGCGACCTCAACACGCAGTTGACCAGCCTGCTGGAACTCATGGCAGCAGGAGACCAGCAGGCGTTTGCCGAATTCTACGCACTGACCTCCCGGCGCGTCTTTGGCATGGCCAGGCGCGTACTCATTGATCCCGATTTCAGCGAGGATGCCACCCAGGAGGTCTACATCCAGGTCTGGCAAGGCGCAGCAAACTTTGATCGAGCCGCTGGAACTCCTTTGGCTTGGCTCATGACCATCGCACATCGCCGGGCCATTGACCGAGTCCGGGCAGTCCAGGCCGCAACCGACCGGGAAGCCAGGTACGGTGCCGCGAGCCAGGACCTGGACCGGGACCTCGTTGCGGAGGAAGCAGATACCAACCTGGAGGCCGAGGCAGTGAGCCGCTGCCTTGGTACCCTGACGGACACCCAGCGTGAATCCGTCCGCCTGGCTTACTACGGTGGCCTCACCTACCGTGAAGTGGCTGAACACCTTGGCGCCGCAGTCCCAACCATCAAGTCGCGCATCCGCGATGGACTGCTGCGCCTGAAGACCTGCCTGGGGGTGGGCTGACATGACCGAAAATACCGGTGGAGGCTTTATCCGCAGAATGTTTGCCAACGACATCGCCACAGACCTGGCTGAGGGCCGGATCCTCGAACTGGCCGAAATCTATGCCTTGGACGCGCTCAGCGACGAAGAACGGGACGCGATCGACCACTACATCAAGGACGCCCCGGAACGTGCCGAATTCCTTGAACGGGTGCGCGCGGCGCGCGAGACATTGGCTGTGAGCTTCACCGCCGAGGAGGAACCTCCGGCAGGCCTCTTCGACAACATCATGGAACGCATCGCCAAGGAGACGGCCGCCCCGGCTGCAGCAGATCCGGCCGCGCCGGCGGCGGAGGCTGCCGCCGTCGATGAGCTCGCGGCCGCCAGGGCCAAACGCGAAGAGCGTCGGCAGTCCGGCGCGCGCCGCTGGATCATCGGCGCCGCAGCGGCAGCCGTCATTGCCCTTGGTGGCATTGGCGTGGGTGCCTACGTCGCGGAGCAGAACGATCCCGTCAACCAGGTGCTCCAGGCCCAGGACGTGCAGAAGCAGTCAGCGTCCGTTCCCGGCGGCGGTACTGCCACGATTTCCGCATCCTCGGCCAAGGATTCGTTCGTGGTCCTGATGGACGGCGTTGCACCCGCCCCGGAAGGCAAGGTCTACCAGCTGTGGACGCTGCCCAAGGACGGCTCAGCGCCGGTTCCCCAAGGCACCATGGACGCCCAGACCCTGTCCAAGCCGGCCGTGGTGAAGGGCCTGTCGTCGGCCTCGTCGGTGGCCATAACGGTCGAGCCGGCCGGCGGATCGCGCGCCCCTACCAGCGCGCCGGTCCTGGTGGTGGCCCTCAGCGCCTAAGCCGGGGGGATTAACGCACGACGGCGGCCGTCCCACCTTTCGGGACGGCCGCCGTCGTTGTTTGTCGTGCGGTTCCTGTAGCTACAACACGAGCGACAGGAGCATGACGAAGCCGAAGCCGACCACGGAAATCAGCGTCTCCATCACGGACCACGTCTTGAAGGTCTGCCCCACAGTGAGCCCGAACAATTCCTTCACCAGCCAGAAGCCGGCATCGTTGACGTGCGAGAGGAACAACGACCCCGCACCGATGGCCAACGCCAGCAATGCGGCGTGCGTCGGGCTGAGGCTGCTGGCCAGGGGCGCAACAATTCCAGCCGCGGTAACCGTTGCGACCGTGGCCGAGCCAGTGGCCAAACGCAGCGCTACGGCCACGATGAAGCCCAGCACGAGGACGGACATGTTGGCGCCTTCGGCCCATTTCTTCACCGCGTCGCCAACGCCGGCGCCGATCAGGGTCTGCTTGAAACCGCCGCCGGCACCCACGATCAGGAGAATTGCTGCGATCGGGCCGAGGCTTTCACCGAGCTTGGCCGTGATCCTGCTGCCCGTGAAACCCACCGCGTACCCGAAGGTCACGATGGCCACCAGGACGGCGAGCGTCATGGCCACCAGGGGCTGGCCCACAAAGTCGAAGAAGATCCGGATTCCAGGGGCAGTTTCGGCGTTTGGCCAGATGATGCCGCCCAAGGCTTTCAGAAGCATCAGGACGACGGGGAAGATGATGGTCAGCAGCGTGACCACGAACGACGGTTGACGCTTGACCTCGCTGAGGTCCGCCGAGTGCCGGGTGTCGATGCCTCCCGCGATGGCGGGGGCGTCAACGGGAACCCACCGGGCCGCCAGCCTGGAAAACAGCGGGCCACAGATGATGACAGTGGGGATTGCCACCAGGATGCCCAAACCGAGCGTCGTACCCAGTTCGGCCTTGACTGCACTGATGGCGATCAAAGGTCCCGGGTGCGGGGGCACCAGTCCGTGGAGCACGGAGAGGCCGGCCAGCGCCGGGATCGCGATCCTCATGAGCTTCATCTTGGACCGCTGCGTTACCAGCACAATGACCGGGAGCAGCAGCACGAGACCGATTTCGAAGAACATCGGCAACCCGATAATGACGGCCACCAAGGTGATCATCCAGACCAGCTTGTTACCGCTCGCCTTGGCCAGCAGGGTGTCCACCACACGGTTGGCCCCACCGGAGTCCGCAAGCAGCTTTCCCAGCATGGCGCCGAGGGCGATCAGGAGCCCAACCTCTTTGAGGACGCCTCCCACACCGTCTTCGAAGTTGGTGATGACTTTGCCCAGTTCAACGCCGGAGGCCAATCCAACAAAGGCGGAGCCAAGGACCAGGGCCAGGAACGGGTGGATCTTCAGCTTGGCGATGAGGACCACGATCAGGGCAATGCCCAGTGCGGCGACCACCAGGAGCTGGGTGTCGTGTCCGGACCAGGCCTGGACTTCCGAAACCGCCTGCAGGGCGATCACAGGGTGCCTGCTTCGGCGTCCCCGGCCACAGGGCGAAGTCCGAGGCGTTCAATGACCTCGTCTGCTTCTTCCGCCGGTGAAGCGGAAACACAGAGGGAAATGTAATTCTCGTCCTCTGTGGGTTCCTCGAGTGCTTCAAACTGCGATTCGAGCAGGGACGGCGGCATGAAATGGCCGTGCCGGGAAGCCAGCCGGTCCGAGATCTTGTCCTTGCTGCCTTGCAGGAACACAAAGACGACGCCTTCGGCACGGAGGACGTCACGGTACTTTTTCTTCAGGGCCGAGCATGTGATGATCGCGGGGACACCGGCGTCGACGTGTTCCCGGATCCAGCCGGAGATGATTTCAAGCCACGGCCAACGGTCCTCGTCAGTGAGCGCCTGCCCGGAGTGCATCTTGGCCACGTTTGCTTCAGGGTGCAGATCGTCGCCTTCGGCCAGATCCCATCCCAATTTGCCGGCAAGCACGCCGGCCACGGTGGACTTTCCTGAGCCGGAGACTCCCATAATCACCAGCACGGGTTGTTGCGCAGTCTTCGCCATCAAAGTCTGCCTTCCTCAAATAAATATGATTTAACCGAGGTCAAGCATATGACACGCGTTACATGAGGGCAACGTCAGAAGCCGGCGATGGTGCTGGAACCATTCACGGAAACCACATGGAAGGCCTCCGCGCTGGCTCCTTCCGGGAGGCCGCCTCGCTCTCCATTGGCCAGCATCATGCCCCGGACTACCCGCTCCATGCCTGCGACATCGGGGTGCTGGCTGGCATGGACCCGGATAGCCTCGAGCTTGGCATCCACATGGGCAGAAACGTCCACGAAGTGGTTCTCCCTGGCCTCCGGGCTGGAGATGAACCACAGCCACGGCAGCTTGTAGGCTCCAAGCCCGGCCTCAGCCAGCTCGGGGTAGGCAAACGGGTTCTCCACGGCAGGATAGACAGCCCGCGTGACGGCCTCACCCGCCGCGAGGTGGTCCGGGTGGCTCTTCTGGAGCCGGTCCCAATTGCGCTCAGGATGCATCGTCAGCACGATGTCCGGGCGGATCTCACGGATAAGTTTCACCACCTGTTTGATGACGCCGTGTGACGGTTCCAGGTACCCGTCGCGCTCGTGGAGGTAATGGATGTCAGTGACGCCAACAAGCGCGGCCGCCCGTTGCTGCTCTTGGGCACGGAGCTCAATGATTCCGGCCCGGTCCGCGGGGTCAAAGCCGCCGGCATCGCCGTCGGTCATGATGCAGTAGCTGACCTGGACGCCGGCCGCGGTCCACGCCGCGATGGTCCCCGCCGCACCGAAGTCGATGTCATCCGGGTGGGCAGTAAAACAAAGCACCCGCTCGACGCGCTCCGTGGAGGCATCGAACGGGCTCTTTGCTGACGAAACGCCAGTAGGCAAGGAGATCAGCCTTTCCGCTTCTTGATTTCGGCTGTGGCCTGCGGGATGACCTTGAACAGGTCACCGATAATGCCGTAGTCAGCGATCTCGAACACCGGCGATTCAGCGTCCTTGTTGACGGCGACGATCACCTTGGACGTCTGCATGCCGGCCTTTTGCTGGATGGCTCCGGAGATACCAGCGGAGATGTACAGCTGCGGCGAGACGGTGACACCGGTCTGGCCGACCTGCGCGTCGTGGCCGATCCAGCCGGCGTCGGTGGCGGCACGGGAGGCACCCACCGCAGCACCGAGGGCATCGGCAAGCTCTTCCAAAGGACCAAAGTCACCATCGACGCCGCGGCCACCGGCCACAACGATCCTGGCTTCGCTAAGGTCCGGCCTACCGCTCACCGGCTTCTCGGCACGTGCCGAAATCCGGGCCGAACCAGCAACAGCGTCAGCCGGAACGTCGACCGTGGTGATTGCAGGAACAGAAGCCTCACCGGCCGGTGCGGGCTCGACATTGTTCGCCTTGACCGAGAGGACGGTCACAGGAGTCGTGGCCTTCGCCGAGGTGTTGTAGGAGCCGGCCAGAACCGACTTGTGTGCGGTGCCGTCCGGCTCCACGCCTACGACGTCGGTGATGACGCCGGCGTTCAGCTTGATGCCAAGCCTGCCCGCGATCTCCTTGCCCTCAGGCGAGTTGTCGAGCAGGACTGTCGTGGCTCCGGACTCTGCTGCAGCGGCAGCCAAGTAGGCGGCTTTCGGGCCCACCAGGTAGTTCTCGAGGTCATCCGTCGACGGACGGTAGACCGTCGTGGCGCCGTAGGCACCGAGGGTGGCGGCGACGTCGTCGTTCAACTCACCTGTGAAAGCGACGGCGGTCTCCCCCAGTGAGCGGGCGATGGTGAGAAGCTCCAGGCTGCTCTTCTTCAGAGCGGCGCCCGGGTTATCAATGAAAACAAGTGCATTTGCCATGGTTGGGGTCCCCTTTAGAGCAGCTTCTGGGCGGCAAGGAAGTCGACCAGCTTGATGCCGGCGTCGCCTTCGTCGGTAATGATGGTGCCGGCAGTGCGCGGCGGCCGCGCTTCAGCGGACTCCACGACGGTCCATGACCCGGCCAAGCCCACCTGCGAGGCATCCAGCCCGATGTCGGACAGTGTTAGGGGCGTGATCTTCTTCTTTTTCGCTGCCAGGATTCCCTTGAAGTTGGGATAGCGCGGCTCGTTGATCTGGTCGGTCACCGAGACAACGGCAGGAAGCGGCGCCTCCACAGTCTCCGAGTACGGGCCTGCGTCGCGACGTGCCGTCACCTGGCCACCGGCCACCTCGAGGCTGGAAGCAAAGGTCACCTGCGGGAGCGACAAGCGCTCGGCCAGCTGGGCCGGGATCAGCGACGTCTCACCATCGGTGGACGCCATGCCCGTCAGGACCAGGTCCACGGGGCGGCCATCGGCGGAAATGTGCCGGATCGCGGCGGCGAGCGCCAGCGAAGTAGCGGCAGCATCGGAGCCAGCCAAAGCGTCATCGCTGAGGTGGAATCCCGAGTATGCGCCGATCTGCAGCGACTTCTTGACCGCGTTGACGGCCCCGGACGGTCCCATACTCAGGGCGATAACCTCGTTGCCCGCCTTCGGGCCGCCGCGTTCCTCGGCCAGCTGCAGCGCCGCCTCGAGGGCATACTCGTCCAGTTCGGACAAGATGCTTTCGTCACGATCGGATGTGTTGGCAGGGCCCGTGATGTGCCGGTCGAACTGCGCGTCCGGGACGTGCTTGACCAGAACGACAATCTTCAATGTCTCTTCCACTGTCTTCGAAGCAGCCTTCCATGCTTGTGGACGGCCAACCGCAACAGCGTGGCCGTGAATTGCCCAGCGCGTGGGCTCGTCCTAGCTAAGCATATTGCCCGCAGAAAACCACTCCCAGCGTTAACCCCTGTTGCGCTTCCGCGAACCAAGCCGGGGACGGCACGACGGCGGCCCTCACCTGTTGAGGTGACGGCCGCCGTCGTGGTTTATCCCGTGGGCGCTACTGCTGGGCGGCGTCGAGGGTTACCTCGATTTCCTGGTTCTGGCCGCCGCGCTGGATGGTCACCTTCACCTTGGCGCCTGCCGGCTGCTCCCGGACCGCTGCGGTCAGCTGGTTGGGATCGCTGACGGCGTAGTCACCGAACTTGGTGACGACATCGCCCACCTTGATGCCGGCCTTGGCTGCGGCAGAACCTGAGGTCACCGAGGCGACCTCGGCCCCTACCGAGAATCCGGAGTCACTGCTGGTGCCGGACTTCGCCCGCACCGAAACGCCGAACTGCCCGTGGCTGGCCTTGCCGGAATCGATGATCTCCTGCGCCACACGCTTGGCGTGGTTGATCGGGATGCTGAAGCCCACGCCGATGTTGCCGCTTGAGGAATCGGAGGAACCGCTCCCTGCGGAGGCAATGGCGACGTTGACTCCGATGATCTCGCCCCTGCTGTTGACCAAGGCACCGCCCGAGTTACCTGGGTTGATGGCCGCGTCAGTCTGGATGACATTGATGGCAATGGAGCCTTCATTGGCTGAGCGCTGGTTCTGGCCACCGTTC
Organism: Paenarthrobacter sp. JL.01a; assembly: GCF_025452095.1. Classification (NCBI taxonomy): domain Bacteria; kingdom Bacillati; phylum Actinomycetota; class Actinomycetes; order Micrococcales; family Micrococcaceae; genus Paenarthrobacter; species Paenarthrobacter sp. JL.01a. The sequence continues at coordinate 2,945,982 of NZ_CP104877.1, forward strand.
GGGGGCGCGAACTCGAAGCCCTGGCCGCCTCCCTGGGAGTTGTCCGTGCCCTCCTTGGGGGCTGCCGACGACGCCACGCTGATGGTCCGGTTCAGCGTGGAGACGATGCCGTCAGTGACCGTACCGGTCAAGCCCAGCGGTGAACCGATGGCGACGGCGGTGTCCCCCACGTTGATCTTGGAGGAGTCGCCCAAGGTGGCAGGCACCAAGCCCGAAGCATCGCTGACCTTGATGACAGCGAGGTCGGACAACGGATCTGTTCCCACAACCGTTGCCTTCAGGACTTTGCCGTCATTGGTACGGACCTCGATGGCGGCACTGGACGTAGCTCCGTCCAAGGTCACCACGTGGGTGTTGGTCAGGATGTGGCCCTGGTCATCCAGGATGATGCCCGAGCCCGTGCCGCCCTCGTTGCCGCTGGTCGCTTTGATGGTCACCACGCTGGGCGAGGCCTTCGCTGCCGCCGCCGTGATGACGTTGACATCGTCCTTGTTGTTCACGATGACGGTGCTCGACTGGCCGCCGGTGGAAGCCGCGGGTGCCGGGTGATCCCACAACGCGTTGCTGCCGGCCACGACTCCGCCGCCAATCAGGCCTGCCGCGAGCATGCTGGCCACCAGGGTGCCCACGCCAAAGGCGGGCTTGCGCTTGGTGGCTACTGTCGAATGGCTGCCAGTCTGCACTCCCGGAGCGTGCTGGCTCTGATTCGAGTGGAACTGGGAGCCGGGGTTGTTGCCTGACGGATTCGCGGCGCCGCCGTAGAAAGGCTGGTGCTGCGGGTAGCCGGGGCGCTGGGCCGGGTCGTGCTGCTGGTTGCCGTAGTAGGACGGCTGGGGCTGTGATTGTCCCGGGGTCTGGGCCTGTGGCTGTGTCTGGGCTTGTGGCTGGTAAGCCGGCAGGGGCGTGGTGGGTTGCGACGGCGCAACCGGCTGCGCCGCAGTTTCGTCGCCCTGCTTCTGACCTGAGTTCCAGGCGGGCTGCTGCGGCTGCTGTGAGTCGTCGCTGTGCCGGGAGGCATCGTTGTGCTGGCCGGATGTCGCATGGGGCTGGGATGGCTCCCGGTTTTCCGGTGCACTGCCCTGCGCTGGGTTCTCCGTCATGGGTCTTCCTTTCGTCCTCGTCCTTACTAACTATGTACCCAGTAACTGGAACAAAATCGGACGTTCGCTGGGAGCTTCCTGAAAGCTTTAAGCGCGGCACATAACGTCGGCCCGGAACCCCTCAACGACACAACAAACGATGTTTCTCCTATATTTCGCTGGTGGCATATTCACCCCTGTGGACGGGCCTTGGGGTGCACCATAGAATCAAGAGGAATTGCCACAGCGACCTGCGGCTTTACACCATGCGTGGGGGCGCTGAGCATTCTGTGACGATTGGTACGCCTTGTTCCAGTCGCAGACGTGCTGAAGGGTTGCACATGCGGTCAATAGTTAAACGCGTACTCGCTGTCATTGGCGTGGCTGGAATGTTGGCCCTCCCGGCCGGCGCGGCTTGGGCGGAGAGCCCCGTGACACTCGACCCCACCACAAAAATCGTGGACTCCGCGGGCGTTCTTGGCGGCGACAAGGCCAAAGTCGAAGAGGCCATCCAGAAGCTCGGCAAGGACCATGCGATGACCTTGCACGCTGTCTTCGTCAAGCGGTTCGAGAACCCGACCGATCGCGTTCAATGGACCCAGGACGTAGCCGAGAAGGCGCAACTGGGTTCAAACGCACTCGTCCTGGCCGTTGCGACGGAAACGCGGCAGTACCAGCTGAGCAAGCCCACCAACAGCAAGATCACCAACGCCCAACGGGACAACATCACCAGCAAGGCCATCGATCCCCAACTCCGGGCAGGCAACTACGCCCAAGCTGCCATTGACGCAGCTGCAGCCATTGGCGATGCCGCTGGCGGCGGCAGCGGAACTGTTCCCAACGGCAGTGCCGGCGTAGGCGTTCTGGTTGGCGTTGGCGTCGTAGCGGCCGGCGGTGCGGGCACCTACCTCTACCTCCGGAACCGGCGCAAAAAGGCCGGTACCAAGGAAGTCAGTGCCGGCTACGGGCCGCAGGGCGAACAACTGGACCCCCTCGCAGGGATGAGCATTCCCGAACTGCGGCAGAAGAGCGGATCCCTGCTGATAGAAGCCGATGACGCCATCAGGTCCAGCGAACAGGAACTGGGTTTTGCGCAGGCGCAATACGGCGATGCGGCGGTCGGTAACTTCACCAAGGCCTTGGAAGAGGCCAAGGGTCACATGACCGAGTCCTTCAAGCTGCAGCAACAGCTCGATGACCATATTCCGGATACGGAAGAACAGCAGCGCAGCTGGCTCGGCGAGATCATCCGCCGCTCCGAAGCCGCACTCACTTCACTGCGCGATCAAAAGGCGGATTTCGATTCCCTGCGCGAATTGGAGAAGAACGCCCCACAGGCTCTCTCTGCAGTGGCCACGGGGGCCCAGGAAGCTGACGCCAAAATCGCAAGCGCGGAGCAATCACTTGAAGGTCTGCGTGCCAAATACGCCGAGTCGGCGTTGACCCAGGTCTCCGACAACATTCTGCAGGCGAAGGAACGCCTCGCCTTTGTACGGAACGCAGCAGCCACTGCACAGGAAAAGCTCAGCTCCGGCGAGAACAGCATGGCCGCTGTGGCCGTTCGCGCGGCGGAAGAAAGCCTGCACCAGACCAACATCCTGATGGAGGCGATCTCCAAGACGGCGGGCAGCCTGGATGAGGCGCGCACCGCTCTCGACGGCGCTGTCGCCGAAACCAGCCAGGATCTCGCCCAGGCACGGGCCATGATCCAGTCCGGGCAGCACCCCGAACTTGCCGGTCCGGTGGCCGGAGTGGAAGCCGCCCTGGGGCAGGTGAAGAACGAAATCCAGAGCGGAAAAATCGATCCCATCGCCACCCTGAGCCGGGTCGAGTCCGCCCACCAGGCGCTCGACCAGTCGCTGTCCGGCATCCGCGACCAGCAGGAACAGGCCCGTCGCGCCCAGGCTTCGCTGCAGCAAACCATCATGGCTGCGCAGGCCCAGATCAGCGCCACGTCCGACTACATCACGGCACGCCGCGGCGGCGTCGGCACCGACGCCCGCACCAGGCTGGCCGAAGCCCAGCGCAATCTGGACTATGCCCTGTCGATCTCCCGCAACGACCCCGTCACGGCTCTGACCTACGCCCAGCAGGCACACTCCCTGGCGGCACAGGCAGCCCAACTTGCGCAGTCCGATGTCGACCAGTTCGGCTATGCCAACCAAGGCTACGGCCGCGGCGGCATGTTTGGCGGCGGAGGTGGTGGCGGCGGCCTCGGCGGCGCCATCCTCGGCGGAATTCTCATCAACTCCATCCTCAATGGCGGTGGAGGCGGCTGGGGCGGAGGCCACAACGACGGCGGCGGTGACGGCGGTTTCTTCGGAGGCGGAGGCGACTCCGGCGGCGGATTCGACGGCGGCGGCTGGGGTGGCGATGGCGGCGGCGGTGGCGACTTCTAGGCTCTAAAAACTAAGCGGGGTCCGTGCCCCGCGAAGAAGCGGTACAACAACTGATCACTGATTTCAGTGAGCATCACTGAGCAGGACGAAAGGCAACACCATGGTTAAGCAGTCCATTTTCGGTCGGATCTCACAGCTGGCAAAGGCCAACATCAACGCCTTGCTTGACCAGGCAGAGGACCCGCAGAAAATGCTGGACCAGATGGTCCGCGACTACACGAACAACATTGCCGAGGCCGAGTCCGCCGTTGCACAGACCATTGGCAACCTTCGCATGCTGCAGGCTGATTACAACGAGGACATCAAGAACGCCCAGGACTGGGGCAACAAGGCCCTCGCGGCGTCCAGGAAGGCCGATGAGTACCGCGCGGCCGGCGATGCCGCTGATGCGCAGAAGTTCGACAACCTGGCCAAGGTTGCCATTCAGCGCCAGATGACCGCCGAGTCCGAAGCCCGTACTGCGGAGCCGAGCATCGCCTCCCAGACGGAGGTCGTGGAAAAGCTCAAGGCCGGCCTCGACCAGATGAAGAACAAGCTCAACCAGCTGACGGCCAAGCGCAACGAACTGGTGGCACGTTCCAAGACGGCTGCAGCACAGTCCCAGGTCCACGACGCCCTAAAGAGCATCGACATCATGGATCCCACCAGCGAAGTGGGCCGTTTTGAAGAGAAGATCCGTCGCGAAGAGGCCAAGGTGCTCGGCCAGCAGGAGTTGGCTGCTTCCAGCCTCGACGCCCAGTTCAACCAATTGGAAGACCTCGGTGAGCAGACGGAGATTGAGGCCCGCCTTGCAGCCCTGAAGTCCGGTGGCTCCAAGCCTGCCATCGGCGCAGGTGCCCCGGCTTCATCCGAAGCGACCGTCGACGAAGCAGACTTCGACAAGCTCTAACAACGGCTTCAGGGTTCAGGCCCTGCATGCCGCCAACGGAAGTGGGCAGGATCCAATCGGATCCTGCCCACTTCTTCTCTAAGTTCTCGCCATCTGCCCCGCGCCGTTCTGTTGGGCTTCCTCCCCCGGGCTGGCATCGGTTGCCACTTCTGCGCGGATCTCGAATCCCTTCGGGTGGAAATAGGTCACTGTGCACTCAAGGACCTCCCCATGTGGGCCCAGAGTGGTGCGTTCCAGGCGGGGCACCATGGCGAATGCACGGACGTTCAGGGCGTCGGCCAGGTGCTCGGGAGGCGCGTGCATGGTGACGGTAATTTCGGCACGGTGCAGGGGCTTCAGGGTCCGGTCCTGGATGACCTGGTAGATGGAGTTCCGCTCAGCGTCAGCCAGGCTGATATGGCGTCCTATGTGCGAGGGGATGAAGATCTCCGCGATGGCGTAAGGCCAGCCGGCGCTGGAGTAAGAACGCCGGATCACCAGCACAAGGTTGTCATCCGAAACCAGCTTGGCCGGAACCGTCTTGTCCTTTTCCATCCATTTGTATTCAATGAGGCCCTTGACGGTCTTCATTCCAGCCGCAGTAAACGTCTCCATGAACGGGGCCAAGCGGTTCAGCATCTTCACGGGACGCTGCGCCATCACAAATGTGCCTTTGCCCTGCCTGCGCACCAACAGCCCCTTCCCTACAAGGGTCTCGATGGCCTTCCTCACTGTCGTTCGGCTGATGCCGTAGTCATCCATGAGGGCTTCCTCGGTGGGAATGCGGGAGCCCGGTTCCAGGCGGCTCACCAAGTCCGTCAGTACGTCGGCCACTTGCTGATAAACCGCTATTGGACTGTCCCGCTGGAGGACATGGCGGTCCGGGCTTTGAGTGGTGTCGTCATTGACCATTGGGCCGTCCCATCGGAATCTTCCTGCGTCAGCGAATTCGGAATAGATGCTAGCACCGCTGCTCCGGCGACATTTTCCGTTACAGGCCAAGCAAAAGAGTTACAGGTTAAGCAAAAGATCCGGACCAGTTTTACTGATCCGGATCTTTTCTCCAGTTGCGGGGACAGGATTTGAACCTGTGACCTCTGGGTTATGAGCCCAGCGAGCTACCGAACTGCTCCACCCCGCGTCGCAGAATCAACTGTACCGCACGCGCGGGGATGGCCCCGACCATACGGGGCCCAAGGTGCCGGAGATCACAGCAGGCCGCTCTGGGTGCGGGACGTGAGAGAGCGACGCGCCCAAGCAGGCGGGACGTGAGAGAGCGACGCCGCCAACCAGGCGGGACGTGAGAGAGCGACGCCGCCAACCAGGCGGGACGTGAGAGAGCGACGCCGCCAACCAGGCGGGACGTGAGAGAGCGACACCGCCAACCGGGCGGGACGTGATAGAGCGACACCGCCAACCGGGCGGGACGTGATAGAGGGATACATCCGGGGAAAACAAAAGGTCCGGATCAGAAATTACTGATCCGGACCTTTTCTCCAGTTGCGGGGACAGGATTTGAACCTGTGACCTCTGGGTTATGAGCCCAGCGAGCTACCGAACTGCTCCACCCCGCGTCGCAAGAACAACATTACCGTCCGGTGAATGACAGACCAAATCCTGGCAACGTGATGTGCATCTCCCCCATGCAAAAGGCCGGCACCTTGCTCCCATTGGAGCGGGTGCCGGCCTTCAGTCAGGCGCAGACCTCTAGCGGCTCGGCGAGGGCGTCGGCGTCGCGCTCGGAGAGGTGGTCGGCGTCGAGGTTGTCCCCAAGCGGGCCTCAGCATCCAACGCCTTCTTCAGGGCATCGGACAACTTGCTCTGCTGGTCGCCGTACCCGGCGAAGTCACCCTTGGCGAGTGCTGCCTGCCCATCCACGATGGCCTTATTGGCCGCGTCCAGGGCCGCCTTGAGGTCGGCCTTGGCATCGGTCGGACCCGCAGGCGGGGTAGTCGTTCCCGGAGGCGTAGTGGGCGTCTGGCCGTTGTTGGCCGAGTCCCCCGCGGTCGCTCCCGAGTTGCCGCCGAACAGTTGGTCCAGGGCCGCGTCAAGGGTCGGCGCGAAGCCGATCTTGTCACCAAAAGCTACAAGGACGCGCTGCAGAGTGGGGTACGACGTCTCACCGGTCGACTTCAGGTAGACCGGCTGGACGTACAACAGACCGCCACCAACAGGCAGGGTAAGCAGGTTGCCGTTCAGGACGTCCGAGGCACCCTGGCGCAGGAGGTTCAACGCCTGCGAAACCGTGGGGTCGGAGTTGAACTTGTTCTGGGCCTGGCCGGGACCAGGAACCTGGGTATCGGTCGGGAGTTGAAGGAGCCGCAGTTTTCCGTAGCTGTCCGCCTTCACTCCCTTGACGTTGCCGGCGTCGGAATCTGCCGCGAGGAAGCCATAGAGGATGTTCCTGGCATTACCGTTCACGGTTTGCGGAATGAACGAGGACGTCAGCTGGAAGGCGGGCTTCTCCTGATCCGGCATTTGCAGCGACATGTAGAACGGCGGCTGCTTCACGGCCTCGGAGACGGTGGGGTCGTTGGGAACGCTCCAGGCGTCGTTGTTCTGGTAGAAGCTGTCCGGATCCGTCACGTGGTAGCGGCCAAGCAACTCACGCTGGACCTTGAACAGATCCTCCGGGTACCGGACGTGGCTCATCAGATCGCCCGACATTTCGGAGTAGGGCTTGATGGTGGTCGGGAAGACCTTCTGCCACGCCTTCAGGATGGGGTCCTGGTCGTCCCAGGCGTAAAGGTTTACCGAACCGTCGTAAGCGTCAACCGTGGCCTTCACCGAGTTCCTGATGTAGTTCACGGAGCTGTTCGGCAGGGCCACTGTCCGCCCTGCACTGGTCTGGGAATCGGCTGTGGCATTCTGCAGCTGCTGTGGCTGGGAGTACGGGAAGTACTGGCTGGTGGTGTACCCGTCGACGATCCACTTCACGCGACCGTCAACCACTGCCGGATAGGCATTGCCATCGACCGTCAGGTACGGCGCAAGTTTCTGCACGCGTTCGCGCGGGTTCCGGTCATAGAGAATCTGGGACTCAGCATTGACGCCGTCGGAAAGCAGCAGATCCGAGGACTGGAACTTGATGGAGTACAGGATCCGGTTCAGCCAGTTGCCGACGTTCGGTCCACCATTGCCGTTGAAGGTGTACTGGGTTTCTCCCCCGCCTTCACGGCTTGCAGGGCGATCCTGTTCACGGTTGGGCGCACCATCCGGGGCACCAACAATCGAGTATTCCGGGGAGTTCTCGCCGAAGTAGATGCGCGGTTCATAGGTGGTGTCGTTACCCAGCACGCCGTTGGACGGAATACCGGACTGGAGGAACTCCGGCTTGCCGTCGGCGGTGAACTTATTGCCCTTCGCAGCCACCACACCATAGCCGTGTGTGTAGACGATGTGGCGGTTGACCCAGGTCTGCTGGTTGGCGCTTAGGCCATCCGGGTTCAGCTCGCGGACAGCGATCACGGTGTCCTGGACCTTGCCGTCCACCGTGTAGCGGTCCACGTTGAGGGTCTGGGGGAACTGGTAGTAGGGACGGAATTGCTCAAGCTGGGCAAACGCAGAAGAGATGAGGTTCGGGTCCAGAAGCCTGATGTTTGCCGCCGTCTGCGCATCCGCAGCCAAGGCACCTGCCGTAGCGGTCGTCGTCGCGTTGTAGGCAGAGACATCAATCTTGTCCAGGCCGTACGCCGAACGCGTCATATTGATGTTGCGGTTGATGAATTCCCGCTCAAGGGTGTTCTCCGAGGGACGCACCTGGAACTGCTGGATGACCCACGGGTAGACACCGCCGGCGAGGATGGCCGTGATGACCAGCATCGCGGTGCCGATGACCGGCAAACGCCAGCGGCCGATCACCGCGGCAACAATGAACAAGATGGCTACCAAGGCGGCGGCCACGGCAAGGATCGCCTTGGTGGGGACGACCGCATTGACGTCCGTGTAGAGAGCACCGGCCCAGCGACCCGAGTTGCTCTGGACGGTGGTGTACCTGTCCAGCCAGAAGTTGATGCCCAACAGGATGAGGAAGAGTGCGCCGGTGACCGCGATGTGGATCTGCGCTGCACGGCTGGTAAAGATGCCCCGCTCCATGAGGCGGATGCTGCCATACAGGTAATGGGTGAGGATGCCTGCGATGCCGGCCACTACGGTAATGCTGATCAGGAAGCCGGTGACGAACCCGAGGAACGGCAACGACATCAGGTAGAAGCTGATGTCGAGGTTGAACAGGGGATCCGATTGGCCGAAGGGCTGCTGGTTGAAGAACAACAGGGCCTTCTGCCACTGGCTGGCTGCGGCACTGCCCGCGAAGAGCCCAAAGAGGATGGGCAAGCCGATCATGACTACCCTGCGTACCGGCTCAAGCTGGGCCTGGTAGCGGTTCAGGTTGTCCCGGGACTCGGCATCGGGAGCGTAGACGGGACGTGCCCGGTAGGCAATCCTGATGGCGAAGAAGACGGCGGCGAACATCATGGCGAAACCGACCAGGAACGTGATGATCCTGGCAAGGTTTTCCCGAAGATACACTTCGAAGAAACCAAGCTGCTGGTACCAGAGGACGTCAGTCCAGACATTGGCGAAGAAAATGAACCCGACGACGGCCACGGCCACGACGATGAGCGTCGGAGTCAGGGAACCTCGTCTCAGCGGTGATCTTCCGGGCGGGTTGGTGCTGGCGGGACGGGACAAACTCTGTACCTCATTGGTGTCAGTGAACAGTCGGTGTGCGAGTACTTGACATTCTCTGCCGCTGGGCTATGGCGGAGGCCGTCATATATGCCACGAGTGGCGGTGGAGCTAAGTTCCACCGCCAGTCTAGTTGTTTGTGCAGGTGGGAAGGCCAGACGTGTCCTGACCGGACCCCAGCCGCTCCACTGCGGCGGTGGCATCTGCCAACGTTTCAACTTTGACCACCTGGAGACCATCCGGAACATGGCCTGCAACATCTGAACAATTGGCGGCCGGGGCCAGGAACATCGTGGCCCCATGCTGCCGGGCACCAATCATCTTCTGGGCAATGCCGCCAATCGCTCCGACGGCACCGTCCGCGGTGATGGTGCCCGTGCCGGCGACGTGCTTGCCACCCGTGAGATCCCCCGGAGTCAGGTTGTCCACGATTCCCAGAGCGAACATCATGCCCGCGCTCGGTCCTCCCACGTTATCCAGGGAGATACTGACGTCGAAAGGAAAAGTGAAATCGCTCGACAACAACACGCCGAGAACGTAGCGGTCGGCCTGGTTCTTGGTGGGGGTGACAGTTTCCGTTACCAAGGCGCCGTTGCGTTCCACTACGACGGCGACCGGGGCGCCGGCGCCGGCGGCAAGTTCCGCCTGCACCACTGCCATGGAGGTGATGGCCTTGCCATTGATGGTCTTCAGGCGGTCGCCCTCCTTGATCTTGCCTGCCGACGGGGACGGGTCGGACAGGCCAGCGACATCGAGGCGCTGCTCAAACGGGATCTCCAGTTGCCGTAACGCTGCAGCCACCGCATTCTCCTGGGATGTCTGCATGTCGATTTCACCCTGTTGGACCGTCTGCTCGGCGGTGGTGCCCTTGGGGTAGATGAGTTCCTCGGGATAAACCGCCTTCGAGTTGTCCAGCCATGCACGGAAAACATCAAAAATCGTGGCGGGAGTCTTGGGGCCGCCAGTCATGACCACTGTGGTGAGGTCCAGGTTGCCTTTGGCGGGAAACGACTCATGGCCGGAGATGCTGATGACCGCCTTGTCGCCGTCCTTGCCCAAGGTATTGAAAGTGGGACCGGCGGATTCGATCACGTAAGGAACAGGCAACGCTGCCGCCCCGATGCCAAGTGCCAGTGCCAGCAAGCCCGAGATCACCATGATCATGTAGCGGCCATCGCGTGCAGGTGCCGGAGGCAGCTGGGAGGGATCGGCGTCGGGGGTCTGGCGCGGATCCTGGCTCCGGCGCGAGGTGAAGGAGCCCTCGGGGCTGGGCGAAGTAAGCATTGAGGCCTCTCTTTTTCCGGCATGGGCTGACCGGTTCTGTGGCTTGCTGCCTCCGCTGGCGGCGACAGCACATACCAAGCATCAACACTACGCGGTGCGGCGTTGCTGTACTGCTTTGCCTACAGCGAACGACGCCGCGTCCGGGCAGACAGCGTTCCGGCTGCGCGGTACGGTGAAAGAGATCACCAGCCAGTTCGACGATCGGCGGCACCATGACTTCCAACCCTAACAACCCGTCCAACGACGACGAGAACCCCAAGGATCCGCTGGCAGAAATGCTGCAGAACCTCATGGGTGGACAGGGCATGGGCAACATCGATCCCGCTGAACTGGCCAAGGCTGCCGGCCTGCCGAACGACCCCCAGCTGTTGCAGCAGATGTTCGCCCAGGTTCAGGCCATGATGAGCTCAACGTCCGAGGGCCCCGTCAACTGGCAGCTTGCCCACGAGAATGCGCGGCGGGTTGCGGCGGCCGGCAGCGACCCTTCAGTCAACGCCACGCAGGCCCGCGAAATCGACGAAGCCCTGAGGCTCGCAGAACTCTGGCTCGACCCCGTCACCGATCTCTCGGCAACCGGGCTGATCGGGCGTGCCTGGTCACGCGCTGAGTGGGTCGAAGCAACGCTGGGGACCTGGAAGCGCCTCACCGAACCGGTGGCCAACAGCATCGCCAACGCGTTGTCCAATGCCCTCACCCAGCAAATGCCCGAGGAAATGAAATCCATGATGGGTGGCGCCTCGTCGATGTTGCAGAACATGGGTGGAGCAATCTTCGGCATGCAGTTGGGTCAGGCCATTGGAGCCCTGTCCGCCGAGGTCGTCAGCTCCACTGACATTGGGGTGCCCCTGGCCGACCTCGAGATGGCGCTTTTGCCGGCCAACGTCGCCAAATTCGGCGAAGGACTCAGCCTTCCGGAGAACGACGTACGGCTGTTCCTGGCTGTCCGTGAAGCCGCGCATGCCCGCTTGTTCGTGCAGGTCCCGTGGTTGCGCGGCCATCTCCTGGGCGCCATCGAGGCTTACGCCCGCGGCATCCATATCGACATGTCCCGTATTGAGGACCTGGCCCGCGACCTCGATCCGAGCAACCCCGAAGGCATCCAGGCCGCATTGTCCCAGGGCGTCTTCACGCCGGAACGCACTCCGGTCCAGACGGCGGCACTGGAGAAACTTGAAACTGCCCTTGCCTTGGTGGAGGGCTGGGTTGACGAACTGACCGCTGAAGCCACCGCCAAGGTGTTGCCCTCGGCAACGGCCCTGCGCGAGACCGTTCGGCGCCGGCGGGCCACCGGAGGACCTGCGGAGCACGCCTTCTCCTCCTTGGTGGGATTGGAACTGCGCCCGCGCAGGCTCAGGGAGGCTGCCACCTTGTGGGCCACCCTCAAGGAAGAGCGCGGCATCGCCGGGCGCGATGCCATATGGCACCACCCGGACCTGCTCCCCACTGCCGAAGACCTGGACGACCCCAAGGGCTTCTCCGAACGTCGGCGTCTGGCCGAAGCAAGCGACAGCGAGGTTGACGACGCCCTTCAGAAACTGCTGAACGGCGGCTACGACGAGGCCGGCGAGGCTGAAGGTCCGGAATCTTCAACGGACAGCTCCGGCCCGGACGGGAACGATCCCCAGCCGCCCAACAAGTAACTACTGCCAGTAGCGCAACGGCCACCATGAACGGTGGCCGTTGCGCTTTAACCGGCGTGATCCGCGTCAGCGTCCAAGTCACCGTCGTCCGGCGCGCCGGAGAGTCCCCTTGAGGATGCGTAGGCCACGCCCTCAAGGAACGCCTTGGCCCGCTCGGTCTCGGGGTAGGCAGCAACCAGCGACCAAAATTGGGCGTTGTGCCCGGCTACCAGCAGGTGCGCGAGTTCATGCACCAGGACGTAATCGATCACCCATTGGGGCATGGGCTGGAGCTTGTCGGAAAGCCTGATGCTGCCGTCGGCGGGCGTCGCCGAGCCCCAGCGTGAGTTCTGGTTGCCAACCCAGCGGACTGAGGTGGGAACTGCCCGTCCACCGAGGTAGGTGCGGGAAAGATGCGCGGCATGTTCAGCAAGCACCTCATCGGTGGCCGGACGGCGCTTGCTCCTGCCTGATCCCTGCTCTGCCTGTTTCTTGAGTTTCGCGAGCATGCGGCGGACCCATTCGCGTTCCTGCGACGCAGTGAAGCTCGCGGGAATAGCCACCACCGCGTTACCGTCTTCCCAAAAAGCGGCGACAGTTCGACGTCGCCGGGAAGATCGGCGCACAACCACCGGAGCGCCGTCGTGCGTAACCTGGGGTACGCCGCTCTCCCCCGCCCGGGCGCCGGCCATCAGAGAACAGCGCTTTCTGCCAGGACCGCCAAAACAGCCTCCCCGTAGCGCTCAAGCTTGGACGGGCCAATACCGGCCAAGCCCGCCAATTCCTCAAGGGAGGTGGGCTTGGCTTCGGCGATCGCCGTCAGGGTCGCGTCAGTAAACACCACGTAGGCCGGGACGTCGGCTGACTTTGCTTCCTCTTTGCGCCACTGCCGCAGGGCGTCGAAGGTCTGTTCCTCGTAGGAGGGAGGGCACTGGTTGCAGCGGCCCACCTTCCGCTCGGCGCCGGTGACGAGCATGCTGCCGCACACCCTGCACGACGCCGGTGCTGCAGCTTTGCGTCGCGTCGGACCGGACGCGCTGCGCGCGTTTGCCGACGCCACGGAGTCGGGGCGAAGCCCGTCAAGGAACCGAGAGGGCTTACGGTTGGCTCTCCCGCCAGGCGTGCGAGCGGTGGACCAGGACAGGCTCAGATGTTCACGCGCCCGGGTAATGCCTACGTAGAGGAGCCGGCGTTCCTCGTCCACGTCTTCCGGTGAATCCGCAAAGGAGATCGGCATCAGGCCTTCGCTGAGGCCTACCAGGAACACCGCGTCCCATTCCAGGCCCTTTGCTGAGTGCAGGGAAGCAAGTGTGACTCCCTGGACCGTGGGGGCATGTTGGGCCACCGACCGTTCCTGGAGCTCGTTGACGAACTCCGCCAACGTGAAGGACTCACCGCGGCTGACGGACAGCTCATCGGCGAGGGCGACCAGTGCTGCCAACGATTCCCACCGCTCGCGCAGCGCTCCCCCGTTGTGCGGGGCAGCATCGGTGTAGCCCAAGGAGGCGACGATGTCCCGGACGATTTGTCCCAGGGGCTCCTGTGGTCCCTCCGCCACGGCCCGGGTGGCCGCGCGAAGTTGCAGGATGGCGTCACGGACTTCCTTGCGGGCGAAGAACCGCTCTCCGCCGCGGAGCTGGTAGCCGATGCCGGCTGAGGCCAGCGCCTGTTCATAGGCCTCGGACTGACCGTTGGTGCGGAAGAGGATCGCGATCTCGCTCGCCTGGACGCCGGCGTCTAGCAGCTCCTGGATACGGCCCGCCACAACAGCGGCCTCGGCTTCGTCATCAGGGCATTCCATGAACCGCGGCTCGGGACCGGAGGGACGTTGGGCCACAAGCTTGAGGGGCGGTGCCCACGCAGCATCGGCAACGGGTCCGCCGCTTCGCCTGGATCCCAGAAGGTGGTTGGCCAGCTTCACCACTTGTGGCGTGGACCGGTAATCGCGGACGAGTTTGACGACGTTGGCTGCAGGGTATTGGGCTTTGAAACCCAGCAGGTGCTGTGGAGAAGCACCAGTGAAAGAGTAGATGGTCTGGCTCGCATCCCCCACGACGCACAGTTCATCGCGGCCACCGAGCCACAGATGCAGGAGCCGTTGCTGAAGGGGCGAAACGTCCTGGTACTCGTCCACCACGAAGTGCCGGTACTGCTCACGAACAGTGGCCGCCACTTTCGGGTCTTCCTGGAGAATCCCCACGGTGATGAGCAAGACGTCCTCGAAGTCGATGACGTTGCGGTCTGTCTTGATGTCCTCATAGGCCTGGAACACCCTTGAAACAGCGGTAAGGTCGAATCCCCCGGGCGTCCCGCGACCCTGGGCGTTCTCAAGGTAATTGGCGGGCGTCAGCATGGACACCTTGGCCCACTCGATCTCCGCCGCCAAGTCCCTGATGGAGGCACGGTCCGTACTGAGGCGGAGCCTGCGTGACGCCTCAGCGATCATGTTGGCCTTGTGGTCCAACAGATTCGGAAGCGTACCGCCGATGGCCTGGGGCCAGAAAAACTGCAACTGGCGCAGGGCCGCGGCATGGAACGTACGCGCCTGCACGTTCGGTACCCCCAGATCACGGAGCCTGCTGCGCATCTCGGCAGCAGCCCGGGCGGTGAACGTCACGGCAAGCAAGCGCTGGGGGCTGTAGACCCCGGAATGGACCCCATAGGCGATGCGATGGGTGATGGCACGGGTCTTTCCAGTACCAGCGCCGGCCAAGACGCACATGGGACCCGTCAGGGTGCTGGCCACCTCGCGTTGCTCGTCATCCAGGCCGCCGAGGATGCGCTCCTCAAGCGAGCCCTCGTTGTTGAATAACCCCTCCGTCACGGCTGGAGGTCTTCGATGACGCCGCCGTACCAATGCTCGATCAAAGAACGGGCAATCGAAAGCCGGGTGGAAATAGTGATTTCGCCACTGAGCACGGCTTCCTGCAGCTCATCCCGGCTGAACCACCGCGCGCGGGTCACTTCCACGCCGTCGGGCCTGGCAACGGTGTCGTCCGTAGTGGCGGTGAATCCCAACATGAGCGAGGCAGGAAATGGCCACGACTGGGAGCCCAGGTACTGGCAGGCCGTGACGCGCACACCCACTTCTTCCCCGATTTCCCGGACCACCGCTTGTTCCAGTGACTCACCGGGCTCAACGAATCCGGCCAGGGTGGAGTAGTTCCTGGCATCAACCGGTCCCCCGCCACCCAAGAGCAGACGGCCATCCGGGCCAACGACGGTGACGATGATCGCGGGATCGGTCCGCGGGTAATGCTCCGAGTTGTCCCGGGGGCAGCGCCGGACCCAGCCGCCCGCTTCGACGTCGGTGGGACTCCCGCACTGCGGACAGTGCGTGTGGGTGGCATGCCAGTTGGAGATGGCGCTGGCTTCGATATACAACGCGGTGTCCATGGCGTCCAGGCTGGCAGCGACCTCCCGGAAACCGGCCCACTGGACATCGGAAGGGATCGTGGCTGTGCCAGCGGCAGGCGGTTCGGCGGTGGTGAACAGCAGGACTTGGGTGCCTTCCGGCAACGTCGAGGACGCCAGGGTGGTCCCCAGGTAGATGGCGGCAGCCCCGGCGTCGGACTGCTTCAGGGCCGCCCAAAGGGCGGTGGCGTCGCCGAACCAGAGACCTTCGGCAGTGACCAACGCCTTGCGCTGGGAAATCACCATGGCTTTGGCCGTGCCGGAGGCGATGGCGTCTTCCACCATGCCCGGCTTCATGCGGACAACCGAACCGCGATCCACCATGGCAGGGCGGACGGGAAGAACTGTGTCCATCAGGTGGTTGGCAAGCGCCGGCGACTCGGTATGACTCATGTATCTACCGTACTGACTCGCACCGACAAAAAACATTTGGAAGAATCCCCGCTTGTGGACAGCAGGACGCGGAGGCCGGGCACGGGCCCGTTTTGCTCTCTTCCACTGCGGATTTGCTGCAGATCTGGAGACTCGCCGCACTGCATCATGGCCACAGGCCGCACTCAATCTACCGTGGAGTGGTGAGAAGAACACCGCTCGAACTGGCCGCTATAGCAACTGCGGCGGTGCCTGGTTTGGCGCCGACGGCTACAGCCTATTCCCCCGACGACGACGCCGACTTCGATTCCGCGTCGCTGCTTGACGGGGAAGGTAAACGCTGGCGCGTCCGTTCGCCGCGCCATCCTGAAGCGAGCACGCGGCTGGAGACCGAGTTCATGGTGCTCCGCGCCTTCGCTCCAGCCATCCGTGCTGAATTGCCCTTCCATGTGCCCACGATCGCCGGCACCGTGCGGCAAGGCGCGCTCACGACCTTCGTGTATGCCCACCTTCAGGGATCCGTGCTGTCCATCGAGGAGCTTTCGGCCAGCAGCCCGGCGTTGGCCAAGGAAATCGGCGCAGCATTGGCAGCGATCCATGACCTGCCCCTGACCCTGGTCACCAATGCCGACCTTCCCAGCTACTCGGCCAACGAGTTCCGGCAGCGCAAGCTCAACGAACTGGACCAGGCCGCGACTACGGGCAAGATTCCTGCCACGCTGTTGCGTCGATGGGAACACGCTCTGGAGGACGTAGCCCTGTGGCGGTTCAATACCTCGGTGGTCCATGGCGATCTCCATGAGGACAACCTGATGGTCCAGGACGATTCCGTGACCGCTGTAACCGGCTGGACGGATCTGCGTATTGGTGATCCGGCCGACGATTTTGCTTGGCTCGTGGCATCCAACGAAACGTCCTTCGTGGAGTCAGTACTCGCCCATTACACCGAGGCCCGACGGGACACCCCGGACACCCATTTGCTTCGGCGCGCAGCACTGCTGGCAGAATTCGCGTTGGCCCAGTACTTGGTCAAGGCCATGGCAGCCGGACACCAGAGCATGACGGCGGAGGCCGAATCCATGCTTCAGGCCCTGGCCAATGACATCGAGGAGCAGGCGCGCCGCGACGAAGAAGCCGAAGCGGCAATGAAGGAGCGTGCAGAGCATCAGGCCGCAACCGCCGTCGAGAACCGGCCTGCGGTGAGCGTGGTACCAATTCCCGACGCCGGTCCCGCCGTTTCGGTGGCAGCGATACCTGCCGCTGAGCCTTCTGCGGAACCTTCGACGGACGCCGATGCTCCGGCGAAGCCGAAGGATTCGGCACCGACGGACCGCGATGAAGCCGCCGTTGAACACGACGATACGTCAACGGCGGCCATCAGTGTGGTCAACGTGACGCCTCTCCGCGCGGGCGAGCGCTCGTAGGCATCCGTCGCCCGTTAACGTCTAAGCCATCAGCCGTCCTTCAGGGCGGTGGCAACGATCCTCTCCAGGTCCTCGGCGGTGCCTAGATCGTGCGGGCGAACCACAGCATCCTCCGCTACGTAGTAGAACGCTGCACTGACGTCATCGAGGGGCACGTCCTTCAGCCGTGACCACGCCAACCGGTAAACGGCGAGCTGCACTGCCCGGATTGCCAATTGCCTGCCGGCGGGACGGCGCCCTGTCTTCCAGTCAATAAGCTGCCATCGGCCATCGGCGTCGCGGAACACCGCATCTATCCGGCCGCGGACCACGACATCGCCAATACGGGTCTCCACCGGCACTTCGACGAAAGCCGGGGCGCGCTGGGCCCACTCGGATTGCTTGAACGCGGCCACCATGTCGTCCAGGCCGTAGGCCTCGTCAATGTGGGAGTCCGAGCCAGGTGCTTCGTCAAGGTCCAGCATCCCGGTGGTACCGAAGTACTCCTCCACCCAAGCGTGGAACGCCGTACCCTTCCGCGCGGAGATCCCAGGTTCCCTCGGAACGGGCCTGCGGAGTTGGGACAGGACAGCGGCCGGGTTGTCTCCGAGATCAACGAAAAGCGATGCGGAGATATGGCTTGGCAAGTGGACGTCGTGGATGTTTTTCCGCAGCCGTTGCCGTTCCAGCAGCAGTTCGGCCTCTTGTGACCATCGCCCGGCTGTACCGTTCAGGGAGGAGGGCTCTTGGGAGGAAGACAGCGTTTGAAGCCCGGGATCTTCCATGTAGCTACGGACCATTGCTGCAGCCCTGTCCATCGCCTCGCGACGACCAGGTGCCAGCCTCAGACGCGTTCCGGTCCGGGGGTCCGAAGGCCCGTCAAGGGGGTCGTAGGGAAATTGGGCCACCTCCAGGACTGCCGTGAGAGGGCTGGTATCGGGTAGGGATTCCTCAGCCACGGATTCCGGGTGCACCACGGCGCCGGGCAGGCCAAGACCGTGTCCTTCGAGGTGCTGGCCAGCGTCCACAAGAGGCGCCAACTCCGACAGGAACGGAGACATCCCGGCCATACCCGAGCGGGAGCCATTCCAAGCCGCGCTCGAGGTCCACAGAACGAACTTGGCCCGGGTGTAGGCAACGTAGGCGAGCCGGCGTTCCTCCGCTTCACCGTGGTGCTGGACCTCTGATTTGAATTCCTTCTCCGCGTCCAGCCAGCCCTTCTGGTCAGGCTGGTCCAGATCCCATTGTGGGAGATCGGCGCGGTCTCCCCGCAGGGGCCACGGCAGTGCGGCGGCCCCGGTGCTCCATCGGGAATCCCTGTTGCTGGGGAAGGAGCCATCATTGAGTCCGGGCACGAAGACAACGTCCCATTCGAGGCCTTTGGACGCGTGCACGGTCAGCAATTGCACGGCCTCGCGGTTGGTTTCCGCCGGGGCGATGTCCAGGCCGCCTTCCTCCGATGCTGCCGCCTCAAGCCAGGACAGGAACGCAAGAAGATCAATCCGCTGGGAAGTTTGAAGGAATCCTGCAGCAGCGTCCTGGAAGGCATCCAGGTTGCGACGCGCCTGATGGATGCTGATCCCCGGCTTGGCAGCGACTTCAATGTCAAGCAGCATGGCCCGCTCCACCTCACCCAGCAGCGTAGTGAGGTCGTCTCCGATAAAGCTCCGGAGAGAACGCAGCTCTGCGGCCAAACTGTTCAGCCGCTGCAGTGCGGTGTGGCTGAGGCTCCGGCCGTGCCCGGACGTCCAGCCCGGCTTCGGCAGGTAGTCCAGGGCCTCAACCAAACTCGCGGCATCGGTGATGTCGCTTTCGACCACGACGGCTGACGGCTCTTCGTTGGCGTCGAGCGCTTCGCCCTGAGAGTCCGGAGCCGTCCGTCGGCGCGCCAGGAACCTCGACCAGTCGCTGAAGGCCATCAGGTCCGCCGGCCCGATCCGCCAGCGCGCGCCGGCGAGCAACCTCATCAGGGCATCGGAGCGTCCCGGATCGGCCAGCACCCGCAGGGTAGCCACGAGGTCCACCACCTCGGGTGTGTCCAGCAAACCACCGAGCCCGACGATCTCGTAAGCGATTCCCTGCAGTTCGAATTCCCGCCGGAGACACTCCATCTGAGCCCTTCGGCGGCATAGAACGGCCATGGTTGGCTTCACGGGAGTGCCGTCTTGTTCTTCCTCGAACACTGTCCGCTGGTATCGCCGGACATCCCGGACGATCGCTGCGGCTTCGCCCTCGTCCGTTCCGAAACGGCCAATCACCACACTGCCGTCCACAGCGGCCGGGCTGGGTACCAACGGCGGGACGGCGACGTTCCCCGGGTCCCCCTTCTCCCCCGGCGCCCCGTCGATCGCAGCTGCTTTGTTCAAGGGTGCCGCGATGGTGTTGGCAGCCTGGAGGATGTTTCGCCCGTTCCGCCACGCTGTGGTCAGGTACGAGGTAGGGGCCACCGAATAAGAGGCCAGACCCTGTCCGCCGTCTGCGTGGACAACCGGGAACTCCTGCACGAAATGGAAGAGTTGCCCGGCGGAGGCACCGCGGAATCCGTAAATGGATTGGTTCGGGTCGCCGACGGCGGTGACAGCGTGGCCTTGGCCGAAAAGCCTGGAAAACAGAACCAGCTGGGCATGGGAGGTGTCCTGGAACTCGTCCAGAAGCACAACCTTGTAGCGGGCGCGTTCGGTGGCAGCAGCCAAGGGAATGTCCCGCGCAATCCGGGCAGCCAAGGCAACAAGGTCCCCGAAGTCCAGGACACCGCGCTGGCGCTTGGCTTCCTGGTAGCGGACCACCATGTCCGCCACGCTGGCGCGCGTCCGAAGCATGGCGGCCAGATCTCCCACGGCCTGCGTGGGATTCTTCTTGGCGCCCGCCGCATAGGGAAGCTGTTCAAAGCCCTGGACGCGTTCAAGTACCCATTCACGGACCAACGCTGGGTCCTGGAGATGTTCGGCGCACTCCCCTGCCAGCTGGATGACGCCGTTGACCAGCGTGGACTTGGCCGCGGTGAAGTGCTCGTAATCGCCGTCGTAGGCCTCCACCACCTCGCTGGCCAACTGCCAGGACTGCGCGCCGCCCAGCAATACGACGTCGCGCTCGATCCCCAACCGCAGCCCGTAGTCGGACACGATTCCGCTGGCGTAGGAATGGTAGGTGGACACCCTGGGCTCCAGGTCATCGGCACCAAGCAGTCCCTCCGGGAATCCAATACTGCCGTCGTCCTCCGCGGCCACGCGCTGCAGCGTTGCAAGCTTGCTCCGGATGCGGCTGGCCAGCTCTCCTGCGGCCTTGCGCGTGAACGTTACGCCCAGCACTTCTTCCGGGCGAACCCAGCCGTTGGCCACAAGCCACACCACCCGGTCGGCCATCGTGGCAGTCTTGCCCGAACCAGCCCCCGCAATGACCAGGCGCGGCGTCAAAGGAGAAGCAATGATGTCGGACTGTTCGGCGGTAGGACGGTTTTTCTCGCCCAGGATGCCCGCCAGTTCCGAAGGACTGAAGCGGGGTTCCGGCAGATCCGCCGCAACGACCGACGAAGAAAGGCCTCCAAATCCGTCAAGAACTTCGGTACTCATTCGGTGACCTGCTTTCCTCGGGCGCACAGCGGGCAAATGTCCGGCAGCCGGCAACCATGCCCGCCGTGGCTTCCCTTGCCGGGGTCGTGCCTTGCTTCGAACGTTGCCCCGGCCATCAATACGGCAGCCTCATTGACGAGGCCTTCGGCCCAGTTGTCCTCCGGGTCCAAAGGATCCTGCTGCTGAACGGCAGGACTCTTGGTCTTGGTTCCGAGCTGGGCCAACACCGCACCGCCAGGGACAGGGGCTGCGACGGGCTCATCGCCTGCGTCTTGCCGAGCGGGCAAGGCATCCTGGAACGCCCCCTTCAAAACCGCGGCCTGGTAGGCCCCCAACTGGGGATGGTTGGCGACCTCCGCCTTGCCGGGTTGCCTCTTGCCGGTTTTGAGATCGACAATAACCAGTCTTCCCTCAGAGTCGATCTCCAAGCGGTCAACCTGTCCGCGCAGGACGGCATGGCGCCGGGGAGATTCGGAATCAGCATCTCCGGCGCCTGTTTCCAGGTGAACATCGGGAAGCTCGACGTCGAAGTCGTGCTCAACCGCCAACAGGCTCCTACCCTCGCTGCGCATGATGATGACATACTGGGCCAGCTTTCGGACCATCAACTCAGCCCGCTGGTAGTCCAGCTTCCCCTCCCAATTGTCTTTCATGCCCAACGTGGGCCAGCGGCGGACCAGCTCGGCCACGTACTCTGCACCCGAGGCTTCAGGCAGGTCCTGTGCGATGCTGTGGACCAACGTGCCCAGGCTTCGGGCGAAGTCTGTGGCGGCCTCACCCCCGGCGGCCTGGACAAACCAGTCCAGCGGGGATTTGTGCACGGCCTCGACCTTGGATGGTGAAACCGACACTGTACCTCCGGGCGGCACCACTGGCTCGGTGGAACTCAGGGGCGCCAGTCCCCACCACGTATCCGGGTTTGCCCCCGGCACCGGAGGCTCCGTACTGGCAAGCCTGGCCAGAATCCTCGCAGCCTCTTCGGTGGTTTGGAGATCCTGGCCCGAAGAATCATCCAACTGGACATGCTGACGGAGTTCAGCCACCAGGGCGCGCAGCGTCATGGGGCGGTCCACGGGGGTATAGCCGCGCTTGTACTCCCCCTGGTCCAAGGGAGCCACGTAGTCGAGGAACGCAGACGGTTGCTCATCCTCGGAGGAAACAGCAGTGCAGACCAGGACTTCGTGTGCGCGGGATACCGCAGTGGAGAAACTCCGGAGTTCGTCGTAGCGAATGTCCCGGAGCCTGCTGAGCGGCCCCCGGCCCAAGGCATACTCCACGCCGTGTTCCACCGCGTCCGCGTACACAGTGCTGCCCAGCAGTTCACCGCGCAGGCGGGTATTTGGCCAGACGCCTTCCTGCAGGCCAGCGACAATTACCACCGGCCATTCCCGTCCGGCAGCGCTGGCCGGCGTCATGATTTCCACGCAGTCCTCAAGCTGCGCGCGGGCTGCCAACGTGTCCATGGGCAGCTCCTGGTTCAACAGATAGTCCAGGAACTGCTCGGGACCGGAGCCAGGGAGCTGGTCCACGTACCGCTCTGCGGTGTGGAACAGCGCCATCATGGCATCAAGGTCCCGATCAGCGCGGGCCCCGCCGGCACCGCCTTCCAAAGCTGCTTCTGCCCATCGCGAGGACAAACCCGTTGCCTGCCACAACGCCCAGAGGACGGACTCGGCGTTGGCCCCGGGCTCCGCGGCCGCTGCGGTGCCGGCCGCAATCATGCGGGCAAGCCTGCGCGCCGCGCTCCCCTCTATTCCCAGTGAGGCCAATGCCCCGGGTTCCAGCAGCGCCTCGACCAGCAGTGAGTCACTGGACCGGCCGCCACCACCGAGCAGTTCCTCTCGCCGGAGCGACTGCCGGAGGCGTCGCAGCTCGATGGCGGTGGCCCCGCCGATGCGTGAGGTCAGGAGGGAGACAGCGGTCTCGGGAGTCAGCTTTGCCGGATCCAGCACGACGGCAAACGCCTCAAGGAGGGGACGCACGGCGACTTCGTCGCGAACCGCAGAGTCTGCCACGGGAACACGCACTGGTATGCCCTGCCCGCCGAGGTAACGCTGCAGCTGCGAGATCTGCCCGCCATTGCGGACGATCACCGCGATGTCGCTGAAACCACGGCCTTCCCGCAACTGGGCTTCAAGGATCCGCTGGGCGACATAGCGCATTTCATGGACGGCGGAGGGCA
The DNA here is from genome assembly GCF_025452095.1 of Paenarthrobacter sp. JL.01a. Taxonomy (NCBI): domain Bacteria; kingdom Bacillati; phylum Actinomycetota; class Actinomycetes; order Micrococcales; family Micrococcaceae; genus Paenarthrobacter; species Paenarthrobacter sp. JL.01a. Next base: position 2,968,860 of record NZ_CP104877.1, read on the forward strand.
GCACATGGCCTTCCACCCGGCCGCGGGCCACCGGTGTCGGGCTGGAATCACCGCAGTGGGCAGGTTGTTCCATTTGCCGGGCCAGCTGTCCTCCCGAACGCTGGGAGATGCGTGCCGCCACCCGGGTCCAGGCCTCAGCGATTGCAGGAGCGTGGCGGTGCGTAACGGACAAGGGACGTTCCAGGACCACGCGCTCCGGACCACCCAGCAGGGACGGCAACTCCGCTACAAGATCCGGCCGTGCGCCACGGAAACCCTGGACGACCGTATCCGGCGAGTAGGTCACCACGGCGTCCTTGCCTTCAGCCACGTCGGCCAGGAGTTCGAAAACCGCCGGATTGGATTCCTGGGCGTCGTCCACCAGGAACAGTTGGATGCGTTTACGTTCTTCCGCCAGGAAAGCCGGTGACTCCTGGAATATCTGCCGCGCCGTGGTGATGATCCCGGCGGGGTCGAAAGCCTCCGGCATGCGCAGGTCAAGAACGTCCCTGTACTCGCTGTAGAGTTCGGCAGCAGCCATCCAGTCGGGCCTGCCGCATTCGTAGGCCAAGCCGACGAGGTCGTCGGCTGTGCGTCCGGATTCGATGATGCGGTCGAACAGCTGGCGGATCTCATGGCGGAAACCGCGCGTGGGAAGGGCTGCGGCAAGGTCCTCCGGCCATGGCAACTGGAAGCCCGGACGGGCGTGGCCCTCCAGGAGCTCCTTGATGATGAGGTCCTGCTCCGGTCCGGACAGCAGTTTCGGCGGCCGCGCGAGCGGCAGGACACCTTCGGCTTTGGCGCGCCGGATGATATCGAAAGCGTACGACGCCCAGGTGCGGGCCGGCGTCGTACTGAGGCTGCGGTCCAAGCGACCCGTAAAGGTGTCCCGCAAGGCCGCCGCGGCGTGGCGCCCCGGGGCAAGAATGAGTATTTGTTCAGGGTTCAGGCCATCGCGGACACGGCGGACAGCAGACTCCACGAGGACGGTGGATTTGCCGGTTCCCGGGCCTCCGGGAACGAGGATAGGTCCGCTCCCCTGGGGCAGCGAGACCACAGCGTCCTGGTCGGGCGAGAGGATCGGGGCCGCGTAATGGGTTTCGCGCGGCGGCAGCAGCCGAAGGGCTGCGGATGCTTGGCGTATTTTTGCAGGAGTCGCGGTCACACAGTCATTTCATCATCGGGCACCGACAATATATGGAGTTGACGCTCCAACTGGTCGGAGATCACATCAAGTCGGTCAAAATCGTCGTCCGTGGGGGCCCACCGGGCCAGGGCAAGGTCCACGCGCCAGCGGCCTTCGCCGGTCAGCATGAAGGCCTGGTACGCACCATGCAGCGCAGTGGCTTCTTCCAGATAGTGCCGCAGCGCGTCGGCCTCATGGCCAGCAGGTGCTTCACCGCTTGCGCGCAGGACGCGCCACCACGCAACGGCACTTCCGTAGTGACTCATGACGGCGCCAACCTGCCGGGGTCCGCCTGAACCGAGGAGCTCGGCGATGTCGCCGTAGGACACCGCTGAACCTGGCGGAACGAGGTCTACGACAGCCAGGACCGCCGTCACGTACTCCATCCGCATGTGTTCAGCCTAACGGCAGGAGTGTCGTACCCAATAGTGTCGGAGCCAGCCGGTAGCGTGAAAAGCATGAGCTCCTGGAACACCCTCTCCCGCGCCGCATTCGACCTTGAGACCACCGGGAAGAACTCCCGCTCCGCCCGGATCGTCACCGCTTCCATCACCGTGGTGGACGCCCGGGGGGAACTCATCGCGGAGCACGAATGGTTGGCGGATCCGGGCGTGGAGATCCCCGCCGAAGCCAGCGAAGTACACGGAGTCACCACGGAAAAGGCGAGGGCTGAAGGCCGGCCGGCGGCGGAAGTCACCGGCGAGGTCGCCGGGGTACTGCAGGAACTGTTCGACGCCGGAACTCCGGTTATCGCTTTCAACGCCAGTTACGATTTCACCGTCTTGGCCGCTGAATCCGCCCGCTATGGCATTCCGCAGCTGAGCCGCTTCCCCGTCCTGGATCCGTACGTCATGAACAAGCAGGTGGACCGGTACCGCAAGGGCAAGCGGACACTGACTGCCCTGTGCGAGGAGTACGGCGTCGATCTGACCAACGCACATACCTCTGCCGCGGATGCCCTTGCCACACTCCGGGTCCTCGATGCCATGGCAGGCAAGTTCCCCAAGCTCCAGATGCCCGCCTCCACGCTCCACCAGCTCCAAGTAGACTGGGCGGCGTCCCAGGCTGCCGATTTCCAGCAGTATTTGCGCCGCAGCAAGCCCACCGCCGTCATCGAAGGTGAATGGCCGGTACTTCCTCCCGTCGACGCGAGCCGCGGCGGCTTCTAGGTCTCATCTGGTAAGGAATTGCTGCGACGCAAGTCACAAGATTTTCGGGAACTCCGATTGTCCGCGCCTTCAGGCGGGGATTCCATCACAGACGCGACCGCCGGAACCCTGCACCCAATGAATGCCTTTCAGGGGAAGATACTTCGGAAAAATCGAGTGTGAGCAACCGTTTATTCGATTCACCGGGAGCCAATGGGCTGGTGACATAATTAAGTTTGGCGGGTTGAAGTCTGCTAGGACAGCCAACCGTTGTAGTGCTGCCGTTTCCCCGCCCACCGCGAAACGTCTCCGTGACCCGATGAAAGTGATTTCTTCATGAAATTCAAAGCCCCTAAGTGGCTGTCTGTTGCCCCTGTGGCCGCAGCCTTGGTGATTTCCCTGGCAGCCTGCGGCGGAGGAAGCTCCCAGCCCAGCGGAACACCCACTGACGCACTCGCCGGAAGCGACCAGAAGTCGCTGGACAGCTTCACCACCGCTGACGTCACTCCCCTGGACAAGATCGACAAGTCCAAGCTGGGCCTCATCACCGACGGCACAATCCGCGTCGGCACCCTGTCCGATGCCCCGCCGAACATCTTCATCGATCCTTCCGGCAAGTTCACCGGCTACGACAACGAGCTCCTGCGCGCCATCGGTGACAAGCTGGGCCTCAAGGTCGAGTTCGCTTCCACTGATTTCTCCGCGTTGCTGTCCCAGGTGGGCAACAAGCAGTTCGACGTCGGATCCTCCTCGATCTCCACCACCGACGCCCGTCGCAAGACGGTTGGCTTCACCAACGGCTACGACTTCGGCTACATGGCCGTAGTGACCAAGAGCGATTCCAAGATCACTGGCTTCGGCGACATCAAGGAAGGCCTCCGCATCGGCGTCGTCCAGGGTACGGTCCAGGATGACTACATGTCGAACACCCTCAAGATTGAGCCGGTACGTTTCCCCGATTACAACACCGTCTACGGCAACGTAAAGAACGGCCAGATCGACGCTTGGGTTGCCCCGTCCCAGCAGGCCGAAGGCCAGGTCAAGGAAGGCGACAACACCAAGATCGCCGAGAAGGTTGTCAACACCCAGAACTTCACCGCCTACGCCGTGAACAAGGACAACAAGCCGCTGATCGACGCCCTGAACTCCGGTCTGGACGCTGTCATCGCTGACGGCACGTGGGCCAAGCTCACCGCCGAGTGGTACAAGGACCGTCCGACGGCTGCCGAGCAGACTCCCCAGGGGTGGAAGCCGGGCAGCAAGGCCGTCCAGCTCCCGGCCAAGTAACCAAGGCGTTCCATGGATATCCTCAATCAATTAGCCGATACCTTCTTTGACTGGGAGGCGATGGGCCAAGTCATCCCCAAGATGTTCGCGGTCGGCCTGCCCAACACGATCGTCCTGGCTGTGGTCTCCGGCATCATTGGGACCGCCCTCGGCATGCTGCTTGCCCTGATGGGGATTTCCCGGAACGCGGCAGCACGGTGGGTAGCCCGAATCTACACGGACATTCTCCGCGGGCTCCCTCCCGTGCTGACCATCCTGGTGATCGGTTTCGGTTTCGGCCCGATCATTCGTGAACTCACGGGCTCCACGAGTCCGTACCCCATGGCCATCGCAGCGCTGTCCTTGATGTCCGGTGCATACATTGGCGAGATCTTCCGGTCCGGTATCCAGAGCGTGGACAAGGGCCAGCTCGAGGCCACCCGCGCGCTGGGGTTCAGCTATGCCTCGTCCATGCGGCTCGTAGTGGTGCCCCAGGGCATCCGCCGTGTGCTGCCGGCCTTGGTCAACCAGTTCATTGCATTGATCAAGGAATCATCCCTGGTCTTCATGCTCGGCCTGCTGGCGACTGAGCGCGAAATCTTCCAGATCGGCAAGGACGCAGCGGCCAACAGCGGCAACCTGTCACCGTACGTCGCAGCAGCCATCTTCTACCTGGCAATGACGATCCCGCTCACGCACTTCGTGAACTTCATTGACGCCCGCATGCGCGCCGGCCGCCCTGAGAAGAAGGAACCGGATGAAGCAGCAGCAGTGGTAGGAAAAGGAGCCCAGGCATGAGTGAATTCGCTTCAGGTTCGCTGACCGCCAAGAACATCCACTTGTCGTTTGGCAGCAACCATGTGTTGCGCGGCATCGACCTGCACGTCGAAAAGGGCACCACGGCATCGGTCATCGGTCCCTCGGGCTCGGGCAAGTCGACCCTTCTGCGCGTGATGAACCGGCTCATCGAACCGGACCAGGGCGACATCCTGCTCGACGGCAAGTCCGTCCTGAAGGACAACCCTGACGAACTCCGCCGCCGCATCGGCATGGTGTTCCAGCAGTTCAACCTGTTCCCACACAAGACCGTGGCCGACAACATTTCTTTGGCGTTGCGCAAGCTCCGCGGCATGTCCAAGGATCAAGCCCGCGAAGAGGCCTTGGCGCAGCTCGACCTGGTGGGCCTGAAGCACAAGGCCGATTCGCGTCCGGCAAACCTCTCCGGAGGGCAGCAGCAACGTGTCGCCATCGCCCGGGCGCTGGCCATGAAGCCCGAGGTCATGTTCTTCGATGAAGCAACCTCGGCCCTGGACCCTGAACTGGTCAAGGGCGTTCTCGCCCTCATGACCGATCTTGCCCAGGGCGGCATGACCATGGTGGTGGTAACCCACGAAATGGGCTTCTCCCGCAACGTCTCAGACGTCGTGACCTTCATGGACGCAGGCGTGGTGGTTGAATCCGGTCCCCCGGAGCAGCTGTTCACCAACCCGCAGACGGAACGCCTTCAGGGCTTCCTCTCGGACGTTCTCTAGGCAGTACCGGGCCTCATGCGGACGCGGTCCAAGGCTGCAAAGAAGCCCCGCCCTTCCAGGACGGCCATGTGAATGGCCACCGTGGGAGGCGGGGCTTTCTCGCGTCTACTGTCCGTTCTTGACCCGCAGCACCGTGAGGGCCGCGGCATCGACCTTGGCACGGAAGACCGGATCTGCCAAGGCCTTCTTCACCACTGCCTGGTGCATCGCGGGAATACTGGTGGCATCAGCGCAGACCAGCATGGTTCCCCCGGCAGTGAAGAAGTTCACTGCACGGTCGGCATCGGACCACGCCTCCAATTGTGCGGCGCTGCAGACGTCATCGGAGAGGATAATGCCGGTGAATCCGGCATCTCCCCTCAGCATGGTGTCCATGATCGCGGGGGAAAAGGGGGCAATGTTGGCCGGATCGATTTTGTCGTAGTAGGCATTGGAGACCATGACCCACTGAGCCCCCGACGTGATGGCCGCTTTGAAGGGCTCCAGTGCGGGATCCGTCCGGGTGGTGGCGGTATCGCGCACGTGACTGGTGACATCGGTGTTGGGCACCACGCGCCCCAACCCGGGGAAGTGCTTGACCACCGGGGCCACGCCGGCATCCTTCATCCCTGCGGCGAAGGCATTCCCAAGTTCCGAGACCGTATCGGGTGCAAAGCCGTACTCACGTTGGAAGTGGCCGATGGGGCCGTTGGAAGGCGCAAACTGCGGACTGGTCACAGTATCAAGCACCGGCGCAAGGTTGACGTTTACGCCGACGCTGCGGAGTTCCTTGCCCCAAACGGCGGCGTCCGAACGGAGTTTGGCAGCTCCGGATGATGCCTGGACCAGCGCGGCGGGGATCGTGGAGAACCCAGGTCCGGAGAGAACCTGGACAAGTCCTCCTTCCTGGTCTGTGGCGACGAACAGCGGCACACCACCGGTTGTGGCAGGCGAAACCGTCCCGGTCAACGACGAAACAACCGTGGCAGTAGTAGTCGTTCCCGCCTTGCTTCGGCCGCTGAGATACACATTTCCGATGTGGTACTTCTTCAGCGCCTCCATGGTGGCCGGCTCGGCGCCGGTCGCTTTTGCCGCCACCATGAACAGCTGCCCAACGCGCTGCTCAAGACTCAGGGCGGCGAGCTGTTGCCCGGCCGCGGACGCATTGGAGGAGGCGGGTGCAGGTGCAGGTACCGAAGGTGTCGAAGGCGCGGTAGCGGAAGGAGGGGTGCTCGCAGGCGCGGCGGACGCAGTGGGCTGCGACGGCGACGCTGCCGGCGATGTTCCTTCCGCAGAGGACGGGCCGCCGGATGCCGTCCCGGCAGAACACCCTGACGCCATGGCGATCAAGGCTCCAGCGGCGGCGATGCTCACGCTGAGGGATGCAATGGTGTTGGACTTGCGCATGGTAAACCGTGTGTTCGTTGGGGGTTGGGTTTCCACCTACGAGCCTACCCTGGTCAAAGACAACAATGCCCAGGACAGCGACACCGGGCAGTGTCGCCGTCCTGGGCAGAAGACAATACGCTAGGCCGAAGCCGCGGCCTTGGCGGCAGCCGGGAGGGCCTCGATGATGCGGTTCATGGCAGCGTCGTCGTGGGCTGCGGACAGGAACCAGGCCTCGAAGACAGACGGCGGAAGGTAGACACCGGAATCCAGCATGGAGTGGAAGAACGGTGCGTAGCGGAAGCTTTCCTGGCCCTGGGCGTCGTCGTAATTGTGGACGCCGTTGGCGGATGTCCCGAAGGCAACCGAGAACAGGTTCCCTGCCCGCTGGATGGAGTGGTCCACGCCTTCGGCATCAAGGGCGGAGGACAGGGCTGCGGAGAGCTCCAGCGAACGGGCATCCACGTAGGCGTAAACGTCGGGCGTTGCGTGGCTCAGCGTCGCGACGCCGGCAGCCATGGCCACCGGGTTCCCGGACAGCGTACCTGCCTGGTAGACGGGACCAACAGGAGCAAGGTAGTCCATGACGTCGGCGCGGCCGCCAAGTGCCGCCGTCGGCATTCCGCCGCCGATGACTTTGCCGAAGGTGAGCAGGTCCGGAGCCCAGCCTTCCTGGCGGCCAGTCAGGCCCCAGTAGCCCGCATAGCCGGTGCGGAATCCGGTCAGGACCTCGTCGAGGATCAGGAGGGCACCGTGTTCCTTGGTGATGCGGGACAGTCCGGCGTTGAAGCCCTCCCCCGGGGTGACGACGCCCATGTTGGCAGGGGCTGCTTCGGTGATGACGGCAGCGATGTTCTTGCCGTGGGCAGCGAAGGCGGCCTCAACGGCGTCGAGGTCGTTGTAGGGCAGCACCAAAGTCTCGGCCGCGGTAGCTTCCGTAACCCCTGCCGATCCGGGCAACGCCAAGGTGGCGACGCCGGAGCCTGCAGCGGCAAGCAATCCGTCCAGGTGGCCGTGGTAGCAGCCGGCGAATTTGATAATCAGGTTCCGGCCGGTGTATCCGCGGGCCAAGCGCACAGCCGTCATGGTCGCTTCAGTACCGGTGGAGACCATCCGCAGGCGTTCGACGGCGGAGACGCGTTCCTTGACGATCTCCGCAAGGTTTGCTTCATCAGGGGTGGAGGCGCCGAAGGAAAGGCCCCGGTCAACGGCTGCGTGCACGGCATCGAGCACGGCCGGGTGCGCGTGGCCGAGGAGCGCCGGCCCCCATGAACACACAAGGTCCACGTATTCCTGGCCGTCAGCGTCGGTGAGGTAGGCGCCCTTGGCGGAGACCATGAATTTCGGGTTTCCGCCCACGGAACCGAAGGCGCGCACCGGCGAGTTCACGCCGCCGGGCATCAGGGACCGTGCGCGGTCGAAAAGCTGATCGGACACAGGGGTGTTTGACGTCATGGTACCTATTCTTTCAGTGTTTCCAGGGCGGGCCTGCCGCCTGGCAGTAGCGAGGGGCGTCAGGCCGAAGCCAGCAGTTTGGCAACCCGCGGAGCCACCTCGGTGCCGTAAAGCTCGATGCAACGCATCATGGATTGGTGGGGCAACGTGCCGTTGCTGTACTTGAGGTCAAAGCGGTCCACTCCAAGGTTCCGCTTCAGCAGCGCGATCTTCTGCGCAACGGTCTCGGGCGAACCTACGTAGAGGGCACCTTCAGGACCGCACATGGCATCGAATTCGCCGCGGTTGCCCGGTCCCCAGCCACGCTCGGCACCGATCCTGTTGCGTTGTTCAAGCCAGTGCGGGAAAAGTTCCTCGCGGGCAGCTTCGTCGGTGTCGGCGATGAATCCGGGAGAGTGCGTTGCAATCGGGCGCATCGGGTGACCGTACTTGGCCATCGCTTCGCGGTATAGGTTGACCAAGGGGGCAAAGCGCCGTGGCTCTCCCCCGATGATCGCGAAGATGATGGGATAGCCGTATTCAGCGCAGCGCAGCACCGATTCCGGTGTTCCGCCCACTCCGATCCAGGCCGGAAGCAGATGGTGCTGGAGTTTCGGATATACCTGCAGGCCGCTGACGTTCGGCCGTGTGCGTCCCTCCCAATGCACCGGCATTTGCGCCCGCACCTTGTCAAAGAGTTCCAGCTTCTCTTCAAAGAGGACCTCGTAGTCCGCCAGGTCCAGGCCGAACAGCGGGAAGGACTCGATGAACGATCCCCGCCCGAGCATCACTTCAGCCCGGCCATTGGAGATCGCGTCAACGGTGGCGAACCGCTGGAACACACGGATTGGATCATCGGAACTCAAGACAGTCACAGCCGAGCCAAGCCGGATCCGCGAGGTCACGGCTGCCGCCGCCGCCAGGAAGACCTCGGGCGCGGAAACCGCAAAGTCGCGGCGGTGGTGCTCTCCTACGCCAAACGCATGGATTCCGACGGCGTCGGCCAGCTTCGCTTCCTCCAGCAGCTCACGCAGGACTTGCGCGTGCTCCTTGGGGTTCCCCTCGGCGTCGAGCCCGGCATCACCGAAGGTGTTCAGCCCGAGGAGGATCTGGTCGGCGGGAACGGGTGCCGTGGGATCGGAGGGAACGGATGTCATCAGGACTCCTTCAGCCAGCCTGCCAGTTCGGAGGCCCAATAGGTCAGGACGGTATCGGCTCCGGCACGCTTGATCCCGAGCACCGATTCGGTGATGGCACCGCGCCGGTCGATCCAACCATTGGCGGCAGCTGCTTCGATCATGGCGTACTCACCCGAGATTTGGTAGGCCGAGACCGGGACAGGGCTCATGGCAGCTACATCGGCCAGGATGTCGAGGTAGCTCATGGCCGGCTTGACCATCACCATGTCCGCACCTTCTTCGAGGTCGAGTTCAACCTCGAGGATGGCTTCGCGGCGGTTGGCGGCATCCATCTGGTAGGTGCGCCGGTCACCCTTGAGCTGCGAATCGACAGCCTCGCGGAACGGGCCGTAGAACGCTGAAGCGTACTTGGCGGCGTACGCCAGGACTGCGGTGTTCTTGTGGCCGGATTCCTCCAGGGCCTGGCGGATGACGGCAATCTGCCCGTCCATCATGCCCGATGGCCCCAGCACATGGGCACCCGCATCGGCCTGCGCCACAGCCATTTGGGCGTAGATCTCCAAAGTTGCGTCGTTGTCGACGTAGCCCTCGGCGTCCAGCACTCCGCAGTGCCCGTGATCGGTGAACTCGTCGAGGCAAACGTCGCCCATGATGACAAGGTCGTCCCCAACTTCGGCTTTGACGTCCCGGATGGCTTTGTTCAGGACGCCGTCCGGGTCAAGGGACGCAGTGCCCCGGGCATCGCGGACCGCAGGCACACCGAACAGCATGATGCCGCCCACGCCAAGCCCGACGGCTTCGGCGGCTGCCCGCTTCAAAGAGTCGGTGGTGTGCTGGACGACGCCGGGCATGGAACTGATGGGACTTGGCTCCGTGAGGCCCTCACGGATGAAGGCCGGGAGGATCAGGTCGGCGGGAGCCAACCTGTTCTCAGCAGTGAGCCTGCGCATGGCGGGAGTGGTGCGCAAGCGGCGGGGACGATGGTTCGGAAAGCTCATTGCGGATTCCCTTCGTTGGCGAAAACAGATTCCAGGGCGGCCACAATGCCGTCCGGTGTTGGTTCTTTGGCGGTCGCTGCCACGGTGATGCCGAGCCGGGAAGCTTCAGCCGCCGTCGGACGTCCGATCGCGATGAAGCGGCTCCCGCCCAGCGTCGGGAAGATGGCCGCCAGCCGCCGTGCGGCACTGGGTGAGGCGGCCACCACGGCGTCCATGGTCCCGGCGTCGAACGCCTTCCGGGCCTCGGCGGGGTCAAGGACCGATGGAGTCCCGTCCCCGGAATTGACGACGGCGGCAGGCAACCGGGCGCCGAGGCGCATTTCCTCACGGGCCGGGTAATCGACAGTGTGATAGGCAACGACTGCGGTCACGTCGGCACCCTTTGTAGACAAACCGTCCCTCAGGCCGGGTGCTGCGATATCGGCCTGCGGCAGGAACACCCGCGAAGGTGCTTGCTCCCAGACCTCCACCAAGCCTTCAGCGGACTGGGCGCCGGATGGAACCAAGTCAACGCTGAAGCCAAGGGATTCCAGGACATGGCGCGAGGATGCTCCAATGGTGGCCACTTTGGTTCCGGCGGACAGCAGGTCGGGCAGGGGGACGCCGCGTTCGGCGGCTTTCTCCACCAGGACCCTTACGGTGGTGATGCTGCTGATGACCAGCCAGTCAAAGTCCCCTGCGAAGAGCCTGTCCAGTCCTGCATCAAGGGCGGGCTGGTCCTGCGCCCTTTCGAAATCGATCAAGGGCAGGACCAGAGGCTCGGCCCCCAAACCGCTGAGGAGGCTTGCCAGCGGACGGGCCCGGTCGGCGCTCCTGGTGATCAGGATCCGCCGACCGGCCAAGCGTGTCCTGGCTTGCCCGGACCTGGCGTGCCGGGCAGTGGCATGCCCGGCATCCGCTTGCTCAGGACGCTGCAAGGTCCGCGATCTCCGCGGCGCCCGCGGCCAGCAGAAGTTCGGCAACTTCGATGCCCAGCAGCGTGGCTCCCACTTCGGTCAATCCGTCGGTGGCTTTCTTCTCGCGGACCGTCTTGGTCCCATCCACTGCGCACACTACGGCCTCCAGGTGCAACATGCTGCCCTTGCGGAAAGCGTAGGCACCCACGGGAGCCGCGCATCCGGCCTCAAGCCGGGCCAGCACCGCACGTTCAGCCGTCACGGCAAGGCGCGTGTCGTCGTCGTTCAGTGCTGCAAGCGCCTGTGCCAGCACGCCGTGGGAGCCCTCGCCGGTCGAACCCTGCGCGGGCGCGTCCTCGGTACGGCACTCAATGGCCAAAGCTCCCTGTCCCGGCGCCGGCAGCATCACGTCGGTGCCGAAGAACTCGCTGACGGAATCCAGACGGTCGATCCGTTCCAAGCCGGCCGCGGCAAGCACCACGGCGTCGAGGTCGCACGACTTGCCGGGGACAACCTCGTCGGTCGCGTTTCCGGGAAGCCCGGGGACACGGCCGAGGCGGGTATCGACGTTGCCGCGGATATCCAGTACCTCGATGTCCGGGCGGGCCGCACGGAGTTGCGCCGCACGCCGGGGTGAACCGGTGCCGACTTTGGCGCCCGCGGGCAGCTGGGCCAGCGTCATGCCCTCTCGCGCGCACAGAACGTCCCGGACGTCCACACGGGTGGGGGTGGCGGCGATGGAGAGTCCAAGCGCTGAACCCGTGGGGAGGTCCTTAAGCGAGTGCACAGCGACATCGCAGTTCTCCGCCAGCAACGCATCCCTGAGCGCGGCAACAAACACACCGGTTCCGCCCATTTGGGAGAGGGACCCGGTTTTGACGTCGCCCTCGGTCTTGATGTGCACCAGCTCCACCGGGAAGCCACCCACCGCAGCCAGCTTGTCTGCTGTTTGCTGGGTCTGCGTCAGGGCAAGCTTGCTCGCCCGGGTTCCGATGCGGACTGTCACTTGGCTGCCTCCGAGGCGGGGTAGGCATCGTGGCGGGTTCCCACGGTGGTTCCAACTTCGGCAATGACGGGCTTGGCGCCCCGGAAGTTCTCGCAGCAGTTCGGGCGGCAGACGTCGTACCAAGGGCCGAGGTCCGTGACGTGGGGACGGTCTGCGATGTTGTTATCGACAGTCCGCTCACAGATGAGGTCCACGAGTCCGGCAACAAAAGCCGCGTGCGTGCCCGGCGTCGGGACGCGGGTTGCTGCAATGTCGAGGTTCTTGCAGGTCTCCAGTGCCTCGGTGTCGAGGTCCCAGGCAACTTCCATGTGGTCGCTGACGAAGCCAAGGGGAACAATGACCACACCGCGAACACCCTGCGGGGCGATTTCTTCAAGGTGGTCGTTGATGTCCGGTTCGAGCCACGGAATGTGCGGAGCACCCGAGCGCGACTGGTACACAAGGTCCCACGCGACGTTCGGCGCCACGACGTCCATGATGGCCTGCGCGTTGGCAAGGTGCTGGGCTGCATAGGCGGAGCCTTCGGCGAATTCGCGGGGCTCGTCTTCCGAACGGCCCGCGGCTTCAGCGTCCCGCGTCGGGATGGAGTGCGTGGCGAACAGGACCCGGATCTTGGAGTCCGGGTCAGCTTCGCCTGCAGCTGCAAGCTTGGCCCGGATCTCTTCCAGGCCGGCGGCAGTTCCCTCGAGGAACGGCTGGACCACGCCCGGGTGGTCGAAGTACTGGCGGATCTTGTCCACCTGGAGCTTGCCGTCCAAACCGGTTTCGGTCAGCGCGATGCCGATGTCCTCGCGGTACTGGCGGCAGCTGGAGTAGCAGGAGTAGATGCTGGTGGTGAGCATCAGGATGCGGCGGTGGCCGGCGTCGTAAGCGTCCTGGAGGACCGGCGCGATGTAAGGGTCCCAGTTGCGGTTGCCCCACAGGACCGGCAGGTCGATGCCGCGCGTGGCAAGTTCGGCCTCGATCGCGGCCTTCAGTTCACGGTTCTGCTGGTTGATGGGGCTGATGCCGCCAAAAGCGCGGTAGTGGTGCGAGACCTCTTCGAGGCGTTCGTCCGGGATTCCACGGCCACGGGTGACGTTGCGCAGGAACGGAATGACGTCTTCCTGGCCTTCAGGACCACCGAAGGACGCCAGGAGCACGGCATCGTAGTTTTGGGGCGCCTGGCGGCCACGTTCGGTCACTTCGTTCAGTTCGGTGGAGACGATCGGTGCGCTCACGCGAGGACCTCGGCAATCTCGGCTGCGGTGACCCGGCGGCCGGTGTAGAAGGGAATTTCTTCACGGACGTGGTTGCGGGCGTCGGTGGCGCGGAGGTGGCGCATGAGATCCACCAGGTCCACGAGCTCGGGAGCCTCAAGGCCCAGGATCCATTCCCAGTCGCCCAATGCGAAGGAGGAGACGGTGTTGGAGATGACCTGCGGGAACTCCCGGCCCAGCATGCCGTGCTCGCGGAGCATGGCGCCACGCTCTTCAGCGGGCAGGATGTACCACTCGTAGGAGCGGACGAAGGGGTAGACACAGAGCCAGGTGCTGGGTTCAACCCCGCGGGCGTAAGCCGGGACGTGGCTCTTGGCGAACTCCGCTTCGCGGTGCACACCCATGGCGGACCAGACGATTTCGGTTCCGGCGAAGAGCTTGCTTCGGCGGATGGAGCGGACCGCTGCCTGCAGGTCCTCCGGCTTGGCCCCATGGAGCCACACCATGATGTCGGCGTCGGAGCGCATCGCCGAGACATCGTAGCTGCCGCGCAGGACCACTCCGTCAGCAGCGAGCTTTTCTACCAGGGCTTCGAATTCCTGGGCAGCATCGCCGCTGCGCAGGACGTCGGCAGAGCGCTTGAAAACAGTCCAGAGCGTAAAGAACTGCTCTTCGGTTTCAGCAGTTTTAGTGACAGATTCGACAGAAGTGTGGCTCATGGTTCAAGTTTGCCCCGTGCCGGCCCCTAAGTCGAAACGGATCAGTTCTACATTGCGTAGAAGTGATGTAAATCACGGAATCGTTGCTTCCTCGCCGCTTCCCTGGGCGAGTTGCCGCCGCGTGTCAGCAACGACGGCCGCCAAGCCGTTTCCAGCCAACCAACCGCCCACCACCACCAAGCCCTCGGCAGCGGCACACACCTTCCTGACTTCGGCTACGCGCTGTTTATGACCGACGGCGGCGAAGGGCAAGGCTCCCGCCCACCGGACGACATCCCAGTCGACAACGTCACTGCCGGACACCGGCACCGTCAGCAGCTTCGACGCATCCTCCAGCGCTGCGGCCAGGAGTGCGTTGTCGTCCAGGACCACATCTGCTCCCCCACCGGCTTCTTCGCGACGACCATACGACAGGCGCACCACATGCGTCCCGGGACCGGCTTCCTCAGCCAACCAGTCCCATTTGGCCGTGGCGTGGGTCAGTGCCTTGGCTGTGATGCCAGGGGTTTGCGGTGCCACCAGGATTCCGGTGCCACGTGGCCGGCTGTCCAGCTCAGGCAGGTCCACCACGAGCGTCACCAGGCTCACCAGGGGTCCGGGCGCGGGACGCAAGCCAGCCAAGGCAGGCACGGACTTCTCCAGCAGCCCGACGGCGGCCGGACCGTCCAGCGCAACCACCAACCGTCCGGCGTCGTACGTTGAACCGCCGGCGGCGACCCGCCAGCCGTCCCGGGTCTTCACTACGTCTTCGGCACGCTTGTCCGTCAACAGCTCTGCGCCGCGGTCCCGGAGATCCGCTACCAGGGCGGTGACCAATGTGTTCATGCCACCGTTCAAGCCGGCGACGGCGGAACCCGCCTTCGCCGGTCCGGCGCCGGCTTTCCGCTGTGCTGCTACGGCAGCGGCAAGCGAACCGTGCTTGCGGATGCCGGCACGCAGTCCGGGTGCGACCATGTCCACGTCCAGAAGGCCGGGATCGGCCGAATGGACACCACCGACCACCGGCGATACGAGCCGGTCCAGCACCTTCTTCCCCATCCGGGCGCGGACCAACGACGAGACACTCGTGACGTCGGAGGAAGTCCCGACGGTTGCCGGCAGCCAACGATCAATGGATGCACGCAATGCCCCTACGAACCCGAGTGAACGCCTCACTTCGGGGTCCCATGGGTTCGCGGGAATGCCCAGGACACCGGTTTTGGGCAGTTCCTGCGGGCCATCGGGCAACTGGACCCATGCACCGCCGGGGTGGGGAGCAACGATCTGCTCCCCCAGGCCGAGTTCAGCGGCGAGGTCGGCTACGGCCGGGGACCGCGTGGCAAAGGACTCCGCGCCGCTGTCCAGGCGCAAACCGGCAACCACATGGCTCCCGACGCACCCTCCCCAGGAACCGGTTGCTTCCAGCACAGTGACAGTTGCCCCCGCCATGGCCAGTTCCCGCGCGGCCAGAAGTCCCGAGATGCCACCGCCCACCACCACTGCTGTGGTGCCTGGCTTGTGCGTTGCGTGTCCGCCGCGCATGCGCCCCTACTTGGCGGGGATCGAGTGGATGAGTTCCACAACGCGCGTGAGCACTGTGGGATCGGTTTCCGGCGGTACTCCATGGCCAAGGTTGAGCACGTGGCCCGGGGCGGCGGAGCCGGCGGCGATGACTTCGCGGACATGCGCCTCCAACACTTCCCAGGGGGCCGAAAGCAGCGCGGGATCGATGTTGCCCTGCAACGGCACCGTGCCGCCCAGACGCCGGTTGGCTTCATCCAGCGGCAAGCGGTAGTCGACGCCGACGACATCCACTCCGACGTCGCGCATCGCAACCAGGAGCTCGGAGGTGCCCGTGCCGAAGTGGACCAGCGGAGCGCCCAGTCCGCGGACGTGGTCCAGGGCGCGGGTGGAGGCAGGTGCCACGTACTTGGTGTAGTCGGCCAGGCCCAGAGAGCCGGCCCAGGAGTCAAAGAGTTGGCCTGCGGATGCGCCTGCTTCGAGCTGGGCCTGGAGGAACAAACCGGAGGCATCGGCAGCCCAGTTGGCCAAAGCGGTCCAGGTCTCGGGGTCGGCATGCATCATGGTCCGCGGGCCCAGGTGGTCGCGTGATGGTTTGCCCTCCACCATGTAGGCGGCCAGCGTGAACGGTGCTCCGGCGAATCCGATCAACGGGGTGGTGCCAAGTTCGGCAACCGTGAGTCGGACAGCTTCGCGGATTGGTTCGAGGGCCTCCCAGGTCAGCGTCGGAAGCGCCGCCACGTCCTCGGCAGTCCGGACCGGCTTGTCCAGGACGGGACCGACGCCCGGAACGATGTCGACGCCGACACCTGCCAGCTTGAGGGGAATGACAATGTCCGAGAAGAAAATGGCGGCATCGACGTCGTGCCGGCGGACGGGCTGAAGCGTAATCTCAGATGCCAGCTCGGGGCGCAAGCACGAGTCCAGCATGGCAACGCCCTCGCGGACCTTGAGGTACTCGGGCAGCGAGCGGCCGGCCTGGCGCATGAACCACACAGGCCTGCGGGACGGTGTGCCGCCGCGGTAAGCGGTGATCAGCGGTGAGTCCGAAGTGCGGCCGTCCTTCAGCGGGTGGTTGGCGTCGAGGCTACCCGCCGGGGAGTTGGAGGCCGTACTCTTGGATGCTGCCGAGCTAGAAGTCATGCCTTTGATTGTGCCGAAAATCCGGGACAAAAGATAACGACAAGCTGTCACGTAACGCTCCGCCTGCGGCGCTGTGGCGCGGATCACCGGACTCCGTGGGCAGACCCACGGTGGCATATTGTTCTACCGGCCTACGAAAAAGCTATGATGGGGGTGCTGTGGTTCTTTTCTCATTGGTGGCTACACACGCCGACATCGACCTCGAAACCGTCGCTCAGTTGAGCAACGGTTCCTCAGGGCTTGCCTCTTCGGCCCTCACCGAATCCCCCGTGGTGTCCGGAGCAGTGGTCCTCGCCACCTGCAACCGCTACGAGGTGTACGGCGAAACGGCCAACGGTGACGACCTTGAAGCGGCCCGCTCCGCCCTTATTTCCCGGATCAGCGAGCTGAGCGGCCTCAACGAACAGCTTGTCTCCCGCTCCTTCGCTACCCACACCGGCCCCGAAGTCACCCGCCATCTCTTCGCGGTGAGTTCCGGCCTCGACTCTGCCGTGGTAGGTGAGCGCGAAATTGCCGGCCAGGTCCGCCGCGCATTGATCACGGCCCAGCAGGAAGGGACCGCCAGCTCCGGCCTCGTCCGTCTCTTCCAGGCGGCCTCCAAAACCGCCAAGGACGTCGGCGCCCAAACAGCGCTCGGCTCGCGTGGGCTGTCCATCGTCTCAGTTGCCCTGGACCTCGCCACCGACCTTGCAGAAAACGAAGACTGGTCCACCAAGAAGGTCGTCGTCTTCGGAACCGGCGCCTACGCCGGCGCCACCATGTCCCTCCTTCGCGAACGCGGTTGCACGGACATCTCCGTCTATTCGTCCTCGGGACGGGCGGAAGCCTTCGTCGCCACGCGCGGCGGAACGGCGCTCGACGCCGACACCCTCCCCACCGCTGTTGCCGAAGCGGACGTCATGATCGGCTGCAGCGGTTCGGACAACCGCGTGGAAGCCGCCGATCTTGCACGTGTCCGGGCCAAGTCGGGCAAGCCGTTGATCGCCATCGACCTCGCACTGACCCACGACTTCGATCCCGCGGTAGGAGAACTCGACGGCGTGGAACTTCTGACCCTCGAGTCGGTACGCCTCGCCGCGCCCCAGGAACAGGCGGAATCGCTGTCCCAGGCCAGTGCGATTGTCACCGGCGCTGCTGCCTCTTTTGAGTCCGAACGCGAAGCCCGTTCCGTGGATACAGCCATCGTGGCCCTGCGCCGCCACACCATGAACGTCCTCGACGCCGAGATGGAGAAGGTCCGCGCCCGTCATGGCTGCACGGCCGCCGCCGAGGAAGTGGAGTTCGCGCTTCGCCGCATGGTCAAGCAGCTGCTCCACATCCCCACCGTCCGGGCCCGCGAGCTTGCCGCCAATGGCCAGCAGGACGACTACGTCGCCGCCCTCGAGGCACTCTATGGGATCCAGGTGGAGCAACCGCAGGCACCTGCCGCGGCCCCGGAATGCCCCGTGGACCACCAGCAACTCCGTTCTGAAAGCGCCTAGGCTCTCCCGGACCTAGGCCAAGGCGTTCACCCCAGTCAGTTCCGCCGACAACGCCCACAGCCTTGCCGCGTCCTCTTTGTCGACAGCGTGGGCGTCAACTCCCTGGTAGCGTGCCAACGGCGACTCCTTGTCCGTGGGCTTGGCGATATCGCAATCCTCGCAGTAGACGCCGCCCTTGCCGTTGAGGGCCGGTGAGGTCGCTGCCCACACCGACGTCGCGGCTCCTTGTTCGGGAGTCTTGAATCCTTCGCGGACGTTGCCCGCGGCGTCCATCCAGCCTGCGGCCACCATTTCCTCTTTGGGAAGATGCCGCTGCAACTCTGTCATGATCCCGCCCGGGTGGACGGCGAACGCGCGCACGCCCGATTCCCTGCCCAAATGGTCGAGCTCAACGGCAAACAGGGCGTTGGCGGTCTTTGCCTGGCCATAGGCCTTCCACTTGTCATAGCCGGTGGTGAAGTTGATGTCGTCGAAGCGGATCGGAGAGAGCTTGTGTCCGGTCGATGACAATGAGACGACCCGTGCATTCCCTGCCGCCTGCAGTGCCGGCCACAGTGCGTTGACCAGCGTGTAGTGCCCCAGATGGTTGGTGGCGAACTGGGCTTCCCATCCTGGTCCAACGCGTTGTTCAGGGCTGGCCATGATGGCGGCGTTGTTGATCAGGATGTCCAGTGTGTCGTGATCCTCGAGGTAACGCGCCGCGAACTCTTTCACGCTCTCTTGGTCGGCCAGGTCCAACTGTTCCACCCGGACGGATTCGGACAGACCGGCATCCGCAAGGACGAAACGGGCGTGCTCAAGCCGGCGCGCAGGTACCGTCACTTCTGCCCCTGCCGACACCAAGGCCCGCACGGTCTCCAGCCCCAAACCGGAGTAGCCACCAGTGACGATCGCCGTCTTGCCCCGCAGGTTGATGCCGTCAATGACCTCCATGGCTGTGGAGCCGTGCCCGAACCCGGAGCCGATGGGGCGTTGTTCTGTTTCAGTCCATTCTTCGCTCATGCTTGAGCTTCCCAGACAAGCCTGAAAACAGGCAATGAATCAGTAAACGGGCTTACCTGGCTCCACTTGCCGCACCCAGGCGAGGATGCCGCCGTCGAGGTGTTTGACGCGGCTGTAGCCGGCCTTCCGCGCCGCCTCCAGTACGGCTGCCGAGCGCGTTCCCGCCTTGCAGTGGAACACGATGTCCCTGTCCTGAGGCAGCTCAACCCAGGCTTCGCCGGACAGTATGCGGCCCTGCGGAATCAGGAGGGAACCGTCGATGCTCACGATGCTGTGCTCGCCGGATTCGCGGACATCCACCAGCTCGAAGTCCCGCTCCCCCGATTCCCGCTCTGCAAGCATCCGGGCCAGCTCCGTCGCGGTCACCGTGTGGTCCTGGTCCGTTTCAGCCGCTGGCGTTACTCCGCAGAAGGCCTCATAATCGGTCAGTTCCGTGATGGGCTCCGCTTCCGGGTCCTTGGAAACCTTGATCTCCCGCCAGCTGCCGCCCAGGGCGTCGAACAGCGCCACACGCCCCAGCAGGGAACGCCCGACGCCGGTAATCAGCTTCACGGCTTCGGTCACCATGAGCGAACCCACCGCTGCGCACAGCATGCCAAAGACGCCGCCCTCACCGCATGACGGCACCGAACCTGCCGGAGGGGCTTCGGGGTAGAGATCCCGGTAGCTCGGGCCGTGCTTGGCCCAGAACACGCTGACCTGGCCGTCGAAGCGGAAGATGGAACCCCAGACATATGGCTTGCCGAGGATGGCAGCGGCATCGTTGACCAAATAGCGGGTGGCGAAGTTGTCCGCGCCGTCCAGGATGAGGTCGTATTGCGCGAACAGCTCCAGGGCGTTGGAAGAATCCAGCCGGAGGTTGTGGAGGACCACATTCACCAGCGGGTTCAGTTCCGCGATGGCATCACGAGCCGATTCGATCTTGGGCTTGCCCACATCCTTGACGCCGTGGATGACCTGGCGCTGCAGGTTGCTGAGGTCGACGTCGTCGTCGTCCACGATTCCCAGCGTTCCCACACCGGCTGCCGCCAGGTACAGCAACGCGGGCGAGCCCAGGCCGCCGGCGCCGATGACAAGAACCTTCGCATTCTTGAGCCTGCGTTGGCCCACGGCTCCGATTTCGGGAATGATGAGATGCCGTGAGTACCGCTCCACCTCGGCCGGCGAGAGCCCGGCGGCCGGTTCGACGAGGGGTGGCAGGACTGTGGGCGCGGCGGAATGGGCAGCAACAATTGAGGCCATACCCCAATGTATGCCTGCCGATGCCGCCGGGTCATATTACCCACCGGTAGAGTGGTCATAACTGCAAAGGAAAGGCGGCAGACTGTGGCTGACGGCACACGGGCAAACGATGAGGCACCCGCAAAGCAGGAACGGGCCGTTGCACCCCGTTCACCAAGGCTGCCCAGGGACGAGCGCCGTGCACAGCTGCTGAACGCCGCCTTGGAAGTGTTCGTTTCCAATGGATTCCATGGCGCAGCGATGGATGAAATCGCCGAAACCGCGCACGTCAGCAAACCCGTGCTGTACCAACACTTCCCGTCAAAGCGGGAACTCTACATGGCCCTGCTGGACAGCCACCTCGCCACCTTGACGGACCTGATGCTGGGTGCCCTGAACTCAACAACGGACAACAAGGAACGCGTCAAGGCGGTCATGCGCGCCTATTACCGCTTCATCGCCGACGACGACCAAGCGCACCGGCTGGTGTTTGAGTCCGACCTCATCAATGATCCCGACGTCAGCTCCCGTCTTGAGACGTTCAACAAGACCTTCGCCGACGCCGTTGCGCACGTGATCGCCGAGGACACCAAACTTCCGCCCCTCGAAGCCCAGCTCCTGGGCCGCGGCCTGGCAGGAATGGCCCAGGTCAGTGCCCGGTACTGGCTGGAAACGGACGGAAACCTTGACCTCGATGTAGCCAGTGATCTGATCTATCGTTTAGCTTGGCGCGGAATCAGTCGATTCCCCAAAGAGTCCTAGGCTACAAATAGAGGACTGACTTAATACTTGATTGGCTTGGAGGCCTTGCTGTGGAAGTAAAGATCGGCATTCAAAACGTTGGCCGTGAAATTGTGCTCGAATCCGCCCTGGATGCCGACGCCGTAGCCAAGATCGTGGCCGAAGCCGTGTCCAAGGGCTCGGAACTGCGTCTGACGGACGAGAAGGGCCGCCAGATCATCGTTCCGGGAAACGTGCTGGGCTATGTGGAGATCGGCGCCGAGGAAGTCCGCCGGGTCGGTTTCGGCGCACTCTGACACTGATCCGCCCATCTGCCGCTAAGGAGTTCCCATGCTTTCCCTCGTCATCGTGGTCCTGGTTACCGTTGCCACTGGCTTTATTGTGTGGGCCAACGACAAGCGGCACAGCAGCTATGGAATTGCGTTGCCGGCCGGTGTTTCAGCCGCGGTCGGTGCCCTGAGCTGGGTAGCTTTCATCAGCGCAGGGCTTGGGTACCAGCCGGGCGCAACTTGGATCCCATGGGTCCTGCCGATGGTGCTCGGCACCGCAGCAGCAGCGGCCGTGGTGGTCTATCTCGGACGTACACGTAACAAGCACGACACTGAGGCCCTGACCAGGGCGCTGCGTCTCTAGGCGCGAAACAGGCTCTAGGCATTAAACAAGGATGACCATCACCTCCAGGTGATGGTCATCCTTGTTTAATGCCCGGTTAGAGGAACTCCGCCCGGCCCTCCATCGCTGAGGACGCCAGGGCGTGCTCACGCCGTGGAATCCGGCCTGCCTGCTTGGCAAGCCGGCCGCCGATGACGGCGTGTTTGAAGGCCTGCCCCATCTGCACCGGGTTCTGCGCCCGGGTCACGGCCGTGGCCAGCAGCACGGCGTCACAGCCCAGCTCCATGGCGAGGGCGGCGTCGGAGGCAGTGCCGATACCGGCGTCCAGCACCACAGGGACGGAGGCACGGGACACGATGAGTTCAATGTTGTGCGGATTGAGGATGCCCAGCCCGGTTCCAATGGGCGAGCCGAGCGGCATGACGGCCGTGGCACCCAGGTTCTCCAGGCGCAGGGCCAGCACGGGATCGTCATTGGTGTAGGCGAACACCTTGAAGCCGCGGTTCACCAATTGCTCGGTGGCGTCCACCAGTTCAACAGCGTCAGGGAGCAGCGTGTGCTCGTCCGCGATGACTTCCAGCTTGACCCAGTCGGTCTCCAGCGCCTCGCGTGCCAGTTCCGCCGTCATCACGGCGTCCTTCGCCGTGAAACAGCCGGCCGTATTCGGCAGCACCCGGATGTTGTTGTCCACCAGCAGCTGGAACAGCGAACCCGTTTCAGCGGTCGAATAGCGCCGCATGGCCACGGTGGTGAGCTCGGTTCCGGATGCCAGGAGTGCGGCTCCGAGCCCGTCCAGGCTGGGCGCACCTCCGGTGCCCATGATCAGCCTGGAGCCCAGTTCGACGCCGTCAATCACCAAAGCGTCCGTGCGGATTTCCGTGTTTGCCTGCGTCATCGTTCAGCCTCCCTGTACTGCGGTCACGAGTTCGAGTTCGTCGCCTTCGGCCAGCGCGGTGACCGCCCATTGGCTCCGCGGTACCACCTCGGAGTTGCGGGCGACGGCGACACCCAGCTTCCCGCCGTCGGCCGCCTGACCCCGGTGATCCAGGGCACGGCCGGTGACGGCGGTGACCACACTGCTGACGGAGGCGCCATCGAGCACTTCGTGCACGGCGCCGTTGAGCTTGATGTTCATACTGTTTCCTTGCTGTGGAGAAAGCAACGCGGGGTCACTTATGGCCCCCTGAAGGGGTTTCCATGGGCCATAAGTGACCCCGCGTTGCATTGAAGCGGTCAGGGCGGAAGATGGACCAGCGCGGGTCGCTGGAACCGGAGATCAGTTGTCCAACGATCGCGGCGGCGACAGGAGTAAGGAGGACTCCGTGCCGGAAGAATCCCGTGGCGATCACCAGGCCTTCGACTTCCCCCGTGGAGTTGCCTACGCGACCGAGCAGCGGGGCATTGTCCGGAGTTCCGGGACGCGCCCGGGCAGTCGCCTCAAGGAGTTCCAGTTCGGCAACTGCAGGCACCAGGACCTGGGCGTCACGCAGGAGTTGGTAGACACCACCGGCAGAGACGGCGTTGGAGGTCGCAGACAAACTGTCCTCGCGTTGCGTAGCGCCGATCACCACGGTTCCGTCTTCCCTCGGAACAATGTAGACAGGCACTCCGCGGACCATGCCCCGGACCGTCGCTGTTACCAAGGGACTTAAGTGGGCGGGGACGCGCAGCCGGAGGATGTCTCCGTAGACCGGCCTGACCGGAAGGCTGAGCCCCTCAGGAAGGCCCTCCAAGTGAGTAGCTCCGAGTCCATTGGCCACGACCGTTTCGGCGGCATGGACGGTGCCGCCGTTTTCAAGCTCGACGCCGGAAACACGGTCTCCGTCCCACAGCAACCCGCGGGCGGAGGCGTCAATGGCGAACCCGTCCCTGGCCCCCTGCACCCAACTGCCATCGTTTGGTGCGTGCGCAGCCAGCCCGGCCAGCAGATGCCCGGCCAGCTTCCGTGGATCCACCTGATGATCGGCGGGAATGTCGAAGGCACAGGAAATTTGCGGGCTCAGCAGTGGTTCGCGGTTCCTTGCTTCACGCAAGGAAAGCGGTTCGACCTCCAGGCCCGCCGCGAGCTGAACCGTGCGAAGGTCTGCTAGCGCCCGGCGGTCCGCAGCGTCGGCACCCACGGCGAGGGTCGGCGTCGTGCTGTATCCAGTGGCCTCCACTGGCTGAGGTAGGCCACCCACGAACGATGGCCACAATCGGGAAGACTCGAGCATGAGCTCCAGGAGGTCTTCTTCCTGGTAATGGAGTTCGCTCACAGGTGCCAGCATGCCGGCGGCGGCGAACGTAGCGCCGCTGGCGGGCGCCGGATCGATAAGGACCACGGAGCGGCCCAGCTTCCGCACTTGATGGGCAATGCCCAGGCCGATGACGCCTCCGCCAATGACAGCGACATCTGCGTGAATGGCTTCTGCCATCTGATTCCTTCCCTACGCCGGTACTAGCCGGATCAGGTCAAGCGGTCGGCTCTTAAGCCCTCTCAGCCGGACGGTCACAATGACGGTCGTCGCGGCTCCCGCGGTACGTGCCCAGTTTAGAGGAACTACTGTGGTTTCCATGACCCAGCATGAATCCCTCGCCTCGGCCCGCCTCTACCTGTGCACTGACGCGCGCAAACGACAAGGCGATTTTGAAGACTTCGTGGATGCAGCCTTCCAGGGCGGCGTGGACATCATCCAGCTCCGCGACAAGACGATCGAAGCGGCCGAGGAGTTGGAGTTGCTGGCCGTCCTGCGCAGCGTCGCGGAACGGCATGGGCGGCTGTGGGCAGTGAACGACCGGGCCGATATCGCCAGTGTTTCCGGGGCTCCGGTGTTCCATGTGGGCCAAAAGGACCTGCCTCTTGAGATCGCCCGCACCTTCCTCCCCGCCCCTGCCGTCATTGGCTTGTCCACCCACACTCCCGAGCAGGTCAATGCGGCCATCACGGCCTCACCGGGCGACGCGGGACTGGATTACTTCTGTGTCGGCCCCGTGTGGGCGACCCCCACCAAGCCCGGCCGTGAAGCCGTGGGAACCGGCTTGGTCACATATGCCGCAGAGGCGATCAGGCGCGCGGAGGAGACCACCGGCGGGGCCGTTGATTTGCCCTGGTTCGCAATCGGGGGAATCGACCTCGGCAACGTCGAAGAAGTAGTTGCCGCCGGAGCCAGCCGCATCGTCGTCGTCCGCGCCATTACCGAAGCGGAAGACCCGACGGCGGCAGCCAAGTCGCTGCTCGAAGCCCTCGACGCCGCTTAGCGGCAGCTCAGCAGGGTACCGCCGGCAACACGCCCGCGGCCGCTTGGCGGCTGCGGGCTTTTTGCCGGTGGGCGTCCAAGACTATCGGCCTGTTTCGGGCTACGCTGATTTTCGTGTCACATCACCGGATAGCGCCCAACGTCGACGATTCATCGGACCAGCTCGCCGCAGCCCTCGCGGCCCTGAGGACGGAGCTGGAGCTGCCCGGCGAGTACCCAGTTGAGGCCGTGCAGGAGGCGCGCGACGCCGTCGAATCCCTTCACCTTCCCGACCGGGACCTGAAGGACATTCCGTTCGTGACGATCGACCCTGCGACGTCCACCGACCTCGACCAGGCCCTGTTCATTGAGCGTGCCGCCGAAGGGTACAAAGTCCTTTACGCGATCGCCGATGTTCCATCCTTCGTGGCTCCCGGAGGGGCCTTGGATGCGGAAACGAGGCATAGGGGCCAAACTCTTTACGCTCCAGACGGGCGTATTCCCCTACACCCCGAGATCATCAGCGAGAACGCCGGAAGCCTGCTGGCCAACCAGGACTGCGGGGCCTTCGTCTGGGACTTCGACCTGGATGCAAGGGCGGAAGTGGTGAACGTTTCCGTTGCGCGTGCCACGGTCCGCAGCCGCGCCAAACTCAGTTACGCCGGCGCCCAGCAACAGATCGACGACGGAACGGCGCCGCCCGTACTTGAGCTCCTCAAGGAAGTTGGACTCAAAAGGGTCGAGTTGGAGCGGCTTCGCGGTGGGGCAAGCCTCAATATGCCCGAGCAGGAAATCGTCCAGGTGACCGACGGCGGGTACCGCATCATCGCAGCGCCCTCACTGCCGGTGGAGGACTGGAATGCGCAGATCTCCCTCATGACAGGGATGGCAGCGGCCCAGCTCATGCTCGATGGCAAGATCGGCATCCTGCGGACCATGCCTGCCCCCGATGAAAGATCACTGCAGCACTTCAGGCGGCAAACTGCAGCCCTGGGCAAGCCCTGGGACGGCAAGGTCTCCTACGGTGAGTATCTGCGGACACTGGACGCTTCCGATCCGAAACAGCTGGCCATCCTGCACTCCGCCGGGACGCTGTTCCGGGGCGCCGGCTATACGCCTTTTGATGGCGAAGTCCCCGAAACGGTGATCCAGGCAGCCATCGGTGCCCCCTACGCCCACACCACCGCTCCGCTGAGGCGGCTCATCGACCGCTTTGTCCTGGTGATCTGCGAAGCACTGTGCAACAACAAGGAAATCCCCCGCTGGGCGCGCGAGGCCCTGCCGTCCTTGCCCGAGATCATGGGCGCTTCCGATCAATTGGCAGGGCGGTTGGAACGTGCGGCACTGGACACGGTGGAGGCCGCGCTGGTGGCGGGACATGTGGGCCAGGAGTTCGACGCCGTGGTGATCTCCGGCTCCAAGCCATCGAACGGGAACGGCAATAACAGCAACGGCAACGGCAACGGCGGCCCCTACGGCGTGGTGCAGATCGCTGAGCCCGCTGTCACGGCACGGTGTGACGGGGAACTGGAGTCCGGCACCAAGGTCAGGGTCCGCCTCGTGAAAGCGGAAATTGCCACCCGGGAGATCAGGTTTGAGCTCCTGGACTGACGCGCTCTGCCGCACGATCCGGGCTTTATGGCTCCCAGAGGATAGACTGGGTGTGTAGTAATGGATGCCCGGTCGTTGATTCAGTTAATTTTTGAACTCAACAAGCCCGCCCCTACGCGATCTTGAGATGTACCAACTGGTCACCAGTGCCAGTACTTAGATAGCCCGCGATCGGCTTCCACTGGACTTGCTTGCGCGCCCGTTCTGCTCCGGTACGGCTATGCCGTCCCGTTGAGCATGCAGCGCCAATGCCCAAATGAATAAGGAAACTCCCTGTGAGTGAATTGCACATCCATGAAGTCCTGACGGACTCCACCGGAACTGAAACCATCGAACCCGAGGAAACGATCATCTCGGATGAGACGCCCCACGAGATCGAAGAGAAGTCGTTTGCGGACTACAACGTCCGTGCCGACATCGTCGAATCACTGGCTGACGCCGGGATTACCCACCCCTTCCCCATCCAGGCGATGACCCTTCCCGTCGCTTTGAGCGGCCACGACATCATCGGCCAGGCCAAGACGGGTACCGGCAAGACACTTGGCTTCGGCATTCCCGCGTTGCAGCGCGTCATCGGCAGGGACGATGCCGGCTACGAGAAACTCGCTGTCCCCGGCGCCCCGCAGGCCTTGGTCATCGTCCCCACCCGTGAACTTGCCGTGCAGGTGGCCAACGACCTCCAGGCTGCGTCCCGGAAGCGCAATGCGCGCATTGCCACCATTTACGGCGGCCGTGCCTACGAGCCCCAGATCGAAGCCCTGCAGAAGGGCGTCGAAATCGTCGTTGGCACCCCCGGCCGCTTGATCGACCTCTACAAGCAGAAGCACCTGAGCTTGAAGAACGTCAAGATGGTCATCCTTGATGAGGCCGACGAAATGCTGGATCTCGGCTTCCTTCCCGACGTCGAGACCCTGATTGCCGGCACTCCCGCAGTACGCCAGACCCTCTTGTTCTCGGCCACCATGCCTGGACCGGTCATCGCCATGGCACGCCGCTACATGACGCAGCCCACCCACATCCGGGCCGCCGACCCGAACGATGAAGGCCTGACCAAGCGCGACATCCGCCAGCTCATCTACCGTGCACACAGCATGGACAAGACCGAAGTTGTGGCCCGCATCCTCCAAGCCAAGGGCCGCGGACGCACCGTAATCTTCACCAAGACCAAGCGCACCGCTGCAAAGGTTGCCGAAGAACTGGTGGACCGTGGCTTCGCCGCCGCTGCCATCCACGGTGACCTGGGACAGGGCGCCCGCGAACAGGCCCTGCGTGCCTTCCGCAACAACAAGGTGGACGTTCTGGTGGCGACCGACGTCGCCGCCCGCGGTATCGACGTCGAGGACGTCACCCACGTCATCAACTACCAATGCGTCGAGGACGAGAAGATCTACCTGCACCGTGTTGGCCGTACCGGCCGTGCAGGCAACAAGGGCACTGCCGTGACTTTCGTTGACTGGGATGATGTCCCGCGCTGGGCCCTGATCAACAAGGCTCTTGGACTTAACGTTCCGGAACCTGTCGAGACCTACTCGTCATCACCGCACCTCTACACCGACCTCGACATCCCCGAGGGCACCAAGGGCCGCCTGCCCCGTAACAAGCGTGTCCTCGCCGGCGTCGAGGCCGAGGTCCTGGAGGACCTGGGCGAGACCGGCAAGAAGAACTCACGCTCCGGCGGTTCCGGCCGCGACGGCGGCCGTGACGGCAAGCGCGACGGCGGCCGCGGCCGCAAGTCCACCGACTCGGGCGAAAGCAAGGGCGACGGCGGACGCAACCGGACGCGTCGCCGTCGTACCTCTGAAGGCGAAGCAGCTCCGGCCGCAGGTGCCACGGAATCCCGCACTGCGACCGCGGGCAATGCCGAAAAGCCCGCACGCGCACGTCGTACCCGTACGCGCCGCCGCAATGGCGAAGTTGTTTCAGGCGAGTCGGCTTCGGCCCAGCCGGGCAACGCCGAGGCCTAAAACCTTCAATGGCTGAAACTGTTTGGGCGCCGGACGGCGGCAACATGGTGGTGCACGCGGATAACGCGGAATTCCTTCCAACGCTGCCGGACGGCGCCTTCACACTCATTTACGTGGACCCGCCCTTCAACACGGGCCGGGTCCAGCGGCGCCAGGAGACCCGCATGGTCCGCAACGCCGACGGCGACGGCGACCGCGTGGGGTTCAAGGGCCGCTCCTATGACACCATCAAGGGTGCCCTGCACAGCTACGACGACGCTTTCAGCGACTACTGGTCCTTCCTCGAGCCCAAGCTCGTGGAAGCGTGGCGGCTGCTGGCCGACGACGGCACCTTGTACCTGCACCTCGATTACCGCGAGGTCCACTACGCCAAAGTGATGCTGGACGCGATCTTCGGCAGGGAGTGCTTCCTGAACGAGATCATCTGGGCCTATGACTACGGCGCCCGGGCCAAGAACCGCTGGCCCACCAAGCACGACAACATCCTTGTCTACGTCAAGAACCCCGCCAAGTACCACTTCGACAACGAGGAAGTGGACCGCGAGCCCTACATGGCTCCGGGCCTGGTGACCCCAGCCAAGCGCGAGCGTGGAAAGCTGCCTACCGACGTTTGGTGGCACACCATCGTCTCCCCCACCGGGCGCGAAAAGACCGGCTACCCCACCCAGAAACCCGAAGGACTGGTGCGCAGGATCGTCTCCGCTTCGAGCCGCAAGGACGACTGGTGCCTGGACTTCTTCGCGGGCTCGGGAACCCTCGGCGCCGTGGCCGCCAAGCTGGGCCGCCGTTTTGTGTGCGTGGACCAGAACGAACAAGCCATCGAGGTCATGCGGAAACGCCTGGGCAGCAAGGCCGGATTCCACGAGCTGTTGCCGACCGGCCTCCAAGCCTGACCAAGCGGCACTGATCGCCGGTGATCGGGCAAGGGCCTGCTTAGGCCGCGCCCTTCACGAACGCCGTCACGGAGTCCGCAATCATCTGCACGGCAATGGCGGACAACAACAAACCTGCGATCCGGGTGACCAGCTCCACGCCGTTCTCACCGAGGACGCGTTGGACCACGCCTGCGAAGCGCATCGCGAGGTAGAGCGAGGCCAAAACCACCGCGATACCGGTCCCCACGGCGAGGTAGTCTGACAGTTCAGTGGACTGCTGCACGAACACCATCACCGCAACGATCGCACCGGGCCCGGCCATGAGCGGCGTTCCCAGGGGCACAAAGGCGACATTCTTGTACTTGGCCGCGTTCTCCTCGCCGCTGGTGTTGCCTGTCAGCAGCTGCAAGGCGATAAGCACCAGAAGCAAACCGCCCGCGCCCTGCAAGGCAGCCAACGAGATATGCATGTAGTTCAGGATCGACTGGCCGAAGATCGCAAACAGGACAATCACGCCGGTAGCGACCAAGAGTGCCTGAAAAGCTGAACGGTTCCGGTCCTTCGCCGACAACTGGGCCGTCAGGGACATGAAGATCGGCACCGTTCCCGGCGGATCCATGATGACGAACAGGGTAACGATCACCGAGGCCAGCAGTTGCAGGTCCATCAGCGGGCCCCTCTCCCCGGGCGGGTCCTCTTCACCGGACCACCGTGCTGCCAGTCGCCAGCTCTTCGATCCGCGCCAGTACTTCCGGGGTGGTCAGGTTCTCCCCCAGCAGGTTCGGTTTGCCGGTCCCGTGGTAGTCGGAGGAACCGGTCATCAGCAGACCGTGTTCGGCGGCCAGGGCACGCAGGAACCTCCGGCCCTCTTCCGGGTTGTCCCGGTGTTCAACTTCCACGCCCAGCAAGCCGGCGTCGATCATGTCCCGGTACGTCGCTTCTCCCACGGTGCGTCCCCTGGAGGACGCCACCGGATGGGCGAAGACAGGTACGCCTCCCGCTGCGCGGACAAGCTCGACGGCGAGGGCGGGGTCGGGTGCATAGTGCTGCACGAAGTACCGCGAATGTGAGGTCAGGATGGTGGTGAAAGCCTCGGTGCGGTCGGCCACGACCCCCGCCGCCACCAAGGCATCGGCAATGTGTGGCCGGCCCACGGTCGCGCCGGGAGCTACGTGGTGGATGACGTCATCCCATGTCAATGGATAATCTTCGGACAACAACGTGACCATGTGCTCGGCACGTGTGAGGCGGGCGTCCTTGGACTTGGTGATTTCCTCCAGCAGCCCGGCATGGCCGGGATCGTGGAGGTAGCTGAGCAGATGGACGCTGATCCCCTTGTCCGTCCGACAGGAGATCTCCATGCCCGGGACGAATGCAATGCCATGTTCCCTTGCCGCGGCGGCTGCCGATTCCCAGCCATCCGTGGAGTCGTGGTCGGTCAGGGCGACGGCGTCGAGCCCCGCGGCCACGGCGGAAACAATCACGCCGGTCGGTGTCTCAGTCCCATCGGAAACATTCGAGTGCGCATGCAGGTCTATCCTCACTTTCCCAGCCTATGGGATGAGCGCCTGTTTGGCCGGTTGCGCCGTTGGCCTCCTCAAGGAACTGGTGGGACGATGTAACGGTGAACGATGCCGAAAACACCCAAAACCTGGACTCCTCCAATTCCCAGCCGCTGCAGGAGCGCGTCAACAACCGCTCACAGAGGCCCACGTCTGATGCCTTCAAGGCATTCATGGCCAGCAACTGGGCTCCCGCCCCGCAGGTGACCCCTGCCCGGGATGCTGTTGCAGACCACGCCGCACGCCGCCGTCGTACCATCTCCGAACTGTTCAAGGGCGAACGGCTTGTTATCCCGGCCGGGCCGCTGAAGGTCCGCTCGAACGACTGCGACTACCGCTTCCGTCCCCACTCCGGCTTCGCACACCTGACCGGACTGGGCCTGGACCACGAGCCCGACGCCGTCCTGATTCTTGAGCCGGTTGCCGAAGGAAAGGGCGACGACGGCGGTCACCACACTGCCACGCTCTACTTCCGTCCGCTCGCGGGCCGCGATACCGAACAGTTCTACGCCGATTCCCGGGCCGGCGAGTTCTGGATTGGCGCCCGTCCTACGCTCGCTGAATTCGAAGCCCGCCTGGGGCTGCCCACCGCGCACATCGCCGAACTGGAAATGGCCATCACCAAGAATGTTGGTGCCCCGGAAATCGGTGGCATCTCCATCCGCCTCGTCCGCAAGGTCGACGAAAACATCGATGCACTGGTGGATACGGCCCGCTACAACACGGCCAAGGATCCCGAAAACCTGGACCTCGGCGAACTCGATGCCCTGGACGAGAAGCTCAGTGAAGCCCTCTCCGAGCTGCGCCTGATCAAGGACGAATGGGAAATCGAGCAAATGAAGATCGCGGTGGCTGCCACCGTTGAGGGCTTCGCCGACGTCGTCCGCGCCCTTCCCCGCGCCCTCACCCACCCCCGCGGCGAGCGTGTTGTTGAAGGCGCGTTCTTCGCACGGGCCCGTGAAGAAGGCAACGAGCTCGGCTACGACACCATCGCAGCCGCAGGTAACAACGCAACGGTCCTGCACTGGACGCGAAACTCGGGAACAGTCAACGCCGGGGAGCTTCTCCTCCTCGACGCGGGTGTGGAAGCCGACTCCCTCTACACGGCTGACGTCACCCGGACGATGCCGGCGACCGGTACCTTCACCGACGTCCAGCGCAAGGTCTACGAGGCAGTACTGGACGCCGCCGACGCCGGCTTTGCCGCGGCACAGCCTGGCGTAAAGTTCCGCGACATCCACACAGCGGCCACGACCGTCCTGGCCGAACGCCTGGCCGAGTGGGGCCTGCTGCCCGTCTCCGTCGAGGAAGCCATCAGCCCCGAAGGCCAGCAGCACCGGCGCTGGATGCCGCATGGAACCAGCCACCACCTGGGCCTGGACGTCCACGACTGTGCCCAGGCCAAGCGTGAGCTCTACCTCGACGGAATCCTTACCGAGGGTATGGTCTTCACGATCGAACCCGGCCTGTACTTCAAGGACGAGGACCTGGCGATCCCGGAGGAATACCGTGGGATCGGTGTCCGGATCGAGGACGACATCCTTATGACCGCGGACGGTCCCGTCAACCTCAGCGCCGCCCTGCCGCGCAAGGCGGACGACGTCGAGTCCTGGATGGCGGGTATCTACCAGGACGCCCAGGGCTAAGCTGCCGCTTCAGGCAGGCCCATCACGGCAGCAAAAAGGGAAGGCCACCGGTAGTCCGGTGGCCTTCCCTTTGTCTACTGCGCTATTGCTTGTGCGTGCCTTCAGGACCGGCCTGCTGCGCGTCGTCCTGCGGGGCGTCAGCTTGTCCCTGTCCCTCAGTCACCCGCACCCCGTACTGCGGACGGCCGTCGGGAAGGTCCGGGTAACGGACGGCTGCCGGAGTGGGGTTCTGCACCGGATGTTGGGCGGCGGCAGAAGCGCCCTGGCCGCTGGCAGTGTCCTGGCCGGATTCGGGACCGCGTTGACCGTAGGGGTCATTCCACGTGGTGGGGCGCTCGGGGGCTTGGCCCGGTTGCTGGAACGGCTGGTTCTGCGGGGCGTAGCTGTTTTGATGTGCCTGTGACGGGTTCATCGGCAGCTGCTGGAGCAGCCGGCGTGCCTCGTGGGACGCTTCCCGGGCCACGATGACGTCATAGTTCGTGGCCACCACCTGGCTGGTGGAGGTGAAGTCGCGCTTGCCGCGCTGGGTGGCGTAGGTGACGATGCCGAAGAGCATGAAGAATGCCGCACCCATCAAGACCGAAGTGATGATGGAGAACGGACCGCCCGCGGGGGTGAAGAAGGACAGCATGACGCCGA
This sequence comes from Paenarthrobacter sp. JL.01a, assembly GCF_025452095.1. Lineage (NCBI taxonomy): Bacteria > Bacillati > Actinomycetota > Actinomycetes > Micrococcales > Micrococcaceae > Paenarthrobacter > Paenarthrobacter sp. JL.01a. The sequence continues at coordinate 3,001,939 of NZ_CP104877.1, forward strand.
CGAAGAGGCCGAACCACATGCCGCTCAGGGCCCCGGACAACGCCACCCTCGGGTAGCTCAGGCGGCCGGTGACACGCTCCACCATTTTGAGGTCGTTGCCAACGATCGACACCAGCTGAACCGGGAACTGCTGGTCAGCGAGATAGTCCACCGCCTTCTGGGCATCCAAATAAGAGGTGTATGAGCCCACGGTGTCGCCTTGGGGCACGCTGCGGGATTCCTCGATAGCTTTGGGACCACCAAAAATGTTAGACATAGCCCCATTGTGGCCCATGGACATGTGAAGCGGCTGGAATTCAGCTAAAAGAGAGCAGACTCGGTAGCCTGTAAACATGAGCACACATCCTTCTCGCGTCTTTGTGGCGCGCCTTCTGGGCTTGGACGTCTTCGACCCCTTGGGCGATCGTCTTGGCCGGTTGCGGGACGTCGTGGTGCTCTCCCGCGGGACCCGCGGTGCGCCACACGTCGTCGGCATCGTCGTCGAAGTCCCTGGCAAGAAACGCGTCTTCGTTCCCATGACCCGCATCACCTCCATCGACCAGACGCAGATCATCTGCACCGGGTTGGTCAACCTGCGCCGCTTCGAACAGCGCGGCGCGGAAACGCTGGTGGTGGCGGAGATGTTCGACCGTCGCGTCACGCTGGCCGATGGCAGCGGGGACGCAACCATCGAAGACATCGCCATGGACCAGCACCGCTCCAAGGACTGGTTCGTGAGCAAGCTGTTCGTGCGCCGCGGACATTCCTTGTCCCCCTTGAGCAGGCTCCGGCGCAATGAGACCCTGATCATCGACTGGGCCGACGCCCAAACCGGAGGCCATAACGAGCCCCAGGCGGCTACCCAGTTCGTTGCCACCCACGAAGACCTCAAACCTGCCGACTTCGCCGAAGCCCTGCAGGAAATGAGCGACAAGCGGCGCTTCGAGGTAGCCAGCGAGCTTCAGGACGAACGGCTCGCCGACGTCCTCCAGGAACTTCCGGAGGATGACCAGGTCACCATTCTTTCCGCGCTGGATGTCGAACGCGCCGCCGACGTCCTTGAGGAGATGGACCCGGACGACGCCGCCGACCTCCTGGCCGAGCTGCCATCCGCGCAGGCAGAGGAACTCCTGCAGTTGATGGAACCCCAGGAGGCCGAAGACGTACGCCGCCTCCTGGAATATGACGAAGACACCGCAGGTGGCCTGATGACGCCGGTCCCGGTGATCCTGCCACCGGAGGCCACCGTCGCCGAAGCACTGGCCCACGTCCGCCGCGAGGAACTCTCGCCGGCCCTGGCGTCATCCATTTTCATTGCCCGCCCGCCCCTGGAAACGCCCACGGGCCGCTTCCTGGGGGTCGTGCACATACAGCAGCTGCTGCGGTTCCCTCCACCGGAACCCTTGGGCAACCTCGTGGATAAAAACCTGGAACCGGTCTCGGACCAGGCCCACATCAGCGAGGTGGCCCGGACCCTGGCTACGTACAACCTGAACTCGCTTCCAGTAGTGGACGACGACGGCCGCCTCGTGGGGGCGGTGACTGTTGATGACGTGCTGGATCACCTGTTGCCGGATGACTGGCGCGCCCACGAGGACGACGCCCCTATAAGGAAACTTGGAGGCCGCATTGGCTGAGAACAACGCCACCCGACCCCCCAGGAACACAGCACGCCAGGGCAGCAGCCTCGATACGCCACTGAGTGGCCGTCAACGGATCCTCCCCAAGTTCTCACCGAACCCGGACGCTTTCGGCAACGCAACAGAGGGCTTTGCCCGCTTCATGGGAACGCCGCAGTTCCTTGTCTACATGACGATTTTCTGTGTGTTCTGGCTCGCTTGGAACACGTTTGCGCCCACGGAGTGGCAGTTCGACCGCATGGAACTGGGCTTCACACTCCTGACGTTGATGCTGTCCCTTCAGGCCTCGTACGCGGCTCCCCTGCTCCTGCTCGCCCAGAACCGCCAGGACGACCGTGACCGCGTCTCGCTCCAGCAGGACCGCCAGCGCGCAGAACGGAACCTCTCCGACACCGAGTACCTGACCCGGGAGCTGGCTTCGCTTCGCATTGCCCTGCGTGAAGTCGCCACCCGTGACTACGTCCGTGCCGAACTGCGCAGCCTCCTGGAAGACATCATCGATGCCCAGGAAGAGCTCCGTGAGAGTGAAAGCTCTTCGGAGGGCGCGGAATCGCCCGGCGAGAAGGTCAAAGAGAAACTGAAGGAGAAGCGGGACAAATCCCGGGGACCGCGCACGCAGCAAATTCCCAAGGTGCGTCCGCCCCGTTCCTCGGGTCCGCAACACTCCACCGCCAAGCCTTCCCCTGACACCCCTGAAAGCCGGTCCTGAACCTTATGAGCACCGCTACCGCCGAGGCACTGCAAGCTGCCCTGGCAACGGTAATTGATCCCGAACTCCGCCGCCCCATCACGGAACTGGGCATGGTGGAATCGGTGTCCGCCGATGACAACGGCACGGTGCACGTCGCCGTCCTGCTGACCATCGCCGGTTGTCCGCTGCGGGAGACCATCACCCAGGACGCCACCACAGCTTTGATGCGGGTCGACGGCGTCGCCGGCGTGGACGTGGAGCTGAAGGTGATGACGCCTGCCCAACGGGAGGCGCTGAAGGAACAACTCAGGGGTCCGGGCGGACAACGTGGTATTCCTTTCACCAAGCCCGGTTCACTGACCAAGGTCTACGCGGTCGCCAGCGGAAAGGGCGGTGTAGGCAAGTCCTCGGTTACGGTCAACCTCGCCACTGCCTTGGCTGCCCAGGGACTCAGGGTGGGCATCGTTGACGCCGATGTGCACGGTTTTTCCGTGCCGGCACTGATGGGCATCACCCAGAAGCCGACCCAGGTGGATGACATGATCCTGCCCCCTGTGGCCTACGGGGTGAAAGTCATTTCCATCGGCATGTTCGTTGCTGGGAACCAGCCGGTTGCCTGGCGTGGCCCCATGCTGCACCGGGCCTTGGAACAGTTCCTCACCGATGTCTATTTTGGCGATCTCGATGCCCTCTTCCTCGACCTGCCTCCAGGCACGGGCGACATCGCGATCTCCGTGGCCCAACTGCTGCCCAATGCCGAGATCCTGGTGGTCACCACGCCGCAGGCGGCAGCCGCCGATGTCGCCGAACGTGCGGGAACGATTGCCACGCAAACCGGCCAGAAGGTGGCTGGCGTGATAGAGAACATGTCGTTTCTGGAGATGCCCGACGGCGATCGCATGGAACTGTTTGGAAGCGGCGGCGGTGCCATCCTGGCTGAGCGGTTGAGCGCCGCCGTTGGCAGCGACGTTCCGCTGTTGGGGCAGATCCCCCTGGACATCCGGCTACGCGAGGGAGGCGATGCGGGAACGCCTGTGGTACTGGCAGCTCCCGACTCCGCTGCGGCCAAGGCCATGGCACAGATAGCCGCAATCTTGGCCTCGCGGCCTCGGGGGCTATCGGGGTTGTCGCTGGGCATCGAGCCCCGCCAGGGCTAAGGGACGCCCTTCCAGCGGGGAGTGCCGGGACTAGGTAGCTTCTGTGTCGAACGGAGCAGGTTCGCCCTCGGCAAGCCGCTCTATGATCCTCGCGGGGGCCTTGGGCTTGGCGTCGGCAGCGGCAACAGCGGCGGTGGCCGCCACCGCCGGAGCACCTGCGCTGACCGGCTTGGTGTCATCGTCCAGCAGGGCGTCTTTGATGATGCGACGGGGATCGTACTGACGGGGGTCGTATTTCTTCCAGTCGACTTCATCGATGTCGATGCCGACTTCTTCCTTGATCTGCTCGCGGGCGCCGGAAGCCATCCGGCGCACTTCCTTGACCAGGTTGGCGAGCTTTTGAGTGTATTCGGGCAAACGGCTGGGACCGATGACGAGTACGCCGATAATCAGAAGGAGGATGAACTCCGGGCCGTTGATTCCAAGCACGCTACGAAGATTACCTTGTCTGTGGTGCCGCTCATAAACCGGCGGGGCGAAGGAGGGTCTGAAGGCCGCGGAGCAGCCTGGGGTACCAGGCCTCGGATCCCCCGGCGCCCGCACCGTCCGCCAAGGACTCCCCTGCGCGGACTATTTCCGGAACGGCGTCGTCCGCGGACTCGGCGGGGAGATCGGACGCGTAAGTGATCACGGCGGCCGGCGTGGAGTAGACGGCCTTCCATGGGCTTCCCTGGGTGACGGAGAGCTGCGCCGGAGTCGACGCCGCCGGTGAGTTCCGCCCGCCGGCACGGTGCTCCTCCACGAGGGTTGCGAAGTGGCCGTTCCTTTCCAGCTGGAGCTCCACGGCCGGGTGGTCATCGACCATCCTCGCTTGGGCAGAGACCACCTTGAATCCTGCTCCGGCCAGCTCAGGGCAGGCCCATCCTTCTTCCCTGAGTGCAACCAGCTGGGCGGCACTCAAGGTGATGGTGCTTCCGGCCTGGAAAGCCGGTGCAACCGCGGACTCCGATGGGCCGCCCGTCCAGGCACCGGCGAGGAGTCCGGCGTCGTTGGTCTGCACAAAAGCCTGCGGCTCCTCCTCCCCGGCCACGATGTAAGCCGAACCGGCAAGGGCGCCGGCCGACACCGCCAAGGTGCCGGCGGCGACGGCAGTGATCCGCAGCCCGCGCCGGATTCCCTTCCGGGACGGCGGGGCTTCGAATGGCTGGGGGGAATGGTTGGCAAGGCGTTCGGTGTGCTGGAGCAACCTTGCGGTGAGGTCCTCGCTGGCTTCAGGCACGGCTGCGCCGCGCAGGCGTTCAATGTACTGCCGCTCCTGGCGAAGCAAAGCACGGCACTTGTCGCAGATCTGCACATGCTCCGGGTTCCGGGAGTGGCGCAGCGAAGCCAACTTACGCCGGGACAAAGTTCCCGGGCGATCAGGACGTCGGGGCATTGACGACCTAAAGGATGCTGGCGATGCGAGGCATCTTAAGGCGCGGCTTGCGGGCCTCGGCCGGACGCGGGTCGCGGTGGGCCAGCTTCTCGCGCAACATGGTGCGGCCACGGTGGATCCGGGACCTGACGGTCCCGAGCTTCACGCCCAGCGCCTCTGCGACTTCGTCATAGGACAGTCCCTCAAGGTCGCACAGCACGACGGCGGCGCGGAAGTCGGGCGGCAGCTCCTCCAAGGCGCGTTGGACGTCAAGGTCGAGGTTGTTGTGCTCAAAGCTCTGCTCAGGACCGGGTTCGCGGCCGGGCAGGCGGGATTCGGCATCCTCAGCCAGCGCGTCGAAACGGATCCGGCTCTTTCGGCGGGCCTGGTCCAGGAACAAGTTGGTGGTGATGCGGTGCAGCCAGCCGTCCAGTGTTCCCGGTTTGAAGTTCTCCAGCGAACGGAAGACCCGGACGAAGACCTCCTGGGTGAGGTCCTCGGCGTCGAACTTGTTGCCGGTCAGGCGGTAGGCGAGGCGGTATACCTTGGCGGAGTGGTTGGACACCACTTCCTCCCAGCTGGGCATGACCCAGTCGGTGGCGGCCTCAGGGCCTTCTGATGCAAGGACTGGCGCAGCATGGGATGCCGGCATCGTCCACTCCCCTCAAACTTTGGTTCACCGTTTATTCGGCGCCGCCCACCTCGTGGATGACCGGAGCAATATCATCCCAAGTTTGTCTGGGAATTACCTGACTGGACCTTGTTTTTCCCGCACGGCTGAAAAGCCGGCCTGACACAGGACAGGAGCCGCCTCCGAACAGCCGGTTTACCGGGGCGGACACAGTAGTCTGATACAAACACCCCTACCCGCGGAAAGCGAATCCCTTCATGAGTGCCGACAAGTCAAGCAGCTGGTCCTACGCAGAAGATCTGCCGGCTGAGGATGACGTGATGTTGCGCGCCCGCGAGCGTTCGTTCGAGTTGGGTGTGACGCCCATCAGCCCCGGCGTTGGCGCGGTCCTGACGGTGCTCGCTGCAGCGTCCAAGGCACAGACTGTGGTGGAGGTTGGCTCCGGAGCCGGGGTTTCAGGTGTCTGCCTGCTTCGCGGGCTGGGGCCTCAGGCTGTGCTGACCACCATCGATGTCGACGTTGAGCACCTCAAGGCAGCGCGCGAGGCGTTCCTCGAATCGGGCAGCCCCGCCAACCGCACGCGAACCATTTCCGGCCGCGCGGCAGACGTCCTGCCGAGGCTCACGGATGCGGCCTATGACCTGGTGTTCATCGACGCCGACAAGCCGAACTTTCCAAAATACGTGGAGCAGGCCATCCGCCTGCTCAAGTCCGGGGGCACGCTGGTCATCAACGATGCTTTGGACAAGGACCGGGTTTCCAACCCGGCAGCGCGCGACTCCACCACTGTGGTGCTGCGCCAGATCGGCAAGGCCATCCGCGACGACGAACGACTTGCCTCGGCCATGCTGCCCACCGGCGATGGGCTTCTGGTGGCCGTCAAGAAGTAGGCGCCCGCAGTCGTCGTCGAGGGTTAAACAAAAAGCAGGGCTCCGGCTGATGCCGGGCCCTGCTTCCTAACTCTATTCGGTCACACCTACGAGGCATTCCTTGAGGTTCTCCGCTTCGGCGGCATTGAGCTCGACCACAAGCCGGCCTCCACCTTCGAGCGGCACACGCATGATGAGGCTGCGTCCCTCTTTGGTAACTTCCATAGGGCCGTCGCCAGTACGTGGTTTCATAGCCGCCATTAGGAAAATCCCCTCCATTTGTCCCAAGTCACGCCAACCCGGCCGGGCTGGTTCCGCGTCGCAATTGCAGCCGGCGGCACTGCTTGGAGGCCGCCATGGCCGGGCACTGTTAGGTGCTTTGTCCCTGCTCTTGGGTCCATTATCCCGTACTTACCCGCCCGTAGCGAAATCAGCGGCCTGTTTGTCCGGGCTTTGTAGAAATTGGCGGTGACGGACAAAGGTCCACGTCAGGGCGGATAGTCGCCACCTCCGGGCAGCTGGGCCCACGCCCACAGCCAGACGACCCAGACAATCTGGAGGAGGACGAACATCACCACGACAGTTCCCCTGTAGGCCTTGGACTTTGACAGGGCCGCAGCCCCGAGCGCCAACGGGAAGAGCGGCAGGAGCATCCGGAAGGTACTGGTCTGCGGGTGCAGGAAAACCAGGAGGTAGCCCATGTAGCAGGCGCACCACAGCCGCAGTTCCGGACCGAGCCTCTTGACCGGAGCGGACACCATGACCAGCACGAAGAGGGCGGTGAAAACGAAGGGAGCCAGGACGCCGAGCACCGGGCCGAACAACATCCGGCCCGTATCGAACCACGGCTTGAAGGGCACCAGGTCATGTCCACGCCAGGCGGTTTCGGTCCGTGTGTAAGCAGCAGGATCGCCGGTAACGGCCCAGGCTATGGCAGGCCAGGCGAGGGCACCGATTCCCGTTGCCACCACCAGCGCGCCCAGGGATACGAGGCTCCGGGTGGACGGGGTACTTGCAGTGGAGGGACGCCCGAACCTTTCCCAGAGGCGCCAGAGCAGCAGCAAACCGACCATGGCAGCGAAAGGTACGCCCGTGGGCCTGGACAGGCACATCACCAGGACTACCGGAATGGCTGTCAGGTAGCGGCGCCTGACCACCAGGAGAAGCGATGCGGCAAGCAGCAGCAGGTTCAGCGACTCGGCATAAGGGACTTGGAGGATGGGCGACACCGGGAACGTGGAAACGAAAACGACGCCCCACATGGCCGTCCGCTTGCCTGCGAATTCCCGGAAGAGTTTGTAGATCACCAGGGCTGCACCCAACCCGGCCACCATTGCGATGGCCGTGAGGGCCTGCAAGGTGCCCAACCCTGTCATGGCCGCTACGCCGCGCCCCAGGAGCGGGAAGAGAGCGTAGAAGGCCCAGGCGTTCTCCTTGACCACGCCGTTGGCGTCCACAGGCAGGACCGAGGGATAGCCGCTATCGGCAGCTTGTTGGTACCAGCGGCCATCCCAGATGGTGATGAAGTTCCAGTAATCAGGGGCGGGCGGGAACCAGGGGCTGGTGCTTTGTTGAAGTGCTGCCGCCATGAAGATGCAGGCGCTGACCAACCGGGCGGCGATAAAGATCAGCGAAACCTGCAGCCACCAAGGCCACGTGGCCATCCTTGATCCGGCAGCCGACACAGCCCGTGAAAGCCGCGCCGCAGGTCCTTCGCCCTGCCGGGCCGGAGCCTGCACGGTCACTGTGGAGTCCGGCCGGTTTCGTCGTCTCCGGACCTTTGCTCCGCCAACGCCCCAAGTCTCGCGATTTCGAGGTCCTTGGCCCGCAGCTGGTCCCTGAGGTCATCGAGGACCTGGTCCACCTGGTCCATCCGGTAGCCGCGCAGCCCGAGCGCAAAACGTACGGAATCGACGTCGGACGGCAGCGCCTCCGCAGGCAGCAGCACCGGGGGCAGGTTGGGAGGGGGGTCGTCAAGACCCGCGCCCATCGTGCGCCCCCGGACCAGTCCGGCGCCGAAGAACAGTGCCGCACCAACCAGGACGATTGCGAGGAATACCAGAAAGAAGCTCACAGTGTCCATCGTGCCAGAAACACGCTGCTACTCGGGGCGCTGCTCACCTGTTGGTGTGGGAAGAGGCGCACCGTGGAGCACGCGGTGGACGGCATCTGCGGGGTCGTCCACCAGTTGGATCAGGTCGAGGTCCTTTTCTGACACCATGCCTTCGGCAACCAGTGTTTCCCGGATCCACTCGATCATGGGGCCCCAGAACCGAACGCCGAGGAGAACGATGGGGAACGAGGTCACCTTGCGGGTCTGGACAAGCACCATGGCTTCAAAGAGTTCGTCAAGGGTTCCGAGCCCGCCGGGAAGCACGACGAATCCTTGCGCATACTTGACGAACATGGTCTTGCGCGCGAAGAAGTACCTGAAGTTGATGCCAAGGTCCACCCATTGGTTGAGCCCCTGCTCGAAGGGCAGCTCGATGCCCAGCCCCACGGAGACTCCGTTTCCTTCGACAGCGCCCTTGTTCGCTGCCTCCATGGAACCCGGTCCACCGCCGGTAATGACCGCCACCCCGGACTCTGCCAGTTTGCGGCCCACTTCAACGGCCATTTCGTAGTACTCGCTGCCAGGCTTGGTGCGGGCCGAACCGAAGACACTGACGGCGGGGCCGAGGTCGGCCAGGGCCCCGAAGCCCTCCACGAACTCGCTTTGGATCCTGAGCACGCGCCAGGGATCTGTGTGGATGAACTGTCCGGCACCGCTGGTATCCAGCAGATGCTGGTCCGACATTCCCGTATCCGCCTGTTTGCGTCGAAGCTCCAAGGAGCCCTTGTGCTTGGCGGGTGCGATCTCCGAAGGCAGGGGAACATGGGTGGTCCTGCCGTTGCCGTTGGCATCCGGGTTGGGAATTGAGTGCTGGCTGATGCTCATTGCCCAAGGCTAGCGCCTCCTGGCGCCGGCTCCATCGCAGCGACCCGCTTCTTGCATTGCAGTCTGGTATATGCCTGGGGAGCAGGTTTCTGTTCAGTCACGATCTTCACGAAGTTGCCGTGACCGTGGTCATATTTGCTTCTTTGTTCGCTAGATTCTTCGTATGACTACTCAAGCGTCCGGCGATGCCCTCGTCTCCCTGAATGGCGTCAACAAGCACTACGGTCAACTGCACGTCCTCAAGGACATCAACCTCCAGGTCCGGAAGGGTGAAGTCGTGGTAGTTATCGGACCTTCCGGTTCCGGTAAGTCCACCCTGTGCCGTGCGATCAACCGTTTGGAAACAATCGACGACGGCGACATCGCCATCGATGGGAAGAAGCTTCCCGAAGAAGGCAAGGATCTCGCCCACCTGCGGGCCGACGTCGGAATGGTCTTCCAGTCCTTCAACCTGTTTGCCCACAAGACGATTCTTGAGAACGTCACCCTCGGGCCCATCAAGGTCAAGAAGGTAGCCAAGGGAACCGCGGACAAGGAAGCCATGGCGCTCCTTGAGCGCGTCGGCGTCGGACACCAGGCCCCGAAGCTTCCCGCGCAGCTCTCCGGCGGACAGCAGCAGCGTGTGGCGATTGCACGCGCACTTGCCATGAAGCCCAAGGTGATGCTGTTCGACGAGCCCACGTCCGCGTTGGACCCGGAAATGATCAACGAAGTCCTGGACGTCATGATCCAGCTGGCCAAGGAAGGCATGACCATGATCGTGGTGACCCACGAGATGGGCTTTGCCCGCAAGGCCGCTGACCGTGTGGTGTTCATGGCCGACGGACAGATCGTGGAGGACGCGAGCCCGGAGGAGTTCTTCACCAACCCGAAGAGCGACCGTGCCAAGGACTTCCTGTCCAAGCTTTTGACCCACTAGCTCCTTACCGCCCGCACCCCGGCCGTAAGGCGGCCATCCAATGAAAGGAACATCATGAAGTCTCTTATTACCCGGAGGAAGTCGCTCCTGGTGGCCGCTTCTGCTGCTATTGCCCTGTCGCTGAGCGCATGTGGTGGCGGCGGAAGCTCCACCACTCCCCCCGTTGCTTCCGCGAGCTTCGAAGCCGGCACCACCATGGCGAAGCTGAGCGAGGCCAAGACGATCAAGATCGGTACCAAGTTCGACCAGCCGCTCTTTGGACAGAAGGGCCTGGACGGAAAGCCGGTCGGTTTCGACGTTGAAATCGGCAAGGCCATCGCCGCCAAGCTGGGCATCGCTGCCGACAAGATCGAATGGGTGGAGACCGTCTCCCAGAACCGCGAGTCCTTCATCGAGCAGGGCCGTGTAGACCTGGTCATCGCCACCTACACCATCAACGACGCCCGCAAGGAAAAGGTCTCCTTCGCAGGCCCGTACTACGAAGCAGGCCAGGCATTGCTGGTGAACAAGGACGATAACTCCATCACCAAGCCCGAAGACGTCAAGGGCAAGAAGGTGTGCTCCGTGACCGGCTCTACCCCGGCCAAGACCATTGCCGAGAAATACGGCGCCGAGGTCGTTCCGGCCGCCACGTACACCGCCTGCCTGGAGCCGCTGCGCAACAAGCAGGTTGTCGCCGTGACCACCGACAACGTCATCCTCGCCGGCTACGTCGACAAGGAACCGGACGCCTTCAAGCTCGCCTCGGACCAGACCTTCACCAAGGAGCCCTACGGCATCGGCCTGAAGAAGGACGACACCGTCTTCCGCAACTGGATCAACGACCAGCTTGAGGGATTCGCAAAGGACGGCACCTACAAGAAGGCATGGGAAGCCACCGCAGGCAAGGTCATCAAGACCGCTCCTGAACTTCCTGCGATCAACCGCTACTAGTCGGGACCAATCAACTGCCGCCGCCCATCCGGACGGCGGCAGTTGATGAATCCAGGACCCTGTTCCCTGATTAGCTGCAGCCAAAGGAAGCCATGGACGCCGTCATAGCAAGCCTCCCCGAATACTGGGACGGATTTCTCCGAACCCTTTATCTCTCCGTAATTTCAGGAATCATTGCCCTCGTTGTCGGCACACTCCTGGCGGCCATGAGGGTCTCCCCCGTGGCAGCACTCCGCGGCTTCAGCATGTTCTATGTTGAAGTAGCCCGTAACACCCCCCTGACTATCATTTTCTTCTTCGCAGCCATCGTTCTCCCGCGGCTGGGCGTCAAATTCGAACAGTTCGAAGTGGCCGCCATCATCGCCCTGAGCAGCTACACCGCCGCCTTCATCGCTGAAGCAGTCCGTTCCGGCGTCAACAGCGTCCCCGTTGGCCAGGCCGAAGCTGCCCGCAGCGTCGGGATGACCTTCACCCAGGTCCTGGGCTTCATCGTCCTGCCCCAGGCCGTTCGGACGGTGGTCCCGCCGTTGATCAACATCCTGATCGCTTTGGTCAAGAACTCCTCGGTAGCCGGCGCGTTCTTCGTCCTGGAGCTCTTCGGCTACGGTCGCCAGCTCTCGAATGACTACGGCAACCAGGTCCTCTGGATCCTTCTTGGGGTGGCATTCTTCTACCTCCTCATCACGGTTCCCCTTGGCCTCCTGGCGCACTTTGTCGAACGAAAGGTGGCGATTGCCCGATGACCTCGGTCCTGTACGACGTCCCCGGGCCCAAGGCCCGCCTTTACTCGCTCATTGGTTCCGCTGCCGGAATCCTGATCATCCTCGGCGTCCTGGCCATCGCCGTGATGACCCTGGCCCAGCAAGGCATCTTCGACGCCGACCGCTGGGAAATCTTCTACGGCCCCATGGCTCCGGATGTCTGGAACCTGATTGGCCAAGGCATCCTCTCCACCCTTGCTGCTGCTGCGGTGGCGGCGATCATCGCCTTCCCGCTGGGAATCGGCCTTTGCCTGCTGCGCATCTCGCTGATTCCCTGGGTCCGCATTCCTACCCAGGTGGTGCTTGAGTTCCTCCGCGGCATGCCCGTGGTCCTCATGATGTTGTTCGTCCTGCTGGTGTTCGCCACGGGGCAGTTCCAGGCAGTCGTGGTTGGCCTGGTTCTCTACAACGCCGCCATCTTCGCGGAGATCCTCCGTGCTGGTATCCAGTCGCTGCCAAAGGGACAGCGCGAAGCCGGGCTGGCCATCGGTCTGCGCAGCTTCCAGTCCCGGATGTCCATCGAATTCCCGCAGGCAGTCCGGCGCATGCTTCCCTCGCTGGTAGCCCAGCTGGTTGTACTCCTGAAGGACACCTCGCTCGGCTACATCGTGGGCTACGAGGAACTGCTGAGGAAGATCCAGATCATGGCCGACTTCCTCGGGCCGAACTTCCTGTTTCCGGCGTTCTTCGTCGGTGCTGCGATCTACATCCTGATCAACCTGACGGTTTCCCGCATCGCGATCCTGATCGAACGCCGCGGCTCCAAGAAGGCTGCCGGAGGCGTGGCATCGGCCACTATCCGCACAGGCCTTGAGGGCACCGGCAATGATCCAGTTGCCCAAAATGTGGTTCTGGGTCCGGACCACCGGGACGCTTCCGGCACCGACAAGAAGTAAGTCGACCCATAGAGAAGGCCCGCAGCCAAAATTGGCTGCGGGCCTTCTTTTTGTCAGGGTCAGGCCGACGGCGCCAGCCACGTCCGGAGTGCACGCAGGCACTCACGGATGGCATCGGCGTCGACGTGTTCGTTGTCCTTGTGCGCCAGCAGCGGATCGCCGGGGCCGAAGTTCACCGCCGGGATGCCCAGCTCACTGAAACGCGCGACGTCGGTCCAACCGTATTTCGGCTTGGGCTCCGCACCGACGGCGGCAACAAAGGACGCGGCAGCAGGGTGGTTGAGTCCCGGCCGCGCGCCTGCAGCGGCGTCTGTGCGGACGACGTCGAAGCCTTCAAGGAGTTCGCGGACGTGGGCTTCGGCTTCGTCGGGGGTCTTGTCAGGGGCGAAGCGGTAGTTGATCTCCACCACGCAACGGTCCGGGATGACGTTGCCCGCGGTGCCGCCGTTGATCTTCACCGCGTTGAGGCTTTCACGGTAGTCCAGGCCATCAACGTTGATGGTCTTGGGCTCGTAGGCAGCCAAGCGCTCAAGGATCGGGGCAGCGGCGTGGATCGCGTTGACGCCCATCCATGCACGCGCCGAGTGGGCTGTTTCACCGAAAGTCGTGGCCTCGAAGCGGCTGGTTCCGTTGCACCCGCCTTCCACCGTGCCGTGCGTCGGTTCCAGCAGAATCGCGAAGTCGCCCGTCAGCAGCTCCCCGTGGTTGCGGACCAGCCTGCCCAATCCGCTCTTGACCGCTTCCACTTCTTCGTGGTCGTAAAACACGAAGGTGACGTCCTTATCCGGCTGCCGACCGCCGTCGAACAGGGTTGCTGCCAGCGCGAGCTGAACCGCGACGCCGCCCTTCATGTCCGTGGTGCCGCGTCCGTAGAGCACGCCCTCCCCCGGGGTTCCCGATTCCCAGGTTGCCGGGACGGTGCCCAACGATCCCTCGACCGTCGGCAGGGGGACGGTGTCCAGGTGGCCGGCCAGGATGACGCGCTCAGGCAGCCCAAGTTCCGTCCGGGCAATGATGGCGTCTCCGTCACGGACCACCGCGTACGCAGGAATGGCCCGCAAGGCGGCCTCGACGGCGTCGGCCAGTTCGGTCTCGTTGCCGGAGACACTGTTGAAGTCGATGATCGCGGCCGTCAGGAGGGCAACGTCCTGGCGCAGGTCAAGGGGGCGGGGGCAGGGTTCGGGGTCACACGTTCAGCTTAATGCCAACAAATGCGACTTCTGCGGCGTGAGACCGGTTTTAGCCCACCTCTGCCTGCTGGATAGACTTGGGCCATGACTGAAACTGCTTCCGCCGCTGCGCCTGCAACCGCGCCCGCCAATGATCGATCAGCTTACGGATTCGGCCTCGCCACCATAGCCACTTCGGCCTCAGGGGAAGCAACGGTCCTGGACGTCTGGTTCCCGGCACCGGCCCTCGGCGTTGCAGCCGAGACCCTGCGCGACGTCGAAAACGCCGACCCCGCGCTCACGGCGCTGGCGGAGGAAAGCAAGGATGCCGACCGCGGTACCGAGCAGAAGGTGGTCTTCGCACAGATCGACCTCGACGCCGCCCCGGCGGACACTGCCGACGCCTACCTTCGCCTGCACCTGCTCTCCCACCGCTTGGTCAAGCCGAACAGCATCAACCTGGACGGCGTTTTCGGAAAGCTCCCCAACGTGGTCTGGACCAACTTTGGCCCCGCCGCGGTTGAGGGCTTCGAGTTGACCCGCGCCCGCCTGCGCAAGCGCGGCAACGTGGTGGTCTACGGCGTGGACAAGTTCCCGCGCATGGTCGACTACGTGGTTCCCACGGGCGTGCGCATCGCCGACGCCGACCGCGTCCGCCTCGGTGCCCACCTGGCCGAAGGCACCACGGTGATGCACGAAGGCTTCGTGAACTTCAACGCAGGAACCCTGGGCACCTCCATGGTTGAAGGCCGCATCTCCGCCGGTGTCGTGGCCGGCGACGGTACCGACGTCGGTGGCGGCGCGTCCATCATGGGCACCCTTTCCGGTGGCGGCAAGGAGAAGATCGCCCTGGGTGAGCGTGTACTGCTCGGCGCGAACTCCGGTGTGGGCATCAGCATCGGTGACGACTCCGTGGTCGAAGCCGGCCTCTACGTCACCGCCGGAACCCGCGTCCGCGTGCCGGGCCCCAAGGACGAGAACGGCGAAGACACCAGCCAGATCATCAAGGCCGTGGAACTCTCCGGCGTTCCCAACCTGCTGTTCCGCCGCAACTCCACCACTGGTGGCGTGGAAGTCCTTCCGCGCAAGGGCCAGACCGTGGAGTTGAACGAGGCACTTCACGCCAACTAGCAGGAGGACAGCAGTGCGCCGGTTCCGCCGCGCCATCGTAGCGGTGCTGGCCTTGGCCCTTGTTGCAGGGGCCATCTACGCGATCGTGGCTGTACTGCAGCGCTCCGAGACCCTGGTCACGGAGCGCTGCACCGCCGTCGTCGGTTCTGAAAGCCACGAGCTCGCCACGGACCAAGCCGCCAACGCATCGCTCATCACGGCAATCTCCGTCAAGCGTGGGCTGCCGCCCAGGGCGGCGAGCATCGCCTTGGCCACCGCCATGCAGGAATCCCGGCTGCGCAACATCAACTACGGTGACGAAGCCGGTCCGGACTCCCGTGGACTGTTCCAACAAAGGCCGTCGCAGGGCTGGGGCACCGAAGCACAGGTCATGGACCCCGTTTACGCCACCAACGCGTTCTACGACGGACTGGTCAAAATCCCGGGCTACGAGACCATGGAAATCACCCAGGCGGCGCAGGCAGTCCAGCGCTCGGCCTTTCCCCGCGCGTACGCCCAGCATGAGCCGATGGGCCGGGCCTTCGCCTCAGCACTGACCGGGCATTCGGAATCCTCGCTGAACTGCGAACTGCGCATGCCCGAAGCGGCGGGTGACCCTGCCGTCGTCGTCGATGAACTCACGACGGCGTTCGGCACCCAGCCTGCCTCAGTCCAGGGCCGCTCGGTGCAGCTGGAAGTGACCGGAACCCAGGCGTGGGCCGTGGCCCATTGGGCGGTGGCAAATGCGAAGGCCTTGGCCATCACCCAAGTGGATGTGGCGGGCCAGACGTGGAACCGGGAGAAGCGCGATGGCTGGCATGCAGCGGCCGCTCCCTCGGAGACGGTCACGATCACGGTCTCCGCTCCCCCCACCTGAGTTTTTGTACAGCTAATGCCCTTAAGAAGCTCTCTTAAGGGCATTAGCTGTACAAAAACTCCGTCAGGCGAGGAGCTCCACGACGGGTTGGACGTAGCTGCGGAAGGCATCCGGCTGGGACATCAGGCGGTGGCTCATGATCATGGTGTTGGGTTCGAGGTACCACGCGCGGGGTTCGTTCAGCGGCAATTCGATGATGGTGAGATCGAAGTCCCGCGAACTTCGCCCAACCTCCAACAGCCGGTCCTCCACCATCTCGCTGAGGAGCTCGGTTGTACCGCTCGCCGCGCGTTCGGCTTCCAGGCGGGCGTATTCGTCGATCCTGTCCGTCGCCCATCCCAAGGCCGAGCCGAAGTGCGCCTGCAGCACCCTTTGCAGCGCCGGGGAGTTCCCGAACGCCTTGAAGCTTGGGGGCGCCAGCTCCGACACCGGGTTGGGATAGGACTTCAACAACCGTTCCCACCATGCCTCCCACTCGGTCTTGAGGGCATTGATGCCGCCGACATCGGAGGTGAGGTGGCTGTGGTCTGCGTGCCGTACTTTGGGGTCTGCATGGGAGAGGCTGGGCCTTCCCGCACCGTCCAGGCCCGCGACGTCGCGCAAGTACAGTGCGATGAGCATCGGTCCGGACGTGTCCATGGTGATACGCCAACCCTGGCCGTCTGATACGTGCATCCCTAGACCTTCCGCAGCAGGATACCGACACCACCCAGTCTATTCCTGATCAGCGGCCCTGTCCCATGCCGGTGCAGGGGTCCCATGCCGGCGGCTATGGCACTGCAAGCCCCGACAACGACCTCAGGTGGGCCGTGAGGACATCACTGCACACCTCGGCTGTCATCCATTCAGGTTGCAGCAGGGCGTGCATGCACAGCCCATCCATGGTCGCCAGAAGCCTTTCAGCTTCGGTAACCAGCGACTGCTGGTGGTCAGCCTGGCCGGGGTTCAGGAGCAGGATCAGTCGACCCACGATCGCCGCCACCGTCCTGTGGCTCCGCTCAGCTTCCGGGGCCAGGACGGGTTTGATTCGCGCAGCGTGCCGGAAGGCCATCCATACACAGGCATCGACGGCAAGTTCCTCATCCAGGGGCAGGAACTGGCCCAGGAGATTCAGGACGGCAGCGTGCTGACCCGGGCTGCCGGGTCCTTCTTCCTCCACCACGGCCAGCGCTGCTTCGAGCCGCCCGGCGATGCGGTCTATCACCGTTCCGAAAGAGAAGATGAGCAGTTCATCGCTGCTGGCAAAATAGTGACGGACTGAGCCCACGGCCAACCCGGCTTCATCCGCTACCTCCCTGAGGGAGGCCCGCTCCAAGCCATCGCTGGCGATGATCCTGAATACGGCTTGGACGACTTCCTGGCGCCGGGCTTCGGCATCAACAATTTTGGGCACTAATCGTTTTTAGCACGAACGTGCTTCCACGCCGCTCAACACGGAGCGGCGTGCCCTCGATTTCCGATAGCGTAGGGACCATGAAAATTCTTGTCACGGGTGGCACCGGCTACATCGGTTCCCACACCGTCTTGTCCCTTCTGGAAGCCGGCCACGACGTCGTCGTGCTGGACAACCTGGTGAACTCCAGCGAGGAGTCACTCCGCCGCGTGTCCGAGCTGACCGGCAAGACTGCTGCCTTCCACAAGGTCGACCTGGTGGACGAGCCTGCCGTTGAGGCCGTGTTCGACCAACACCAGATCGACGCCGTCATCCACTTCGCGGGTTTGAAGGCCGTTGGCGAGTCCGTCCAGGAACCCCTCGCGTACTACTACAACAACATCGTGGGCACCCTGAACCTGCTCCGCGCCATGGACAAGCACGATGTGCGCTCCATCGTCTTCAGCTCTTCGGCAACCGTGTACGGCGAGCACAACCCGATCCCCTACATCGAGAAGATGGAGATCGGCGCCAACAACCCCTACGGCCGCACCAAGGAACAGATCGAGGACATCCTCTCCGACCTGGGCAACGCGGACGACCGCTGGCACATAGCACTGCTGCGCTACTTCAACCCCGTTGGCGCGCACCCATCCGGCCGTATCGGCGAGGATCCCCAGGGCATTCCGAACAACCTCGTTCCGTTCATCGCCCAGGTAGCCGTTGGACGCCGCGAAAAGCTGATGGTCTTCGGCGGTGACTACGACACCCCGGACGGCACGGCACAACGTGACTACATCCACGTGGTGGACCTTGCCGAGGGCCACGTAGCAGCCCTGAGCTACATCGCCAACCGCGCTGGCGTCCGCCGGTGGAACCTGGGCTCCGGCCGTGGCTCTTCCGTGCTGGAGGTTCTCCGGTCCTTCGAGAAGGCCGTGGGCCAGCCGATTCCCTACGAGATCACCGGCCGCCGTGCAGGCGACCTCCCCGCTTTCTGGGCCGACGCCTCCTCTGCCTTGGCTGACCTCGGTTGGTCGACCACCAAAACAGTGGACCAGATGTGCGAGGACCACTGGCGCTGGCAGAAGAACAACCCCTACGGCTACAACGCTTCCTGAACCAACGACGACGGCGGCCGCCCACCTTGCGCGAGGTGGGCGGCCGCCGTCGTTATTGCCGGACTAGTTGGCCGGGTAGTTGCGCTCCGGCTCCCCTGTGTAGAGCTGCCGCGGGCGGCCGATCTTGGTCTGGGGGTCGTTGATCATTTCGCGCCACTGGGCAATCCAGCCCGGGAGGCGGCCGATGGCGAAGAGAACGGTGAACATCTTCTCCGGGAAGCCCATCGCCTTGTAGATGAGGCCGGTGTAGAAGTCGACGTTCGGGTACAGCTTGCGCTGGATGAAGTAGTCGTCCGCGAGAGCCTTCTCTTCGAGGCGCATGGCGATGTCCAGCAGTTCGTCGTTGCCGCCGAGCTTGCCCAGGACCTCGTGGGCCGTTGCCTTGATGATCTTGGCACGGGGGTCGTAGTTCTTGTAGACGCGGTGCCCGAAGCCCATGAGGCGGACGCCGTCTTCCTTGTTCTTGACCTTCTCCATGTAGTCCTCGGGCTTGATGCCGTCGGCCTGGATCTGGCGGAGCATCTTCAGGACGGCCTCGTTGGCTCCACCATGGGCGGGACCGAAGAGGGCGTTGATGCCGGCCGAAACCGAAGCGAAGAGGTTCGCGTTGGACGAGCCCACCAGGCGAACGGTGGACGTCGAACAGTTCTGCTCGTGGTCGGCGTGCAGGATGAGCAGCAGGTCCAGAGCCTTGACGACTACCGGATCCATTTCATACTGCTCAGCCGGAAGGCCGAAGCTCAGGCGCAGGAAGTTCTCCACCAGGTTCATGGAGTTGTCCGGGTACAGCATGGGCTGGCCGATGGACTTCTTGTGCGCGTACGCCGCGATGACGGGCAGCTTGGCCATCAGGCGGATGGTGGAAACTTCCACGTGCTCGGCATTGAACGGATCCAGCGAGTCCTGGTAGAAGGTGGACAACGCCGAGACGGCCGAAGAAAGAACCGGCATCGGGTGGGCATCGCGCGGGAAGCCGCCGAAGAAGCCCTTGAGTTCCTCGTGCAGGAGCGTGTGGCGGCGGATGCGCTGATCGAACTCTTCCAGCTCCGTGGGGGTGGGAAGGTTGCCGTAGATCAGCAGGTAGGAAACTTCGAGGAAGCTCGAGTGCTGTGCGAGCTGCTCGATGGGGTAACCGCGGTAGCGCAGGATGCCTGCGTCGCCGTCGATGTAGGTAATGGCCGAGGTGGTGGCCGCTGTGTTCATGAAGCCGGGGTCATAGGCAACGGCGCCCGTCTGCTTCAGCAGCTTGGAAACGTCGTAACCTTCGTTTCCTTCTACAACCTTGATGCGCGGCAGTTCGAGTTCGCCGCCGGCATGGCGCAGTGTCGCGCTGGTGGTCTCAGTCATGGAGTCCCCTTCATGAGGCCTTTGGGCCTCTATCGAACGCTTGTCCAACCACCTTCTGGTGCCGCCGTTGCAAGGCCTGCTGTTGCAGGGCTCCAACGCCCGGAGTGCATTCTTAGAGAAGGCCACCATTGATAGTCAGTTAAAAGCTACCGCCAGTAACCCTGCGGAACTAATCCGTAGCCTCCGGTTACTGGCGGAATGACGCCATAAGTGGGGCAAGTCACAGCATTGTTATGCGTTGGCGACAAGCCTTTCCACAGCGGCATCAATGCGTTCGTCGGTGCCGGTCAGTGCGACGCGGATAAACCCATTGCCGGCGTCTCCGTAGAAGACGCCAGGCCCAACCACGATACCGAGGTCAGCGAAGCGCGCAACCGTGTCCCAGGTGGCTTCGCCGGCCGTGGACCACAGGTAAAGCCCGGCCTTCGACTCATGGATCTGAAGCCCGAACTGCTCCAATGCCGGAACAAGACGCTCACGCCGGCCCCTGTACAGCTCCTTCTGGGCCAGGACGTGGCCGGCGTCGCCCAAAGCGACGCGCATGGCTTCCTGGATCGGGTACGGAACGATCATGCCCGCATGCTTGCGGCTGTTGACCATGTTGGCGATGATCGCCGAGTCGCCGGCAACGAAGGCCGCACGGTAGCCGGCAAGGTTGGATTGCTTGCTCAGCGAGTAGACACTCAGCAGGCCTTCGGTGGAGCCACCGGTGACCCGGGGATCCAGGATGCTGGGGACGGCTTCCCCTCCGCGCTGGGCATCCCATTCGCCCCAGCCCAGTTCCGCGTAGCATTCGTCCGAAGCGACCACTGCACCCAGTTCGCGGGCCTGGCCCACGATCCGGCGCAGCGAATCGATGTCGCGCACGCTGCCCGTGGGGTTGCCCGGCGAGTTGATCCAGATCAAGCGGACCTTTGCACGGGTAGCCGGGTCAAGCTCATCCAGATCGTCAGCTGCAACCGCCGTAGCTCCTGCCAGGGAGGCACCGATGTCGTACGTCGGGTAGGCGACAGTGGGGCGGACCACGACATCGCCGGCGCTCAGCCCCAACAGGAACGGCAGCCAGGCCACCAGTTCCTTGGACCCGACCGTTGGCAGCACATCCTTGGGATCCAGGCCCGGCACTCCGCGACGGCTTGCAAACCAGTCGACGACGGCTTGGCGCAATGGCTCAGTGCCGTGAACCGTAGGGTAGCCGTGGGCATCCGATGCCGCCGCCAGGGCATCACGGATGAGTCCCGGCGTCGCGTCCACAGGGGTTCCGATGGAGAGGTTCACTGCCCCACCCGGGTGCTTGGACGCCGTCGCCACGTACGGAGCCATGGCCTCCCACGGGTAGTCGGGCAGGTTAAGGCCAAAGGCGGGGGCCGCGGAAATCAAGGAGGCAACCGTCCTTAGTGGTCTTGGTTCTGCGGCGGCAGTGCGGCAATGAACGGGTGGTCCTTGCCGGTGTTGCCGATCTTCGCTGCGCCACCCGGGGAACCGAGGTCGTCAAAGAATTCGACGTTGGCCTTGTAGTAGTCGGCCCACTCTTCGGGGGTGTCATCTTCGTAGTAGATGGCTTCCACGGGGCACACAGGTTCGCACGCACCACAGTCGACGCATTCGTCGGGGTGGATGTAGAGGGAACGCTCACCTTCGTAAATGCAGTCGACAGGGCATTCTTCAATACATGCCTTGTCCTTGACATCCACACACGGCTGCGCGATTACGTACGTCACGTCCCAGACCTCTCCACGATTTGTCCCGGCGATGGCCGGGTAATACGGCCGGCTTCATGCCGGGCACTCAACTTCCGAGCCTATTATCCAACAGTGCGATCACGCCAACCTAGCCCGCGTCTTAGTATGAAACGGTGAACCCGCCACATTTGCCTCCACGCCAATTCCTGCTCAACGCAACGCCGGGCATAAGGGTGGTGGTGCGGTACAGGATCGACGACGGGCTCACCGACGCGCTGGGCTACCTGCTTGCCAGCAACGACACCGTTTGCACCGTACGGACCCGTACAACCGACGTCGAAATCCCCCTGGCGATGGTCATCGCGGCGAAGGAGGTTCCGCCGCCACCGCCGAGGCGGCAGGCCCGGTAGACCGGAGCCGGCTGGCGGCCACGAGCATGACCAGCGTCACTGCGCCGATACCGTAAATCCACACCGTCCCCGGCGTATCGCCGAGCACCAGTTGCTTCCCGGGTCCCGCAGACGACAAGACGCCGACGGCGGCATAGGCCACCACGCCTGCCACCGCCGTCGGGAGGATGGAGCGGAACCACGCCGCCAGCCACAGCTGCACTGAGGCGAGCAGCAGCAGCGCGGCAGCAACTCCCCAGAAAATTTCGACGCCGGACCAGACACCCGACTGCCGGTGCAGTGCCGTACCTGCCGCAGCAACGAAAAGAGCCGCCGGTACGGCCGCAGCAATGCTACGGACGGTACCGGCGGCTCCCCTCTTCATGCAGCTGTTCCGGGCTGGTTCAGAACCAGTTAGGACTAGGCCTTGGCGCGGGCGCGGTTGGCCTTGGCGCGCTCGTTGGAGTCGAGGATGACCTTGCGGATACGGATGTCTTCCGGGGTCACCTCAACGCACTCGTCTTCGCGGGCGAATTCGAGGGACTCTTCGAGGGTCAGCTCGCGCGGCGGCGTCAGGTTCTCGAAGGAGTCAGAGGAAGCAGCACGCATGTTGGTGAGCTTCTTTTCCTTGGTGATGTTGACGTCCATGTCGTCGGCGCGGGAGTTCTCGCCAACGATCATGCCTTCGTAAACCTCGGACGTGGGCTTCACGAAGAAGGAACCGCGCTCCTGGAGGTTGATCATGGCGAACGGGGTCACAACACCGGCGCGGTCGGCAACCATCGAACCGTTGGTGCGGTATTCGATGGGACCGGCCCATGGCTCGTAGCCTTCGGAGATGGAGGCTGCGATACCGGCACCACGGGTGTCCGTCAGGAAGCGGGTGCGGAAACCGATCAGGCCACGGGCAGGAACGATGAATTCCATGCGGCACCAGCCGGTACCGTGGTTGGCCATGTTGGTCATGCGGCCCTTGCGGGCTGCCATGAGCTGGGTGACGGCGCCGAGGTACTCTTCCGGAACGTCGATGGTCATGTGTTCCATCGGCTCGTGGAGCTTGCCGTCGATGGTCTTGGTAACAACCTGCGGCTTGCCGACGGTCAGTTCGAAGCCTTCGCGACGCATCTGCTCAACAAGGATGGCCAGGGCGAGCTCGCCACGACCCTGGACTTCCCACGCGTCAGGACGCTCGGTGGGGAGCACCTTGATGGAGACGTTACCGATCAGTTCCTTGTCCAGGCGGTCCTTCACCTGGCGGGCGGTGACCTTGGCGCCCTTGACCTTGCCGGCCAGCGGCGAGGTGTTGATACCGATGGTCATGGAGATCGCGGGATCGTCAACCGTGATGAGCGGCAGCGGCTGCGGGTTCTCGGCATCGGTGAGGGTTTCACCAATGGTGATGTCCTCGATACCGGCGACTGCGACGATTTCACCGGGACCGGCTTCTTCGGCAGGAACGCGGGTCAGTGCCTTGGTGGCCAGGAGTTCGGTGATCTTGACGTTCTTGAGTTCACCGTTCGCGCGGGCCCAGGCAACGGTCTGGCCCTTGCGGAGGGTGCCGTTGTAGATGCGGAGCAGGGCGAGGCGGCCAAGGAACGGCGATGCGTCAAGGTTGGTCACGTGTGCCTGCAGCACGCCGTCCGGGTTGTACGTGGGAGCAGGGATGTGCTCGATGATGGTCTTGAAGAGGGGCTCGAGGTCCTCGTTCTCCGGTGCCGAGCCGTTGGCCGGCTGCTCGAGGGACGCGCGGCCAACCTTGGCGGCGGCGTACACGACGGGAACTTCGAGGACCTTGTCCAGGTCCAGGTCCGGAACTTCGTCCGCGAGGTCCGAGGCGAGGCCCAGGAGCAGGTCCATGGACTCGTGGACGACCTCGTCGATGCGTGCGTCGGGACGGTCGGTCTTGTTGACCAGCAGGATGACGGGCAGGTGCGCAGCAAGGGCCTTGCGGAGCACGAAGCGGGTCTGCGGCAGGGGGCCCTCGGAGGAGTCAACCAGCAGCACAACGCCGTCAACCATGGACAGGCCGCGCTCGACCTCGCCACCGAAGTCGGCGTGGCCGGGGGTGTCGATCACGTTGATGGTGATGGTCTCGCCGTTGGAGGACGGGCCGTTGTAGGCAACCGTGGTGTTCTTCGCAAGGATGGTGATGCCCTTTTCGCGCTCCAGGTCACCGGAGTCCATGACGCGGTCCTCAACCTCACCGTGGGAAGCGAAGGAGTTGGTCTGCTTGAGCATGGCGTCGACCAGGGTGGTCTTACCGTGGTCAACGTGTGCGACGATCGCGACGTTGCGCAGATCGCTCCGCGACGCAGTGTTGGTGATGGTTTCAGACATGCGTTTATGACTCGTTTCAGTGGTGAAGTCAGCTGTTTGTATCCGCGCGCATACCTGATCGACTTGATCGGAACACACAGCGAAAAGACCCCGGGACACAGGGCACCTGCATCCAGTCTAAACGCAGATGCATTTATGAGCCTAAAAAGCAAGCTATTGGTAGCTGGATTGTGGCATCAGTCACAGGAGGCCACGTGTTCGTAAACACAAGTCAAGATGCTGGATTTTCGCGCGCCAGTGCCTGATGATTGCAGCAGAACCAGTGCCCCACGGAGACCAATCAATGCGTCAATCTTCGGCCGTGTTCCGCATGATCGCACCGTTGATCGCCGTCGGCGTCCTCGCGGTCGGTTGCGGACCAGCGCCAACCAGTGCCCCTGCTCCATCCGTCGCGCCCGCGCCTGCCAAGACGGCGGCCTCCGATAAACCACTCAGGGTGGCGCCCGAACCGAGCGCTCTGAACCTGCCCGCTGGCTCCCTCTACAAGAATCCCGTGAACAACCGCAACGAGCTGGTGCTGGCCGATGTACGCCACACCGCAGTGCTGATCGGAGATTCTCAAGCGATGCCTGCGGGTTCCTGGCCACAACAAGGAATCGCCGCATTGGGGTACAAGCTGCACGTGGTGGGAATGGGTGGCACCGGATATGTGGCCACCAACGGCAAGACGGGCAACTACATCGACGCACTGCAACGCGGCGACTGGGTACTCCCCTACGGCGAGCCGCCCTTGATTGTGGTGGAAGGCGGCGGAAACGATGCCACCCAGCGGGCCACGGACGCACAGATCACCAGCAACGCAGAGCGCTTGCTCGCTGCCCTGAAAACCCGCTACCCAGGTTCCCGGCTGGCCATGATCGGCACTTTGGCCCGCGGGGTCAGCAACGGCGGCGGACGCCGGACCGAAGTGGACGCACTCCTGGGACGGATCGCGGCCAAACATGGCATTCCGTTCGTCAGTGCCGGCGACTGGTTGACCCGCTACGACGCCATCGGAGACCTCCAGGACGGCGTCCACCTCAGGCCTACCGGGCACGCAAAGCTCGGCGTAGCACTGGCCCGCGAGCTGACGGCCTTGGGGCTCACTGCGCGCCCCGACAGCTCTTCGGCAGCCAAGTAGCTTAACGGCAAGAACCGGTGGTTCCCTTTGAAGGGAACCACCGGCTCTTGCTTTGAAATTACGACGCCGGTCAGGCCACCTCGGGAGGCAGCAGCAGCGAACCACCGGGAATCGCGTCCAGCAGGGCCTGCGTGTAGGCCTCGCGGGGGTTGTCGAAGACATCGTCCGTGCTGCCCGTTTCAACGAGCTTGCCCTTTTGCATGACGCACACGTGGTCTGCGATCTGCCGGACCACAGCGAGGTCGTGGGTGATAAACAGGTAGGTCAACCCAAGGTTGTCCTGAAGTTCTGCGAGGAGGTTCAGGACTTGGGCTTGGACCAGGACATCGAGCGCGGACACGGCCTCGTCACAGATGATGACTTCAGGATCCAAGGCCAAGGCGCGTGCGATTGCAATACGCTGACGCTGGCCACCCGAGAGTTCGTTCGGGTACCGCCGCATTGTGGACTGTGGCAAAGCAACTTGGTCCAGCAGCTCGCGCACTTTCTTTTCACGGCTGGCCTTGGTACCGATTTTGTGGGTCCGCAACGGCTCTTCAATGGTCCTGAAGATGTTGTACATCGGGTCCAAGGAGCCGTAAGGGTCTTGGAAAATCGGCTGCACCCGGCGACGGAACTTGAACAGGTCCTTGCTGTTCAACGTGGATGTGTCCACACCATCGAAAATGATCTTGCCCGAGGTGGGCTCCAACAGGTTGAGCACCATCTGGGCCACGGTCGACTTTCCGGATCCCGACTCGCCCACGATTGCCGTGGTTGTGCCACGCCGTACGGAAAACGACACCGAGTCCACAGCCTTGAAGTCCGTCGTCTTGCCAATGCCGCCACGGAGCTTGAAGACCTTGGTCAGTTCCTCAACCTTCAGCACTTCCTCCGGGAGCGCTGATTCCACGATCACCGGCTCGCTGGGTGCCAGGAGTTCATCGGACTCAACGCCCTGTTCCTTGGCAACCTGGATACGACGCGATGCGAGGGAAGGCGCCGAAGACACCAAACGCTTGGTGTACGGGTGCCTCGGATTACGCAGCAGCTCCAGGGAAGGTCCGGACTCGACGACCTGGCCTTTGTACATCACCACGACTTTGTCAGCCCGCTCGGCCGCCAGGCCGAGGTCGTGGGTGATAAGCAGGACAGCGGTCCCCAGCTCGGACGTCATCTTGTCCAGGTGATCCAGAATTTGGCGCTGGACCGTGACGTCGAGGGCCGACGTCGGCTCGTCCGCGATCAGCAGGCGCGGCTGGCAGGACAAGCCAATGGCGATGAGGGCGCGCTGGCGCATACCGCCGGAAAACTCGTGCGGGTACTGCTTGGCCCGACGCGCTGCGTCAGGCAACCCCGCCTCAGACAGCACTTTGGCGATGTCTTCCGGCCCGGAGGGAAGACCGTTGGCCTTCAGTGTCTCCTTGACCTGGAACCCGATTTTCCACACTGGGTTGAGGTTGGACATCGGATCCTGGGGCACCATGCCAATGGAATTGCCGCGGAGCTCGATCATGCGCTTTTCGCTGGCGTGGGCGATATCTTCGCCGTCGAAGAGGATCTCTCCGGCGGCTACCCGACCATTGCCCGGAAGCAACCCGATAGCGGCGAGGGCGGAGGTGGATTTACCGGAGCCGGACTCTCCTACAATCGCCACCGTCTCCCCTGGCATGACGGTGAAATGCGCGTTCCTGACGGCGTTGACCTCACCGTTGCTTGTGGCGAAGTTGATGGCCAGATTCTTGATCTCCAGCAACGGACGTTCAGAGCCAGCTGGTTCTTCCTTGATGTGAACCGATGTGTTCATCGCTTGGCCTTTCATCGTTTGCGCGCTTTCGGGTCGAGGGCATCACGAAGGGCGTCGCCCAGCATGATGAAACTCAAGACTGTGATCGAAAGTGCAATAGCCGGGTACAGCAACGGCATGGGGTTGGACCTCAACGATGCCTGTGCTGCCTGGATGTCATTACCCCACGACATAACACTCGGGGGCAGACCGATACCCAGGAATGACAGGGTGGATTCAGCCACGATAAAGGTACCCAGCGAGATGGTGGCCACCACAATGATTGGAGCCAAGGAGTTGGGCAGAACGTGGCGGAGCAATGACCGGAAGCGCGAAACGCCCAACGACCTGGCTGCCATCACGAAGTCCGCGTTTCGTACCTCGATGACGGCGCCCCTGGTGATGCGGGCAATTTGTGGCCACCCGAAAGTGATCAGAATGAGGATCAGCGTCCATACAGTCCGGTTGGCCCGGAATACAGGGAGCTGCATCATGACGATCGCGCCGAGGATCAGCGGCAGGGCAAAGAAGATGTCCGTCAGGCGGGCCAGAAGGGCATCAGCCCAGCCACCGTAGTAGCCGGCAAGGGCACCGATGGTTCCACCGAAAATGACAACTCCGAGTGTTGTGAACAGGCCGACGGTGACAGAGGATCGTGTTCCGAAAATCACACGGGCATAGACATCGCAACCCTGTTTGTTGAAGCCCAAGGGATGTCCACTGACCGGTCCGCCGTTAGAGTTGGCAAGCTGGCAGGCTTCACCAGAGGGGTCGATCGGTGAGAACAGGCCGGGGAACAGGGAGACCACAACAACAGCCAGGATCATGATGGCCGAGATGATAAAGAGCGGCTGCCTACGCAGGTTCTTCCATGCCTCACCCCAGAGGCTGGAGGGCGCCTGGTCCTCCTTCACCTTGTCGGTGGCTTGCAGCGGCGTCTCTTCGAGGTCAGCAACGAAGTGCTCGATGTGACGCGGGGCTGTGTCCTGCCCCGTCAGGTTGTTATCAGGAGTCATAGCGGATCCTCGGGTCAAGCCAGGCATACAGAAGGTCAACAATCAGGTTCGAGACACAGTAAACAAGGACCAGAACTGTGACGATTGATACCACGGTAGGTCCTTCCCCGGAAAGAACTGCGCGGTACAACCTGTTGCCGACGCCCGGGACGTTGAAGATGCCCTCAGTTACGATCGCGCCACCCATAAGGGCGCCAAGATCGGCCCCGAGGAACGTGACGACCGGAATCAAGGAGTTCCTCAGGATATGGACGTTGACGACCCTAAAGCGTGAAAGCCCCTTGGCCGTGGCTGTCCGAACGTAATCGGCATTCATGTTCTCGATGACGCTGGTCCTGGTGAGGCGCAGGACATAGGCGAAAGATGCCAGGCCCAGCACGATCGCCGGAAGAATGAGGTCTTGTACGGTCGCAGCTGAACTGACGGTGGGCTTAGCCCACCCCAATTGGACGCCGATGAAGAACTGAAGAAGGAAGCCGAGAACGAAGATCGGAATACCGATGACGATCAGGGAGGCGATCAATACAGTCCCGTCAAAAAGCTTGCCCTTGCGGAGTCCGGCAACAAGACCAAAAGCGATACCGAAGACGCCTTCAAAGATGAGCGCCATGATCGCCAAGCGGGCCGTTACCGGGAACACCTCACCAAGTACCGCGGCAATGGGTCGGCCGGAGAAGTCCTGGCCAAGATCAAAAGTAAAGATGCTCTTGAGGTAGAGCAGGTATTGCACAATAAACGGCTGGTCAAGGTTGTATTGGGCCCTGAGCTTGGCCGCGACTGCTTCGTTGACGGGTTTATCCCCAAAGAGCGCAGCAATGGGGTCACCCGGGAGGCTGAACACCAGGAAGTACACAAGGAGGGTTGCTCCAAGGAAAACGGGAATCAGCTGGAGGAATCGTTTCAGGATGTATGTGGCCATTAGCGCGATACCTCCCGAACAGCGGGCACCCGATCCAGGGGTGCAGCGGAGTTGTTCATCGAAGAACCTTTTCGATCGATGTGCAGGCTGCCCCGGCCAAGATCCGAAGATGTCTGCACAAGGACGCCCAACCGGAGTTGGGCGTCATTGATGTGAAACGCGATAAGGCGGCGGCAGCGCTCAATGAGCGCCCCCGCCGCCGATCGTCATTTACTTGCCAGTGATGTTGTAGTAGAGCGGGACGCCGTCCCAGCCGTAGTCAACATTCGTGACGCCTGTGCTCCAGCCGCCCTGCGACACCTGGTACCACAGCGGGATGGCCGGCAGATCCTGGAGGAGGATTTCCTGCGCCTTGTTCATTGCCTTGTTACCCTCAGCAACTGAAGGAGCGGAGAGACCGTCAGAGATGGCCTTGTCGAAGGTCGGGTTCTCATAACGGGCATCGTTCGAGCCGGCACCGGTCTTGTAGATCGGGCCCAGGAAGTTGTACAGCGACGGGTAGTCGGCCTGCCAACCCGCACGGATCGCACCGGTCAGCTTTCCGGAAGTGGCGAGGTCACGGGCTTCCTTGAAGGTAGCAAACGGAAGACCCTCTGCCTTGATGCCGAGGTTGTTCTTCAGCTGGTTGGTAACAGCCTCAACCCATGCCTTGTGACCACCCTTGTCAGCGTTGTACGCGATGGTGAAGACGGTGTTCGGGTCCCACTTCTGGATGGCGTCAGCCTTGGCCCAAAGGTCCTTGGCCTTGGCGGCGTCGAACTTGAGGTTGTCCGAGCCCGGGATGCTGTCGCTGTAGCCATCCAGGACGGGAGCCGTGAAGTCCTTCGCCGGCTGACGGCCACCGCTGAAGATCACCTTCGTGATCTCTTCACGGTTCATTGCCATGGAGATGGCCTGGCGGCGCAACTTACCGGCTTCACCGCTCCACTCCGGGAGGTATTCCGGGATGGCGATGGTCTGGTTGCCGGCGTACGGCTTCTCGATGAAGCGATCACCGAGGTCCGTCTTGAAGTTGGCGAGGGCGCTCGTCGGGATCGTCTGGAGGATGTCCAGGTTGTTGCCCAGGAGGTCCTGGTACGCGGCGTCATCGTTCTGGAAGATCTTGAACGTCACGCCACCGTTCTTGGCCTTGCGCGGACCGTTGTAGTCAGCATTGGGAACGAGCTGGATTTGCACGTTGTGCTGCCAACCGTTCTCTGCCATCTTGTACGGGCCGTTGCCTACCGGCTTTTCGCCGTAGGTCTTCGGGTCTGCAAGTGCTGCGGCAGGGACCGGCATGAAGGCCGTGTAGCCAAGTCGCAGCGGCCAGTCGGACTCGGGCTGCTTGAGCTCAACGGTGAAGGTGGTGTCGTCCACAACCTTCAGACCGGACATGGTGTCGACGGTTGAACCCTTGGCGCTGGTCTCGTCGTAGCCCTTGATGCTCTCAAAGAATGTCGCACTCAACTGAGCGTTCTTTGCTGCCGCACCGTAGTTCCAGGAGTCAACAAACGTCTTGGCCGTGATGGCTTCGCCGTTGGTGAATTTCTGGTCCTTCTTGATCTTGATTGTGAAGTTCTTGGCGTCAGGCGCCTCAATGGACTCAGCCAGTTCGTTGACCGGCTTGCCGGAGGGGTCGTAGCTGACGAGGCCCGAGAAGATCAGCGTCGCGATCTTTCCGCCGCCAACCTCGTTGATGTCCGCCGGCATCAGCGGCCGCTGCGGCTCAGAACCGTCAGCGATGATGACCTTGTTGGGATTTCCTCCGGATGCACCGGAGTCATTGTTGCTGCCGCCGCCGCAACCGGTCATTGCGAGGGCGATGACCGCCGCTACGCCTAGAGCTTTGGAAGTGCGCGAAAAACGCATTCCGCCTCCTATGAGTCGGGAAGTTGATCAGGGGAAGGTTGGTGGTTTCCCCCAGGCAGGCACAGTTTCCTACTGTGACGTTGCCTACATGTGAGTGTAAGCCTACCCACATTGCGTCCGGATGTTGGACCATGCTGGCCAAACTGTAACCGTTCCGCAACCTCTACATGCCTAAAACGCCGGGAATTTCAAGTCAAACGTTACTCGGTGGTAGCATACGCTGTCTGACAGCAGGACAGGGAAGGTTTGGGTCAAAGTTGAGCCCGTCGAATCTGTTGGATTAGCAGAACCGAGGGCTCTCCACGTAATCCGGAGGAAACGCACCCTCAGCAACCACATCAAGTTCAACGCCCATCGAGTCGCTGGCCACAGCTGCGAAAGCAGCGATCCCGAGCAGTCCGACGCCAGGGGATCGTGCAACCAGAATGTCGAAACCATTGCCGAGCTGGTCGACGCACCGGGCAGCAGAGCTGAAGATATGCGGGCGGCTCAGCCCGAAACGATAGGCCAGGGCGACCAGCTCACGGCGGCGGGTTTCAAGAGCTTCATGAGGCAGAGGACGCTGGTACACCCGGGACGTATGGTGGGAAGCCCGGAACCGGGCCGTGATCGGCACCGGAGATCTGGTCAGCATCGAACATTGGCAGTACAGACTGCCCTCCAAACCGTCGGTGCGGAGCTGCGCACGTTTACGCTGTGGCGGGAGCCGATGGCCGCGCAGAGGCGACTGCAATCCCTCAGCTAGTGCCGGCCAACCCGACGTCTCTCTGAATCCCGTGGTGACTGGCCTCTTCGAACGGGCGCTGGAACTGCGGATCCCACACAACTATTTCGCGCCGTGGATGATGGTACCCTCCCCCACCCTTGATGGGCGGCGTCCGGTGGACCTGCGAGACGCCCGGGACCCTGCGTCCTTGCTGCTGGCGATGGATCGACTACGCGTGGACGGATTACTGAAACGTTGAGTTCCTCGGCGCCCTGCTCAATGGTCAGGAAGCAGTGCTTCCTGACGGACTCAGACACGCTTGGCCCGCAGGAGCTTGATGATCTGGATGAGCAGCGCCACCAACAGAAGGGTGATGAAAACCCCGGGCAGCCGGCCTGTGGTCACTACGGCATCAACGGTGTTCACCACAGACATGGTTAGCGCCAGTAGTGTCATCACGAGAGCAGCCAGCAGTGGGACCTTTGAAGGCGACCTTCTGGCTGCTACGTTCCAGATTCCTGTACCCAACAGGGCCAGGAGGTAGCAGACGTTCAGTGCAATGAACCCAGCCTGCTCGGCCCTCTCTGCACCAGTGAGCGAATCCAGCACTGAAAGGTATGGCAGGTAGAGCAGGAACGACCCTACGGTCGTGAGCACAGTGAAGACCATGAGTCCGATGCCGACCGAGGTTCGAGCCTTGATGGTCTTGGCAGCGTCGTTATCTGGAGTAGATACAGGTACATGCTCTGGAGTTGGTACGTGGACGCTCATGGTTTCCCCCTTGGCAGCTAAGACACTCGAGTTGAAGGGTATCCTGTTGCGCTGCTGCCCGGGCGCCATGCCACACAGTCATCCCGTTCCTGATTTCGAATCGCTTGCTGCCCCCGGCGCTGCGCCAATTACAGGCGGTATTGTCGCGCCCTCCCCTACTGCCAGCGCTCTGACCCTTGGGCACGTGCTGACAACCTTGGGGGCCGAGCACTCTCCAGGAACCAGCCTGGACGACATCCTCGTCACCAGGCACAACCTTCCGCCCGGGCAACCCCGAAGCCTTGCAGGGCCTCCATGACATGACTGAGGAACGGATCCTGGCCTACACCGCGGAGAGGCCCGGGGTCTGTTCATCGGTATTCACGGATCACCCTTCGCATTCCACGCAGTACGCGTGGCCATCCTTCTCCCGGGCAATCTGGGAACGGTGCCGGATAAGGAAACACGAAAAGCACGTGAACTCGTCCTCGCCTGCGGCACCACCTGAACGACCAATTCCTCGGCAATGAATGCTCCACCGGGACCCTCCTGATCCAGACCATCGGCCTGGTCCAGCTCCAGAACAACACTGAGCGCACCTGGGGCGCTTGCTGTTTTCAACGCCTTCAGAGAGCTTTCCAGGCATTCCCTGACGTCGGAACGCACCTCGTCGTAATCAGTTGCCACGATTCTGCCTCTGCTTCATGCGCACAACAGATTCCCGTTCTGAAAGGCAGACACTCGTCGGCAAATACCCGAAGCGGAACCCGGCTCGCGCAAAGTCCTCTGAAGCCAGGGGAATTTATGTGTTCTGCGTCACGATCGAGAGATCCATCCCACTTATCGGTGACTCAACTTGCCGAATCCCCAGGAGTACAGATGGCAATTCTCCCCGAACACAATCCACTATCCGTATCCACGGCCGAATCGGACTTTCTGAACCTGCATCTGGTCGTCATGGGAGCCGTCATTCTAGGCGCCGTCCTGCTGACGCTTTTCGGCGTAATCGTAGTTCTCATCATTGTCCCGTTTGCTTCGCTGGCCGTACGCAGACGGCAGCCCCAACGCCCCACGAGCCCTTCACCGACTGGAGATAAACTCCCGGACGCACGTCTAAACACCCCTCCGCGGCATACAACCAATATGACACCCTTCGCCGGCGGAATCCGCTGGCCGCGGATTCACTGATGACGGACTGGAAAACACCATCTCTAAGCGAAATCGTATGCTCGCCGCCACGCCGAAGGGGCGACGCACCGGCGATTCAGTTTGGCGGCGTGAATCCGACTGAGATCCTGCGGTTAGATTTCTCGCCGGAGCAGGCTACTGTGCAGGCAAGACATTAGGCTTGGCCCATGTCCACAGACGAAGAAAAAGATCCCCCGGTTCCTGCCGACGTCGAGGGAAAGATCCCGAAAAAGGTCCACGACGCCCCCGAACCTGACGCGAAAACAACCTCCAAGGACAAGCCCAAGGACTCCTAGGAGACACGGCCGTCGGCCTCCCGATCAACAGCAAAGGCCGCAGGCCATGAAGTGGTGGGACTCCATGACCTGCGGCCCTGTTGAGACGTCGGTGCCCAAATGGCCCCGGTCCTGACTAGACGTTGAAGCGGAACTCCACCACGTCGCCGTCGGCCATTACATACTCTTTGCCTTCGATGCGGACCTTGCCGCGGGACTTCGCCTCGGCCATGGAGCCGGCCTCGATGAGGTCATCGAAGGAGACAACTTCGGCCTTGATGAAGCCGCGCTGGAAGTCGGAGTGGATCACGCCGGCCGCCTGGGGCGCCGTGTCGCCCTGCCGGATGGTCCAGGCACGGGTTTCCTTGGGGCCGGCCGTGAGGTAGGTCTGCAGGCCGAGGGTGTGGAATCCGACGCGTGCCAGCTGGTCCAGGCCGGACTCGGACTGGCCGTTCATTTCCAGCATCTCGCGGGCTTCTTCTTCGTCGAGCTCAACGAGGTCGGACTCGAGTTTGGCGTCAAGGAAGACGGCATCTGCGGGGGCCACCAGGGCACGCAGTTCCTCCTGCTTGGCGGGATCTCCGAGGATGCCCTCGTCGGCGTTGAAGACGTAGATGAAGGGCTTGGCCGTCAGGAGCCCGAGCTCCTTGAGGTGGGCCATCTCAAGCTTGTCGGTCTTGATGGAGGAGAAGATGGTGTCGCCACGTTCCAGCACAACCTGGGCGGCCTTGATGGCGGCCAGTTCTGCGGCATCGCGCTTCTTGATCTTGACTTCTTTTTCGATGCGCGGGATCGCGTTTTCGATGGTCTGAAGGTCAGCGAGGATCAGCTCGGTGTTGATGGTCTCCATGTCGGAGCGCGGGTCCACCTTGCCGTCGACGTGGATGACATCGGGGTCGTCAAACACACGGACCACCTGTGCGATGGCCTCAGCCTCGCGGATGTTGGCAAGGAACTTGTTGCCCAGGCCTTCGCCCTCGGAGGCGCCCTTGACGATGCCCGCAATGTCCACGAAGGACACAGGCGCCGGCAGCAGCTTCTGCGAACCGAAGATCTCGGCCAGCTTCGCCAGGCGCGGGTCCGGCAGGTTCACGACTCCGACGTTCGGTTCGATCGTTGCGAAGGGATAGTTCGCAGCGAGCACCTGGTTGCGGGTCAGTGCGTTGAAAAGGGTTGATTTGCCGACGTTGGGCAGTCCGACGATGCCAATAGTAAGAGCCACGAGCATTGATTCTACCCGTTGGAGCCACGTCTCCGCTTGTCGATGCCTGCCGACGACCCTCCCAGCGGGCGC
Organism: Paenarthrobacter sp. JL.01a; assembly: GCF_025452095.1. Taxonomy (NCBI): domain Bacteria; kingdom Bacillati; phylum Actinomycetota; class Actinomycetes; order Micrococcales; family Micrococcaceae; genus Paenarthrobacter; species Paenarthrobacter sp. JL.01a. The sequence continues at coordinate 3,036,989 of NZ_CP104877.1, forward strand.
CTCGCTAAAACCGTCGTACCCCTGTGACAGGGTTGGCCCATGGATGGATTTGGATTGGTTTTGGCCCTGCTGATGCTGCTGATCGGCGCTGCGGTCGGTCTCGCTGCCGGTTACGTTGTTTTCCGACGCCGGGGCGCAGGTTTGGAAGAGGACTTCGACGCCGTTTCGTCGCGGCTTTCGGAGGTGACTGCCCAGTTGGCAGCGGCCGACGCCGAGCGGCGGCTTTTGTTTACGCAGAACCGTGAGTTGAGCGCGGCCAGGAACTCGGACGGCAGCGTCCTGCGGGCTCTGGCTCCCGTTGCCGAGAAACTGACGGCGGTGCAGCAGCAGGTCTCACTGCTGGAACGCGACCGCGTGGAGCAATACGGCCAGCTTGCCCAACAGCTCCAGGATGCCCGACTTTCCGATGAACAACTCCTCAGGTCGACCCATGCCTTGGCTTCGGCCCTGCGTTCCAACAGCGCACGCGGCCAGTGGGGCGAGGTCCAACTCCGCAGGGTGGTGGAGGCATCGGGGATGCTGCGCCACGTTGACTTCCACGAACAGGTTCATTCCGGCAAAACCGAGACCACCTTGCGGCCTGACCTCGTGGTTCAGCTTCCCGGCGGCAAGCAGCTGGTGGTGGACGCCAAGGTCCCGTTGGCCTCCTACCTCGCCGCCCAGGAGCAGTTGCACGGGGACGGGGCCTTCGGTGAATCGGTAACCTCTGCCAGCAATCAGGACTCCAAAACGCTCCTGGCTCAGCACGCCAAAGCCCTTAAGGCCCATATTGATGCTCTTGCAACCAAGAAGTACTGGGATATCCCCGGCAACTCCCCCGAACTCGTGATCTGCTTCCTGCCGGCTGAGTCCATCCTGGCCTCCGCCCTTGAGGCTGACCCCGCTTTGCTGGAGCACGCCCTCTCCCGGAACGTGGTCCTGGCCTCGCCCGGAACGCTGTTGGCTGTCTTGAAATCTGTGGCCTTCACCTGGCGGCAGGATGTGCTCACCGACAGTGCACACGAGCTGTTTGAACTCGCTAAGCAGCTTTACGAACGCATGGGCACGCTCGGTGAGAACGTCAGCAAGCTGGGAAGCTCCCTCAAGACGTCGGTGGACCGCTACAACGCCATGGTGGGGACCTTGGAGGCGCGCGTCCTGCCGACGGCCCGCAAACTCAATACCATGGACGACGCCGGACTCACAGCCCCGCCGTCTGTCGAAGCAGTCCCCCGGGCCCTGGCAGCGCCGGAACTCCTTGAGGACCGCGAAGACCACGAGTCTGCCGCCTGAACAAAACCGTCTGAACGAAAGAGACCCGCAGCGCGCCGCCATGATGGCAGGCCCGCTGCGGGTCTCTTTTCAGCTTCCAGTTGGCCCGGATTCCACCGCTAGGAGGTGGGCCGGTTTCCACGTCCGCCGAGGGCACGGGACACATCGCCGGCCTTCTTCAAGGTGGCACGCAGCTCCTTGGGCAGCGAGAAGAGGAGGTCTTCCTCAGCGGTCACAACTTCCTGGACTTCGCCGTATCCATAGTCGGCGAGCAGTCGCAGAACGTCCTGCACCAGCACCTCGGGAACGGACGCCCCGGACGTCACGCCCACGGTGGCCACGCCCTCGAACCAGGCTTCGTCCACTTCGTTGGCGAAGTCCACCCGGTACGAGCTCTTGGCCCCGTATTCAAGGGCCACTTCGACCAAGCGGACCGAGTTGGAGGAGTTTGCCGAGCCAACCACGATCACCAGGTCAGCCTGTGGAGCAATCTTCTTGATGGCCACTTGGCGGTTGGTGGTGGCGTAGCAGATGTCGTCGCTGGGCGGATCCTGAAGCGTGGGAAAACGCTCCTTGAGCAGGCGGACCGTCTCCATGGTCTCGTCGACACTCAGTGTCGTCTGCGAAAGCCAGATGGTCTTCTCAGGATCACGAACGGTGACCTTGTCGACCTCGTGGGGGCCGTTGATGATCTGGATGTGTTCAGGGGCCTCACCTGCGGTCCCCTCGACCTCTTCGTGGCCTTCGTGGCCGATCAGCAGGATGTCGTAGTCGTCCTTGGCAAACCGGACAGCTTCACGGTGGACCTTGGTGACCAAGGGGCACGTTGCATCGATGGTGCGCAGCCCACGGTCTTCCGCCGACTGGACGACGGCGGGGGAAACGCCGTGAGCCGAAAAAATCACCAGTGCGCCCTCGGGAACTTCGTCGGTTTCCTCGACGAAGATGGCACCCTGTTCCTCCAGGGAGCTGACCACGTGGACGTTGTGGACGATCTGCTTCCGCACGTAAACGGGCGGCCCATAGTGCTCCAGCGCCTTTTCAACAGCGATGACAGCCCGGTCGACACCGGCACAGTAGCCGCGTGGAGCTGCCAGCAGGACCTTCTTGGGACCCGTAACGGGGGCCGCTGCCTGTACCTCTTCCGGAGAACGCCGTCTGCGGGGCACCGTTGGCATAGGGATGGAAACTGCTGTGCTGGTCATGCCTCCATGCTACCGGCCCGGCCTTTAGCTGCGGGCAGAACGTGACCGTTGTCGCCCTGACACCACAGCAGCTATGACACCGACCACAAGAAGTGCGCCGGATACCATCGCGGAGATCCCCACCCATTCCCCGAATCCTGCCCGCGCAGCCGTGAGGAATTCATCCTTGAACAACTCCGCGACACTGTTGGCACTGTCGAGGTTCCCCACCACGGATCCGGCGAGATCAGCTCCTGCAGTCCAGAGGGCTGCAAGTGCCAGCCCACCGAGTCCAAGGAACACCAACACCAGGGACCGTCGTCGGGCCGCAACGATCGCCAAGAGAGCTGAACCAGCGGCGCCGAGAGCCGCCACCCACCACAATGGCGCGAAGGCAGCGACGCGCCCCACGAGTTGGCGGTGGGAAGGCTGCCCCAGCGACACGAGGCTTTCGGCCGGAACGTCAATGCGGATAGTCGTGGCCTCGGCGAAGTGGTCCCGGATCAGCCTGACCATTGGAGCGATATCGAGAACCAATGCGGTACTTGCGCGGTTTTCCTCCGGCTGGTCCACTGTGCCGAAATTGAGTTTGTGGCTGTTCCTGACCGTGTCCTGCCACGCCTGCGGATAGTCGCTCCACGATTGCATTCCCGAGGTAGCTTTCCGGAGGGCATCGGATGCAACGGACTGGATGGGCTCGGGCAGATCAACTGAGGACTCAAAGGTTCCTACAGCCGCCGCGGCCAGCCGGCTCTGGAATTCGGGATCGTTGCCCAGGGAGCCAGCCAGGCGGACAAAGCCGTCTTCCTTGACGATGTTCTGGTCTACCCACGCCGTAGGAACGGCGACGGCCGTGAGGAGCACGGCGAGGACCACTCCAACTACTGAGACAAAAGTTCGCAAAATCATCCTCGGAGTCGGGGGCAGTGCCACCATCCTAGGTCTGTCCACATGATTGGAAAAATGTCGGGGCCGGGGATCAAGCTATGGATAGAGTTGGAAGGCGGCCGCGATCCAAGGGCGCACCCCTGAACGAGGACCATGAACATGCAGCCACGAACGCAGCGACCGGGACAGGCACGGACCAGCCATGTCCGCTGACGCCATGCCTGAATCAACCCTTCCGGGAACTGCTGCGGAAACCAGCCCGGACAACCCCTGGCCGCTGCAGCTGCTCTCCCGCAAGCTCAAGGCCCACATCGAGCGCGCGCCGGCGGCGTGGATCGAGGGCCAGGTCATTGAAATGAACCGCAGGGGCGGCAACGCGTTCCTCACCCTTAGGGATGTGGATGCCGAGATTTCCCTGCCCGCTTCTGTGTGGTCCACGGTGCTGGACCGGCAGAAGATACCGCTGGAGCGCGGCTCGCGGGTGGTGGCGTTGGTCAAGGCGGACTTCTGGGTGAAAACCGGCCGCCTGAACATGTCGGTCAAGGACATCCGCCCAGTGGGGCTCGGTGACCTGCTCGTGAGGATCGAAAGGCTACGCCAGGCATTGGCCGCAGAAGGCCTGTTTGCCGATTCCCGGAAGAGGAAGCTGCCGCTGCTCCCCCACCGCATCGGCCTGATCACCGGCAGGGACTCGGACGCTAAGAAGGACGTCATGCGCAATGCCGCCCTGCGCTGGCCCGCCGTTGAGTTCGACGTTCGGGAAGTGGCCGTCCAGGGCAACACCGCCGTCTCCCAGATCATTGCCGCATTGAAGAAACTGGACGCCGACCCACACGTTGACGTCATCGTACTCGCCCGCGGCGGTGGCGCCCTGGAGGACCTTCTCCCCTTCAGCAACGAGGACCTCATCCGTGCCGTCTCAGCAGCAACCACGCCGGTGGTCAGTGCCATCGGACATGAAGCGGACCGACCCATCCTGGACGATGTAGCGGATCTGCGCGCCTCCACGCCGACGGATGCAGCGAAGCGGATTGTGCCTGATGTCGCAGAAGAATTGGCGATGGTCCGCCAAGCAAGGGATCACCTTCGTCGCGGAATCAGTCGCCTCGTTGACCGCGAGACGGACAGGCTCCAGTCCTTGAAGTCCAGGCCGGTCCTGGCATCCCCGGCCTCCATGGTGGACGCCAGGGCCGAGGACATCCACCGCCTCCAGCGCAGGACACATTCGGCGGTGAGCACAGCCGTTGTGCGGGCCTTGGACCAGGTGCACCACTTGCGGGCCCAGGTCCGCGCACTTTCGCCGCAAAAAACCCTGGACCGCGGTTACGCCGTCGTCCAACTTATCGGGGAAGACCAAGCGGGACACCACGTAGTCAGCAGTCCCGAGGAGGCGCCGGACGGGACAGCACTGGCCGTTCGAGTGGCCCACGGGAGATTCACGGCCGTCTCCAAGGGCCATGCTGAACACCTGGACCCCTGAAGCCACTGAACACCCACTTAAGGACATCATGACTGAGAACAACGCAGCCGCCTCCGGATCCTTGGACGGCTTGAGCTACGAAGAAGCGCGCGAACAACTTGTGGCCGTCGTCAGCCGCCTCGAGGCAGGCGGCGCAAGCCTCGAGGAATCCCTGGCCCTCTGGGAGCGGGGCGAAGCCCTCGCCAAGCGCTGCGAGGACTGGCTGGAAGGTGCCCGCAAGCGTCTGGCGACAGCGCGGGACGCAGGGAACGACGGCGGTACGTCAGCGGGCGGCGACCAGCAGCAGTAGTCCCTAGGACTTCTCGACGAGCGCCCGCTCCGCCGCGACGTCGAAATCGGCCTTGGGCCAGTCCAAATCCAGGCCTTCCAGGGCCTCCAGCAGCAGCTGTTGAACGGCGATGCGGGCGTACCACTTCTTGTTGGCCGGTACGACGTGCCAAGGCGCGACATCCGTTGAGGTCTTCTCAAAGGCGATGCTGTAGGCGGCCATGTAATCGTCCCAATAGGCGCGTTCGGCGAGGTCGCCCCGGCTGTACTTCCAGTGCTTGGCGGGATCGTCCAATCGGGCAATCAGGCGCTCTTTTTGTTCGTCCTTGCTGATGTTCAGCATAACCTTGACGATGGTGGTGCCCTGTTCGGCCAGGCGCGCCTCGAAGTCGTTGATGGCCGCATAGCGGCGTTCGAGTTCCTTGGCGTCGGCCCAGCCATGGACGCGGTGGATCAGGACGTCCTCATAGTGGGACCGATCGAACACCCCGACCATGCCGACTGCCGGGACTTCCTTCTCGATCCGCCACAGGAAGTCATGCGACTTTTCCTCGTCCGTGGGAGCCTTGAAGGCTGCCAGGTGCACACCCTGCGGGTCCATGGCGCCCACAACGTGGCTCACGATTCCACCCTTGCCGGCAGTGTCCATGGCCTGGAGGATCAGCAAGAGCCTCTTGGTGCTGCCGAACTTGCCCTCGGCGAAGAGCTGCTCCTGCAGTTCTGCAAGCCGGTCATCCTGGGCGGCGAGCAACGCCTTGCCGTCCGCCTTGTCCCCCGTATAACCGGGGGTGGACCGGGGATCGACACCCGCCAGCGAAAAACCGGGTCCAACCCTCAGAACCTCGGTTGGACTCTTGGCGAACTCAACTGCAGCAGCCATGTGGCGCCCCCTTCTCCCCGGCCGCACCCCCGTGGTGCGACCATGAACCTCAGGCTAGTTGCCCGGGTACCTCGACAGGAAGTCCGCCATGCGACCAATTGCTTCCTCGATGTCCTTGACGTTGGGCAGCGTCACCATACGGAAGTGGTCCGGACGAACCCAGTTGAAGGCCCGCCCGTGGGAGACCAGGATCTTCTGCTCCTTCAGCAGGTCGAGGACGAACTTCTCGTCGTCCCTGATGTGGTAAACCTCAGGGTCGAGCTTTGGGAACAGGTACAGGGCGCCCCTCGCCTGCTGGGTGCTGACGCCGGGGATGGCGTTGAGGAGGTCGTACGCCTTGTTGCGCTGCTCCAGGAGCCTGCCACCGGGAAGGATGAGATCGTTGATGCTCTGGTAGCCACCAAGCGCCGTCTGGATGGCATGCTGGGCAGGGACGTTGGCGCACAGGCGCATGTTGGCCAGGAGGTTGATGCCCTCCAGGTAATCCGCGGCGTCCTTCTTGGGCCCGGAAATGGCCATCCAACCGGCACGGTAACCGCACACGCGGTACGCCTTTGACAGGCCGCTGAACGTCAGGCAGAGGACGTCGTCTCCGGTCAGTCCGGCGAGGTTGGTGTGGACGGCGTCTTCGTAGAGGATTTTCTCGTAGATCTCGTCGGCAAACAGCACCAGGCCGTGCTTTTCGGCCAGCGCCACAATCCGCTTCAGGGTCTCCTCCGGGTAGACGGCACCCGTGGGGTTGTTGGGGTTGATCACCACGATGCCCTTGGTCCGGGGAGTGATCTTCGATTCCATGTCATCAAGGTCAGGCTGCCAGCCTGAATCTTCATCGCAGAGGTAGTGCACAGGACGGCCGCCGGCCAGGGCAACAGACGCAGTCCACAACGGGTAGTCCGGGGTGGGGATCAGGACCTCGTCCCCGTCCTCCAGCAGGGCCATGAGGGACATGGTGATGAGTTCGCTGACCCCATTGCCAAGGTAGATGTCATCGACGTGGATGTTCTGGATGCCGCGGGTTTGGTAGTACTGGGAAACAGCCGTCCTGGCCGAAAAAATACCGCGCGAATCGCTGTATCCCTGGGCATTGGGCAGGTGGCGGATCATGTCCACCAAAATGGCGTCAGGCGCTTCAAAGCCGAAGGGGGCCGGGTTTCCGATGTTCAGTTTGAGGATCCTGTGACCCTCCGCCTCCATCTGCTGGGCGGCCTGAAGAATCGGTCCACGGATGTCGTAGAGGACATTATGAAGCTTGGTGGACTGCTTGAAATTCGCCATTCCTCAAATATGCCACACGGGTGATGTAGTTCAGTTGAGACTTGACTCACATATACGACGACGGCGGTGACGGTCCCGCGCGGGTCCGTCACCGCCGTCGTACGCGGTTTTGCTGTGCGGCTACTTGACGATGCCCTTGTCTTTCAGCCAGGCGGCTGCGGCGTCCTTGGGCGACTGCTTCTGGTCTCCGCTGACGGCCCTGTTCAAGTTGATGAGGTCATCGGTGGTGAGGATCTTGGACACGTTGTTGAGCGCTTCCTTGGCTTTGTCCGTCATCTTGGACTTGTTGTAGAGCGGCAGGACCTGCTGGGCCTTGAAGTTGTTCTTGGGGTCTTCAAGGACAACGAGGTCGTTGTCCACGATCGACGGGGTCGTGGTGTAGATGTCAGCCACCTGGACCTTGTCCTCCAGCAACGCCTGCAGCGTCAGGTTGCCGCCGCCGTCGCTGAACGGCTGCAGGCCCTTGAGCTCGCAGTTGTAGTTCTTCTTCAGGCCCGGGAAGCCGTACGAGCGGGTCTCGAAAGTGGCCGGGGCTGCCATGGTGAAGTCCTTGCAGACCTTGGCCAGGTCCTCAATGGACTTCAACTGGTATTTCTCGGCCGTGGCCTTGGTGACCACCATGGCGTCCTTGTCTTCGGCCTTGGAGGCGTCCAGGACACCCAGTCCTTCAGGCAGCTTGCCGGGCAGGGCCTTGTACACGTCATCGGCCGATACTTCGGTGGCCTCAGTGTCCACGAACGACAGGAGGTTGCCGGAGTAGTCCGGAACGAGGTCGACGGAGCCGTCCTGCACGGCCTTGAAGTAGATCTCGCGTGAACCGATGTTCGGCTTGGACGTTGCCGTCAGTCCTGCTGCGTTGAGGGCACCAACGTAAATCTCGGCGATCACCTGGCTCTCCGGGAAGTCGGCCGAGCCAACTACCAAGGAACCGCCGCCGGAGGAGCCACTGGGCGCCGCGGAGGAGGGATTGGCCAGGGGGCTGCCACCGCACGCGCTCAAGGCGAGGGCCACACCCACACCTGCTGCGAGGCCGCCGAGACCACGGCGTGTAAGGGTCATGGGGACGGGGTTCTTCATGGTGTACCTCCTTGAACGGCAGCCCCGGCTGGAGCCGCGGCTGTGAGATCTTCAGCTGCCTTGTGGCGGCCTTTTGAGTCGAGGGTGAGACCTGGTGAGAGGACCAGCCGTTGTACCGCGGCGAGGACCAGGTCCACGGCAATGGCGAGGCCGGCGATGAGCAAGGAACCACCGAGCATCCGGGGGAAATCCTGCAGGACGAGGCCGTCGAACAGGTACCGGCCCAACCCTCCGAGCGGCAGGTACGCCACCACCGAAACGGTAGCGATGACCTGCAGCACCGCGGTGCGGATGCCACCGAACATCACTTGCAGGCCGTTGGGCAGTTCCACACGGAAGAGGATCTGCAGTTCGGTCATGCCCACAGCCCTGGCAGCGTCAACGACGTTGGCATCAACGCTGGAGATGCCGGCGTAGGTACCGGCCAAAAGCGGCGGCACCGTGAGGATCACCAAGGCCCACACCGGCGGCATGAGACCGCTGCCGGCCAGCAAGGCAAAAAGGACCAGCAAGCCAAGCGTGGGCAGGGCACGGAGGGCGCCGGCCACGGCGACTGCCACCACGCGCCCCCGCCCGGTGTGGCCAATGAAGAGACCAACGGGCACGGCAATCACCGCGGCGATGAGCAGCACCAGTCCGCTGTACTGCAGGTGTTCGAGCAGGCGCGTGGGAATGCCGCCGCTTCCGGTCCAGTGTTTGGGATCGGCGAGCCAGGCGAGGGTTTCGGCAAAAATATTCATCCCGAAGCCCCCGGATTGGGGCGCAGGCCTGCCTGTGGCACGGCGGGTCCGGTCTTGGGCTCAGTGGCCAGGGTGGTGGCATCGGGTCCGGAAGGTTTACCGCCCGCCGCACGGGTCCATGGCGTCAGGAGCCGCTCCAGCACCACGAGGACAGCATCCATCAGCAACGCCAAAACCAGAATGGCGAGGATCCCCACCACCACTTCGGTGATGAAAGTCCGCTGCAGCCCGTCGGTAAAGAGAACGCCCAGGTTGCCCACCCCCAGCAAAGCCGCAACGCTGACCAGGGAGATATTGCTGACCGACACCACCCGGAGCCCGGCGAACATCACTGGCAAGGACAATGGCAGGTCCACTTGGAAGAACCGGGCTGCCGGTTTGAAGCCCATGGCCACGGCAGCGTTACGGAGGTCATCGTCCACGGAGTCGAACGCGTCCATCGCCGCCCGGACCAGCAAGGCAACGGCGTAGATGGTCAACGCCACCACCACATTCAGTGGGTCCAGGATCCGGGTGCCAAGAATGGTGGGAAGGATGATGAACAGCGCCAGCGAGGGAATGGTGTAGAGCAGCGACGAAGCCGTAGCCACCACCGAGCGGAGCGCACTGTTGCGCCGGGCAAGCTGCGCCAAGGGAACAGAGATCACCAGTCCCAGAACCATGGGAATGACCGCGAGCACCAGGTGCTGGCCGGCCAGTCCCAGGATCATTCCAATGTTGGCAAGGAACCACTCCATCAGGTGGCGTCCTCCCTGTGGTGCCGGACTTCCTCGATCAAGGCAAGGACTTCCGGCGCCTTCAAGACTCCGGCGACCCGGCCGTCGTCGTCCACTGCCACCCCGAGACCCGACGGCGAGGACAAAGCCGCATCCAACGCACGGCGCAGCGTATCCCCCTTGCGGAAGAGCGAACCACCCGGGATCAGCCCGGCGCCGTCGCGGGGTGAGGACCATCCAAGGGGGCGCGACTCATCGTCCACTACCAAGGCCCACTCCCCCGACCGTCGTCCGGCGCTGTGGCCGTCGGTGGCGTTGACCATGGTCACCGGGTGCAGGGTCACGGCATCTGCTGCGTTGAAAGCGAGGTGACGGAAGCCGCGATCGCGCCCCACGAAGGAGGCGACGAAGTCGTTGGCCGGCGCCCTGAGGATTTCCTCCGGGGCGGCATACTGGGCCAGTTTGCCGCCCACGGCAAACACGGCCACTTTGTCGCCCAGGACAGTGGCTTCATCGATGTCGTGAGTGACGAAGACGATGGTCTTGGCAAGTTCGCGTTGCAGGCGCAGCAACTCCTGCTGCAGTTCATCGCGCACCACGGGATCCACGGCACTGAACGGCTCGTCCATCAGCAGGACAGGTGGGTCGGCAGCGAGCGCGCGGGCAACCCCGACGCGCTGCTGCTGACCACCCGAGAGTTGGCTCGGGTACCGCTTGCCGAGAACAGAAGCCAGCCCGACGACGTCGAGCAGTTCGGCCGCACGTTTGCGCGCCGCCGCCTTGGGCACGCCGTTAAGGCGCGGGACGGTGGCGATGTTGTCCAGCACGGAGCGGTGCGGCAACAGGCCCGATGACTGCATGACGTAGCCCATGGATCGGCGCAGCTTGGCCGCCGGAACCTGGGACACGTCGTCGCCGGCCACGGTAATGGTTCCGCTGGTGGGTTCGACCATGCGGTTGATCATGCGCAGGGAGGTCGTTTTGCCGCAGCCGGAGGGCCCCACGAACACGGTGATGGCGCCCTTGTCGATGGACATGGTGAGAGCGTCCACCGCAGGTTGCCCGCCCTGGTATTGCTTGGTCACGCTCTGGAACTCAATCATGGCTTCGGCCATACCCGGGCTTACCTATCTGTGGTCGAGAACATCGGTAGAGCCTGATGATCATATGCACTCTTATTACTTGGCTGCAAAGCAATCTTCCCCCAGCGTAGCCAGCACCACCGACGATGTCAGCGGCGGCACGAATTCCGTAATCAATCGGCAATGTTTCATCGTTTCCGACGCTTGCTTCCCCTGCCGGACCGCTCTGCGGCCTGGTCATGTTTGTACCGCTCGACGGCGCGTTGTCCCCTGTCTGCCGACATCACCTTCTGGTGCCACTCCCGCTGGTACGCCCGCCGGGCCGCAGCGTCGTGTTTCCGGTTGAGCGCGGCGAGTTCGCGTTGCAGCTTGAGGTAGCTGGCCCAGCGCCGCGGATCGAGTGTCTCTTCCGCCAGCGCCTCCTGCACCGCGCAGCCCGGCTCTGCCTGGTGGGCACAGTCGGCGAAACGGCATTGGGCGAAGAGTTCCTCGAGGTCGCCGAACATCTCCTCCATCCCGTCCTCCGCATCGAAGAGCCCGAATCCGCGGACCCCGGGCGTGTCCATCAGCACGGCGCCACCGGGAAGGGGCACCAACTCCCTTGACGTGGTGGTGTGCTTGCCTTTGCCGTCTCCTGCACGGACGGCGCCGGTTTGCTGGACGTCGTGGCCTGCGAGCGCGTTGATGAGTGTCGATTTGCCGGCTCCGGAAGGGCCAAGGAGTACCAGCGTGGCGCCGTCAGGAACGTGTCGCATGAGTTCGTCGAGCCCATCGCCGTGTTCGGCCGAGGTGGTGACCACCTCCACGCCGGCGGCTTGCTTGATCACTTCCCCCACAACGTCATCGGCCACGAAGGCCAGGTCGGCTTTGGTGATGACCACCAAAGGAGTAGCCCCCGAATCCCACGCAGCCACGAGGGTGCGTTCCAGACGGTTGTGGGTCAGGGGGCGGTCCACGGGAACTACCACGGCGACGATATCGATGTTGCTGCCAAGGATCTGCTCCTCGGACGAGGCTTCGAAGGCGCGCTTGCGGCTCAGGGCCGAATAGCGGGGCAGGACGTCGACGACGGCGGGTTCGCCGGCGCTGTTGTGGCCGATCCATGCCCAGTCACCCGTCGCCGGAACCAGTCCTTGGGCAGGGTAGGGCAGATGCAGCAGGCCATCGGCGGAAGCCACCAGCACCCGGTTGCGGTCCAGACGGACCACCCTGCCTGGGATGGCGTTGTCCTGGTTGCCGGGAGGCCTGTTGTCGCTAAAGAGTTCTGCTGTTGCGTCTGTGAAGCCATACTCCACAGGTCCGCGAAGTTGCATGGTGGTACTGGATGAAGGGTCGCTTGATGAAGCGTAAGTATTCAATGGAATGCCTCTGCTGAGGCCCGGTTGCCTGCTACTGGCAGGCAGATGCCGGGACAGGGTGGGTGGTGTGATGACGGTGCGCCGCCGTGTGCGGGGCGCGCAAAGTTATGGCAATCATCAAAATCCACCCCCTCAGGCATCAAGACCGGCAAGATCAGCCGGCAACGATGCCCAGCCTAGCCAACCGTGGGGCAGCTTGGCTACCCCTGGGCGCTGGGCTTTCCATCCGCCGGCCGCTCCCGGAGAAGGCGCAATGCCGTGTCAACCAAGGACACCCGGTTGAGCTTGTCGACGTCCTGCAAGGGAATCCACGCAGCATGCGTGGTGGTTCCGTCCACTTCGTATGTCAGTTCACCGCCCACCACGGTGCCCTCATACACGATACGAAGGGCCTGGAAGTCACGCACGGACCCATCCGGCCGTTTCTCTCCCCGCCAGTGTCCGACGTCGATGCCCAACATCCCATCGACCCTGGCCTCATAGCCGGTTTCTTCCATGACCTCCCGTTTGCACCCGTCCACGGGGTGCTCGCCGAAGTCCAGGCCGCCGCCGGGAAGTGTCCAGCCTTCCTTGTCGTCCTGCTTCCAGTAGGCCAGCAGGATCCGCCCTTCCTTGACGATGACGGCGTAGGCAGCGGGACGGGTATCGAACTGGGGACTCATCGTGCCAGCATAATTCCCTTGCAGTGATCCCTACGGCAGTTCGGCAGCTGCGATGGGCCCGGCCTCTTCGGGGCCCAAGTCCGGTTCTTCACGGAGCTCGACGACGGTACCGGGCTTGAGCAGCTCCAGCACCTTGATGCGGTTAAGGCCGGCGTGCAACAACGGCGCCGGTGCATACAGGGTTACCTGTGGCCCCTTTTCCCAGTACCGTCCCAGCAGGAAGCCATTGAGCCACACGAAGCCCTTCCCGGAGTCGGGCAGGGCAATGTAGGTATCTGCGGGTGTCGCCAGTTCGAACTCCGCCCCGGCAAGGCCTTCCAGATCTTCGCTCCCCCATTCGGTCAGGGCCACCGGAGTCTGTGTCCAGTGGAAGGTGTAGCGCTGGTTGATCAGGACGCCGCCCAGGATTCCCTTGCCGTGACCTGTCAGGGGTCCGTAGTTGATGCGGCCGAGGTTCTCCACCAAAATGTCGAGCTTGGCCGGGACCCCCGTGCCCGTGACCGGCAGCCCATCGGCTCCCGTGACGTCATCGAGCACCCCGGCAAATTCGCCATCCACCCAGAGGTATGCACGGTCATTCAGACCGGCAACCTTCACCCGGCTTTCAGCGGGAGCATCAGCGCGGCCGGGCAGGATGGCGTCGGCCGAGTAGAGGACCATACCGGCGCCGAGGCCCAATTGTTCGAAACTGAGGGGCTTGACACTGCTGACGGGCTTGCCGGCTTTGCGGACAAGCTCCAGCAGCTCCGGGCCAGCGCTCAGCGGCAGCGACTGTGCCGGAACAACGGGAGGGTCCGCGAGCAATTCCACCGGGAGTTCGGGGGCGTCTTCGATGCCCTGTGCCCGGAGAAACTCCTCCCGGAACGCATGGAACTTCGGCGTCAGAGCCCCGTTCTCCGCGATGGGGGCATCGGAGTCGTAACTGGTAACTGTTGGCTGGAGTTGCTTGCCGTCGTGGTTGCTGCCGGAGCCGAGGCCGAAGTTGGTTCCGCCGTGCGCCATGTACACGCAGACCGAGCCGCCAAGGTCCAGCATCTTGCGGGCTTCCAGTGCCGCATCCGCGGCATCGCGACGGTGGTGGTGCTCGCCCCAATGGTCGAACCAGCCGCCCCAGAACTCGACGTTGAAGAACGGCTCATCCGGCCGGCGTCGTTTCCATGTCTCCACCGCTTCGTCGCCGCGGCTTCCCAGCGTCGCCGTCGCCCAAGTGCCTTCCACTGAGCCGCCGTCGAGGAAATAGTCCGTGCCGCCGTCGGCCGTGAACAGCAGTTCGGTGATGCCGCGCTCTTCCAGCGCCCGCCGGTTCCAGCGGATGTATTCGTGGTCATCGCCGTAGCTGCCGTACTCGTTCTCGATTTGTACTGCCACCACGGGGCCACCCGCGGAGGCTTGACGCGAAGCGATGATCGGGAGCAGATGGTCGAACCACTCCTCGATGGCGGAGGTGAAAACAGGGTCCATGCAGCGCAGGCCAATCCCCGGAATACCCGTCAGCCACGAAGGGAAACCGCCGTTGTCCCATTCGGCGCAAATGTACGGCCCGGGGCGAACGATGACGTCCAGCCCTTCCGCTGCCGCGAGGTCGATGAAATGTCCCACGTCCCGCCAGCCGGCGAAGTCCGGCGCTTCATCGCGCTTGGGCTGGTGGAAGTCCCAGGCAACGTAGGTGTCAACGGTATTGGCCCCCATGGCCTTGAGCCGACGCAACCTGTCCCGCCACAGATCGGGGTGGACCCGGAAGTAGTGGATGGCTCCAGCGAGGATGCGATACGGTTCACCCGAACGGTAAAGGACGGCGTCGTGGTAGCTCAAAAGGGCGTTGTTCACACGGAACAGATTAGCTCAATTTCCAACATTTATGCACAGGTGATGACACATGACCAATCTTGATACTTCCCCCGCACAGGAAGTCTGCCCCGCGGCCCCGGAAGGCCAAGGTCCTTGTGTCCAGCTGTGGCCTGAGCGCGAAGTTCCGTTGGGCGGCGTGCGTGCCATGAACGTCATGAGGACACTCCCGCAGCGAGGACTCCCGACCGTTGGAGCATGGTGTTTCCTGGACAGCTTCGGGCCGGACCGCGTGGCGATGAGCGTCCTCCCCCATCCGCACTGCGGGCTGCAGACAGTCACGTGGCCAATGGAAGGCGCGGTGCTGCACCGTGACAGCGTGGGCAGCGATGTTGTGGTGCGTCCCGGCGAGCTGAACATCATGACAGCCGGCAACGGCATTTCCCACTCGGAATTCTCAGTCCTTCCCACCGCCGCAGACGGATCAAGCCCTCTTGTGGGCGAACTGCCGGTGTCGCGCGGACTCCAGCTCTGGGTTGCCCTTCCGGATGAGCACCGGCACCGTGCGCCCTCCTTCGAGCAGATCAGGGACTTGCCCGTGGCTATCGGCGAAGGCTTCACCGCCACGGTCATGGTGGGAGAGTTTGCCGGCCAACGCTCCCCTGCCACCATGTTCAGCCCCATTGTCGGTGCGGACATCGTGGGTTCCGGCCAGCTGGAACTGCCTTTGCGGCCCGACTTTGAGCACGCGGTACTGGTCCTGGACGGCCAGCTGGTTATCGACGGCCAGGACATTGAAGCCGGGCCGTTGGCCTACCTTGGTGCCGGACGGAGCAACCTCACCGTGGAAGCACAGCCCGACACCCGCTTCATGCTGCTGGGCGGTGAGCCTTTCGGCGAAGACCTCCTCATGTGGTGGAACTTCGTGGGGCGGACCCATGAGGAAGTGGAACAGGCCCGCGAAGAATGGGAAGCGGAGGGACTGCTCGACGACGAGGCTGCCGCCAGCTCTCGCTTCGGCTTCGTCCACGGACACGGACCCGACGCTGGCCCGGAGGCAGGCCGCATCCCGGCTCCCCCGCTGCCGGGGGTCAAGCTCCGCCCCCGCACCCGTGGCTGAGTTTTTGTACAGCTAATGCGCCTAAAAGGGCTTCTTAAGGTCATTAGGTGTACAAAAACTCGATCAGGGGGTTTGCTCAGCCACCAGTCGGGGGACGCCGAACACAGGATCCTGCTGGAGGATTCGGACATCCACGATGCCGTCCTCGGCCAGGGCAGCCTTGAAAGCGTCCTGCAGTCGGGGAACGTTCATGCCCAATCCGCTCCCCAGGATCACCGGACCGTTCAAACCCAGCTGGCGGACGGCCTGGCCGGCAAGTTCGGCCAGGTCGCGGCCGGCCTGCACCACCAAGGCCTGGCTTACCTGGTCGCCGGCATCTGCTGTCTCAACCACCAGCCGCGCCTGCTGGGCCCAGTACCTGCGGCCGGTGTCGGGTGAATGGAAAAGCGCAATCAGCTTGCCCGGCTCGTCCACGCCGCATGAGGCCAGCAGTGCGCGGCTCAGCCGGTCCGGTTCCAGGCCCTGGTTCATCCGTCGCAAGCTATGGCGCACGGCTTCCCTCCCCAGCCAGTAGCCGCTTCCTTCATCCCCCAGGAGGTAGCCCCAGCCACCCGCCCGGGCTTCCTCGCCGGCGTCGTTCTTTCCCCACGCCGCCGACCCCGTACCCGCAATGACGGCCACGCCGGTGCTGGCTCCCCCGGCCGCCAACAGCAGCCGGGAATCGTGCACCACAGTGATGCGTGCGCCCGGCACATGGGGTGAAATCAGGTCTGCGAGCGCTTGGGCGTCCTCGTCCGTATCGATCCCGCCGGCACCGGCGTACACCTGGTCGATGGTTCCGCCGCCGATTTTCCCGAACAGCTCAGCCAGGTTGGCCGCTGCCTGCTCCTTGGTGACATTCTGGACATTGGAGCTGCCAGCCGTTTCATCAAGAACGGGCTCGCCGTCGTGGAACCTCACGCCGCGCGTCTTGGTACCGCCAATGTCGAGCCCTATGACGGTGCCGCTCGCGGCGGAGGCAGGGGAATGCTGGGCAGAGTCATGATTGTTCACCGTGAAAGACTAGCTTGGAGCGTCCGGAGGAGGAACCGACCATGCCTGAATCCCTGTTTGGCACTCCATTTATTGCGGCCCCCATGGCGGGCGGGACATCTACGCCGTCATTGGTCCAGGCAGTGCATGAGGCCGGCGGCCTGGGCTTCCTTGCTGCCGGTTACAAAACACCGGAGGCCATGGCGGCGGAGATCTCCGTAGCCAGGGCACTGGGGATCAGGTTCGGCATGAACGTCTTTGTTCCGGACCGCGATGCCCTAGCACCAGGGCCCGAAGCCCGGTCCCGGTTGGAGGCATACCGGGCCGAACTGGAGCCGGAAGCTGCCCGCTACGGCGTCGCTCTGCCTCCCCTTCGACTCGATGACGACGACGCCTGGCACCAAAAGATCGACGCCCTCGTCAACGATCCCGTGGAAATGGTCAGTTTCGCTTTCGGCCTGCCCGGACCTGCGGTGGTTAAGTCCCTGCAGAAAGCCGGAACCCTGGTCATCACCAGTGTCACCAGCGTTCAGGAGGCCCTGGCCGCCGCAGAGGAAGGACCGGATGCCCTGGTTGTCCAGCACACTTCGGCGGGGGCACACAGTACGGCCTTCCTGCCCGACGGACCGGGAACGCCGGCAGGCGGTAAGACCACAGCCAGAACGACGGCGGAGCTGGTCACGCAGGTGCGTGCCGCCGTCGGACTTCCGTTGATAGCGGCCGGCGCGGTCATGGTCGGCACCACGCTTCGCGGCGTACTGGCTGCCGGTGCAGTAGCCGCCCAGATCGGTACGGCGTTGGTCCGCACGGAAGAAAGTGGTGCGCGGCAGACCCACAAGGACGCCCTGGGAGACCCTGGATTCACCAGCACCGCCATCACCCGTGCGTTCACCGGGCGTGCGGCACGTTCCTTGGTCAATGAGTTCGTGCGCGACCATCAGGACGCCCCGGAGGGCTACCCTGCCATCCACCACCTCACTGGCCCCATCCGTGCCGCAGCCTCGGCGGCGGGCGACCCGCACCGACTCAACCTGTGGGCGGGCACGGGGTGGCGGCAGGCACGGACGGGATCGGCGCGGGATGTAGTCAGGGAGTTCCTGACCGGGCTCTGACCAGTTCGGCCAGCAGTTCCCCACCTTCGGTCACCACCAGTTCGCGGAACAAACGGACGGCCTCTGGCTCGAAATTCCTCTCCCGCCAGGCAATACCAATCTGGCGGAATGCCAGGTCCGATTCGATCGGCACCTCAACAAGTCCAAGTTCGGCCTCGGGGAGGAACTGGCCCGTGCCCGAGCCCGGCCCGGCGGGCGGCAGGATGCTGAACCCCAAGCCGGCCGAAACCAATCCCCGGGCCGAGGTGGACTCCTGGACCTCGAAGGCAATGCGCGGCCGGAAGCCGGCTTCCCGGAGCAGCGCCTCTCCCAGCGCGCGCAGGCCGACGCCGGCCGGAAGAGTCACATAGGGATCATGCCGCAGCTCTGAAAGGTGCACACTCGGCCTGGCCGCCAAGGGGTGTCGGTAGTGAAGAACCGCCCGGAGCGGCTCCCGGTACAGAGGGTGGGAGCGGATCCCCCGGCCCTCCGGCGCTATCGGTGCCGTCAGTGCGAAGTCCATCTCTCCGCTGGCCAAGTGCTGCAGGCAATCGTCCCGGGGTCCCTGCCACAGTTCGAACGCCGTTTGGGGATACCGGCCGCGGAAGGCGCTGATCAGCAGAGGAAGGGTCGCTTCGCCAAAGGTGTGCTGGAACGACACACCGATCCGTCCCCGCACGACATCGGATTCGTGACGCACGCGGTCCAGCCCGGCTTGGAAGTCCTCCAGGGCTGCGTCGATGTAAGGAAGCAACGCCTTGGCAGCGGCGGTGAGCCGGATGCCTCGCCCGTCACGGACCAAAAGGTCCATGCCCACGATGGCGCTGGCCCGGGCCACTGCCCTGCTGACCGTGGATTGCGGGACCCCGAGTATCTCCGCGGTTTCGGTCATGTGCTCCGTGCGGCCGAGCTCCGCCAGAACCGGCAGGAGGGGAAGGAGCTGGACAAGTTGCTGGTGATCCGGTTCCACAACATCCCTCTCGATGGGGCCTACCTATGCAATGCTGCATCAATTCTATGCAATCCATGCATTGGAAAGGGTAGTTGCCGGCGTCTTACTGTTGGCCGGTGAACAACATGACCGTCGAGCCGCAAACCGATAGTTGGCAGGGCCATGCCAAAGGGACGCGGGGCTATAGCCGCGCGCTGGCGGCCTTGGCGCTTGCCGGCGTCGCGACCTTCGCCCAGCTCTACTCGACGCAGGCAGTGCTGCCGCTCATGGCTGCCGATCTGCACATCACCGCAGCGGAGGCCGCGCTCAGCATTTCGCTCGCCACGGTAGGACTCGCCGTTACGGTACTGCCATGGTCCTTTGTTGCCGACAGGATCGGCAGGGTCCGGGCCATGGCGATCGGCATTGCCGCCGCAACGCTGCTGGGGTTGCTGGTTCCGCTGGCTCCAACGGTTCCCGTCCTCTTGGGGCTCCGCACGCTTGAGGGCATGGCCCTGGGCGGCATTCCCGCCATCGCCATTGCCTACCTCAATGAAGAAGTCGCCAAAATCCACACCGCGCTGGCGGCAGGAAGCTACGTCGCCGGTACAACACTGGGGGGTCTAGCCGGCCGCTTGGTAGCCGGCCCTGTGGGAGAAGTCTGGGGCTGGCGGACAGCGGCCCTCGCCGTCTCCCTGCTCGCCACCATATCCGCGGTCCTGTTCCTGGTGCTTGTTCCCAAACAACGGCGCTTTACGCCCTCTCCGGCCACGGGATTCCGAGGCGCTATCCGCACCTTGGGCGGACATGCCGGCAATCCTAAACTCGTTTCGCTCTACCTGCAGGCGTTCCTGCTCATGGGTGGCTTCGTGGCGGTCTACAACTATCTGGGCTTCCGGTTGCACGCCGAGCCCTTTGCCCTTCCCGCCACGGTAGTCAGCCTCATTTTCCTGGCCTACCTTTCAGGCACCGTGAGCTCCCGATGGGCGGCAGGTCTCACCACCAGGTTTGGACGGCGGAACGTTCTGGTGGCTGGCATCGTCATTTTGTCGGCGGGTCTGGCCTTGACCCTGATGGAGAACCTCGCCGCGATATTGGTCGGGCTGGTCATCTTCACGGGTGGCTTCTTCGCCGCCCACAGCGTAGGTTCCGGCTGGACGGGTGCCATCGCCACCACCGGCCGGGCACAGGCGGCATCGCTGTACAACCTGTCCTATTACCTTGGCTCCAGTGTTATTGGCTGGGCCGGCGGCCTCGCCTTCCAAGGATTCGGTTGGACTGCTTTAGTGCTCGGCGTCATCGCCCTCTCATGCACGACGGCGGCAGTCACCTTGGTAGTTCACCGCACCGCGCGCCGGTCCCCCTGATTCCCGGCCGGCCTGGTCCTACAATCGGAGGCATGACACAGCTCGCGAGCTCACGGGACCTGTCGTCGCCGGAACGTTTGCAGGCGTTTACCGATGCCGTGGTGGCGATTGCTTTGACCCTGCTGATCCTGCCCCTCATGGAAAGCGTTGGGGAATTGGCGGATCATCATGGAACCACTGCGGAGTGGCTGGTCGAGGAGCAGTATGCCCTCCTGGGTTTTGCCCTCAGCTTCATCCTGATTGCCGTGTTCTGGACGCACCATCACCGACTGTTCCGCCAGGTGCGGCAGGTCGATGGGGGTTTGCTGTGGCTGACCGTGGCTTGGATGTTCTTCATCGTGGTGATGCCAGTGGCGACCTCGCTCTCCACCCAAATGGACGCCGACTGGGCGCAGCCGCTGGTGTACATCGGAACGTTGTTTGCCACCAGCCTGATGCTCCTCCTGGCACGCATCCATCTCAGGGCACATCCCGCGCTCCACACAATGGACCCGGAGGAGATGCGCTCCGGAATCCGGGCCGGGACCATTGTGGCCGCCCTTTTCCTCGCCGCGTTGCTTTTGGCCCTTGTTCTTCCATCAGCGGGCAACTTCCCACTGCTGCTGATGTTGCTCAGCGAGCCGCTCCAGCGACTGGACCGGCGCAGGGAACCCAGCAAGCCCGCAAAACGATAGGCACCTGAAGAATTCACCGATTAGGATAGGTGAAAGGCAATTTCAGGAGGATCCGTGAGCACCCCCACGAAGAATGTTCGGTCAAGCACGGGCAGCGCAGAGCCGTTGGACGCCATCGATGAGCGGATCCTCGCAGCCTTGGTGGAGGACGCCCGCATTTCCAACAAGCAGTTGGCCGAACTGGTGGGCATCGCCCCCTCCACGGCCCTGATGCGCACACGCGCCCTGTCCGAGCGCGGTATCATTGAAGGCTTCGAAGCGGTCCTGAGCCTGCCGGCCATTGGACGCTCAGTTCAGGCGTTGATCGCCGTACGTCTTCGCGCCCACGACCGCGACCAGATCGACCGCTTCACCGCCCGGGTGCCCAAGCTTCCGGCCGTCATCTCGACGTTCCACACCACTGGCTCCGTCGACTACCTGCTGCACATCGCCGTCGCCAATACGGACGACCTCCGCAACTGGCTCCTGGACAACCTCGCCACCGACCCCGTGGTCGGCCACACCGAAACCACCATGGTGTTCCAACACATTCCCGGCAACCGGGGACCGCTGCCCGAGTAAACTGCAGAGGGACCCTGCGCGTCAGTCCCGCAGGGCATTCTTCAGCGACACAGCGGCCAGTGCCAGCGCCGCCGCACCGCAGAGGACGGTGAAACCCACGACGGCGGCCTGCAGGCCCCACGCCGTGACAGCCACTCCCAGCCCAATCACCGGAACGGCGCTGCCCAGGTACGTGATGACGTACACCGTGCTGATCACCTGCGCATGACGGGCAGCCTCCACTTTTCCGGCGACCTCATTGAAGACCTGCCTGAAAGCTATGCCTTGGCCCATTCCTGCCGTGATGCTCGCCGCGACCAGCAGCCAAGGACTGGACCACGCAGCTGCAGCTTCCACCATGACCACGGAGACGCCCAGCACTGCCAGAGCCACAGGCACCGTAAAACGCCCGCGGACCCCCAGCAATTGGCTGAACGCTGAAGCGCCCAGGGTGACTCCGGCCAGCAGGCCGATCAGCGGCCGGGAGTCCGCGTGGACCACCGTGGCGAAGTAGCCCGGTGCCAGTGACAAACAGAACCCGAAGACCGCGAAGCTCAGGAATCCGGTGGCAGCCGCCATCCAGAAAGCACCCCTGGCGTTACGGGAGATGGACGGTTTCCGCGGAGCCAGGACCCTGTGGGCCCGGGGACCGTCCGCAGGGGCGATCGCGGGCCTGGCCTTAAGCAGCCACAGTGGAACAAGGGCCGCCAACAGCACTGCCGAATGCAGGTAGTAGGGCGTACGGGTGGGCTCGGGCAGGAGGGACAACAGCCCTCCGATGGCCGGACCTGCTGCCACGCCGCCCGCAGAGGAAAGCAGGGTGAAGCGGGAAGCCCAGTCCGGGCGCTGGGGCAACAGCTCGCGCAAAGCCGCCGAGCTGGCTCCGGTAGCGAGCCCTACGGCGACGCCCTGCAGGGCCCGGCCCGCGGACAAGGAAAGCAGCGAATCGGCATTGGCGAAAATGACCCCACCCACCAGGCCCACCAGGACCGCGAGTACCAATGCTGCCCTGCGCCCGATGTGATCGGACCAGTGGCCTGCCAGCATGAGCACCGCGACCAAGGCCAGGACGTAGCTGGAAAAGGCCACGGTCACATCAAGAGATGACAAACCAATCCTGGCTTGGAGCAGGGGGTAGAGGGGTGTGGCCAGGTTTGCGCCAACCAACAGCGTAAAGATCACGACTCCTGCCAGGACCAATCTGGCCGTGGTGGAGGCATCCCATCCCCAGCGTCCGGCGGTGGCCGGGCGCATGCGGAGTTCGCTCAAGACAGTCATTTCCATGCCTTCGGACTCGGTGGCCGGCAGTTGGTTCCTTGTGGGAGCTACTGCTGCGGCTAAGTATTGATGGCAATAGAATGCAGGAGCACTGACCCTTCCAAGCGTCGCAGGTGCAAAGATTGATCAAAATACTCAAAGAGGCAACCACCGAGTGATCCGGAGTGACCATTTGAACACCCTCGACCCCCTGGACGTGAAGATCCTCCTGGAACTCATCAAGGACCCCCGCATCCAGATAGCCGAGCTCAGCGAGGGGCTGGGCATTGCCCGCAACACCGCCCAAAGCAGGCTCAAGCGCCTGCTCCGAACCGGTGTCCTGCAGGCCGCCGGCCGTGAGGTGGACCTTGAGAAGGTGGGGTACGACGTCGTCGCTTTCGTCACGATCGAAGTCACCCACCGCGAACTCGACGGCGTCATTGGCGCCTTGCGCCTGATCCCCCAGGTCCTGGAGGTGCATGAAATCTCCGGCCGCGGAGATCTGTGGTGCCGGGTGGTGGCTACCGATACCCACAACCTGCAGTCCGCACTGCGCTCGGTCCTGCGTACCAAGGGAGTGATCCGGACTGAAACAGTCTTGGCCCTTCACACGCACATCCCGTACCGCACGGAACCGCTCATCGGACGGATGGCGGCAGCCCCAACACGCAGCAAAAACGAGCAGAGCCCGGGAGCAGAGGCCTGAAGAAACTAGAGTCTTAGGCATGGATTGGCTTTCACACATTTCCCAGATCAACTGGCTCGCCGTTCTCCTGGCCTTCGTTTCAAGCATGGTGATCGGCTTCGTCTGGTACATGCCGGCCGTTCTTGGACGCCGGTGGATGGAGGCGATCGGCAAAACCGAGGACGATCTCAAGAACATCGAAGGTGGCGCAGGAATCTGGGTGCCCATGATGCTCGCAGCCGCCGTGACCAGCATCCTCCTTGCCATCCTCATCAGCGCCCTGGAACTGAACACCTTCTGGGCCGGTGGTCTGTTTGCCCTCATTCTCGCGGTGGTCTTCCGCGCCGGGGGCCACGTGATCCACAACGGCTTTGCAGGGCGCCCCTCGTCCGTGACAGTGATCGATTCGGGCCACGACATCGTGGCAATGACTGTTGCGGGCGTCATCATCGGAGCCATGCAGTAGCGTTCACCTTGTGACCATTATCGACAACGCCGTTTACGTGGACGGCGTCCGCACAGCCACCCCGCGCAGCCTCGAGCAAACCTTCGAGACCTTGGCCCAACATGGTGGCATGGCCTGGATCGGCCTCTATCGCCCTACCCAGGAAGAAATGGCTGCGGTAGCCAAGGAGTTCGGTCTGCACAGGCTCGCTGTGGAGGATGCCGTTTCAGCCCATCAGCGGCCCAAGATTGAACGCTATGACAGCAGTCTGTTCACGGTTCTGCGTCCGGCCAGGTATCTGGACGAGACCGAATCCGTGGAGTTCGGAGAGCTGCACATCTTCACCGGCTCCAACTTCGTGGTGACGATCCGCCATGCCGAAACCGGCGGGGTTGCCCGTGTCCGCCACAGGTTGGAAGCCCGGCCGGACCTGTTGTGCCACGGCCCCGAAGCGGTCCTCTATGCGCTCCTGGACCAGGTAGTGGATGACTACGCACCGGTGGTTGCGGGCCTTGAAAACGACATCGACGAAATCGAAGACCAGCTCTTCAGCGGCGACAGCGCCGTGTCCCGAAGGATCTACGAACTCGCCCGCGAAGTCATCCAGTTCCAGCGCGCCATCCAGCCCCTGCCGGACATCATGTCCTTGCTGGAGAAGGGCTTTGAGAAGTACGGCGTGGACATCGAACTGCAGCGCTCCCTCCGCGACGTCGAGGACCACGTGCAACGGGTCATTTCACGGGTGAACTCCTTCCGCGACCTGCTCCAGAACGCCCTCACCCTGGACGGCACGTTGACCGCCAACCGGCAAAACGAGGCCAGCGCCGCCCAAAACGAGCAGGTCAAGAAGATCTCGTCCTGGGCGGCTATCCTCTTCGCTCCGTCGTTCGTGGCCGGCGTCTACGGGATGAACTTCGATTTCATGCCCGAGCTTCACTGGACCTTCGGCTACCCCATGGCCATTGGCCTCATGGTGGGTGCGGCAATGCTCATGTACCTCATCTTCAAACGCAAAGGGTGGCTGTGACGCCCCTTGTGAGGCCGGCTCCGCGCGCTGCGAGGGACACCGCCAAGAGGCTGCTGGAAGGGATAGCCCTCGACGCCGGACGCTCGGGCTTTGCGCTCGAAGAAAGCCAGCGGCAAGCAGCCGAACGGCTGGCGGCCTTGGGCGCGGAGGTGACCGTCCGTCGTCGTACTCTTTCCCGGAAAGTGCCACGAAGCCTTTACCTCCACGGCCCGGTGGGACGCGGCAAAACGTGGTTGATGGACAGTTTCTTTGCCCGGTTGGACGCCCGGAAACGGCGCGTCCATTTCCACGACTTCTTCCGCAAGCTACACGCAGGCACCCATGGCTCCGCCACAGGCCACGCAACGGCAATCCAGCATTCGGTGGACGCGTTGCTCGATGGCATTGATGTGCTCTGCTTTGACGAGTTCCATGTCCACGATGTTGGTGACGGCATGTTCATTGCCCGTCTCCTCCGCACCGCGGCGGAGCGCCGCATCCCTTTGGCAGTCACCTCGAATTACGCACCGGATGATCTCCTGCCCAACCCGCTCTGGCACGACCATTTCCTGCCCACCATTGCGGCCATCAAGGAGATGATGGACGTTGTGAAGATTGATGGTTCGTCGGACTTCCGCCGCTTTCCCTCAACCGACTCACTCGGGACCCTGGGATTCGAGTCCTTCCGGGCAGGACGGATCGTGACGCCAGGCACGCCTCGGCAGCTGGGCAGGCTTGGCCTGTTCACCCCGTCCGCCTCGCAAAGCCGGGTGTTGATGCCCACCACCCAACCGATCGTGGTCAAGAACTCCGATCCAGAGGTCCTTTGGGTCGGATTCCAGGAGTTGTGCGGCGGGTTGACCTCCACGTCCGACTATCTGGTCCTGGCTGAAACGTTCACCACCTGGGTGATCGACGACGTCCCGTCCCCGGCAGAGGCAGATGCAGCATCAGCTCCGGCATGGCAACGCTTCAGCAACGTGGTGGATGTGCTGCACGACCAGGACATCACGCTGTTCCTGGTCGGCCACGGACCCCTGGACTGGGACATTGAAGCCACGGCAAGCGGCCTGCCCGTGGACTTGGCCCGCATCGCAAGCCGTCTGTCCCTGCTCGGCCGTTCCCAGCCCGAGGATGACGGGGCACGTAAAGAGGTCGCCGGAAGCTGAGCCTCCGGCGACCTCCAACCCGTGTGTGGTGCGTTGGTTGCTTTACAAAGCTCCGCCGGCAGCAGAGGGTGCACCGGCGTCGTGCCCGCCGTCGCCCACGGCCTCGCGGGCCACGTAGTTTTCAATGTCGAAGAGGTTCTCGGCACGCTCGGTGATGTTCAGCAACGTGGTCATCGATGCCACTTCTTCCACCTGCTCCTTCAGGAACCACAGCATGAACTGCTCGCCCAGGGCATCGCCCTCGGCACGGGCAGCACGGAACATCTCCTCGATGTTCCGGGTAACTTCTTTTTCCTGCTCCAGGGCCAGGGCGATGGGTTCCTTGGCGTTGCTGAAGTTGTTGCGCACAGGGGCAATACCCGGAATTTCAACGTGGACATTACGGTCCAGCATGTACTGGACCATCATCATGGCGTGGTTGCGTTCCTCCAGGGATTGGCGGTAGAAGTGCCGGGCAAGCTGCGGCAAGTCTTCACCGTCAAAGTACACAGCCACGGCGATGTACTGCTGGGAGGCTGCAAACTCGTTGGCAACCTGGGCGGACAACAGTTCATTGAAGGTCTTGTTAGCCATGGCTCGATCCTACAACCGCGCAACTTCGCCACACTGGGTGAAAGTCTGGCCGGTTTACGGCAAAAGGAAGCTGACGCCCACACCTGCCGCCGCGGCCGCGACACTGGCGACCATGGACCCCAAACCGTTGAGGAGGGCCAGCCCGGTCCTGCCACTTTGGACCAGGCGGATCGTTTCCAGGCTTGCCGTGCTGAAGGTCGTGTAACCACCGAGGAATCCAGTCCCCAGCACCAGGTACAGGGACTCGGGCGCTTCTCCGCGCATCATCAGCCCTGCCATGAAACCGAGCACCAGCGAGCCCGAAACGTTGATGAGGATCGTGCCCCACGGGAGGGCAGTCTTCACCTTTGTACGAATGAGGCCGTCCACCAGGAACCTTGCAGCGGCACCGACTCCCCCGGCCAGGCCAAGAAGCAGGACCGTCACGCTTCGGTTCCTGTTCCCAGCCGGTGATGCCAGGCGCCGAGCCAGATTCCGGTGGTCGTGGCTGCGGCCCCACCCAGGAGACTGGCGGCCAAGTAACCAGCAGCGGCAGGGACGGCGCCGGCGCCCAGCAAGTGGACCGCGTCCACCGCGAGGGTGCTGTAGGTGGTGTAGGCGCCCAGGAACCCCGTACCCAAGGCGAGCCGAACGACCCGGCGCCTTCCGACGTCGGGCCCCCTGCGGGCGAGCCCCTCAAGAAGGGCGCCAAGGGCCAAAGCTCCGGACAAGTTGATGACCAAGGTGGGCAGGGGCCAAGCGCCTGGCGCGGGGATCACCAGTCCCAAGCCGTAGCGTGTGAGCGCCCCCAACACACCTCCTGCGGCGACGATGCCCATGAAGCCCCAGTGCAGGTGTACGGGACGTTTGGACTTAGTCATCGTCATCCGGGATCCGCGGATTCACAGGGATGACCAGCACGGGGCGGTCCTGCCGGTGAAACAAATGGCGGGCCACCGACCCAGCGGTCACGTCCTTCAGTGTCGCGGTCAGGCTGTGCTCGCGCGTGCCCACCACGATCATGGACGCGCCGAGGTCCTCCGCCTCACGGGCGAGGGCCTTCGCCGGTTCTCCCGCCAGCGGCACCAGCGTCCATTGAACGTCCTTTTCCTGAAGGTGTCCGGCAATGACCTCCTTCAGCGCCTCAACGGCGTCGGGAGCATCGCCCTCCACACCGTCGGGATCAATCGGAGCCGCAGGACCTCCCGTGGTGCCATCCACCGGATACACGGTGACATCGGCGTAGCCGAACACCAGAGGAAGTCCTGCACTGGCAGCCACCCGGGCCGCCTGCTCCACCACCACCGGATGCTGACCGGGCATGACGCCCACCAGGACGGGTCCGTTCATACCGCCGGGCAGCTCACGACGGCGGGCAGGAGTCTCAGTCACAGGGCAAGTCTACGGCGCGGCAGCTGGGCGACCGCGTGGTCAGCGGCTGTGTCGGCGGCCTGTCAGCATGGACACGAGCAACGGGATCAGGGACATGACCATCAGGACGTTTCCCAGCAGCACGTCACCGTTGCGGACTATGGATCCCGAAATCAGCAGCGCCCCAAATGCCACCGCGGCTACCGCCGTGCGGACCAGCCGGATCATGCGCGCCAGCTGACGTTCGAGCTTACGGTTGGAAACCTGCAGGGAGCCGTCCTCGACGCGGGTGATCAGCCCGTCCAGCCGTTTGGGCAGGCGTAGCGCCAACGTTGCGGCGTCCACGGCCTGGGAGGCGATGTCGTTGACCAGGTTGCCGCGTTCATCGCGCAACAGTTGAGCGGCGTAGGGCTCCACCGAATTCCACAGGTTGAAGCGCGCGTCCAGCGAACTGCAAACCCCCGAGGTCAGGGACATCGCACGGATGATGAGCAGGAAGTTCTCCGGCAGTTGGAACGGAAGTGAGCGGATGACGCTTCCAAACTCGACCCCGAAATCGCGAAACTCCCGGGGGTCCACGTCGCGAAGCTCGGCAAAGCCCATGCCACCAAAACGGGCGAACAACTGGGTCATGGCCCGTTCAAGCTCGCCGGCGTCGGCCGAGGGCATCAACACCCCGACATCACTGATCGCAGCAACCAGCCCCTTGCCGTCCCGGGAGGCGGCAGCGATCAGGAGCTTGCGAAGCCCGGCACGCGTCTTCGCAGGAACCTCGCCCATCATGCCGAAGTCAATGAAGGTCAGCTTCCACGGATGGTCGGCGGTGCCGTTGGTGGGGGTTACGAAGATGTTGCCCGGGTGGGGATCGGCATGGAAGAAGCCATTGGTGAAGAGCTGGTCAAACATCACCGATGCGAAAACAGGTGCGACGTCTGAGGGATCGATGCCGGCCAAGCGGAGCGCCTCGGCGTCGGTGATCTTGATGGCGGTAACGTCCTCAAGGGTAAGGACGCGTCGAGTGGTCCGCTCCCACACCACAGCCGGCACCCTCACGCGGGGGTCGTGGGCGAAGTCCGCGGCAAAGCGTTCCGAGTTTGCCGCTTCATTGAGGTAGTCGATCTCCTCCTGGCTGGTCTGGGCAAACTCCTTGATCAGCGCGGGGACGTCGGCGCGATCGGACACGATGCGGACCCGGCTCAGCCAACCTCCCACTTTGCGCAGGGCGGCGAGGTCAATGTCAACGATGGTCTGTATACCTGGCCGCTGGACTTTGAAGACCACGCTGCTCAGCCCGGTGTCTTCGGCATTGCCCGGAAGGAGCTTGGCCCTGTGTGCCTGCCCAAGCGAAGCGGCCGCGATGGGCGTCTCCTCAATGGAGGCAAAGACGGCCTCCAATGGCGCCCCCAGTTCGGCTTCGGCAAGATGGCGGATGGCCCGGAACGGCACCGGTGGCACCTCGTCCTGGAGGCCCTCCAACTCGGCGGTGATTTCAGGCGGCAGGACGTCAAGCCTCGAGGACATGAACTGGCCTACTTTGATCATGAGGCCGCCAAGCTCAACCGCAAGTTGGTGGAAGCGTTGGGCGAAGCGCGTCATTCTCCGGGCACGATTGCGTTCAGTCAGCCGGCGCAGGCCCAACCTCGGCAGAAAAAGCTCGAACCACCACGTCACCGCAAGGTGCCAGGCGGCGAAACGCAGGATACGGCGGTAGCGGGCACTGGCGCTCACTCCGCCAGCCACATCTCCTGCTTGATCACGTCGACCCGACGCCACCCCTCAGTCCTGCGCGAGGATCGAGTACAGCCGGCGGCGTGCTTCTTCAAGCACCGTCACCGCCTCCCGAACCTGTTGCGGTGTGCCTGTCCGGCCCACTTGTGCTGCAGCCTGGGCAAGTTCCATCCCGGCTTTGGGCAGTGCGGCAAAACCCGGGCCCGAGGAGGCACCCTCTGAGCTCCAGGGGGCGGATGTCCCGGAACCGGCAACATCCTCCCGGCCTGCTTCAGTCAAGGAATAGATCTTGCGTCCGCTGGATTCCTCCGAAGTGACAAAACCCTCGTCCGAGAGGAGCTGAAGGGTGGGGTAGACCGAACCTGCACTTGGTTTCCAGTTGCCACCGCTGCGCTCTTCGATTTCCCGGATGATCTGATAACCATGCATCGGCCGTTCGGCCAGCAGGGCCAGAATTGCGGTCCTTAGCTCCCCCCGGCCGGCCCGCCCTCCGGAGCGCTTTTCGAATCTCGACCGGAACTCCTCCACGGCCTGCCACATTCCGTCGAAATTATTTCCCATAAAGCCGCTTGAATTGTGCATTGAGCCCACCTCATGACATCGCGAACGATACTGAACGATATACCTAACGATATAGCTGGTGCAGTGCCAAGACAATGGACATCAACTGGCGGGATCGTACTGGAACGCCCGGACTTCCTGGGCGCAGCGGCAGGCCGCTGCCATCTTCGCAGCCCATTTGAGCGCCGCGTCGTGAGATGGCAGTTCCAGGATGGAATAGCCGCCTTCAAGCCGCGACGTCTGGGGGTACGTTTCCTCCCGAACCGCACCAGCGCCGTCGACCATAACCGGCGGGACGCTTTCATCGATGCCCCCGCCGAACACCCACACCCCTGCGTCCTTGGCCTCCT
The DNA here is from genome assembly GCF_025452095.1 of Paenarthrobacter sp. JL.01a. Classification (NCBI taxonomy): domain Bacteria; kingdom Bacillati; phylum Actinomycetota; class Actinomycetes; order Micrococcales; family Micrococcaceae; genus Paenarthrobacter; species Paenarthrobacter sp. JL.01a. The sequence goes on from NZ_CP104877.1 coordinate 3,067,453, forward strand.
GCACTACTGCGCGGGCAGCGGCAGCAACTGCCGGAAGTTCTTCAGCCGTGACGTCCATAGCGGCGCTGGGAAACGAGATCAGGTACTTGGTCATCGCGGGGGCTCCTTCTGGCTCGGGCGGTGGTCTTTCATCGTTGCCGATCCGACGCGCTCCCGTAAAGAGCGGGCCCCGAGGGAATTCGCGGCCAGGCTCCGTGTGTGGCTCCGCTTTGCCCGACGGCGCAGATGGCAATAGCGTTGACCATGGCGGAGACGATGAAAGGGCGACGGGTTGATCAGCGTACTGCGAGCCCCAGGTTCGATCGAAAACTTGACCGGAATAGTGGGCATCGCAGCTCAAGTGATTGACGCCTTGGGTGAGTGGGGCGTCGGCCTGATGACGTTCCTTGAGACCGTCTTTCCGCCGATCCCCAGCGAGGTGATACTCCCCCTCGCTGGCTTCCTGGCCCAGCAGGGCAGCATGAGCATCGTTTTGGTCTTCGTCACCAGCACACTTGGAGCTTACGCGGGTGCCTTGTTCCTGTACTGGCTCGGCTACAAGGTCGGCTTGGAACGGGCGATTACTTTGCTCTCGAAACTGCCCCTGGTGGACAGGGAGGACTTCGAAAAAGCATCGAAATGGTTTGAACGCCACGGCAAATCCGCCATCTTCTTCGGCAGGCTGCTGCCTGGAGTACGTAGCCTCATCTCCCTGCCCGCAGGTGCCGAACGGATGAACCTCCTGACGTTCTCCATTTTCACTATCGCCGGTGCCGGCCTGTGGAATGCCTTGCTGATCGGCCTGGGCTCCTTGCTTGGCACGCAGTACCACCTGATCGAACAGTATTCCCGGTTCTTCAACTACGCCGTGTACGCAGCGCTGGCCGTGTTCGTGGGCTGGCTTGTTCTGCGGAGTGTCAGGCGCCGGAAGTCAGCGGAACGCCGATAGCCCGGACGGTTTCCGCAGAAACACGGCAACCAACAGGGCCGTTACCAAGCACAGGCCTGCGTTGACCCAGATGGCAGTGGTCACCCCTCCGAGAACGGCCGGGGCAGCATGGTTGCCGATGGCCACAATCCGCGCGGTAAAAATGGCGCTCATCACCGGTATGCCCATAGTGATGCCGATCTGCTGGCTCATGGTTGCCAGTCCTGTGGCCATCCCCTGCTCGGTATCCGGTACTCCCGACGTCGCAGTGACCATAAAGCCGACAATGACCACCAGGTTCGCCACTCCGCCGATGAAGGTCGCCACCAGCAGCAAGCCAATGGAGGCAGGGTCGACGCTAAGCAGCACCAGCACGCCAGTGGCAATGGCTTGGAGGATGAAGCCGTACACGATCGCCTTCTTGTTCCCGAGCTTGCCTATGACCTTGGGGCCAAGGACTCCGCCAAGGACCGTACCAAGACCCAGCACAGCAAAGGCCAGACCGGCGCCGAGCGGGGTGTAGCCGAGGACCTGCTGCAAGTACAGGGTCAGGAGGAAAACCAGGGACGTCTCGGTGACGAAGGCCAGGATGCCCGCCGTGTTCCCCCACGCCACAGTGGACCGCTTCAGGATGCCCAAGGGTACCAGCGGCGGTGCGGCCCGACGCTCGACGGCAACGAACGCAATAAAAAGCACGACGGCGGCCCCAAGGGAACCCAGCGTCAGCGGATCGCTCCATGAGTGCTCGGCCGCGTTCGTGAGGCCGAAAACCAATGCCAGGAGACCCATCGTGACCGTGATGGCGCCCGGTACGTCCAAGCGCGGCCTGGTAGCCGGCTTGCTTTCGGACAGAACCATCGGGCCAATAATGAGCACAGCGAGGGCTAAGGGGAGGTTGATGAGGAATGCCCAGCGCCAACTAAGCAGATCGGTCAGCAGCCCGCCAAGGATGGCACCGGTAGTGAATCCGGCGGCCATGAGGGAACCGTTAAGGCCCAGCGCCTTATCCCTCAACGGCCCTTCCGGGAACGAGGCAAGGAGGAGTGCCAGGGCTGCGGGGACCACCATGGCAGTGGCGATGCCCTGGCCCACGCGGGCGATGAGCAGCACCGCCGGTACCGTGGCCAGGCCACCGGCAAGCGAGGCCACGCCAAGCAAGGCCATGCCGAGGAGGAACATCCGGCGGCGGCCTGCTATATCGGCGACACGCCCGAACAGCAGAGTCAGACCGGCGGCGCACAAGGCGAACGCCGTCGCGATCCATTGGAGGTTCTCCAAGCCGAAGCCGACGTCGGCACCTATGGCCGGGAGTGCGACGTTGAGGATGGAGAAGTCAACGGCCAGGGTGAAACTGGCCGCTAGCAAGACGACGAGCGCAAGCCTTTGCCGGCCCGTCATCCGCCCGGGCGGAGCGGCTGCACCTGAGGGTCGACCTTCGGCTTCTGCCGCAACGTGCGAAGTCATGGGAGTCCTTCCGGTAGGTGGGCTGCAATCTGGCAGCACCTGGAAACTCCACTGTCACTGAACCCCGGTGACTCAACCACACCCCCTCGTGCCTACCCCTGACAGGGACAGGACAGCACCCAGGAAGACCGGCAGAATGGGGTTCATGAGCAACTACAGCGAACTTGGGGAGTTCCTTCGCGTCCGAAGGGCCGCTTTGCAGCCGGAAGACGTCGGCCTCATCAACTACGGCATCCGCCGCGTTCCAGGGCTCCGCCGGGAAGAATTGGCGATGCTTGCCGGAGTAAGCAACACCTACTACACCCGATTGGAGCAGGGCCAGAGCACAAACGCCTCCGAGGCCGTTATTGAAGCCATCGCCAGGGCCCTGAACCTGAACAGCGACGAGCGCAAGCATCTGTTCAACCTCGCCCGGCCGTCGAGCACCAAGCGGCGTCCATCGATCCGGCCGGACAAAGCAAGGTCCGGAACCTTGCGGCTCATCCAGTCCATGCCCAACACTCCGGCTGTCGTTATGGGGCGTCGCAGTGAGGTGTTGGCGTGGAACCGGCTCGGACACCGCTTGGTTGCCGGACACTTGGCTTTCGAGGCACCCGCGCGGCCCGCGACGAGGCCGAACATGACCCGAATGCTCTTCCTCGATCCCCACGCCCGAGAGCTGTACACCCGGTGGCGTGATGAAGCCGCGCGGGCCGTGTCCTCACTGCGGTTGCTCGCTGGCCGCTCAAGCGAGGACCCTGCACTGGCGTCCCTTGTTGGTGAGCTGACCATGAACAGCGAAGAATTCGCCAAACTGTGGGCCCGGCACCCGGTGGAAAACTGCATGTCGGGCATCAAACACATGCATCATCCCGACGTTGGTGACCTCGAGCTCTATTTCGAAGTCCTTGGGCCGCCGGATGAATCAGGTCACCGGATTCTTATGTACTCAGCTGACCCGGGATCCCCTGCTGCGGAGGCGCTTCAACTGCTGGCATCCGTACAACCAGTCGTAGATCTTGAGGCGGACCGCCCCCTGGGATCCAGGCCCCTTTAGTCCGCGGGGCTCAGCTTAGCCGGCCCAACTGCTTGTACACCGCGGAGGCCAGTACAGGAATGAAATCGCCGTCCTCGCCCCGAAGCCAACGCTTTTCCACGGCGTTCAGGGGGTAGACCAGGGTGTTGTTCTGCTCGGCGTGAAGTGCCAGCTCCCGCCCGAGGGAGTCCTCCGCAATCACCCAACGCAACGGCGTGGTCCGCGCCAACAGCTCACCATAGGCGACGCCGGCAGCGTTGCGGTACGGCTCTTGAAGCTCCGCGTGGGTGCCCTCCGGGGAACTCTGCCACGTCGCGTACACCAGCTCATAAAACCCGGCTACGCTGGCGGGATCCTCGAGGTTCACTTCCGCCTGGTCCGCAAGTTTGATGTGGCCGGCGAGGAAGGCCCTGTGATCGACGCTTAGCTCGCTGTAAACCGGCTGCTCGAAGTCCTCGACGGGGGTAGCCGTTGTCCGCTTTCTGAAGAATCCCATGGGAAACAGCTAATCAGGTTTCCATAACGAGAGCCGGACGCCACACCAGCGGCACCAGGGTGAGGCAACGGGACAAAATGTGGAGCTAAGGAGATTCGAACTCCTGACCTCTTCGATGCGAACGAAGCGCTCTACCAACTGAGCTATAGCCCCCGGACCAGGCATTTCCGCCCGACCAGTGTCCCTAGGCTACAAACTTTCCCGGCGCTTTTCCAACCACGACACGAACGTCTCCGTGCCAACCGCGTGCTCCGGGACAAGATTGTGGCCGGCCCGAAGGAAAGCACCCATGGAACCCGGCAAAGGCACGCTGATAATCCTTCCCCGCGACCCAGTAGTGGCCTTCCACTGCTCGGCCATTGAACGCATTGGCAGCACTTCCGGCCCACCCACCGTCCGCACCCGCTCCCCAGTCGCAGGCGAATCCGCCAACGCCACCGCCAGCAACTCCCCTGCAACGTCGGCCGGCGAGATCGACTGGAACGCCACACCCTTGAACACAGGGATCAATCCCACCCGAGCCCCGGCGGCAAAGATGCCGGCGACGAGGCCGTGGAACTGGGTTGCGCGCACCACCGCCGTCTCCAGCGCCGCCTCCTTATACCTGCGTTCCTTGGCAGCCTTGGAAACGTAATACGGGAATGTACTCAGATCGCAGTTGATGATGGACAGCAGCACGGCCCTCCGGACACCTTGCGCAACGGCGGCAGCGAGAAGCCGCCCACCGCCGTCGGCGAATTGCTTTTGCGCCTTCCCGAACTGGCCTTCAAGGCAGTCAATAACGACGTCGGCACCTGCCACCGCGGCCGCCAAGCCAACGCCCGTGGTGACATCACCGGCGAAGTAGGTGACGCCGTCGTGATGGCCGGCAGAACCGGCGTCCGGGACATGGCGGCTAAGGACCGAAACCTGGTGCCCGGCGTCCACAGCAAGCCGGACACCTCGCGGCCCACCTGGCCAGTACCACCGGCAACGCAGATGGAGCTCATGCGGTCTCAGGCGCGGCGTCGCTGCAGGACGTCGTCCAGGTTGCTCAGGGCGCTTTGGCCCTTGGGGGAAACTGCCGCTTCAGCTTGTCCAGTCGACTGCTTCAGGACCGGCTTGCCCACGGGCTTCGGCGCTTCCGGCAGATCCAGCGGTTCAGGCGCTGGGCGCTGGGCCTTCGCTGCGTCAACGTAGGTGGGCTTCGGAACCTCGACGGGCTGCCAGCTGGCACCCTTGGAGTCCGCGGCGGCCTGCGCCGACTCATCTCCAGCGGCGACAGCAACGGCCAACGCTGCCTGGCGCAGCTCCACCGCGGACAAGCGGGCGTTCTCGCGGCTGTTGGCCTCGGCATCGAAAACTGCAGTTTCCTTGGCCTCGACCGCCGGTTCTTTCGGCAGATAACGCGCAGGCGTGGGAATGGGCGATGCCTGCGCTTCGCGGCGGGCGCGCCGTTCGCGAAGGTCGCGCAGGGCCAGTTTGCGCAAAACCACGACGGCGACCACCGCACCGGTGAACGAGACCAACGGCAACCAGACAGTGCCTGTACCGAATAGACGCACAATGCCCGAAACGATAGCCGTCAGCAGCAGGACAAGCCCTGACAAGGCCAGAGTGAGCCGCGCATAGCGGATAGTGAAGGGCGTGGGGGCCGGTTTGCCCGCCGAGGACTCGGACACACGGGATTCCTGGGGCGACGCCTGTGCTTTGCTGTGCATGGTCTCCATCGGTTTCTCCTGCTGAGGTGCCAAAGTCAGTACCACCCCTGCCTGCGGTTCGTCTGGTTCGTCGTCGAAAGCCTCTGCTGGAACAGCGGCCGCTTGGACTTGCTGGCGTCTGTTCCGCAGAACGTACGGCGCCACCCAGACCATCCACAACGCGACAGTGACCACAAGTATCACTGAGCTGCTGAGAGGGAAGTCCACATTCAAAACCGTAGAAGCAAATTACCGGGGGTGGCGGCATTGCGGCCGGTGTGTCGTGGTCGAGTCCGCAAATGACTGGAGATAAGGCCGAAATGGCCTATGACCTGCCCGTTTGTCCTTTGAGCCACCTGCGAAGCAGACCCTCCGGAACTTCCTCCGACGTCAGGGCGAAGGAGCGGTGGTCAGCCCACTGTCCATTGATGTGCAGATACCTTTCCCGGTATCCCTCATCGCGGAATCCAAGCTTCTCCACGACCCGAAGGCTGGGCCCGTTTTCAGGCCGGATGTTGATTTCCATCCGATGCAGCCCGAGCACGTTGAAGCAGTGATCCGTCGCCATCGCTACCGCCGTGGGGGCGATGCCGCGGCCGGCCCGCTCCTTGTCCACCCAATAGCCAAGGGTGGCCATCATGGCTGATCCCCAGATAATCGAGGAAACCGTCAGTTGACCCACGATGGCGGGTTCACGGAGGCCGGCTGTGCGTTCAACGATGACGAACGGCAAAGCCGTGGAATGGCGCGCCTGCTCGTTCAAGGATGCAACCATCTGGCGATAGCTGGGGAGGCGGCCACCCGGAGCCGGGTTGGACGCCTCCCACGGCGCAAGCCAATCACTGTTCCGCGAACGGACCTCGGACCATTCCCGCTTATCGCGGTACCGGATGGGCCGAAGTGCCAGGTCTCCGCACTCCAGCGTCACCGGCCAGATCGCAGAACCGTACATCCTTGTTACTGGGGAAGCGTGGCGGTGAAGTTCGGCAGCCACTCGCGAAGCTCAGGACCGAGGTCCTCACGCTCGGCTGCCAGCTCGATGCAGGCTTTGAGGTAGCTGAGCTTGTCGCCGGTGTCGTAGCGTCGGCCGCGGAAGACCACGCCGTACACGCCGTAGCCCTCTCCCTCGCCGGCTGCCAGGACCTCAAGGGCGTCGGTCAGCTGGATTTCTCCACCACGGCCCGGGCCGGTCTTCTCCAGGACCTCGAAGACAGCCGGGTGCAGCACGTAGCGGCCAATCACGGCAAGGTTCGAAGGGGCCTCTTCGGGAGACGGCTTTTCCACCAGTTGCTTGATGCGGACGTAACCGTCCTCGTCGATGTCCTCAACGTCGGCGCAGCCGTAAGCGCTGATCTTGGACGGCTCCACCTCGATCAGGGCCACAACGGAACCGCCGGTCTTCTGCTGGACAGCGATCATTTCGCTCAGGAGATCGTCGCGCGCGTCGATGAGGTCGTCACCGAGCAGGACGGCGAAGGGCTCGTAACCGACGTGCTGCTTTGCACGCAGGACAGCGTGGCCCAGGCCGTTCGGATCGCCCTGACGGACGTAGTGGATGTCGCCGAGGTTGGTGGCGGACTGGATGGCTTCGAGCTTGGCGGTGTCGCCCTTTTCAGCCAAGGTCGCTTCAAGCGCCGGCACCCGGTCAAAGTGGTCTTCCAGAGCGCGCTTGCTGCGTCCTGTGATCATGAGGACGTCGTGCAGGCCCACCTTGACCGCTTCTTCGACGACGTACTGGATGGCGGGCTTGTCGACCACGGGCAGCATTTCCTTCGGCATCGCCTTGGTGGCGGGAAGGAACCGGGTACCAAGACCCGCTGCAGGGATGACAGCCTTACGGACAGCGTTGTTATCGAGAGTCACCGGACTAATGTAACGGAAGGAACAGATCATCGGCTAAACCCCCGCCGCGCGGCTTGCACATTTTCCTGGCTGCTCAACACCACGCAACAATTCAATCGGACCCCACGAACCTGAGGATTGGACACAGATGGCATCGAAAGAAGACATCCGCCGCAGCCGGCGTCTCTACAGAAGGGCCCTGTCCCCGGAGCAGATCGCAACAGCGGGCGAGGCCCTGGCCCAGCATGGAACCGCCTGGGCCAAGGGCATCACCTCCGGCGAACCAGCCCGGTTCGCGGTGTATGTGGGAGTCGCTTTCGAACCACCCACCATGCCACTGCTTGAGGCCCTTCATAACGCGGGCCACGAGGTGCTGCTTCCGGTCTGCGAACCGGAACGCCAACTGAGCTGGGTGCATTGGACTCCGTCGACGGTCTTTGAGCGCTCCACCTACGCGCCCATCGACGAACCCCTGGGCGAGCGATTGGACAGTTCAGTGGTCGCAACTGCCGCGGGGATCTTCATGCCGGCTACCGCCGTCGATCGTGACGGAAACAGGATCGGCCAAGGCGGCGGATACTACGACCGGCTGCTGCAGGGCCTCGATGCCTCCGGTCAGCGGCCGCCCACCATCGCCGTGGTGTACGACGACGATCTGTTGCCTTTCGGCTCCATACCCGCCGAAGCTTTTGATCGCCCTGTGCGGGAAGTACTGACGCCGTCCGGCGTCGTCACGCTGGATGACGCCGGAGAAGACGCCTGAAGGGTGGTGAGTTCCGGCACAGGTGCTGGCGAACGCCGCAGGGACGGGTGATAGAATTGGCACTCAGGCCCTGGGACTGCTAATGCGGAAACTCTTCGCTGCGGCGCCACAGGACCTGAACTTTGTCCTAAAGGAGGAACTCAGTGCCCACATACGCATACGCCTGCAAAGACTGTGACCATGCCTTCGACATCGTCCAGTCCTTCTCAGACAGCTCCCTGACAGAGTGCCCGGAATGCAAAGGCACGCTGCGCAAGAAGTTCAACAGCGTTGGCGTCGTCTTCAAGGGCTCCGGTTTCTACCGCACAGACTCGCGTGACACGAAGGGCAGCAGCACCGTTTCGGCAGCGCCCTCCACTCCAAGCGCACCTGCGGCCGCCACACCCGCTCCCGCTGCCGCGGCAGCAGCGAGCTAAGTCCGGGGACTTTTCCACATAGGGAGGCCGGCCCCTGTCAGGGGGCCGGACATGCTGGCTACCGTGGCGGCATGTCACCTACCTCCCGAAGCGCCTTACTTGCCCGTGCCAAGCGCTCAGCAGGAACTGCTGACAGGGAACTGCTTCGGCCGCCGGGACAATACCGGCCGCCTTCCCCTGGTCGCGCCCGCCCCATTTTCAGACGCGACGGGCCTCCAACCCCTCGTCAACGGGCACGACGCTCGCCCAGGGCATGGATTTCGCGCAACCGCCGGCTCTGTGTCGCCCTGCTTCTATGCCTTGCCGCAGGGATGGCCGTCCAGCAGCTGACTCCGGCGTCGGCGGCGCATGCCACCGTCCTTGTGGCAGTGCGCGATCTCGCGGCCGGCACCACACTGAAGGAAACCGACTTCACCACAGTGGACATCGCGCCTGAACTCGCTTTGACCGCGCAGGTGGAAAATCCTGCAAGGCTCGCCGGACGCCAATTGGCATCTCCCCTGGGCAAGGGGCAAATCCCAACTGATTCAGTTCTCCTGGGACCGGGCCTGCTAACCGGCTCTCCCGCAGGCACAGCTGCCGTTCCACTCCGCATGGCCGATCCCTCCTCTATTCAGCTCCTTTCGCCAGGGCAGCTGGTGACGGTGGTCCTTACCGCTTCCGGCTCCTATGACGAATCGCGCCAAAGCCAGGTCCTTGCCGGCCCCGTGCCCGTACTTTGGACCTCGGCCCAGGGAGGTAAGGCGGGCGAATGGCTTGGGACAAGTGACACCGACGGGCTGGTGGTGGTTGCAGCCAATCCCCAGCAAGCAGAAAAGCTTGCCGGCGCATCAACGCAAGGCAAGCTTTTCTTTGTCCTGGTCAGCCCATGAGGCCTTTCAAGCGATTATCCCCAGTGCGGGGGCTTCTGCTCCTTCAACCACTGCTCGTGGTCGTAGCCGGCCTCGTCGCCCCAGGCTCGGGGGTCGTCCTCCGCGGCTTTCGTGGGAAGGATGCCGCCGGAGCTGTGCTTGGCGGGGGTCGTTTCCCTAGCTTTTTCAGCAGTGGCCCCGTCCTGGCCGCCGGCGTCGCCTTCGGCACCGCCGTTGCCCGTGCCGCTGTCTTGTTCCGTCATTGCTGCTTTCCTGTCCGCTGCCTGGTCCCGCTCGCTGCCATTTTCCCCGGGCTGCTTACCCGAGGCAGCGGTCGAAGGGCGAGTGAACGCTGGCTTTGCCTTGTCCAGATTCAATTGTTCAACATCCATGTCCAGGAAACCATGCTGCGGAGATTCCGTGGAGGTGAGAATGTGGTTCTCCAGGCCGAGGTAGGAACCGATTCGGTCAGCGCAGGAGGACGGGTCGGTGAAGACCTCGATGGTCCAGAGCGACATGTACCGCCAGCCCATGCGCTCCAGGAGCTGCGGCCGCAACCTGCTGCGTTCACGGACACTCATGCGCCGGTAGCGTTCCGTGCCATCGGATTCGATGGCCACCGGCGTTGGAATCTCGGCTCCCTCGCGGCCAATCGTGTGCACCGGATCGGCAGCGGCGGCAATGTCCAGGACGCCGTCGTAGAGGTGCCACACGCGGGCACCCCTGGCACGCAGGCGTTCTCCAAGGTCGGCGACCAAAGGGTCTTCGCCGAGGGCCTGCTCACTGGCGACCGCGCGGGACGCCGGGGTTCCGAGATTGCTGTTGCCGGAGAGTTCCCGGTCCAACAACTCATAGAAGTCCACAGCACCGTGCGACAAGCGATCCAGGTCAAGATCCTCGGGCCGGAAGCAGCTCAGTACGTGCATGGAGCGCCGGGCCCTGGTCATCGCCAAGGCGAAGCGGTTACGGCCACCTTCAGCCGACAAGGGGCCAAAAGAGTGGAGTGCCCGGCCGTGGGGTGTGCGCCCGTAACCGAGGGAGAAGATCACGTGGTCGCGGACCAGACCTTGCGCGCGTTCAAGATCCACCACACGGAAGGACTCAGGGCCGGCCGCGAAGAAGGACGCCAACAAAGGATGGTTCGGCAGTTGAAGCCTGATGGCCTCGCCGATCCTGGCAGCGTGGCGCAGGCTTGCTGTCACCACGGCCAAACTGGTGCGTGGACGCAACGTGGCGTGCTCGAAGACGAGGTCAACCACACGGTTCACTTCGGCGGTGACCGACTCCACGCCCTCGTGATCGGCTCCGGGGAGTCCTGTGCCGTCGGGAATGTACTCGACAAGGATCGAACGATCCAAGCCAGTGACCGAGTTGCCGTCGGGCAGTCGCTTCAGGCCGCCGTCGTAATAGTTCTTGCTCAACTGCAGGATCAAGTCTTCGTCAACTGCCCGGTAAACCCAGTTCAATTGCCACGAGGGCAAGACCCGGGAGAGGGCCTTGAACGCACTCTCCACGGTTTCGTGGCCGGCCACCCCGGCTACCGGCGGCTCAACGGCCACGCTGAAGGTCCGGGCGTTGGCGATCTTCGCGTCGCCGAACGCCACCACCTGGCGGGCACGTGCGATCGCGGGAAGGACTGCCTGCAGGGATGTCGACTCGGCGTCGATGACCACCACGGCGTCAAACTTCTGCTCGGCGGGGAGGACTCCGGTGAGCAGATAAGGGCTGACAGACCACACCGGGACCAGCATCGGCACGAGGTCCGGAGCTTGGGCGCTCAGGGCAGGCAAAGTTACCCGCCCATCCTTCAGCAAGGCACGCAGCAGCTCGGCCTGGCGGGGGTGGTCAACCAGCCCTTGGCGCCACCTTTGTGCGAGCTGCCACCGGAGCCGGGCAGCACCACTGGCGATGTGCGCCTGGTCGGCCAACCTGAACTCGGCTTCAAGGCGGCGCAGGGAGTCGCCATCGGACATGGCGAGGTAGTCGTCGCCACTGATCATCGCTTCCAGGGCGGACTGCCACCAGGCCAGGTCCAGCTCGGCGGCCACCGAGGACGCGGGAACTTCGCGTTCCGCCAGATCCGCCAGCAGCTCTCCAAGGCCGTGCTCACGCATTTCCTCGATCAGGAGGGTGCGCTCCGGCAACGACTCCAGCGTGTCAGTGTCTGCCACGAGACTCTCAAGGCGCTCCATGAGCTCCGGGTAGGGCGTACCGTGAAGCGAGCCGCCGGCGGAGGTGTGCTTGAGGGCGTCACCGAGCCTGCGAAGTTCGGTATCGAGCTCGCGGTAGAGCGCGCCGAGATCGGCCAGCCCCGAGGGAACTGCCGGATGGCGTTGCGTTGTGGCGTAACCCGCCCACAGCGCGCGTTGCTCCTGGACAAGGACCAACGAACTGTGGAGATCAGCAATGTGAACACCAGGCCGCACATATTCCTTGGCCACGCGCCGCAGCCTGGAGCGCTGCATGGAAGGCATCTCGATGTTCCGCTCACGCCGCCACGCCGAACTGGCAGTGGCCGAAATGAGGTCGTGCACCGGGCGGTCAAAGATGTCCGGCGTGAACTTGTCCAGGCTCTCGCGCACAGCAATCAGCAGTTCGAGCTGGGCACCCCATTCCGTAAAGGTCTCGCCCAGGCGGATCTCGGCGTGATCGGACACCTGCTTCATGCGGTCGCGCAGGACGGGGAGTTTCTCCGCGGCCAGGCGGGCAAGCTGCTGCGCTTCCTCGGTTTCCTTGCGGGTGACCAAACGGGCGCCGTACCAAGGACTGCTGGTCGAAGCCCGGCTGAAGCTTCCAAGTTCTGCAGCACGCCGGAGCCGTGCAGCGAGTTCCTCGCGGTCCTTGATGTTGTCCAGGACGCTGCGCTTCAGACGCACGGTCGTGGAGGGAGCCGGATGGATGGATGTCAGTTCCGCGAGAGACTGCATGGCCTGATAGGGCGAGCAGCCCCAACGCTCACGGACGTTGTGCAGGGACGCAACGTGGTCCATCAGCGCGTGCCGATGCCCGGTCAATGTCTGGTGCAAATTGCCAAGCTGCGGCTCAAGCGCCTTCTCGTTGCGCATGATTGCCCGAACCAGCTGGGCTTTGAGCTGCTGCGGGGTGGTTCCGTTACCGGGGCGGAAGAGCAGCGAATCGAGTCCGAGTGATTCAAGGTGCGCGGACAATCCGGCGAGGCTGGACTGCCGGTCCCCCACTACCAGGACCGACTTTCCTTCGCAGACCAGCGCACCGATGGCGTTGATGGCGGTCTGGGTTTGCCCGCTCCCCGGCGGCGTACTGACTACCAGGGAGTCTCCGGCGCGAACGGCGTCAACTACGTACTGCTGGTCCGTGTCGGCATCAAGCAAAAGGAGTTCATCGGCTGGATCACGGACATCCAGGCTGGGGAACCTGCCTGCCTTGATGGGTTCCGGCTCGATCTCGCCGCCGTTGGCAGCAGTGGCCAGCGCGGCCACGGTGGGGTTGTTCAGGTTGATCCAGGGATCGTCGAGGTTGCCGGAGAGGTCGGCCAGCGTTGTCACCAGAAGGTTGAACTCTACCTCTGCGCCATGGATCGGCTGAACCAGCGTGGACAGACGATCCAGGACAGGTTGCGGATCCAATCGCGCGGTGTTGTACGCCATGCGGGCCACGGCGTTGACGTCAAAGACGATGCCGTGCACCGTCTTCAGGTGACGCACCAGGGCCGGGTTCATGCGCGCTTGCTCGGTGAGCTGGAGTTCGAAGTCGTCCTCTCCCGGCCGGACCGTAAGGACAATGGACGTGAGCATGACGGGAGCGGAGACACGCTGCGGTTTGCCACCGACGGCTGATGTCCACACCACGGTACCGGCGGACAAGTAGCCGGCTTCGATACCGCGGTCATTGCTGAGCTCAAAAATCTTCGACCTGATGTTCCGGGCTGCCCGGGCAGCCACGAGATACTGCTGGCGGTCCCTGATCAGGGTGGACAAGCGTGTCCTGCGGCCCGCCAACAGCTGCGCCAAGCCTGAGGGATGCGCGTTGCTGAGGTCAATAGCGCCTTCGGGCGTCTTGACGAAACGCAGCATAGTGTCTGCCCCGGTGACGGGTTTGAGACCAGACAGCCATTTGCGGAGCTCTTCAGAGCCCTCTTCCTGGCCTTGACCTACTGACACGACTTCTGCCTTCTTTTCTGTACTAGCTTTAGACGCCTTGGACCATACCGGCATACTTTCGAGGGTAGCGGGAATCCATGGCCAGCCCGCTCCGCAACGCTGTTCCAACGCGAAATTCACCGGTTTTCACCGCTTGCTGCCCTTTCTCATACCACGCGGGAACTACGCCAAATACAAAGTGGCCGGCCTCCCGAAGGAAGCCGGCCACTCAGAATGCTATTCCCACTCGATGGTTCCCGGTGGCTTGCTGGTGACGTCCAACACCACACGATTCACGCCATCCACCTCATTGGTGATGCGGTTGGAGATACGGGCCAGAAGGTCGTAGGGCAAACGCGACCAGTCCGCCGTCATGGCGTCCTCGGAAGATACCGGACGCAGGACGATGGGGTGCCCGTAGGTACGTCCATCACCCTGGACGCCGACGCTGCGGACATCGGCAAGGAGAACCACCGGCATCTGCCAGACGTCGTTGTCCAGGCCTGCGGCCGTGAGTTCTGCGCGGGCAATGGCATCGGCCTTACGGAGCAGGTCGAGACGCTCCTTGGTCACTTCACCGACGATGCGGATACCCAAACCCGGGCCGGGGAACGGCTGGCGGCCCACGATTTCCTGGGGCAGTCCAAGCTGTGCACCAACGGCGCGGACTTCGTCCTTGAAGAGGGCGCGCAGCGGCTCAACGAGCTCAAACTGCAGATCCTCCGGAAGCCCGCCAACGTTGTGGTGGCTCTTGATGTTCGCAGCACCCTCGCCGCCGCCGGATTCGACGACGTCCGGGTAGAGCGTGCCCTGGACCAGGAACTTGATCTTTTCGCCTTCGGCAGCTGCCTGGGCGATGATGGCCCGCTCGGCTTCTTCGAAAGCACGGATGAATTCGCGGCCGATGATCTTGCGCTTGGTTTCGGGATCGCTGACCCCGGCCAGGGCAGAGAGGAAGCGTTCCTGCTCGTTGGCGACATACAGGTTGACACCCGTAGCGGCGACGAAGTCACGTTCGACCTGCTCGGCCTCCCCCTCACGGAGCAAACCGTGATCGACGAAGACACAAGTGAGCTGGTCACCAACGGCACGCTGGACGAGTGCGGCCGCAACAGCCGAGTCGACGCCACCGGAGAGGCCACAAATGACCTTGGAGTCCCCGATTTGCTCGCGGATGCGCTCCACCTGCTCTTCAAGTATGTTGCCGGTGGTCCAGTTCGGGCTCAAACCGGCGCCCTTGAACAGGAAGTTTTCCAGGACGTGCTGGCCAAGGACGGAGTGCTTCACTTCCGGGTGCCACTGCACACCGTAAAGGCGCTTCTCGTCGTTGGCGAAGGCAGCGACCGGCGCTCCGGCCGTCGTCGCCAGCACTTCAAAGCCTTCAGGTGCCTCATGGACGGAGTCGCCGTGGCTCATCCAGGTGTTCTGGGAGGCCGGGACGCCGTCGAGGATGGAACGTGCGTCGCCCACAAGGAGGGCTTCGGTCGCGCCGTACTCCCGCAGGCCCGTCTGGGCCACTTTGCCACCAAGGGCGTTGGCCATGGCCTGGAATCCGTAGCAGATGCCGAACACGGGAACGCCGGCCTCGAAGAGGTCAGCCTCCACGAACGGGGCTCCTTCGGCGTAGACGCTGGAGGGTCCGCCGGAGAGGATGATGGCTGCCGGGTCTTTGGCCAGAAGCTGCTCGGTGGTGAAGGTGTGCGGAACGATTTCCGAATACACGTTTGCTTCACGGACGCGGCGGGCAATCAGCTGCGCGTACTGGGCACCGTAGTCAACAACCAGCACCGGCTTCTGTGAAGTCTGGGGTGCGGTGGGAGTAGTCACCAGTCAAGACTACTTTGCCGGACCGCCCCCGTGCACGTTGACAAGGGCGGTCAGCGGCCAAAACAGGCCCTCCCGTTAGGTAACTCACATCGCGGATGCCCGCAGGCTCCTAGTAGCGCTTTGACGCTTGGGGGTTGGCGGCCAGTTCAGCCTCCACCTCAGCGTGGAACTTCTTCTCCACGATGAAGGAAAGCAGGGGAACAACACCGCCCAAGGCCAGCAGGACCATCTTGGAGAAAGGCCACCGCATCAGGGACCACAGACGGAAGTTGGAAACGAGGTACACCACGTACATCCATCCGTGCACGATCAGCACGGTGGTGGAAATGTTGAACCCACCAATGACACCCTTGGGCTCGGATTCTGCGAAACCGAAGCCGAACGGCTGGCCGGTGACCGCATTGGTGCCGCCGGCGAAGAGGGAAACGCCGAAGCCGTAACGTGCGATCAGTTCGGCACACAGCAGAAGCAACATGGCACCGGTGAGGTAGGCCATGACCTTGTAAAACTTCAGGGCCGAACGGATCTGGGCTTCCGTCCCGCCGAACCGCCGCTTCTTGGGCTTCGGTCCTGACTGCTCAGGCTGGATGGCCGGTTTGGGCTCAATCATTGCTGCACCTTAGGTTCTGGGTCTTGACTTGCAGGTTCGGTTGCCGCCGGGACGGCGTAGGGTTCGTCCGGAAACCCGTCGGAGTACTCGTAGTCTTCGTCGTCCTCGTCGTCCTCAAGGTCCCGACGGTAATCGTCGCGCACCAGGCGCCACCAGATGAAGACGGAGAAACCGGCAAAGACCACCCATTCCACAGCGTAGAAGAGGTTCAACCAGTTGACCTGCTCCGCCGGTGGCTGTGCCGGGATATTGAGTGCCTTGACGTCTCCGTCCAGCGCGATGGTGGCGCCACCGCTGATTTCGGACGTCGCGGCAATGAAGCCGGGGTAACTGGAAATTTGCCAGGTATTGATCAGTTCCGCGGTGGAGACCGCTGATGCCCGGCCCGGGCCGGCGTCGACATTTGGTACGGGCGCTTCGGAAGGGAGGAGGCGACCGGTCAGCGTCACAGTGCCCGACGGCGGCGGGCCGGCTTGGGCAGCGTCAGCCACCCAGCCGCGGGCTACTGGAATCCAGGTTTGCGGCGAGGCGGCGACCCCCTTGAGCACGGGAGCGTCGTTGACCGCGAAGGCGGAGACGATCCAGAAGCCCTTTTGGTTGTTGTACAGGCGTCCCTCCACCAGTACTTGCTTGCCGGGGTCATAGCTCCCTGTGGCGGTGACCATCTGGTCGGAAACCGAGCCGGGGAAAAACTGTCCAGGCTTGAGCACGTCGACCAGGGGCTTAACTTCTTCGACGCTGGACGGCGCAGGGGCCTCGTGCTGGGTTGACCTGCTGAGCTGCCATTGGCTGAGCAGCACAAACACCGCGGACAGCAGAAGCGCAAAGACCAAGCCTGCGATCCAACGGGGTTTCAGGGCAGTTTTCAACACCCCTTAACCGTACTTCGTCCGGCTGTAGAACAACGAAACGGGCCACTGCGATGTGGCCTGCCGGAGGGACCGCACCGACCCTTAGTGGTCGAAGAAGACCAGGCTGGAATTGATGAGTTCGGAAATGACCTCGGGGTCGTGCGCGCGGCGCAGGGATTCCCTGAAGGACTCCTTCGAAAGGGAGCGCGCCAGGGTAGCCAGGACCTCAAGGTGGTCGGAGAAGGAACTGGCCGGCGTGGCGATGAGCAGGATGAGCGTCGCCGGGCCGTCGGCGGCCCCGAAGTCCAACGCATGGCCAAACTTGGTGACCCCAACCGCGATGGAGATCCGGTCGACGAACTCACTGCGGGCGTGCGGAAGGCCGATTCCCCCGGGAAGGCCCGTAGCCAGCTGGTGTTCGCGTGAATGCACCTGCTCCAGGAAGCCCTCGAGGTTCGAAATCCTTCCGGCCTGATGGAGTTTGTGGGCCAACTGTGCCGCGGCGTCGATCTTGTCCGCGGCAACAAGCTCAAGAATGACCGTGTCAGGGGTGGTCAGTTCCGCGTCGTATCGGTCCAGTGGTTCAGCCAAGTCGTGTTCCCTCCATGTGGCCTGCCGGCCTCAATTCCCTGGGCCGTTCAGCGGAGAGGAACGATGTCATCCACTCCCATACGCGCGGCATCGGCCGATTCGTCATCGGGTTGCTGTTGGCTCAGTCGCTCAGCCTCCACCCGTGCCAGGTAGTGTTTGATCTCGCTTTCACGCTGGGCATCGCTCCAGCCAAGGATTTCTCCCATCAGCTTAGCCACTACGGGCGCCGCAGACACACCCCGGTCCCAGGCTTCAATGGAGATACGCGTGCGGCGGGTGAGGACATCGTCGACGTGCCGGGCACCCTCGTGGGTTGTCGCGTAGACAACTTCGGCGGCGAGATAGTCATCGGCGCCCGGCAACGGCTCCCCTAGCTCCGGCCGTTCGGAAATCGCTGAGAGCACTTCCGATGCCATGGATCCGAAGCGGTTCAGCAGGTGCTCCACACGCGCCACATGCACCCCGGCCTGCTCGGCGGACCTGCCACGCCGGTTCCAGGCAGCCTTGAATCCTTCGGCACCCAGCAAGGGAATGGTGTCCGTGCAACTGGACGGGACGCGCTCATCCATGGCCCGGGTTGCTTCGTCCACAGCATCCTTGGCCATGACACGGTAGGTGGTGTATTTGCCTCCCGCCACCACAACCAGTCCGGGGACGGGATGGGCCACGACGTGCTCGCGCGACAACTTGGCCGTGGAGTCGTTGTCGCCGGCCAGGAGGGGCCGGAGACCCGCATAGACGCCTTCGACGTCCTCGCGGGTCAGCGGCCTCTTGAGCACTTTGTTGACGTGTTCCAGCACGTAGTCGATGTCCTTGCTGGAGGCAGCAGGATGGGCCTTATCCAGCTTCCAGTCGGTGTCAGTGGTCCCGATGATCCAGTGCCTGCCCCAGGGGATCACAAAGAGCACGGACTTTTCGGTCCGAAGAATCAAGCCCACCGTGGACTGGAAGCGGTCACGTGGCACCACCAGGTGGATGCCCTTGGACGCACGAACCTTCAGCTGGCCACGGTCGGTGACCATGGCCTGTGTTTCGTCAGTCCACACGCCAGTGGCATTGACCACCTGCTTGGCCCGCACCTCAAAGACGCTGCCGTCTTCCTGGTTTTCCACCTTGGCACCCACCACGCGTTCACCTTCGCGGAGGAAATCCACTACGCGTACGCGGTTGGCGGCGTGGGCTCCGTAGTGCACGGCGGTCCGGACCAGGTTGACCACCAGCCGGGCATCGTCAACCTGGGCGTCGTAGTAGCGGATGGATCCTACGAAGGCGTCGTCCTTGAGGCTGGGAGCCGCACGCAGTGTGCCACGGCGGAAGAGGTGCTTGTGCATCGGTACGCCGCGGCTGTGGCCGGACGTCAATCCCAGGGTGTCGTACAGCATGATGCCCGCGCCCACGTAGGGGCGCTCCCAGAAGCGGTGGGTCAGCGGGTAGAGGAACGGCACCGGCCGGACCAGGTGCGGAGCGATCTGCTGGATCAACAGTCCGCGTTCCTGAAGGGCTTCCTGGACCAGGCCGAAATCCAGCATCTCCAGATAGCGGAGGCCACCATGAATGAGCTTGGAGGACCTCGATGACGTACCGGAGGCCCAGTCCCTGGCTTCGACGATCCCAACGGTGAGTCCCCGCGTGACTGCATCCAATGCAGCCCCGGCGCCCACCACGCCACCACCGACGATCAGGATGTCCAGTTCCTTGCCGGGCTCGGCAGTGGATTTCAGGACATCGATGGATGCGGCACGGGACTCCGGGCTCAGTGCTCCCGGAGATGCCTGCGGACCGCCTGCGACATTGCTCATCGGACCCCTCCTCAAACGCAACAGCTGGTAATCCCCTACCCTACTTGCTGCCCGTCGAGTTGGGCAGGGCTGCTGTTCCGTCCCGAAGGTTTAGCCCAGGTACGGCGAGACGACGACGTCGACGCGCTGGAATTCCTTCAAGTCCGAGTAGCCGGTGGTCGCCATGGAACGGCGCAGGGCGCCGATCAGGTTGGATGTTCCGTCCGTGTGGTGACCGGGCCCGAACAGGACTTCCTCGAGCGGCCCAACAGTGCCAACGTTGACACGGTCGCCGCGCGGGGACTCCAGGTGGTGCGCTTCCGGACCCCAGTGCCAGCCGCGGCCCGGGGCTTCTTCGGCACGGGCAAGGGCACTGCCGAGCATGACGGCGTCAGCGCCCATGGCGATGGCCTTGACGATGTCGCCTGAGCGGCCCATGCCGCCGTCGGCAATGACATGGACGTAACGTCCGCCGGACTCATCCATGTAGTCACGGCGTGCTGCGGCGACGTCGGAAATGGCCGAGGCCATCGGCGAGTGGATGCCCAACGCGCGGCGGGTGGTGGTCGTGGCGCCGCCGCCGAAGCCGACCAGGACGCCGGCCGCGCCGGTCCGCATCAGGTGCAGGGCAGGGGTGTATCCGGCCGCGCCACCGACGATGACGGGAACATCGAGTTCGTAGATGAACTGCTTGAGGTTGAGTGGCTCGTGGTTCTTGGAGACGTGCTCGGCGGAGACGGTTGTGCCACGGATGACAAAGATGTCGACGCCGGCAGCCACCACGGTCTTGTAGTGTTCCTGGGTGCGCTGCGGGGTAAGGGAACCTGCCACGGTCACGCCTGCGGCGCGGATCTCGGCCAGGCGGGAACTGATGAGTTCGGGCTGCACTGGAGCCTGGTAGAGATCCTGCATGCGCCGCGTCACGGCCGGGCTGCTGGTCTCGTCGGCCAGGCCTGCAATCTCGTCCAGCACCTTCTGAGGGTCCTCGTACCGGGTCCACAGTCCTTCAAGGTCCAGGACGCCGAGGCCGCCCAAACGCCCCAAGGCGATGGCGGACTCCGGCGACATCACCGAGTCCATCGGTGCAGCGATGACGGGCATGTCGAACTTGTAGGCGTCGATCTGCCACGAAACCGAGACGTCCTTCGGGTCACGCGTCCGTCGGTTCGGAACGATCGCGATGTCATCCAGGGAGTAGGCACGACGCCCACGCTTGCCACGGCCAATCTCAATCTCATAAGTCACGGCTCTAACTTTACTGGACCCCTCGCGCAACCTGGCACCGCCCCGCAGGCCGGGCAGCTTTCCACATGGGCAGCTTTGCCCATGGCAGCATCCTTTGCGGATCAGATAGCCTGCGGAAAACACACGTACACCATGCAAGGGGGACCCATGGCGCCTGGACTCTACGGAGCCGACGTTGAACAGCTTCGGTCGTTATCCAAACAAATGGGACAGGCCGGGAGCCGGCTCCAGAACCAGGAACTCCAGATCAACGGCCTGATTTCCTCCGTTGCATGGAAGGGAACCGACGGAGAGCGTTTCCGCCGCGAATGGAGCAGCACCCTGCGGCCCCTGTTGCACAACGCCTCCCGTTCCCTGGAGGACGTTTCCAAGACACTGCGGACCCAGGCTGACGAACAGCAGCAGGCCAGCACCCAAGGTGGGGCCTCCAGCGGAGGGTCTGCAGGGGCCAACAGCCCGCAGACTCCCGGTGGCACCGTCAGCGACGACACTCCGACCACTGGTTGGGAGGGACTGTTAGGCGTCACCGGCAGCCAGGGATGGTGGGCAGGGAACGCCATCGTCACTGCGAACGGTTTGGCTACGGACTCGATCCTGGCCCAAATGGCCAAGGGCGGGTTGGTTACGGAGCTGACCAAGTGGCCCTGGCTCAGCGCACAGTACGGCCAGGCCGCCGGCGCCGGATATGTCAAGGGCACCCAGCTTCTGAACGGCACTTCCATGCTCGGGCGGCTCTCGGGGGCCTTGGGGTTCGTCACTGGCGGAATTCAGGTCTACCAAGGATTCCAGACGGGACATCCCGGAATGGCGGTGGACGGCGGGATCTCTGCTGCCTTGGCAGTGGGCAGCTTTTTTCCGGTGGTTGGCCCCGCCTGCGCCGTTGCCGGCATCGCTTGGGGTGGCCTGGGCCTGTTGGCTACCAACATGGGCTACGACTCCGCGTCTTCGATGATCGCTGACGGCGCCAAGCATGTCTGGGAGGGTGCCCAGGACGCCGCTGGAGCAATAGCCGACGGCGCCAAGAAGGTCTGGGGATGGCTCACCTGACCGCGCCGCTTCATAGACTGGACAGAGAACCGCACAAAAGAAGGCAGAAATGACCACCCAGACCGAAGAAAACCAGGCACTGCTCATCACCGAACATGAGCTCATTGCACTCATCGCGCTGGCTGGCACCGATGGCGCCCTGAGGTGCCAGACCCTGTTCCGCCTGGACCGCGCAGCCGGGTCGCCGCTGGAACAGGCCGGTGTTGCGACGCTGTTGGAACGTGGGTTGATGAAGATAGAAAACGACGCACTCCTTCCGGTTGGGCCGGCCGCCACAGTGACAGCAGTCCTTGCCGATGCCACAGCATGGTTGGAAACAGCCCTCGTTACCCCGGCCTCGGAGCACGTTTCCTTCATGTTCGGCGCAGAGCAGGGCGCCCTGTTGCTCAATCTGAGCAAGTACGGCGTTCACGAGCTGCACCCCATTACGGGCGCTGAAGGCATGGTCACCACTGCAGTGCAGATGGCCGACTACTACCTGAACCAGGCGCCGGACGGCTTCCCCGCAGCCGCAACCACCCGCCGGCACTTTGACGACGGAACCTCCCGCGCAGTGCACGTCAAAGCTGAGGCCGATGGTTCCCTGTCGATCGCCGCAGGCGAAGGCGAAAACCTCGACTCGACGGCCCTTACACGTGATCAACTCGACGCCCGCGTCCGTGCAGGCCTGGAGCGATAACCCGGGTGAGTTACCAGTCAGGCCCTGCACCGCTGTACCACTCAGACCGCTCCCTGGACTATTGGCTTTCCCCCGAGCTTGCTGCCATCACACCGGCAAATGCACGCTCACGCCTGCGTGAGCTCGCCGGCGCCCGGGGTGCCTACATGGGCGCGTGGGCTGCCGGAACCGGCGTCGGCGCCGTCCTTGTCCTTCTGGGCGTAGTCCTGTCAGTCCGGCTCGGCACGCTCGCAATGCTTCCTGCCCTCGGCCTTCCCGGCGCCGCCCTCGGCGCACTGTGCGGAATCTTCTTCGTGCGGGTTCGGAACCGGTTGCCGCGCACAAGCCGGGCCCTGGTCAATCGTGGGCCTGGGAGCCTGCGGGGGGCGCTCTCCTTCGTGGCGTTCGTCCTGCTCGTCTTCATGGGGCTGTTCGCCTTCACGGCCAAACCCTCAACGTGGCAGGATCCTGACGCACTGCTGACACTGGCCTTGGTTCTCGCCTTTATGGTCTCCCTCCTTGTGGTTGGGATCATCATCCCGGCCACCATCATGGGCCGTTCGAGGGAATCGCTTCGGCGCAGGGCTGCAGTTGACCCACGCTTCAGGGCGCTGCTGGAACAAGACCTCGCCACCTGGCGTGATCCCTACGGAGAAGCCGGATACGGCCCGCTCTAAGCCTCGGGAGCCGCCCGGCTTGCCTCGTCCACAGAAAGCTGGGATTCGAACATCCGGAAGTACCGGCCCCGGAGCGCGACCAGTTCCTTGTGGGTTCCTTGCTCCGCGATGCGCCCATCTTCGAGCATGTAGACGATGTCCGCCTTCTCAATGGTGGCGAGGCGGTGGCTGATGGCGATGATGGTGCTGCTGCGGTCCGCGAAAAGCCTGGTGAAGATCCGGTGTTCAGCCAAGGCGTCGATTGCCGAGGTGGGCTCGTCCATCACCATGAACGAAGCGTCCCGGTAGAAGTTGCGGGCCATTGCCAGCCGCTGCCACTGCCCGCCGGACAGGCCGCTCCCCTTGCGCCCGCGTGGGTCCTCCATCCAGTTGCTGACGTGGTTCTCCAGTCCGTTGGGGAGCTTGTTGATGAATTCCATGGCCTCGGCATCGGCTGCCGCCTTTCGGATGCGGAGATCGTCCCGGGGCAGGTCGACATCACCGAGGTAGATGTTCTCGGCTGCGGTGGCGAACTCGTACTTCAGGAACTCCTGGCTGAGGACCGCCAGGTGCCGGTGCCAGCTGGTCACGTCGATGCCGGCGAGATCCTTGCCGTCCAAGAGGACCTGCCCTGAATCGGGCCGGTACAGCCCGGCCAGGATACGGATCAGCGTGGACTTGCCCGCACCGTTCTCCCCCACAATCGCGATGTGCTGCCCTGCCCGGATGGTCATGGAGATACCTTTGATGACCTCGATGTCGCTGCCGGTGTAGCTGAAGCGGATGTCCCGCAGCTCGACGGTGCCCGGCGAGGCCACCAAGGGTTCTTCCTTGCCGCTGGGCACGGGCAACGCCATGAACAGTTCGTAGTCCTTGAGGTTGGCCAGGTCCTCGTCAATGGAACTGAGCGAAGATACCAGGTTGTTGGCCGTGGACAGCGCCCGGCTCACAATCTGCTGCACGTACAGGAACTGGCCCACAGGCTGCGCTCTGGCAATGATCTGCCCCACCACCCAGACCAGTGACACAACTTCGGCACCATACTGCAGGGAGTCGGCGGCCAACTGCTTGGGGATGTACCGCTTTTGAAAATCCAGTCGTCTGCGTTCGTCGGCATCCCGCAAGCGGGAGCGCAATTCCATGAGATAGCCCACGATGCCGTAGAGCCTCATCTCGGCGATGTGTTGTGGCCGGAGCAGGTTCTGCTCGATCATCCTGCGTTGGCGCCGGGAGTCCACCTGCGTGTTCCAGTGTGCAATCTGCTCCCGGGACAACTTGAACTGGAGGTACACGCTGGGCACGATCGCCACCAGGACTATCACCGCAATCCACCAACTCACCAACAGCAGCGCGCCGACGGCAAGGATCACTGAGACGAGCTGGGTAAAGATCGCCGCGATCCGGTCCAGGACCCGCGCATAGGAATCGGAGAAGCGCTTGGCACGGTCGTAGAGATCCACCGTCTCTTTGTCGTCGTAACGCCAGAAGTCCAAGGCGAGGAACCGCTGGTACATCAGGTCGCCCACAATGGCCCCGACCCTGAAGCTCATCAACTGCTGGATGTAGCGGTCCACGCTGCTGAAGGCGCCCCAGAACAGGCCCAAAGCCGCGGTGATGATGACGTAGAGAACTGCCCGCGGACCGGCGTCGGGGTCTCCTGCGTAGCCGGCCGCCAAGGCCGTGGTGGTCAACGACGCGAAGTACGTGGTGACCAAGGGCAGGGTGGCGGAGATGACCGAGCCCAGGACCTTCATTATCACCGCAGCCGGTGAGGCGTTGAAACTCACCTTCAGGACCTGCCCGACGGCGCGGGCGTACGGCCGCAAGGCCAGCTTGCGGGGCGGTGTTTTGCCGGGTGGGAGCGGGTGAAGCGGGACCGACTCCGGGTGCCGCGGTTGTGCGGGCTGCTCTGACATGTGCCCAGCCTATTCCTGTGGGCGGACATCGAGGGTCGGGTGGTTAAACAACTGATCCCCGCGGAGAATCCGCGGGGATCAGTAAGTGCTCAGCGCGAGTTGTAGTTCGGCGCTTCGACGGTCATCTGGATATCGTGCGGGTGCGATTCCTTCAAACCTGCAGGAGTGATGCGGACGAACTTGCCGCGCGCCTTGAGTTCGGCGATGGTGGGCGCGCCCGTGTAGAACATGGTTTGGCGGAGGCCGCCAACCAGCTGGTACGCAACCGATGCCAGCGGGCCACGGAAGGCGACACGGCCCTCGATGCCCTCGGGGATGAGCTTGTCATCGCCGGAGACGTCAGCCTGGAAGTAGCGGTCCTTGGAGTAGGACGTGTTCTTGCCACGGGACTGCATGGCGCCCAGGGATCCCATGCCGCGGTAGCTCTTGAACTGCTTGCCGTTGACGAAGATGAGCTCTCCGGGGGACTCTTCACAGCCTGCGAGGAGGGAGCCGAGCATGACGGTGTCGGCTCCGGCAACCAGTGCCTTGCCGATGTCGCCCGAGTACTGCAGGCCGCCGTCGGCGATCAGCGGAACGCCTGCGGGGATGGCAGCCTTGGCGGATTCGTAGATGGCGGTGATCTGCGGGACGCCGACGCCGGCAACAACGCGGGTGGTGCAGATGGATCCGGGACCAACGCCAACCTTGATGCCGTCAGCACCGGCGTCGATCAATGCCTGTGCGCCTTCGCGGGTGGCTGCCTGGCCGCCGATAACGTCCACGTGGGCAGCGACGGGGTCGGATTTCAGGCGGCGGATCATGTCCAGGACGCCCTGGGAGTGGCCGTTGGCGGTGTCCACGAACAGCGCATCCACGCCGGCGTCGATCAGCTTCATGGCGCGTTCCCAGCCGTCACCGAAGAAGCCGATGGCAGCGCCCACCCGGAGGCGGCCTTCGTCGTCCTTGGTGGCAAGCGGGTACTGCTCTGCCTTGGTGAAGTCCTTGGTGGTGATGAGGCCCTTCAAACGGCCTTGCTCGTCCACCAACGGGAGCTTCTCGATCTTGTTGGTGGCCAGCTTGTGCGAGGCCTCTTCCCGGCTGATTCCCACGTGCCCGGTGATCAGCGGCATCTTGGTCATGGTGTCGCTGACGCGGCGGGTCGGGAACTCGGACTCGGGGATGAAACGGGTGTCGCGGTTGGTGACGATGCCCAGGAGCCGTCCCTCGGGATCCACCACCGGAAGGCCGGAGACGCGGTAACGCGAGCACAGCTCGTCGAGCTCCTGGAGCGTGGCTTCCGGGTTGATGGTCAACGGGTTGGTGATCATTCCGGACTCGCTGCGCTTGACGCGGTCCACGTGCTCAGCCTGGTCGTCGATGGCGAGGTTGCGGTGAACCACGCCCAGGCCACCCTGGCGTGCCATGGCGATGGCCATGCGGGACTCCGTGACGGTGTCCATGGCAGCGGAAAGCAGCGGCGTCTGCACGCTGATGCGCTTGGAAATCCGGGAGGAGGTGTCTGCTTCGGACGGAATGACATCCGTGTGTCCCGGGAGCAACAGAACGTCGTCGTAGGTCAGGCCAATGAGGCCGAAAGGATTGTGTTCGGGCTGGGTCATGAGTGTGCGCCTCTTACCTTGGTTCCGGGGGCTTAACTGGTAGGGGTTGCAACTGATGACCAGCCCGTCATTACGGGACTGGCCTGTGCAGAAGTGTTGAATAAATAGTAGAACCTCAGCGGCGATCGCCATATTCCGTAACGCCGGAGTGTGAGCAACAGCACTGGCGGCAGGCCGCGGTCGTCCGCTTCCGCGGCAGCGGGGACCTAGCTGTCCTTCCAGCCGGTGGCCGCCAGAAGGCGTTGCTCGAACATCGGGATCATGCTTTGCACGTACGTCTTGGTGAGGTGGTTGTCGTCCTTGTAGACGTAGACGTTGCCCACCACAGCCGGACATGTCCCTTGCTCACAGATGAAGTCGCTCATGTCCATCAAGTACAGGCGATCCACCTTGCCAACGTAATCATCCAAAGGCGAGGATTCAGCCAAGGACTCCTCCAACGGGGCATTGCAATCGGGTGAGTCCGGGCCCTTTTTCTGCACGCATTCGGGCATGTTGATGCTGAAGCGCGGATTGTCGCGGATTCCCACGACGTCGATCCCCGCATCCGTGAACGGCTTGATGCCGTCAAGGTAGCCGGGCACCTCGGTCTCGAAGGGGGCATCCGCGTGCGTCAGCGAAGCAACCGTGAACACCGCGTCAGGCTTGTGTTCCATCACGTAGTTGGCGCTGGCCTTGTTGAATTCATTGCACTCATCCGTGCGTTCCGGGGATTCGGCCCCAAACCGGCAGCTGCCTTTCAGCAGCGTCACCACTTCCCAGCCATGCTGCTTGGCGATGGGGCCAAGGGCAGCCATGTACTGCTGGGCATGCGAATCCCCCAGCACCACGATTTCCTTGGTGACGGTCTCGGGTTCGTCGTTCTGCAGGCAACCCTGCAGCAAGGGATCGCTGGGCACGTTGTCCCCCGTGCACAGTCCATCGATGTCGGCCCACTCGTCCTTCATGGCCCCCGGAGCCGGAATAATCATGGCTTCCTGCGCCGGTTGTCCCGCGAATTCGGGAGACAACGCTGCGGCACCGGGCGTCAGTTCCTTGGGCTGGCCCGCGATCGCGGCGTCTTCGGCCGCTATGACACCCTGCCAGACGGTTACCGGCATCGCCAGCAGGGCCCCGCAGGCGGCAATAACGACGGCGGCCCTCCAGGACCGTACGGCCGGCCACTCCCAGCGGCGCATGGGTTCCTCCACGAACCTGGTGGTGGCGACCGCGAGCAGCATGGACACAGCCATGATGCCCAGTCCCTGGAGCAGGCCCGGAGCTGTGGTTCCGGTGACCAGCAGGAAGAACACCAGCACCGGCCAGTGCCACAGGTAGAGGGCGTAGGAGTTGTTTCCCACAAGGACCAAGGGCCGGGAGGCGAGGAAACGGTCCGCACCGAACCGGCTGTTGCTTTGCCCCGCGACGATGACCGCCGCCGCAGCAAGGGTGGGCCAGAGCGCAATGAAACCCGGGAAGGAGCGGTCCACCGTCAGCACCAAGCCGCAGGCGAGCATCGCCGTGATACCGGCCCAGCCAAGGAACACCCGCAGCCGGCGCCCGGGATTCAGGTACGGCAGCGCAAGTGCCAGCAGGGAGCCCAGCGCGAACTCCCACAGCCGGGCGGGGGTATCAAAGTAGGCATACTCCTGGTTGTTGGCGGTCTGGTCGATGGAAAACACCAAGGACGCCAGAAATACAACGCCAAATACGACAAACAGCAGGTTCCGGTGAGTCGGCGCCTTCCCCGGCAAGACCCTGGCCAACATCGGCTGCAGCAGGGCCACGGCGGCGAAGATCAGGGGCCACAGGATGAACACCTGGCCTTGGACTGACAGCGACCAGAAATGCTGGAGCGGGCTGGCCCCGGAATGGTTTTGCGCGTAGTAGTCAACGGCGTTGTCCGCGAGCTGCCAATTCTGCCGGTAGAGCAGGGACGCCCAGGCTTCGGCGAGGACATCGGGCCAGCGGCTCTGCGGTATGAAGGCCCAGGTAGCGGCCAGTACACCCAACAGAACCACGACGACGGCGGGCAGCAGCCGCTTGAATACGTGCAGCCAGTGCCGCAACAGCTTCAACGGCGAACCGGCTTCGAGCTTCCTGGTGAAGGACAACGTCAGCAGGAAAGCCGAGATAAGCAGGAAGACATCCACGCCACCGGACACCCGGCCAAGCCAGATATGGTAGGCCGCCACCATGAGCACCGCCAGGGCACGCAGGCCCTGGACTTCCGGACGGAAGCCGCGTTCCGGCGTCGTGCCTTGATCCGCGCTGCGCGCGACCGTGCTGCTGCTCATCATTGTTGCCACCCCGTAGCGGCAAACCACCTCTCATCAAGCATGTCCGTCATGCTCTTCACGTAGGTCTTGGTCAGGTGGTTGTCGTCCAGGTAGACGAAGGTATTGCCGATGATCGGAGGACAGTAGATCCCTATGCAGATCACGTCGGTCATGTCGATCAGGAAAAGGTCCTGGAACTTGCCCGTCACTTCTTCAAAGGGGCTGGTTTCGGCCAGGACGTCGGCCTTCAGGGGGCGGCAGTCCGGGCTGTCCACGCCTTTGTTGAGGGTGCAGTCGGTCAGGCTGTAGGTGAAGCGGGGGTTGTCGCGGATGGCGATGACCTGGGTTCCGCGCGCGGTGATCTCGGAGACAAGTTCCTCGAACCCGCGGGTCAGTTTCTCGTCAGGCTCCGACGGTTTAGCCTTGGTGCCCACCGTGAAGACGGCATCGGGGGCGTGCTCGGCTATATGTTGCCGGACTTCGTGGTTGAACTCGTTGCACACGGGCTCGACGTCCGGATCGTCGGTAGCGAACGGACAAGCACCGTAGAGCAAGGCATACAACTTCCAGTGGTGCTCTTCGGCCATCTGCCCCAGTGCCGCAAGCCACTGCTGGGAATGCGAGTTCCCCACCACCAGCACGGTCTTGGTGGCGTCGGACCCGACGTCGTTCTGCTGGCAGTTGTCCTGGAGCAGCTGGGACTCCGGCTTGGTGTCGCCCGAGCAGCCGTCTGGAAGCTTGGCCCAGTCGCGCCCGATCCGTTCCGCAGAAGGCTGCGTGAGGGCGTTGGGGGCTATCTGGTTCACGTAGGTTGGCAGGAGGGACTTGGCGCCGGGGTTGTCAAAGACCATCCGCGCCTGTGCGGCTTGTTCGTCGAGGTCCAGTTTGTACTGGAACCCGAGGAGGGGCGCCGAGGCTACTGCCAGGCATGCAGCAATGGCGACAACCGCACGACGACGCTTCATTTCAGGCCACTTCCATTGGCGGAAGGGCTTCTCGATGAACTTCGTGGTGAGGAAGGCCAACACAAGGGACAGGCCGATGATCGCTGTACCGGAAAGCCAGCCGGCATGGTCCTTGCCGCTCCAGGCGAGGGCGATGACCAGGATGGGCCAGTGCCACAGGTAGAGGGCGTAGGAGTTGTCGCCCAGGCGGACCAGGAACTTTGAACTCAGAATCCGGTCAACGCCAAAGCGGCTGCCCGTCTGGCCTGCCGCGATCACCGCGACGGCCGCAAGGGTGGGCCACAACGCCACGAAGCCCGGGAAAGCTGTTTGGACCTGCAGGACGATGCCGCAGGTGAGCATGGCGATGACGCCGATCCAGCCCATCAGCACCCGGACGGGCTTGGAGAAGTTCAACCCCGGCAGGATCAGTGCGAGGAGGGTGCCGAGGGCGAATTCCCACAGGCGGGCAAACGTATCAAAGTAGGCCACGGCCTGGTTGGTGGCCGTGAAGATGATGGAGTAGATGAACGAGACCAGGAAGATGATTCCGAAGACGTACACCAAAGTGGCGCGGTATCTGAGGGCGAAGCGCCGGCAGAGCAGCGCGACGACCGCAAAGATGATCGGCCAGAGGATGAAGACCTGGCCCTGGATGGATAGCGACCAGAAGTGCTGGACAGGGCTGGCCAGGCTGTGGTCCGTGGCGTAGTAGTCCACCGCGAGCTTCTGCAGCAGCCAGTTCTCGTAGTAGAACAACGACGCCCAGGCCTGCTGCACAATGTCCGCCCACCGGGTGGCGGGCAGGAGGACAAAAGTGGCCGCCAAGGTTCCCAGTAGGACAATCACGACGGCGGGCAGCAGCCGCCTGAACAGGTGCAGCCAGTGCCGCAAAAGGTCCATGCGACGGCCCTGTTTGTAACGCCCTGTGAACTGCAGCGTCATGAGGAACGCGGAGATCAGGAGGAAGACATCCACGCCGCCGGACACCCTGCCGATCCAGATGTGGTAGCTCACCACCATGAGGACGGCGAGGGACCTGAGTCCTTGGATTTCAGGGCGGAACTTGGACTTTGCAACGGGACCTGAAGCCCGCCTACTACGGTGGGCGGCGGGGGTCGACGTTGGGGTAGTCACGTGAGGCAGTTCCTTAAAGCAAGTGGCACAGCGGGTGGCACAAAGCATCCATAATACGCGGTTTTGGCCCAACTCTCATGTCAATTTGGTTCATTGAGGGGGCTTCCGAAGGTCAATTAGTCCACCTTCCGCTATGGATTTACCTTGCTGGACCTGTGCAAGGCCTGTGGCTGGCAGAGTCAATGCGGCCGTGACATGGCAAAACAATCCTAAGGGTTCTTACTCAATGTGACCGGCTGGAATGTGATGCATCCCACGGGAAAAAGCGGGTGGGAAGGCGGCAAAAAGCCCCGGCCACTTCGAAGGTGGCCGGGGCTTTCCGGGACGTACGACCTAGTGCTGGTGGCCCGCGTGTGCGTCTTCTTCCTCAGCCGGCTTCTCGGCAACCAGGGTCTCGGTGGTGAGAACCAGGGCGGCGATGGAAGCGGCGTTGCGCAGTGCCGAACGGGTGACCTTGACGGGGTCGATCACACCAGCGCCGATCAGGTCCTCGTACTCGCCGGACTTGGCATTGAAGCCGTGGTTGGCTTCGAGTTCGGAGACCTTGGCAGCGACGACGAAGCCGTCGAAACCGGCGTTCTGGGCGATCCAGCGCAGCGGCTGGACCAGGGCGCGGCGAACGATGCCAACAGCTGCGGCAGCGTCACCTTCGAGGCCCTTGACGGCCGGGGACTCATCCAGTGCCTTGAGGGCGTGGATGAGTGCGGAACCGCCACCGGAAACGATGCCTTCTTCGAGGGCTGCACGCGTTGAGGACACAGCGTCCTCGATGCGGTGCTTCTTTTCCTTCAGCTCAACTTCGGTGGCTGCGCCAACCTTGATGACGCCGATGCCGCCGGCAAGCTTGGCCAAGCGCTCCTGCAGCTTCTCGCGGTCCCAGTCGGAGTCGGTGCGGGTGAGCTCTGCGCGCAGCTGCGCAACGCGGTCTGCAACGTCCTGCTCGGTTCCGGCACCGTCCACGATGGTGGTGTTGTCCTTGGTGACCGTGATGCGGCGGGCCGTACCCAGTACCTCGAGGCCAACGGTGTCCAGGCTGAGGCCGAGGTCCGGGGAAACAACCTGGGCGCCGGTCAGGGTGGCGATGTCCTGGAGCATCGCCTTGCGGCGGTCGCCGAAGCCCGGAGCCTTGACGGCAACAACGTTGAGCGTGCCGCGGATGCGGTTGACGATCAGCGTGGACAGGGCTTCGCCTTCGATGTCCTCAGCGATGATGAAGAGGGGCTTGTTGGCCTGCAGGGCCTTCTCAAGCAGCGGCAGGAAGTCCTGCAGCGAGGAGATCTTGCCCTGGTTGATCAGGATGAGGGCGTCCTCGAGGACAGCTTCCTGGCGCTCTGCGTCGGTGACGAAGTACGGGGACAGGTAGCCCTTGTCGAACTGCATGCCTTCGGTGAGGACCAGCTCGGTCTGCGTGGTGGAGGACTCTTCGATGGTGATGACGCCATCCTTGCCCACCTTGCCGAAGGCCTCGGCCAGCAGCTCGCCAACTTCATCGCTCTGCGCGGAGATGGCTGCGACGTTGGCTACCTGGGTGCCTTCGACTTCGCGGGCGTTCTCGAGCAGGCGTGCAGCGACAGCCTCAACGGCAACTTCGATGCCGCGCTTGATTTCTCCGGGAGCGGCGCCGGCAGCAACGTTGCGCAGGCCTTCCTTTACCAGGGCCTGTGCAAGCACGGTGGCAGTGGTGGTGCCGTCACCGGCGACGTCGTTGGTCTTGGTGGCGACTTCCTTGGCCAGCTGTGCGCCAAGGTTCTCGTAGGGGTCGTCAAGCTCAACTTCACGGGCGATGGTGACGCCATCGTTGGTGATCGTGGGGGCGCCCCACTTCTTGTCCAGGACGACGTTGCGGCCGCGCGGGCCGAGCGTCACCTTGACAGTGTTGGCGAGCTTGTCGATACCGGCCTCAAGAGACCGGCGGGCAGCATCGTTAAAAGCAAGCTGCTTTGCCATGGTTGTGTCCTTTCGAGACAGAAAACCCGCACCGCTGACGGTCGGAATGATTCCAACGCGACGGCGGTGCGGGGCTCCAGGAAGTTACTTTACGACGATCGCGAGGACGTCGCGGGCGGACAGAACGAGGTACTCGCTGCCGCCGGTCTTGACTTCGGTTCCACCGTACTTGGAGTAGATGACGACGTCGCCGACAGCTACGTCCACCGGTACGCGGTTGCCGTTGTCATCGAAGCGGCCGGGGCCGATTGCAACAACTTCGCCTTCCTGCGGCTTCTCCTGTGCGGAGTCCGGAATAACCAGGCCGGAAGCCGTGGTCTGCTCTGCTTCGAGCGGGCGAACAACAATACGATCCTCAAGAGGCTTAATCGAGACCGACACTCGGACTCTCCTTTTCATGAGCTGATTCATGGACTAAGAACTAGGGTGCCGTGGCGTTCAACCGTCGTCGCGGTGCCGGTGGACGCCTGGCGGGATTAGCACCCTCACGGGGAGAGTGCTAACTAGACTCTATGTAAGGCGTTAGCACTCGGTCAAGGTGAGTGCCAGCATTTCGTCATCGGTGAACCGTGGTCACTCGTCCCGGAGGTCGTCCAGATCGTAGTCTTCGCCGTCGTCGTCGCCGTCCAGGGAGCCGCCGCGATTGCGGTACAGTGCCACCGCGGAGGCCACAGCGACGACGCCGGAAATCACCAACGCGATCACCCCGCCCAGGCGTGCACCGCTGTAGAGATCGCGGATGTCGCGAGCCTCATCGGTGGCATCGCTGACGCTCTTGCCCGTCACGGAATAGGCTGCGGCGTTGAAGGAGTCCAGCGCGAAAATAACAATCAGCAGGCCGATGCAGACTACCGCGATGACAGCGCCCGCAATCAGGGCAGGACGGGCGTACGTGACGAGACGGGAGGGCGGCGGGGCTGCGTTGTCTTCCATGAAAACAACCCTATCCGGCTGATTCCACAGTCACACCGCCATGACGCGCGACGTTAGGCTTGTTCCCATGCCTCACGCACCGCAGGAACAGATCGCGCCCTTGCTGACTACTGAAGGATGGGAACTTCTTGCCTCGCTGGGGCCCTACCGGGAAGCTGATGCATTCGGCACCAACGCCGAACTCCGGAAGGCCGGCCACTCCCCCGAACTTGTTGCCGCCGTTCTGACGCAATCGCGCTTGCGGACCCGCGCGGAGGCAAAGTTCGGCGAATTCGCCCGCCAGATGCTCTTTACTCAAGCCGGCTTGGAACAGGCCACCCGGCTCAATGTCGCCGCCCGCCACGCTGAACGCTTCGCCCAGGCAGGCATCAGCCACGTTGCGGACCTCGGCTGCGGCCTCGGCGCAGACTCCATGGCGATGGCCTCCATGGATATCGCCGTCACTGCCGTGGAGATGGATGAAACCACCGCGGCCTGCGCCATGATCAACCTCATGCCATTTCCGCATGCGAGGGTTGTGCACACGGACGCGGAGTCGGTGGACCTTGAGGGGATCGACGGCGTCTGGCTGGACCCCGCCCGACGCACCACCTCCACGTCCGGCACCAAAAGGATCTGGGATCCGGAGGCCTTCTCTCCTCCGTTGTCGTTTGTAGAAAGGGTTGCGGCTACGGGGCGTGCGGTAGGGGTCAAGATGGGCCCGGGCATCCCCCACGACTCCGTGCCTTCGGACTGCGAGGTCCAGTGGGTGTCCGTGGGCGGCGACGTCACCGAAGCCACGCTGTGGTTCAACGCCGTTGCACGGCCCGGCGTTCGCCGCGCGGCATTGGTCCTTGGCAGCCAGGGCGCCGCGGAGATCACCAGCGGTGAGGACTTCGACGGCGGCCCGGTCGCCGCCGTCGGGCCCGTTGAAGGCTTCCTTTACGAACCAGATGGTGCGGTGATCCGCGCGGGGCTGGTGGCCGACGTCGCTGAACGACTGGGCGGGCATCTGGTGGACGAGCACATCGCCTACATTTGCGCTCCCGAACTCCACGACACCCCTTTCGCCCGCGCGTACAAGGTGCTCGAGGTGATGCCGTTCAACGTCAAGGCCCTCAAAGCCTGGGTCAAGGGCAACGGCATCACTGTCCTGGACATCAAGAAGCGTGGCACCGCAGTGACCCCCGAAGAGCTCCGCAAGCAACTGCTGCCGGGCAAGCCTGCCAAGGGCAAGGATGCGAAAACAGCCACCCTGGTCCTCACCAGGATCGGCGAGGAGCGGGTGGCTGTTGTGGTGGAGCCGGTGACCGCCTGAGGCGTCAGCGTCGCGAGAACTCAGAAGCTTCGCGCACCTGGCCGGGAGTCGGGCGCACCCCTGTGTAGAGGACGAACTGTTCCTCCGCCTGAATGGCGATGACTTCGGCTCCGGTGATGACCGGCTTTCCGGCAGCCCGCGCAGCGGTGATGAGCGGCGTTTCGGAGGGCAGCGCAACGACGTCGAAGACCACTTGCGCGGCGGCAATGGTGGCGTCATCGAAGGACTGCGCAGTTTCATCCGCTCCGGCCATGCCAAGCGGTGTGACGTTGATGATGAGGTCCGCGGTTGCTCCGTTGACGTTGTCCTGCCAGCCAAAACCGTACAGCTCCGCAAGAGCGCGGCCGGTGGTTTCATTGCGGGCGACAATGGTGACGGCGGTAAAGCCGGCATCCCGGAGGGCTGCGGCAACTGCCTTCGCCATACCCCCGGCCCCGCGCAGCAGGACCGTGTGGCTTGTGGGAACCTCGTGGTCCTTCAGCAGCCGGGCAATGGCGATGTAATCGGTGTTGTAGGCGGTCAGGACGCCGTCGTCGTTCACGATCGTGTTCACCGAATCGATGGCCCTGGCCGAGGGATCCAGCACATCCACCAGCGGAATGACGGCCTCCTTGTACGGCATGGACACCGCGGCGCCCCGGATCGGGAGGCCGCGGATGCCCGCAACGGCAAGGGTGATGTCAGCGGGTGCGAATGCCTTGTAGATAAAGTTCAATCCGAGCAGATCGTAAAGATAGTTGTGGAACCGGGTCCCGATATTGCTGGGGCGGGCCGCGAGCGAAATGCACAGGGACATGTCTTTATTCAGGATGGGCATCCACCCATTAAACAACGGGCCGTTGACCGTTTAGCCTTGGCGCGCCTTCATTCGCGGGTTGTTCTTGTTGATGACGAATGTGCGGCCACGCCTGCGGACGATCTGGGCGCCCGGGATCTTCTTGAGTGCACGCAGCGAGTTCCTGACCTTCATGGTGTTTCTCCTTCTACTTGGGTGGTTTGGCTTTGGAGGCTTCTACAGGGCATTGCTCAGATCCAGCGGATCCTCCCACACGGCAAAATCCGCTTCCATCTCGGCCTCCGTGAGCTGGCAGCTATCCAGGAGATCGCGGACTTCCCCGGCGTCGATGTCCTGCGAGTACCCGGTGAAGGCCAGGACCGTGCCACGGTCTCCATGGCTCGGGTGCCAGTCGAGGGCGGCATCGACGTCCGTTCCGGGCACTTGTTCAGGCCGGTCGGCCAGCCAGGTTCCGGTGCTTTCGAGCCAGACCCGGGGACCAATGCCTTGCACGGCAATCCGGGTTGTGGGAGCCGAGGCAATCCAGAGACGCCCGCGCATCCAATGGGTTCCGCTGGCCAGGTGTGGCAGGGCGTCGCGGAAACGCCCCGGATGCAAAGGACGACCGGCTTTATGCAGCACGGTGGTGAAGGAACCTTGGGATTCGCTGACAGGAAGACGTACGACGCCGGGCTTGTTCCGGGCCGCCGCTTCGGCGGGGTCGAAGCACCCCGGCCGGAACGTGTCAGCCGGAGCCACGAGGTGGGCATGGGGCGCCAGCTCGCCCAGCAGTTCAACTCCCGTCAACCATGGTTCCGATCCTTCGCCCGGATTTCCGGACAACACGGAGCCCAGGCCCGGGGACATGAGCACGGTATCCACCTGCCCGAATTCTCCGACGAGGAACTCGCCGCTGGTGCGCTCGTCGCTGGGCATCGAGGTGAAGCCGGATTCGAACAGCGTGTGCCGGTCCCAGATCTGATTGTCCACGTCCGCCGGATCAAGGGCCAGAACCGCATTGTCAATGACCACGGGGCCGTCGAGTCCGCGCCGGAGTTCGTCAACGGCCATGCCCGTGGCGACACCCGGAGGCAGGCCAAGGACCACGTGGTCGAAGCCGCATGCGGCGAGCCGTTCCGCCGTCGGGACTACATCCAACCGGACTGTGCAGCTTAGGCAGCCGTGTTCCAACAGTGTCGTTTCCCGCTCGAAGAGCCGTCCATCGCGGAATACGCGACGAAGGACCAACGATCCGTCCAGGAGGTCGTGGAGGACCACCACGGAATTGTCGTGGGTGCGGCCCAGCCGTTCTGCGGCGGCTTCGCGGCACTGACTGTCGAGGGAGCTGACAACGGTGAAATGCATGGAATGACAATAATGCGAATGGTTCTCAATAGCAAATCAGCCAGGGGAACGGTTACGTTCCGTGAGGCTTGACCATAAGGCTGCATTAGACTTGATCCGACCGCTGGCGGCCCCGCAGCGGGGAACCACGGCCGGCTGGGGCAACCCTCAGCCGGGAAGTACATACTGAGGGGACTACGTGCAGATTGATTTTGCGCCATCCAGGCAATCGACACTGGGTGTGGAATGGGAGTTGGCGCTCGTCAATGCACGCACCGGAGAACTTGTTTCCGTGGCAAACGATGTCCTCAAAGGCGTGGCAGCAAACCACCCGGACCTCAACGAGGACGACGAACACCCCCATATCAAGCGCGAACTCCTCCTAAACACGGTGGAACTCGTCACCGGCATCTGCGAAACAGTCAAGGACGCCAAAGAGGACCTCAGCCGCTCCCTCGAAGCAGTACGGGAAGTCACCGATCCCATGGGCGTCGAAGTGTTCTGCGCCGGCAGCCATCCCTTCAGCCCTCCCCTGCTGCAGCCCGTCACCGACAAAGAGCGCTACGCCAAGCTGATCGAACGGACCCAATGGTGGGGACGCCAGATGGTCATCTACGGCGTGCACGTCCACGTGGGCATCGACCGGAAGGAAAAAGTCCTTCCGATCCTGGACGGTTTGGTCAACTACTTCCCGCACTTCCAGGCGTTGTCGGCTTCCAGCCCCTACTGGGCCGGCGAAGAAACGGGCTACGCTTCCCAGCGCGCGCTCATGTTCCAGCAACTCCCGACGGCGGGACTGCCCTTCCAGTTCGACACCTGGGAAGGCTACGAAGCCTACGTCCAGGACATGTTCACCACCGGCGTGATTGACGCGATCTCGGAGATCCGCTGGGACATCCGGCCTGTCGCAGCCTTGGGCACCATCGAGATGCGGATTTGCGACGGACTCGCCACGTTGGAGGAAGTTGGCGCAATCGCGGCGTTGACGCAATGCCTGGTCCACGAATTCTCCGGCATCCTCGACGCCGGCGGAACCATTCCCACCATGCCTCCGTGGCACGTGCAGGAAAACAAGTGGCGCGCTGCCCGCTACGGCATGGAAGCCATCATCATCCTCGATGCTGAAGGCAACGAAAAGCTGGTGACCGAGCACCTGTCCGAGACCTTGGAACGACTGGAACCCATCGCAACTGAACTCGGTTGCTCCGAGGAACTGAAGGACGTTGCGAAGATCATTGAACGGGGTGCGAGCTACCAGCGCCAGCGCCGCGTCGCAGCCGAACACAACGGCGACCTCCAGGCCGTGGTGATGGATCTCGTCCAGCAGATGCGCAAAGGCCCGGACGCCTAGGAGGACAACGCTTGTTGGCTAGGCGGGTACTGACACCGTGGTGACAGGCATTGACGAATCCGGCGCAAACTCCACCCCGCTGGGGCGGACGCCTGCCATGATCAACTGGGCTCCAAGGGCCGCCACCATGGCTCCGTTGTCAGTGCACAAATCCAACGGGGGTACGTGAAGCCTGATTCCGGCCGAGGTGCAGCGCTGCCCGGTCAGTTCCCGGAGCCGCGAGTTGGCGGCGACGCCCCCTCCGAGCAGGAGGTCGGTAATGCCGTTCTCCTTGCACGCCAGGATTGCCTTCGACGTGATGACATCCACCACGGCCTCCTGGAAGGCTGCCGCAACGTCCGCCACGGGTACTTCTTCGCCCCGTGCCTCGAACTGCTCCACACACCGTGCCACTGCGGTTTTCAAACCGCTGAATGACCAGTCATATCGGTGCGGCCCCTTTTCCTCCGCGGTGCCCATGTATTTGGGCTGGGTCAGGCCGCGCGGGAAACGGATCGATTTGGGGTTGCCTTGGCGGGCCAGTTTGTCGATGGCAGGACCGCCCGGATAGCCGAGGCCCAGGATCCGCGCTACTTTGTCGTACGCTTCTCCGGCGGCGTCGTCAATGGTCGATCCCAACAGCTCAACATCGTCGGTGATGCTGCGGATACGCAGGATTTCCGTGTGCCCACCCGATACCAGGAGCGCTCCCAGGTTCTCCGGCAACGTCCCGGCACCCATGCCGGCGGCAGCACCGGCGTCGGGCTTTCCGTTCGTCCCGGGCCGCTTGTCCAGCAGCCCCACACCAACGTGGGCCACCAAGTGGTTGATCGCGTACAGGGGTTTTCCGGTGGCGAGAGCCAACGCCTTCGCGGCGCAAACTCCAACCATCAGTGCCCCGGCGAGCCCCGGGCCGGACGTCACGGCGATGGCGTCGATGTCCTCAAGGGTCACACCGGCTTCATGCAGTGATTCCTGCAGTGTCGGGACAAAGGCGTCCAGGTGGGCGCGGGAGGCAATCTCCGGGATCACCCCGCCGAACCGTACGTGCTCATCCATGGAAGAAGAAACCGTATTGGTGAGCAAGGTAGTCCCACGGACGATGCCGACACCTGTCTCATCGCAGGACGATTCGATACCGAGCACCAAGGGCTGGTGCGGAGCAGACGTGCTCATGCTGTGGGTCCTTCCTGGGAGGGGGCGTCACCGAGCTGCAACCGCATGATCAGCGCATCGGTGCCATCACGGTAATAGCGGGGCCGGACGTGGATCTGCTCGAAACCGAAGCGCAGGTACAGCTGCTGTGCCCGGGGGTTGTCTGCCCGAACCTCAAGCAGGACATCTGCTGCGCGGCGGCGGCGGGCCTCGTCGATCAATTCGGTCAACATGGCCGAGCCGATCCCCTTGCCCTCGTACTCAGGGACGACGGCGATCGTCTGCACATCCGCGATGGGCTCGATGCACATCAGGCCGGCGTAACCAACGATTTCGTTGCCCACCTCTGCCACTACATAACGGCGGGTCCCAGGCTGGGCCAATTCATCGATGAACATCTGCAGCGGCCAAGCGTCGACGGGGAAGAGCCGGCGCTCCAGCGCCTCCACTTCCCGGATATCCGCGTGCCCCATGTCCCGCAGGGAAATCCCGGCGAGCTCCAGCTTCGGTGACAATTTCACAGTTTCCGTCCGATCAGAGCGCGCGTTTGCGGGGACCGGGCACCTGGGCGTCCGATTCCCGCAAGTACAAAGGCGTGGAATCCAACAGTGGCTGCCCGGCGTTCAGGCGGGCCAAGGCGAACTGGCCCAGGGATGCGGCATCCGGCTGTGTCGTGGCGAAGTCCTTGTCGGCGCGCAGGACATCGGCGTACAGACCCGCACCCGCTCCGAAAACAGGCAGGTCCGGCAATTCAGAGGCGAAGCCGACGTGCGGGCCATCGACGAGTTCAGGAAGCTGCCCCTGGACGTAGGTGTAACGGGCCCAGTAGACCTCTTTGCGCCTGGCATCGGTGGCCACCAGGAATTCCGGGGCAGCAACGGTGGACTCAGCCACTTCAAGGGCGATCGCATCCAGGCTCATCAGCCCGTACAACGGCTTGTCCCACACGAAGGCCAGGGTGCGGGCAGTCGCGATGCCGGACCGGAGTCCGGTGAAGGGACCCGGCCCAACACCGGTGACGATGGCATCTATGTCAGCACCCGTTACGCCGGCTCCCGCCAGCAGCTTCTCAATGCCCGGTGCCAGTACTTCGGCGTGGCTACGGGTGTCCTCCGTAGCGAAGGAATCCACCACGCCTTCCATGGCGTCATTGGAAATGAGGGCGGCACTGGCCACAGCCGACGTATCAATAGCCAGGATCAGCATCAGTTGCCTCCCTGTTCTGCGTTTTCAAGAAGCGAAGGAGCCTCGGCCCAACGGGGACCAAAGCCGCGAAAAACAATGGTGCGGGGCTCGTCGTCGTCATCGGTATCGAAGTCCAAGGCATCCTGTGCCTCCGTGGACCTTTGACCGCCGACGGACCTGTGCAGCTGAACTTCCAGCCGGCTCTCAGACAGGTGCTCTACCCGGTCCCGGCCCCACTCCACCACCGTGACGGCGGTATCCATGGTGTTCTCGAGATCGATGTCGTCGATCTCAGCAGCGGATTCCAGCCTGT
The DNA here is from genome assembly GCF_025452095.1 of Paenarthrobacter sp. JL.01a. NCBI lineage: Bacteria > Bacillati > Actinomycetota > Actinomycetes > Micrococcales > Micrococcaceae > Paenarthrobacter > Paenarthrobacter sp. JL.01a. The sequence goes on from NZ_CP104877.1 coordinate 3,108,402, forward strand.
AGGCATCCACGTGGACAAGGTCCGGGCCGCCCGGCCGGGGTCCGTCGGGCAGGTTCGGGTGGATCCTGACCAATACGAAGGTGGGCGAGATGATCCCGGCGCGCACGCCCAGCCCCTCCCCCAGTCCTTGAGTGAACGTGGTCTTGCCGGCTCCCAGCTCGCCGGTCAGGACCAAGAGGTCACCGGCCTCCAGTACCCCACCGAGGGCCGCGGCGAGCGCGTGGGTCTGGTCCGCCGTCGTAACGGTCAACCGTCGCTCCCAATAGGCTTCGCTCACAGCGCCGCCTTTTCGGCGTGGGCGGAAACGGCCGAGGATTCTTCCGGAGCCGCCGGTACCTCGTTGACGTAGCTGCGCGGCACCCTGGAGCTGATGCGGGTGACGATTTCGTAGTTGTTGGTTCCTGCCGCCGCGGCCCAGTCGTCGGCGGTGGGGCCGTTGTCTGCGCCGTCGCCGAACATGACAGCTTCCGCGCCCTTGTAGGCGGCCGCCGTCTCCGGGCTCATCGGTCCGAGGTCGATGACCATCTGGTCCATGGCAATCCTGCCCACCACAGGGTAGTTGACGCCGTTGACGCGGACAGGACCCCCGGTACCGATCCGCGGGACACCATCGGCGTAACCCAAGGGCACCAGGCCAAGGGTGCTCTCCTCGCTGGTCCGGTAGTTCAGGCCGTAGGAGACACCCTGGCCTTCAGGGACCTTCTTGCAGTTGGAAAGGAGCGTGCGGACCGTCATTGCAGGGTGCAGGCCGAGTTCGGCGGAGGTGGCGCCCTCAAAGGGGGACAAACCGTAGACGCCCAGTCCTACGCGGACGAGGTCGAAATGCGAGTCCGGCCGGGACAAGGTCGCAGGGGTGTTGGCAATGTGCCGGACTTCCGTGTCCACTCCGGCGTCCTCGGCCATGGCGATGGCTTCGCGGAACACGGCGAGTTGCTCATCGGTTTCAGGCCGGTGTGGTTCATCAGCCACGGCGAGGTGCGAGAAGATGCCGACCACCCGCAGCAAGCCCTGGTCCTGGTAGTCCATGGCCTGGCCCAGGAGCTGGTCCCAATCGGCGATGGTGCAGCCGTTGCGGCCGAGGCCGGTGTCCACTTTCAGGTGTACCCGCGCGGGCCGTTCCTGCTCGCGCGCTGCCGCAACGACAGCGTCAAGTTCCCATCCCGAGATTCCGACGTCGATGCCGGCGGCGACTGCCGCTTGGAAGTTGCTCTCCCGGGTGTGCAGCCACGCAAGGATGGGGGCATCGATGCTGGCGGCCCTCAGAGCGAGGGCCTCGGAAATATGCGCGACGCCCAACCAGGCGGCACCGGCGTCGAGGGCGGCCCGGGCAACCTGGACGGCGCCGTGGCCGTAGGCGTCGGCTTTCACCACCGCCATCACGGCGGCGGGAGAGGCAATGCCGACGAACTGCCGGACATTGTGGCGCACTGCTTCGAGGTCGATCACAGCGGACCGTTCAAGCACCGCCGCTTTGGCTATTGCGGCCTTGGAGCCGATCCCGATTTCTGCAGCTGCTTCATAAGTCACCCTAGAGATTCTAGTGGTGCCAGTGAATTCGGGTTAACTGCGGGGCCGGTTGCCGCCGCTACTGGGCATCGGAGAGGTGGGCGATGGTGGCCCTCGCGCGACGTTGGGCTTCGGCCGGAATGTCCTTCACGATCGGTTCCAGGAACGCGAAGCGCCGCAGCCACTGGCTTGACTGCCGTTCCTTCCGCGCGTTGGCCCGTTGCCACCAGTCCGCGATGTCGCCCCACCCCGGCGCGGCCAACGATCCGCCAACCTGCTGGACAGCCAACGAGGCGCAGAGGTTGGCAAAGCGGAGGCGGTCACCAAGCCGCCATCCCGCGAGGCATCCGACGATGAAGGCCGCTCCAAAGCAGTCCCCGGCCCCCGTGGGATCGGCGGCCGAAACGGGCAAGGAAGGAACCCACTCTTCCTCGCCGCTTTCCGAGTCCACTGCCACCGCACCCTGGGGGCCAAGGGTCACCACCGCCACCGGAACGCGGTCCGCCAGGGCATACAACGCCGCCCAGGGGTCGGACTTGCCGGTGAAGGCCATGGCCTCCGGCGCGTTGGGCAGGAAGGCATAGTAATTTTCGAGCTGGTCCAGCCTGCGCTCCGACCATTGTCCAGTCGGGTCCCATCCCACGACGCCGAAGAGCCTGGTGCCGGCGGCCTTTGCTGCAACCATCCACGGCTCCATCTCCTCTTCCAAGTCGGCCACTGCTGCGAGCGCCCGGGGAGGCTGGCCAATCAACTGGGATGAAGTGATCGGGGCAGGATGGCCGTGGGTGACCATGGAGCGGTCCTGGTTCACGCACATGGAGACGGTCACAGGAGAATGCCATCCGGGAACGCGCCGGGACAAGGACAGGTCCACGTGTTCCTGTGTTTCGAGGATCTGCCAGTTGTAGTCGCCGTAGCCGTCGTCGCCGAAGGTAGCGGCAAGGTTGGTCCGCAGTCCAAGCCGGGCCGCTGCGATGGCCTGGTTCGCGACTCCTCCGGGGCAGCTTCCCATCCCCTCACTCCACACTTCGGTCCCGGGTTCGGGCGCTTGGGGAAGGCCGGTGAAGATGATGTCCTGGAAGACCGTGCCGGTCAGGAGAAGATCGCAACCGGCGTCGGCGTCGGGCCTCACGGCAGCAAGGGGGTCGAATCGTCGCTGGGGCATAGCGTCCATGAACGGCACACTACGCCGGAGCTTGCGGGGCTGCATAGACTCGGAGCATGCGGCTCATGATCGCCGGTGGTGGCGGGTTCCGGGTTCCCCTCGTGTACCGGGCGTTGTGTGAGGGCCCGTTCGCCGGTTTGGTCAGCGAACTGGTGCTTTTCGACGTCGACGAACAACGGCTCAGTGCCATCCGGGCAGTACTGGACGCCATGCCCGTCAAATCCGGCTCCGTTCCCGTCGTCGTGGCGTGTACGGATCTCGGCGAGGCACTTACGGGGACCAACGTCGTGTTCGCGGCCATTCGGCCCGGCGGAACGGCCGGCAGGATCGCCGATGAGGGCGTTGCGCTGTCGCTCGGCTTGCTGGGCCAGGAGACCACCGGCGCCGGCGGAATTTCCTACGCTCTGCGTTCCATCCCCCGGATGTTCGAACTCGCCGATGCCATGCGGCGGCATTGCCCCGACGCCTGGCTGATCAACTTCACCAATCCTGCCGGCATGGTTACGGAGGCCTTGGTACCGGTCCTTGGGAAGCGGGTCATCGGGATCTGCGATTCCGCCGGAGGACTGGTTCATCGGGCGGCCCGGGCGGCCGGCTATCGCCTGGCAGAAGGAAATCTCGACGGCGTGGGCTACTACGGGCTGAACCACCTCGGCTGGCTCTACCGGCTGGCACCGGGGGGTACGGATCTGCTGCCCGGGTTGCTGAAGGATCGCACCGCCCTGGAGTCGCTGGAGGAAGGGCGACTGTTCGGGCAACACGTCCTGGACAGACTGGGGGCCATCCCCAACGAATACCTTTACTACTACTACCAGACCGCGCAGGCCACCAGAGCGATCCGTGGACAAAGCCAAACCCGTGGGGCGTCCATCCACGAACAGCAGCATTCCCTGTATCCGGAGTTGCTCCGTTCCGATGATGCCTACGCGCTGTGGGACGCGGCGCGGCGGTCCCGTGAAGAGGGTTACCTCGCTGAGGCCCGCCTTCATGGGGAACAACGCGATGAGGCAGATCTCGCCGGCGGCGGTTATGAGCGGGTGGCTTTGTCCGTCATGCGGGCCCTCTCCGGGGGCGGCGCCGCCCAGCTCATCCTCAACGTGCCCAACGCGCCGGTGCTGGCTGCTCCCGCCGCCGCTGAGGTTGCCGTGCCCGGGTTGCCGGCGGACGCCGTCGTCGAAGTCCCGTCACGGGTGACGCCCGACGGCGCGGTGGCGGTTGCGCAGGATCGCCCGCCAGGGCAGTTCCTCACTTTGATGCAGCACGTCAAGGAAGTGGAGCGGCTCACGATCCGCGCCATCCGCGAGCACGACCGCGAAGCCGCAGTCCAGGCCTTTGCCTCGCATCCTCTGGTTGGATCGGAGCTGTTGGGCCGGCAACTGCTCGCGGGGTATGAGGAAGCCTTTCCCACGCTGGCCGGGCTCTGGGAGTGACGCTTCGGCTTTACAGCTTGCGGTACATCACGTGCAGGCCGACATAGCCGATCTCAGGGTGGTTGAAGGCCTCGGGGACGGTGGCGAGGATACGGAATCCCATCGATTGCCACAGCCACACGGCCCTGACGTTGCTCTCCACAACGGCGTTGTATTGCATCGCGTAGAACCCCGCGGCTTTGGCCTCCGCAAGGGAGTATGCACAGAGAGCGCGGGCAATACCCTGGCCCGAGTGGTTGGCCGACACCATGTAACCTGCGTTGGCCACATGGCTACCACCGCCACCCTGGTTGGCGTGGAACTCCCCGGTGCCCAGGATCTTGCCGGACTCCCGGTCCACGGCAACAAAGGTCTGGCCGGGGGCGTCCTTGGTCCATTTGGCCCTGGCTGCTTCCTCGGTAGTGTCGCGGTCCCAGGTGAAGGTCTCCCCTTCACGGATCACGGGCTCCAGGATGGACCAGATCCCGGCCCAGTCCTCTGCGCTTGCCGGACGGATGTCGAAGGCTTGTTCTTGGCTCACAGGCCACACGCTAGCAGCCTCGTAGGGCAGGGGTTTTCCACATAGCCGCGACTGCCCAGCGACTGTCCACATACCGGGGCCACTTTCCCGGGGCATGCACCGGCAGGAGTAGTGTTTTCTGCAGTGAAGTGGTGAAAGTCAGGAGGGATGCCATGCCGATGGTCCGTCGTGTGGCATTCCTGTCGCTGCATACGTCCCCCATGGAGCAGCCCGGCGCCGGCGATGCCGGCGGAATGAATGTCTACGTTCGGGCTTTGGCCATGGCCCTGGCAGAATCCGGCGTGGAGGTGGAGATCTTTACGCGGGCCACAAAAACCAGCCAGCCCGCCGTCGAGCATCCCGGCCCGGGCGTGTGCGTCCACAACATTCCCGCCGGACCCCGCCGCAAGGTTCCGAAGGAAGAACTGCCCGAACTGCTGCACCAGATGGTGGTGGAGATAGACAACATCCGGAACCAGCAGCTGCATGGCCGTTACGACGCCATCCATTCCCACTATTGGGTTTCCGGTGTTGCGGGCCTGGAACTGTCCGCTTTGTGGGGCGTCCCGCTGGTGCACACCATGCACACCATGGCCAAAGTGAAGAACCTGGTGCTGCAACCGGGCGAACGCCCGGAGCCGCGACGCCGGGAGAACGGCGAGCAACGGATTGTCGACGGCGCCGACCGCCTGGTTGCCAACACCCCCGCCGAGGCTGATGAGCTTGTGTCCCACTACGGGGCCGACCGTGACCGGATCGATGTCGCTCCGCCCGGGGTGGACTTGAACGTCTTCACACCCGCTTTCCGCAAGAAATCACGCGCCGGTCTGGACGTGAGGCCGAACAGCTTCCACATTCTGTTCGCCGGCCGGATCCAGCGGCTTAAGGGGCCGCAGGTCTTCGTCAAGGCAGCCAGCATCCTACGGAAGCGACGACCGGACATTGACCTGGAAATGACAATCCTGGGTGCGCTCAGCGGGGCCAAGGACTTCAATCTCCAGCAGATTATCAGCGACGCCGGAATGGACGACGTCGTGACTCACCGCCCGCCGGTGGTGGCGACGGAGTTGGCTGGCTGGTTCCGCTCGGCCGACGTCGTGGTGATGCCTTCATTCAGCGAATCCTTCGGTCTGGTCGCTTTGGAAGCACAGGCGTGCGGCACACCGGTGGTTGCCACCAACGTCGGAGGGCTCTCCCGGGCCATCTCGGATGGCCGCACCGGCATCCTCGTGAACGGGCACGACCCCTCCGACTGGGCTGATGCCCTGGAGGACCTCTACGACGACGTGCAGACCCGTGAAGATATGGGCCGGCTCGCTGCCACCCATGCTGAGTCCTTCGGGTGGCAACGCACAGCCGCAATCACCTTGGAGAGCTATCGCGAAGCCGTCGGAGGACTGCTGCTCCCCAGGGGTTGAGGTTCCTCAGCTTCCTGCCCCACTGCTGGTAGATTGGCGCGCACAGCGTCTGCGCCACAAGCGTCAGCCCTGAAACGGGAACATCCAGCCGAAGGACAACGATGTCTGAAGACAAGGTCTTGAGTGATCTTGAGATTGCCCATCAAGCCGCCATCCTCCCCATCGAGGAGATCGCCCAGAGAGCCGGCATCCCGCGTGACGCCCTGGAGCTGTACGGGCCGTACAAAGCAAAGATCAACACAGGCAAGCTGGTTGTTTCCGGGAACAAGGCACCGGGAAAAGTGGTCCTGGTCTCTGCCATGTCCCCCACCCCGGCGGGCGAGGGCAAGTCGACCACAACGGTGGGCCTTGCCGATTCCCTGGCACGCGCCGGGCATAGGGTGATGATTGCTCTCCGGGAGCCTTCACTGGGCCCCATTCTTGGAATGAAGGGCGGGGCCACGGGCGGCGGATACTCCCAGGTCCTGCCAATGGACGACATCAATCTGCACTTCACCGGGGATTTCCACGCGATCACCTCTGCCAACAATGCACTCATGGCCTTGGTGGACAACCACATTTTCCAAGGAAACCAGCTTGGCATCGACCCACGCCGAATGACGTTCAAACGCGTGCTGGACATGAATGACCGTGCTTTGCGGGAAGTGGTCATAGGCCTCGGCGGCCCTGCCCAGGGCGTACCGCGCCAGGACGGCTTCGACATCACCGTGGCATCGGAAATCATGGCCGTGTTCTGCCTGGCCACTGACCTGGACGATCTGCGGACCCGACTGGGCCGGATCACCTTTGGATACACCTACGACCGCGCACCGGTTACCGTAGCTGACCTCGGCGTTGAAGGCGCGCTCACCATGCTGCTGAAGGACGCCATCAAGCCAAACCTTGTCCAAACCATCGCCGGGACTCCGGCATTGGTTCACGGTGGTCCGTTCGCGAACATTGCCCATGGATGCAACTCATTGATCGCCACCAGGACGGCCATGCAACTTGCTGACGTCGTGGTCACTGAGGCGGGCTTCGGCGCGGACCTTGGCGCGGAAAAGTACATGGACATCAAGGCGCGCATCGCAGACGTGGCGCCATGCGCCGTCGTGGTTGTTGCCACCATCCGTGCGCTGAAGATGCAAGGCGGCGTACCCAAGGAGCGCCTGAGCGAACCGGACCTGGACGCGATGGCGGCCGGGGTGGAGAACCTTAGGAGGCATCTGCGGAACGTGGCCAAGTTCGGCATCACGCCTGTTGTCTCCATCAACAAGTTCGCCACCGACACTGCCGGGGAACTTGAATGGCTCCTGTCCTGGTGTGCCACCGAAGGCGTGGAGGCCGCCGTCGCCGATGTCTGGGGTCGCGGCGGTGGTGGCGACGGCGGCGACGAGCTCGCAGCCAAGGTGGCGGCCGCGTTGGGCGCGGCTTCGGACTTCCACCACCTCTATCCGCTGGAGCTGCCTGTTGAGGACAAGATCCGGACGATTGTGCAGGAGATCTACGGGGCCGACGGCGTCGAATTTTCCGTACCGGCGTTGCGACGGCTGGCGGAGATCGAAAAGAACGGCTGGTCCGGCATGCCGGTCTGCATGGCAAAAACGCAGTATTCCTTCACCGACGATGCCTCCAGGCTCGGAGCGCCCAAGGGGTTCAGGGTGCACGTACGCGACCTCATTCCCAAGACTGGTGCCGGCTTCATCGTTGCCTTGACGGGGGCCGTCATGACGATGCCAGGGCTGCCGAAGGAACCGGCCGCGATGCGCATGGACGTGGACGCGGAGGGCAACCCCACCGGTCTCTTCTGACCCTCTCTCACATCCCCCGTGTTTCCTCCAAACCCTCACTCACATCTCGACCGCTTCACCCCATCCCTCACTCACATCCCGACCGCTTCACCCCATCCCTCACTCACATCCCCCGGGTTTCCTCCAAACCCTCCTCCATTGGGGTGGGGAACGTGAGAGAGCGACCCGCCCAAACCCCGGGAACATGAGAGAGCGACCCGCCCAAACCCCGGGCATGTGAGAGAGGGTCCGGAAACGACTGACGCCCCCGCACAGAAGTACGGGGGCGTCAGAGGTAACGCGGTGTTTAGCGCTCGATGTCGCCGCGGATGAAGGCTTCGACCTTCTCACGGGCGATGTCATCGTTGAACTGCTCCGGCGGGGACTTCATGAAGTAGCTGGAAGCCGAGAGCAGGGGTCCGCCGACACCGCGGTCCAGGCCGATCTTGGCGGCACGGATGGCGTCGATGATCACGCCTGCGGAGTTCGGGGAATCCCAGACCTCAAGCTTGTACTCGAGGGAAACCGGGGCATCGCCGAAGTTGCGGCCCTCGAGGCGGACGAAGGCCCACTTGCGGTCATCGAGCCAGGCAACGTAGTCGGACGGGCCGATGTGAACGTCGTCGGCGTGCAGCTCGGCCTCAACGTTGGAGGTGACGGCCTGGGTCTTGGAGATCTTCTTGGATTCCAAGCGGTCGCGCTCAAGCATGTTCTTGAAGTCCATGTTGCCGCCAACGTTCAGCTGGTACGTGCGGTCCAGAGTGACGCCGCGGTCTTCGAACAGCTTGGCCATCACGCGGTGGGTGATGGTGGCACCGATCTGGCTCTTGATGTCGTCGCCCACAATCGGGATACCGGCTTCGGTGAACTTGTCGGCCCATTCCTTGGTGCCGGCGATGAACACCGGGAGGGCGTTCACAAAGGCAACACCGGCGTCGATGGCGCACTGGGCGTAGAACTTTGCAGCCTGCTCCGAACCGACCGGCAGGTAGCAGACCATGACGTCGACCTTGGCTTCGCGGAGGGCGGCAACGACGTCGACTGCTTCCTCGGGAGCCTCAACGATGGTCTCGCGGTAGTACTTGCCCAAACCGTCCAGAGTGTGGCCACGCTGGACGGTGACGCCCGTCGCGGGGACGTCGGCAATCTTGATGGTGTTGTTTTCGCTGGCGCCGATGGCGTCTGCCAGGTCCAGCCCGACCTTCTTGCTATCAACATCGAAAGCAGCAACGAACTGGACGTCGTTGACGTGGTACTGGCCGAACTCGACGTGCATCAGACCCGGGATCGTGGCCTTCGGGTCAGCGTCGCGGTAGTACTGAACACCTTGGACCAGCGATGCGGCGCAGTTGCCTACGCCGACAATGGCAACACGAATCGGATGTGAAGACACGGAACTCCTTTGAGAACTAAAGCTCAGGTGCCAGGCGCAACCCTGACTGAGTCCAGGGCACGGCTGATTGGCACGGCGCCATTTCGGCGCACACTTGCATTGTAGCCAACACAGAAGGGACCGGCTTTGTTCCCCGCCGGCCCCTTCTGTTTATGTCGTTTCCTGAACGGCTACTTTTGCACCCATAGGTTGATGTCGGATTCGACGGCGAACTCGTCGATCGCCGTCAGTTCCTCATTGCTGAATTCGAGGTTGTTGATGGCGCTGAGCGTGTCTTCGAGCTGCGTCACGCTCGAGGCACCGATCAACGCCGACGTCACCGGAGAACCCTTTGGCTGGTCCCTGAGGATCCAGGCAACGGCCATTTGGGCGAGAGTCTGCCCACGGTCCTTGGCGATGGCGTTCAGCCCACGCACGCGGTCCAGCTTGTCTTCGGTCAGCTGAGATTCGGACAGGAACCGTTCCTTGGCCGCGCGTGAATCTGCAGGCACGCCGTTGAGGTAGCGGTCGGTCAGCATACCTTGGGCCAGCGGGGAGAAGGCGATGGAACCTGCCCCTACCTGGTCCAGGGTTTCGTAGAGGTTGGGTGAGCCGTTCTCGGTCCACCGGTTCAGCATCGAATAGCTCGGCTGGTGGATCAGGAGCGGGGTGCCAAGTTCCTTGAGGATCCGGGCCGCTTCGAGGGTCTGCTCAGGGGTGTAGGAGGAGATGCCGGCATACAGCGCCTTGCCTGAGCGGACCGCGTAATCGAGCGCGCCCATGGATTCTTCCAGCGGCGTCTCGGGGTCGGGCCGGTGGCTGTAGAAGATGTCCACGTAGTCCAAGCCCATGCGCTCCAGGGACTGGTCAAGGCTGGAAATCAGGTACTTGCGCGAACCCCACTCACCGTACGGTCCCGGCCACATGTAATAGCCGGCTTTGGTGGAGATGACAAGCTCATCGCGGTAGGGCTTGAAGTCGTCCTTCAAGTGGCGCCCGAAGTTCGTCTCAGCAGATCCGTCCGGCGGACCGTAGTTGTTGGCGAGGTCGAAGTGGTTGACTCCGAGGTCGAAAGCGCGTCGCAGGATGGCGCGTTGCTCATCGAATCGCTTGTCGTCGCCGAAGTTGTGCCAAAGGCCCAACGAGATGGCGGGCAGCTTGAGTCCGCTGCGTCCGACACGGCGGTAGGGCATTGTTTCGTAGCGGTTTTCCGCGGCCGAATAAGTCATACGCACCATCCTGCCACTGCAGAAACCGGGGCGACGGCGTTGTCCGCCATGTGGGCGCCGCCACCCCGGCCTGGTGGTTGCTTCAGCTGACGCGTACGACGGCGGCGCTTCCGCCGGGAAGCGTCAACGTGTCCTCGTCAAGGGCTGCTTTAGGGTCGGTGGCCAGCAACAAGGAGCCACTGAGCGGTGTGGCGAACGCATCCTCCCCCAGGTTGCAGACCACACGGACACCGCCACAGGAGAACTGCAGCCAGTGCTCGTCGTCGTCGAACTCCACGGAAGTATCGCCAAAGCCGCCATCGACGAGTTCGGGCGTGTTCCGGCGCAGCTGCGCCAAATCCTTATACAGCTGCAACAGCCGTGCATGATCCCCTTCACCGGCTTCCTCCCACTTGAGCTTGGAGCGCTGGAAGGTTTCCGGATCCTGCGGATCGGGAACAACGGCCGGATCCCACCCCATCCGTTCGAACTCCTTGATGCGTCCCTCGGCGGTGGCCTTGCCCAGGTCCGGTTCCGGGTGGGAAGTGAAGAACTGCCACGGTGTGGATGCGCCGAACTCCTCTCCCATGAACAACATCGGGGTGAAGGGAGAAGTCATGGTCAGGACTGCACCAACGGCCAACTTGCCGTAGGACAACGATGCCGTGAGCCGGTCGCCGGTTGCCCGGTTTCCGATCTGGTCGTGGTTTTGGAGGCACACCACCAGGGCCGAAGGGTGGGCGAGGTCGTGCCGGATGGGCCGTCCGTGGTGGCGTTCCCGGAAGCTCGAGTAGCTTCCATCGTGGAAGAAGCCGTGCTCAAGGACCTTGGCCAGCACGGACAACGAGTCGAAGTCCGAGTAGTAGCCGGTGGTCTCCCCGCTGAGGTTGACGTGGACTGCGTGGTGGAAGTCGTCACTCCACTGGCCTTCCAAACCGTAGCCGTTGTCCTTGCGGGGGTAGATCAGGCGCGGGTTGTTCAGATCCGATTCCGCAATCAGGGTCCGCGGGATCCCCGTTTCTGATTCGATCAGGTCCCCGAGCGCCCCAAATTCCTCAAGGATATGTACGGCACGCTCATCACGGAGGGCGTGCACGGCATCGAGGCGGAGTCCGTCAACGTGGTAGTCCCGGAGCCACATCTCGGCGTTCTCCAGGATGTAGCGTCGAACGTCGTCCGAGCCCGGGCCGTCAAGGTTCACTGAGTCGCCCCAGGTGTTGCCCTCCCCCGATTTCAGGTAGGGCCCGAACTTCGGCAGGTAGTTCCCGCTGGGACCGAGGTGGTTGTAGACCACGTCCTGGATGACTCCGAGCCCTGCCGCATGCGCCGCATCAACAAAGCGCTGGTAGGCGGCCGGGCCACCGTAGGGCTCGTGGACGGCGTACCAAAGGACGCCGTCGTAGCCCCAGTTGTGGACACCGTTGAACCCGTTGACCGGCAGGAGCTCGATGAAATCGATGCCAAGGTCCACCAGGTAGTCCAGTTTCGCAGCGGCAGCAAACAGTGTGCCCTCAGGGGTGAAGGTCCCAAGGTGCAGCTCGTAGATGACCGAGCCCTTGAGGTTCTTCCCCTTCCATCCGCCGTCCTTCCACTCGTGGATGGAGGGGTCGAAAGTCGAGGACAGGCCATGGACTCCGTCCGGCTGCCGCCGTGAGCGCGGATCGGGGAACGGCCCTTCTCCATCAACCAGGTAGCCGTACGACACGTCGTCGGCTTCCTGTGCCACGACGTCAGCCGGCGCGTGCCACCAACCGTGCGCGGCGGCGTCGTCAAACTGCTCCATGCCGTACTCGTGGCCCCCGGCCACCAGCCGAACGCTCTTGGCATTCGGCGCCCACACATCGAATCTATTTTTTCCAGCAGCGTGCTTGAGCATGATGTTCCCCTGTACGTTCCTTAAGCGTGCGTTGCCGTGAATTCAGGTTGGCTTCAGTCGGTGGGTACCAGCAGCGCCACCGGGTAGCGTTCCAGCAGCTTTCCCACCTGGACGGGACCGGGGCCGTAGCTTGCTCCGGTGAGTTCGTCCTTGCAGTTCACGGTGAGTTCGATGCTGGTGTCCCGCCAGCCGCCTTCCCGGGCGAGGCGCCGGGGCAGACGCGTGGCCACAGTCATGGCTCCACGCCGGCCGGCACCCCGGTCGAAGGCTACTACGTGCGCCGCAGCCAAACCCTGTGCTGCCACGGGCAAATACCCTTCGAACAGTTCCGGTCGGTCCTTCCGCAACCTCAGCGCACGCGAAACCACCAACAGCTTGGCGGGTTCTTCCGTGAACGACGGCGTGGCCCCCTGGTCCAACTGTTTCAGAACCGCCTGGCGTGCCTGGAAGTCCACTGGCCGCCGGTTATCCGGGTCAGTCAGCGAGCCGTCCCGGAACTCCGTGCCCTGGTAGACGTCCGGGACGCCGGGCATGGTCAGTTGGATCAGCTTGGCGGACAGCGAGTTGGAGGTTCCATAGGGTTCCAGCTCGGCCACGAAGTTGGCCAGCGCGGCCGCGACCTCGGGAACGTCGAAAGCGGCGTCGACGGCGGCTGCCAGCTGCCGTTCGAACTCCGGGTTCGGGTCGGTCCAGTTGGTCGAATTGCCGGCCTCGCGTGCAGCCTTCAGCGCGTAGGACTGGAGGCGTCCGCGGTCTGCCGGCCAGGCACCCACGATCGACTGCCAGACAAGGGCGGCCAGCGGACCATCCGGGATCGGTGCGAGCTGCTGCACCGTGCCAAGGAACAATTCCCACTCCGGCACGGCCTCGGAAATGACCGATATCCGCGCCCTCGCGTCCTCGCTTCGCTTGGTGTCGTGGGTGCTCAGGGTGGTCATGGAGTGCGGCAGGAGCTGCTGGCGACGGGCCATCCGCTCGTGGAAGACTCCGTTGGGCAGGGAGAACTCCGTCGGATCCGCGCCAACCTCGGTGAGCGAGCCGAGCCGGGTGTACCGGAAGAACGCGGTGTCCTCCACACCCTTCGCCATCACCATGCCCGAGGTCTGCTGGAACCGCTGCGCCAGGGCATTGCCTGGATCCAACAGGAGTGGTTGCAGTTTGCCCAGGACGGGTTCAAGTTCGGGACGGTGACGTCCTGCCTTCTCGATTGCCTCGACCAGAGTCTTACCGCCATGAGGCAGGTAGGTCCGGTAGATGGGGAACCAGCAGATGATCTCGGCCAGCGAATCGGCTACCTTGGCGAACGGCAGTTCCAGCGTGGCCGGTACCAGGCGCGCGAGCCGGAGGATCTCCGAACGGAGGATACCGTCGGCGATGCGGCGCTTGGTCCCATGGATCATCTCGGCGTAATCTGCCGGCTTTTCCGAGTTCCGCAGCCGGGCATCGAGTGAGTTGAGGTATTCCTCGGCCGTGGGATCGACAAACAGGCGATCAACGTCCGCGAGGGCGTCGTACCCGGTGGTGCCTTCACAACTGAAGGTTTCCGGGAGCTGCTCCCCCGGTTCGAGGATCTTCTCCACCAGCAAGTAGGCGCCGCCGGTGACTTCCCGGAGCCTTGCAAGGTAGCCCTCAGGGTCGGCAAGCCCATCCGGATGGTCAATGCGGAGGCCGTCCACCAGGCCCTCACGGAACCAGCGGACAATCTCGGCGTGGGACTCGTCGAAGACCCACGGGACCTCGACCCGGATGCCCGCCAAGGTGTTCACGGCGAAGAATCGGCGGTAGTTCAGGTCCGCGTCTGCCCGTCGCCAGCCGATCAACTCGTAGTTCTGGCGTGAGTGGACGTCCTTGGCGCTGTCACCGGGCCCGTACGTTCCATCAGCCAGCGGGAAACGGTGATCGTAATAGTGCAGTTCACCGTCCACGATCTTGAGTTCATCGAGGTCGTCGTCGCTGCCGAGCACCGGGATCCGGATCTTTCCGCCACCGAAGTCCCAGTCGACGTCGAAAGCCTCGGCGTACTTGGACTCCTGCCCTTCCTTCAACAGGCTCCACCACCAGGCATTCTGCTTGGGAGAGGCAACACCCATGTGGTTGGGCACGATGTCCGCAAGAATCCCCAGGCCCTGATCTTTGGCTGCCTTTGACAGGGCAGCCAAGCCCTCACGGCCTCCCCTGGCGGGATCCACGGTGGAGGGGTCGGTCACGTCATAGCCGTGGTCCGATCCCTCCTCGGCGGTCAGGATTGGTGAAACGTAGACCCAATCGATTCCCAGTGATTTCAGGTAGCCCGTGAGCTCGGCGGCGTCCTGCAAGGTGAAACCCGGACGGATCTGGAGGCGGTATGTGGAGACTGGCGTCCTCATGATTCGGTCTCCTTTGCCTCGCCTGCGTCAGCAGCCTCTTCTGCCGGGGCCTCCTCTTCTGCCGGGGCCTCCTTGTAGTCATACGGCAGGGAGGTCACTGCAGGAGCCGTGATGGAGGCCGTTTCCGGTGTGCTGGTCTGCGTCAGGGCTGCCAGCGAGGCCGCAACGGAGTGGTCCGGTTCGATCTCGGGGGTGCTGTGGGCACGCAGTACCAACAGCGACTTTCCGCCGACTGAGAGGATCTGGTCCGGCTTGATGACGCCGGCTTCCGCGCCCTCGCCTGCGGTATCGATCATGACGTCCCAGGCCGGCGCGTACTCGTCGGAGGGAATCCGGAAGTCCACCTCTTCCTGGTCCGCGTTGAAGTACAGGAGGAAGTTCACGTCCGTGATGCGTCGGCCCTGGTTGTCGCGGCCGTGTATGCCGTCACCGTTGAGGAACACACCCACCGAACGGCCCAGGGCTTCGTCCCAGTCCGAAGGGCTCATGGTGGTTCCGTCAGCGTCCAACCAGACGATGTCCGGAAGCCGCTCTCCTTCCCCACGCAACACGGGGCGCCCGTCGAAGAACCGGCTGCGCCGCAAACTGGGGTGCTTGGCACGCAGTGCACTGACTGCCGCAGTGAACTCGATCAGCGGCTGGTCCACGTGTTCCCAGTTGATCCAAGTGAGTTCGGAGTCCTGGCAGTACCCGTTGTTGTTGCCCTGCTGGGTCCGGCCCAGTTCGTCACCGTGCAGGAGCATCGGAACGCCCTGGGACAGGAACAAGGAGGCGATGAAGTTGCGCTGCTGGCGTGCCCTCAGGGCCAGGACGGTGGGGTCGTCCGTGGGTCCTTCGATGCCACAGTTCCAGGAACGGTTGTGGGATTCGCCGTCGTTGTTGTCCTCGCCGTTGGCCTCATTGTGCTTCTCGTTGTAGGACACCAGGTCCATCAAGGTGAAGCCATCGTGGGCCGTGACGAAGTTGATGGATGCGAACGGACGGCGGCCCGAGTGCTCGTACAAGTCCGCCGAACCGGTGAGCCGGGAAGCGAATTCACCGAGAGTTGAGGGCTCGCCCCGCCAGAAGTCGCGGACGGTGTCGCGGTACTTGCCGTTCCATTCCGTCCACTGGGGCGGGAAGTTGCCCACCTGGTAACCGCCGGGCCCGACGTCCCACGGCTCGGCAATGAGCTTCACCTGGGACACTACGGGGTCCTGCTGGATCAGTTCGAAGAACGTGGAGAGCTTGTCGACGTCGTAGAACTCGCGGGCCAGGGTGGAGGCGAGGTCGAAGCGGAAACCGTCCACGTGCATTTCGGTGACCCAATACCGCAGGGAGTCCATGAGCAGCTGCAGGGAATGCGGGCTGCGCACGTTCAGGGAGTTACCCGTTCCCGTGTAGTCCATGTAGTACTTCTGGTCGTCTTCCACCAGGCGGTAGTAGGCCGAGTTGTCGATGCCCTTGAAGGACAGCGTGGGGCCCAGGTGGTTGCCTTCAGCGGTGTGGTTGTAGACGACGTCGAGAATGACCTCGATGCCGGCGTTGTGCAGCGAGCGGACCATGGCCTTGAAGTCCTGGACCTGCTGGCCGGTATCGCCCTTGGAGCTGTAGCTGTTGTGCGGGGCGAAGAAGCCGATGGTGTTGTAGCCCCAGTAGTTGCTCAGGCCCTTGTCCTGGAGGATTCCGTCGTTGACGAACTGGTGCACCGGCATCAGCTCGATGGCTGTGATGCCCAACTTCTGCAGGTGCGAAATCACTGCCGGGTGTGCAACGCCGGCGTACGTTCCGCGCTGCTCTTCCGGGACCTCGGGGTGGAGCTGCGTGAGTCCCTTGACGTGGGCCTCGTAGATGACCGACTTGTGGTACGGGATCCTGGGGAGCTTGTCGCCGTCCCAGTCGAAGAAGGGGTTGATGACGACGCCCAGCATCATGTGTGCTGCTGAATCCTCGTCATTCCGGGAGTCGGGGTCTCCCAGGTTGTACGAAAACAGGGAAGGGTCCCAGTCGATTTGCCGGTGCACTGCCTTGGCATAGGGGTCGAGCAGGAGCTTGTTGGGGTTGAAGCGTTGGCCGGCGTCGGGGTCGTAGGGACCGTGGACGCGGTAGCCGTATTTCTGTCCGGGCTGCACCGTCGGGAGGTAGCAGTGCCAAACATAGCCGTCCACTTCCGTGACGTCGACGCGGACTTCGCCGCCGTCGTCGTCGAAGAGGCACAGTTCAACACGTTCTGCCCTTTCGCTGAACAGTGCAAAGTTGGTGCCGGTACCGTCAAACGTGGCTCCGAGCGGATAAGCCGATCCAGGCCAGACTTCCATGCGTTCTCCTCTTGCTGATGCGAACAACTGTTGCAAGCCTACTCATGACCCTGACAACGACAGTAACCTTACGGTATTGTTCGGTCGTATTCCGCGCTGAGCGAACCAACAACGCGCGGAACAGCCTCAGCGATCGCCGAGGCTGTAATGGGGCCACCATCAAAATCTGCCGAAGCCAGCGCTCCGGCCCGTCCGTGGATGCTCGCGGCCACGGCCGCCACAGCAGCCCAGCGGTCCTCAGGGTCCAAACCCAAGGCGGCGTACGCGCCGTCGTCGTTCGCCAGCTCTTCGGCAGCCTGCGCCACCAAAGCTCCCAGGACGCCGGCCAGGACATCGCCGCTCCCGGCGGTCGCCATCCAGGCGGTGCCGTCCGATTGGCTGAAAACAGTCCCCGACGGCGATGCCACCAAGGTGGTGGCGCCCTTCAGGAGCACTGTGGCTCCGGTTTGTTGCGCGGCCTGCCGTACGAAGTGCAGCGGGCGGGATTCGACGTCGGCACGGCTCACGGCCACTTCGCCCGTGGAAGGAAGCGAGTCCAGCAACGAGGCGAGCTCGCCGGCATGCGGAGTGAGGATCCAGTGGGGCGGGCAACGCTCCGGCAAGAGGCTCAGCGCACCGGCGTCGACCACCACCGGCAGGTCATCGCGGAGTGCGGACTCCGCAGCAGCCCCTGCCCGCTCAAGCTGCTCGTGCCCGTCGACGCCCGGGCCAACCACCCAGGCCTGCACCCTTCCCGGGTCCTCTCCCTCCCAGAGGGCCTCAGGGGTCCGGCTGAGAACCATTCGGGCCGCTGGTTCAGGACCGAGGTAGCGCACCATGCCCACCCCGGCGAGGGCCGAGGCGTGCACGCTCAAGACTGCTGCGCCGGCAAAGCGGCTGGAGCCTGCAACGATTCCCAAGACGCCCCGGGAGTATTTGTGCGCCCGCCGTGAAGGGCTGGGCAGCAAGGAGCCCAGGTCCCGGGCAGTGAGCCGGCGCAGTTCCGGCGGTTCCTTCAGCAGCGTGGACTCGATACCGATCTCCACCAGTTCGACGCGGCCGGCGCAGCCTTCACCCGGGTCACTAAGCAGGCCGGCTTTGATGCCCCCGAAGGTGACGGTGAGGTCGGCTTCCAGGACAGGCCAATGGACCTCTCCCGCGCCGGCGTCCAGGCCGCTCGGGACATCGCATGCCACCACCAGGCCGGGCCGGAGTTCCTGAAGCCCTGCTACCAGCTCGGCAGCGGCATCACGCAAGCCGCCCCGGACTCCCGTACCCAGGAGGGCATCGATGACCACGTCCTGGCCGGCGCACAGGACCGCGAGCTCTTCCGCGTTCGAAGCCTCCAGCCGCAAAACCCGGCCACCGGCAGCCTTGAAGGCAAGCAAAGCCTCCGTGTGGACAGTTTCCGAGGCGAGTATCGCCGTCGTCCGCATTCCCCGGCGGGCGAGGTGGGCAGCCGCATAGAGACCATCGCCGCCGTTGTTGCCCTTGCCGGCAAGGACCGTGACGCCCGCGCCGGCCAGCCGCCATTTTTTCTTCAACTCCCGGATCACTGCCTGCGCCAGGCCGTAGGCTGCCCGTTGCATAAGAACAGCGCCCTCACCGGAGTCCAGGAGCGGTTGTTCCGCATCCCTGATCTGTTGTCCAGTGAAGGCGCTGATCATGTGTCGATGTGTCCGTCTAGCCCTCGGCGAGGACAGTCGCCGTGGCGATGCCGCCGTCGTGGCTCATGGACAGGTGCCAGCGTTTAACGCCCTTGGCCTCAGCCACGGCAAGCACGGTCCCCTTGACCTGGACAGTTGGACCGTTCTGGTCAAGGCCGATCCAGCAGTCCTGCCAATTCATGCCAGCCGGCGCACCCAGGACCTTGGCAACCGCCTCCTTGGCCGCGAAGCGGGCAGCCAAGGACCGGGTGTTGAGTTCACGCTCGGCAGGGACAAACAGGCGATCCCTCAGACCGGGAGTCCGTTCAAGCTGCCGACCAAACCGCTCAATGTCTACGACGTCTACGCCAATGCCAACAATCATGCGGTTATTCTACGGTCACGCTCTTGGCGAGGTTACGCGGCTGGTCGACGTCGTAACCCTTCGCCCCGGCCAGTTCGGCGGCAAAGATCTGCAGCGGAACCGTGGTGAGCAGCGGCATGAGCAGCGTAGGCGTTTCCGGAACGTAGAACACCTGCTCCGCGTAGTCCTTGACCGACTCGTCGCCCTCTTCAGCGATGACCAAGGTGCGTGCACCACGTGCGCGGACTTCCTGGATGTTGCTGACTACCTTGGAGTGCAGGGAGTCGCGGCCGCGCGGGGAAGGCACGACAACGAAGACCGGCTGGCCGTCATCGATCAGGGCGATCGGGCCGTGCTTGAGCTCGCCGGCAGCGAAGCCTTCAGCGTGGATGTACGCGATTTCCTTGAGCTTCAATGCGCCCTCGAGAGCCACGGGGTAGCCCACGTGGCGGCCCAGGAACAGCACGGACTTCTCGTCCTTCATGCTGCGGGCGAGCTCGCGCAGCGGCCCTGCGGTATCGAGGATGGTCTGGATCTTGGCGGGGATCTTGTTCAGGTCCGCAAGGACATCCTTGATCTGGCCGGAGAAGATGTTGCCGCGCAACTGGGCCAGGTAAAGGCCCAGGAGGTAGGCGGCGGTGATCTGTGCCAGGAAGGCCTTGGTGGACGCAACGGCGATTTCCGGACCGGCGTGCGTGTAGAGCACAGCGTCGGATTCACGCGGAATGGTGGAGCCGTTGGTGTTGCAGATGGAGATCGTCTTGGCGCCCTGTTCGCGGGCGTAGCGGACGGCCATCAGCGTGTCCATGGTTTCACCGGACTGGCTGATCGAAACCACCAGCGTCTTGGCATCCACAATCGGATCGCGGTAGCGGAACTCATGGGCGAGCTCCACCTCCGTGGGGATACGGCACCAGTTCTCGATGGCGTACTTGGCCACCAGGCCGGCGTAAGCGGCAGTACCACAGGCGAGGACGATGATCTTGTCCACCTGTTTGAGGAGCTCGGGGTCGATCCGGAGCTCGTCCAGGGTCAGCTGGCCGTTGAGGTCCGAGCGGCCCAGAAGGGTCTGTGCCACGGCGTCAGGCTGGTCGTGGATTTCCTTCTCCATGAAGGAGTTGAAGCCACCCTTTTCAGCCGATGCCGGGTCCCAGTCGACGTGGTATTCCTTGCCTTCGGCGGGAGCGCCGAAGAAGTCGGTGATCTCCACGGAGTCCGCGGTGATGGTGACGATCTGGTCCTGGCCCAGTTCCACAGCGCGGCGCGTGTAGTCAATGAATCCGGAGACGTCGGAACCGAGGAAGTTCTCGCCGTCGCCCAGGCCCACCACCAGGGGCGAGTTGCGGCGGGCAGCAACGACGACGTCGGGCTGGTCCGCGTGTACGGCCAAGAGGGTAAACGCACCCTCGAGGCGCTGGCAGGCCAGGCGCATCGCTTCGGTGAGGTTGCCGCCGTCGCCCTTGAGCTGGTTGCGGAAGATGTCGCCCAGAAGTGCGGCAGCCACTTCGGTGTCGGTTTCCGATTCGAACGTGACACCCTTGGCGAGCAGTTCCTGGCGGAGCTCAGCGAAGTTCTCGATGATGCCGTTGTGGATGACAGCCAGGCGGCCGCCATCGGAGAGGTGCGGGTGCGCGTTACGGTCGGTGGGGCCGCCGTGCGTGGCCCACCGGGTGTGGCCAATGCCAGTCAGGGACTCGGGAACGGGATGGGCTTCCAGTTCCTCGATCAGATTGCTCAGCTTGCCGGACTTTTTGCGCGATGAGATTGCCCCATCGGCGACTACTGCGACGCCGGCGGAGTCATAGCCGCGGTACTCCAGACGGCGCAGCCCTTCCACTACGACGTCAAGGGCGCTGTAACCAGCTGCCTCGCGAGACGAATTGCCAACATAGCCTACGATTCCACACATGGGTACAAGCCTAGCGGCTTCTCCAAACAACTGACGTGGGACATCCTATTTCCGGAGGCTTGCGGTGCGCTGTTAAGAACGCACAATTCACCGTCCGGTCATCGCGCATTTCCTGATCAGCCGCGCGGAGGGCAGAATCATGAGCGTGACTTTGCAACGCACCGAAGCTAACGGCGACGGCGCTTCCCCGTTTGTTGAGCTGGACCGCCAGACCTGGTCCAGGCTCGCGGCGCAGATGGAGCAGCCCCTCAACGAAGAGGACATTTTCCGCCTCCGGGGCCTCGGCGATCCCTTGGACATGAAGGAAGTCCGGGAGGTCTACCTCCCCCTCTCAAGGCTTCTCCACCTGTACGTCCAGGCATCCCACCAGCTGCACGCGGCAACCACCACCTTCCTCGGAGAGCAGACCCAGCGCACGCCGTTCGTGATCGGCGTCGCCGGTTCCGTGGCGGTCGGCAAGTCCACCATCGCCCGCGTGCTCCGCGAGATGCTGCGCCGCTGGCCAGGCACGCCCAATGTCGAGCTCATCACCACGGACGGCTTCCTGTACCCGCTGGCCGAGCTCAAGCGCCGCCACCTCCTTGAACGCAAGGGCTTCCCCGAGTCCTACGACCGGCGCGGGCTTCTCCGCTTTGTCTCGGAGGTCAAGGGCGGGGCCGAGGAAGTCCGGGCGCCGTGGTACTCACACGTGACCTACGACATCGTGCCGGGCAAGGAAGTCGTCGTGCGACGCCCCGATGTCCTGATCGTCGAGGGTTTGAACGTGCTTGCGCCGGCCCGGCCCCGCATGGACGGAAAGCAAGGCCTCGCGATCAGTGACTTCTTCGATTTCTCCATCTACGTCGATGCCAAGACCTCGTACATCGAGGAATGGTACGTGGACCGCTTCCGCAAGCTGCGCAGCACCGCCTTTGCCCAGCCCGAGTCCTACTTCCACCGGTACGCCACGTTGTCCGACGAAGACGCCGAATCCACGGCCCGGGGCATCTGGAAGCGCATCAACGAGCCCAACCTGAAGGAAAACGTCCTGCCGACGCGTGGGCGGGCACAGCTGGTGCTCACCAAGGATGCGGACCACTCCATCCGGCGCATGCTGTTAAGGAAGGTCTAGTTGCGCACCGAAAACACTCCGCTGCCCAGCCGTCGGGCTTTTGCCGGGCTGCTCACGGCCGGAGCCGGGCTTGCTGCCCTGACCGCCTGCACTCCACAGAATGGCACGCCCTCCCCCGCCGGGGCTACGGTGCCGGTCCAGGCCGACGCCACGCCGTCAGCGGCCGCCTCCAGCACCGCTGCCGCACCCACCACCGAGCCGACAGCCACTGCGGAGCCCACGGTGGCTACCCCAAGTCCGGCTCCTTCGAGCACCCTCAAGACCCAGTACTCATTGACCGATCCCACCAGCCCCTGGGTCGTCGTCAACAAGCACAGGCCCCTGAACCCGCAGAACTTTGTGCCCGCAGATTTGGTGCAGCCGGCCATACGGCTCGCCGTCAGCGGGGAAGCCGCGTTGCTGAACAGCACGACGGCGGCTGCCGCGGAAAAGATGTTCGGCGCGGCGGCTTCGGAGGGCGTCATCATGACGCTGGCTTCGGGCTACCGTTCCTATACCACCCAGGTGTCCACGTACAACGGATATGTCGCCAGCTCCGGTCAGGCCGGGGCCGACCATGCTTCGGCACGCCCGGGCCATTCGGAGCACCAAACGGGTTGGGCTTTCGATATCGGCGACGGCGGTGGAGCCTGCAGCTTCCAGCCGTGCTTCGCCGAGCAACCGGCAGCGGTTTGGGCCAAGGCCAATGCGCACAAGTACGGATTCGTCGTGCGGTACCCGTGGATGTTCCACGAAACCACGGGCTACTTCTACGAGTCCTGGCACCTGCGGTACATCGGAGTCGATGCCGCGGTGGACATGGCCACACGCGGCATCGCGACTCTCGAAGAATACTTCGGGCTTGAGGCAGCGCCTGACTACCTCTAGCTCTACCTAGACGGCCATCTCGCTGGTGGCGCCGAGGCGCTCCTTGACCACGGCTGCCAGCTCAGTGCAAATGCGTTCGGCGGTTTCCATGTCTGCCGCTTCCACCATCACGCGGACCAGCGCCTCCGTACCCGAGGGACGGAGCAGCACGCGGCCGGTTTCGCCGAGTTCCAGCTCGGCTGCGGCCACAGCCGCGGCCACGCCTTCGTCGGTGGCGGCGCGGGCCTTGTCGACGCCCTTGACGTTGATCATGAGCTGCGGGAGCTTGGTCATCACGCCGGCAAGCTCCTGGAGGGAGCGTCCTGTGAGGGCCACCTGCGCGGCAAGCTGCAGACCGGTCAGGACGCCGTCGCCTGTGGTTGCATAGTCGGAGAAGATCACGTGGCCGGACTGTTCGCCGCCCAGGTTGTAACCGCCGTCGCGCATTTCCTCCAGTACGTAGCGGTCACCCACACCGGTTTCGCGGATGGTGATGCCGGCATCGCGGAGGGCGATCTTGAGGCCAAGGTTGCTCATGACCGTGGCAACCAGGATGTCGTCCTTGAGCTTTCCGGCCTTCTTGAGGGCCAGGGCCAGGATCGCCATGATCTGGTCGCCGTCCACTTCGTTGCCTTCGTGGTCGACCGCAAGGCAGCGGTCAGCATCGCCGTCGTGCGCTACGCCGAGGTCGGCGCCATGCTTGACGACGGCTTCCTTCAGCGGACCCAGGTGCGTTGAACCCACGCCTTCGTTGATGTTCAGGCCATCGGGCTCGGCACCGATCACCACGACGTCCGCGCCGGCGTCCTTGAACACCTGGGGCGAGCAACCACTCGCGGCGCCGTGGGCGCAGTCGACCACGACTTTCAAACCGTCCAGGCGCTTCGGGAGCGTGCCGAGCAGGTGGACGATGTAGCGGTCCTCGGCGTCGGAGAAGCGCTGGATGCGTCCGACGTCGGCGCCCACGGGCCGCTGCGGCTCTTTGCCCAGCTGTGCCTCAATGGCGTCCTCGACGTCGTCAGGCAGCTTCTGGCCGCCCCGTGCGAAGAACTTGATTCCGTTGTCCGGCGCAGGATTGTGGGAGGCGGACAGCATGACGCCGAAGTCGGCGTCGAGGTCTGCCACCAGGTAAGCCGCGGCCGGGGTGGGGAGAACACCGGCGTCGTAGACGTCGATACCGGAGCTGGAAAGCCCGGCCTCCACGGCGGCGGCGAGGAATTCACCGCTGGCCCTGGGGTCCCTGGCGACTACCGCCCGGGGCCGTTTTCCGTCCGTCGCGCGGTCATGGCCGAGTACGACGGCGGCCGCCTGCGCGAGCTGCATAGCCAGTTCGGCGGTGAGTAATCCGTTCGCGAGACCGCGCACGCCATCTGTTCCAAATAATCTAGACATCGGGTCAAGTTTAGACGACGCCACGGCAGCAGCTGTTCATCGGGGCTTGGGAGCGTCCCCTCCCGACCCACCTTTGCGGCGTGCTTAAACGGCGGAAGCCCGCCCCACCGAAAGGATGGAACGGGCCTCCGATACCCCTGACGTGGGGCGAAGCGAATTAACGCTTGGAGTACTGCTGGGCCTTGCGTGCCTTCTTGAGACCGGCCTTCTTACGCTCGATGACGCGGGCGTCGCGAGTCAGGAAGCCAGCCTTCTTGAGGGTGGCGCGGTTGTTCTCGACGTCGATCTCGTTCAGCGAACGGGCGATGCCGAGGCGCAGTGCACCAGCCTGGCCGGAGGGGCCACCACCGTGGATCCGGGCGATGACGTCGTAAGCACCTTCGAGGTCAAGAACGCGGAACGGTTCGTTGACATCCTGCTGGTGCAGCTTGTTCGGGAAGTAGTTGGCCAGCTCGCGGCCGTTGATGATCCACTTGCCGGAACCCGGAACAACGCGAACGCGTGCAACGGCTTCCTTGCGGCGGCCAACAGCTGCACCGGCGACGGTCAGTGCCGGGCGCTCCTTCTTGGGAGCATCTTCAGCAGCGGCGCTGCTTTCAGAGGTGTAGCTGGTGAGGTTTTCCTCAGCCTCGACGGCTTCGGCGGTCAGTTCTTCGTTCTGAGCCACGGTTCTCCTTGTAATGAAAAGTTGGTTGGTGGCCAGGACTACTGGGCGACCTGGGTGATTTCGAAAGTCTTCGGCTGCTGTGCAGCGTGGGGGTGCTCGGAGCCTGCGTAGACCTTGAGCTTGCCCAGCTGCTGAGCTGCCAGGGAGTTCTTGGGGAGCATGCCCTTGATGGCCTTCTCAACAGCGCGAACCGGGTTGGATTCCAGCAGCTCGGCGTAGTTGACGGAGGTCAGGCCGCCCGGGTAACCGGAGTGGCGGTATGCGCGCTTCTGCTCCAGCTTGGCGCCGGTGAGGGCAACCTTTTCAGCGTTGATGATGATGACGAAGTCGCCCATGTCCATGTGGGACGCATAGGTCGGCTTGTGCTTTCCGCGCAGCAGTGTTGCGGTCTGGCTGGCAAGACGACCAAGGACAACGTCGGTGGCGTCAATGACGTGCCACTGGCGGTTGATATCGCCGGGCTTCGGGGTGTACGTACGCACGGTTTTGCCTCGTTCTTGTTCTGGCGTTCATGTTTTAGGCGACACGCAGTGAGTCGTGTACCTACTATGTATGCGCTACCGGAGCAGAGGTGAGGGCTCTATGTACCAGTCATCCCAAGATCTCGAAATGCCTCCGGAGTTAGCGATCCTGCAACTGGATCCCCCTGAAGGCATGTGTCATCGAGATAGGACACGCACAACGACTCTAAACAATACCGGTAACGGGGCGCCCGGGTCAAAATGGGGTTAGACCGCCCGGGGGTACCTGTGTTAATGAGGGAGAGCACGTGACTGACGGACTTGCCATGCCACTCCTGCTGGCGCTTGCAGGCCTCCTGCTCAGCCCGTTGTGCGAGCTGCTCATCGCCCGCTC
The DNA here is from genome assembly GCF_025452095.1 of Paenarthrobacter sp. JL.01a. Taxonomy (NCBI): domain Bacteria; kingdom Bacillati; phylum Actinomycetota; class Actinomycetes; order Micrococcales; family Micrococcaceae; genus Paenarthrobacter; species Paenarthrobacter sp. JL.01a. Next base: position 3,134,077 of record NZ_CP104877.1, read on the forward strand.
GCTGCCGCGGCTCGGCGGCCTCCCTCCCCTTAAGGTCCGGATCACGACGGCGGCGCTTACGGCATTGCTCTTCGCTTTGCTTGGGGGGCGGTTTGGGATGGCGTCGGAATTGCCGGCCTTTCTTTTATTGGCGCTTTTAGGCGTCCAATTATCCCGCATTGATTTCACGCTTCATTTGCTTCCCAACCCCCTTGTTTTGGCCCTGCTTGTCGGCGCAATGGGGCTTCTGGCTGTGTCTTCGATGCTTGAGCCTGGGTGGACAGACCTGCTCCGCGCACTCGCCGGAGGCTTCATACTCTTCGCCGGCTACCTGATTTTGGGACTGATTTCGCCGGGCGCCCTCGGAATGGGCGATGTGAAGCTCGCGGCACCACTTGGAATGTACTTGGGCTACTTGGGTTGGCAGCAAGTACTCTTCGGCGGCTTGCTGGGATTCGTGGTGGGCGGGGTGCTCACGGTGCTGATGTTGCGGCTGCGATCCGCGGAAAAACCAGCAGAAACGGCTCATGGACCCGCAATGGTCCTCGCAGCCTTCGGTGTCATCCTCGCCCTGCACTGAGCCTGGCTGAGTACGTGCTTATCCCTGCTTGACGCAGCTTCCCCATTAGTAAGTCTCCTGTCGGAACCAAGTAGTTCCCGCCTGTTCAGAGGCCGGGACTGAGTACTTCGCGCCTCCGGTGTTGTCGGGCAAGTAATGCGTGCCCAAATAAATCGAGTACGGCTACGCATTGTGGCTTTTGGTGTGGCTAGGCAATTCTTGAGTCATCGAATTCCGAACGGCAAAAGCGATAACAGCCCTTCGAGCTCGGACATATCTGCACTCTCGCAATAACCATTCATTACACTCAAACAAAATCATTTCTGGGAGGGATTTTCCAATGTCTACTTTCATGATCCACACCATCGCTTTCATCGCCGGCGTCAAGGACCGCTTCGCCCGGGAAGAGAAAGGCGCGACCGCCGTTGAATATGGCCTGCTCGTAGCTCTGATCGCCGCAGTCATCGTGGGTACGGTCCTCACTCTCGGTCAAGACGTCCTGAAGGGCTTCAAGACCGTCGCTGACACCCTGCCGTAGCCCGGACCTGGCCGGCTTCATTTCGATACCCGGGCCGGCTGCTCCGATGAACAATCGGCTGCAGCCGGCCCAGGCTCATTCATCTGGGAGAAGAAATGAGATCCAAAAAGACCAAGGACCAAGCAGGCGCTGTAGCTGTTGAGTTCGCTTTGGTGCTGCCGATATTTCTCGTATTGGTGCTCGGCATTTTTGAGTTCGGCCGGGCATTCAATATCCAGATCTCATTGTCGGAGGCCGCCCGGGAAGCAGCGCGCTACGCCGCAATTCATCAGGCCGAAGCGGGCTACAGCGTCAGTGCTGCCCAGGCCGCGGGTGTGGCTGCCGCTCCATCGGTCAGCCTGAAGCCCGGAGATATAACGGTTGTTTCGTCAGGGTCCACCCCTTGCAACGTCACTGTCACGGTCTCCTACAGCACAACGTGGATGACCGGCTTTCCAGGACTGGTGCCGGGAATTCCGTCGCAGTTGAAGACCTCAGGCAAAGGAGTCATGCGATGTGGCGGCTGAGGCATGACGACCCCGAGCGGGGAGCAGTGGCCCCCATGACGGCAATGCTTATGGTGGCCCTGTTGGGCATGACCGCTTTTGCGGTTGATGTGGCGATGATGTATTCCGAGCACGCGCAACTGCAGAATGGCGCTGACTCAGCCGCCATCGGCATTGCTCAAGCGTGTGCCAAGAGCGCCAGCTCCAGCGACTGCGCTGCTCCGTCGTCGGCTGCGACCTCCCTGGCCGGCATGAATGCCCTGGACGGCGTCAGCAATGCCCCGGTGGCCTCAGTCAACCTCAGTACCGGGACCGTCGATATCACTACCCAATCACGCAACACCTCCGGGGATAACCATTTCTCCCTGGTGTTCGCCCGCGCTCTTGGCCTGGAAACGGCCGACATCAAAGCAAAAGCACAAGCGAAATTTGGTGGTTTCAAGGCAACCGACGCTTTGCCGCTTACGTTCTCCAAATGTGAGTCGGACCCGAGCTTCACCAAGGGCCTCCAGTTCTTTCCGGTCCATGGGACCAAACTGTCCGATGATCCCGCGTACGCCTGCCCACACCAGTCATCTTCGGGCTTCGAAGTTCCCGGAGGCTTTGGCTGGCTCGATCACACGGGGCAATGCACCATACATCTCGACGTGAGCAATCCTTGGGTCAATTCCAATCCGGGCAATGACTTTGACTCGACCTGCAGTTCCACTTTCGCTTCATGGGAGGCAAAGCTCAAAGCCGGCAAACCTGTTGAAGTTCTTATTCCCGTCTTCAACACTTACTGCCCCGTCAAGAAGGGCTCGGGGACCAACCCCTGCAATTCCGCACCATCCGGCAAAGCCTTCAAGATCGAAGCGTTTGCCCAAATCTCACTGAGTGGCTGGCACCTCAACGGTGGCGGGCCAACATACATGTCCTCCGACGCGGCGGCTCTGCAGAAATCGTTGAAGTTGGGCAACAGTGACACCGGCTTGTTCGGAACATTCATCAAGAAAGTAAGTCTGACGGAGGCCGCGACTCTGGGCGGTCCTACCACGTACGGCGCCTTGGGTGTCCAACTCACTAAATAGCAATCAATCTGGGAGAAAACTCCACGTGCAATAAGGGAGAACCACAATGAAAACACGCCTACTGGGAGGCATAGTAGCCGTCGTGCTGGCGATAGTCGGCACACTGCTGCTGGTCACATATGTACAAGCAGCTGACGCACGCGCGCAAAAGGACCTCCAACCTGTTGATGTCCTGGTCATCCAAAAACAAATTCCCGAGGGGGCCGATCTCCAGCAGATCAAGTCTGCTGTGAAACTCACGTCCCTGCCGGCGGCTTCCGTACCCAATGGGGCACTGAAGTCGCTTTCCGGGCTGGAAGGCAAAGTTGCCGGCGTCGAACTTATCCCCGGTGAGGCCTTGCTCGGCGTCAGGCTGGTGGATCCGAGTAGTCTGGCCGCCCCTGGATCCGTGCCGGTCCCCGAAGGCCTCCAGGAGGTTTCCGTGCAACTGGACGCACAGCGGGTTGTGGGCGGCCGACTGTCCGCCGGGGACACCGTCGGCGTTGTCGTGTTGTTGGGAAACGCAGGGCAAGCAGAAGCCGACGCGTCCGCCGAACTCGTCTTCCACAAGGTGCTGGTGACCAGCGTCCAGCGGGCCACGGCGAAGAACACGAACACCGCCCAGGCCAGCTCTGAGCAGGCGAATACGCAACTCCCCGAGGGTTCCTTCATCGTTACGCTGGCCCGCAGCGACCTCGACGCCACCAAGATCGTCTACGGAGCCAAGTACGGGGATATCTGGCTTACCAAGGAACCCGCAGATGCCAAAGAAAGTGTCCGCGTCACCATCAAGAAAGCAGAGGTGCTCCAATGAGCCGCTTCCTGGTTATTACGGCGGACGTTGAGTTCGAGAGGCGCGTACGGCAGGCGGCCTCTGGCCTGCATGGTGACGTTCAGTCCATCATGGCCGACTATCTACCGCAGGGGCCGGACGACGTTCTACGGGTCCTCTCCGGAGAACTGCTCGAAGTACTCGTGCTTGGGCCCGGCCTCAATGTCGATGATGCCATTCGGTTGGCGAGTCTGTTTGACCTCCAGTACCCCGAAATCAGCGTCGTCCTGGCTGCAGGCAACGCTGCTGAAGTGGCCCTGCCGGCCATGCGGGCGGGTATCCGTGACTTGCTTGAGCCCGCCGCAGACGAGTCTTCCATCCGGGTCCTGCTTGAGCGGGCAAGCCTCGCTTCAGCCGGGCGCAGGCGGGGACTCGGCGCCCAAGTGGACGGAAGCCGGCAAGGTGGCAGGATCATTGCCGTCATGTCACCGAAAGGCGGAGTCGGCAAGACGACGATATCGACCAATTTGGCTGTCGGTCTCGGACGAACCTCCGCGATGAAGGTCGTCATCGCTGATCTCGACCTGCAGTTTGGTGACGTGGCTTCCGGGTTGCTCCTGGAACCCGAAAAGACCATCGCTGATGCCGTCACCGGTGCAGCCGTTCAGGACAGCATGGTCCTTAAGTCGTATCTGACGGTTCACCCTGCAGGTATCTACGCTCTGTGCGCCCCCCGTAATCCCTCCCAGGTTGACCAGATCTCGGCGGAACAGGTGGGGCACCTTCTGGAGCAACTGGCTGAAGAATTCGACTACGTCATTGTGGACACCGCGCCAGGTCTGGGCGAACACGTTCTCGCAACACTGGAACGGGCTTCGGATGTTGTCTGGGTCTGCGGTATGGACATTCCCAGCATCAGGGGGCTCCGCAACGGGCTTGAGGTCCTGGATGAGATTGGATTGGTCCCGGAGCACCGCCACGTCGTGTTGAATTTCGCTGACAAGCGGAGCGGCCTGACGCTGGCTGACGTGGAGGCCACCGTGGGTTGCCCCGTGGACATTACCTTGCCGCGGTCTCGTTCGCTCCCCTACTCAACAAACAGGGGTGTGCCTTTGCTCCAGGACGGTGCAAAGGACGTGACCCTCCGGGGTCTGCGCCAACTCGTAGAGCGCTTCAAGCCTGGCTGGGAAGAACGGCCGCACAAGCAACTGCACAGAAGGGCGGTAGTCCGGTGAGCCTCGCCAAGCGCCTCGAGTCCGCTCGGGGATCAGGACAAGAATCATCTTCGGCCTTGCCCTCGGGCGATCCCTGGGCAATTCCCTCCACAAACATCCCCGACTACCTCGCCGGTTCATCGGCGTCCGGAGGAATCAGTGAGGACTCCAGCCTGGCGCTGGGAGCCGTCAAGGAGCGCACCAGCAACGCACTCTTTGATCGGATGGGTTCCCGCATTTCGGACACGAGCCTTGATGAAGGCGAACTCCATCGGTACGTAAAAGAGGAACTCCGGGCGGTCATCGACGAGGACGATATACCGCTGACGCCATCAGAGCGGCAACGTCTTGTGCAGGAGATCGCGGACGATGTCCTGGGCCTTGGTCCCCTTCAGCGATTCCTTGACGACAAGGACGTCACAGAGATCATGGTGAACGGCGCGGATAAGGTCTACGTCGAGATTGCTGGAAAGCTCCATCTGACCAATGTCCGCTTCACTTCCGAAGAACACTTGCGCAGGATCATCGAGCGGATCGTTTCCAAAGTGGGCCGTCGCATCGATGAATCTTCTCCACTCGTCGATGCAAGGCTTGCCGATGGTTCCCGCGTCAACGCAATCATTCCTCCCCTCGCAGTCAGTGGTTCGTCCCTCACCATCCGCAAGTTCGGCCGCGTACCGCTGACCGCACAGAACCTTGTTCAATTGGGAACCATGAGTCCGGAGATCACGGAACTCCTGCACGCCTGTGTCCAGGCCCGGATGAACATCATCGTTTCGGGCGGTACGGGAACCGGCAAGACTACGCTCCTTAACGTCCTGTCCTCATTCCTTCCCGCGGACGAACGCATCGTTACCATCGAGGACGCCGTGGAACTGCAACTGCAGCAGTCCCACGTCGTGCGATTGGAAAGCCGCCCCAGCAATATCGAAGGAAAGGGCGAAGTCGCCATCCGGGATCTCGTCCGTAACTCGCTGCGCATGCGCCCGGACAGAATCGTGGTCGGGGAGGTCCGTGGCGGCGAGGCACTGGACATGCTTCAAGCGATGAACACCGGACATGACGGCTCCATTTCCACAGTCCACGCGAATTCGCCACGCGATGCCATCGCCCGCCTCGAAACCTTGGTCCTGATGGCCGGGATGGATCTTCCACTCCGGGCCATCAGGGAGCAGATTTCTTCGGCTGTGAACTTGGTCGTCCAGATTTCGCGCTTGCGGGATGGAACACGGCGTATCACGCACGTAACTGAAGTCCAGGGCATGGAGGGTGATGTGGTGACACTGCAGGACGCGTTCACCTTCGATTACTCCGCAGGTATGGATGCCAACGGACGGTTCCTGGGGAGCGCGGTACCGACCGGCGTCCGGCCACGGTTCGTTGACCATTTCGCGAACCTTGGCATCCGTCTCTCACCGGCTGTCTTTGGCTCAGTGCCTATTGGAGGTGGAAAACGATGACTGCCACCAACCCACTGATACTCGTCGCAGGATTAATTCTCGGTCTTGCGGCACTGGCCATCAGCCTGTTCCTCATTCCCCGGTCAAGGAACTCGGAAATCGCCTTGTCGCGGAGACGTCCCAACGGCGGCAATGAAGGTTCGGTGCTGACCCGCGTCACGAATTCGGCGGTCGCGCTGGTGGACAACAGCGTATCGGCCAGCCGCGCCTCGGGGACCAGGATTCTCTTGGAACAGGCTGGTTTGCGAATGCGACCTGCCGACTATGTTCTGCTGGTCATCTGCGGCACGTTCACCGGCGCACTGATCGGCTTTGTCCTCGGAGGCCTCATCGGGATCGTCCTCTTCGCCGTCGGAGTACCGCTAGGCGCCCGCCTCTTTCTGAAGGTCAGGACATCGCGTCGCCGGGCCCAGTTCGAGGCTCAGCTGGGCGACACCCTGCAGATGCTGTCCGGAAGCATGCGGGCAGGCCACAGTCTGCTGCGGGCAGTCGACGCCGTCGCCCAGGAAGCACAGTCACCCACACGGGACGAATTTGCCAGAATTGTCGGCGAAACACGCCTGGGGCGGGACCTGCGGGATGCATTGATGGACGCTGCGGCCCGTCTTCACAGCGAGGATTTCCTGTGGGCCGCACAGGCCATTGAGATCCATCGCGAGGTAGGCGGTGACTTGGCTGAGGTGCTGGACCATGTAGGCGAAACAATTCGCGAACGCTCTCAGATCAAGGGCCAAGTCCGGGCGCTCAGCGCAGAGGGTCGCTTGTCGGCATACATCCTGATAGCGCTGCCCACGGGCATGTTCTTCTACCTCTGCCTCTTCAACGGCACCTACATCCGGCCCCTGTTCACCAACCCCATCGGGTGGGTCATGTTGGTGGTGGCCGTCATCCTTCTGGGCGTGGGCACGTTCTGGCTCAGCCGCGTCGTCAAGATCAAATTCTAGGGAGCGACCATGAATCTCATCGCTTGGGCTGCCGTTGCACTGATCGTTCTTCCCATCGCATTCATGGCATGGGCCTTCATTTCAGTGGACCGGGCCGGCCTCGCAACTGTCCGTACCAACTTGGGCCGCAGCGCCGGAGCCACCGCCGAACTCGGACCGCAGTCCTCCAGGGAAACCCTGAAGCGCCTCGCTGCCCGGATTACTCCCCAGGGGTATGCGGTATGGCTCGACAAGCTACTCGCAAGGCTGGGACGTCCAGCCGGTCTGCCGCTGGGACGTCTGCTCGTCCTCAAGCCTGTCCTGGCTCTGGCCGCCGGTGCCATCGGGCTCATGTTCTTCCTGCGGGCACCCTCCGGTCCAGGTTTCCTGTTGTACCTTGGCGTCATCCTGGTGGTCTACTTCATCCCGGATCTTCTCATCCACGGCCGCGCAGCCGAGCGCCAGAAGGCCATCCAGGCTGAGCTGCCAAACACCCTTGACCAGATGCTCATCTCCGTCGAAGCCGGACTCGGCTTTGAAGGGGCCATGGCACGGGCAGGACAGAATGGATCCGGACCTCTGTCCATGGAAATGTTGCGCACCCTCCAGGACATGCAGGCTGGACGCAGCCGCAAAGAAGCGTACGTCGCCCTCGCTGACCGCGTCGATGTCCATGATCTCCGGGCCTTCGTCGGCGCAATCGTCCAGGCCGACGCTTACGGTATTGCCATCGCCAATGTCCTCCGAACCCAAGCCAAGCAGATGCGGGTAAAGAGGCGTCAGAGGGCTGAGGAGCAGGCCATGAAACTGCCTGTCAAAGTCCTGTTCCCACTGATGTTCTGCATCCTGCCCGTGCTGTTCATCGTGATCATGGGTCCGGCAGTCCTCAACGTCATGAATAACCTGGCAGGTTCCTTCTAGGGTTCCAGCCAGACCACTGACCGGCACTTCGCGGATCCCAGACCACGGAGTGCCACAACGGCCCCCTTCCGGTACCCAGAGCCGGGAGGGGGTCCTCCAACGTCCGGGGGCCGTACGACAAAAGGCTACTCGCGCCGCGCCCGCGTCAACTCGGCCCGGGCCAGCAGCTCACTGTCGGACGGGTAGGCGACTTCCTCCAAAACCAGCGGATGTGGCGCAGCCAGCGCGGATTTTGCATCCCGCTTCCGCTCAAGCAGCCGCTCGTGAAGCCATATGGGAGGCTCCAGCCCCTCCCCCACTCGCAGGGTTGATCCGACCAACGAACGCACCATGTTGTGGCAGAACGCATCAGCCTGCACGGTGGCCACAATGACGCCGTCACTCCCCCGCGCAAACGAGAACTTCTGCAGCTCACGGATGGTGGTGGCACCCTCCCGGGGCTTGCAGTACGAGCGGAAATCCTGGAGCCCCAGCAAGGACTGAGCACCTTCGTTCATCAAGGAAACATCCAGGGGCACCTTGTGCCAGAGCGTGATGCCACGAAGCACCGGATCCCACCGCCCCGGACCGTCGGCAATCCGGTAACTGTACCTGCGCCACAACGCCGAAAAGCGCGCGTCGAAACCTTCCGGCGCCAGACCGGCGTCGTGCACTTCCACTGCACCGGTGAAGTCGCCCAGGACGCGGCTCAAAGCGCCGCGGAGCCGCCGCAAAATTGCGACGGCGGGATCAAGTTCCTGTCCTCGCGGCAGTGACAGCCACTCGGCTTCGGTGACGTCGAAGTGGACTACTTGGCCGCGGGCGTGGACACCGGCGTCGGTCCGGCCGGCGACGGTTACACGTACACTGCGCTGCAGGAGCAAGGCCAGAGCTTCTTCAAGGGAGCCCTGCACGGTCCGCAGGCCCGGCTGCATTGCCCACCCGCTGAAAGGGCCGCCGTCGTAGGAAAGATCAAGCCGGACACGCAAAAACCCGCCGCCCCCCAATACGGGGGCAGCGGGTTTTCGTTCGTTCATAGACTCAAGTCTACTGTGAAGAATTCAGTGAATTACTTCTTGTCCTCAGCGGCCGGAGCCTCTTCGGTTTCAGCAACTTCAGCGTCAGCAGCTTCGGCCTCAGCGGCCGGAGCCTCTTCGGTTTCAGCAGCTTCGGTCTCTACAACCTCTTCCTCGGCAGGAGCTTCGGCAGCCGGAGCAGCCTTGGCAGCGGCAGCGGTTGCTTCAGCAACAACGGCCTGCTTCGGGGAAACCGGCTCGAGAACGAGCTCGATGACAGCCATGGGAGCGTTGTCGCCCTTGCGGTTGCCGATCTTGGTGATACGGGTGTAGCCACCATCGCGGTTGGCAACGGCGCCGGCGATGTCGGTGAACAGCTCGTGGACAACGCCCTTGTCGCTGATCAGGCCGAGAACACGGCGGCGGGAAGCGAGGTCGCCACGCTTGGCGAAGGTGACCAGACGCTCTGCGTACGGCTTGAGGCGCTTGGCCTTGGTGACCGTGGTGGTGATGCGCTTGTGCTCAAAAAGAGCAGCTGCCAGGTTCGCGAGCATCAGGCGCTCGTGAGCCGGGCCGCCTCCGAGGCGCGGACCCTTAGTGGGGGTAGGCATAGTTATTTCTCCTGTTATGAGAGCCGGTCAGGTCCATTGCTGGACCTGGCGGCCAAGATCTGCTGTTTAGAGCTCGTCGTCGCTGAACGCGGCGTCGTCCTCTTCGATGGCTGCGGCGCGGGCTGCGAGATCGAAACCGGGAGGGGAGTCCTTGAGGGACAGACCCAGTTCGACGAGCTTTGCCTTGACCTCGTCGATGGACTTCGCACCGAAGTTACGGATGTCCATCAGGTCAGCCTCGGAGCGGGCAACGAGTTCACCCACGGTGTGGATGCCCTCACGCTTGAGGCAGTTGTAGGAACGGACCGTGAGGTCCAGATCCTCGATCGGCAGAGCCATGTCCGCTGCCAGGGCAGCGTCCGTCGGCGACGGGCCAATCTCGATACCTTCAGCTGCGGTGTTCAGCTCACGGGCCAGACCGAACAGTTCCACCAGGGTGGTGCCTGCGGAAGCAACAGCATCGCGCGGAGCGATTGCCTGCTTGGTCTCGACGTCGACAATGAGCTTGTCGAAGTCGGTGCGCTGCTCAACACGGGTAGCTTCCACGCGGAAAGTTACCTTCATGACCGGCGAGTAGATCGAGTCGACCGGGATACGGCCGATCTCGGAGTCGCCGGACTTGTTCTGAGCTGCCGAAACGTAGCCACGGCCGCGCTCGATGGTCAGTTCGAGTTCGAACTTGCCCTTCGAGTTCAGAGTGGCAATGTGCAGATCCGGGTTGTGGAATTCGACGCCGGCCGGCGGAGCGATGTCCGCGGCGGTGACGACTCCGGGGCCCTGCTTGCGCAGGTAAGCAACAACCGGCTCGTCGTGCTCGGAGGAAACCGAAAGGTTCTTGATGTTCAGGATGATCTCGGTGACATCTTCCTTGACACCCGGAACCGTGGTGAACTCGTGCAGCACGCCATCGATCCGGATGCTGGTTACAGCAGCACCGGGGATGGAGGAGAGCAGGGTACGGCGGAGGGAGTTTCCGAGGGTGTAACCGAAGCCCGGCTCCAGCGGTTCAATGATGAAACGGGAGCGGTTCTCGGATACAACTTCTTCAGACAGGGTGGGGCGCTGTGCAATGAGCACTTAGGTTTCCTTTCGGCGAGCATCCGCTATATGACGCAACACAGGTGGTGGAAATCGGCTTCGGTTTCCAGCCTGACCAGCCGGGCCATGCTTGTGGACGGTCAAACCATCCACAGCAGGCCCGGCCAGTCAGGCAGGGTGAACCTAATTAGACGCGGCGGCGCTTCGGCGGGCGGCAACCGTTGTGGGCGCTGGGGGTGACGTCCTGGATGGAGCCAACCTCGAGGCCAGCAGCCTGAAGCGAACGGATTGCGGTTTCGCGTCCCGAACCTGGTCCCTTGACGAAAACGTCAACCTTGCGCAGACCGTGCTCCTGAGCGCGCTTTGCAGCAGCTTCGGCAGCCATCTGGGCAGCGAACGGGGTGGACTTACGGGAGCCCTTGAAGCCAACCTCACCGGCGGAAGCCCAGGAGATCACAGCGCCAGTCGGGTCCGTGATGGACACGATGGTGTTGTTAAAGGTGCTCTTGATGTGCGCCTGTCCAAGCGCAATATTCTTCTTATCCTTGCGACGCGGCTTACGAACCGCTCCACGAGTCTTCGGGGGCATTGTTTCTCCTACAGAAAGTTATCGGGGGAAAACCAGGTCAATCCCGAGGGATTAACGTCCGGCCTTCTTCTTGCCGGCGACGGTGCGCTTCGGGCCCTTGCGGGTACGAGCGTTGGTCTTCGTACGCTGTCCGCGTACGGGCAGGCCCTTGCGGTGGCGCAGGCCTTCGTAGCTGCCGATCTCAACCTTGCGGCGGATGTCAGCGGCTACCTCGCGGCGAAGGTCACCCTCAACCTTGTAGTTGCCTTCAATGTAGTCACGCAGCTGAACCAGTTCGGCGTCAGTCAGGTCCTTGACGCGAACGTCAGCGCTGATGCCGGTGGCAGCCAGGGTTTCGTGTGCACGGGTCTTGCCCACGCCGTAGATGTAAGTAAGCGCAATTTCCAACCGCTTTTCGCGGGGAATGTCTACGCCAGCGAGACGAGCCATAGTGGCGGTACTCCTTGAATAAACCGGAGGTCGTAGGCAGTACACCCGCACTATCCATGCGGCCCCAGCCTCCGACCGGGGGTTCGCTGACCAGGCTCTGTGAAGCAGTCCTGGCACAGCTTGTGCTGCCTTTATTTACTTGCGTGGGCTAGCAACCCAGGTTTGCCCTTGCGGGCGCTGATTCCCGGAAGGGAATTAGCCCTGGCGCTGCTTGTGGCGCGGGTTCTCGCAGATCACCATGACCCGGCCGTTACGGCGGATCACTTTGCACTTGTCGCAGATCTGCTTGACGCTCGGCTTGACCTTCATGGCGTTCCTTTGCGTGTTTTGCAGTTGATCTGCTGGAGCGGCTTGGGCACTATTGCCTGCCGCCCAGCAATTTACTTGTAGCGGTAGACGATACGACCACGTGTGAGGTCGTATGGGCTCAGCTCCACCACTACCCGGTCCTCTGGGAGAATCCTGATGTAGTGCTGACGCATCTTCCCAGAGATGTGTGCGAGAACGATGTGCTTGTTGGTGAGCTCAACACGAAACATCGCATTGGGCAGAGCCTCAGTCACAACGCCCTCGATCTCAATGACCCCGTCCTTCTTGGCCATATCCTCCGCTAACTGTTGTTTGCCGCCGTCCTTCGATGAGGCACCGAAGATCCAACGGACGTTTTTTGTTTGCTTGACCGCCTTGGAACCGCGACACCAAAAAGGGCGCGGCTGCACAGACAACCAACAAATAACTCTACGCCACTCAGGCTGGAAAGTTAAATCCGACCATGGTAGCGCACGTATCCCCGGTCGTCACTCCCCCGCAGGTCGAAAGGCAGGGAAGCTGCCCACCGCCGTCGTTATGCTTTCGGCCGCCTCCACACCGTCCAGGATGGCCAAGCGGACCGCTTCGGCCGCCGCGCTTTGCAGGGTAATCAGCGATACCTGCCGCGCCTGTTCGCTGCTTCGGTCAAGGGCGACGGCGCCAGTCGCCAGGGCGAAAACGGTGTCGCCGTCCGCCAAAGTGTGGGACGGATCAAGCGCCCGCGCCAAGCCCGCATGCCCGGACGAAGCAGTCCTCTTGCACTCAGCCACATCCAAAACCGCATTCGTAGCGATCACCACGAGCGTCGTGTTCAGTGCCGCTGGACCTGCCGCCCTCTGCACGCTCGGTCGTTCCTCGCTTAGACGCGCGCTGCGGGGCGCCAGTCCCACCGGCGAACCCAACGCGTTGACCACGGCGATGGCTCCAACGACGACGCCACCCTCGAGTTCGATTGACGACGTTCCGACACCACCCTTGTACTGTCCGCGGGCAACGACGGCACCGGTACCGGCACCAACGTTTCCGCGTTCGACGGCGGCATGGTCACCTGAGGCGAAGGCCGCGGCAGCTGCCTGGTAACCCATCTCCTGGTCGGGTCGGGCGTGCGCGTCGCCACCGCGGCCGAGGTCGAAGATGGCAGCGGCCGGAACAATCGGAACCACGGTGCCGGGGACGGCGAATCCCCGCCCTTGTTCTTCGCACCATCGTTGGGCGCCATGGGCCGACACCAGACCGAAGGCACTCCCGCCGGTCAGCACCACCGCGTCCACCGTCGAGACCAGGGTGGTGGGGTCGAGGGCGTCCGTCTCATGCGTTCCCGGGCCTCCGCCGCGCACGTCAACCGATCCAACGGTTCCCACAGGCGGAAGGACGACGGTCACGCCACTGAGCCACCCGTCGTCGTTCTTCTGCACATGCCCAATCCGGATGCCCTCAACATCGGTGATCGACTTCATGGCTCCATTCTCCACCCCGGCACCATCGGCTGTCCGTAACAAAACGGGAGCCGAACCTCAAATACGAATGCGCGGGTAACGCCCGGTGAACGATCCCGGAAGTGTAAGACAACTCTCGCTACGGAGGACACTTTTGGCGCTGGAGGCCATGGCCAATGTGGTGAGCTAGGCCTGTCTTCGCCGCCCCTGTGAGGGAGCAGGCGCCCCCGCATTCGCCGAAACCGTGAGTACTACATGACTGCCCCTTTGATAAACATGAGCAGCGCCGCGCCCGTTCAGGCACGGCCGCGCTGGTCCGGCCGGAGCCGCAAGGATTTCGTGGTGTTCCTGGCCATGGCCTTGCCAAACCTGCTGTTGATCGGAACCTTCACCTATTGGCCCCTGATCAACAACATCTACTACTCCACGCTGGACTGGACCCTTGGGTCAGCCAAGGCCACGGTGGTGGGGATGCAGAACTACGTCACGTTCTTCACCAGCGAGGATGCTCCCAAGGTCCTGGGAACCACGGCAACCTTTACTGTGCTGACGGTAGGCGGCTCCATGATCCTGGGCTTGCTGGTCGCCTTGGCCTTGAACTCAAAAGTCCGGGGCACCACTTTCGCCCGCTCTGCGGTGTTCGCGCCCTATGTGTTGTCAGGCGTCGGCGTCGGCTTGGTGTGGTTGTTCATCTTCGATCCCGGGTACGGAGTCCTCGCCTGGATTCTCCGGGGCCTGGGCCAACAGAGCCCGCAGTGGATCAACGACCCCCAACTCTCACTGGTGATGGTGATCATCGTCTACGTGTGGAAGAACCTGGGCTACTGCGCCGTGGTCTTCCTGGCGGGGCTGCAGTCCCTTCCCCGCGATGTGATGGAGGCTGCCGCATTGGACGGGGCCAACAGTGTCCGGCGTTTCTTCTACATCTCACTGCCGCTGCTGTCCCCCACCACGTTCTTCCTTCTGATCACCACCATGCTCAGCTCCTTGCAGGCCTTCGACCTCATCCGCATCATGACACCGCTGGGCAACGGCACCAGCACCCTGATCTACGAGGCCTACCTTCAAGCCTTCGGTGCGTACAACAGGGCCGGCTACTCGGCCGCGATTTCGGTGATCCTCTTCGCCATCCTGCTGATCATCACCGTCCTCCAACTGCGGTTCGTAGAGCGAAAGGTCCACTACTCATGAGCGCCCCGGCACCGGTCCTGGTTCGTGAAGAAACCGAACAAGCCGCTCCTCCCGAACGTCCCCTGTCCAGGTCCAATCTCCTCCAGACAGTGGCAACGGGGTATGTCCCGCTGATCATCGCCACCCTGGTGGTGTTCCTGCCCTTGTTGTGGATGCTCCTGAGCTCCTTCAAGCAGCCCGGCGAGATCGTCACCATGGATCTGAAGATCCTCCCGGAGACGCTGAACCTGCAGAACTACGTGACAGCCATGACCACGGTCCCGTTCGCACAGTTCTTCGCCAACAGCCTGATCGTCACCGTGGTGGGATCGTCCATCAAGGTGGTCCTGGCAATCCTCACCGCCTACGCCCTGGTATTCGTGCGTTTTCCGTTCAAGAACGTCATCTTCATGTTGATCCTGGTGGCCCTCATGGTCCCGGCGCAGGTCTCGATCCTGCCCAATTACATCCTGATCGCCGGTATGGGCGGCAAGAACACCCTGTGGGGCATCATCCTGCCGGGGCTTGGCACCGCGTTCGGAACCTTCCTCCTGCGCCAGCACTTCCTGACCTTGCCGCCGTCGATCCTTGAGGCCGCGGAGATTGATGGGGCAGGCCATTGGCGCAGGCTGTGGCAGATCATCGTCCCTGTGTCCGTACCGTCCATCGCCACGGTGGCACTGGTGACCGTGGTCAGTGAATGGAACGACTACATCTGGCCCCTGATCATCACCGACCGGCCCGAAACAATGACGCTGCCCGTTGGCCTGACCTTGCTCCAGAACTCCGAAGGCAACGGCGCGGGCTGGGGAATCCTCATGGCCGGAGCGGTACTGGTGATCGTCCCCATCCTGCTGGTATTCGCCGCACTCCAGCGCTACATCGTTGCCGGGCTGACCCAAGGCAGTGTCACCGGTTGATTCTCCACCGCATTATTCGCATCAACGTCAGTTATTGAGAGGAAGCACCATGAGCACCACCCTTGACCGCCGCCATTTCCTGGGTCTGGCGGGCCTCGGAGCCGGAGCTGCGGCCCTCGCCGCTTGCGGCGGACCGTCGACGGCGGGTACGGCAGACGCCGTCGACACCGGAACCATCGACTTCAGCGGCGTAAAGCCGGCAGCCTCCATCGACTTCTGGACCAACCACCCCGGCAAGTCGCAGGACGTGGAGAAGGCCATTATCGA
This sequence comes from Paenarthrobacter sp. JL.01a, assembly GCF_025452095.1. Classification (NCBI taxonomy): domain Bacteria; kingdom Bacillati; phylum Actinomycetota; class Actinomycetes; order Micrococcales; family Micrococcaceae; genus Paenarthrobacter; species Paenarthrobacter sp. JL.01a. The sequence continues at coordinate 3,149,741 of NZ_CP104877.1, forward strand.
TAAGTTCCACGCCAAGTTCCCGGACATCAAGGTCAACCTGGTCACCGCCGGGGCCAACTACGAGGAAATCGCCCAGAAGTTCCAGACTTCCCAGGCGGCCAAGACCGGCTTGCCGGCCCTGGTGGTCCTTTCCGACGTCTGGTGGTTCCGCTACTTCTCCAACGGCAGCATCATCCCCCTCGATAGCCTGGTCAAGCAGCTCGACATCAAGATCGACGACTTCCAGAAATCACTGGTGGACGACTACAAGTACGACGACAAGCAGTGGGCACTGCCGTACGGCCGTTCCACCCCGTTGTTCTACTACAACAAGGATCACTTCAAGGCAGCGGGCCTCCCCGACCGCGCACCGGCCACGTGGCAGGAGTTCGCGGAGTGGGCCCCGAAGCTCAAGGCCACCTCAGGGGCCCAGTACGCCTACATCTACCCTGCCCTCGCCGGCTACGCCGGGTGGACGCTGCAAAACAACCTGTGGGGCTGGGGCGGCGGCTGGTCCAAGGGCTGGGACATTACCTGCGACTCCAAGGAATCGGTGGCAGCGCTTCAATGGGCCCAGGACTCCATCTACAAGGATGGCTGGGCAGGTGTTTCCTCCAAGGAAGCAGCTGACGACTTCGCCGCCGGCATCACGTCCTCCACCATTTCCTCGACCGGCTCACTCCTGGGCGTCCTGAAGGCAGCGAAGTTCAATGTCGGCGTCGGATTCCTGCCCGGCGGTCCCGAGGCCCCCAGCGGCGTCTGCCCCACCGGCGGTGCCGGTCTGGGCATCCCCAGCGGCATCACCAAGGAAGAGCAGCTGGCCGCTGCGACATTCCTCAAGTTCATGACCGAGCCGGAGAACACTGCTGCATTCTCCGCCGCTACCGGCTATATGCCCACCCGGGTCTCGGCTGACATGTCCGCTGTCCTCGCGGCGACGCCGCAGATCAAGACAGCCATGGACCAGCTCGCAGCCACCAAGGTCCAGGACAACGCACGCGTGTTCCTACCGGGCGCGGACCAGGAAATGGCCAAGTCGGCAGCCAAAATCCTCACCCAGCAGGGCGACGTACAGGCCACCATGAATGAGCTGAAGAAGACGCTTGAAGGCATCTACACCAAGGACGTCAAGCCGAAGCTGAAGTCCTGACCCTGTGGGACAAAGCAAGAGCGCGGCTACTGCAGTAGCCGCGCTCTTCTTATTCAGGTGCTACGGGATCGGGACAGGAACGACGCCGAGGGGCGCCAATTGTGCGGCGCCTCCATCGGGGGCGGACAGTACCCAGATGCCCTTTTCGTGGACAGCTACCGAATGCTCCCACTGGCAGGAACGCTTGCCGTCTGTGGTGACGACGGTCCAGTCGTCGTCCAGCGTGGCGGTTTCGATGTCACCGCGAACCAGCATGGGCTCGATGGCAAGGCAAAGCCCGGGACGGATCTTGGGACCACGGTGGCTGGTCCTGTAGTTCAGGACATCCGGTGCCATGTGCATCTCGGAACCGATGCCATGGCCGACGTAGTCCTCCAGGATGCCAAGGGGCTTGCCGGGGACAGACGAGACGTAGTCATCGATTGCGTTCCCGATGTCGCCTACGAACTTACCCTTGGCCAGCGCCGCGATACCACGCCACATGGCTGCTTCGGTGACGTCCGAGAGGCGCTGGTCTTCAGGGTCCGCGGTGCCCACGATGACCGTCCGTGCCGAGTCGGAGTGCCAGCCATCAACGATGCAGCCACCGTCGATGGAGATGATGTCGCCGTCCTGGAGAACGCGCCCGCCGGGGATGCCGTGGACCACTTCCTCGTTCACGGAGGTGCAGATCGTGGCCGGGAAGCCGTGGTACCCGAGGAAGTTGGACTTGGCACCGGCGTCGTTGAGCACGGCGGCAAAGACGTCGTCCAGGTCCTTGGTGGTGACTCCGGGCTTGGCAGCGGCAACGGCAGCATCCAGTGCCCTGCTCAGGACAAGCCCGGCCTGGTGCATGGTGCGCATCTGCTCGTTGCTCTTGTATTCAATGCGGGGCTGACCGAACGCCATGTTCTCCTCTGGAAGGTTTGCGGTTGGGACCGATCAGGCCCCGTGCTCCAACCATTTTCCCGCATCGGAGACCGTGGTCGAAATTGGCTCGATTCCCAGCTCGTGGCGCAGCCGGTCCAAGCGATAGGTTCGCTGTTTCCCCACTTGGCTGACTGCGTAGCGGGTGACCTTCGGAGCGCGGCCGCTGACCCGGGAAACTGACTCCGAAACCGCTGCGAGCGCCATCGCCGCAAGCTCGGGAAGGTAGGCGATGGGGACACCGGAATGGCCTGAGACGTCCAGGACCTGCCGCAGGACGTTCCCCAGTTCCACGGGTTCGGCATCTCCGACATTAACGGCGCCCTGGACAGTGGACTGGCAAGCGGCGAGAACAGCACGGACGAGGTTGTCCACATGCGTCAGCTGGTGTTTCACCCGAGGGTTTCCCACGCTGATCAGCCGTCCGGCGGTGATGTTGCCAACCAGGCGGGGAAGGAGCGTTCGATCCCCCGGACCGTATACAGCATGCGGGCGCAGGGCGACCGCGTTGGAGTGCCTCCTCGCTTCCACATCGGCGAGCGCCTTGCTGCGGCCGTAGGCATTCAGGTGCCGTGAAGCCACCTCGTCCTCGGCGCGGTCCATGCATGGTTGCCACCAGGGATAGACGCTGGAACTTGAGATGTGTACCAGTCGTGTGTCGGCGAAGGCCTCCGCAACTGCCCTGGTTCCCAACACGTTTGTCCGGTGAAAGAGTGCCGCGTCTCCCCAATCAGCTACGTGGGCGCCGGCGTGGACCACCGCATCCACGACCGGATGCCGGGCGGGCGGCAGCCCGGCCAAATCCCAATAGCGCAATCCCTCCCCCGGTCGGCGGGCATAGCGCACCACCTCCCATCCACGGGCTTCGGCACCACTGGCCACCGCTCCACCGATGAACCCCGTTGCACCGGTGACTGCGATTCTCACGTTTCCGCCCTTGGGACGTGGCGGGCAGCGAACATCTCCCGCAACGCCACCCGGTCAGGTTTGCGGTGCCTTCCCGAGGCAGGAAGAGCATCAAGGACTTCGATGTGGTCCGGCAGCGCTGACTCGTCGATGATCTTGGGAAGTTCCCTGCCCAAGCGGGCCTTGAGGGCATGGGCGGGCTCATCAGGACCGCCGACGACGGCCAGCCAAACGGCCTCGTCGCCGATGCTGTCCGGAACACCCACCATCACGGCCTGCCGCACACCGCGTAGCGCCGCGACCAATGGCTCGTACAACGCCGGATAAATGTTGGTCTTGCCCCTGATGATCATGTCCTTCTTGCGTCCGATCATGACCAAGCGGGGCGCCCCCGTTCCGCCATGGTCCAGCCGCACGAGGTCGCCGGTGGCGTGTTCCACCATGCGGTCCTGGCCGAGGTAGCCGTGGCACATGTTCGGACCGCTGGCGAACAGCTCGTGGTCTGCGGCTACCCGGATTCCGACGGCGGGCAGCGGCTCGCCGAGGAAGTCGCCTTCTCCACTGCCGTCGGGAGCCCTGAACTCCGCCTCGGTCCCGGAGGCGAAGGCCAGCTTCTCCCGCCCGTCTGCGATGGCGATGGGCAATACCTCTGTCATTCCGTAGATCAGTTTGAACTCCACATCCGGCAGGAGCTTGACCGCCCTTTCCAGGAATGGCGCAAGAATTGGCGCGGCCCCGAGCATTATTGTCTGCAGCGTTCCGGGAAGCTGCACGGAGCCCTCTTCGACGGCGTCCAGGATGGGCGCCAGCTGTGAGGGAACCAGGAAGAGGTGCGTGGCGGCGTCGTAAGCTGTGCCGTGACCGGACGCAGGACCCAACTCTGCTGCCAGCCTCAGCGGATCGATGTGCGCAGAGAAGCCGTAACCGGGCATGGTCCAGTGAGCACCGGCGATCAAGGCCGGCAGGCCCATCATGAGCTGCTCGGAGTGGATGCGGTCACCCTCCCCGAAGGTGCACCGGGTGGACAACTGTTCGAAACCCGCCGCGAGCGAACCCCGGGTGTGGACCACGCCTTTGGGTGAGCCGGTGGTGCCCGAGGTGAAGATGATGACCGCTTCCTGTTCGGTCACCTCAGCGTCACCGGTCCTCACGTCCCGGTGCGCAGGGGCCGCTAGTGCCTTGACAGGCGAAGCACCGCGGGGCACGCCCGGCAACCATGGCCCGGAGTAGTAGTGCCGGACGTCCATCGCTCCGTAGTCGGGGAGGAGGAGCCCCCGTCTGCGTGCGATCGGGCGGAGCGGGCCCTTGGCACTGAGGGCATACAGGAGGGACTCGGAGGCAGCCCAGCGCGGCGCGGCAAGCTCCGCACGGTCCCGAAAGAGAGCAGGCCCGATTCCGGGGTCGATAAAGACGACGGAACCACCGGCCCGCACCACGCCCAGGGCCAGAATGAAGGCTTCCGGGCTGGGGCGGACGGAAAAGAGCATTCGCTCCCCTGAGCCGAATCCGTCATCCTGCAGCCGCCGGGCGGTTGCCTCGATGCCAGCCACCAACCCGCGGTACGTGATGGTACGACCTGGCCGTACGCCGTCGTTCCTTTGCCGGGTCCAGCGCGGCGGCCTCTTTCCTGGTGCCGTGATGGCGGGACGCTCGGGGACGCGTTCAGCGGCGGCATACACGGCGCTGATCAAGTCCGCAGTGGGGATTGAGCGGGCAGGCACTTCCTCAGGCATGGGCCAACTCCAACCTCCGGTAACCAGGTATCAGCACTCCCCTGCTCACCTGGCGCGCAGCAATCCTCCACGGCCGCTGACCGTACAGATCAAGCAGCAGCTCCAGGGTCGAATTGATCTCGGCCATGGCGAGCGGCATTCCGATGCAGAAATGCGGACCGGCACCAAACCACAGCTGGCGTGCCTCCTGGGGAGTCGGCCGGGAGGGATCGAAGTCCCCAATGCTTTTGGCGGCATGGATCGTGGAGAGCAGGATCCGGTCTCCTGCGGCCACCTTTGTGTCGCCAATCATCCCGTCGCCAATAGTGTCCCGGAGCATCATGGGCGAGGGAACCGTGAAGCGCAGCGACTCGTTGACCGCTGCGGGAACGGCGGAGCGGTCCCGGGACAGTTCGCCGAGCTGTCCACAATCGGCTATCAGCGCCACCAATCTCGGCACGAACGACACCAACGTCTCGGTGCCAACCATCACGAACGCGCTGATGATGCCCATCGCCTCATCCTCCGACATACCAAGTCCATGCAGCCTGCCGGGGAAGGTTCCCGGGTCGCCTTCCCTGTAGGCCACCCGCACAGGACCGGCCAAAACCTCGACGGCGGCCTTTCCCTTGGCCACCTGGCCCGCCGTAAGCGACGGCCGGCCCAGGCGGACAAGGGAGGAGATGGAGGAACCGAGGTCGAAGAGCTCCCTGTCGGCCAGCCTGCCCGGGGCATCCGCAGGGATCCCCAGCAAACGGGAGATGACACCACCGGCCAGTTCCTTCACGCAGTCCACCAGATCCACCCGGCCCGGTGTGTCCAATCCGCCGCGGACGCGTGCCTCCAACGCAAGGGCCGCCGGTTCCACAATGCCCGCAACGGAACGGGGAGTGAAGATCTCTGCCAGACGACGGCGCAGGAGCCTGTGCTCCTCGCCGTCCATGTTGAGCAGCGCTTTCGGGCCCACCACGGGAGTCCACAGCGCTCCCGAACCCGAGGGGCCGTTCTTCACGAAGAGTTCCTGGTTCATCAACACTTCGCGGACCAGCCCGGCCTCGCTGACCAGCACTCCCAACCCTGGAAGCCTCAGCACGGGACGCATTCCGCCCAACCCACGGATCACCGGATACAACACCGGGTGCGCTCCGAGGTGAACGCGGCGCTCCCACCGTTCCGCTGTGTTGCGCGCGCGCTGAGGTCCGGCTCCGCCCATCACCGGATGTCCACGTGTTCGGGACGGTACCTATGGTCCGCATACCAGGCCAGCGTGTTCTTCAGTCCCCACGCCTTGACCCGGCGGGAGGATCCGAACACCACTACGTCGCGTCGCAACGCGTACCTCCGCGTCAGCTTCCGCACCCGGTTGGACAACGCCCGGTCCTCGTGGAGGTCCTCGATCCTGGTCCTTGGAAAACCACCCGAGCGGTGGTACATCTCCGCTGTGATGGCCATATTGCACCCCGGAAGCATCTGGTAAGGGCCAAGGTACCCCTCCCCTTTGTTGCCGGGTCGGACCTTGCCGAAGAAGGAAGCCACCTCAACAGCGAGCAACATCATGAGACGTTCGCGGCGCGTGATTCCCTCGTCTTCGCGGGGAATCAGTTGGCCGGCCACCAGCTCCAGCCCGTCATCGAACGCGGCCATGATCCGCGCCGTCCAGTTGGGAGCAGCCAGGCAATCGGTATCTGTACGCGCCAACCACCGTGCCCCGTGCTCGACGCCAAAACGCATGCCGGTATCAGCTGCCGCGCCCGTGCCCTTTTCGGCATCGTGCAGCAACCTGATGTCCATGTCCGGATGCTCCGCGGCAAAGGCAGCCACGATGCCACAACTGCTGTCCGTAGATCCGTTGTCCACTACCACCACAGTGAAGTCCCGGAACGACTGTGCAGCCAGGGATTCCAGCGATTGCCGCACAAGCTTCTCTTCATTAAGCATCGGCATGGCGATGCACAGTTCGCGTGCAGGACCTGTGCTTGTCAGCCCCGTGTCCGGCTCCAACGTGCTCACAGCCGCACCACCGCCATTCCCAGGCTCACGCCGCCGCCCAGGCCTACCAACGCCACGAGGTCGCCCGGACCCGCGCGGCCACTGTCGAGGGCAAGCTTCAACTGCAGGGGAAGGCTGACCGATGCCAGGTTGCCGAATTCCTCCACAGAATGCACCAGCAACCCGGGCGGTACGCCGGCACCGTCTGCGAAGATCTGCCGGTACGGTGCACTGACCTGGTGGACGCAGACCACGGCAAAGTCAGTCCATGCAAGCCCCAAGGCCTCAAGAGTCTCATCAAGCAGCTCCGAGCCAAGGTCGAGGAACGCGTCCTTGAGCTTTTCACCGTCCATGGCGAAATAGCTGGCCTCCGGATCACGGGGAAACGCCGACCCACCCGCTGCCAGGGTCCCCACGGACCAGTGGCTGCTTCTGGCAGTGAAAGCCGTAGCGATGATCCCTGCTGCATCGCCGGCAGCTTCCCCAGGCTCTACCGCCGGCTCCAGCAACACTGCAGCGCCGCCGTCGCTCATGGTGTAGCCGGGAAAGCTGGAGGCGAACGTCGGGAAATCCGGAACCGACCACCGCACGGCCCGCGACGGCGACTCGCCCGTGGCGACCAGGATCCGGGCATAACGTCCGCTGCCAATCAGGGCATCTGCAACCTCCATGCCGTTCAGGAAGCTGTTGCAGGCATTCTTGACGTCCATGACAGGGCAGGACAGTCCCAACTTTGCGGCCACCATATGCCCCGTCGCAGGCTCAACCATGTCCTGGCTGGCGGAGGCGAAAATGAGCAGGTCAACATCCGGAGCCTGGAGCCCGCATTCCGCCAGGACCTTGGCAGCAGCGTTGGCGGCCAGGTCCGAGGCCTGCTCTGTATCGGCCATGACATTCCTGGACTGGATGCCGGTGACCCTGCTGATGAGGCCTTTAGGGACCCGGAACCCGGGACTGGACTCGGCAATGCGGCGTTCGACGGCGGCAGTGTCCAGGCGCGTCGGTGGCAGGTAGACCTCAAGCCCCGAAATGCGGCTGTGTCCTGACAGAGCTCTCTGCATGCGCTTCCCCCAAGAATGTGCCGCGTCAAAAGAAAAGGGTGTGTCCCGCACCTTATGGTACGGGACACACCCTTTACTGAAGCTCCGGTCGCCCGGCTATGTGGAAAAGCCTAGACAGCCTTGGCAGACTCGATGGCCGTGAGCACGCGGTCGGTAACTTCATCGATACCGCCGATCCCATCCACCTGGGTGAGGATGCCACGTTCGGCATACTTGGCCACAACGGCTTCGGTCTGCTCGTGGTAGAGGTCGAGACGGTGACGGATCACGGTCTCGTTGTCGTCCGAGCGGCCCGTTTCCTTGGCGCGGCCAAGGAGCCGTGCGACCAGTTCTTCGTCGTCAGCGGTCAGCTGGAGCACGACGTCGAGCTCCTGCTCACCCTCAGCGAGGATCTGGTCGAGGTAGTCAACCTGCGCGGTGGTGCGCGGGTAACCGTCCAGGAGAAAGCCGTTCTCGACGTCGCTCTGGCTCAGGCGGTCGCGAACCATGTTGTTCGTGACGCTGTCCGGAACGAAGTCGCCGGCATCCATGTACTTCTTTGCTTCAATGCCCAAAGGGGTTTCGCCCTTTACGTTGGCACGGAAGATGTCGCCCGTGGAGATGGCGACTACGCCGAGGCGCTCGGAAATCCGCTCAGCCTGTGTACCCTTGCCCGAACCGGGAGGTCCAATGATCAGCATTCTCGTCATCGCAAAAGCCCTTCGTAGTGACGTTGTTGTAGCTGCGCATCAATCTGCTTGACGGTCTCCAGGCCAACACCCACCATGATCAGGATTGACGTGCCACCGAACGGGAAGTTCTGGTTGGCGTTGATCAGGACAAGTGCGACCAGCGGAATCAACGCCACGAAGCCCAGGTAGAGGGCTCCCGGCAAAGTAATCCTGGAGAGCACGTACTGCAGGTAGTCCGCGGTCGGTTTACCCGCCCGGATGCCCGGAATGAACCCGCCGTACTTCTTCATGTTGTCCGACACTTCTTCAGGGTTGAAGGTGATGGCCACGTAGAAGTAGGTGAAGAACACAATCATGGCGAAGTAAAGCGCCATGTAAATGGGATGGTCGCCACGGGTGAGGTTGTTGTTGATCCACTCAACCCATGGAGCCATCTGCTCCCCTGGCTTCGGCTGGTTGAACTGCGAAATCAAGCCGGGCAGGTAAAGCATGGAGGAAGCGAAGATGACAGGCACGACGCCGGCCATGTTCACCTTGATGGGGATGTAGGTACTGGTACCGCCAACAGTGCGGCGGCCGATCATGCGCTTGGCGTACTGCACCGGAACACGGCGCTGCGACTGCTCAACGAAGACCACAAGGGCAACCGTAAGAAGACCGATGGCCAGAACGATGAAGAAGGTGCCCGGGCCCTTGGTCTCCCAGATGGAGCCCAGTGAGCGGGGGAAGCCGGCTGCGATGGAGGTGAAGATCAGCAGGGACATGCCGTTGCCGACACCGCGCTCGGTGACAAGCTCACCCATCCACATGATCAGGCCGGTGCCTGCTGTCAGCGTGATGATGATCAGGAGGGTGGTGATGATGCTCTCATCGGGGATGATCGGCAGGTTACAGCCGGGAAGCAGCTGCCCGGACCGGGCCAGGGACACCAAGGTAGTGGCGTTCAGCAGACCCAGGGCGATGGTGAGGTACCGGGTGTACTGCGTCAGCTTGGACTGTCCCGAGGAACCCTCTTCGTAAAGCTGCTGGAACCGGGGAATAACCACCCGGAGCAACTGCACGATGATGCTCGCCGTGATGTAGGGCATGATGCCCAGGGCGAAGATCGAGACCTGCAGCAACGCGCCGCCGCTGAACAAGTTCACCAACTGGTAGATGCCCTGCGAGGTGTCACCGTTGTTCAAGCATTGCTGGACATTCTGGTAGTTCACACCAGGCGAGGGGATGAAAGCTCCCAAGCGGAAGATTGTGATGATTCCCAGCGTGAACAACAACTTGCGTCGCAAATCAGGCGTCCGAAACGCCCGGCCGAATGCGCTTAGCAAGCGTCCTCCTGAGTAGAAAGTACAAGGATGTGGTCGGGCTCAATGAAACCCAACAACCGAGTCTAACTGCTTGTGACGCCGTCGTAATAATCGGGAGTCCACAACCACGAAAAAAATCCCGGTATCCGGGGCCGAAGCCCCGCATACCGGGATTCTTTATGACAGTGGGCTGATGCCCCACAAACCCTTAGAGGGTGGTGGTGGATCCGCCTGCTGCAGCGATCTTTTCCGAAGCGCTGGAAGAGAAGGCGTGGGCGGTGACGTCGACCTTTACGGTGATGTCGCCGGTGCCGAGCACCTTCACGGGCTGGTTCTTGCGAACGGCGCCCTTTTCAACCAGGGATTCAACGGTGACGGTGCCACCTTCCGGGAAGAGCTCGTTGAGCTTCTCCAGGTTAACAACCTGGAACTCAACCCGGAACGGGTTCTTGAAGCCGCGCAGCTTCGGCAGGCGCATGTGCAGCGGCAGCTGGCCGCCGGCAAAGCCAGCCTTTACCTGGTAGCGGGCCTTCGTACCCTTGGTACCGCGACCAGCGGTCTTACCCTTGGAGCCTTCACCACGACCAACACGGGTCTTGGCGGTCTTGGCACCCGGGGCGGGACGCAGGTGGTGGACCTTCAGAGCGTTCTGCTTCTCAGCAGCCTCTGCGGCGGTCTGGTTCTCTGCCATTACTTCGCCTCCTCTACATTCACGAGGTGCGGAACCGTGTTCAGGTAACCGACGGTTACAGCGTCAGCGGTACGGACAACGGTGTGTCCGATGCGCTTGAGGCCGAGGGACCGAAGGGTAGCGATCTGGTTCTGCTTGGCGCCGATGACGCCCTTGATCTGGGTGATCTCCAACTTGGCGTCGGAGGGAGTCAGGTTCTTAGCCATGACTAAACACCTGCCTTCTGGTTCTGGAGCGCGCGCACCAGAGCAGCAGGAGCAACCTCGTCCAGCGGCAGGCCACGGCGGGCAGCCACGGAAGCGGGCTCTTCGAGCTGCTTCAGAGCGTCAACGGTCGCGTGAACGATGTTGATCGCGTTGGAAGAACCGAGCGACTTGGAGAGGATGTCGTGGATACCCACGCACTCCAATACCGCGCGGACCGGACCACCGGCGATAACACCGGTACCGGCGGAAGCCGGACGCAGCAGGACAACGCCTGCAGCAGCCTCACCCTGCACACGGTGCGGGATGGTGTTGCCAACGCGGGGAACGCGGAAGAAGGACTTCTTGGCCTCTTCTACGCCCTTTGCGATAGCAGCGGGAACTTCCTTGGCCTTGCCGTAGCCAACGCCGACCAGACCGTTGCCGTCACCGACGACGACCAGAGCGGTGAAGCTGAAGCGACGACCACCCTTGACCACCTTGGCAACGCGGTTGATGGTGACAACGCGCTCTACGAACTGGCTCTTCTCGGCTTCACGACCGCCGTCGCGGCCACCACGGCCACCACGGTCGCCGCGGCCCTGGCCACGGTCGCCACGCTCGCCACGACGTCCGCCGCGGCGGTCATCGGTAGCGGGTGCGGTCTCAGTTGCTTCAGCAGCTACAGCTTCAGTCACCTGAATGTCCTTTTCGTTATTTTCAACGGTCACAGTGCCAGCCCACCTTCGCGAGCACCGTCAGCGACGGCGGCGATGCGGCCGTGGTACTTGTTACCGCCACGGTCGAAGACAACAGCCTCAATGCCTGCAGCCTTTGCGCGCTCTGCAACGAGCTCGCCAACGCGCTTGGCCTTGGCAGTCTTGTCTCCGTCAAGCGCGCGAAGGTCAGCTTCCAAAGTGGAAGCGTAAGCCACGGTTACACCCTTGCTGTCATCGACAACCTGGACGAAGATGTGGCGTGCCGAACGGTTGACGACCAGACGAGGACGTACAGCCGTGCCGCTGATGCGCTTGCGGATACGAAGCTGGCGACGGTTGCGTGCAGCCGACTTGCTCTTGTTCGTACGCTTCTTGTTAATTGCGATGGCCATGGTTTACTTACCAGCCTTTCCGACCTTGCGGCGGATGACTTCGCCGGCGTAACGGACACCCTTGCCCTTGTAGGGGTCGGGCTTGCGCAGCTTGCGAATGTTGGCAGCAACCTCGCCGACCTGCTGCTTGTTAATACCCGCAACAGAGAGCTTGGTCGGACCCTCTACTACGAAGGTGATGCCTTCGGGTGCAGAGACGTTGACCGGGTGGCTGAAGCCCAGAGCGAACTCCAGGTCAGAACCCTTGGCCTGAACGCGGTAACCGGTACCAACGATTTCAAGCTTCTTCTCGTAGCCCTCGGTAACGCCCTGGATCATGTTGGCGATCAGGGTGCGGGTCAGGCCGTGCAGCGAACGCGAGTTGCGCTCGTCGTTCGGGCGGGTGACCGTGAGAGTGTTCTCTTCCAGGGAGACCTCGATCGGGCTGGCAACAGTGTGGCTCAGCTCGCCCTTGGAACCCTTGACGCTGATGACGGAGCCATCGAGCTTGACCTCAACTCCGGCAGGAACGGTGATGGGGAGACGTCCAATACGTGACATTATTCTCTTCCTTTCCCGTTACCAGACGTACGCGAGGACTTCGCCGCCCACGCCCTTCTTACCGGCCTGCTTGTCAGTCAGGAGGCCGGAAGAGGTGGACAGGATTGCGATACCCAGGCCACCCAGCACGTGAGGCAGGTTGGTGGACTTCGCGTAAACGCGGAGACCCGGCTTGGAGATGCGGCGGACGCCAGCGATGGAACGCTCGCGGTTCGGACCGAACTTCAGGTCGATGGTCAGCTTCTTGCCAACCTCTGCGTCCTCTTCCTTCCAGCCGGCAATGAAGCCTTCAGCCTTGAGGATGTCGGCAACGCGTGCCTTCAGTTTGCTGTACGGCATGGACACGGAGTCGTGGTATGCCGAGTTTGCATTGCGCAGACGCGTGAGCATGTCTGCGACAGGATCTGTCATAGTCATTTGGGCTATAGCCCTTCCTCGTACCGGTTTCCGCTGCGCGTGTTCTTACGAACCTGCGCGGACGGACCTGTCACGTAGTTAGTTTTCGGTCTTGAACGGGAAACCAAGCGCCTTGAGCAGCGCGCGGCCTTCGTCGTCGGTCTTGGCGGTAGTTACAACCGTGATGTCCATACCGCGAACGCGGTCGATGGAGTCCTGGTCGATTTCGTGGAACATAACCTGCTCGGTCAGACCGAAGGTGTAGTTTCCGTTACCGTCGAACTGCTTGCCGTTGAGGCCGCGGAAGTCACGGATACGCGGCAGAGCCAGCGAAACCAGACGATCCACGAATTCCCACATGCGGTCGCCACGCAGAGTTGCGTGTGCACCGATCGGCATGCCTTCACGCAGCTTGAACTGTGCGATCGACTTGCGGGCCTTGGTTACCTGCGGCTTCTGGCCGGTGATCAGGGTGAGGTCGCGGACAGCGCCGTCGATCAGCTTGGAGTCCTTAGCGGCATCTCCAACACCCATGTTCACAACAACCTTCACCAGGCGGGGAACCTGGTTCACGTTCGCGTAGTTGAATTCGTCCTGCAGCGACTTCTTGATGGTCTCTGCGTACTTCGTCTTCAGACGCGGAACGATCTTCACTGGAGTCTCGAGAGTCTCAGTCATTAGATGTCCTTCCCGGTGGCCTTGGACACGCGGATGCGAACGGTCTTGGTACGGCCGTCCTTCTCAACGGTGTCGAGACGGAAACCAACGCGGGTCGGCTTCTTGGTCGACGGGTCTACCAGAGCAACGTTGGAGACGTGGATCGGGGCTTCAACAACCTCGATGCCGCCGGTCTTGGTGCCGCGCTGCGACTGTCCAACCTTGGTGTGCTTGGTGACGCGGTTGATTCCCTCTACCAGCACGCGGTTGGTGTCAGGGAATACGCGCAGGACCTTGCCCTGCTTGCCGCGGTCGCCGCCGCGTTCCTGCTTGGCGCCGGTGATGACCTGAACGAGGTCACCCTTCTTGATCTTAGCCATGGACTAGAGCACCTCCGGGGCCAGCGAAACGATCTTCATGAACTTCTTGTCGCGAAGTTCACGACCAACCGGGCCGAAGATACGGGTACCGCGGGGGTCCCCGTCGTTCTTCAGGATCACAGCTGCGTTCTCGTCAAACTTGATGTAGGAACCATCCGCACGGCGGCGTTCCTTCTTGGTACGAACGATGACGGCCTTGACGACGTCACCCTTCTTTACGTTTCCGCCAGGGATAGCGTCCTTGACGGTGGCGACGATGACGTCACCGATGCCTGCGTAGCGACGGCCGGATCCACCGAGAACGCGAATGGTAAGGATTTCCTTAGCACCCGTGTTGTCGGCGACCTTCAGTCGCGACTCCTGCTGAATCAATTTCTACTCCTTGCGTCGCGCCGGTTCTCAGACCGAAATCATGCATACGGAATGAGCCTTGCGGAACGGTTGATCGGGGTGTCTCTTGACCTGCCTGGATTTTGCCAGAACAGGCCTAAACGCCCGTGCCACGAGCATCAGCTTCCCTTGCAGAAAACTCTGCGCGGGGCAGTATGCAGCGGCACGATTGTTTACGAGGTGGTTGACGACGCACTAATGGCGCCATACAAACTCAATATCCTAGCACGTTTCCAGCCTTCGACCGAAACGGGCAGGAAAGCGGAAAGGTCCGCATTCCGTAGGGAATGCGGACCTTTCCAGTGAATCCATGCCGGGCGGGCCCGGCGGCGGATTTACTTGGCCTTTTCGAGGATCTCCACCAGGCGGAACCGCTTGGTAGCGGACAGCGGGCGGGTCTCGGCGATCAGAACGAGGTCGCCGATGCCGGCGGTGTTCTGCTCGTCGTGAGCCTTGATCTTCGAGGTGCGGCGAATAACCTTGCCGTACAGAGCGTGCTTCACGCGGTCTTCAACCTCGACAACGATGGTCTTTTCCATCTTGTCGGAGACAACGTAGCCGCGACGCGTCTTACGGTAACCGCGCTGTTCAGCGCTGGCTGCTGCTTCCGTCACGTTTTCCTTCTCGCTCACTTGGCGTCCTCTCCAGCTTCAACCTCGGCCTTTTCAGCCTTGGCAGCCTTCTTGGACTTCTTTTCTTCCTTGGCTTCCACAACCGGTGCGGCAACCTCGGCACGAATGCCCAGCTCGCGCTCACGGAGAACGGTGTAGATGCGTGCGATGTCCTTCTTTACCGCGCGCAGGCGACCGTGGTTCTCCAGCTGTCCGGTGGCGGACTGGAAACGCAGGTTGAACAGCTCTTCCTTGGACTTGCGGAGTTCTTCAACGAGACGCTCGTTGTCGAAACCGTCCAGCTGTGCGGGTGCGAGATCCTTCGACCCTACTGCCATTTCTATTCACCACCTTCGCGACGCACAATGCGTGCCTTCAACGGCAGCTTGTGGATTGCCAGGCGCAGGGCCTCGCGAGCTACCTCTTCATTGACACCGGAGAGTTCGAAGAGAACCCGGCCCGGCTTGACGTTTGCGACCCACCATTCCGGAGAACCCTTACCGGAACCCATACGGGTTTCAGCAGGCTTCTTCGTCAGCGGACGGTCCGGGTAGATGTTGATCCAGACCTTACCGCCACGCTTGATGTGGCGGGTCATCGCGATACGAGCGGACTCGATCTGACGGTTGGTAACGTATGCCGGGCTCAGGGCCTGGATACCGTACTCACCGAAGCTGACCTTGGTGCCGCCCGTAGCAGCGCCGGAACGACCCGGGTGGTGCTGCTTACGGTGCTTGACTCGACGTGGGATAAGCATTTAAGCCTGTCCTCCTTCTGCTGCAGGAGCAGCAGCTTCAGCGGCCGGTGCTTCAACGGCAGCAGGTGCTGCCTCAGCTGCCGGACGGTCGTTACGACGACGGCGGTCGCCACCCGGGCGGCCCGGACGGTCTCCTGCACGGCCACGGGACGGAGCAGCAGCTGCCTGCTGGGCCAGTTCCTTGGCGGTTACGTCACCCTTGTAGATCCAAACCTTCACACCGATGCGGCCGAAGGTGGTCTTGGCTTCGTAGAAGCCGTAGTCGATGTTCGCACGGAGGGTGTGCAGGGGCACACGGCCTTCGCGGTAGAACTCCGAGCGGGACATTTCTGCGCCACCCAGACGGCCCGAGCAAGCAACACGGATGCCCTTGGCACCAACGCGCTGTGCCGACTGCATTGCCTTCTTCATCGCACGGCGGAAAGCCACGCGGGAAGTCAGCTGCTCAGCGATGCCCTGGGCAACAAGCTGTGCTTCCATCTCGGGGTTCTTGACCTCGAGGATGTTCAGCTGGACCTGCTTGCCGGTGAGCTTTTCGAGCTCGCCGCGGATGCGGTCTGCTTCGGCGCCGCGGCGGCCGATAACGATACCCGGGCGTGCCGTGTGGATATCCACGCGGACACGGTCACGGGTGCGCTCGATCTCGACCTTGGCGATACCGGCGCGCTCCATGCCGGTGGACATGAGCTGACGGATCTTGATGTCCTCGCGGACGAAGTCCTTGTAGCGCTGTCCGGGCTTGGTGCTGTCAGCGAACCAGTGCGAAACGTGGTCGGTGGTGATGCCGAGTCGGAACCCGTGCGGGTTTACTTTCTGTCCCACTTAGCGAGCCTCCTCTTTCTCCGGGGTTGCCACGACCAAAGTGATGTGGCTGGTCCGCTTCCTGATGCGGTAGGCGCGGCCCTGGGCACGCGGCTGGAACCGCTTCATGGTCGGGCCTTCGTCAACGAATGCTTCGCTGATGAACAGGTCGCTGTCGTCGAATGCAACGCCGTCACGGTCCGCGAGGACGCGTGCGTTGGCCATTGCCGACTGAAGTACCTTGAATACCGGCTCCGAAGCTGCCTGCGGGGCAAACTTCAGAATTGCCAGAGCCTCATTCGCTTGCTTACCACGAACAAGGTTGACGACGCGCCGGGCCTTCATAGGCGTTACGCGGATGTGACGCGCAATAGCCTTGGCTTCCATTGCTTTCCTTCTCTCGTCTAAGACGTAAAGTCAGGCGCCTTAGCGGCGCTTGCCCTTACGGTCGTCCTTAACATGGCCGCGGAATGTCCGCGTGGGAGCGAATTCGCCGAGCTTGTGCCCGACCATCGACTCAGTGACAAACACCGGGATGTGCTTGCGTCCGTCGTGTACGGCGATCGTGTGCCCGAGCATGTCGGGGATGATCATCGAACGACGGGACCAGGTCTTGATGACGTTCTTGGTGCCCTTATCGTTTTCCCGTGCGACCTTCACAAAGAGGTGCTGGTCAACGAAAGGACCTTTTTTCAGGCTGCGTGGCATGTGTCCAGGCTCCTATCGCTTGTTCTTGCCAGTACGGCGGCGACGAACAATAAGCTTGTCGCTCTCTTTGTTCGGACGGCGGGTACGGCCCTCGGGCTTGCCGTTCGGGTTAACCGGGTGACGTCCACCGGAAGTCTTACCTTCACCACCACCGTGCGGGTGGTCAACCGGGTTCATAGCTACACCACGGACGGTCGGGCGAACGCCCTTCCAGCGCATACGGCCGGCCTTGCCCCAGTTGATGTTCGACTGCTCGGCGTTGCCGACCTCGCCGACGGTTGCGCGGCAGCGCACGTCAACGTTGCGGATTTCACCGGAGGGCAGACGCAGCTGGGCGAAACGGCCTTCCTTTGCGACGAGCTGTACCGAAGCACCTGCGGAACGGGCCATCTTGGCGCCGCCACCCGGACGCAGTTCAACTGCGTGGATTACGGTACCAACCGGGATGTTGCGCAGCGGCAGGTTGTTGCCCGGCTTGATGTCAGCGTCGGGACCAGCCTCGACGAAGTCACCCTGGGACAGCTTGTTGGGGGCGATGATGTAACGCTTGGTGCCATCAACGTAGTGCAGGAGAGCGATACGTGCCGTACGGTTCGGATCGTACTCAATTTCGGCTACGCGGGCGTTGATGCCGTCTTTGTCGTGACGACGGAAGTCGATCAGACGGTACTGGCGCTTGTGCCCACCACCCTTGTGACGGGTGGTGATCTTACCGGTGTTGTTACGGCCGCCGGTCTTGTGCAGCGGACGCAGCAACGACTTTTCCGGAGTCGATCGCGTGATTTCAGCAAAGTCGGCTACGCTCGAGCCGCGGCGGCCCGGGGTAGTCGGCTTGTATTTACGGATTCCCATAATTTATTTCCTCGTTAAAGTGGTCTCCGCTACGCGAGCGGACCGCCGAAGATGTCGATTGTGCCTTCTTTGAGGGTGACAATCGCACGCTTGGTGCTCTTGCGCTGTCCCCAGCCGAATTTGGTGCGCTTGCGCTTACCGGCACGGTTGATGGTGTTGATCGAGTCAACTTTGACCGAGAAGATCTTCTCAACGGCCAGCTTGATCTCGGTCTTGTTCGAGCGAGGGTCCACCAGGAAGGTGTACTTGCCTTCGTCGATCAGACCGTAGCTCTTTTCCGATACGACGGGTGCAAGCACGACGTCGCGCGGATCCTTGATGGTGGTTACGCTCACTTGGAGGCCTCCTCGTTCTTTGCCTTGTCAGCGACGAACGCCTCGAAAGCAGCCTTGGTGAAGACCACGTCGTCGGAGATGAGCACGTCGTAGGTGTTCAGCTGGTCTGCGTACAGAACGTGAACATCCTGGAGGTTGCGCACGGACAGTGCAGCAACATCGTTGGCGCGCTCGATAACGACGAGCAGGTTCTTGCGCTCGGTGACGGAGCGCAGCGAAGCCAGTGCGTCCTTGGCGGACGGCTTGGTGCCGGCGACCAGTTCAGCGATGACGTGGATGCGGCCGTTGCGGGCGCGGTCAGACAGGGCACCGCGCAGAGCAGCAGCCTTCATCTTCTTGGGGGTGCGCTGGCTGTAGTCACGAGGTGTCGGACCGTGGACAACGCCACCGCCGGTCATGTGAGGAGCACGGATGGAACCCTGACGGGCGCGGCCGGTGCCCTTCTGCTTGAACGGCTTGCGACCTGCACCGGAAACCTCAGCGCGGGTCTTCGTCTTGTGGGTACCCTGGCGTGCAGCAGCGAGCTGTGCGACGACGACCTGGTGCAGCAGCGGCACGTTGGTCTGGACGTCGAAGATCTCTGCAGGCAGGTCAACCTTGACAGTGCTAGTCATTGAACTAGGCTCCCTTCACGGCGGAACGTACGAGTACGACCTGGCCGCGGGCGCCGGGGACGGCACCCTTGATAAGGAGCAGCGACTTCTCAACGTCAACAGCGTGAACCGTGAGGTTCAGCGTGGTGTGACGCTCGGCGCCCATGCGGCCGGCCATTTTCAGGCCCTTGAAGACGCGGCTCGGGGTGGATGCGCCACCGATGGAGCCAGGCTTACGGTGGTTCTTGTGGGCACCGTGGGAAGCGCCAACACCGGAGAAGCCGTGACGCTTCATAACACCGGCGAAGCCCTTACCCTTGGAGGTGCCGACGACGTCGATCTTCTGGCCGGCTTCGAAGATCTCAACAGAGAGCTCCTGGCCCAGCTCGTAGGATGCGGCGTCTGCGGTACGCAGTTCGACGACGTGGCGGCGAGGGGTGACGCCAGCCTTTTCAAAGTGACCAGCCAGCGGCTTGGTGACCTTGCGGGGGTCGATCTGGCCGTAGCCGATCTGGACGGCGACGTAGCCATCGACGTCTGCGTTGCGCAGCTGCGTGATGACGTTGGAGTCAGCCTGGACGACAGTTACCGGGATGAGCTTGTTGTTCTCGTCCCAGACCTGGGTCATGCCGAGCTTCGTGCCCAGCAGGCCCTTTACGTTACGGGTTGCGGTCATAGTCTCTCAGCACCTCCCTAGAGCTTGATTTCGATGTTCACGTCTGCAGGCAGGTCGAGACGCATAAGCGAGTCAACGGCCTTCGGCGTGGGGTCGATGATGTCGATCAGACGCTTGTGAGTACGCATTTCGAAGTGCTCACGGCTGTCCTTGTACTTGTGAGGAGAGCGAATAACGCAGTAAACGTTCTTCTCCGTGGGCAGCGGCACCGGGCCGACTACCGTTGCGCCTGCGCGCGTGACCGTCTCAACGATCTTCCGCGCTGAAACATCAATGACCTCGTGGTCATATGACTTCAGCCGGATGCGGATTTTTTGTCCCGCCATGTCGCCTGACTCTCTTTCAGCTAGTGCTGCTCTAGTTAGGGCTGCTCTGTTTACTTACCTGTTGATGTGGCCGCCGAGGCGTTTGAGGTATTACCACCACACGCCGCACAAGCTGAATCCGGATATTCCGGGTTCCTCAACCTGCCGGCGCACCGACCCCCGCGGTCGGGCGTGTCGCGATTTCCACGCAGACTCGACCGCATTCCATGGGGTTCAGGGTTATGTTTGGGCTTCAACCTGGACCCTGACACCCGGCATTATCCGGATCGGGACACGAAGAAGCGCTTGAACAACTCAACCAGTATGGCGGAAATCCGGAGCAAAGGCCAATCGGGCCCTGAATGGCCATTGCCCGACCCCCGCCAACTGGGGATGATGGTGGCATGTCCGTCCAGGATTCAGGCTCAGTGGAAGATCTCGCTGCGCGCCTGCGGCCTGGTTTCACGCTGGGAGTCGCAGCTGCCGCCTTCCAGATCGAAGGTTCCCTCACGGCCGACGGACGCGGCCCCTCGGGTTGGGATGCGTTCGCGGAAAAGCCGGGAGCAATAGTCGACGGCGGCTCCCCCGCCGTCGCGTGCGACCACTACAACCGTTCGGATGAGGACATCGCCCTCATGCAGGAGCTCGGCGTCGACTCGTACCGTCTGTCGCTTTCCTGGCCAAGGATCCAGCCGGACGGCCAGGGTGCCGTCAACCAGCGCGGACTGGACTTCTACGACCGCCTGCTGGACAAGCTCCTGGCGGCAGGCATCTCCCCCATGGTCACCCTTTACCACTGGGATACCCCGCTCCCCCTGGAGCATGCGGGCGGATGGATGAACCGGGACACGTCCCAGCGGCTCGCCGAATATGCCGCCATCGCGGCCCGCCACTTTGGGGACCGCGTCTACCATTGGGTCACAGTGAACGAACCCGTCTCAGTGACCCTGCAAGGTTACGCCCTGGGGGCACACGCCCCTGGCCGCCAGCTCCTTTTCGACTGCCTTCCCGCAGCACATCACCAGCTCTTGGGCCATGGGTTGGCTGTCAAAGCACTCCGGGCAGAAGGGGTCAAGGGACAGATAGGGCTGTCCAACATGCACTCCCCGGTCCGGCCGGCGAGCAACCGCCTTTCGGACCGCCTGATGGCCGAGGCACTGGACTTGATCCTGAACCGCATATACGCCGATGCTGTCCTGCTGGGCCAATACCCCAAGCCGTCGCTTCCCCTCTGGCCCTGGTTCCGCTCGTTAGGCCCGGTGCTCGACGGCGACCTTGAGACGATCAGCCAGCCCTTGGATTTCTATGGGCTGAACTACTACTACCCCATCAAGGTAGCTTCCGGACGCGGGCCTGCCGAGATTCCCACAGGGCAGGCGGAAGAGATGGGCAATGTTCCGTTCCACCTGGCCGCCTACCAGGAGTACG
The DNA here is from genome assembly GCF_025452095.1 of Paenarthrobacter sp. JL.01a. NCBI lineage: Bacteria > Bacillati > Actinomycetota > Actinomycetes > Micrococcales > Micrococcaceae > Paenarthrobacter > Paenarthrobacter sp. JL.01a. Next base: position 3,170,832 of record NZ_CP104877.1, read on the forward strand.
AAACCACCGGTTTTGGCTGGCCCGAGGCCCCTGAGCAGTTGGCTACGGTACTCCAGGAAATGAAACAGCGGTATGGCTCTGCCTTGCCCCCTGTGTACATCACGGAGGGCGGCGCCAGCTTTCCGGAGCCGGCCCACGTGGACGGGGCCATCCAGGACACCAACCGCATCACATATCTGGCCGAGCACCTTGGACACGCCGTGACGGCGACCGGCCCGGGCGGCGAGGCCGAAGGTGTGGATCTGCGCGGGTACTACGTGTGGACACTGCTGGACAACTTCGAGTGGGCAGCGGGCTACTCGCAGCGGTTCGGCCTGGTCCATGTGGACTTCGAGACCTTGGAACGGACCCCGAAGGAATCGTTCCACTGGTTCCGGGCTTTGGCACACGCCCGCCGGCAGATGATCTAGCCCAAGGCAGTTAAATCGCGGCTACAGTTGCGCGCGGCGGATTGCCGAACCGGGAAGCTACTGGTTCTTGTTGGCCCGGCGGATGCGCTTGGCCCTGTCGATCTCCTGCCGGAAATTCTTGCGTCCCCACAGCACGGCACCACCAATGGCAGCTACGACTGCCAGGAAAATCAGGAATTCCATATCGCGCTCCTCTCCTTGAACTGCAAGCCTAGCGGATGCCGCCATAGCCTTGGGAGGAGGCTGGGTTGTCGGCGACCCCGCTTTCGGGCTGCCCTTCGGAACCTGCGGGTGGCTTGCGGTTCAATCGCCATACAGCGAGGACGATAAGCCCCACTGCCACGAGCGCCAGCATGGCGAAGGCATACGTGCGAAGCGCCCACAGGATGCTCAGCACCACGCCAATAGCGCCCCAAACGACCGGGATTCGGTCGGCCACCACAAGTCCCGCAGCCAGCAGCACCACGTGGGCCACCAGAACGTACAGCTGCTGGGCGGGGGTGCCACCGAAGATGGTTGCCACCGACGTCAAGGACAGAATCCCTGCCCCCGCGCACAGTCGCCACAAGCCATCCCGGCGCTGGCCTTTGATATAGCGCAGGCCTGCCATAAAAGCAGCTGCTGCCACATACCACTGCACTGTCCAGAACCAGTCCGGCCTGGCCCCGTCGACAAACAGGACCGCCCGTTGCAGTGCGGCTACGGATGCCAATGCCGCCACTTCGCCGGCAAGCCATTTGCCCTGCGGGACCTCGGCCACCACAAGCGCGCCCAGCGCGAGCACCAGCCCGAAGGCCACCAGGGACGTTTCGTCGTGCCGCATTCCCACCACGGCCGACGACGCGAGAGCCACGGCGGCCGTGGCAGCCAAGGCCCGCTGGCGCCAGAGCTCGCTTCTGATGGCCGGACCTCCCAACACCTTGACGGCGTACAGGAGCACGGCGGAACCCACGGCACCCACCAGCCAGGCGGCAAAGTCAGTCCAGACTCCGGCCGGCAGGCCCTCCAGCAAACCCCCGACGGCGGGTACCGCACCAACCAGCACGGAAGGTGCAGCCGCTGCGTAGAGAGACGGCAGCCGTTCCAGATGCGAGGCTGCAAACAGGACAACCGCCAGCACAAGGACAGACAAACCGCTGAGTCCAGCAGAAACAGTGAGTGCCAACAATCCGCCTGTGAACACCATGGCCAGGGAGGACACCAGCCAGAACCAACGCCAGGCGGTACCAACCCCCGCAGCGCGGCCAGGTCGCCGGGCAGTCAGGGCCCGGGTAACAACGGGCACCAGTGCCAGTCCCAGCAAAACTACGGGCACCTGTGACCTGTCCAGCAGTGGTTGATAGAGCCACGTGGCATTCTGGAAGCGAAGTGCCGGACCCGCTGCGATCACTACGGCAATGACAGCGACCACGCTCAGGTATGCCGCTACAAGCCCCTGGAGGCCGGGCACTGATCGGCCTACCCGCGTACCCACCAAACGCCACGCCAAGGCAGCGGACGCCGGGACCAGCAGCAACCCGAACATGACCACCCAACGGCCACCGCCGTCGTAATCCCCGGCAGCCAAGTAGCCCAACGGAAGGAGGAGCTGGGCACCCAACGTTGCCACGACTGTGCCACCCTGGAACGCGACGTCCGCCCTGGAAGAGCGCAAGAGCAACGTGACACCGTGCTGAACCAAAAGGACCAAAGCCAGTGCAATGGTTACGGCCACTGCAGATTCCGTGGCATCGGAAACCACGAGTGCCACGAAAGCCGTGAACAGTACGCGGGCACCGATCAGGTATCCACCACGAAGCGCCCGGTCCAGGGCGGTGCCCGCCATGAAAGTGCTGTAGGCGGCAAAGAGTCCCAACAGGATCTCGACGTCGCGGACGTCACCGGCCCGGACGAGCAGAAGAAGCGCACACGTTGCTGGGGCGAAGAGCCACGCGCCAAGGTGGCGGCGCAGGGTCACGCCGCACAGTATGGCGGCAAGGGCAGTGGCCAACGCCGCGACACCGGGCTGCCAGCCCTCGTGCAGGAAACGGTGCACCACTCGCCCGTCCACAGTGAGGACAATCGTGGCCACAGCCATCACTCCAAGCACCACGGCAGCGTCGATCATCGGCGCCGTCGGGGACCGGCGCCGGCTGGCTCCGCTCAAGGGAAGGGCCAGTTGCAGGGCGGCCGCAACCGCGACCACCAAAGGGACTGATGGGATCTCGCCTGCAAGAACGACATGCCAGCCGTGGTCCGTGGCATCGGCATAGGCAGATGCCGCCAGGAGCGTGCCGCCGGCCCGCACCAACCACCAATACACGTGCCGGTGGAATGGGCGGCTGATCCGCAGGGCAGTTGTGCATAAGTAGGCCACGGCAACCAGGAGAACCGCGTTTCCCACGGTCAACGAAACGGTGGCAACGGCAAGAATTCCTGTCAGCAAAGCCGTTGCCGGGGCGAGTACTTCCTCCACCGTGGGTACCCATGAAGCGGACCCGGTCCGGGCATTTCGGGAACCATGGAACAACAAGAACCCGGACACCACCCCGGCACCCAGGACCCACAGCAGCGCCACGGCGACGAAGACGCGACCTGGACTGTGGTCGAACGCCGACAGCGCCAGCAGCCCCACCATTGCAGCTGTACCGAACCCCACAATGGAAGACTGCGGTGCCAGAACTTTGGTTCCGCTGGCTGCAAGGACCCCATTCACCAACTGCTGCAACGCCGACGCGGCCACGAACGCCGCCAGCGAGAAAGTAAGTCTGTCCGGACTGCTTTCGAACACGGCGGCCACCGCGGCCGGCGCAGCGGCCGTCAGGGCAATCCGCCCCGCAAAGACGAGCTGCCGGCGGTAGTCGGTCGTTGCAATCGTCAACAGGAACCAGAATATCGCGGCGGAGATCAGGAGAATCGTGATAGGCCAGGCACCCAGCCACGGACTGAACGCCAAGGCCGCTACAAGGACACCCGCGGGGGAAAACTCAACACCATGACGCAGCTTCCAGCCCAGACACATAGCCGTCAGCATGGTCACCGCCAACGGAACGTGGACAGGCAAATCGAAGGCGCCAAACCCCAGCACTACCGTCAGGATGCTGGAGACAACCAACTGCAGGGCCAGGCAGGACAAAGAATCGTTCCACCAGAGACGCGGAGCAAACCTTGAACCTGCGAAGGCCACCCCAAGGGCTTGGACACCCAGGGAAAGGACGGCGGCAAAAAGTACCGTACTGACATCGGCCGTGAGATCCCAGACCAACCCCGCCAGCGCCAGGGTCAAGGCAAGCCGAGCAGCGTAGGCGTGCTGGATCCTGAACCGCGCCCTTGGGATGGCGCCCATCACGGCGAAGTAGAGGCCACACATCAGCATGACCAGTGCGTACTGGCCCTTGGCCAGGAGGTGCGGAGTCACCGTCACCGCCAACGCAACCAACGGCACAACGTACGGGTGGAGCGTCATCAACGGTCGAACGTACAAAGGCGGTATCCAGCGAGGTCGCAGCAGTGCTGCCAGCGTGAGGAGTACGGCAACACCGATCATGGCCGTGAAGTACCAAACGAGTGCTCCGCCGAGAATGGAGACGCCGGACCACGCGGTCGAAACCACGAAGCTGAGCGACAAATAGGCCAAGACCTTGTTGTCCAACCTCACCGCCGTATAGGCATAGAGGGCGGTTCCCAGCAACGATGTGACCAACCACGCGCTGGGGCCACTGTGGAGCACAAAGTTGTACATGGCCAGGCCGGTGACCGGAATGAGTGCAAGTCCGGTTCCAACGAAGGCCGTAGCCGCGGGTCGCAAGCGCGGGACCTTGGCATGGATGACCAGTCCGGACACATAGAACAGCGCCGTGATGAACCAGATTCCTGCAAAGCGCAAGAACTGCGGAAGGCTGGTTCCCACGAACAGTGCACCCGCGGCAACCAACAGGAGGCTCGCGACGTACAGTGTGATGTTGATGTTCTGCTGGTCCCGCTTGGCCTTCCGCGCGGCCACCTCCGCTGGTGACTCCCGCGTGACGGGTGGACCCTGGACGGGAACACCGACTGCGGTGGGCCGAGGCGGCGCTGGCGTGAGCGGGGCTGCCGGAAGTGGGGCTGGCCAGACAGGAGCTGGCCGGACAGGCCCTGGCCGTGTCGGCTCGGGTTGAGGTGGTGCCGTCATTGGACCACTCCCCTGCCGTTTGGCCTCAGCGTCCCGCCATCCAGCGATATGCCCTGCCAGGAAACCCGCGTGGTAGGACTGAGGATCCGTGATACCGGATGGGGCGCCGGCCCGGAGCGCCGTCTTGTGCCCCTGCCTCCGGCCCACTGCGTTACTGACCACTGCAGTTATCGCAAGCAGCATCACAATCAGCAGGGCGTTCACGGCAGCTCCTCGGTGTCACTGGCTAAGAGTCAGCTTTTATCCATTCGATAGATAAATGATAGCAAAGAAGAACCCCACCGCAGAAGCGATGGGGTTCTTCCGAGCAATCTACCGGCTATGCCGGGAAATCACCGATCTACAAGCAATGACTACTTGATGATCTTGGTGACACGTCCCGAACCAACGGTGCGGCCGCCTTCGCGGATAGCGAAGCCGAGGCCCTCTTCCATAGCGATCGGCTGGATGAGCGCAACGGTCATCTCAGTGTTGTCGCCAGGCATAACCATTTCCGTGCCTTCCGGCAGGGTGATAACGCCGGTTACGTCCGTGGTACGGAAGTAGAACTGCGGGCGGTAGTTGGAGTAGAACGGGTTGTGACGTCCGCCTTCGTCCTTGGACAGGATGTAGACGTTGGCCTCGAAGTCGGTGTGCGGGGTGATGGAACCCGGCTTGACGACAACCTGGCCACGCTCGACATCGTCGCGCTTCAGACCACGGAGCAGGAGGCCACAGTTCTCGCCGGCCCATGCTTCGTCGAGCTGCTTGTGGAACATCTCGATACCGGTAACCGTGGTCTTCTGGACCGGGCGGATGCCGACGATCTCGACCTCGGAGTTGATGGCGAGGGTTCCACGCTCGGCGCGGCCCGTAACAACGGTGCCACGACCGGTGATCGTGAAGACGTCTTCGATCGGCATCAGGAACGGCTTGTCGCGGTCACGTACGGGGTCCGGAACGGACTCGTCGACAGCTGCCATCAGGTCCTGGACGGACTTGACCCAAACCGGGTCGCCTTCCAGAGCCTTGAGGCCGGAAACGCGAACAACCGGAGCCTCATCGCCATCGAAGCCCTGCGAGCTCAGGAGCTCACGAACTTCCATTTCGACGAGGTCGAGGAGTTCTTCGTCATCAACCATGTCGGACTTGTTCAGTGCGACCAGCAGGTAGGGAACACCAACCTGGCGGGCGAGCAGAACGTGCTCACGGGTCTGAGCCATCGGACCATCGGTTGCGGCAACCACGAGGATTGCGCCGTCCATCTGGGCAGCACCGGTGATCATGTTCTTGATGTAGTCAGCGTGACCCGGGGCGTCTACGTGTGCGTAGTGGCGCTTTTCGGTCTGGTACTCCACGTGGGAGATGTTGATGGTAATACCACGCTGGCGCTCTTCCGGAGCGGAGTCGATCGACGCGAAGTCGCGCTGCTCGTTGAGATCCGGGTACTGGTCGTACAGCACCTTGGAAATGGCGGCAGTCAGCGTCGTCTTACCGTGGTCAACGTGACCAATGGTGCCGATGTTGACGTGCGGCTTAGTCCGCTCGAACTTTGCCTTTGCCACAGGTTCCTCCTAGAACGATTTCAAGTGAAGTGCTCCTCGGCCGCGCTTTTCGCGGCAGAAACTTTAGCAAGTCTACTTGGGGGCTTGGTTTTGATGAAATTGCAGATTCAGGAACCAATAATAGTTCCTCGAGTCTGTTTGCGCAGGGGCCGGGCTGCGGCTCTCGCCACAGCCCCGCCTCATGCGCTTAGATGCCTTCCCGATACCGGAATTGCATCCGTTACCGGGAGATTACTCGCCGCGGGTTTTCTGGATGATCTCGTCGGCTACTGCCTTCGGGACCTCCGCGTAGCTGTTGAACGTCATGGAGTACACAGCGCGACCCTGGGTCTTGGACCGAAGGTCACCGATGTAACCGAACATGCCGGACAGCGGAACGTGTGCACGGATAACCTTCACACCTGCTGCGTCTTCCATGGACTGCATCTGGCCACGGCGGGCGTTCAGGTCACCAATAACATCACCCATGTATTCCTCAGGTGTGCGGACCTCAACATCCATCAGCGGTTCAAGCAGAACAGGGTTCGCCTTGCGTGCAGCTTCCTTGAAAGCCATACGTCCGGCGATCTTGAACGCCATTTCCGAGGAGTCAACATCGTGGGACGCGCCGTCGATCAGCGTGGCCTTGATGCCGACAACCGGGTAACCGGCCAGGACGCCGTCGTTCAGTGCATCCTGGATACCGGCGTCCACAGACGGGATGTATTCGCGCGGAACGCGGCCACCAGTGACCTTGTTCTCGAACTCGTACAGTTCGCCCGAAGCGGTGTCCATCGGTTCGATCGCAATCTGGATCTTTGCGAACTGACCAGAACCACCGGTCTGCTTCTTGTGCGTGTAGTCATGACGCTCGACTGCGCGCTTGATGGTTTCGCGGTAAGCAACCTGCGGCTTGCCGACGTTTGCCTCGACCTTGAATTCGCGGCGCATGCGGTCCACCAGGATGTCCAGGTGGAGCTCGCCCATGCCGGCGATGATGGTCTGGCCCGTGTCTTCGTTGAGGGAGACCTGGAAGGTCGGGTCCTCAGCGGAGAGCTTCTGGATGGCCGTGGAGAGCTTCTCCTGGTCACCCTTGGTGTTGGGCTCGATGGCAACCGAGATCACGGGCTCCGGGAAGCTCATGGACTCCAGGACGATCTGGTTGTTGGCATCGCACAGGGTGTCACCCGTGGTGGTGTCCTTCAGACCGATGGCTGCGTAGATGTGGCCGGCGGTAGCGCCCTCAACAGGCATTTCCTTGTTGGCGTGCATCTGGAACAGCTTGCCGATACGTTCCTTCTTGCCCTTGGTGGAGTTGACCACCTGGGCGCCGGCCTCAACGTGACCGGAGTACACGCGGACGAAGGTCAGCTGACCGAAGAACGGGTGCGCAGCAATCTTGAAGGCGAGGGCCGAGAACGGCTCGTCGGCAGAAGGCTTACGGGTGAGTTCCTTTTCTTCGTCGCGGGGATCGTGACCGATCATGGGCGGGACGTCGAGCGGGTTCGGCAGGAAGTCGACAACAGCGTCAAGCATCGGCTGGACACCGCGGTTCTTGAAGGCAGAGCCACAGAACACGGGGTACAGCTCGGAGTTGATGGTCATCTTGCGGATGCCGGCCTTGAGTTCCTCAAGGGTGAGTTCTTCACCTTCGAGGTACTTCTCCATGAGTTCTTCGGAAGCCTCGGCCACAGTCTCAACGAGCTGTGCACGGTACTCCTCGGCCTTGGCCTGGAGGTCCGCCGGGATTTCCTGCACTTCGTAGGAAGCGCCCATGGTGACGTCGCCCTTTGCGTCGCCAGGCCAAACCAGCGCGCGCATTTCGAGGAGGTCAACCACACCGATGAAGTCGTTCTCGGCACCGATCGGCAGCTGCATGACCAGCGGCTTGGCACCGAGGCGGGAAATGATGGTGTCTACGGTGAAGTAGAAGTCGGCACCCAGCTTGTCCATCTTGTTGACGAAGCAGATACGCGGAACGTTGTACTTGTCAGCCTGGCGCCAAACAGTCTCGGACTGCGGCTCCACGCCTTCCTTGCCGTCGAACACTGCGACTGCGCCGTCGAGGACGCGCAGGGAGCGCTCAACCTCGACCGTGAAGTCCACGTGGCCCGGGGTGTCGATGATGTTGATCTGGTTCTGGTTCCAGAAGCAAGTCACGGCGGCAGACGTGATGGTGATGCCGCGTTCCTTTTCCTGTTCCATCCAGTCAGTCGTCGAGGCGCCGTCGTGCGTCTCGCCGATCTTGTGGTTCACACCCGTGTAGAACAGGATGCGCTCGGTAGTGGTGGTCTTGCCGGCATCGATGTGGGCCATGATGCCGATATTGCGGACCTTGTTAAGGTCGGTAAGCACGTCCTGTGCCACGGGGTCTCCCTTTCGGATGGACTACACGTCCGCCGCCGGCTCGGTGGAGCCGGCGGCGTTCGGGAAGTTTTACCAGCGGTAGTGTGCGAAGGCCTTGTTCGACTCGGCCATCTTGTGGGTGTCTTCGCGACGCTTGACAGCGGCACCGAGACCGTTCGAGGCATCCAGGATTTCGTTCTGGAGGCGCTCGGTCATGGTCTTCTCCCGGCGGGCCTTGGAGTAGCCCACGAGCCAACGCAGAGCGAGGGCGGTGGAGCGGCCCGGCTTGACCTCAACCGGAACCTGGTAGGTGGCGCCACCAACGCGGCGTGAACGCACCTCGAGGGAAGGCTTGACGTTGTCCATGGCCTTCTTGAGAGCGGCAACGGGGTCGCCGCCGGACTTGGCACGTGCACCTTCGAGGGCACCGTAAACGATGCGCTCTGCGGTGGACTTCTTGCCGTCAACCAGAACCTTGTTGATCAGCTGCGTGACCAACGGGGAGCCGTAAACGGGATCGGAAACTAGCGGCCGCTTCGGGGCCGGACCCTTGCGAGGCATATTACTTCTTCTCCATCTTTGCGCCGTAACGGCTGCGGGCCTGCTTGCGGTTCTTGACACCCTGGGTGTCGAGTGCGCCACGGACAATCTTGTAGCGGACACCCGGGAGGTCCTTCACACGACCACCACGAACGAGCACGATGGAGTGCTCCTGGAGGTTGTGGCCAACACCGGGGATGTAAGCGGTAACTTCCACGCCACCGTTGAGGCGCACACGTGCCACCTTACGAAGAGCCGAGTTCGGCTTCTTGGGGGTGGTGGTGTAAACGCGGGTGCAAACACCGCGACGCATCGGGCTGCCCTTCAGCGCGGGAGCCTTGGTCTTGGAGACCTTCGGCGTGCGGCCCTTGCGGACCAGCTGGTTAATCGTAGGCACTTTCGTGTTCTCCGTTGTTTGATCTCTGCCCCCACACACGGGCGCCAGCCTGTGTGAACGTGGGAACTTTGGCGTTGTTCGTGCAGCCGGCCGAAAACTCCGGTAGGCGTGCAAAAGTGCGGCATTCGTTGCGCATGTTGCCCGCAACCCGGAAACAGGCTCCACCCAGCACCATGAGAACAAAACCAAAATGATGCTGCGGCGGCCTTCATCCACTGCCACACAGAACAATTACCAAAAGTCTAGCACGGCTTGATCTGGAGCCTTAATCGGGTGTATGGAGGACGACGGCGGAACGCAGCTGCCGCCGTCGTCCTCCTCTCCCCCGGTCAGCCAGGCGCCATATTGCCGTAAACGGGACAGACCCCGCACTCGAAAGTGCGGGGCCTGTCCTTTACAGCATCAAAGCAACGGATCAGCGGAAGTCGTTGCCGAGATCGTAGTCATCCAGCGGGATGGCGTGGAACTCGGGAGCGCCGTCGCCACCCAGGGCGTCATAGGAGAAGTCGGTGAAAGCGCTGGGGCCCGTGAACAGGCTTGCCTTTGCTTCTTCCGTCGGCTCCACAGTGACCTCTGTGTAGCGGGGCAGACCCGTACCGGCCGGGATGAGCTTACCGATGATGACGTTTTCCTTCAGGCCGAGCAGAGGATCGCTCTTGCCTTCCATGGCCGCCTGCGTCAGGACGCGGGTGGTCTCCTGGAAGGAAGCGGCCGACAGCCAGGACTCGGTAGCCAAGGAAGCCTTGGTGATACCCATGAGTTCCGGACGGCCGGAAGCCGGTGCCTTGCCCTCGGACACGACGCGGCGGTTCTCGTCCTCGAAGCGGGCGCGCTCTGCCAGCTCACCGGGGAGCAGGTCGGAGTCGCCGGACTCGATAACGGTCACGCGGCGCAGCATCTGGCGGACGATAACCTCGACGTGCTTGTCGTGGATACCAATACCCTGGCTGCGGTACACGCCCTGCACTTCGTCCACGAGGAACTTCTGTGCCGCACGCGGACCCATGATGCGCAGAACCTGCTTCGGGTCCACCGGACCGTTGATCAGCTTCTGGCCGACGCTTACGTGCTCGCCGTCTTCGATGAGGAGGCGGGAACGGCGCAGTACCGGGTAGGCGATCTCTTCGGAACCATCGTCCGGAGTGATCACCAGGCGCATCTGGCGCTCGGACTCTTCGATGGTGATGCGGCCGGCTGCTTCAGCAATCGGTGCGACACCCTTCGGAGTACGGGCTTCGAAGAGCTCCTGGATACGGGGCAGACCCTGGGTGATGTCGTCGCCACCACCGGCAGAAACAGCACCACCGGTGTGGAACGTACGCATGGTCAGCTGGGTACCGGGCTCACCGATGGACTGTGCGGCGATGATGCCCACGGCCTCGCCGATGTCCACGGTCTTGCCGGTGGCCAGGGAACGGCCGTAGCACAGTGCACAGGTGCCGACCTTGGACTCACAGGTGAGTACGGAGCGGACCTTGACCTCGGTGATGCCTGCAGCCAGCAGCTGGTCGATGACGACGTCGCCGCAGTCGGTACCGGCCGGAGCCAGGACGTTGCCCTGGGCATCGACGACGTCGACAGCCAGCGTACGTGCGTAGGCGCTGTTCTCGACGTTCTCGTCCAGGACGAGCTCACCGTTGGAATCCGGCACGGCGATCGGGGTGACCAGACCGCGCTCGGTGCCACAGTCCTCTTCACGGACGATAACGTCCTGCGAAACGTCCACCAGACGACGGGTCAGGTAACCCGAGTTTGCGGTACGCAGAGCGGTATCGGCCAGACCCTTACGGGCACCGTGCGTGGCGATGAAGTATTCCAACACCGACAGGCCCTCGCGGTAGGAGGACTTGATCGGACGCGGGATGATCTCACCCTTCGGGTTGGCCACAAGACCACGGATACCCGCGATCTGGCGGACCTGCATCCAGTTACCACGTGCACCGGAGGACACCATGCGGTTGATGGTGTTCATCGGGGACAGGCTGTCGCGCATCGCCTGGGCGATCTCGTTGGTTGCCTTGTTCCAGATCTCGATCAGTTCCTGGCGACGCTCGTCGTCGTCGATCAGGCCCTTGTCGTACTGGCCCTGGATCTTGGCGGCCATGCCCTCGTAACCGGCGAGGATACCCGGCTTGGATGCCGGAACCTCGATGTCCGAGATAGCAACCGTGACACCCGAACGGGTGGCCCAGTAGAAACCTGCATCCTTCAGGTTGTCCAGCGTTGCCGCCGTAACAACCTTCGGGTAGCGCTCTGCGAGGTCGTTGACGATCCGGGACAGTTCGCCCTTGTCCGCAACAGCCTCAACCCAGGGGTAGTCCTCAGGCAGGGTCTGGTTGAAGATGACCTGGCCGAGGGAGGTTTCAACGAGAGCCGGCTGACCGGGCTCCCAACCTTCCGGAGCTTCCCAGCCAGCGAACGGCACGAAGTCGTCCAGGCGGATCTTGACCTGGGAGTTCAGGTGCAGCTCACGGGCGTCGTACGCCATGATTGCTTCCGAAACCGAGGAGAAGATGCGGCCTTCGCCGGCGGAACCGACGCGCTTGGTGGTCAGGTGGTACAGACCGATGATCATATCCTGCGAAGGCAGGGTCACCGGACGGCCATCGGAGGGCTTCAGGATGTTGTTCGAGGACAGCATCAGGATGCGTGCTTCGGCCTGGGCTTCCGGGCTCAGCGGCAGGTGTACTGCCATCTGGTCGCCGTCGAAGTCAGCGTTGAAGGCGCCACAAACCAGCGGGTGAAGCTGGATTGCCTTGCCTTCCACAAGCTGCGGTTCGAAGGCCTGGATGCCGAGGCGGTGCAGGGTAGGTGCACGGTTGAGCAGCACCGGGTGTTCGGTGATGATCTCTTCGAGCACGTCCCAGACCTGCGGACGGTAACGCTCGACCATGCGCTTTGCCGACTTGATGTTCTGGGCGTGGTTGAGGTCAACCAGGCGCTTCATCACGAACGGCTTGAAGAGCTCCAGGGCCATCTGCTTGGGCAGACCACACTGGTGCAGCTTCAGCTGCGGGCCGACAACGATGACCGAACGGCCGGAGTAGTCGACGCGCTTGCCGAGCAGGTTCTGGCGGAAACGACCCTGCTTGCCCTTGAGCATGTCGCTCAGGGACTTCAGCGGACGGTTGCCCGGACCCGTGACGGGGCGGCCACGACGACCGTTGTCGAAGAGGCTGTCAACAGCTTCCTGAAGCATGCGCTTCTCGTTGTTGACGATGATCTCCGGAGCACCGAGGTCAAGCAGGCGCTTGAGGCGGTTGTTGCGGTTGATCACACGACGGTAGAGGTCGTTGAGGTCGGAGGTCGCGAAGCGGCCACCATCGAGCTGGACCATCGGGCGCAGTTCCGGCGGGATCACCGGGACGGCGTCGAGGACCATGCCCAGCGGGCTGTTGTTGGTGGTCAGGAATGCGTTGACAACCTTCAGGCGCTTCAGGGCACGCGTCTTGCGCTGGCCCTTGCCGTTCTGGATGGTGTCGCGCAGTGACTCAGCCTCAGCCTGCATGTCGAAGGTTTCCAGGCGCTTCTTGATGGCCTCGGCACCCATGGAGCCCTCGAAGTACAGACCGTAGCGGTCGCGCAGTTCGCGGTAGAGGCCTTCGTCGCCTTCAAGGTCAGCAACCTTGAGGTTCTTGAAGCGGTCCCAGACCTGCTCAAGGCGCTCGATGTCGGCGTCGGCACGCTTGCGGACGTTCGCCATCTGGCGGTCCGCGGAGTCGCGGGCCTTCTTCTTGTCGGCAGCCTTGGCGCCTTCGCCTTCAAGACGGGCAAGCTCGTCTTCAAGGTCGCGGGCGATCGTGGCGATGTCGCTGTCGCGGTTGTCGATCATCTGCTTCTTCTCGAGGTCGTGCTCAACCTGGAGGTTCGGCAGTTCGGCGTGACGGCTCTCGGTGTCAACGCTGGTGATCATGTAGGCAGCGAAGTAGATGACCTTCTCAAGGTCCTTCGGTGCCAGGTCCAAAAGGTAACCCAAGCGCGAGGGAACGCCCTTGAAGTACCAGATGTGCGTTACAGGCGCAGCCAGTTCGATGTGGCCCATGCGCTCACGGCGCACCTTGGCGCGGGTGACTTCAACGCCACAACGCTCGCAAATGATGCCCTTGAAGCGGACGCGCTTGTACTTGCCGCAGTAGCATTCCCAGTCGCGGGACGGGCCGAAGATCTTCTCGCAGAAGAGGCCGTCCTTCTCGGGCTTGAGCGTGCGGTAGTTGATGGTTTCCGGCTTCTTGACCTCACCGTAAGACCAGCCACGGATGTCTTCCGCGGTGGCGAGGCCGATCTGCATGAGGCCGAAGGAGGATTCGCTGGACATATGGTCCCTGTTCTCTCTTGTTCTCTAAATTCTGAAGTCTTGGTTACGGGAAGAGGGAGCTGATCCGGCGGACAGTGGTTGAACACCGCCCGCCGGAACCGCTGCTAGACCTCTTCTACGGAACTGGGCTCTGCGCGGGACAGATCGATACCCAGTTCTTCCGCAGCCGTGAAGACTGCGTCATCAGAGTCACGCATCTCGATGGTGGTTCCGTCCGTGGAAAGAACTTCCACGTTCAGGCACAACGACTGCATTTCCTTGATCAAGACCTTGAAGGACTCGGGAACGCCAGGCTCAGGGATGTTTTCGCCCTTGACGATGGCTTCGTAGACCTTCACACGACCATGGATGTCATCGGACTTGATCGTGAGGAGTTCCTGAAGCGTGTAGGCGGCACCGTAAGCTTCGAGCGCCCACACTTCCATTTCACCGAAGCGCTGGCCACCGAACTGTGCCTTACCACCCAGCGGCTGCTGCGTGATCATGGAGTACGGGCCGGTGGAGCGCGCGTGGATCTTGTCGTCCACCAGGTGGTGGAGCTTCAGGATGTACATGTAACCGACGGAGATCGGGTCCGGGAACGGCTCGCCGGAGCGGCCGTCGAACAGACGGGTCTTGCCGGAGGAGTCGATCAGGCGGTCGCCATCGCGGGTCACGTTGGTGGAGTCAAGCAGGCCGGTGATTTCTTCTTCACGGGCGCCATCGAACACCGGGGTGGCAACGGTGGTCTGGCCGGTTTCACGGGGCAGGTTCGGGAGGTTCTTGACCCACTCCGGCTCGCCTTCGATCTTCCAACCGGTCTTGGCAACCCAACCGAGGTGGGTTTCCAGAACCTGGCCAACGTTCATTCGACCTGGAACACCAAGCGGGTTCAGGACGATGTCCACCGGGGTACCGTCTGCAAGGAAGGGCATGTCCTCGACCGGAAGGATCTTGGAGATAACACCCTTGTTGCCGTGACGGCCGGCGAGCTTGTCGCCGTCGGTGATCTTGCGCTTGGCTGCAACGTAGACGCGGACCAGCTGGTTCACGCCCGGGGGCAGTTCGTCGTCGTTGTCGCGGTCGAAGACGCGCACGCCGATGACCGTACCGGACTCGCCGTGGGGCACCTTCAGGGAGGTGTCGCGGACTTCGCGGGACTTCTCACCGAAGATTGCGCGCAGAAGGCGCTCTTCCGGGGTCAGCTCGGTTTCACCCTTGGGGGTGACCTTGCCTACCAGGATGTCGCCTGCTTCAACCTCGGCACCGATGTGGATGATGCCGCGCTCGTCCAGACCTGCCAGAACTTCCTCGGACACGTTGGGGATGTCACGGGTGATTTCCTCGGCACCAAGCTTGGTGTCGCGGGCATCGATTTCGTGCTCCTCGATGTGGATGGAGGAAAGGACGTCCTCGGCAACAATGCGCTGCGAAAGGATGATGGCGTCCTCGAAGTTGTGGCCTTCCCATGACATGAATGCCACGAGCAGGTTCTTACCGAGGGCGAGCTCACCCTGGTCCGTTGCCGGACCGTCAGCGATGATGCCGCCAACCTCCAGGCGCTGGCCTTCGTTGACCAGGACACGGTGGTTGTAGCAGTTGCCCTGGTTGGAACGGGCGAACTTGTTGATGCGGTAGTTGGTCTCGGTACCGTCGTCGTTGATCATGACAACGAGCTCGGCGGAAACCTCGGTGACCACACCTGCCTTCTTCGCGATGACAACGTCACCGGCGTCGACGGCTGCTGCGCGCTCCATGCCGGTGCCCACGAAAGGAGCCTCGGAACGGACCAGCGGCACGGCCTGGCGCTGCATGTTGGCACCCATGAGTGCACGGTTGGCATCGTCATGCTCGAGGAACGGGATCAGCGCGGTTGCAACGGACACCATCTGGCGCGGGGACACGTCCATGAACTGGACATCTGCGGCGGGAACCAGAACGGGCTCGCCTCCACCACCACGGGCACGGACAAGGACGGTCTCTTCGGAGAACTTCTTGTCAGCATCCAGCGGAGCGTTGGCCTGGGCAATCAGGACCTCGGCTTCGTCATCTGCCGTGAGGTATTCGACGTCGTCGGAGACAACACCATTGGACACCTTGCGGTACGGGGTCTCGATGAAGCCGAACGGGTTGATGCGGCCGTAGGATGCCAGCGAACCGATCAGACCAATGTTCGGGCCTTCAGGGGTTTCGATGGGGCACATACGTCCGTAGTGGGACGGGTGAACGTCTCGGACTTCCATGCCTGCGCGGTCACGGGACAGACCACCCGGGCCAAGGGCCGACAGACGGCGCTTGTGGGTCAGACCCGAGAGCGGGTTGTTCTGGTCCATGAACTGCGACAGCTGGGACGTTCCGAAGAACTCCTTGATGGCTGCCACAACTGGACGGATGTTGATCAGCGTCTGCGGCGTGATGGCCTCGACGTCCTGCGTGGTCATGCGTTCGCGGACGACGCGTTCCATGCGGGACAGACCGGTGCGGACCTGGTTCTCGATGAGTTCGCCGACGGCGCGGATGCGACGGTTGCCGAAGTGGTCGATGTCATCGATGTCGACGCGGAGCTCGTGGTCTTCGCCGTCGCGCTTGCCCATGATGGTCTTCTCGCCGGCGTGCAGCGCAACGAGGAACTTGATCATGGCAACGATGTCTTCAACGTGCAGGACCGATGCTTCCTTGTCACCAAGGGAGCGGTCGATGCCAAGCTTGCGGTTGATCTTGTAACGGCCAACCTTGGCCAGATCGTAGCGCTTGGGGTTGAAGTACAGGTTGTCCAGCAGGGACTGGGCAGCCTCGACTGTGGGCGGCTCGCCCGGACGCAGCTTGCGGTAGATGTCCAGAAGCGCGTCTTCGCGGGTCTCGGTGGCGTCCTTCTCCAGCGTTGCGCGCATGGAGTCGTACTGGCCGAACTCTTCCAGGATCTGGCCTTCGGTCCAACCGAGGGCCTTCAGGAGAACCGTGACCGACTGCTTGCGCTTGCGGTCAAGGCGGACACCGACCTGGTCGCGCTTGTCGATTTCGAGTTCGAACCAAGCACCACGGGACGGGATGATCTTCGCGGTGAAGATGTCCTTGTCACTGGTCTTGTCAGCGGCACGCTCGAAGTAGGCGCCCGGCGAACGGACCAGCTGGGAGACGACGACACGCTCGGTGCCGTTGACGACGAACGTACCCTTCTCAGTCATGAGGGGGAAGTCGCCCATGAACACGGTCTGCTGCTTGATTTCGCCCGTGTTGTTGTTCATGAACTCGGCCTTGACGTACAGCGGGGCCGAGTAGGTGGCGTCACGGTCTTTGCATTCGGCCATGGTGTACTTCGGATCAGCGAACTCCGGCTCGGAGAAGCTCAGGGACATGGTGCCCTGGAAGTCCTCGATAGGGGAGATCTCTTCGAAGATGTCGGCAAGTCCGGAGGTGGTGGCGACGCTGAGGTCGCCCTCCTCGACAGCCTTCGCTACCCGCGCCTGCCAGCGTTCGTTTCCGACGAGCCAGTCAAAGCTGTCCGTCTGCAGGGCGAGAAGATTCGGAACATCAAGGGGTTCGTGAATCTTTGCGAATGAGAGGCGACGGGTGGCACCATCGGTGCTTGCCGTGTTAGCGGTTTCGTTATTAGAGGTGCTCGAGGCGACCAAGAGGGATCCTTCCACAGACCTTCAGGCGTTTTCAGATCTCCCCCGTTTGCATTCCGCAGAGTGCTCTGCAGGATACTTAATCCGGTTCCGCTATATGACCCGGACCCAGTCTGCCCATGGCTGTGCACGTTGTGGAACGGCACGTCAATGACGCAGCTGAGAGGTAAAGCCCACCGCTATATGAAGGCTGAAGGTTAACAGGGAAGACGCAAATATCTACAATACGGCAAAGCAGCCTTCCTGTCTACCCCAGATTGTCCCTGATTGCAAGCACCGTTGCCACAGGCACCCAAAGCAAGGAACCCTGCTCCGGACGGAATCACCGGAGCTCCCCCGCCGTTTAATGGTTAGGCTGGCTCACACACCGCGATAGCCTTGCTACACCACTCCCGGACCGGAAGAGAGACCATGAGCAACTCCGCCGACGACAATGACGTTGTCATCCTCGCCGCCTCCCGCACCCCACAGGGTCGGCTGAACGGGCAACTGGCGGGACTGACCGCCGTCGAACTCGGTGCGCACGCCATTGGCGCCGCACTTGCCGCAAGCGGCGTCAAGGCCGAACAGGTTGATGCCGTCATCATGGGCCAGGTTCTCCAGGCGGGCGCCGGACAGAACCCCGCCCGCCAGAGTGCGATTGCCGCCGGCGTGGGTTGGAACATCCCGGCCGTGACCATCAACAAGGTGTGCTTGTCGGGCCTGACGGCGGTTATTGATGCTGCCCGCCTGATCCGCAGCGGGGACGCCACCGTGGTGGTTGCCGGTGGCCAGGAATCCATGACCCGGGCTCCCCACCTTCTCCCCGGCTCACGGCAGGGCTGGACCTACGGTTCCATCCAGGCCTTGGACGTAGCCGCCCACGACGGCCTCACGGATGCCTTCGACGGTCAGTCCATGGGGCTGTCCACCGAAACCAGGAACGTCACCCTCGGCATAGACCGCAGGGCCCAGGATGAAGTAGCGGCGGCATCGCACCAGCGCGCCGCTGCCGCGATCGCCGACAGAATCTTCGACGTCGAAATCGCCCCCGTGCAGGTCAAGCAGCGCAAGGGTGATCCGCTGGTCCTCACCACGGACGAAGGGGTCCGCCCCAACACCACGGTGGAGACCCTCGCACCGCTGAAAGCAGCGTTTGCCACGGACGGCACCATCACTGCGGGCAATTCCTCTCCCCTGTCCGACGGCGCCTCCGCACTGGTGCTGACGAGTCGCCGTTTCGCCCGCGACAATGGGTTGACGTACCTGGCCGTGGTGGGAAAGCCGGGCCAGGTTGCCGGACCGGACAACTCATTGCACTCCCAACCATCCAACGCGATCGCCCAGGCGTTGAAGCGTGCCGGATGGACTGCCGAGGACCTGGACTTCATCGAGATCAACGAAGCCTTCGGCTCCGTTGCGGTGCAGTCGCTCAAGGACCTGAACTATCCGCTGGAGAAGTGCAATATCCACGGCGGTGCCATCGCCCTGGGCCATCCCATTGGGGCATCCGGCGCCCGGCTCGCGCTGCACGCCGCCCACGAGCTGAACCGCCGGGGAACGGGCAAGGCCGCGGTTTCCCTGTGTGGCGGTGGCGGCCAAGGTGAAGCCCTACTGCTGTACCGCGACTGATGGCGGGCAATGTGGCTGACGGGGCCGAGCGTTTCCTTGCTGACGCGGCCGCGCGCGGACTGTACGTCGACGTCGTCGAGCGTCCGGCTGCGCGCAGCCTCGAGGAGGCGGCAGGCATCCTGGGTATTTCGCCTGCGGACATTGTGAAGTCCTTGGTGGTCAAGCACCGTGACGGGACGTTCCTGTTCGCCCTGATTCCGGGGGACCGCCAGATCTCCTGGCCCAAACTGCGTGCCCTGGTGGGGGTCAACAAGCTGTCCCTCCCGCCCGCAGAGGTGGCCCTGGATGCCACCGGCTACGAGCGTGGGACCATCACTCCCCTGGGCAGCACCACGGCCTGGCCTGTATACGCCGATGCCACCATCACCGGCCGTCGCATCTCCATGGGCGCAGGGGCACACGGGCGCAGCGCCTTCGTCGACGCCGACGCGCTAACCGCAGCCCTGGGAGCCGTGGTGGCGGACATCAGCGACCCGTCTTAACGCAGGAAGCCCCGCCCGGCGAACCGGACGGGGCTTCCACAAGCAAAACGAGTTACTTGAGGGTAACCGTTGCGCCAGCTTCTTCGAGCTGAGCCTTGGCCTTCTCGGCAGCTTCCTTGTTGGCGCCTTCGAGAACAGCCTTCGGTGCGCTGTCAACCAGGTCCTTGGCTTCCTTGAGGCCGAGGGAGGTGATGGCGCGAACTTCCTTGATCACTGCGATCTTCTTGTCGCCAGCAGATTCGAGGATGACGTCGAAGTCGGTCTTCTCTTCAGCAGCTTCAGCGGCACCGCCGGCAGCGGGACCAGCAACTGCAACAGCAGCAGCCGTAACTTCGAAGGTCTCTTCGAAGAGCTTGACGAACTCGGAGAGCTCGATGATGGTCAGTTCCTTGAAAGCTTCAATGAGCTCTTCGTTGCTGAGCTTCGCCATGGTGGCGTCCTTCCATTAGTTGGCGCAGGTCCGGATCGTACCGCTCCGTGCACCAGAGTTTGTTTGGGGGGAGAACTTAGTTCTCTTCGGTTGCAGCTTCGGCAGCGGCCGGTGCTTCGTCAGCAGCCGGAGCTTCCTCGGTTGCAGCCTCTTCAGCCGGGGCTTCATCAGCGGCCGGTGCAGGTGCGCCGCCCTCTTCTTCAAGCTTGAGGCGCAGAGCGTCGATGATGCGTGCAGCTGCAGATGCGGGAGCCTTGAGGACACCAGCAACGCGTGCGAGCTGCAGTTCGCGGGACTCGAGGGCTGCCAGTGCGGCAACTCCTGCTGCGTCCAATGCCTTGCCTTCGAAGACGCCGGTCTTGATAACCAGCTGCTTGTTGGCCTTGGCAAAGTCCGTCAGGCTCTTGGCAGCAGCAACAGCGTCACCCTTGATGAAGGCGATTGCAGTAGGGCCGGCGAGCTGATCGTTGAATGCTTCAACTCCAGCTTCCTTGGCTGCAATGGCGCTCAGGGTGTTCTTGACGACCGAGAACTTGGTGTCCTGGCCGAGCGCAACACGCAGTTCCTTGAGCTGTGCAACAGTGAGCCCGCGGTATTCGGTCAGGACAGCCGCGTTCGATTCCTTGAAATCGTTGGTGATCTCCGCAACGGCGGAAACCTTGCTAGGCGTTGTCATAACCCTCCTTCCGGGGAATAAAGCCGGTCTTCCGGGTCCCCGCTCACGAGAGCTAAAACTAAAAACGCCCCGCGCAGATGCACGGGGCTTGGCTCAACACAGACTGATCCGTGGAGACTTGCTTCGTTCACCTGCGCCGGCCGCCCTATGTTCAGGGTCCTTCGTCAAGGAATTCACTTGGTTCTCAGGGGCGTAGCTGCAGAATTGAGCTGTGCTCGAAAGAGTGGATTCCCATCAACCGACGGTCTTTGGTACTTCAAGGTTACGGGAGAGCGTTCAGCAAACCAAATCGAGGCTGCCTACTCAGAGACCGTTGGCCCTTTGTCCCGCCCCGGAAGCTCCTTTTGCCACAGTCCGGTGACGCCCGCCGTCGTAAATCCCAACTGCTTGTTCACTGTCAGCAGGTAGCGGTTTTCCGGCGCATTCCAGGTGTAGATCACCCGGGCGTCGGGGAACTGCTCGCTGAGCCTTTCCATGTTGGCCACCTTGATGAGCAAGCCCAGCTTGTTTCCACGATGCTCCTGGAGCACCAGGGTGTCGTCCTGGAACACGACATCCTGGCGGTGGGCGAGGACACTGATGGTGGTCAGGCCCACCAGCTTGCCGCTCTCAACATGCTCGACGGCGGTGACTACCGTGCGTCGTCCCTGCGCCAGGGCGGCGTCTTCGGTTTCCCTGAGAACCGCGGTGTCGAAAACCATGCCGCTTGCTTCAACATCGGGAGCGTCTTCCTCGGCGTCGTCGGGGACAACTTCGCCGGCTGCGTTTTCCAACGCGGCAACGGCTTCCAGCCAAGGTTCCGGGCAGCGATCGGTCCAGTGGTGAAGGACGTACCGTCCGCCGTTGGCTTCCTCCGCCTCGAGCTGGAGGTCTGCCACCAGCTGGGAATCCAGCGGCAGGATGCAGGAACTGAACTGTTCAATGTGCTGGAGGGTGTAGCCGGCCTTCTTGGCGAAATCTGTCTCACGGCTGCTGACGGGAACAAAACCTGCCCCGTTGCCAGGGATCATTTGATCCTCGGGTACCTCCGTCAGTGACGTCGCAGGATGGTTTGTATCCACCAGGACCATGGTGCGGCCCTCCGCTCGGGCCAGCTGCTCGGCAGCCTCCAGCAGTTGCCTTCCGACTCCCTGTCCTTGGAACTCAGGCAAAATGTCCAGTGTGAACTCGGCCAGGTCCATGTTGTCGGCCAGGGGCAGGGCAATGTCCACAACTCCCACGATGACGCCATCGACTTTGGCTACCAGGATGATTTGGCGTTCATAGGGATCCGAGAATTCCAGCAGCTTTTCCAAGGGGGTGTAGGCGAGGTCATCGCTCCCCCAGGTTTCCATGCGCACCCGGCGCCCGACTTCCACGGCGTCCAGGAAATCGGCAGCCTCCGGACTTTCCAGGGAGTCAGGAACCCACAGCTGAGCGACCTGAACGGTACCCGCCTCTTCTACAGTCATCCCAGCCGTTTCTGCCATTCGCCTTCAAAGCCGGACGGCTTGAATCCAAGGGCGATATTTATGGCCAGCATATGCTGGTTTTCGACGGCGTTCCATGTCATCACCGACGTGGCGTCCGGCCAGAGTTCTTTCGCCCGGCGCAAATTGTCCACTTTCACGAGCATCCCCAAGCGGTGTCCACGGTGGCCCGGCGCCACCAGGGTGTCTTCCTGGTAGATCACTGCCGGCGCCTCTGCCCGGTGGGTCAGGACCGTATAGGCAGCAAGCTCGCCAGTGTCATCCCCGCGGGCAACGCACACCGCTGTGTCCACGCCGCTTGCACGCCACGTGGCTTCCTCCTTGCGGACGCGTGCGGCGTCCCATTCCTCGCCTTCCCACCCCAAACCCGCAATGGGAACCTCGGTGCTCATGAGGCTTTTGAGGCGGGCGAAGGCCTCCACCAGATGGTCCGGACAGTCATTCCGCCAGCCGAGGACGCTGTAGCCCTCCGAGCTCTCCAGTGCGTCCTCCCCGAGCTCCCGGAGCAGTGCATCGGGAACCGGGAACGCCAACGTGCTGTTCGTTTCCACCTGCTCCAGCGAATAGCCATGGTGAAGCGCGAAGTTGGTCGACGCAGCCGCCAACGGCACGCCTCCCGAACCGGACTTTGCCTGCAACAACTCAACACCGGCCTCGAGGGGAGCAATCGGCTCGCCACAATAGGCGTCGAAGGAAACCCTCCCCCGCTCAACCGCCATCTCCTCCACAACGGCCAGGATCCGCGAACCGAAGCCGCGCCGCCGGAACCCGGCGTCGACCAGCACGTCCACACCCGCCGTCGTCGTATTTTCGCTCAGGGGCAGCGTCAGCGTGCCGCCGCCAATTACGGCACCGTCCAGCCGGGCAAGGAACACCTGGCGCTCTTCGTACTCGTTGCCTTGCCAGAACTGGACGGCCTCAGCGGGCGTTGCGCAGCGGTCGAGGTTGCCCCACAGTTCAAATGCATGGGCTTCCTGCAGCTGATGGAAGGCCTGAAAGTCGGCGGCATCGGCCGCGTCAGGAATTGCGGGGACGCGGATCCGCTCGACGCTCAACCCGGCTGCCACGGAAGTGTTCGACGACGTCACGCACCACAGCCTACGGCCCGTCCCGGCCTCCGAACAGCCCGGCAACGCAAAAGGACCGCCCGGCAAAGCCGGACGGTCCTTTTCAGAGCAAGAGCTCCCGAAGCTTACGCGTCGGTGAGAACCTTGGTGACGTTCGGGTCAACGGTGATGCCCGGGCCGAACGTGGTGGCGACAGTAGCCTTCTGGATGTAGCGGCCCTTGGAAGCGGACGGCTTCAAACGAAGCACCTCTTCCAGTGCTGCTGCGTAGTTCTCAGCCAGCTTGGCGGCGTCGAAGGACACCTTGCCGATGATGAAGTGAAGGTTGGAGTGCTTGTCGACGCGGAAGTCGATCTTGCCACCCTTGATGTCGTTGACGGCCTTGGTGACATCCGGGGTAACCGTGCCGGTCTTCGGGTTCGGCATGAGGTTACGCGGGCCGAGGACCTTACCGAGGCGGCCAACCTTGCCCATGAGGTCAGGGGTGGCAACGGCTGCGTCGAAGTCGGTCCAGCCGCCTGCGATCTTTTCGATCAGGTCATCGGAACCAACGAAGTCGGCGCCGGCTGCGATTGCTGCCTCAGCCTTGTCACCGGTTGCGAAAACCAGAACACGGGCGGTCTTGCCGGTGCCGTGGGGGAGGTTGACCGTGCCGCGGACCATCTGGTCAGCCTTGCGGGGGTCAACGCCGAGGCGGAAAGCGACCTCAACCGTTGCGTCAAACTTGGACGGGTTGGTGTCCTTCGCGAGGTTGATGGCCTCGAACGGGGCGTAGACCTTGTCTGCCTCGATCTTGGCTACGGCTGCCTCATATGCTTTGCTGCGCTTTGCCATGCTGCTTGTTTCTCCTTGTGCAGTTGTGGTCTGCGGACCGCGCTGGGCCCTGCCACAGTCGTGGATCCGGCAAGGATCCTGCGACATATCAATGTTTCAGATGCCGGTTGCCCGGCGGGTGAAGGCCGCAATCGGCCCTCGACGGTTCTAGCCTTCGACCGTGATGCCCATGGAGCGGGCGGTGCCGGCGATGATCAGGGCAGCAGCCTTGATGTCGTTGGCGTTCAGGTCTTCCATCTTGGTGGAAGCAATTTCCTCAACCTGTGCCTGGGTCAGCTTGGCAACCTTGACGGTGTGCGGGGTAGCCGAACCCTTGGCAACGCCTGCAGCCTTCTTGATGAGCTCTGCAGCCGGCGGGGTCTTGGTGATGAAGGTGAAGGAACGGTCCTCGTAGACCGTGATTTCGACCGGGATAACGTTTCCGCGCTGGGATTCCGTTGCAGCGTTGTACGCCTTGCAGAATTCCATGATGTTGACACCGTGCTGGCCAAGCGCAGGACCGATCGGCGGAGCCGGGTTAGCGGCACCTGCCTGGATCTGCAGCTTGATGAGGCCGGTGACCTTCTTCTTGGGAGCCAATGTAGGGTCCTTCTCTCAATAGCTTCCTGGGGCACAGGAGCGCGTCCCAGGTTGGTGGCCGCCATGGCGAGGCGGCCGGCCGCTTCCGTACCGCTAAGCAGGCGGCAGGGAGCGAAATCTTGGAATCAACTAGATCTTGGTGACCTGGTTGAAGGCGAGCGTCACAGGGGTTTCGCGCTCGAAGATCGAGACCAGGACCACCAGGGTCTGGGACTCGGGCTTGATCTCGGAGATCGTTGCCGGCAGGGTCTCGAACGGACCTTCCTTGACGATGACCGACTCGCCGACCTCGAAGTCGACGGCCACGGGAGCCTGGTTCTGCTTGTTGACCGGCTTGCCCTGCTCAGCCTGCTCTTCTTCGAAGACCGGGGCGAGCATGGAGAAGACCTCGTCAAGGCGCAGCGGAACCGGGTTGTGGGCGTTGCCCACGAAGCCGGTAACACCGGGGGTGTGACGGACGGCGCCCCAGGAGGCGTCGGTCAGGTCCATGCGGACCAGCACGTAACCGGGAATGCGAACGCGGTTGATGACCTTGCGCTGCGCGTTCTTGATCTCGACGACCTCTTCCATCGGCACCTGGATTTCGAAGATGTAATCTTCCATGTCCAGGGTCTGGATGCGGGTCTCAAGGTTGGCCTTGACGCGGTTTTCGTAACCGGCGTAGGAGTGGATGACGTACCAGTCACCTTCCTGGCGGCGCAGCTTGGCCTTGAATTCCTCGGCAGGATCAGCCGGCGCTGCAGCAGCAGCGGCGGCGAGCTGATCGCCGTCGGACTCTTCATCAGACTCTTCGTCCACGTCGGCCTCGAAGTCCTCTTCGGATTCCTCGGCGTCGACGTCGGCAGATTCGGGCGCAGCGGAATCAACCTCGGACTCTTCCGCGACAATTGCCGTGGCGTCGGCTGAGTCCTCGGCGGTTCCGCCCAGCTCAGTCTCGTTTACCTCGAGCTCCTGCTCAGACACTTGGTCTCCTGCTTCCTCATTGCCTAACATGCCTATTTAAATGGCTCAATTCCGCAAACCCCGCAAAATTCCCGGTGTACCAAGGAATTTCACACAGTTTGCGGACAGATCCGCTTAGCGGTCCGTGGCGCCTGACCCACCGAAGACCCAGCTGACTCCCGTGCCGAAGGCGAGGTCCAACAGGGTGACAATGACCATCATGATGACCACGAACACCAGCACCACGAGCGTGTAATTGATCAGTTCCTTGCGGGTGGGTGCAACGACCTTCTTCAGTTCGCCAATGATCTGGCGTACGAAGAGTGCAATACGGGCGAAGAAGCCGCGTTCGGCTTTCTTGGCGGGACGGCCCTTCGAGCTGCTGGCAGCTGTTTCGGTCACCTGGTCCTCACTCACCTTGCAAAGTCGTTGACCCGACTCTGATCAGAGCCATGGTTGCTGCGCGTGTTCCGGCGTTTCCGCCGGAACAGCTTGCGCAGGGCAGACAGGACTCGAACCTGCAACCTGCGGTTTTGGAGACCGCTGCGCTACCAATTGCGCCACTACCCTATGGATCGAATCCATGTTTCAGGCCGCACTTCAGCCTGTGATGCTTTTCAACACCGGTGAACCAGTCTACGCAAGAATTTCGCGATAGTCGAACCGGCTCGATTCCGGGGCTCCCAGCCCGCTTTTACGCCTGTGACCAGCACCATCAGTCACAAAGCAGGGCGGTCACGCGGGAGCTCCGCAGAACAGCATAAGGTAGTTTACGTCGAATCCCATCATCCAGCCCACGAGCTGCCTGCGAAGAACGGTACATAGATGTCTGCCGGAACAACTGCCGCCCGCATTTCACAGCGAATCTCAGCCATTGCCGAGTCCGCCACCCTTGCCGTTGACGCCAAGGCCAAGGCACTGAAGGCCGCGGGCCGTCCCGTGATTGGTTTCGGTGCCGGCGAACCCGACTTCCCCACCCCCGACTACATCGTCCAGGCCGCCATTGAAGCAGCCGGCCAGCCGAAGTACCACCGCTATTCCCCCGCGGGCGGTCTCCCCGAGCTGAAGAAGGCCATCGCGGACAAGACCCTCCGGGATTCGGGCTACAAGGTTGACCCTTCCCAGGTCCTGGTGACCAACGGTGGCAAGCAGGCTGTCTACAACACGTTCGCCACGCTGGTTGATCCGGGCGATGAGGTCATCATTCCCACTCCGTTCTGGACCACCTACCCGGAGGCCATCCGCCTCGCCGGCGGCGTTCCCGTTGAGGTTTTCGCCGGCCCGGAGCAGGGCTACCTGGTTACCGTGGAGCAGCTTGAAGCAGCCGTAACGGACAAGACCAAGATCCTGCTGTTCGTCTCCCCTTCCAACCCCACCGGCGCCGTGTACAGCCCGGAGCAGGTCGCGGAGATCGGCAAGTGGGCAGCCGCCAAGGGCCTTTGGGTCGTTACCGACGAGATCTACGAGCACCTGACCTACGACGGCGTCGAGTTCACCTCGATCGCTACGGCAGCCCCGGAGCTTGGCGACCGCGTTGTGATCCTCAACGGTGTAGCCAAGACCTATGCCATGACCGGATGGCGCGTGGGTTGGATGATCGGCCCGGCCGACGTCATCAAGGCCGCCACCAACCTGCAGTCGCACGCGACGTCGAACGTCTCCAACATCATGCAGGTCGCTGCCGCCGCCGCCCTCACGGGCCCGCTCACCGCCGTCGACGAAATGAAGGTTGCCTTCGACCGCCGCCGCAAGGCGATTGTCGCCGGACTCAACGCCATTGACGGGGTTGAATGCCCGACGCCGACCGGCGCCTTCTACGTGTACGCGGACGTCCGCGGACTGCTGGGCAAGGAATTCGAGACCTCCAACGGTCCCGTCCGCCCGAGCACTTCGGCTGAGCTCGCGGCCCTGATCCTCGACGAAGTTGAAGTCGCCGTTGTTCCGGGCGAGGCGTTCGGACCCTCCGGCTACGTGCGGCTCTCCTACGCGCTCGGCGACGACGACCTCGCCGAAGGTGTCCGCCGGATCCAGGAATTCCTGGGCAAGGCCAAGTAACAGCTTCACTTTTGGTGGCAGTCAGCTCCCAGGCAACCGGAACAGGTTGGCTGGGGGCTGATTTGTTCTTCAAACCCGTGAGCAACACCTCACCCGGAAGCGACGCCGTCAGCCATGTGCCGCCGTCGGGCGTCCGGCTCAACCACGCGGGATGTGAGCGAGCGTCCGGCTCAACCACGCGGGATGTGAGCGAGGGTTAGAGGAGGCGGCGCTCGGCCGCCCACTTGGTGAGTTCGTGGCGGCTGGAGAGCTGGAGTTTCCGCAACACAGCTGACACATGTGTCTCCACGGTCTTGATGGAGATGAACAGCTCCTTGGCGACTTCCTTGTAGCTGTAGCCCCGGGCGATAAGCCGCATGACCTCGAGTTCCCTGGCGGACAGCTTGTCCAGTTCGTCGTCCGCGATGTCCGCAGGAGCGGTTCCGAATGCATCCAGGACGAACCCTGCGAGCCGGGGTGAAAACACGGCGTCGCCATCGGCAACGCGGATGACGGCGTCGGAAATTTCCTTGCCGGATATGGTCTTGGTGACGTAGCCACGGGCACCGGCACGGATCACGGAAACCACGTCCTCAGCGGCATCCGAAACACTCAGGGCCAGGAATCTGGTGCTCCCCAGCAGGGCCGCGGACCCGGCGATGACCTCACGGCCGCCGCCGCCAAGACCGCCGGGAAGGTGAACGTCCAGGAGCACTACCTCGGGTCGGGTCTCCGCGATGACGGCGATGGCCTGCTCCACCGTTCCTGCTTCACCCACCACGTGCATGCGCCCGTCCAGGTCGGCTTTCAGGCCGGATCGGAAAATAGTGTGGTCATCCACGATCACCACCCGCACGCTGCGCGCTGTACCGCCGTCAGGATTGATGGTCATTGTTTCGTGTCTCCGTTCCGGACTTCAGTACCCCGGGCCTCGCCGTTCCGGCCTTCGCCCATCTCTGGATTTGCCGATGGCAGGGCCAACCGGACCTCGGTTCCCTCGCCGCTGCTGTTGATCACTGCTGTTCCGCCGTGCCTCTTCATGCGTCCGATGATCGATTCCTTCACACCCAACCTGTCATCGGGAATGGCCTCGACCGCGAAGCCGGGCCCCCGGTCCTTGATGAAGATCTCCGATCCGGCCTCGGTGCTCTCCAAGTAGACCGAAACAGCGCCACCGCCGTGCCGCGCAGCGTTCAGCATGGCCTCCCGGGCTGCCTGGACCAAGGCTTCGTGCCTGTCCGTCATGTCGGAGTCGCCCACTGTGACTACTTCCACGGCTTGGCCGTGGGCGTCCTCCACTTCCCCGGCAACGGCTTTGATGCGTTCTGCCAGCAGGCCGGATTCCTTGGCGGGATCGCTGAAGAGCCATGCCCGCAGTTCCCGTTCCTGGGCCCTTGCCAATCGAAGGACATCCTGTTCGGAGCCGGCCCGTCGCTGGATGAGCGCCAATGTCTGGAGAACGGAGTCGTGCAAGTGTGCGGCGATCTCGGCGCGCTCGGTTTCGCGGACGCGGCCGGCACGTTCGGTTTCCAGGTCCTTCCAGAACTTGAGGCCCCATGGCAGCAGCACCAAGGCAACACCGCCAAGGACTGCAATGGAGGCCAACAGCGCCAGCCAGGTCTGCTCCCACGATCCGGAGCCGGACACCATGACCAGGACGCCGGCCACCACCAGCGCCAGGCCCGCAGCCAGGCGCACCCAACCACCGGCCTGGTCTGCCTTCGTCTTGTCCACGAGCCCGGCCCTGCGCGTTTCATCGAGCTGCATCCAGGCGATCGCGGCACCGCCCAGGATCGCAGCTGCCGGAATCAGGGTGCCCAGGGGGACGTCGACGCCGAACTGGCGGGCTATCAGGATCGCAGCCACCAGGAGCAGTGCCGCGCCGAGCAGGATTTCCTTGCCGTACTGGATTTTGCGGAAAGAGAACCACGACGCCACGGCGCTGCTGTCCCACCATTGGTCGGACGGGCCCGAGGAAGCAGTCACCCCGGCTGCGGTGCCGTCGCTGCCGGCCCAACTGCCGGCCGCCTGGCCGCTCACCGTCGGTTCGGCCACAGCCGCCGGTGCCGTTCCGGCGTCGTACGTTTGTTGCTGGCGCTGCGTCCCGACGCCGGCATTCGGCACCGGCGGCAGGCTCACGGCAGGAGCAATAGGCGACGCCGGCCGTCGGGCATTGCGTTTGGCGGCCTCGTCCGCGGTGGGAACCATGGTCCACAGCCACGCGTAGAAAGCCAGGCCCGCTCCGCCGGCGAAACTGGCCAGAACCATCCCGAGCCGCACATATTTGACCGGCCACCCCAAGTGATCGGCCAGGCCGCTGCAGACGCCCGCGATCATGCGGTCGCTGCTGCGGACCAGCGGGGGGCGTTCGATGGCGGTTCTCATGTACCAATCCAAGCACGGATCAGGGTTCCCCGAACCGGATTCCCGCAGGGTCAGGGGGCCTCTCAGGGATCATTCAGGGTATCCCCCAGTAGAGGCCAACGGCGTGGGGCGGCAGGATCGAAGTATGAACGCGAACAGCATGAATCCAGAGGAACCCGGAACGCCTGGCACCGCCGGCACATCCGGCTCCAGCGCCACCAATGGCGCCTCCACGGGAGCTCCCGGTACTTCTTCGGACCAGACTTCTGCCGGAGGGTCCGCCGGAACTGGTCCGACCGCCGGAAGCTACGCGCCGACCGGCGAAGCCCCGCAAGGTTCCCAGCAGAACTACTTCGACTGGATCCGCAACCTGGGGGTCCGGCGTGGTCCTGACCGCTGGATCGGCGGGGTGGCCAGTGGCGTCGCCCACCGGTACGGCATCGATCCGTTGATCGTCCGGGGCATCTTCATTGTGCTGGCACTTTTCGCCGGGGTCGGGGTTCTGCTGTACGGCATCGCATGGGCGCTCCTGCCCGAACCTGATGGGCGCATCCACGTCCAGGAGGCCGCCGCCGGTCGCTGGTCGGGCGGCATGACAGGTGCCTTGATCACCACCATCATCGGCTTCCCAAGCCTGGGCCGCGGATTCTGGGGGTGGGGATGGAACGGACTTCCCGGCCTGTTCTGGACGCTGTTCTGGATAGCCGGCATCAGTTACCTCGTCTATGTCCTGATTCAGCGGAACAAGGGCGCGAAAGCATCCGCGTCCGCCGGCCCGCAGAACTACACCGCCTCCTACCCGGCCACTCCCACGGCGGGAACCAACACCGGCGTTCCCGTCTACGGCGCTTCTGCGCCGACGGGCCAGCGGAGCGGGGTTTACGGTTCAAGCGGCTACGGTGCGCCGGGCTACGGTGCGGCCGGCCACGGTGCGGGGCCAGTCCCGACATCCGGTCCGGTCCCGCCGTCGGGACCGCGTCCTCCCTACGGTTCCACTCCCCCGCAAGGGTGGGCCCCGAAGCCGGTTGCCCCCAAGCGCAAGGGACCGGGCGCAGCCACGGTCGCCGTGACTGCAGGTACGGCCCTGCTGGCCGGAGGCACCGTGAAGGCGCTCGACGCCGGACACGTCATTGATCTGGGCAGCTCGGCCAACGCCGTGGTTTTCGCAACGGGCGCTGCCGTCCTGGGCCTGGGCATCCTGGTCGCCGGACTCCGCGGGCGGACTTCAGGATTCCTCGGGTTCCTGGCCGTTGTTGCCCTGATCATTGGCGGCATCTTCAACGTGGTTCCCCGCAACGGTGACCGATTGACCTTCCACGACGTCAACTGGGCACCCACCAGCGTTGAACAGGCGCGAGAAGGCATAGACGTCACCGGCGCCCAAGGCACTGTCGACCTCAGCGACATCACCACGACACCGCCCTTGATCACAGAGGTCCTGGTGCCCGTCGACGCCACCGCGAGCAACGTCACGGTCATCATCCCGGACAACGTCCCCGTTGAGGTCAGGGCGGATATGACCTTCGGCAACCTGAACGAACGAGGAAGCGACCGTGGCGGTCGGCTGAAGGACGACCGTACCGTCTATAACTCCGGCAAACCCGGGGCCAACCTGGTGGTCCAGATCGACGGCACTTTCAGCAACGTGACCATCAAGGAAGGAAACTGACATGAGCACGAACGAGCCAACCAAGGAATCCGGGTCCTCCCCCACCGAGCCGTTGCCCAAGGGAACCCGCCCCACCGAAGCCCTGCCAAAGCCCGCCCTTCGGGAGATACCCCTGACGCCACAGCTGGAGCCAAGCTTCCGTGTGGAAAACACAGAAGACGAAAAACCCCGGCAGGCCCGCATTGGCACCGTGGTGTGGGGGTTGATTGTGGTGGCGTTGGCGGCGCTGATCATCATCTCCACCCTGGGCTGGGTGACGCTGAACGGCACTTATGTGCTCATCGGCCTGATGATCGGAGCCGGGGCCGCCTTGGTGGTTGGCGGACTCCTTTCAACGCGGAAGGGTTCCACTAAATCCAAGAACCACGCTGCGTGAGGCGGCCGAACCACGTGACAAAGCAACCTCAACAGGGAAGTGTGTAGATATGGACAAGTTCTTCAGCATCGTCAGGGGCCTCGGCCTGAAGCGCGGACCACAACGCTGGCTGGGTGGCATTTGCGGTGGCATCGCCGCCAAACTCAGGGTGGATGTGGCGTATGTCCGGGTAGCTTTCCTGCTTTTCTGCTTGCTTCCCGGGCCGGCAGTGGTGATCTACATCCTCGGTTGGCTCATACTGCCCGACCAGAACAACAAGATCGCCCTCGAATCCTTCCTCAGCCAACGGTCCCGGTAACTTACGGACCAGAAAGCGCCCCTGCCGGACGGCGGGGCGCTTTCTGTTGGTTTCGGCCTTGTTTCCACTACCGCACACCCGGGCTAAAAAGTAACCATTTGTGTCCCACCCCACATGCCTGTCTACAATCGTTGGGAGCTCAGCGTGGCGCTCTTGCACGTATTCCTCCAAGCCATGAGTGAGCAAACATGAAAATTGGCATTCTTACCAGCGGTGGCGACTGCCCCGGACTCAACGCAGTGATCCGGGGAGCGGTCCTCAAAGGCATCGCCATCCACGGCCAGGAATTCGTGGGTTTCCGTGACGGTTGGCGCGGCGTGGTGGAGGGCGACATCATCGACATCCCCCGCACCATGGTCCGCGGTATCGCCAAGCAGGGTGGAACCATCCTGGGAACTTCCCGCACCAACCCTTTCGAAAACGGTGGCGGCCCGGATGTCATCAAGGCCCACATGGAGCGCCTGGGGATTGATGCCATCATCGCCATCGGTGGTGAAGGAACCCTGGCTGCGGCCAAGCGCCTCACGGATGCCGGATTGAAGATCGTCGGCGTGCCCAAGACCGTGGACAACGACCTCGACGCCACCGACTACACCTTCGGCTTCGACACCGCGGTCCAGATCGCCACCGAGGCCATTGACCGCCTGCGGACCACCGGTGAATCGCACCACCGTTGCATGATCGCCGAGGTCATGGGTCGCCACGTGGGCTGGATCGCCCTGCACGCGGGCATGGCAGCCGGTGCCCACGCCATCCTGATCCCGGAGCAGAAAGCCAGCATCGAACAGATCGCCGAGTGGGTCCAGGAGGCCCACGACCGTGGCCGTGCACCGCTGGTGGTTGTTGCTGAAGGTTTCGTCCCGGACCACCTGGAATCCCCGCACTCAGAGCGCGGCCTGGATACCTTCGGCCGGCCCCGCCTGGGTGGAATCGCGGACCAGTTGGCACCCGAGATCGAGGCCCGCACGGGGATTGAAACCCGCGCCACGATCCTCGGACACATCCAACGCGGCGGCGTACCCACGGCCTACGACCGCGTCCTCGCGACCCGCCTTGGCATGGCCGCCATCGACTCCGTGGTGGATGGCCGCTGGGGAACCATGGTGGCACTGAAGGGCACGGACATCTCGCACGTCGGCTTTGAGGAAGCCCTGGGCAAGCTCAAGACGGTGCCGCAGCACCGTTACGACGAAGCGTCGGTATTGTTCGGCTAGGCTGAATCCATGACTCTGGAGCCCACGTCCGCTGCCATCATCCAGCTGGCGTGGGCCCGCCGTTTGGGTTTCGACGACGACGCTTTCGCCGGCGCTGCTGCCGCCCTCTCCTCTGGCGGGGCTGCTCCGGGCGCCCCCACCAGCAGGATGACCCGCGTTGATGACTCAGCGCGGGCAGTGGTGTTCCTGCGGTTGTTTGGCGTTTCAGCCTTGGTCGGCCCCCAGTGGGCGTTGGACGCAGCCGAAGACATCCCCGATACCGAGCTTGCCCAGCATGTGACGTTGTTGACCCTCACCCGTTCCCACGGCGGGCACGGACTTGGATCCTCGGCATTGTTTTTCGCCGATGACCTGCCCTTGCAGCAGCCCTCCGAGGACCTGACGGTCTCGCACGGCAACCCCGAGGCCATCATTCTGGAAGGGCTGTGCCCGCCGGACGACGTGAATGAAGTGGGGCTACAGGGCCTTGAACACCGTTTCACCATCATGCATCCGGAAGAGCAACAGCCCACTCCGGTGGCCTGCGGAGCCTACGGAGAGTGGGAGGGCATCCTGGCCAACATGGGAGTGCTGGTCGCTCCCCCGTGGCGCAAGCGCGGAATAGGAACGTTGGCTGCCTCAATCGCCGCCCACGAAGCACTCGCTGCCGGGCTGACCCTTCAATGGAAGGCCGATGTCAGCAACACCGGAGCACTCGCGATGGCCCGCAGCCTTGGCTTCGCCACGGGCGGGCTCCACGCGAGCGTGCTCCTGGGCTGACTCCCCCAGCCTCCCCCTCCACGAGTTTTTGTACAGCTAACGACCTTTAGAAGGGCTTTTGAGGGCATTAGCTGTACAAAAACTCCATCGGCTAGTGCTGGACTTGGGTGCTGCTTCCTTCGGGGGTGCTTTCTTCGGATCGGGTGCCGGCTGCGTCGGTTTGGGCGGCCGGTTTGGCGCCCCAGCCGGATACCGCCTTCGGCTTACCGAAGAACAGGGCGACGACGGCGGCCAGCAGGATCGCGCAGGCGGGCAACAGGATGGACTGGCTCATCGCCGTCGAGAATCCCGCATGCAGGAACTCCGGCAGGGTGCCGCCCATCGATACCTCGCCGACAGGTGCTCCGGCAGGTGCGGCCGGGAGCTCAGCTGCCAGACGCGACTGGATCAAGGCTGCAATTGCGGCCGAACCGAGGACTGCACCGATCTGGCGGGTCGTGTTGAAGACTCCGGATCCAGCCCCGGCCTGGCGCGGGTCCAGGTTGCGGGTGGTCGCATTGGACACCGGCCCCCAGATGAAGGCGTTGGCAACACCCTGCAGTGCGCTGGGCAACAGGAACATCCAGATCGGAGTGTCCGGCCCCAGCAGTGAAGCCGTCCAGAACAGGGCTCCGGAGAGGCAGACCAGGCCGAACGCAGCGAACCAGCGGGGGTTGGCGCGGTCGATCAGCTTGCCCACGAACGGTGCCAGCGCACCGGAGATGACTGCCATCGGAATCATGAGCAGCGCGGATTGGGTGGGCGTCAGGCCGCGGACCGTCTGATAGTAGAAGATGGTGGGCAAAGGGAACGCCGTCACAGTGAAACCAACGGCCATGATGGTGGTGTTGCCCAGGGAGAAGTTCCGGTCCTTGAACAGGCCAAGGGGAAGCAGCGGTTCTCCGCCACGACGCTCCAGGAACCACTGCCACAGGACAAAGGCCACCAGTACTGCCAGGCCGGTGATGATCAGGCCCCAGACCGAGATGAACCCGTTCACGGTGCCCCACTTGTAGGTTTGGCCTTCCTGGATTCCGAAGACCAGCAGGAACATACCCACCGCCGAGAGGAGCACGCCGACGATGTCGAAGGTGTGGCTGTGCGTGGTCAGCTTGGGAACGAACCGGGTCACCAGGATGAAAGCCACGACGCCGATGGGAACGTTGACGAAGAAGATCCACTCCCAGCCGAGGCTGTCCACCAGGACGCCGCCCAGGATAGGGCCGACCAGCACCGCCATGCCTGCCGTAGCGCCCCAGAGGCCCATGGCGGCGCCCCGGCGGTCCGGTGGGAAGATCCGGGTGATGACGGCCATGGTCTGCGGAGTCATCATGGCCGCACCGAAGCCCTGCACAGCCCTGGCGGCGATCAACATGGTCACGTCTCCCGAAAGGCCGCACCACAGGGATGCCAACGTAAAGACGACAAGGCCGATCAGGTACAGGTTCTTGGGACCGAAACGGTCACCCAGCCTGCCGGTGATGAGAAGAGGCACTGCGTAGGCCAGCAAGTAGGCGCTGGTTACCCAGATGACGGCGTTGATGTCAGTGTTCAGGCCCTCCATGATCCGCGGGTTCGCGACCGACACAATGGTGGTGTCGATAAGGATCATGAAGAAGCCAACCACGAGTGACCACAGCGCGGGCCACGGCTTAGCTATGTTTTCCAAGGGGTTCCTTTGGCTTGTTTGAAAGTTCGGTAACGGCAGGGCGGGGTTCGTCCCAAGGCAGCTGCCCGGTGCCCAACTCCTCCAGGAGTTCGCGGATCCACGCGATCTCGGTTCGAAGCATGGCTTGTTGGTAAGTGATGTCGATCCAGTACTTGCGCTCGAGCCCCTTGGCTGTGACAGCCTCCTGTGCGTGGAGCAGGAAGTCGAGATCGGCGCCCAGGGCAACCACCCGTTCTTCCAGGAGGCCGGTCACCACGTCCGCGGGGAGGTGGTGGGCTTCGGCTATGGCATGGGGAAAGACGGGGTACTCGTTGATGGGCGTGGCCAGCATGGCTTGCAGCCGCGCATCCAAGGCTGCGTGTCCAGCCGGGGTGATTTGGTAGGTGGTCCGCTCGGGACGCTTACCTTCCCGGCCGGTCCCGGTTGCTTCCACCAGCCCGCTCTCCTCGAGCCGGCCCACTGCATGGTACAGCGTGCCGGGCCGGACTTTGACCAGCCGGTCCTCATGGCGGGCCATCAGCACTTGGTACATCTCATAGGGATGCATCGGCTGTTCGGCGAGGAGTGCCAACGAAGCTACGCCCAGCGGCGTCAATTCAGCACTTCTGGCCACAGCTGTCCCCTTCCACGTAGTGTTATTCCACAACAACTATTCCACGTGGAATATCAGGGCGCAAGTAACCCCGGCTGTATCAACAGCCGGGGTTACTTGACGGGACGGCTCAAACCGGACAAATCAGTCGAGAAGTGCCAGGATTTCGGTGCGGGCAAACATCGTGGCGGCGTCGCGGGCGCTCGGCGTACCGGCGTCGGGATCCGCTCCAGCGTCCAGCAACGCCCTGGCGACACCCACATAACCCTTGAACACGGCACCGGCAAGCGGTGTCTGGCCCCGGTCGTTGGGGGCGTTGACGTCGGCACCGTGGTGGATGATCAGCTGCACAGCGTCCTCGTGCCCATGGTAGGCCGCGAGCATCAGCAGCGAATCCCCCGCGGCGTTGGTCAAGGTGGCGGGGGCACCCGCGTTCAAATAGCCCCGCAGCAGCTCGGCGTCGCCTTCGCGGGCGGCATCGAACAGCGCGTGGGCCAGGGCCAAAGTTTCCTCGTCCGGGCCGGTCCCGGGGTTGGTGGCATCGGCACCATCAGTGTGGCTCATCGGTGGGGTCCCTTCAGGAATCCGGTCTGGCGCCCGACCACCTGGCCGGCGTCGGGGGCGACGATCACTTCCTGGGCTGCGACATAAGGCTCCTCGCCGTCCATCACCGTCAACGTCTCCTCTGCCGAAACGGAGCGTTTGATCACGGCCAAGGCCACAGGTCCCATTTCGAAGTGCTGCGCCACCGATGTCAGAGTACCCACCTTGCGTTCCCCGGCAAAGACAACACTGCCCACCGCAGGCAAGGTGTGCTGTGAACCATCGAGCTGCAGAAACACCAGGCGGCGCGGCGGGTGCCCAAGGTTATGCACGCGCGCAATGGTCTCCTGGCCCTTGTAGCAGCCCTTGTTGAGGTGGACGGAGGTCCGGATCAGGTCCAGTTCGTGCGGGATGGTCTTGTCGTCGGTTTCGGCTCCGAGCCTCGGACGCCATGCCGCAATCCGGAGGGCGTCGGCTGCCATCGCGCCTGCAAGTGGCAGGCCTTCGACGGCGGACTCAAGTTCCGCTGCCGGTACAAGGTATTCGAACCAAGGACGCTCAAGACCCGGGTGCGACTCTTCGGGGACCAGGCTGTAGGAGTATCCGCCTGGAGAGACCCGCGGCCACGGGTCTTCCCATACGAGGCGGCCGGCAAATTGGTCCACCGGCTTGGTGGAGCCAACCACGGCCCATTCCCCGGAGACATCCGCGATCTCCACGCGGAGCATGAACTTCATCTTGTTCAGCCATTCGGCCAAGGGTTCCGCTTCAGCGGCTTCGACGATCAGCCAGGTCGTGCCGCCGTCGTCAATAACGCGGGCGTCGAATTCGATGCGGCCCTGGACGCTGAGCAGCAGCAGCTCGCTGGCGACGTTCGGCTGCAGGTTGGTCAGCTGCTGCGAGGACAGGGTGTTGAGCCAGCTGAGACGGTCGGGACCGGACACCGTGACCACGCCACGGTGCGAAAGATCCACGACGGCGGTGCCTGCCGCCAGGGCGCGCTGCTCGCGCAACGGTTCACCGTAGTGGGCAGCGACGCCGGCATCCAGGCCGGTGTCTTCGACCGCGCCGGGGCGCGACAACAGAGGGCTCTTGTAAGTCATATCCAGTAGAAGTCCTAGCGGCTTTGAGGTATTCCGGACCGGGGTAATCCGGTTCAGCGGTATTCCGGGTTGTCGAAATCGAACCGGGTGCCGGCTTTCCATTCCTCGGGCAGGTTGCCGTAGGCGGGAATGCCGCCCGCATCCCGCAGGAGCTTGGCCATGTGCAGCAGGTTCCAGGTCATGAAGGTGGTGTTCCTGTTAGTAAAATCACTCTCCGGTCCGCCCGATCCTTCATCCAAATAGCTGGGTCCGGGGCCTACGGGACCGATCCAACCGGCGTCTGCCTGCGGCGGGATGGTGAACCCGATGTGCTGGAGGCTGTATAAGACATTCATGGAACAGTGCTTGATGCCGTCCTCATTGCCCGTAATCAGGCAGCCGCCAACCTTCGGATAGAACGCCCACTGGCCCTTGCTGTTCAGCTGGCCGGAATGGGCGTAAAGGCGCTCGATGAGTTTCTTGGTTTGCGAGGAGTTGTCACCCAGCCAGATGGGGCCGGCAACCACCACGATGTCTGCCTCCTGGACAGCAGGATAAAGCTCGGGCCATTCGTCCGTCTTCCATCCATGCTCACGCATGTCCGGGTAGACACCACTTGCGATGTCGTGATCCACGGTCCGGATGAGGCGGGTGGTGACTCCCTGCTTCTCCATGATGTCCCGGCTGATCCGGATCAGGCCGTCGGTGTTGCTCAG
This sequence comes from Paenarthrobacter sp. JL.01a, assembly GCF_025452095.1. Lineage (NCBI taxonomy): Bacteria > Bacillati > Actinomycetota > Actinomycetes > Micrococcales > Micrococcaceae > Paenarthrobacter > Paenarthrobacter sp. JL.01a. The sequence goes on from NZ_CP104877.1 coordinate 3,209,505, forward strand.
CTGCGGGGATGGCTTCAGCGTGCCGTTGAAAAAGAGAGCCTTGAGGCCCTCATAGCCCTGGGGTTTGTCGGTCACTTTCTGCTCCTTCTGCCGTTGCTTCATGGAACGTACGGTGAACCCCAGGTCAGGGGCCCGGGCTTTCAGACCTGGGTCAGGAGACCTTGTGCAGGAACGCCGATGCGTGGGCTTCGAGGGTCTTGCCGTTGGCTGCGACATCCCAGCGCCACAGGAGATTACCGTCCACCAAACCGAAGATCCGGGTGGCTGCAGTGTATTCCTTGGAGTGGCTCCCCCGCATCACCATGTCAGTGCTCAGTTGGATCTGTGGACCCTTGATCTGGCCGTAGTAGAGCTCGGTGATGCCACCGGGGTGGGCGATCGATACTGAGATGTCGAAGCCGCCGTCTTTGTTGCGGCGTTGTTCTACTTCGTCTGCCGTCTTGAGTACAGGGACGATATCGGCCGGAATCAGCCCGGGGCCGCCGTCGCCTTCTTCAAGCTTGCGCTCCAGCGCCCAGAACCCGGTCTCAACCGTCAACGGGCGCAACTTTGCGCCGGCGTCGTCGCTGATCCAGGTTTCGGCCCGGTACTGCAGGTACGGCAGGCCGTTGTGGGTAAAGGAAACGTGCTGGACGAAGTGTTCGGAATCCTCGTCGCCGCTGCCGAGCCGGCCACGGCCCTCCCACTCACCAATGAGCCAGGAAAGGGGGACGAGTTCGGGCGTCAGATCTGTGGGGATCTCAATAGGCACAACAGTTACCTCGGTTGGGCTGCAGGGTCAGAACGTTACTTCTGGCCCTTGAAAAGGCGGTATACGACGAATCCTGCAAACCACGCCATGGCGACGCTGGCAAGGCCAAGGAGAACGAGGAAGAAGATTTCAAATGCGAGTACAGACATGATGCCATCCTAACCGTTAGTAGATGAGTAGTTTGTCTATGAAGTACACCAAGGCACCCACGGCCCAGACCGGGGCCACTCCCATGCCCACTGCTGCCGGAATGTTGAGCCTGCCCCGCCGAAGTGTGGTCATGCGCCGGAAACACACCAGCACCGAACCCACGACCACGCCTACCAAGGCAGCGGGCAGGACGGCGATGTCCGAGAAAACCAGGCCCGCAAGAGGACCCATGAGGCCCGCCATGACAACCCCAAGGGGCGCCACAATACGGTCAGGCCAGCGGATGATGCCTACCAGGAGCGCAACTGCCGCGCTCAGGCCTGCCACCAGGACCATTTCCTTGACGCCGTTGAACCTTGCACTGGCTATCCAGCCTGCACCGAGGCAATTCAACAGCACCCCGGCACTGCAGCCGAGGGTCGACTCCAGTCGCTGGGCCTGGCCCGTGCCGCGGACGAGCTGCACGACGAACACGGCCATCACGCCAAGGGCAACAAAAGCAGGCGTCCCCTCAAGGAAACCCGGCGCCGGAAGGTATGCGGCCGCCACGGCAGAGCACGCGCCGGAAAGTCCGATGACAGCCGCAAGCGTCTTCTTGGCCGGGACACCCAGGAAGTGGGGCCAGCCAATGCCCACCGCTGCCGAGGCCGCGATGCCCACCCCCACCATGACTTCCCGGGAAACGAAGGTTCCGGCCACGATGGCCGCGAGCGCCACGAGTCCAAATACCCCGATACTCCAAGACTTCACTGTGTGCCCGACCTCAATCCGATGCGCCCTCTACGGCCTCTCGACAATCCTGCCCTATCCCGGCCCAATATGTCGTAATTCCCCTCCCAGCCCGTCACGAATCCCTGTGTCGCAGGGCACTGATGGGTATACTCAGACTTCAACAGCGCACTGTCCTGGCCCCCATCCCGTCACAACGAGCAAGGGCCGCAAGGCGCTGGGACCGGCCGGTGGAACTCCGGCTTCGACGCCCGATGATGCGCGTACAGCCCATTGGAGGAACTATGTCGCACATCCTGCTCCTGACGAACAGCACCGGCTCATCGGTGGACATTCTGCCTGCCTTGGAGTTGTTGAACCACCGTGTGCACATCCTCCCGGCAGAACCGACCGCCTTGCTCGAAACCGACCCCACGGACATCGTTTTCCTGGATGCCCGCAAGGACCTGGTGGGAGCCCGCTCGTTGACGCAACTGCTCAAGGCCACGGGTCTGAGCGCTCCCTTGATGCTGATCCTCACAGAAGGCGGCATGGCGGCCGTTTCTTCAGCCTGGGCCGTGGACGACATCGTGCTCGACTCCGCCGGACCGGCCGAGGTGGAAGCCCGTATCAGGCTCGCCATGGCGCGTGCTGTACCCGGCGAAGAGGAGACCCAAACGGAGATCCGGGCCGCCGGCGTCGTAATCGACGAAGCCAGCTACACCGCCCGCGTCAGTGGCCAGCCGCTCAACCTGACATTCAAGGAGTTCGAGCTCCTCAAGTACCTGGCGCAGCACCCTGGCCGCGTCTTTACCCGCCAACAGTTGCTGACCGAAGTCTGGGGCTACGACTACTACGGCGGCACGCGGACGGTGGATGTCCATATCCGTCGACTTCGCGCCAAGCTGGGCGTGGACCACGAAAACCTCATCAGCACAGTCCGCAACGTCGGATACAGGCTTACGCTGGTGCGGTTGCCCGACGACGAACTCTCCGAAGCCTGAGACACTGACTCAAAAGTAAAGGCCGGGATCCCTACGGATCCCGGCCTTTTCTTTGCTGCATTGGTGGAGGACATACGGGTCGAACGTATCGAGGCCACCCCACTGGTGGATCCCCCCTGTACCCGGCCAAAGCCGAATGAGATAACGACACTACAGCCGTTGCGCCGGGACTTCAAATCACGGGGATTGCCAGGGGCGTATAGCCTTGCATCATGAGTCAAGCGCATCCGGAGAACTGGCCCGTACTGATCATCAAAGGCGCTGTGGACGGCGAACTCCTCCACGACTTCAAGAGCCTCACCGCCGCGGCCGAGGAGTCGGACGGCAACCCACCCCTGTCCGAGCAGACCATGGTCATGCTGCGGGGAGCCGACGCGGGAGACCACTCGGTGCTGTCCTTCGCGCTGTATGCCCCGGACGAGGACTCGGATCCGGCGACGGCCGAAGACCTGGCGGGAATCGCCGTCGTCGTTGAAGCTCAGGACGGAAACGGCGTACTGGAACTGGCCGTCCACCCCAATTACCGGAACCAGGGGGTGGCCGGGCGGCTGTTGGACGCCCTGCAGAAGGAACGGAGCCTTGAAGGCCTCAGCGCCTGGTCGCACGGCGGCCACGAGGCCGCTGCGCAGTTGGCCACCCGTTTCGGTTACGGGCCGGTACGCGAACTGTGGAAGATGCGGCTGATGTCGTCGACATCCGCACTGCCCGACGCCGCCCTCCCGGACGGCGTTTCGCTGCGCGCCTTCGTGCCGGGCCAGGACGAGCAGGCGTGGCTGGCCGCCAACCGCGCCGCTTTTTCCCACCACCCCGAACAGGGTTCCATGACACTCGAGGACCTGGAGGCCCGGAAAGCAGAAGACTGGTTCGATCCCGAAGGCTTTTTCCTGGCCGTCGACGACGCAGACGAACTCCTGGGATTCCACTGGACCAAGGTCCACCCCCGGCAAGGGCCGCACCCGGCAATCGGCGAGGTGTATGTGGTGGGCGTTACTCCGGCCGTACAGGGTTCGGGGCTCGGCAAAGCCTTGACTGTTGCCGGAATCAAACACCTCCAGGATCAGGGCCTCCACGCCGTGATGCTGTACGTGGACGCCGACAACCAGGCTGCTGTGGCCCTATACCAGAAACTGGGATTCATCCGCTGGGACACCGATGTGATGTACGGTCCGTTAACGAAAAATTAACCTGGCGCGATCACGGCAGGGAAAGGCGGCGGCTCATTGGATTCGGACACCGCGATTGCTTGTAATGTGGGAGGAAACCCAGTCCTGAGCTTAGGAGAGCCCCATGCAGCCGGACCCCGTCGGCATCGCCGGATCCACCTCTAAGGGGGCGACACTGCCTCCGCGCTTCGGATCCTCTGAAGTGCCGGCCTCGCGGGCCACCCAGGACCGCATCGATATTCCCGAATTCGCGCCGAGCCTGGAACCCGAAGGCGACATCTCCCCGGACCGCTTCCTGGACCGCGAGCTCAGCTGGCTTGCCTTCAACTCCCGCGTGCTGGAGCTTGCCGAGGATCCCGATCTGTTCCTGCTGGAGCGCGTCAACTTCCTCTCGATCTTTGCTTCCAACCTGGATGAGTTCTTCATGGTCCGCGTGGCCGGCCTCAAGCGCCGTATCGCCACCGGACTGGCTGTCCCCTCCCCCGCGGGGCTCAGCCCCATCGAGGTGCTGGAGCAGATCGGTGAAGAGGCCCACAAGCTGCAGGAACGCCACGCCCGCGTTTTTGCCGAGCAGATCCGGCCGGCCCTGGCCTACGAACACATCCACCTCATGCATTGGCATGAGCTGGACGAGGATGCCCGGCAGCGGATCAGCGTCATGTTCCAGGAGAAGGTCTTCCCCATCCTGACTCCCCTCGCCGTGGACCCTGCCCACCCCTTCCCGTACATTTCGGGCCTCTCCCTGAACCTGGCCGTGATCGTCAGCAACCCCATCAGCGACAAGGAACTCTTCGCCCGCGTCAAGGTTCCGGACCAGTTGCCGCGCCTCATCTCCGTGGACGGACCCCGCGCCGGCGCCATCCCGGGCCGTGTTGCCAGGTTCATCGCGCTGGAAGAAGTCATCGCTGTCCACTTGGACAAGCTCTTCCCGGGCATGGAAGTCCTGGAACACCACACCTTCCGCGTCACCCGTAACGAGGACCTGGAAGTTGAAGAGGACGACGCCGAGAACCTCCTGCAGGCTCTGGAGAAGGAATTGCTGCGCCGCCGCTTCGGTCCTCCCGTGCGCTTGGAAGTAACCACGGACATCAACCCGAACATCAAGGCCCTGCTCATCCGGGAACTCGGTGTCGAAGAGTCCGAGGTCTACTCCGTGCCCGCGCCGCTGGATCTTCGCGGCTTGTCCGCGATCAGCAGCATTGATCGCGCCGATCTCCACTATCCGAAGCACGTTCCGCACACCTCGCGTTACCTCAACGAGTCCGAGACCTCCAAGGCCGCGAACGTCTTCGCAGCGATGCGGCGCAGGGACATCCTGCTCCACCACCCCTATGACTCCTTCTCGACCTCCGTCCAGGCGTTCCTGGAGCAGGCGGCAGCGGATCCCAAGGTCCAGGCCATCAAGCAGACCCTTTACCGGACGTCGGGCGACTCCCCGATCGTGGATGCCTTGATTGACGCCGCTGAAGCCGGCAAACAGGTCCTGGCCCTCGTGGAAATCAAGGCCCGCTTCGATGAGCAGGCCAACATCTCGTGGGCACGCAAGCTGGAACAGGCCGGGGTCCACGTGGTGTACGGCATTGTTGGCCTCAAAACCCACTGCAAGCTGTCCCTGGTGGTGCGCCAGGAAGTGGATGGCCTGCGCCGCTACTGCCACATCGGTACGGGCAACTACCACCCCCGCACCGCCCGTTACTACGAAGACCTTGGATTGCTGACGGCCAACGAACAGGTGGGCGAGGACCTCTCCAAGCTCTTTAACCAGTTGTCCGGCTATGCACCGAAGTCCACCTTCAAGAGACTGTTGGTGGCGCCCCGCTCCGTCCGTGCAGGCTTGGTGGACCGGATTGAAACCGAGATCCGCAACGCCCGTGCCGGCATCCCCGGCCTGGTGCAGATCAAGGTCAACTCCATGGTCGACGAGGCCATCATCGACGCCCTTTACCGCGCTTCGCAGGCGGGCGTGAAGGTCGACGTTGTGGTGCGTGGCATCTGCTCCCTCCGCCCGGGCGTTCCCGGCCTGAGCGAGAACATCACCGTCAGGTCGATCCTGGGCCGCTTCCTTGAACACTCGCGCGTGTTTGCCTTCGGCAACGGCGGTGATCCGGTGGTCTACATCGGTTCGGCCGACATGATGCACCGCAACCTGGATCGCCGCGTGGAAGCACTGGTGCAGCTGGCCAGCAAGGAGGACATCACGACCGTCATGGACCTGATGCGCCGCTACGTGGACGACGGAACGGCCAGCTGGCACCTGGACAACCAAGGACACTGGACCAGGCACCACCTGGATGAGAACGGCAAGCCGCTGCTGGACATGCAGTCCTGGTTGCTGGAGTCGCGTTCACGCCAGCGCGCGTCGGCACGTAGGTAAGGACAGAGTTGAACAGCGATACCCCCGTGGAGGATCAGACAGACCACCCCGGTGAGCCGGTGGCCGTTGTGGCCGCCGGCGCCATTCCCTGGCGCGTCAACAAAGGCGCCCTGGAGGTTCTGTTGATCCACCGGCCCCGCTACGACGATTGGTCGTGGCCCAAAGGAAAGCTCGACGCCGGGGAAACAGTTCCCGAGTGCGCGGCGCGTGAAGTGTGGGAAGAGATAGGTCTCCGTGCACCGCTTGGCATTCCCCTGCCTGCCATTCACTACCACGTATCCGCCGGCCTGAAAGTGGTCCAGTACTGGGCTGCGAAGGTCAACGGTGAACCACTGCGTCCCGACGGCAAGGAAGTGGACAGCGTGATGTGGTGCAGCCCTGACCGGGCAGCGTCCTTCCTCAGCAACCCCACGGATGTGAAGCCCCTGGAGTATCTGGAGAAAGCCCACGTCCGGGGTGAGTTGGACACGTGGCCCCTTATTCTGATCCGTCACGCGAAAGCCAAGCCGAGGTCCTCATGGACCAAGGCGGAGGGTGACCGCCCCCTGGCGGCCACGGGACAGCGACAGGCAGTGGCCGTGCAGCGCCTGCTGGACGTCTGGAAGCCGCAGCGGCTGGTCTCCAGCCCGTGGGCACGCTGCGTGGCAACCATCGCCCCCTATGCGAAGGCTTCGGGCGCCAAGGTCAAGTTGGTGGAAGCCCTGACCGAACACAACCACCAACGCTCCCCCAAAAAGACTGCAGCGGCCATCGAGGCGTTGTTCGACAAGCAGCTTCCCGTTGCGGTGTGTACGCATCGGCCAGCCCTGCCCACCGCCTTGAAGCAGCTGGCGCAGCACATGCCGCAAAACCTGCGCGCTGCCCTGCCTGCGGCTGATCCTTACCTCTCGCCCGGTGAAGTCATTGTGTGCCAGGTGGCGCGGGGATCCGAGCGGAAGATCGTCTCCGTGGAGCAGGTCAAGCCTTTCGACGACTAAGGCCGCATGGTTGACCCCCGGGTCTTTGTATCAAATACTTGACACATTGATTCGAAGACTTGGGGGGTCTTTACATTGTCTTTCTACCTGCCGCCGCTGTTGCTCCTTGGACCCTTGGTTGGCGCCGTGCTCGTCTACCTTTTCCTCAGGGTCCAGGTCTGGTCCAAGCCCAATGCCAAGTCCGTCGAATCCCACGGGCTCTGGGTCGGCATCATCGGCTGGATGGCCAGTTCCCTCCAGGGGGCGATGAGTACCGGCATCCTCAAAGTGGACCCATCGGCGTCGAACGCACCCACTGCTCCGGATCAGATTTTCACGGCCCTTGCTTGGCCCGTCCTGGCAGCTCTGACCGTTCACGCCCTTGGCCAGTGGAGCTACCCAGCCCCCAAGGCACCCCGCAGGTACGCGGAGTTGAGGGTCAGGAGAATCCGCGATTTCCTGCCGCGAAGACTCGCTTTCTGGACGGCTGGCATCTTCGTCTACGCGGGCACCGCCATAGCCTCGATCAGCCCGCTTCCGGCCTACACACCGGTTCTTCCGGCGCCGACGCCCCAGCCGCTCCCGGACTACAACACCGGCTACGTTGGGCAGGGACAGGACGGCAGGATCGCGGGTTCGGAACTGGCCGGGTGGCTTGGTGGGGCCCTGCTGGTACTCGCGGTGGGTACGTGGCTGGTCCTGGTGCTCATTGCACGGCGCCGCCAACTTGAAACCCTCAGCAGCGAGGACAACCTCACCCTCCGGTCCATCGCGGCCAACCGCCTCCTGCGAACCGTATCCACCATTGCTGCGGGATTGGCGGCCATCGCCGGCAACTACGCTGCCCTTCCCGCGCCGGGCGCCACGTGGCAATCGTCGTGGTTCAACGCCCTCGGAGCAGTAAACATGGCCGTGCTGCTGGTCATGTGGTGGTGGAAGGTGCCCGTTCTTCCCTCCCTCCCTCCAGGCAGCCAGGAGATCCGTCAGTGGCGCCGCTCTTCGCGCCGATCCGCGCACGCACGGCGCAGCGAAACTCAGTGTGTCCCTTGGTGCAGTCCTTGGGACCATCGCCGCAGTGATGCTCCTGACCGTGGGCTTGTGGTTTGGCTACTTTTCGACCCACGAACAGGGCCCCGTTGCCCCGGCGATCGTCGTCTCCGTGACCGCCGCTTTGATTCTGCTCACCATTGCCGCAGGCGAGCTGCTGATCGCCCGCAACTACGGGGATCAGGACGCACCCCTGGCTTGGCCGCGGCAGGCAGTATCGAGGGGACTGCTCACCTTCACCATCGTGTCGGCAGCCCTGTTTGCCGTGACCATCGTCATGACCGCCACAGCGCAAGCACTCCTCGTCGGGCCACCCACATGGCCGGCCTACCTCGCCCTCACGTTTGGGGTTGGGCTGGTGGGTGCCGCCGCGATCCTGGCCACGCGCCGTCGTCGTGGACTTCCCGAACCCGAGGACAGCGGCGGACTTGATGCCGCGCTGCGCGCCATCACGATGTTCAGGATCGTCCGGACCCTCGCGGCCTTCCTCCTTGCACAGTCCGCGGTGATGCTGCTGGGCAACGCCGACGCGTGGGGAACCCTGTTCCCGGCTTTCAATCAACTGGGACCGAGTCCTGTCTACATGGCAGGAGTCGTCCTTGCCGTTGCGGCCATCGCCGCCGCGGTCACGCCCGTCCGGAGCCTTTTCCGGAACATTCCCCGCCGTGAGCACGCACCGAGTGGGGATCGCGCCCAATGACCGCAGGGATCACCATCGACCTCGCGGACCCGGTCCCGCCCTATGAGCAGATCCGGAGGCAACTCAGTTCGCTGATCGCCGTCGGGGTCCTCACGCCCGGAAGCCGCCTGCCCACTGTGCGCAGCCTTGCCGCGGACCTCGGGATCGCAGCCGGGACGGTAGCGCGGGCGTACAAAGAACTTGAGCAGTCCGGACTGATTGAATCACGACGCCGGAACGGGACTGTCGTCGTTGGGCCGCCTGCGGTGCCGAACGGCGCGGTTGGCGCAGACGCGGCGGTGATTGCCGCCGTCGACGGCTTGATCGGGACGGCGCGGCGCGCGGGTGTGACCGATGAAACGCTGATCGACCTGCTTCGCGGGAGGTTGGGAAGTAAGCTTGAGCCGTGAGCATCCCCACCCCGTATGAAGACCTCCTGCGCGATGTCATGGCCAACGGCACGCACAAATCCGACCGCACCGGCACGGGAACGCGCAGCGTGTTCGGCCGTCAGTTGCGCTTCGATCTGGGCACGAGCTTCCCGCTCATCACCACCAAGCGGGTCCATTTCAAGTCCGTCGCTGTGGAGCTGCTGTGGTTCCTGCGTGGGGATTCGAATGTGAAGTGGATGCAGGACCAAGGCGTGTCCATCTGGGACGAATGGGCCGATGCGGACGGCGAGCTTGGTCCCGTTTACGGTGTCCAGTGGCGCAGCTGGCCCACCCCGGATGGCGGCCACATCGACCAGATCTCCGAGGTCATGAAGAGCCTCGCCGCAAACCCCGATTCCCGCCGCCATATTGTTTCCGCCTGGAACGTCTCGGAACTCAAGGACATGGCCCTGCCTCCGTGCCACGCGTTCTTCCAGTTCTACGTGGCCGATGGCAAGCTGTCCTGCCAGCTGTACCAGCGCTCCGCCGACACCTTCCTCGGCGTCCCGTTCAACATTGCCTCCTACGCACTCCTGACGCTCATGGTGGCGCAGCAGCTTGGCCTGGAACCCGGCGAATTCGTGTGGACCGGCGGCGATGTGCACGTCTACGACAACCACGTGGAGCAGGTGACCGAGCAGCTCAGCCGCGAGCCGTATGAATACCCGCAGCTGAAGATCCTCCGCAAGCCCGACTCCATCTTCGACTACACCCTTGATGACTTCGAGGTAGTGGGCTACCAGCACCACCCCACCATTAAGGCGCCGATCGCGGTATGAGCGACTCTTCCTCCGCCCCGGACCAGCTCCCCGGCGCCATCTTCACCCAGGAAACTGCAGCGAAGATGACCGGCATCGGCATGATCTGGGCCCAGACAACATCCGGAGTCATCGGCAAGGACGGCACCATGCCGTGGCAGCTGCCTGAGGACATGAAGCACTTCAGCCAGGTCACCACCGGGCACCCCGTCATCATGGGCCGCAGGACCTGGGAATCATTTCCCCCGAAGTACCGCCCCCTCCCGGGCCGGACCAACATCGTAGTGACCCGCAACGAAAAGTGGGCGTCCTCGCCCGAGGCCCAGGGCGCCGTCGTGGTTTCTTCGCTGGACGAGGCTTTGCTGGAGTCCCAGTTTGCCCCGGGCGGCCAGAAAGTATGGATCGTAGGCGGCGGGGAAATCTACCGCCAGTCCATGGGCATCGCCAACATTGCCGTCATCACCATCATCGACACCGACGTCGAAGGTGACACCTACGCACCCGAACTCGGCGATGACTGGACCTTCGATACCGTTGCGCCCGCCGAAGGCTGGCTCACCTCCAAGAACGGCACCAACTACCGGTTCACCACGTGGCGCCGGAACGAAAGCTAGGAAAGCCCACATGCTGAAAAAACCCGAAACCCTCTTCGTGCTGGGCTACATGCTGCTGCCGCTCTTCGCACTGCTCTCGGCCATTGTTGGGCTCACCATGATTCTTGGGGGCAACAAGATCGTGGGCATCATCGTGCTGGTTGTTGTCACGCAGGTCTTCACCTTTGGTGCATTCTTTGCCCTGCGCAAGCGGAAGGCCGCTTTGCTGCAGGAGCCCGATGCGCTGCAAGGACCCGACGCCGGCCTATAGGCTCGCGACCGAGAGCCCACTTTCATGACCCCACCAGAGCGCCGTCGCGGACACCGACGGGGATACTACGCGCGGCAGATCGAGGCCGAGGCCGAACGCCAAGGCCTGACAGTTGAAGAGTATGGGGTCTACAAAGGGGACGTCGGCAGTGCCGTCAAACCCATCAACTCAGCGGGCGGACTTCTTTTTCTTAGCATGCTGATCACCATCTGCATGAGTGCGTCCGCAGTGTTCTTCATCCAGGCAATTATTGGTGGGCAGGACCTGGATTGGGGCCAGATAGTGATTACCGTGCTGGTGGGCCTCTGGCTCGTCCCCACGGCCTGGTTCCTGTACTTCAAGGAACGCAAAGCCTCGCGCCTTCGGAAACAGAACGGCAAAACCATTGAACTTCCGACCCGCCGCAACACTCCCCGCGACTGAGTCCGCTCAATCGCTGTGGAGGGAGCCGGCGTCGTGCTTTGGGTGCGTGACGTAACCAACAGCGGCAGTCTGCTCCAAAAGTTTAGACTTGGGGAATGACTACAGCAGCTAATCCGTCCGTAGGACTGGTCGGTTGGCGTGGCATGGTCGGTTCCGTCCTGATGCAGCGCATGCAGGAAGAGAACGACTTCGCCAACATCAACCCGGTATTTTTCTCCACCTCGAACGCAGGAGGTGCCGCCCCGTCCTTCGCTGATGGGGCCGGCAAGCTCGAGGATGCGTTCGATATTGAGACGCTTGCCAAGCTGCCGATTATTGTCACCGCCCAGGGCGGCGATTACACCAAGCAGGTCCACAGCGAACTCCGCAGCCGCGGCTGGGACGGCCTCTGGATCGACGCTGCCTCCACCCTGCGCATGAACGACGACTCGATCATCGTGCTGGACCCCATCAACCGCGACGTCATCGACGCCGGGCTTTCCGGCGGCGTGAAGGACTTCATCGGCGGAAACTGTACGGTTTCCTGCATGCTGATGGGCCTCGGCGGCCTGTTCAAGAACAACCTCGTGGAGTGGGGTACGTCCATGACGTACCAGGCCGCTTCCGGCGGTGGCGCGCGCCATATGCGCGAACTCCTGAACCAGTTCGGCACGCTCAACAACGAGGTCAGCAGCGAACTCGAGGACCCGGCATCGGCCATCCTTGAGATCGACCGCAAGGTGCTTGCCACCCAGCGCACCGGGGTTGACGCCACCCAGTTCGGCGTTCCGCTGGCCGGTTCCCTGATTCCGTGGATCGATGCCGACCTCGGCAACGGCCAGTCCAAGGAAGAATGGAAGGCCGGGGTCGAGACCAACAAGATCCTTGGCACGTCCAAAGGAACCCCGGGCAAGGAACACATCGCCATGGACGGGCTCTGTGTCCGCATCGGTGCCATGCGTTCGCACTCGCAGGCTCTGACGCTGAAGCTTCGCGAAGACCTGTCCGTCACGGAGATCGAGAACCTCCTGGCCAAGGACAACGAGTGGGCCAAAGTTGTGCCCAACACCAAGGAAGCCTCCATGGCGGACCTGACCCCGGTTGCAGCTTCAGGCACCCTGGACATCCCGGTTGGCCGTATCCGGAAGCTCGAAATGGGTCCGGAGTACATCAGTGCCTTCACCGTGGGCGACCAGCTCCTGTGGGGTGCGGCCGAACCCCTGCGCCGCATGCTCAACATCGTGACGGGCAAGCTCTAACCCAGGCAGTATCACGTCCCTAGCCCGCTGTTCCGTTGCTGCCCTGCAACGGAACAGCGGGTTTTCGACGTTCTGGCCGCGACAAGGCAGTCTTCACTCGCCGCTCCACTTCCCACGGCCTGCCGAGGTCCTGCCACTCGATTCGGATAACGTCCCAGCCCAAGGCTTTGAGTGCTTTCTCTCGTCTGCGTTCCTGAAAGACCACCTCGTCAGTGGGCGCATAGTCGAAGTACTTGGTACGGCCGTCGAACTCGAGAATAACTTTGCTGTCCGGCCATCCGAAGTCTCCGCGGTAGCGACCGATGGGAGTATCGACTTCGAGCTGAAGCACGGCTTCCGGGATTCCCAGCCTCTCCAAAAGAGCACGCGTCCGGGTCTCGCCCACGGATTCGGAACGGCCATCCATTGCGTCCAGCACCCGCCGCAAGCGTCGAGCGCCTCTCGTGATCCGGCCCCCGTCCACGTAAGCCTGAATCAACACCGGATCCGCCCCTCTGCGAAGGGCTTGGTCTGCGACCACCAGTGCCCGTTCGAATTCCAGGGTCCGGGCACAATCGACGACAGTCCGCTCCAAGCTCGTCACTCTGGCGCGTTGCCCCCAAGGAGTCAGGATCTCAACAATCTCGGCAGTTTCCAGCACCGCACCATGTGCGCGTACATCCTCCCCGGAACTTGCCTGGGCCGGCGAGAAGGGCGTAGTGACGTGCACCAGCGGCCCACCACCCCACGGTGTGCATCCATGCAGGCGCGCGGCACTGGCATGGCTGTAGAGACTGGCCGAGCGCGAACCAAGCTGGTGTGCTTGGATTCTCAGCAGGTCCTGCTCCCACGGAGGTCGGCGACGCCAGTCTGAGCTTCGGGCGTATGCGCCCCGTCTTACCCGAATAAGCTTGCCGGAGCGCACACCCGCTGTCAGCACGCGGTCGCCCAAGCCTTTTCCTGCGAGTTCCGACGTAACAGCAATGGTACTGTCAGGCCAATTGGCGGCTATCAGTGCATCCAGTTTTCGCGATTGCATGCATTCATCGTGAGTTGGTCCGAGGATGTCGGGACATCCCTTTTCCGTCGTATGTGGACAAGTGCTGCATCAAACCATGCCCTAGATGGAGACGGCCCTTGGCGCCCAGCCCCCTAATAACGTCGCGGACCCGCACCAACGTCGTTGGGCCACAACGTAAAAGCGGGCCGACAACGACTTTGACCCACAGCGGGCGGGTTAGCCGGCCATGAACTTCAGATACGCACGGCCCTGGGCCTGGAAGGACCGCTCCGCGGAGGGGCCAAGCTCCCCCGCGAACGGCTCAGGCTCCACTCCGATGGTCTTGCCACTCACAGTCCGGCTCCACGTACCGATCACTTCGCCCCCGGAGACGATGATCCGTTTGAACACCCCGTTCTTTCCAGGCACCACAAGCTCGGCGAACCCGGGGTCCAGGACCAGGCTCCTGTCCTGGTAGCCGAGCAGGTACTCATCGAAGCCAGGGAGGGCCAGCAACGAGCGCGGGCCGGGGACGTCGTCGTCGAGCATTTCCGCTGACTCTGGCGAGAGCCAATAGCTGGTGCCGGCAAAATCCAGCTCGACCAGGCGGTCCTGCACCTGCTTCAGCGCGGCGCGGACCTCCGTCACCGGGATCTGGCTCCACCACGCGAAATCCTTGACCGTGGCCGGCCCCCGGCTCCTGAAGTAGCGGAAGAGCAACTCGGCGATGCCTTCCTCACGGCCAAGCTGCCGCGGTTCCGGGATCCATTCCTCGAACGGCACGAAGAGCTGTTGCACGCCGACTTTGCCGTTGGTACCCGCCATCGGGCCCTGGACCAGCCAAGCGTGTTGGCAGAGGCTCCCCAGCAGATGGATGCCGCGCTGGGCCTTGGTGGGCTGCCCGGCTTCCTCGAACGCCTGGAAGAGCTGCTCCCGGGTCGCTCCTGGCATGCCTTCCGCCTTGAGGACTTCGGTGGTCTTGAACGCGATGTCCCGGCAGTGGGCGATGTCGTCGGCGGTGATGGAGAGCTCGCGGTGGCGCCCCGCCACCGAGTTCATCAGCCGTCCGCTGGTGATGCCCAAAATCCAGCGAAGGTCCTCAGGCGCCACCAGATGCAGGGTGCCCCGCATCGGCCATGACCGGACCACCGTCCCGGCATCGAGCGCCGCGCGCACATCCGACGCAGCGGTCCCGGGCACCCGCTGCCCTACCGCCCATAATGCCGAGCCGAGATCCTGCGCCTGCATCGCGGTCATCCAGCGGACGGCTTCGGAAACGGCGGGAAAACCGCCACCCAACAGGCCTTGGCCGGCGAGCCGCAAACGGCCCATTACACGCGGAGTCAGGGGTACAGGCATGCTTCATCCTAAAAGGAGCAACAAGCACAGGGAACCTTGCCGGGCCTCCCAGCCCTCACCCAGCAGCGGCTCCTAGGATGGTTTCATGCTTTTTGGTGATCTTGCTCCGTTTGTGCGGCCGCTGAGCCGGTGGTTGGCTGCCGCCGGCTGGTTCTGCACGCTCGTCGGGCTTGGTTCCGGGCTGATAGTAGCGGTCGGAACCGGCGTCAGCCTGTCCCCCTCGATGCAAACCATCCAGACCGTCAGCTTGATCGCGACTGCGACCGCGGCGCTGTTGATCGGCACCGCTGCGGCCAGCCAGCCCCTCTCCGATCGCCATGACGACGCCCCCGAGCCTTGGTACTACCCCGCCGCCGCAGCACAGGTCCGCAGCTTCCTGTTGGGCGCGATCGTCCTGCTCCTGGGGCTGGTCGGTTTTGCGACGGCTGGGCTGTTCATGCCAAGTGGTCCGTCGCCGCAGAGCATCGCCTTCAGCCAGATCTTCCTGCTGGGCTCGGTCAGCTGCGGACTCACGTTCCTGCTGCTGAACAAGGTGCTCCCCATCGCCGAACGCCGGACCCGCTAAGTGCAGGCACTGCTGGCTAGAGGCTGACGCCGATCAGCAGGGGCTCCGGGTGCAGCTCAATACCAAAACGTTCGACGACGCCGGCCCTCACCTCACGCGCGATGGCCACCATATCCGCAGCCGATGCCGAGCCCCTGTTGGTAATGGCAAGGGTGTGCTTGGTGGACAGGGAAGCGCGGCCACCTGAAACGCTGGACTCCTCCAGACCGAAGCCCTTCCCGAAGCCGGCCTGATCGATCAACCATGCGGCAGAGAGTTTCACCAACCCATCCGATCCCGCCGGGTACTGGGGCGCATTCTCCGGAAGTTCAGCTGCGCGCTCGGCGGGCACGATGGGGTTGGTGAAGAAGGATCCCGTGGAGAAGGTGTCGCGGTCTGTGGCATCCAGGACCATGCCTTTGGATGCCCGGAGCCGGAGAACTTCCTTGCGGACATCGTTGGAGTATGCACGCTTTCCGGCCTCGACTCCCAGCGACCTGGCCAACTCGGCGTAGCGGATCGGTGCACTCATTCGGCCCAGCGGCAGCTGGAATTCCACTGTCAGCACCACATAACGCGGGGACCCCTCAACGGTGGTTTGCTTCAGGATCGAGTCGCGGTAGCCGAACTTCAACTCCGAGTTGGTGAAGGTCTGGACAGCGTTGCGCTCCCGGTCCCAGGTCCGCACGGCGGCAATGGTTTGGGAAACGTCTGCCCCGTAGGCTCCCACGTTTTGCACCGGGGTTGCTCCCGTGGCGCCCGGAATGCCGGAGAGAGCTTCCAGTCCGGACCACGCGTGCAGTACGGAGTGCTCCACCAACGCATCCCAGTTGTGGCCGGCCTGGACCACCACAGAGACACCTCCGCAGCTGTCCTCGGAGTTCACGGTAAAGCCTTCGGAAGCGATCTTCAGGACAGTGCCCGGGTAGCCGTCATCGGAGATCAACAAATTGGACCCTCCGCCGATGATCAGGAGTTTCTCCCCCGCACCGTCGGCCGAGCGGACGGCGTCGATGATTTCCGCTTCGGTGCGGGCTTCAACATAGTGTCCTGCGGGGCCGCCGACGGCAGCTGTGGTCAATTCTGAAAGAAGCATCTGGGTCACCAATCAAGCCTAACGGGATTCGCTGGACTGCATGGACGCAGCCTTCTGCTTGCCGGCCAGCGGTGCCAGGAAGAAACTGACCACCAGCAGGACCAGGGGCGCCAGCAGGGAATGGAGGATGCCGAAATGTTCTGCCAGCAGCCCAAGGAGCGGAGGCCCGCAGAGGAACGCGCCATATCCAATAGTGGACACCACGGACACACGGGCCGCGGCGTGGACTGGATCATCGGCCGCGGCGGACATACCTACGGGGAAGCCCAGCGAAGCGCCCAGGCCCCACACCGCCAACGCCACGAAGGCAAGCCAAGGAACCGGGGAAAATACGAAAAGCGCAAGACCAACGACGGCGGTGGCGGAGCACCAGCGCATCACCCGGACGCGCCCGAACCGGTCGAGCACGACGGTTCCGGTGAACCGACCAACAGTCATGAACGTGACAAACACGCCATAACCCACAGCGCCGGCCGCGTCGCTTTGCCCGTGCCCATCGGCCAGCGCCAAGGCCACCCAGTCTCCCGCAGCACCCTCGGCCAAGGCCAAGCCAAGGACCAGGACCCCGATCAAGAGGGTCCGGCGGTCTCGCCAGGCGAGGGCGACAAGCCGTTTGTTGTCCAGCGGTGGGGCGGGTTCTGCGTCGGACCCGGAGGCCCCGGAAGGCCGGACGCTGACAATGGGCAGCGGTCCCGTCGACGGATCCTGGAAGGTGTCCGTCTCCCGTGGCCTGTAAGGCGCGGCAGCTTGGGCAGTCTTCTCAGCACGGAACCAGAAAGCGGCCGCCACCACCGAGGACGCCACCACTGCCGCTACTACCAGGAAGTGCCAGAACACGGGCATGTCCACTGCGGCTGCCCATGCCCCGAATCCTGCGGCGGCCACGGTTCCAAGGCTGAAGGCCCCGTGCAGGTGCGGCATGATGTGCCGTTCCAGCCCGCGTTCGAGCGCCGCGCCTTCCACGTTGGAAGCCGTGTTCCAACTCGCGGTACCCAGCCCAAGGACAACCAGCCCTGCGGCAACAATGAGCGGGCTGGCAGCGATCGACGTGCCGATGCCCACGATGACCAGGCCCGCGCCGACCATGCAACTGCCGATCCTGCTGGTCAGTCTGGGTCCGAGGCGCAGCACGATGAGTCCTGAAGCCGAAATCGAGATAAAGGACGCAACAGTCATGCACATCAGCAACAGGCCGATGCCGCCCGGGGTCAGGTCCAGGCCATCACGGATCGCCGGCAACCGGGACACCCAGGTGGCAAAGGCGACCCCGCTGGCGGCATAGGAAGCAAGAACAGCGACGCGCCACCGCAACATTTCCGTCGCAGTGGCACGCCGCTGTGCGTCGTTTGCTTGGCTCAAGAGACCTTCACAACCGCCTGCGACTTCATGAGGACTTTCTGTCCGGCAGCCACCACGGTGAGGTCGATACGGGCGGTGCGGGCATCGGCGTCGAGCGCTCCCACCACGCCGGTGACATCAATAACTGCGCCTGCTTCATCGGTGCCGGTGGTGTCGGTAACTACTACGGGCTTGGTGAAGCGCGTCTGGTAATCGACGACGGCGGCAGGGTCGCCTGCCCAGTCGCTCACCAGCTGGACTGCGGCGCCCATGGTGAACATGCCGTGGGCGATGACGCCCGGGAGTTCCACGGACGTTGCAAAGGCCTCGTTCCAGTGGATGGGGTTGAAGTCGCCGGAAGCTCCTGCGTACTTCACAAGGTCCTGACGGGTGACGTCAATGCTGCGCGTGCCAATTTCCTGGCCCACGCTCAGTTCTTCGAATGAGTGGCTCATGGTTACTGTCCCTCTCCGCGGACCAGGATGGACGAGGTCGTGGTGGCGACTTTTTCGCCTGCCTCCGTGGAAATCTCGGAGCGCGTGGTGATCATCGCTCCCCCGCCCATGGCCCGGACGCCGTCGACGTGGAGCTCGGCCACCAGACGGTCCCCGGCAACGATGGCGCGGTGGTGCGTGAATCGCTGATCGGCGTGGACCACACGGGAAAAGTCGATGCCCGACTCGGGGTCCTCCACCAGCTGGGCATCAGCGCGCTGGGCAACGATGATGGCGAACGTTGGCGGTGCCACGAGGTCGCTGTGGCCGAGGGCCTTGGCTGCCTCGACATCAAAGTGCGCAGGGTTGCTGGCCTTCACGGCCTTGGCGAACTCGCGGATTTTTTCACGACCGACGTCGTATACCTCTGCGGCAGGGTAGCTTCGGCCCTGCAGGTCCGGATTGATACTCATGCTCCAACCCTATCGGGCACCGGCCGTGCAGGAAGAGCGGAACTCCCGGCTGCTTATTTCTTGTAGCTCTTGCGGATCTTCTGGCCCCGAACCACCAGTCCTGTGACGTGGAGGATCAGCCCGACGCCGATCACGGGCAAGGATGCCACCGCCAGCGCCTGGTTGCCGGTGGTGTTCCCAAGGATGGACAGGATGAGTCCGACGGCGATCAGCCCCATCGCACTGAAGACCAGCACTTTGTAGGCGGTTGAGGCGGTGGCCCAGAATTGTTCAAGCACCGTCCAAGTCTACCGGGGCTCTAGAACAACGAATCCTGCAGTGCCGGGATCTCCGTGGTGTGGGGCCCGAATTCGATACGCCGCCCTTTCAACGCACCAAGGTCGGCCACGAACGTACCTTCAACCTCATTGCCCTCGGCGTCCGGCAATCCGGCCAAGGCGATGGCCCCCGACAGTGAGTGAACCCGCAGACCGTGCCCACCGCCGTCGAACGCTGCCGGGTACGGATGGCGGATGGCGCCTGACGGCCGGGCGCTGCACAGCTGATGGGCCAACTCAGGCCGCTCCCACTCCTCCTCCACAACGGTGAAACCCGTCATGGCCAGACCGGCCAGCAGTTCACGCACCTCTGCGGCATGCTTGCGGTTTATGGCCTGGAGTTCGACGCCGGTCCGCGGCTCCACGAGCGATGCCGCCTTTGCTGCCGAACGGACCTGCTGGACGAGGCCAAGGTCCCGGGTTACGAGGTCCTCGAGCACGCGGACGACACGGCCGTCTTCAGCGCGTGAAACATAGGAAGCGTGCACAGCGCCCTGTTCCGCCAGACGATTCCATTTGCGCTGGGCCGAGGCGGTGCCGACCTTGCTTGCACCGTTGGCGAAGGTGGCCACGTAGAGCCAGTGCGGCTGCATCAGATAGGAACGAAGCCCGGGCGGTACGGAGCCGCCGCGGTGGAAGTCGTGCATGAGCCGGGAGTCGTCCCGCGCGAAGCAGGCACCGCACTGTTTGCCACGTTCGGCAGGAGAACTGCCGGGACAGGGAACATGTGTCCTGTCGCCGGGGCCGTCCACCTTGACGTGGCCGAGGCACCACAAACCGGGCATAACACGCAGGCCCAGGGATGAACCCTGGGCCAACGCAACATCAGTAAATTCCCCATCCGGGGTGTGGAGCCGCAACGCCGGGGATGATGAGTCCCACGCGACTCCGTGGACCAGCACGGGGCCTCTTACAGGGAAGGCTGGACCCCGAAGGCCACGGCGAGCTTCATGATCTTCTCAGCACGGCCCAGGCGCGGCAGGTCGGAGCCGTCGCGGATGACGCGGCCGTTGGCTTCGAAGTCGTTCATGAAGTCGGTGGCCCAGGCGACGTCGGAAGGCGTGGGGCTGATGACCTCGTTGATAACCGTGGTCTGGTCGATGGCCAGGCACAGCTTGCCGGTCATGCCCATGGTCACGGTGATGCCCGTCTGCTCGCGCAGGATCGGGTGGTTGGTGCCGACGGTGGGTCCATCGATGGGGCCGGGCAGGTTGCCGACGCGGGACGCGACAACCAGCTTTGCGCGCGGGTACGCCATGGCTTCGGGAGTAGCGGCCATGCCGGTGTCGCGGCGGAAGTCACCGGAACCGAACGCGAGGCGGAAGGCACCCTGCGCTCGGGCGATGTGGTTGGCTTCCTCGATGCCGAGGGCTGATTCCACCAGGGCAACCACGGGGGTCTTGCCGTCCATGCGGTGGTAGGACTCGGTGACCTGGTCCGCGGACTCGGTCTTTGCGAGCATGACGCCGAGGAGCCCCGGCGTGCCGCGCAGGCCCGCGAGGTCATCGGCCCAGAAATCGCTGGTGGCATCGTTGATACGGACCCAGGCCTGGCCGCCACCGGTCAGCCAGTTCACGACGTTTTCGCGGGCAGCGTCCTTCTGGGACGGGTCAACGGCGTCTTCGATGTCAAGGATGATGGCGTCCGCACGCGAAGCCGCAGATTCGTCAAAAAGTTCCGTCTTCATGGCGTTCACGAGGAGCCAGGAACGGGCGATATCGGCAGGAATATTGCGGGTGGGCCGAATGGATTCGGCGGCGATGCTAGACGTCATGTATCTACCGTATCCGCCCTGCCGCCCGCAAGGCCAAGAATTCGCGTTCCTTGTGAGGATCAATACGAACTAAACGCCATATGACTGTGGAGTCCCGCAGTATGAAGGCCCGACGGCGGTACACGCCAGTCATGAACGGCCCACCTGACGCTGTTGTTCACGCGGCTCAACACGGCGTCTTTGAGTCTTCCGGTTGCAGGGCGTGGCTCAGGATTTCGTCCCGTTTCGGGCTGTTTCGCAGCGTTTCCGGGCGTTACCGCGCTACTTCCCAGCCGCCGTCGTCATGGGCTTTCATCGTTCCCAAGCCGTTGCACAGCTCGCCAAGTACTTGCCGCAGCGGATCACCCCAACCCACTCCAATCCATCGAAAGTAGCTCCCATGAAACTGCATCTGCCCCTCCTGAGCGTCGCGGCCGCCGTCGTACTAGCGCTGACGGTGAGCGGCTGCGGCGGTGCAGCCGAAGCCGGACAAAGCGGCCAGCCAGGCAACGAGGTCAAGGAACTTCGGTACCAAGGCTCGGCCAACAACGTGACCTTCCCCGAACTGGCAGCCGACCTCGGCTACCTGGGCGACCTGAATCTGAACTGGGTGGGTAACACCACCAGCGGGCCCCAGGACATTCAGTCGGCCGCTACCAACCAGACGGACTTCGGTGGTGCTTTCGCCGGCGCGGTGGTGAAGCTGATCGAAGCCGGCGCCCCCGTCAAGGGCGTGGTCAACTACTACGGCTCCGACGAAAAGAACTTCAGCGGTTACTACGTCAAGGCCGACAGCGACATCAAGGGACCCAAGGACTTGATCGGCAAGAAGATCGCGGTCAACACCCTGGGCGCCCACCATGAGGCTGTCATCAACACCTGGCTGACCAAGAACGGCCTGAGCCAGGACGAGATCAAGCAGGTCCAGTTGGTTCCCTTGGCTCCCAACGACACCGAGGAAGCGATCCGCCGCGGCCAGGTGGATGCCGGAACGCTCGGCGGGGTCCTGCAGGACCGTGCCGTTGAAGCAGGCGGACTGCGTTCCTTGTTCAGCGACGTCCAGCTGTTCGGCAACTTCGCAGGCGGGCAGATCGTGCTCCGCAACGACTTCATCGAGAAAAACCCGAACACCACCCGCACCTTCACCACTGGCGTCGCCAAAGCGATCAAGTGGGCAGCTGAAACACCGCGTGATGAGGTGATTGCCCGCTTCACCAAGATCATCGAAAGCCGCGGCCGCAACGAGAGCACGGCAAACCTGAAGTTCTGGAAGAGCCCCGGCGTACCGGACGCGGGCGTGATCCAGGACAAGGACTTCACGCGGTGGGAAGCCTGGCTGAACTCGGCCGGAATCGTCAAGGACAAGCTGACCGCGTCCAAGTACTACACCAACGACTTCAACGATCTCGCGAAGAAGGGATGACCATGACAGCGAAGATCAGCCTCAGGAATGTCACCAAAAAGTTCACGGTCCGGGCTACCAAGTCCACCCCCGCCACGACGCTGACTGCAATCGACTCCCTCAGCCTGGATGTCCGCGACGGCGAATTCCTCACCTTGGTGGGGCCCAGTGGTTCGGGGAAGACGACGCTCCTGGACCTGCTTGCCGGGCTTTCCACGCCCACCTCCGGAGAGGTATTGGTGGACGGCAAGCCGGTAACAGGACCTGGCAAAGACCGGGCCGTGGTTTTCCAGCAGTACGCCTTGTTCCCCTGGCGGACGGCTTCGGCCAACGTCTCCATCGGACTTGAGGGTGTGGGCCCGGACGGCAAAAAGCTGAACCGCCGCGAGCGCGCCGCGAAAGCCAAGGAGTACCTGGCGCTGGTAGGCCTCGCGGGCTTCGAGGATCGCTACCCGCACGAGCTCTCGGGCGGCATGAAGCAGCGCGTGGCCATCGCCCGCAGCCTGGCGTACGAGCCCGATGTGCTGCTGATGGATGAGCCGTTCGCAGCACTGGATGCCCAAACCCGCGAGCAGCTGCAGGACGAACTGCTGCGGATCTGGAAAGCCACCGGAAAGACCATCGTCTTCATCACGCACGGCATCGATGAAGCCGTGTATCTGGGCCAGCGCGTTGCAGTCTTGAGCGCACGTCCGGGCCGGCTCAAGGAAATCGTGGACATCGATATACCGGACCGTGACGGCGAGGAGGACATCCGCTCCAATCCTGCGTTCGTAGAGCATCGGCACCAGGTGTGGACCCTGCTTCACGACGAAGTCCGCCGGGCACAGGACGCCGGACACCGCAAAATCCTCCCGGACGGCAGTGCCCCGGACGAACCAGCAACCATCCCCGAAAGGAGCGCAGCCTGATGACCACCACCCTCGCACAGGCAGAAACCGCCGCGTCCGCACACCAGCGGACAACCGCCTTCGAGCCTTCCGTTTCACAAGTACCCACGGCGGAACGTACGACGCCGGCACCTGGCCTGGTGCGCCGGGCCATCTCCGCTGTGGGTTCGGGCGTGTGGAAGTCCGCGGCCATCCTTGCCTTTCTGGCGCTGTGGGAGCTCGGGCCGACGTACTTGGCCAGCCCGTCCACCCGGGTCTTCCTTCCGCCGCTGCATGAAGTGCTTCTGGCGTGGGGCAAGCTGTTCGAAGCCGGGACCATCCAGGGCCACATCGCAGCCAGCCTGACCCGCTCGGTGGCCGGTTTCGGCGCGGCCCTTGTGGCTGGTGTATCGCTGGGCTTGCTGATTGCCTGGTACGGACGGCTGAACTCGGTTCTGAACCCGTTGCTGGAACTCTTCCGCAACACGGCCGCCCTTGCCCTGCTTCCGGTGTTCACACTGCTGCTGGGTATCGGTGAAGAATCCAAGATCAGCATCGTGGCGTACGCTGCGTTCTTCCCGGTGCTGCTCAACACGATCGCAGGCGTGAAGACCGTGGATCCGTTGCTGATCCGGGCCGCGCGTTCGCTGGGCCTGAACAGCTTCCGGCTTTTCCAGAAGGTCATCCTGCCCTCGGCGGTTCCGACCATTTTCACCGGTATCCGCATGGCGGGCACGGCCTCGATCCTGGTTCTCATCGCAGCGGAAATGGTCGGCGCCAAAGCCGGACTCGGTTATCTGATCGTGAACGCGCAGAGCAGCTTCCTCATCCCGGACATGTACGCAGGCATCCTCACGGTCTCCCTGCTCGGGCTTGGCGTGAACTTCCTGCTGGTCGGCCTTGAACGGCACTTCTCCCGCTGGCGGACCGCTGTTGGTTCTGCCGCTTCCTAAGTTTTACCCGTGGCGATCCAGCCACACCCATCACTGAAAGAAAAGGAAAAACAATGACTGTCATTACCGAAACCAAGCTCGAATTCGCCAAGCTGGGCTCCCGCATCGGCGCTGAGATCCGCGGCCTGGACATCAGCGGCGACCTGAGCGAGGACACTGTTGCCCAGATCCGTGCAGCGCTCAACGAACACAAGGCACTGGTATTCCGTGAGGCCAACATCCTCACGGACGAAGCCCAGGTGAAGTTCGCTTCGCACTTCGGCCCCTTGACCAAGGCGCACCCCACCGTGGCATCCGTGGAGGGCGAGGAAAACGTCCTGCCCGTGGACAGTGAGAATGGTTCGGCCAACAACTGGCACACGGATGTCACCTTCGTGGTGAACCCGCCGCAGGCTTCCACCCTGCGCAGCATCGACCTGCCTGCTTACGGCGGCGAGACGCTGATCGCTTCTTCGGCCGGCGCCTACCAGGACCTTCCGGAGGAATTGCGCAACTTCGCGGACACCCTGTGGGCCATCCACACCAACGACTACGACTACTCGGTGCCAAAGAACCTGGAGCACGCCAACGCCGAGGAACGCCGCAAGGAGTTCACCCGCTTGAAGTTTGAGACCGCCCACCCGGTAGTCCGCGTGCACCCGCTGACCGGCGAGCGCGGGCTGTTCATTGGCGGCTTTGCGCAGCGGCTACGGATTGTGGGTCTTTCCAACACCGAGTCGAAGGACATCATCCGCCTGCTGCAGGCCTACGTGACCCGTCCGGAGAACGTGGTCCGCGTGAACTGGGAGCCCAACCAGGTGGTGCTGTTCGATAACCGGATTACCCAGCACTACGCTCCGGACAACTACGACGGCCAGCCCCGCAAGCTGAACCGCGTGACCATCGCCGGAGACATCCCTGTGGGTGTGGAGGGGAAGCCGAGCCAGGCCATCCAGGGTGATTCCAGCACGTACTCCGTGGTGGCTCCGGTGACTGCTCCCGCAGCGTCGTAGGGGGTCCTATGTGTTGCTGTTGTAACCCAGCTGAGTCGCAGTAGATGTCGTTTTGAGCGTTCATAACGACACGAACTGCGACTCAGTTGGGTCTAAGGGATGTTGCTTCCCCGGGCTGCCATCCACAGGCCGTACCACTCTGCCCGGGACATCCGCGCAGCCACGTCGGCAGCGTCCGCGCAGGCGCCGATGCGTGAAAGGTTGGTTGTGCCGACCACCGGCGATATCCGGGCCGGATGCTTCATGAGCCAGCCCAGCAGGACAGCTTCGGCCGTCGTGTGCTTCTCCGCCGCCAGGCGTTCGAGCATCGCGGCAACCGCTTCGTCGGCCGAAGACAGCGCCCCGGCCCCGGTGTAGCGCCCTTGGGCAAGCGAACCGTAAGCCTGAAGCTCAATCCCCTTGTCCATGCAGTGCTCAAGGGTCCCGTGCGGAAAGCTGGTTACGGCGCC
The DNA here is from genome assembly GCF_025452095.1 of Paenarthrobacter sp. JL.01a. NCBI lineage: Bacteria > Bacillati > Actinomycetota > Actinomycetes > Micrococcales > Micrococcaceae > Paenarthrobacter > Paenarthrobacter sp. JL.01a. The sequence continues at coordinate 3,235,009 of NZ_CP104877.1, forward strand.
CTCCGGATGGTTGACCAGCACAGTGCTCTCAAGCCAATCACGCTTCAGCAGGCTCATCTCCAGCTGGTTCGCAACGACCGGCGTTTCCAGGCGGTCCTGGAGGTAGGCGATCTGGGCGCCGGACATGTTGGACACACCCAGTTGCCGCACCTTGCCTTCGGCCATCAACTGCCCGACGGCGTCAGCCACCTCTCGCGCGTCCATCAAGGGATCGGGGCGGTGCAGAAGCAGCACGTCGACGTACTCCGTTTGGAGCCGCTTCAGGCTCTCGTTGACCCGTTCGAGGATGGCGTCGCGGCTGAGGTCGTAATGGGTTTGCAGTCCCCGCTCCCCCAGCCTGATCCCGCACTTGGTCTGCAGCTGGATTTTCTCCCGCAGGCCTGGCGAACGGACGAGGACCTCCCCAAAGACGGCCTCTGATTTACCGCTGCGGTAGATGTCGGCGTGGTCGAAAAGCCCGATGCCGATACCCCGCGCCGATTCAATCACTGCAGCGGCTTGGTCGATTTCAGCGGCCCCGTAGGAGGTGCCGTCCCAGGAACCGCCTAGTCCCATGCAGCCGTAGATGAGGCGTCCCCGCCCGTTCGCATTGTTCACTTGTTGTCTTTCCCGTGCGCTTAGGCTTCGCGGACAATCCAGGCGGTGGTGTCTGCCGGGAGCTTGCCGTCCTCCAAAGGACCACTGCTGACGACGACGGTCCCGGCCGGAAGCTCGAACGCTTCAGCGCCGAAGTTGGTCACCGTTTCCCAGCCGCCCGGGCGGCTGAAGTGCAGCACCTCGGGGTTGCCCGTTTCCACCCACTCGAGTTCCTCCTCGGTCTGCAGTTCACTGCGCAGGCGAAGGGCCTTGCGGTAGAGCTCCAGGGTGGAGCCTTCAACGCCTTCCTGGGTGGACACTGCGTAGTCCTTGAACCATTCAGGCTGGGGCAGGTGTGCAGTACCTGCGCCGAAGCCGAAGGACGAACCCTCGGGAGTCCACGGCAGCGGTACCCGGCAGCCATCGCGGCCGATTTCCACACCCTTGTTGCGGAAGAAGGAGGGGTCCTGGCGTTCAGAGTCGGGAATCTCTGTGACTTCGCGCAGCCCGAGCTCTTCACCCTGGTACAGGTAGGCCGAACCGGGAAGTGCGAGCAGAAGCAAGGAAGCCGCCCGTGCCCGCTTGAGGCCAAGTTCGATGTCCAGCTCTTCAGCCGGAGCACCTGCGAGCAACCAACCCTTGCCGTCCTGGCCCTTGGGTTCGGCACCGGTGATGTCCTGGGCTGCGTTGGTTCCCTGTGCTACGGAACCACCCTTCGGCAGCCCGTAGCGGGTGGCGTGCCGGACGACGTCGTGGTTGGAAAAGACCCACGTGGAAGAGGCGCCGGACTCCTTGGCGTGCACCAGGTTGTCGGTGATGATCTTCTTGAAGGATGCGGCGTCAAAGTCCGACTGCAGCAGGTCGAAGTTGAAGGCCTGGCCCAGGCCCTCGGGGCTGGCGTAACGCGCACGGCGTGACTCGTGGACCCAGGCTTCGGCGACGGCGGTTCGGGGCGGGTTGTATTCGTTGAAGAGTTTGCGCCACTCCGCGTAGACCTCGTGGACTTCGTCCCGGTCCCAGAAGGGGTGGGAGCCGTCGATGAAGCCGTCAGTTCCGTGGGCCTTCTTCAGGAGGTCCGCCTTCATGGGCATCGGCTCGGACAGGTCCTTTGCCATGCCGTGGGCCACGTCGATGCGGAAGCCGTCCACACCGCGGTCGGACCAGAAGCGAAGGGTCTTCAGGAAGTCTTCGCGGATCTCCGGGTTCTCCCAGTTAAAGTCCGGCTGCTCCTTGGCGAAGATGTGCATGTACCACTGGCCGGGGGTGCCGTCCGGTTCCGTGATGCGCTCCCAGATGGGTCCGCCGAACACGGAGTCCCAGTCCGACGGCGGCACTTCGCCGTTTTCGCCCTTGCCGTCACGGAAGATGTAGCGCTCACGTGCGGCCGAGCCCTTCGGCGACGCGAGGGCTTCCTTGAACCACTCGTGCCGGTCTGAGGAGTGGTTGGGGACGATGTCCACTACCAGCTTGATGCCGGCTGCGTGCAGGGCTGCGGCCATCTCGTCAAAGTCCTCAAGCGTTCCGAGCTTGGGGTCCACGTTCCGGTAGTCGTCCACGTCGTAGCCGCCGTCGGCAAGCGCGGAAGGATAAAACGGGCTCAGCCACACAGCATCAACGCCGAGTTCCTGAAGGTAGGGAACCTTGGCCGTGATGCCCTTGATGTCACCCAGGCCATCACCGTTGGCGTCGTAGAAGCTGCGGGGGTAGATCTGGTACACCGCTGCCTGGCGCCACCAGTTGGGGTCGGCCATGCGGTCGGAGTGGGACAGGTTTGCCTTGGTGGCGGAGGTGCTCACGAAACTCCTTTGATTTAGATTCTAAATTTAGTTCCCGATCCAGTATGTGACGGCTGGCGCGTGAGGTCAACAGCCCTCGTGCGTCAGCCTTTGACAGCGCCCTGCGTGACGCCCGCCATGACCCACCTCTGGGTGAAGAGGTAAGCGACGATCGCTGGCGCCATGGCCATCAGGTAGGAGGCGAAGGAGACGTGGTAGTTGTTGCTGAACTGCGTCTGGAACAGGCTCTGCCGCACGGGAAGGGTCTGAAGTGCCGGATCGGAAATGATCAAAGAAGGCATCATGAAGTCGTTCCAGGCATAGAGGAAAGCGAAGATGCCCACTGTGGCACTCATCGGAGCCAGCAAGGGAAAGATCAGCTTCCAGAACGTCTGCCACGTGGTGGCTCCGTCGATCCTGGCGCTTTCTTCCAACTCCATGGGAATGGAGCGCAGGAACGCGGTGAAGAGAAGCACGCTGAAGCTCAGTTGGAACATCGTGGCCAGCAGGATCACGCCGAACGGGTTGTCCAGGCCCAGCCGCCCGGTCAGTTGGATCTGAGGCAACGCCACCACCGGGAAGGGGATGAACATTGCCGCGAGCAGGTAGAAGAACGAATACCGGAACAAGCGCCGGTCCCAGTTGCGGACAATCGCGTAGGAGGCGAAGGCCGCGAGGACGATCGTGGCAACCACGGTCCCGGCTGTAACCAGCAAGGACATCGCCGCACCCACGGGGAAGTTGGTCAGTGTCCATGCCTGGATGAAACCGTCGAGGCTGAAGGGAGCCGGCAAGGAAAAGGCATTGCCGTCCACGGCCTGCCCTTGAGTCTTGAAGGCCATGGACACGGTGACATACAGGGGCAGCAGGACAGTTACTGCGCACAGGACAAGCACGGTGGTGGCGGACCAGTTGATCCGCTCCGGCTTTTCGGTTGAACGCCGGGCACTTACAGAAGTGGCTTTGGTGGCGTGTTCAGAGTCGAGGGTGGCTTGTGTGCTCATCAGAGTGCGTTCCGTCCGCGGGTGAGGGATAGCTGTACGAGGGAGATGGCGATGGCTACCAGGAAGAAAATGGTGGCGTTGGCCATCTGGTAGGCATAGTCGCCGCCGTTGAAGCCGGTGATTACCGTCATGGCGATGCTTCGCGTGGAGGTGCCCGGCCCACCGTTGGTCAGACCCACGATGATGTCGTAGGCATTGAGGAAACCCTTGAACCCGAGGATGACGTTGATGACCACATAGCCGGCAACCAGCGGCAGCGTGATTTTGAGCAGTTGCTGTGTCTTGCTCGCACCGTCGAGGTCTGCTGCCTCATAGACGTCTCCCGGTACGGCGACGAGGCCCGCGATGTAGATGAGCAGTGATCCGGGAACTGCCTGCCAGGCAGTGACCAGCACAATCGCAATCCACGCCAGGTCAGGGTTGGCCAAGAGGCTGCCCTCCAACCATGGAATTCCGGCGGAGGCGCCGAACGCCGGCAGGGAATTCGAAAAGAGGAAGTTGAACACGTAGGCGATGATGATGCCGAAAACAACCATCGGGATGACGAAGACGGTCCGCAGCGCCGACTTCATCCGGATGCGGGAGGTCAACCCCACGGCCAGGAGGAAGGCGATCACGTTTACCGCGATGACGGTGACAATCGAGAAACCGAACGTGAACAGGTAGCTCTGCAGGATGGCCGGGTCGCTGAACAATGCGATGTAGTTGGTCAGCCCGACGAACTCCCAGTCGCCGATGCCAATGGAGTCCGTAAAGCTGAAAAAGATACCGATGACGCCCGGCACGGTGATGGCCAAAGTGAAAAGGACAAGGCTCGGCAGCAGGAAAAGGTAGAAGATCGGCTCAACCCGCTTCCCCTTACGCTGTTTCGGCACTGGCCCCCGCCCGATGGTCCGGGAGTCCCCTGGGCTCTCTGAAGATTTTGATGTTGCGATGATGGACATTTTTCTGGCTCCCTGTCTGCGCTACTGGCGGAAGGCCAGGCGTGCCCAGTCTGCGTCGAGTGTGCGGAGGGTGGTTGTGGCGTCGGCTCCAAACACGAGCGCCTGCGTGTAGTTCATGATGGGGATCGTCTTGGGAACCAGCACGGACGGCCCCTGGTATACCTGGGCGTTGTTGTAGTACTTGGCCATTCCCTCGACCCTGGGGTCGGGGGCTCCGCTTGCATCCTTGGTGGGGGTGAATCCCAGCTGCGATGCGTTGTAGGCCTCGATCACTTCGGGCCTGTAGAGGTATTCGAGGAATTCATGGGCCGCGTCCTTGTGCTTGGACGCCTCCGGAATCCAGGCGGCGAGGTCCACGTTGACCCGCACGCGCAGGTCTTCCGGATTTTCCGTCATGGGCAGTGGGAAAGTACCGAGCTTCAAGTCCGGCGCAGTCTTGGCAACTTCGCTGAAGGCCCACGGACCCTGCAGGTACATGGCGGCCTTGCCCTGCGAGAAAGCGAGGTTGCCGTCTCCGTAGGCGCGGCTCGCGGCGTCTTTGTTGACGTAGTTCTTAGCCAGCGTCAGCATCTTTTCCACCGGCTGGCCGAAGTCCTTTTGGAACGAGGCCTGGGATTCCGGTCCCACGGCCGTCCCTTCGGAGGCCAGCTTGTCGAAGAAGCCGAGGGTGTCCACTTGGCCGCCTACCGAGTAATCGAACCATCCTTGGGCGATGGTCCAGTCGTCTTTCCAGGTTGCGTAGAAAGGCGTCACTCCGGCCACTTTGAGCTTGTCGCAGGCAGCGATCAATTCGCTCCAGGTGCGGGGAACCTCGATGTTGTTGGCAGCGAAGATCTCCTTGTTGTAGATCACTGAGGACGCCATGATCGAGTACGGCAAGGCGCTGGTCCGGCCCGGATAGGAACCGTACTGGTCCATCAGCGGCTGGAGGTCTTCGCGGATGCGGGAGGCTGCCCCGGTGTCCGACAAGTCGCTCAGGACTCCCCGTTGGATAAACCGTGAGGTCTCCATGTTGTAGTTGGCCAGGGCGATGTCCGGCGGGTTTCCCCGAACGAAGCTGGCAGACACAACGTCAACACCGGAGGTATCAAGCACGACTTCCGTATGGTCCTGCGATGCGTTGTAGTCGGCCACCAGCTTGGTCATGAAGCCGATCGCCTCCCGCTTGCTGAAAGTGAAGCGGATGGTCTCTTTTCCCTGATCCCCGGAACATCCCGAGAGCAGTCCTGCGAGCAATGCCAATCCGAGGCCCATTGCTGCCATGCGTTTCTTGCGTGTCAAATTCACAGACACGTAGTCCTTTCGTCGTGCGGCCCCTCTGCCGCATGCGTCGGATGATGGCGCGCTACATCACCCAGGAGTTTAGATAGGAGATAAATTTATTATCTGCCATAAGTATTCTGTGAGCGTCGCCACATGGTCAAGCCAGCAGGCGTAACAAGGCAAAGTATAAATTTATGTACTAAATTTAGAGCGGTCGATGAGTGCTTAAATCGCCTCGTCCGGAAAGTTGGGAGCACTGCATGATGAGTGGAACCGCGCCGTCCACACAGCTGGTACGCCGGCTCAATGCCGGAGCCATGCTCAAGGCCATGCGCGGAGCCGGCGTCGTCACAGGCACGGAGCTCATGACCATGACAGGCTTGTCCCGGGCCACGGTCATCTCCATCTGCGACGAACTGGTCCGCCTCGGCTGGCTGCAGGAGCTCGAGAACCAGCGCGGCGCAGGCGACTACATCAAGGGCAGGCCCGCCCGCAGGTTTGTTTTCGACGACGGCGCTGCAAGCGTGCTGGGGATCGACATCGGCGTCAATAAGATCACCGCAATCGTTGCCGACATGGCAGGGACTCCCCTGTCCCAGGTCACCATGCCCTTCCGGACCTACAACGTCTCAGCGGCCGAGCGCGCCGACGTGCTGGACAAGATTGCCGCTGAAGCGCTCGAACAGGCCGGAGTTCCCGCCGGCTCGGTGCTGGCGGTATCCGTAGGCGTAGCCGCGCCCGTCACCCGGGAGGGCGAAGTCCTCACCGTCCAGGAGTTCTGGAAGTCCTTTGATGTCCGCCGGATCGTCTCGGAACGGCACGGCTGGCACGTCCTGCTGGAAAACGATGCCAACCTCGCGGCCCTTGCAGAACGCTGGCGAGGTACGGCCAAGGGTGTAGACAACCTGGTGGTCATGCTGGCCGGCGACCGCCTGGGCTCCGGCATCCTCGAATCCGGACGCCTGCTGCACGGCCAGCTGGGCGGATTCGGCGAACTGGGGTTCCTCAACAACGTCGAAGGTGTGGGGAGCACCTACGGCATCGCCTACGAAGCCAACGCGGCGGGACGGGAAGCTTTGAAGAAGCAGGGTGCTACGAAGCTGCGGGCGCTCTGCGGCGGCAATCCCGATGCCCTGACCGCCGAAATGGTCTTCACCGCTGCTGCCGAAGGTGACGCTGCCTCCAGGAAAGCGCTGGAGAGCGTCGCCCTCCGCATGGCCAGGGTGATTGGCGCCATCAGCACCTTGGTCAATCCTGAGCTCGTGGTGATCGCCGGAGGAGTTGCCGCCTCCGCCGAAATGCTGCTGCCCGGCATCGCCAAGCACCTTCCGGAGTTCACTTTCACTCCCCCGAGGCTGGCAACCTCGATTGTGGGTGACGGAATCGTTTCCCTCGGAGCGATCCGGCACGCCCTGGACTACGTCGAAGAGCACGCATTGGACCTCTCCCCCTCGTCGCGGACCAACCGGGCTTCCTGAGCCTGGGCCAAGCGCCAACTACTCCGGCATGGACATGGTCCGCAGGTCCAGCTGGCGCAGGACCCGGTCCGCCACTTCGGGATCGGTCCCCGGCTCATTCCGGGCCTGGACCACTTCCATCCGTGCCGCATCCAAGGCGATGGTCTGGACAGTGATGGCCAATTCCCGGCCCCGCTCGCGTTTTTCCTTGGCAGACTCGTTCTTCAGGGTGCCATCGAGCAGCTCGGCGTGCAGCCGGCGCATCTTCTCCTTGACCAGCGCCACCTTCTCCGGAGGAAGCTCCTTCATCAGGTCGTGGTCCTTCAGGGCAGCAACCGCCGCCGTCTGGGCCCGCTTGGCCAGGAGCCGGGCAGCATCCTTCTCATGCGAGCCGTCCTCGGTAGCGTCCAGCACCCGCATCAACCAGGGCAGGGTCAACCCCGGAAGAACCAGGGTGGCCAGCAATACAGCACAGGAAATAACCAGGATTTCGTGCCTTGCCGGGAAATCGCTGCCATCGGGCAACGTCAAAGGAAGCGCCAACGCGAGAGCCAACGTGGCGAGGCCGCGCATTCCGCACCACGTGAGGATGAGTACTTCTTTGGGCGAGGTGGGCTGCAGAAGGTTGCGCCGCCGTCGGGCCGTCAACGCAAGCAGCCCAAGCCACAGGTACCGCACCACGAATACCAGGACGCAGATCACCACGGCCATACCGACCATTCCGAAGATGGCAGTGCCTTCGTCCCTGATCACCTGCCGGATCTCAAGCCCCACCAGGCCGAAAGCCAGGCCGGTGGCGAGCAACTCCACCACGTCCCAGAACGCCGTCCGCGTAACGCGTTCGGCAGCGTCCTGGGGACGGGCGTGGCGCTGCAGTTCCAAGGCAGTAACGACGACGGCGACCACGCCTGAGGCGTGCAGCTCTTCGGCGAGGATGTAGGCAGCAAAAGGAACCACCAGGGTGACTGCGCTGCGTGCCACCATGGACGTGACCAGCTTGGTAATGAATTTGGTCAGCCAACCCATCGCGATGCCGATCACCACGGCCAGCGCCGCACCCAGCACGAACTGGGGGATGACCTCGGGGCCCACTTCCTTGCCGGACATGGTGGCTGCGACGGCGGCCTGGAAGATCACGATGGCAGCGGCGTCGTTGAAGAGGCCTTCACTTTGAAGGACAGTGATGAGCCGGCGCGGCATGTGCACCCGGCCTGCAACGGACTCCACCGCGACGGGATCCGGCGGGGCCACCATGGCTCCCAGGGCGATCGCGGCAGGGATACCAATGCTTGGAATCATCAGCCAGGCGGCCCCTGCCACCGCGGCGGTGGTGACCACCACCAAGGCCACGGCCATCAACAGCAAGGTCCGCCACCGAACCCGGAAAACCGCCCAGGAACTCTTCTGGGCGGTGGCGAAGAGCAACGGCGGCAGGAAGATCGGCAGGATCAGTTCCGGGGAAATCTCGAACTCGGGAAAGCCGGGAATGAAGGTCAGGGCAACGGCCAGCAGCAGCATGAGGACCGGATACGGCAGACGGAGCCGGTCCCCCAAACCAACCGCGAAGACTGTTGCAAGCAGCAACCCGATTATGAGCGCCAGCTGATCCATGTTCCTGCTTCCCCAGATGTTGTACGGCCACTTCCCCGGGCGCGACCGGAAAAGTTCCCTACAAACATATCCCGAGGCACCGACACATCCCCACGGGTCCCGTCACTCCACGGGTCCCGTCACTCCTTCGTCAGGGCGTCCACCACGTCCTCGGTGCCATCCTTGAACGGGATGGTCTTGCCAATGGTTTCGGGCAGCTCCAGGACGGCGGCGGCAACCAGGGCAACGTTGGCGCGGGAGGTCTGCGTGCCATCATCGGGGTTCGCGGGATGCAGCTCGATCAGTCCCGTGGCCGGCTCATCGGTGAGGCTCCCTGGACCCAGCACAGTCCAGTCGAGGTTGGTGCCGCGCAGGTAGTCGTCGGCTGCCGCCTTGGATTCCGCGTAGGCAAAGAAGGGGTGGTCCTCGGGAACGCCGTGTTCCGTGGAAGCGCCGATGTAGGACACCATGACGTATCTCTTCACACCAGCCTCCCCGGCAGCGTCCATGGAGCGGATGGCAGCGTCGCGGTCCACGGCATAGGTCCTTGCGGGGTTGCCCCCGCCGGCCCCCGCGGACCAGACCACGGCATCGTGGCCCTTCAACGCCTGGGCGAGTTCCGTCGTCGTCGAATGTTCAACGTCAAGGACCTCCGCGGAGGCGCCCGTACCCGTGACATCCGCCACATGGTCGGGATTTCGGATGAAGGACGTGACGTCGTGACCTTCACCACTAAGAATCCGGGACAGATGCAGGGCCACTTTCCCGTGGCCGCCAATAATCGCGATTCGGCTCATGGACCCATTCTGTCCCAGAAAACAAAAAACCCCGCAGACAATATCTGCGGGGTCTTGCTCTGTAGCGGTGGGGAGGCTCGATCTCCCGACCTCACGATTATGAGTCGTGCGCTCTAACCAACTGAGCTACACCGCCACGGATGAGAAAAGCCTGCGTCAGCCGGTCAAAACCGCCTTGACGCAGGCCCTCATCCAGAGCCCCCCACCGGAATCGATCCGGTGACCTCGTTCTTACCAAGAACGCGCTCTACCACTGAGCTAGGGGGGCAACGAGTAAATACTCTACCGGACGTTTTCAGAAGCTACAAATCGGCGAATCCAAAGGGAAAAATGGCCCCGACACAATTTGCAAAACAGCTGTTTACCTGATCTACGAACGGAGAAAATCAGGGCAGGCGCAGCACCTGTCCGGGGTAGATCTGATCGGGGTTGGGGACGGTGTCTGCGTTGGTGGCGATCAAGGCGCCGAGGTCCACTCCGAACTGCGCGGCGATGCCGCTCATGGTGTCCCCCTGCTCCACAACGACCTCCGTGACACGCGGCGCCACTGGTCCGGGCTGCCCCGTCGCTGCAGCCGCCTCTACAGCTGCCTCCTGCGCCTGGGGCTGGACTTCCGGGGCCTCAGGCTCCAAGCCCTCCCGCGAGGCTTCCTCGGCCGCTGCGACGTCTGCTGCGGCCTGTTGCCGCGCCGCTTGTGCCGCGGCAGCTTCGGCCGCGGACGTGTCCGCTGCTGAAACCGCGACGGCGGCAGCATCCTCCTCGGCCTGCGTCACCGCCGTGCGGTCCTCCAGCGGCTCCGGCGCACCGCTACCGCGCGTCCCGCCGTCGTCGTGCTGTGCCTCGTGCTGCGGCTCGTGGCCGCGCTTATCTCCAAAGCCAAGGTTCTTCTTCAAGTTATCCAGCAAACCCATGGAGCACACTCCCCTGTTCAGCGCGGCGTTCACGTGCCGGTACCTTCGTCCGGCACCTTGATCGTACGGCGCGTCAGCAGCACATGTAACCCCGTTAACGCCGCAAGGGGCCGGCTCGAAAGCCGGCCCCTTGACGGGAACTACTTAGTGTTTACCACTTGGCAGTGTTGCCACCTGGCAGTGTTTACCACTTGCCCTTGCGGTTGAAGTCGCGGTTGCTGCCTTCGCCGCCCGTGCGGGGCTTGCGGGCACCGTCACCGTGTCCGCCGTAGCGCGAGCCGCTTGCCTGGCCACGATCGCGGTCGCCGTAGCTACCGGAGGTGCGCTCGGCGCGGTCGCTGTACGAGCGGCCACCACGGTCAGCGGAGGAACGCTCGCCGTCGGACTTGCGGAACTCCTTCTTGAATCCGCCGTTGCCCTTGAAGTTGCCGCCACCGCGGTTGTCGCGGTCGCCGTAGCCGCCGCGTCCGCCGCCGGAGTAGCCGCCACGCTCGCTGTTGGGCCTGCGGCCGTTGTCCAGCTCAAGGTGGATCAGCTCGCCGCCGATGCGGGTACGGGACAGTGCACGCAGCTGCTCGGGGCTCAGGTCCGCCGGGAGCTCAACCAGGGAGTGGTCCGAGCGGATGTCGATTCCGCCGATCTGTGCGGAGGAGATACCGCCTTCGTTGGCAATGGCACCCACGATGGAACCGGGCATGACGCGCTGGCGGCGTCCGACGGCGATCCGGTAGGTGGCGTTGCCCTCGGTCAGCGCACGGGTCGGGCCACGGGAACCGAAGCCGTCCTTGGAGCGCTCACGCTTCTGGTACTCCGGAGCTGCGGGCAGTTCCTTGACCAACAAGGGCTGTCCGCCCTGGGCCATGACGGCAAGCGCCGCAGCGATCTCGGCAGCCGGGACCTTGTGCTCTTCCTCGTAGGAAGCAATGAGGTCGCGGAACATGGCCACGTCCTCGGACTCGAGGGTCTCCGTGATGCGCTCGGCAAACTTGCCCAGGCGCAACGAGTTGACGGTCTCGGCCGTAGGAAGGTGCATCTGCTCCACCGGCTGGCGCGTGGCCTTCTCGATGGCACGGAGCAAGTACTTCTCGCGCGGCGTCATGAACAGCACGGCGTCGCCGTTACGGCCTGCACGGCCGGTGCGGCCGATGCGGTGGACGTAGGACTCGGTGTCGTGCGGAATGTCGTAGTTGATCACGTGGCTGATGCGCTCAACGTCAAGACCGCGGGCGGCGACGTCGGTGGCCACAAGGATGTCGATCCGGCCTTCCTTGAGTGCGTCCACAGTGCGTTCACGCTGCTGCTGCGGGATGTCACCGTTGATGGCTGCGGCCTGGAAGCCGCGGGACTTCAGCTTGTCGGCAAGGTCCTCGGTAGCCATCTTGGTCCGCACGAAGGCGATAACGCCGTCGAACTCTTCAACCTCGAGGATGCGGGTCAGGGCATCCAGCTTGTGGGGGCCCATGACCTGGAGGTAACGCTGGCGGATGTTGGTGCCCGTGGAGGTCTTGGACTTCACGGAAATCTCGGCAGGGTTATTCAGGTACTGCTTGGACATGCGGCGGATCTGGCCGGGCATGGTGGCAGAGAACAGAGCAACCTGGCGGGTGTCCGGAGTCTGCTGGAAGATCTGCTCCACGTCATCGGCGAAGCCCATGCGCAGCATCTCGTCAGCTTCGTCCAGGACCAGGTACTGGAGCTCGGAGAGGTCCAGGGAGCCCTTGGCGATGTGGTCGATCACGCGGCCGGGGGTACCGACAACAACCTGAGCACCGCGGCGCAGGCCGGCGAGCTGCGGGCCGTAGGCCGAGCCACCGTAGACCGGCAGGACAGTGAAGTCGTCAATGTGCTTGGCGTAGGAGGTGAACGCCTCTGCAACCTGCAGGGCCAGTTCACGCGTCGGAGCCAGGACCAGGGCCTGGGTCTTGCGGGAGGGGCCGTTGAGGTCGTGAAGCTCAGCCAGGCGGGACAGGGCCGGAACAGCGAAAGCTGCGGTCTTGCCGGTACCGGTCTGGGCCAGGCCAACGACGTCGCGGCCTTCAAGCAGGAGCGGGATGGTGGCGGCCTGGATGGGCGAGGGCTTCTCGTAGCCAACATCCTGAAGGGCGGCCAGAACACGGCCGTCGATGCCAAGATCGACGAACTTGATGCCTTCTTCTTCCTCTTCTTCTGCCTTGGGGGCAGGAGCTTCGGTGAAGGCGGGGGCTGCAGACTCAGCTGCGGCAGTCTCGACGGGGGCAGCGGCAGCAGCCGGTGCTTCAGCTTCGGCGGGAGCGGCTGCTTCAGCAGACTCAGCGTTCTGCGCGTCGAAGTTTTCGTTGAGATTTTCGGTCATAGGGAGAAATTCCTCATCCATAGGGCAGTCGGCGCGACCCGGTTGGGCTGGCCGCAGTACTCGTCGCGAAAAACAGGAAATGGTGCCCTGCTTCCGCAAGAAGTCCGGCGCTGTCGCAATCCCATGGCAGGACTTCCCGCTGCATCTCTTGGCTGCTATCCCAGCAGTCTGTACAGCGTTTTCTTTAGCCGGCTCTCCCTATGAAAATGCCCGCACACATTTGCGGGCCCCAACACTTACCAGTCCTGCCTCAAGAATTGGGCAGGATAAAGGGAATTCCGGAGTGGGGGATGTTTCAAGTGTAGGGCACGCGGCAGCCTCACCGCGAGTTAAGACCCCGCGACCACCGGGTGAGCTTGTTCACACCGGCCCGGTGAGCTGCTAGAGTCCGCTCCTTCGCAGCACTTTGTCGAACTCGCGGTGGTAATCCTCCTGGAGGCGGATCTCTCCGTCCGCTTCGGCATCAAGCAGGATTTGCACCAGGTCCGGGGTGGGCTCACTGAACCACTGGGCCACGGTGACGCCGTGCTTGGGCACGAAGGTGCGGTGGATGTGGTCGCCGGCCGAGATACTGCCCGGCTTGATCACGCGCAGGTAGGAACCAACCCGACCGGCGTCGGAAAAGCGCTTGACCCACGTTGGCTCCCCCAGTACGCGCTGGAACGTGGCGCAAGGGGTTCGGGGCGAGGTCACCTCAAGTTCGACGTCAAGACCAATCTTCCACCGCTCGCCGATAACGGCACCTGTGGGGTCAATGCCGGCCACCCGCAGGTTCTCGCCGAAGATGCCCGCCGGAAGGTCCCGCTGCAACTCGTTGGACCAGTAATCAGCGTCTTCCTGTGAATAGGCGTAAACGGCCTGGTCTTCTCCGCCGTGGTGCACCCGGCTGGCCTGCACATCCCCATGGATGCCCAGTTTGTGGACCTTGACCGGTCCCTCGACAGGGCGTTTGTCAATGGCGGTAACGCCCACGCTTCCCACGGGGTCGGGAAGCAACTGGTGGACGCGGCACACGGCAAGGACGGAAGCGGTGTTCATGGGCACCAGTCTACGGATGGACCCGCGAACGGCTAGGGATCAAAACGGTAGCCCATCCCCGCTTCCGTATGCAGATGGCGCGGCTCCGCCGGATCCCGCTCCAACTTCCGCCTCAACTGGGCAATGTAAACCCGCAGGTACTGGGTTTCCTTGGCATAGGCCTGCCCCCAGACCTGGGTGAGAAGCTGCTGTTGGCTGACCAGCTTGCCCTTGTTCCGGACCAGCAGCTCCAGGATGTTCCATTCGGTGGGCGTCAGCCGGACCTCGGCTCCGTCCTTGACGATCTTTTTCCCGGCAAGATCAACAATGAAGTCGGCGGTTGCCAGCGTGGGTTCTTCCCCTCCGGCCCCCACGCGGCGTGAGGCCACCCTCAGCCGCGCAAGCAGCTCATCCAAACCGAATGGCTTGGTCACGTAGTCGTCCGCACCGGCGTCGAGCGCTTCCACTTTGTCCTCCGAAGCATGCCGGGCGGACAGGACAATGATGGGCATGCTGCTCCAGCCGCGGATGCGGCGGATGATCTCCACGCCGTCGATGTCCGGCAGGCCCAGGTCCAGCACCACGATGTTGACCGGATGCTTCGCGGCCGCGTTCAATGCGTCGGCACCGTTACCCACGGTCATGGCCTGGTACCCATGGGCCTGCAGGGTCACCTGCATGGCCCGGGCAATGCGGGCCTCGTCCTCAACGATCAGCACCAGCGTCACAGCGGGTCACCGGTCCACAGCGGCAAGGTGACCACCATAGTCAAGCCTCCACCCGGCGTCGGCTCCGCTGCGAGGCGGCCGCCCATGGCCTCGGTGAATCCCTTCGCGACGGCCAGCCCCAAACCGACTCCGCCGCCTGTTCCCGTACCACCGGCAGTTGAGGCTGCGGACGAATCTCCGAAGCGCTGGAACGGCTGGAACATGGTGAGGACTTCCTCATGGCCAACACCCTTGCCGTGGTCCGCAATCCTCAGTTCGCTGGCCGGCTGCTCCCGCACGGTGATGCCTTCGCCCGCCCGGGCTGTCAGTACGACGTCCGAATCCGGGGCGTATTTCATGGCGTTTTCGACAATATTCGCTACAACTCTCTCGAGCATTCCCGCATCCGCCTGCACGGGGGGCAGGTTGGGCGGCAGTTCGTTGCGCAGCCGCTCGTGTGGCACGCCCTGCAAGGCATCGGGCAGCACGTCCGCCCACACAATCCCGCTCAGCAGCGGGTTTACGGCGTCGGCGGTGATGCGGGACATGTCCAGGAGGTTGTCCACCAAGTGGTCCAAACGGTCCGCATAGTCCTCGATGGTCTCCAACAACTCCCGCTCAACGTCCGGGGGAAATGACACGTCTTCCTGCCGAAGGCTGCTGACAGCGAGCTTGATTCCAGCCAGTGGCGTCCGCAAATCATGGGACACCGCCCGAAGAATCGAGGTCCGCATCTTGTTCCCCTCCGACAACCTCAGATTGTCACGCCTGCTCTTGACCAGCTGCTGCCGCTCCCTGACAGCCACCACGAACGCGCCGAAGGCCACCAGCATCCGCTGGTGGTGGGGCGACAACGGACCGCCGCGCAGCAGGAGCGTGTAGTGGGGATCGACGACGGCGGCGTGATCGGCGGCCGCGTGCGTCACCGGCGGATTCGGGCCGGCGGTGGCCAGGACGCGCCATTCAGCGGGCGCGCCTTGGGTGGCGGTCCGTGTGCCTGAGGAACCCAGGAGGGTCACTGCGTCCATGCCGAGGTTGCCACGGACCTTTTCAAGGAACGTCTCCAAGCTGCCATCCGAACTCAGGATGCGAAGGGCAAGCTCACTGAGCGCAGTTGCCTCTGCCCCGGACCTCGCCGCTTCCTGCGCCCTCCGGCTGGCCAGGCCCACCGCCAAAGCCACCCCACAGGCCACCGCCAGGAAAACCACCAAGGTAAACAAGGTGGTGGGATCGGCGATGGACAACGACCCCACCGGGTCTGCCGAGAAATAGTTCAGCAGGAAACTTCCCAGCACGGCCGCAACCACCGCAGGCCATAGACCTCCGATGGCGGCCACCGCTACCGCCACGGCAAGCTGGAGAAGCATGATCATCGAAAAGTTGCGGAAGTTCAGGACCGTAACGGTCACTTCCACCGCCGGCGGGAGCAGAAGCGCCAGGACCAGCCCTGCCGTGACCCGGCCACGGCCAATGCCACGCACCGTCGGAAACTTCAACAGGGCGCCTTCATCACCGTTGCCCTGAGCCTCTGTTGCCGCCATGGCTACATCCTTGCACGGTTCCCGTGATGGGCACTTCTCCCCACATGCCGCGGGGATAAGTGCCTGCAGAGGGTGCAAGGACTAGGCTTGCTCTGAGCATTCTGGTCCGGCGGGGCGCCGGGCACACCACGGTCTATCCAGGGGGATATACATGGACCCGAAAGACAGCCCTGACGCGGCCGGCAACAACGGCAGCGGCGGGGACAACAACGATGGCTTGAACGCGGCTAACAACGCGCCCAAACCACCTCCTTGGCAAGTGCCCAAGCCTGAGCTCCATCCCGAGTTGTTTACCCCGGTCGAGGACGGTCCAACGGAAAGCAGGAAGCGGAGCCGGAACAAGAAGGTCCCGGCCGATGCATCCGCGCCCGCCGGAGCTTCAGCGGCCAACGGCCAGGCTGAACCGGGTAAGCCCCTGCCCGTCGTTGACCCGTTTGAGCGTGAACGCGAACGTGAAGCCGCTGCCGCAGCGAAGAAAAAGAAGCGTTCCCAGCGCCGCACCATTGTGGTGGGGCTGGGCGTGACAGCCCTCCTGGCGGGAACGATCACCGCCATCGTGGCCTCCAACGAACAGGAGGCCGACTACGCCCAGGTCTGTTTCAACGAAGAAACCGGCGAGCGCGTGGACGATGACCGGTGCAACAACAGCAGCTCGGCAGGCCGGAGTTCCGGCGTTTACGCCTGGTACTTCTACTCCCGCGGCGCCAGCGTGCCCGCCGTCGGCCAGAACCGCAGCGCCTTCCCCAGCGCGACCAAGACGGTACCTCAAGGCGCCAAGTCCTCCACGGGATACAGCACCAAGGGCGGCACGGTCAGCCGCGGTGGCTTCGGCAGCAGTTCCAAAAGCGGCGGAAGCTCGGGAGGCTAGGCGTGCGGCGACTCTCCTCCGTGCCGCGGCCGGACTGGAAGCAGAAGATCGAAGAGCAGGGCCTGGTTTTTTCTACCACCACCATGCCCGACGGCCGGAAAATCGAGTACTGGAACGAATCGGCCTATTACGAGTTCGACATGGACGAGGTGGAAAAACTCGAAGAGACCGCCGAAAACATGCACCTCATGTGCCTGGAGGCGGCGAAGTATCTCGCCACCGGCGCCATGGGCGATATCGGCATCGGACGCCAGGCACTTGAACTGGCCGCCGAGTCGTTGCAGGCCGGGGACATGGACATCTACGGCCGTTTCGACTTCATCTATGACGGCGCCGGCGGTCCGGCCAAAATGCTCGAATACAACGCCGATACGCCCACAGGTCTGATCGAGGCCTCGGTGGCGCAATGGTTCTGGTTGCAGGATGTCTTTCCTGAAAAGGACCAGTGGAACGGCATCCATGAGGCGCTGATCCGGCAGTGGCAAAAGCTGCAGTACCGGACCGGAATGAGCACCCTGCACGTTGCCCACTCCGAAGCGGAGGAATCCGGCGAGGATTGGATGACGGCCGCCTACATGCGGGACGTGGCCAGCCAGGGCGGCTGGACCACCATCGGCATCAACATGTCGGATATTGGCTGGGATCCGAACCTGAACCGGTTCGTTGACCTGGACAACTTCATGATCAGCACCATGTTCAAGCTGTACCCCTGGGAATTGATGATGAAGGAGCCTTTCGGACACCGTCTTCTGCAGCGTGCGCATACTCCTCGCTGGGTGGAGCCGGCCTGGAAGATGCTGCTGTCCAACAAGGCCCTCCTGGCTGCGCTGTGGCACCTCTACCCCAACCACGAGAACCTGCTGCCCGCCTACCTTGGGGACCCCGGACCGATGAAGGAATGGGTGGCCAAGCCCCTGCACGGCCGTGAAGGCGACAATATCCGCATCCATGCCCCCGGCATCGACATCTCGCAGCCCGGAGGCTACGGCCGCGAAGGCTGGTGCTACCAGCAGTACCACCCGCTTCCCGACTTTGACGGAAACCACCCCGTCCTCGGGCTCTGGGTGGTGGACGGCGAATCAGTCGGCTGCGGCATCCGCGAATCGGATGGCCCCATCACGGACTACTTCTGCCGCTTCGTCCCCAACACCATCGACGCCCCCGCGCCCGTCGCGCCCCCTGCTACTTCCTATGGAGCTGCACTATGAGCACTGAAACCTCGACCCCGGGTGGCGGCCCAGCGGGCGGCGACCGTACCGCCGTCGTACCTTCCAAAGGCCTCCGCGCCGGAATCCTGGACCTTGGCGACTCCGTCATGCTGGGGTTGGCATCCACCGCACCGGTCTATTCCCTGGCCGCGACGCTGGGACTGATCGTCGCGGTAAACGGCAATTACACCCCGCTGATCCTCGTGCTTGGCTTCATTCCTGTCCTGTTCATCGCTTATGCATTCCGTGAGCTCAACAGCGCCATGCCGGACTGCGGCACCACGTTCTTCTGGGCACGGAAAGCGTTCGGGCCGTGGGCAGGCTGGCTGGGCGGCTGGGGCGTGGCCCTGGCCGGGATCGTGGTCCTGGCCAACCTTGCCCAGATCGCTGGAAAGTACCTTTGGCTGCTGGTTGGCGACGGCTCCCTGACGGAGAACAAATGGCTGGTGACCGCCACGGGCGTGCTGTTCATCGTGTTCATGACCTACGTGAACCACCGGGGCATCAGGCTGGGTGAACACGTTCAACGAACCCTGACGTACATCCAGTACATCTCCCTTGGCATTTTTGCCGTGGCAATCATCTTCCGGATTGCAGGCGGAGCTCCCGAGGGCCAGGCCTTCGACTTTGAGTGGTTCAATCCCGCCGGTGCTTTTGCCGATCCGGGTGCTGTGGTGCACGGCGCGCTGCTGGCATTGTTCATCTACTGGGGTTGGGACACCTGTCTGGCGCTGAATGAAGAAACCGAAAACCCCGCAAAGACCCCGGGCCGTGGTGCTGTCATCTCCGCCTCGGTGCTGGTGGCAATCTACGTGTCGGTGGCCTTGCTGGTGATGATGTACGCCACGATCGGCACCGACGGAATCGGCCTCGGCAACGAGGCCAACCAGGATGATGTCTTCCTGGCCATGAAGGATGTTGTGCTGGGTCCATGGGGATGGCTGATTGTTGTAGCTGTCCTGGCGTCGGTCCTCTCCTCCACCCAGACCACCATCCTCCCGACGGCACGTGGCACGCTGTCCATGGGTGTCCACGGCGCCCTTCCGCCACGCTTCGGCAAGGTCCATGAACGATTCATGACGCCGGGATTCTCCACCCAGGTGATGGGTGTGGTGGCAGTGGTCTACTACGTGGCCATGAGCTTCCTCAGCGAAAACCTGCTCTCGGACTCAATCAGCGCCATCAGCCTGTTCATCGCGTTCTACTACGCCCTGACCGGGTTCTCCTGCGTCTGGTACTTCCGTGCGACGCTCCGGGAGTCCGCCCGCAATCTGTGGTTCCGGGGCATCCTGCCGTTCCTGGGCGCCTTGTCCCTGACGGCGGCGTTCTTCGTCTCCGCGGTCCAGATGTGGGATCCGTCCTACGGCGATACGCAGATCTTCGGCATCGGTGGCGCGTTTGTCAGTGGCGTGGTGCTGCTGGCCCTGGGCGTGGTCCTGGCTGTCGTATGCCGCTTCGCCCCTTCCACCCGCGGCTACTTCACGGGTGAACGGGCCGACGCCGGCGTGGTACGCGGCGAGTAGCCCGGGTCCTTGCCGTTAGGCGCTTCGTTCCTGGGAGCGGGCAGCCCACTGGCGCAGGCGGGTAGGAACGTCCGGTATCTCATCGGTTCGCACCGAGTTCCTGCGCAGAGCTGCCAGCCAGCACACCAGGATGCCCGCCGCGCAGAAAACGCCTGAGCTGGAGGCCATGATCCACAGACCGGGCGTCTGGACATCCAGGTTGGCAGCCCCGAGCGCGGTACCAATGGTCTTCGGCGAGAAGAAGAACACCAGGGTGGAGAGGGCAAGAACCGCCGCCATCACTATCCGCTGGCCCTTCAATCGCGCCGGGGTTTCCTTAATGGTCCAGGCGAACGCCGGCAGGACCACGGCCATCCAGACCCAATGGTGCGACCACGAAACGGGGCTGATGAGCAGCATGGCCAGCGCCGTCGTCGAAATCGCCACAACACGGGCGCCCTGGGCGCTGGCCGCCCGGATCATGACGGCGGCCAGAACCAGCGTTCCCAGGCTCAAAGCGAGCCATGGCAACGTCACGACGTCCTGCGGCACTCCGAAGTGCAACAGTGCACCCTTGATGGAGAGGTTGTCGACGTAGCCGGCCCCGCCGATGCGGGAGGTGTCGGGAAGGATTTCCAGCCAGAACGACAGGGACTCCGCGGGGCGCAGCAACCAAGCAAAAAGTACTGTGGAGACGAAGCCCAAGGACATATTCACCAGCCCCCGCCAGTCCTTGCGCATCAGGAAGTACAGGCCGAACACCAGCGGTGTCAGCTTGATGCCGGCGGCGACGCCAACAAGGAAGCCGCTTCCCCGGAACCTCCGGCGCTTGGACACGCCGCCGAGCAGGTCCACCACCATCAGGCCCATGAGCAGGATGTTGATCTGCCCGAAGGCGAACGTCTCGCGCCACGGGCCCAGGAACAGGATCGCCAGGAAAAGGGCTGCGGCAACCCAACAGCTTCTGGCCGATGACAGTGCGCTCCGCAGATCCGGCTTGGACGACCAGTAACGGACGATCGTGACAGCCACCCAAGCGGCCACCACCACGCCGGCGCAATTGAACAGGTTGAGCGCCGTCTGTTGCGGCAAACGGGCCAACAACCCGAACACCAACGCAGCGAACGGCGGATAGGTAAACGGCAATTGCGGCCCACCGGCCGATGCCACCGTGGGGCCATAGAGTTCAGACGCGGACGAACCGGCCTGGTTCAGGATGCTCCCACCGAACCAGTAGACGCTGAAGTCCAGGCCTTGTTTGGCCCAGTTCGCGAGCAACATCCACACCGGCAAAGCCACAACGGCCACGGGCAGCAGACGAAGGAGCAGAGGCGAGGCCTGGGTTGTTGGGTGCGGCCGCGCGGCGCCCGTTCCGGTCCGTAATTCGACGTCGGGCAGTGCCATCCAAAATCCCCCAAGTAAGCAAAGTCTCGCGGGGGAAGTGTGCCGCCCCCGCGTCCCATACTACTGAACGGCCTTCCGAGAACCTTGGGCCCGGCTGGCACGCCGGGCGGTTGCGAGGAGCCTAGGATGCTGGAATGAGCGATTCAACGACGAACACCTCCGACGTCCTGGCCCTGGATTCCCTGCTTTCCGACGACGAACTTGCCGTCCGCGACAAGGTTCGTGATTACACCACCCAGCGGATCCGGCCGAATATCTCCCGCTGGTACGAGGACGCGGTCTTCCCCCGGGAGATCGCCCCGGAGCTTGGCGAGTTGGGCGTTCTCGGCATGCACCTGGAGGGTTACGGCTGCCCCGGACGGACCGCCGTCGAATATGGCTTGGCCGCCATGGAGCTGGAAGCCGGCGATTCGGGCATCCGGACCTTCGTTTCGGTGCAGGGTTCGCTCGCCATGACGGCGATCCATCGTTGGGGATCGGAGGCACAGAAGGAGCAGTGGCTTCCGCGGATGGCCGCGGGAGAGCTGATCGGCTGCTTCGCTTTGACAGAACCCTCGGCCGGCTCGGACCCTTCGTCCATGACCACCACAGCCCGGCAGACCAGCGATGGATGGGTGCTGGATGGAGCCAAGCGATGGATTGGACTCGCCTCGATTGCCGACGTCATGGTGGTGTGGGCCCGGACCGATGACGGGATACGTGGTTTCCTGGTTCCCGCGGGCGCTTCGGGCGTCACCGCAACGCCGATTGAGCCAAAGCTTTCCATGCGTGCCTCAGTTCAGTGCAATGTGATGTTCGACGCCGTTCGGCTGGCTCCGGAGGCAATCCTCCCAGGTGCCATGGGCCTTAAGGGGCCGTTCTCCTGCTTGAACGAGGCCAGATACGGGATTGTCTGGGGTGCCATGGGAGCGGCCCGCGATTCGTACGAAGCAGCCCTTTCCTACGCCGGTGAACGCCTGCAGTTTGGTCGCCCCCTGGCCGGCTATCAGTTGACGCAGGAGAAGCTGGTCAATATGCTCCTGGAAATCCAGAAGGGCACGCTGTTGGCCCTGCACCTGGGCCGGCTGAAGGATGCCGGGCATTTGCAGCCGCAGCAGATTTCGATGGGCAAACTGAACAATGTCCGTGAGGCCATCAAGATCGCCCGCGAGGCCCGTACTATCCTGGGCGGCAACGGCGTCACGCTTGACTATGCTCCGCTAAGGCACGCGAACAATCTGGAGTCCGTGCGCACCTATGAAGGAACCGACGAGGTACACACCCTGATCCTGGGTCAGCACATCACGGGCATCGGGGCCTTCCGCGGCTAACCCACCCACCTGGGGGACAGTAAACGTCGCTACGGGGGCTCAATGGGACGTTTGCTGTCCCCTAGTTGGGGTCCGGGAGGATCACAAGGTCGAGGAACCCCTGAAGGCCCTTGGTTACGGCGACCCTGTCCGGGGCAAGGAGCCACTGGGTTTGGAGGCCGTCCCAAAGAGCCACCAGCGAGGTGGCTGCTTCCTTGGGATCGACGCCGGGCCGCAGCCTGCCGTCGGCTGCAAGCTCGGCGAAACGACGGGCATAGCTTGCCCGCAATCGCTCGAAGCGTGCGGTGAAGTAGTCCCTGCCGGGGTGCTCATCCGTGACGGACTCCGCACACAGGACCGTGTAGAGCTCGATCACCCCGGGGATGTTCTCGTTGTACAGCGCCGTCCGGATGACCGAGTCCGCCAAGCCCTCTTCCATGTCATCAGGGAAGGCTCCGCCGGTGATCTCGTCACGCCGTTCCAGGACCGACATCAGGAGGTCGCGCTTGGACGGGAAATAGTGCAGCAAGCTTGTCTGGCTCATCCCTGCACGGTCCGCAACATCCTGCAGCGATCCCCCGCGGTAGCCGCGGGCAGCGAACACCGCATGCGCAGCGTCCAGAATCGCCTGGCGCCGTTCCTCCGATTTCGCGTAAGGGCCACGCTTCGTTGCGCGGGACACGTCCTTTGTGGTCATGGCTAGCCAGTGTACGCGGATACGGGCTCCTCTCGAAATTCGAGTGACCACTCGAATTATCTGTTACCGTGGTCACAATCGACGTGCCGGGGCCCGCCTTCGGGTGCCGACAGCGTCAACCTGACACAAAGAGGTGAAGGCGCATGACCCGTTTTACTCGAAGACAACTTTTGGGCGCAGGCCTGGGTACGGCAGCCATGGGTCTGCTGTCCGGCTGCGCGACGCCGGGAACCCAGTCCGTCAACGCTGCACCAACCATCCCGGCCGCCAGCGGTCCTGTGCGGCTTACGTATTGGGCATGGTTGAAGGACTTCCAGAAGGTTGCCGACATCTGGAATGCAGCGAATCCAAACATCCAGGTGGACGTCGTCTGGATCCCCGGCGGCAACGCAGGCGGATACCAGAAGCTCTACTCGGCGCTGGCAGCCGGGGGTGGCCCGGACCTGGCACAGGTGGAGCTGCGGTCGATCCCGGAGTTCATGCTGGTCAACGGGCTGGTGGACATCTCCCGCTACGGTGCCAAGGACCACGCTCACCTCTATGACCCCACGTTGTGGAAACAGGTCAGCTACACCGGCGGCGTCTACGGAATACCCCAGGATTCAGGTCCGATGGCCATGTTCTACCAGCCGGCCATTCTGGACAAGGTAGGCGGCGCTCCCCCGAAAACCTGGGACGAATGGGCGGGGCTGGCCCGCGAGCTTCGTTCCGTGGACACGTACCTGGACTGCTTCCCGATCAGCGACGCCTCATCCTTTGCTTCTTTCGCCGGGCAGGCAGGAGCCGCGTGGCTGCGTCCGGAGGAGGATGGCTGGGTCATCAACATGACCGACGACGCCACGCTCAACACCGCGCGCTTCTTCGACAAAGCGATCGACGACGACCTCGTCACCACCACGTACGGCGCCTTCTCCCCCGGCTGGTTCGCCGCGGCCGGCAAGGGCGGAATCGCCTCCACCGTCACCGGCAGCTGGGGCGATGCCCTGGTCGAAGGCGTCAGCGGGTCCGAGGGAAAGTGGCGGGTTGCACCCATGCCCACGTGGGGCGCCACCGGATTCGGCTCCAGCTACCTGGGTGGTTCAACCGCCGCCGTCCTGGCCAACAGCAAGCACCCCAAGGAAGCGGTGGAGTTCGCCGTCTGGCTGACAACATCGAAAGAAGGCATCGACGCCGAGATTAACAACAGCGGCATCGGCTGGTCCCCGAATCCGGATTTCATTGGAACGGACCGTCAACAACCTTCGGCCTTCTTCGGGGGTCAAAACTACAACCAGGACATCTTCATCCCGGCAGCGCAGCAGCAAAACCCTGACTGGTCTTGGTGGCCCGTAACCCAGCAGTCCTTCAACATCCTCAGTGACGGTTTCCGGAAGAAGGCCTTCGGGACCTCCCTGGTGGACTCGATTGCCGCTTCCGAGCAGCAGATCATCACCGTTTTCAAGAACAAGGGCCTCACCATCAGGAAGGAAACGGCATGACGACCACGCGCACTGCATCCACCATGCAACGTCCCGTCGGGGCGGCCGGCCGCGGCAAGAGGACAGGCGCCGCGGCACGGGCACCCTGGCTTCTGCTGGCTCCTTTCCTGGCTCTTTTCGCACTGACGTTTCTGCTGCCCATTGTGGTGGCGATCCTCTCCAGCTTCACCAAGGTGACCAGGAGCGGACTCTTCGGCGAGGCGGGTGTAACCAGTGAGTTCGCCGGGTTCGGCAACTACGCCCAGGCTCTGGCGGACGGCAGTTTCGTGGCATCCATCGGCCGCATGCTGCTGTTCGGCATCGTCCAGGTTCCGGTCATGATCGTCCTCTGCACTGTCCTGGCGTTGATGTTGGAATCGGCATCGGCCAAATGGCCCGGCTTCTTCCGCGCCGCCTACTTCATGCCCTACGGCGTTCCCGGGGTCATCGCCACCATTCTGTGGTCCTTCCTGTATGTGCCCGGCCTCAGCCCCCTGTTTGACGCGGCCAAACTCGTCGGCCTCACCCCGGATTTCCTGGGCGCCAATAGCGTGTTGTGGTCCATCGCCAACATCGTCACCTGGAGCTACACGGGCTACAACATGCTGATCATCGTGGCGCAGCTCAAGGCCATTCCCGTGGAACTCTACGAGGCAGCAAAGGTGGACGGAGCGTCTACCTGGCGGGTCGCCCGCAGCATCCAGCTTCCCCTGATCCGTCCGGCCCTCATGCTCACCACGGTGTTTTCGATCATCGGCACCCTGCAGTTGTTCGCTGAAGCGCAGGTCCTCAAAACCGTGGCCCCTGCCATCGACAGCCAGTACACGCCCAATCTGAGCGCCTACACCACGGCCTTCGCGTACAACGACTACAACGTCGCGGCCGCCCAGTCGGTCATCATCGCCGTCGCCGCCTTCACCCTTTCGTTCGCCTTCCTCGCGCTGACCAACAGGAAGTCATCATGACCACTACAGCTACCAAGTCACCCGCAGTCGCCGCTGCCAAGGCCCGGTCCGCGGGTCCGGACCGATCAGCCGGACGACGCCGGTCGTCCACCATCATTGTCACCGCCCTTTTGGTGGTGGTTGCCCTCTACTTTTTGATTCCCGTGTACTGGGTCTTCGTCGCCTCCACGAAGTCCACGTCCGACCTCTTCTCCACCAATGGCTTCTGGTTCGCTCCCACGTTCTCCCTGTGGGAGAACATCGGCCGGGTGGTCAGCTACGACGATGGAATCTTCGGCCGTTGGTTCCTGAACTCGGCGATCTATGCCGGCGCCGGCGCGCTCCTGGCCACATACTTTGCG
The DNA here is from genome assembly GCF_025452095.1 of Paenarthrobacter sp. JL.01a. Lineage (NCBI taxonomy): Bacteria > Bacillati > Actinomycetota > Actinomycetes > Micrococcales > Micrococcaceae > Paenarthrobacter > Paenarthrobacter sp. JL.01a. The sequence continues at coordinate 3,260,654 of NZ_CP104877.1, forward strand.
GCAGCAGGCGGCTACGCACTTGCCAAGTACGAGTTCAAGGGACGCAACCTGGTGTTCGGCACCATCCTCGGCGGCGTCCTGGTCCCCGGTACAGCGACGGCGCTTCCCTTGTTCCTCCTGTTCAGCCAGCTGGGCCTGGCCAACACGTACTGGAGTGTGTTGTTACCTTCGCTGGTCTCGCCGTTCGGGCTGTTCCTGTGCAGGATCTATGCCCAGGCCACTGTGGACACTTCGCTGATCGAGGCCGCCAGGATCGATGGCGCCGGCGAACTCCGCATCTTCCACACCATTGGGCTCAAAGTCCTGACGCCGGCCTTGGTCACGGTGTTCCTTTTCCAACTGGTGGGCATCTGGAACAACTACTTCCTGCCGCTGGTCATGCTGTCCGATTCCGAGCTCTACCCCATCACGCTGGGCCTGAACAACTGGCTCAGCCAGGTGGACCGCCTGCCCGAATTCTACGAACTGACCACGGGCGGAGTGCTGCTCTCCATCATCCCGCTCAGCATCGCCATGATTGTCCTGCAGCGCTTCTGGCGCGGTGGGCTGACAGAAGGAGCCGTGAAGTAATGACCGCCCAAACAGTAACCAGCTACATCACTGACACCGGACCGGGCACAGGGAACCGCCTCCCCGCCCGGTCGTGGCTGCACAGCGATGCACCAACCTTTTCGTTGAATGGCCAGTGGCGCTTCCGTCTTTTGGCTGGCGCCCCGGGTACCCCGGGCGGACGCGGCGTCCTCCCTGTGGGCGAAGCAGTGGAGGGTGTTGCCGCAGAGGACCTGGACGATTCCGGCTGGGACCGGATCCCTGTCCCGGCCCACTGGGTGTTGGAGGGAGACGGCGCCTACGGCCGGCCCATCTACACCAACGTCCAGTTTCCGTTCCCCACGGACGCGCCCCACGTCCCGGATGAAAACCCTACCGGCGATTATCGCCGGACGTTCGAACTCCCATTGGACTGGGACAGGGCAGCCAGAACAGCGCTGCGTTTCGACGGCGTCGAGTCCCGCTACAAGGTGTGGCTCAACGGAACCGAGATCGGGGTGGGCACGGGCAGCAGGCTGGCGCAGGAGTTTGATGTCACGGAAGCACTCCGGCCGGGCACCAACCTCTTGGCCGTACGCGTCCACCAGTGGTCCGCCTCGAGCTACGTCGAAGACCAGGACCAGTGGTGGATGCCTGGCATCTTCCGCGACGTGACGCTGCAGGCCCGCCCAAAGACGGGTATCGACGACATCTGGTTGCGGACGTCCTTCACCGCCGGCGCCGGCGTCATTGACCCGGAGATCACCGCAGGCCAGGCCGCCTACCCGGTTCGGCTGTCCGTTCCCGAACTGGATATCGACGTCGTCTGGAACTCCGCTGCCGACATCGCCCCGGTGGCGATCACCGGCGTCGAACCTTGGTCCGCAGAGGTGCCCCGCCTCTACAACGCGACCGTGGCCAGCGAAGGCGAGACCATTTCGCTTCGCCTGGGTTTCCGTACTGTGGAGATCAAGGGCGACCAATTCCTGGTGAACGGAAAGCGCGTGGTGTTCCACGGCGTGAACCGTCATGAGACGCATCCGGACCGGGGACGGGTCTTTGACGAGGACTTTGCCCGCGCGGACCTGGCCATGATGAAGCAGTTCAACGTCAACGCGATCCGCACCAGCCACTATCCGCCGCACCCCCGTTTGCTGGACATCGCTGACGAACTGGGCTTCTGGGTGATCCTGGAGTGCGACCTCGAGACCCACGGTTTCGAGCGGCACGGCTGGGTGGGCAACCCCAGTGACGACCCCGCCTGGCGCGAGGCGTACGTGGACCGCATGGAGCGTGCGGTGGAGCGGGACAAGAACCATCCCTCCATCGTCATGTGGTCGCTGGGCAACGAGTCCGGTACGGGCGCCAACCTCGCTGCGATGTCCGCCTGGACCCATGCCCGCGATGCCGGCCGCCCCGTCCATTACGAGGGTGACTACACAGGCGCCTACACGGACGTGTACTCGCGGATGTACTCGTCGGTGCCGGAAACCGAGTCGATCGGACGCGATGACTCAGGGGCGCTGCTGCTGGGCTGCTCCGCGGCGGAGTCGGCCAGGCAGCGGACCAAACCGTTCATCCTGTGCGAGTACGTCCATGCCATGGGGAACGGCCCGGGCGCGATCGACCAATACGAGGCCCTGGTGGACCGCTACCCGCGGCTACACGGTGGCTTCGTCTGGGAGTGGCGGGATCACGGCATCCGAACCACTGCTGCCGACGGCACTGAATTCTTCGCTTACGGCGGGGACTTCGGCGAGGTGGTTCACGACGGCAACTTCGTCATGGACGGCATGGTCCACTCGGACTCCACGCCCAGCCCGGGCCTCTTCGAGTACAAGCAGATCGTCGCACCGATCCGCTTGGGCTTCTCCACCGAAACGCACGACGGCGGCACCCGCCACTTCGTCTCTGTCGCCAACCTGAGGCACACCGCCGATGCGTCGGATGTGGTGCTCCGCTGGCGGCTTGAGCGTGACGGACAGCCGGGCGCTTCGGGAGAATTCGACGTCGCCGATTCCTCGGGTCAGCCGCTGGCCGCCGGTGACACAGTCCGGGTGGAGCTTCCCCGCCTGGACGTGGTGGGGACCGGCGAACATTGGTTGACCGTGGAGGCTGCGCTCCGCAAGGACAGCACGTGGGCCGACACCGGCCACGTGATCTCCGCGGCTCAGTTGCCGTTGGCGCTGCAGGGCTCCAGTGCAACCCCGCCCAGGCCAACGCTACCGGCAGGGCAGGCCGCTGACACGGTGCCGCCCGTCCTGCATCTTGGTCCCGCGGTCTTTGAACACGGGCGGTTGGCTTCCCTTGCTGGACTGCCGGTCTCCGGCCCCCGCTTGGAGTTGTGGCGCGCCCCTACGGATAACGACGCCGGCGCGGGCCGCGGTAGTTATGACCTCGCCGACCCGTGGCTCAACAATGGCGACGGCGTTCCCGCCCCTTCAATGGAGGCCGTCTGGCGCGCTGCAGGCCTGGACCGGCTCACGGGTCGGGTGGAAAGGGTGGCCGCCGACGACTCGGGCATGGTGATCCAGACGCGCTACTCCGCAGCCGACACCGCTCGCTGGGTCTCCTTGGAGGAAAACTGGCAACTTTCAGACGGCCAGCTGTGGCTCCGCGCGGAGATTGTTCCGAGCGCCGGCTGGGACATCATCTGGCCGCGTGTCGGGATCCGGTTCGACCTGCCGGGATCCGTGGACGGCGCCTCCTGGTTCGGAACCGGGCCCCATGAGTCGTACCCGGACAGCATGCACGCCGCACTGGTTGGACGCTATGCCTCGGGGATTGATCAGCTGTCCGTGCAGTACGCCAAGCCGCAGGAATCCGGCCACAGGAGTGCGGTTCGCTCCCTGGACCTGCAGAACAACGGTTCTCCGTGGCTGCACGTCCAGGCGGTCCCGGACTCCCGGGACCGTTTGCCGGGCTTCACGCTCGCCCGGCACACGGCACAGGAGATTTCCGCAGCTGCCCATCCGCACGAGTTGCCAGCCAGCCAAGGCAGTTATCTGTACCTGGACGCGGCACAGCATGGCCTCGGGTCCAGGGCGTGCGGACCGGACGTTTGGCCCGACTACGCCCTGCGTCCCGAAGCCCGCACCCTGGTCTTCCGGTTCACCGAGCCCGGCTAGCCCGCCGTTGTGGGGCCTGCTCTGCGTGCTATCCGACGGAAATAGCGTGCAGAGCGGGCCTCACAACGTCACCCGGACACCGCTACGGGCACCTTCTTGGCGTCCTTGCGGACGGTGGCGCTGATGACTGCCGCCACAGTGCACATGGCCGCTGCACCCAGCCATGCATAGTTGTAGTGTCCCGTGACGTCGCGGATGAACCCGGCCGCGAGCGCGGCTGCGGCGGCTCCCAGCTGGTGGGCGGCGAACACCCAGCCGAACACCACCGAACCATCGGCGCCGAACACCGAGCGGCAGATGGCGGCCGTGGGCGGGACCGTCGCCACCCAATCAAGCCCATACACCACCACGAAAATGATCATGCTCGGTTCCACGGACGAGCCCAGCAGCAACGGCAGCACCAGAAGGCCGATCCCCCGGAACTGGTAGTAGACGGCCAGCAAAACCTTGGGATTGAAGCGGTCGGTCAGCCAGCCTGAGGCGATGGTTCCCACGATGTCGAAGATTCCTACGACGGCCAGCAAGCCCGCCGCCGTGGTTTCGGGCATGCCGTGATCGTGCGCCGAGGGAATGAAGTGCGTTCCGATGAGGCCGTTCGTGGTAGCTCCGCAGATAGCGAAGCCCGCAACCAAGGCCCAGAACGTCCGGACCTTGACGGCCCGCTTGAGGACCTGCAGGGCACGGACAGCGGCGTTGGTGGAATCCTTCGGAACCACTACCTCCGGCTTGCCGACCGCCGCAGCGGTGGTCCCGGCGTCGGCGACCTGCACCTCAGGTTCTTGCGCACCATAAGGCAGCACCCCGACGTCGGCCGGTGAGTTCCGTAGCCACCGCAGCACCAGCGGTACCACGGCGAGCGCACCGGCAGCGATGAGCAGCGAGGCCCCGCGCCAGCCCGGGTTCTGGGCAAGCGCAGCGATGAACGGCAGGAAGACCAGCTGACCGGCCGCACTTCCTGCGGTGAGAATGCCGATCACCAAGCCGCGGCTTTTGGCGAACCAGGTGTTGGCGATCGTAGCCGCGAAGACGAGAGCCATGGAGCCGGTTCCCAAACCGATGAGCACTCCCCAGGTGAGGAGGATCTGCCACGACTGGTTCACAAGGACAGTCAGTGCCGAACCAAGACCGATCAGGCACAGGGCCAACGAGGTCACTTTGCGGATGCCGAAGCGTTCCATGAGGGCTGCCGCGAAAGGTGCCGTCAGCCCGAAAAGGACCAGGTTGATGCTTACCGCGAGCGACAGCACCGTGGTGGACCAGCCGAATTCCTGCTGCAGCGGGACCATCAGTACGCCGGGAGCTGCACGGAAGCCGGCCGCTCCGACCAAGGCAAGGAAGGCTACCGCGGCAACGATCCAGGCCGGGTGGAGGCGGCGGCCGGACGGACGCTTTCCGGACGCCCGCTTACTGGACGGGACCCGTGACGATTCAGTGGGTGTCCCTGTGACGTCGGGAGCGGTCATGCGGGGATCTCCGTCTCTGTGGTGCTGGCTGGATCTGCTGCTGTGGCTGGATCTGCGGTAGTGGCTTGCCGGGGTGCCACGGCCAGGGGAACCGGGTGCTTGTTGCGCTTGAAACTGTGCCAGCTGGTGTTGGCGGCGGTCAGTGCCGTGCCGCAGTGGGTGCACGTATCCGCCGAGGACGTCGCTTGCCCGCAGTCTGTATGGATGACCCTCATGTGGGAGGTTTCGTTGGGCGCGTCCAGATGCTTTTCCGCCCAGATGATGATCGCGTTCAGGACAGGCAGAGCTTCCTCGCCCTTGGTGGTCAGGACATATTCCTGGCGGGTGCGGCGTCCGTCCTGGTACGGCCGCTGGGCCAGTAACCCGGCGTCGAGCAACCACCCCAGACGCTTGCTGAGGACTGAATCGGCCACCTCGAGCCGTTGCTTGATGGCATCGAACCGGCCGTTCCCAAGGAAGATTTCGCGGAGCACCAGGCTTCCCCAAGGGTCACCAAGGACATCGAGGCCGCGGGCAAGGCTGCACGAACGGGCAGACCAGTCAGAGCGAAGTGGCATGGGCATGAAACTATCTGACTTTTCTAAAGAAAGCTATAAGTGACCACGACACGTACGTCCAGGTTGCGCGGGGTTCATCAACGGTTCACCTCGGGTACCTACGCTTGCCGGGTCAACTCTGACCACGAAAGGCACCCTGAATGTCCTCGAACAAACCTGACTTGGTGAAACGTTCAACCGAATCCGTTGGGCTTTCCCGTCGCGGCTTCCTCGGCACGGCAGCTGCTGCGACGGCGCTTGCGGCAGCCGGCTCTCTCCTTCCGCCCTCCGTGCAGGCAGCAATGGCCAAGCCCACGCCTCCCGGGAGCCTGCAGTCCATCAAGCATGTGATCGTGCTGATGCAGGAAAACCGCTCCTTCGACCACTACTTCGGATCGCTGCGCGGAGTGCGCGGGTACGGCGACCAGTCCGTCACCCGGCTGCCCAACGGCAAATCCATGTTTGAACAACCCCGCGCAACGGGCGAGACAGTGCTGCCCTTTTCGCTGCGCAAGGCCGCCGAACTCGCTGGAAGGCCCGGATCCGATATCCAATACCTCGGCGACCTTGACCACTCCTTCAAAGGCACCACCACGGCATGGAACAACGGCTGGTGCGACAAATGGATTCCTGCCAAGAGCGCATCCACCATGACCTTCTACGAGCGCCAGGACATCCCCCTCCAATACGAGCTCGCGGATACCTTCACCATCTGCGACGCATATCACTGTTCCGTCAACGGCTCCACCAATCCCAACCGCAACTACCTGTGGAGCGGCACCACGGGCAATGAGCCCGGCAGCAGCAACCGGGCCGTGACCAACGCGGCCTACGGTTACGATCACGGAGGCTACGACTGGACGACCTACCCGGAACGGCTGGAACAAGCCGGAGTCTCCTGGAAGATCTACCAGGACTGGGACAACTTCACGGACAACGCGGTCGAGTACTTTCAGACGTTCAAGGCGATCGGCCGGAAGATCCTCGCCTCGGTTGACGGCAAGCTCCGCACCACCGAGGAGTTCTACGACAACCTGGCCGGCAAGCCGGCAGCGGAACAGGATCGCCTCCTCGCCCAGCTTCAGCAGGGCCGCGCTACCCTCACGGACGCCGAAAGGTCGCTCTTCGACAAGGCCATGTGGCGTGGCCGGCCTGACACCCTCCTGGAGCGCCTCAGCGCCGACATCACCGGAGGAACCCTGCCGCAGGTCAGCTGGCTGGTACCGTCCGCTGCCGACTCGGAACACCCTGGCGCCTCGACGCCGGTGGGCAGCGCAAACTTCGTCTACCGCCTCCTGGACACGGTCGCCAGCAACCCTGACACCTGGGACAGCACCGCCATCTTCCTGAACTTCGACGAGAACGATGGCTACTTCGACCACGTTCCTCCGCCCGTCCAGCCGCGCCCCGCTTCGGGTGAATCTCCGGACTGGACCACGGCACGGCCCATCGGACTGGGCCCACGGGTACCCATGACGGTGGTCTCGCCGTGGACGGTGGGCGGCTATGTAAGCTCCGAAATCTTCGACCACACCTCCGTACTGCGCTTCCTGGAACGCTGGACCGGCGTGCAGGAGCCGAACATCTCCCCCTGGCGGCGGCAGGTCTGCGGTGACCTGACCGGCGTCTTCAACTTCAGTTCCCCGGGCACTCCCCCTGTACTGGACCACCCGGGACCCGTACCTGCCAAGACCAGCCGGTGGCGTCCCACCCCGCCGGCAGTCCAAGTGGCACCGATCCAGGAAAGCGGCTCACGCCCGGCCCGCCCACTCCCCTACAGGCCGCAGGTCTCCGCCGTGGCAACGCCGGGCATGCTCACGCTGGCCCTGACGAACACGGGTACCAGGTCAACGCACTTCGCCATCTACGGTTACGCCGGAGAGCTCGCAGAACCCCGGCACATCGACGTCCTCGCGAACGACAAGGTGAAGCTGTCCCTTGCCCCCGGTGCGTTCGACGTCGTCGTCACCGGTCCCAACCGGTTCCAGTACGAACTCAAAGGCACGACGGCGGGCGCAGCGTCCGGCGTCGACGTTACGGTTAACGGCCGCCGCGGCAATAAAGCCGTGGAGTTGGAAGTCCGCAACAACGGCACGGCTGCGGTGACGCTGGCCTTGAAGTCACTGCAGTACGCACCGGGTGCCGAGACTGTGAAACTCAAGGCCGGACAATCGAAGAAGATCGGCTGGGAAACCGTCAGCGGCTGGTACGACGTTGAAGTCACTACCCCCGGGGACACGACGTTCCGTCGCAGGCTGACGGGTCGCGACGAAGACGGTCGGGAAGGCATCTCCGGCTAAGCGCTCGCCGGATGGTCCTTGGTGGTTGCGCCAAGGACCAGGCCGGTCCGCGAAGGACGGTACGCCAGGGCCCAGTAGACCAGCATGGCAATCCCGCACACCACTCCCAGGCTGGAAACCATGAGCTGCCCCTGGGTCTGCGGATCCTTGCCCCATTCGGCAGCGCCTGCCCACACAGCCAGGTTCTTGGGCGTCATGTAGAAGGCAATAGTGGAACACACCACTATCACCCAACCCGCAGTGCGCATCCGCCCGTTCCGGGAGGGCACCCGGTGCATCGCAAAGGCCATGCTGGGGAGCGCAACAGCAACCCACACCCAGTGGTGGGACCAGGAGACCGGGCTGATCAGGAGCATCAGGATGGCCGTGGCAGATACCGCAATAAAGTTCTCGTCCACAGCCACGGCCCAGGTGATGATGAGCCCAGCCACGATCACGAGCCCCAGCGACAGGACCATCCACACCACATTGGTGGCTGACGAGTCCGGCATGCCAAAGTGCAGGAGCAGGCCCTTGACCGAGAGGTTGTCCACGTAGGCAGGCCCGCCGATGCGGCCCGTGTTCGGAAGGATCTTGGTCCAGAAGTCCAGTGACGCCTGCGGCAAGAGGGCCCAAGCTACGGCAATGGAGCCAAAGAAACCGGCCGCCATCCAACCCAGCGCCTTGAAATCACGGCGAACCAGGAAGTACAAACCAAAGGCGAGAGGGGTGAGCTTCACGCCCGCCGCCAGGCCGATCAGCAAGCCTGCAGGCCAGCGGATGGCACCTGCACGCACTTTCCCGTACAGGGCGAAATCGGCCAGGATCACGCCCATCAAAATGATGTTGATCTGTCCAAAAACAAACGTGTCCCGCCACGGTCCCAGAAGCAGGATGGCCCCTGTTCCCACCAGCGCCGTGGTCCTGAAACGGTAATCGGCAAAGGCTTCACGCCAGGTCTTCAGGCCGAAGTAGTGCCTGGCCAACCAAGCGGCAACGGTTGCGGCGCCGCCCAGGGCCACGAGAATGAACACCATGCTTCCGGCGAAGAACCCCAACGCCGCCAACCCCGTGAAAATCAAGGCGGCGAACGGAGGGTAGGTGAACGGCAGGCCATCGCGGATGGCGTACAGGTCACCGCCTTCCATGACCTTCCCACCGCCGTAGTAGTACACCTCAAAGTCGTTCAGCGCCGGCTGGTAATTCGCGTACAGGTAACACACGGCCACTACGAGCGTCAGGGCGCCGGCCACGGTGAGGATCCAGCCCCGTGCCGTGATGCTGGCCGCCGTGCGTGAAGGAGAAGCCACCATGTCAGCCGTTGGTGATCCTGGCGAAAGCCTGTTCAAGGTCGGCAATCAGGTCCTCGGCTTCCTCGATGCCGCACGAGAGGCGCAGGAGGTTGACCGGGACGGCCAGTTCGGTGCCCTTCACCGAAGCATGGGTCATCTCGGAGGGGTAGTTCATCAGCGACTCGATCCCGCCCAGGGACTCGGCAAGAGTGAACACCGAGGTGTTTTCCGCAACGGTCCTTGCCGCGGCCTCTCCACCCTTGAACTGCACCGACACCATGCCGCCGAACTTCTTCATCTGCTTCGCGGCGAGATCGTGGCCCGGGTGGTCCGGGAGCCCCGGATACAGCACGGCCTCAACCTCCGGACGCGTCAGCAACCACTCAGCTACTGCCTGGCCGTTCTCGCTGTGGCGGTCCATGCGCACGCCCAAGGTCTTCAAGCCACGGGTGGTCAGGAACGCGTCCATCGGACCGGACACAGCGCCGACGGCGAACTGGATGAAACCGATCTTCTCGGCCAGTTCAGCATCCTTCACCACAATGGCGCCGCCCACCACATCCGAGTGGCCTCCGATGTACTTGGTAGTGGAGTGAACCACGACGTCGGCACCCAGGGCGAGCGGGGTCTGCAAGTAGGGAGATGCGAAGGTGTTGTCGACCACCAGGAGGGCACCGGCGTCGTGCGCTACAGCGGCGAGCGCGGCAATGTCGGTGATCTTCATCATCGGGTTGGACGGTGTCTCAACCCACACGATGCGCGTGTTGTTCGCAGCGACGGCGGCGGCAACGGCGTCCAGGTCCGACATGTCCACCGGGGTATTGCCGATGCCCCAGTCCCCCAGCACACGGTTGATGAGGCGGTAGGTTCCACCGTAGGCGTCATTGCCCAACACGATGTGGTCCCCGGGCCGGGCCACTGCCCGGATCAGCGAGTCTTCAGCAGCCAGGCCGGATCCGAAGGAGAACGCGGCCGTTCCACCTTCAAGGGCGGCCAACTGCTCCTGCAGGGCATCGCGGGTGGGGTTGCCGCCGCGGCCGTACTCGTAGCCCGAGCGCAGGCCCCCGATGCCGTCCTGGGCGTAGGTCGAGCTGAAGTGCAGCGGAGGTACCACAGCACCGGTGCGCGGCTCGAAGTCCTGGCCGGCGTGGACGGCACGTGTGTTGAACCCGGTCTTGTTGTTGTCAGACATGGAAGCTCCTCTTTGTTCGTTCAACGGTTGGTCAGCGCGGGCTAGTTGCTGAGGTAAGCCAGGAGGTCGTGGCGCGTCAGGATGCCGACCGGGGCTCCCGCGAAGGTCACCATGACGGTATCGACGTCGGACAGCAGCTCACGCGCGGCGGAAATGGTCTCCAAGGAGCCCACCACGGGCAGGCGTTCGCCCATGTGTTCGGAGATCTTGTCCGAAAGTTTCGCTTCGCCGCGGAACAGCTTGCTGGTCAGGGTGCGCTCGTCGACGGCCCCCAGGACTTCGCCCATCACCACGGGAGGCTCCTGCGACAGGACCGGGATGTGCGAGACACCGAACTCGTTCATGATGTTGATGACGTCGCGGACGGTTTCGTTGGGATGGATGTGGACCAGGTCCGGCATCTCGCCCGTCTTGGATTTGAGGACCTCCCCCACGGAGGATTCTTCGCCCCCGGAAAGAAAGCCATAGGAGCGCATCCACTGGTCGTTGAAGATCTTGGCCAGGTATCCGCGACCGGAGTCAGGGAGAATCACCACCACCACGGCGGATTCGTCGAGGTCCTTGGCGGCCTGCAGCGCCGCCACCACCGCCATGCCGGAAGACCCGCCAACGAGCAGGCCCTCTTCCCGGGCAAGACGACGGGTCATGGCGAAGGAATCCGCGTCCGAGACAGCGATGACGTGGTCCGGGACGTCACGGTCGTAGTTGGCGGGCCACATGTCCTCGCCGACGCCTTCGACGAAGTACGGCCGGCCGGTTCCGCCCGAGTAGACCGAGCCTTCGGGGTCCGCACCAATGACCTTGACACGGCCGCCGTCGGACTCCGTCCGTTCAGCCGAAACCTGCTTGAGGTACCGGCCGGTGCCGGTGATCGTCCCGCCCGTACCGGCGCCGATGACGACGTGGGTGACGCGGCCGTCCGTGTCGTTCCAGATCTCCGGGCCGGTGGACTCGAAGTGGCTGCCGGGGGCGGCCGGATTGGAGAACTGGTCCGGCTTGAAAGCGTCTGGAATCTCGCGGACCAGTCGGTCGGAGACGCCGTAATAGCTTTGCGGGCTGTCGGGAGCCACGGAGGTAGGGGTCACCACGACCTCGGCGCCGTACGCCTTCAGGACGGCGCGCTTGTCCTCACCCACCTTGTCCGGGACCACGAAGATGCACTTGTAGCCCTTCTGCTGGGCCACCAGTGCCAGACCAACTCCCGTGTTGCCCGACGTCGGCTCAACGATGGTGCCACCGGGCTTGAGCCGACCGTCCTTTTCCGCGTCTTCGATCATTTTCACCGCGATGCGGTCCTTGATCGATCCACCGGGGTTGATGTATTCGAGCTTCACCAGGACTGTGGCCCTGATCCCCTCAGTAACGTGGTTGAGTTTGATAAGGGGCGTATTGCCGATGAGGTCCAACACGGACTGGGCGTACTTCATAGGTACAAAGTTACCGCCTGCCCGCATTGGGACCGGACCGGTCGGTCAGCTCCCCGCTGAAGGATCCGTCTGCCACAGCCCCAGGATGTTGCCTTCGGTGTCCTTGAAGTAGGCGTACCACCCCATGGTTGGCACGGCGTCCTTGCCCTGCACCACTGAACCACCGGCCTGTTCAACCTGGGCGAGGGCAGCATCGACGTCTGTCACGTCAATGGTGATGATGGGGGTCTTGAGGTTGTCCGTCCGGGGGAACAACGCACCGTTGATGGCTCCGGGTTCTTTCGGCGCACCGGTTTGGTCGTCCGATTCGGTGGTCAGGGCGATGGTGTAGTCCATGCCTTGCATCGGGCTGAGGTTCCAGCCGAACGTTTTTTGGTAGAAGGCGTTGGCCCTGTCGGTGTCATCGGTTGGAATCTCGAAATGCACTATTGCGGCCATGGCATGCGCTCCTGGTTCCTTGGTTTGTCCCAGCGTTTGTTCCTGGGTTTGGGCGCGGCCCACCCGCGCCACACCACGGAGTCTAGCCGCGGGCACCGGCGTCGGTAAGGGCTTCGCGGAGCAAATTGTCAGCCCGGCGTGGGACCATTAAGAACATGACCATTGCAGAAGCCCCTCCGCTTGTTGCGGCCGCGGCGGACGCATCCATCAGGTGGCATCCGGGCAGTTCCTTCCGCCTGGACCAGACCATGTTTCCGCTGATGCGCGGCAACGCTGACCCGTCGTTCGCGGCGCATGCGAGTGGTTATTGGATGGCTTTCACGGCCCCTTCCGGTCCGGTGACCCTTCGCCTTTCGGGCGGAGGCCTGGGTCCTGATTCGTTCGTGGACGCACTGGCCTGGGGGCCGGGCGCCGCGGACGCCGTGGCAGGAGTGCCACGGTTGCTGGGCGCCGATGACGACTGGTCCGCTTTCGATGACCCGGCTTTCCACGCCACGCTTCCGCGCCGCGTTACAGAATCACGACGCCGGAACCTGGCTGTGCGCCTGCCCTCCACCGGGCGGGTGGTTGACTCACTGGTGCCCACCATTTTGGAGCAAAAGGTCACCACGTTGGAGGCAAGGCGCGGGTACCGGTACCTGTTGTACCGCTACGGAACCCCCGCACCGGGAAAAGCCCCGGCGGGTCTCCTCGTCCCACCCACCGCCCGGCAATGGCTGGCCATTCCGTCCTGGGAGTGGCACAAGGCAGGGGTTGGACCACAGCGTTCGGCGACGGTCATGCGGGCGCTGCAATCCGCCGTCGCCCTTGAACGCCTGGCCGCTCTGGACTCGGTGCAGGCCGGCGCCAAGCTGCAGACGATCCCCGGAATCGGTGTCTGGACCGCAGCGGAGGTCGTCCAGCGGACCCATGGTTGCCCCGATTCAATCTCCGTGGGCGACTACCACTTGGCGTCCTACGTGGGCTACGCGTTGACCGGGCAGAAAACGGACGATGCCGGCATGATCGAGCTGCTCGAGCCCTGGCGCGGACAGAGGCAACGGCTGGTCCGGATGCTGTACCTGAGCGGCTTCCGCAAACCCACCTTCGGCCCCCGAATGACAGTGCAGGACCACCGCCGCCACTAGGGCAACGCGTTGTTTTTACAAGTGGAGGCGGGACACGGCTTCCTGGCGCATATCCACTTTGCGGACTTTCCCGGAAACGGTCATCGGGAAGCTCTCGCGGACGTCGATGTAGCGCGGAATCTTGTAGTGGGCCAGCTTGCCCCGGCAGTACTCGGCCAGGTCATCAGCCGTCAGGGGCCCGGCGCCGGGCTTGAGGATGATGCACGCCATCAGTTCCTCGCCGTACTTCGCATCCGGAACCCCGATCACCTGGACATCCTGGATGGAAGGGTGCAGGTAGAGGAATTCCTCGATCTCACGCGGGTAGATGTTCTCCCCACCACGGATCACCATGTCCTTGATCCGGCCTTCGATCACGAGGTAGCCGTCCTCATCCATGCGCGCCAGGTCCCCGGTGTGCATCCACCCTTCGGCGTCGATGGCTTCTGCGGTCTTGTCCGGCTGGCCCCAGTAACCCTGCATCACGGCATACCCGCGCGTGCAGAGCTCGCCGATCACACCACGTTCCACCACTTCGCCAGACCCCGGATCCACAATCCTGCTCTCCAGGTGCGGCATGGTCCGGCCCACCGTGGACGTCCGCTGTTCCAGGGTGTCCCCTGCCCGCGTCATGGTGGACACGGGCGAGGTCTCGGTCATGCCGTAGCAGATGGCCACGTCCACCATGTGCATCTCATCGATCACCCGCCGCATCACCTCGATGGGACACAGTGAACCCGCCATCACACCGGTGCGCAGTGTAGAGAGGTCATAGGAGCAGAAATCCCCCAGCGCCAGCTCTGCGATGAACATCGTCGGCACCCCGTACAGCGAGGTCCCACCGAAATCCTGGACCGCTTCCAGCGCCGCCGATGGGTTGAAACCCCGGCCCGGAATGATCGTGGCGGCCCCGAAACTAAGCGCGTTCAGGTTCCCGATCACCATGCCGAAACAGTGGTAGAACGGCACCGGTATCACCACGCGGTCATGCTCGGTGTAACCCAGCAGGCGCCCGATGGAGTGCCCGTTGTTGAGGATGTTGTGGTGCGTCAGCGTTGCGCCCTTCGGAAATCCGGTGGTCCCCGAGGTGTATTGCAGATTGATGGGATCGTGCGGGTTTAGTTCCGCCATGCGCTCACGCAGCGCTGAAAGTCCGACGCCGTCAGCCCGGGTCAGGAGCTCGGCATAGCTCAGTTCGTGGCCGGCTTCGGGGACGCCCGCCGTCAGTCCAGCGGTCGGATCACCGGGAAGGAAGACAATCTCTTTGAGTTCAGGGCACCTCCCGGCGACGTCCCTGGCCATGCCGATGTAGTCGCTGTTCTTGTCCTTGGGCGCAGTGATCAACATCCGCATGCCGTTCTGTTTCACCACGAATTCGAGTTCGTGGCTCCGGTACGCGGGGTTCACATTCACCAACACCGCCCCCACTTTGGCAGTGGCGTACTGCAGGATGGTCCACTCGGCACAATTTGGACTCCAGATGCCGATCCGCTCACCCTTTGCCACGCCCACGGCGAGCAGCGCGCGGGCGAGGCGATCGACGTCGTCGTTCAGCTTTTGGTAGCTCCAGCGGCGGGCTTCACCGCCCGGCGAGGCGGCGGCCTCGATGAGCGCGTCACGCAAAGGAAATTTGGCGGCTACGCGCTCGAAATTGGCGCCAATGGTCTCTTCGAGCAACGGGACGTCGGTGTCTCCGGCGGTGTAGGACAACATGACGGAACGCTACCAAGCCCTGCCGCGCAACAGAACCGTAACCACCTCCAAGGCAGCCGTGTCCTGCCGGTAGGGTTGGACCCATGAGTGCACCCATTGACCTGAAGGCTACGTTCATCCCCAACGAAGGCGAGTTCTTCCGCGTGAAGCTCGCGCTGGAAATCGCCATTGACGAGGTAGTCAACGAGCCCGGCTGCATCCGTTACGAACTGACTGAAGCCACTGAAGAAAAACTTGTCCTCACCGAACGCTGGGAATCCGAGGAACTGCTGGAGAAGCACTCCAAGGGCATCGCGGTGCAGGACCTGAACGAGTCCCTCAGCGCTTTGCTGGCCGAGCCTGTGCAGCTGGAACGTCTCTAGCTCCGCCAGTTCGCCTTAAACCATCGAGGTCGCCGGAAATTTCCGGCGACCTCGATGTATTTCCAGCGATTTCGCCGGATAGGGTCTAGTTTTCCTGCGCCTCGGCACGGGCCTTGGCAACGTGGGCGTGGACTTCTTCCATGTCCAGGCCCTTCACGGCCTCAATGACCTGTTCAAGCTGCTGGGCGTTCAGGGCGCCGGGCTGCGAGAAGACGAGCACCTTTTCGCGGAAGGCCATCAGCGTGGGGATGGACGTGATCCCGGCCTCCGCTGCGAGCTGCTGCTCGGCTTCGGTGTCCACCTTGGCGAAGAACACGTCGGAGTGCTTTTCCGATGCCGCTCCATACGTGGGCGCGAACTGCCGGCAGGGGCCGCACCATGCGGCCCAGAAATCCACGAGGACAATGTCGTTCTCCTCGATGGTCGATGCGAACTGTTCACCAGTGATGTCAACTGTAGCCATACTTCCACCGTACGCGTCCCTGCCCGGTAAGTCCCGTGGAAGGGTGGCCTGTTCGCTTCCCGCGTCACCGGGAATAAAAGCCCGGTCCCGCGCTTCGGAGTCTCTTGATTCGGACTGAACAAGTGTTTAACGTATTAAACATGCGTTCAACCGCAGACGATCTAACTACCCGGGCACGCATCCGTGACGCCGCCATCGGGCTCTTTGGTCGTGAGGGATTCGCCCGTGCGACTGTACGTTCCGTCGCAGCCGAGGCCGGAGTCAGTCCAGGGCTTGTCATCCACCATTTCGGCAGCAAAGCAGGTTTGCGGGATGCCTGCGATGAGCATGTCCTTTCCCAAACAGCCACGCAGGGACGGGAGAAAACGGATCCGGGCTCCACAGGCAGACTCATCCAGGATTACCTGAACAATCCGCACGACTACGCCAATGAGATCGCCTATATCCGCCAGTCCCTCAGTGACGAGTCGGATGCCGGCGACGCCTTCTTCGACGGGGTTGTCAACCAAACGGAGGACATCATCCACACGGGCATCCAAGCCGGGACTATCCGGGTCTTCGAGAATGTCCGGGCCATCGCCGTCGTTATTGCCTCCAACAGCCTGTCCGTGCTCATGCTGGGCCGTCACGTCTCCCGGGCGCTGGGCACCCCCGTAGCCGAACCGCACGGCATCGGCCCGGACTTATTGCGGCATCTGACGTTGCCCGCGCTCGACATTTACACCCATGGTTTCTACGCGGACGCGCGGTTCCTGAACGCAGCCCGCGAAGCGCTTGAAGAAAACAACAACAACGGAAGGGAGCATGCCCCGTGACCGAGGCAATCGTCGTCGAGGGGTTGCGCAAAAGGTTCGGACAGCGCGAGGTTCTGCACGGATTGGATTTCGCTGTGGAGTCCGGGACAGTCTTCGGGGTAATCGGGCCGAACGGGGCGGGTAAAACCACCACCATGCGCTGTCTGTTGGACATCATCCGACCCAGCGCCGGATCCATCTCCATCCTGGGGCAGGATCCGAGGCGGTCGGGGACCGCGTTGCGCAGGCGCATCGGGTATTTGCCCGGAGAGCTGCACTTGGAAAACCGCACCACAGGCCGCCGGATGCTGGAACATTTTGCCGACATCAGCGGACCAGTGGACCAGCGGCACGTCAACGATCTCGCCGACCGGCTCCAGCTGGACCTGGACCGCCAGACCCGCAAGCTCTCCAAGGGCAACAAGCAAAAACTCGGGCTGCTGCAGGCTTTCATGCACAAACCCGAACTTCTCATCCTGGACGAACCCACCAGCGGCCTTGATCCCTTGGTCCAGCAGGTGTTCCACGCCATGGTCCGCGAGGCCGTGGATGGGGGCGCCACGGTGTTCCTCAGTTCGCACGTGCTGAGCGAGGTCCAGCAGGCAGCGGATGCCGTAGCCATCCTTCGCGACGGCGGGATCGTCACTGTTTCCACCGTCGAGGCCCTGAGGACGGCAGCGGTGAGGCAGCTTCGCTTCAACAGCACTGGAACAGAAGCGCACGACGTCGGCGCGCTGCTGGCCAGGGTGCCGGGCGTCGCCAACGTAGCGGTACGGGAGCTGCCGTCCGATGGGCACACCGCCGGGACGGTGGAAGCCACGGCCACATTGTCCGGCCATGTCCAGCCATTGGTCCAGGAGCTGGCCAAGCTGAACCTGACGGACCTGGTGTTGGAGGAGCCGGATCTGGAGGAAGCCGTCCTGACGCTCTACACGGGCGACGAAAGTCCTTCCTCCCGTGAAGAATCACCGCGCAGAGCCCTAAAGCAACCGGAAGGAGCCCACCATGCCTAAGCCACTGCCGCTGTTCACGAAGGCACTGACGGATTCGTGGCGTTCCACCCTGGCGTGGGCTGTGGGTCTGACGGGTGCCATCATGCTGTACCTGCCCCTGTATCCCTCCATCGGCGGCAGCTCCCAAATGCAGCAAATGATCGATGCCCTCCCACAAGGCATGACCAAGGCCTTGAACTACGACCAAATCGCAACCGGTCCCGGCTACACCCAGGCAACCTTGTTCGGGCTCATCGGGTTCCTGCTGATGTCCATGGCTTCGGTGGGTTGGGGTGCGGCAGCTGTGGGCGGCGACGAAGAGTCCGGGCTCCTGGAGCTGACCTTGGCCCATAGCGTGACGCGCGTACAGATCGTACTGGAGCGGGCGCTGGCGCTGATCGTTCGTATCGCGATCCTCACGGCCCTTGTCTTCGTGCTGGTGCTGGTACTGAACGGACCCGCCCAACTGAACATCGACGTCGGACATCTTGCCGGCGCGGTGCTGCTGTTTGCTGCCTTGGCCCTGCTGAGCGGCACCGCAGCGTTGTTTGTCGGTGCCCTGAGTGGACGGAAGGTGTACGGAGTCGCGGCCGGTGCTGCCGTGGCGGTCCTCGGGTACGTTTTCAACGCAGTCGGCCGACAAAGCCCCAACGTCGAATGGTTGCTGAACCTCTCTCCGTACCACTGGGCCTACGGCAATTCACCTGTTGCCAACGGGGCCGATTGGGGCGCGGTAACCGGGCTGTTCGGCATCTCGGTTGCCCTCATTGCGCTGGGAGCCTTTGCCCTGCAACGCCGGGATGTCGGGGTCTAACTCCACACGTGAGGCGCGGGACGGCGGGCCCCAGGCAGTCCGTTGTTCCCGCGCCACTCGTGGATCCACTCCGGCAGTTCAAGATCGGCCGGCGGCGCACCAAACTCGGCGATGATCTCTTCCTGGGACACCGGTTTGCCGTTGGCCACCAGGCGTGTGGCGATGTAGGCGCGTGCGTAGATCTCTCCGTCCACCACCATGCGCTGCTCGAAGTAGATGGCTTTGGTGTCCAGGCCAATGATGCGGGTTTCAATGGTGTAGTGCTGCCACAGCTGCAAGGACTTCCGGAAGGCGATGGTCTCCCCTGCTGCAACAGGGCTCCAGCCCCGCTTACGCATTTTGCCCCAGACCCCGCTGCGCACCATGAGGTCGAAGCGACCCAGATCCATCAGGGAAAAGTACATGCCGTTGTTGACGTGCATGGCGATGTCAATGTCCGTGGGAAGCACACGCAAAGGCAGCGAGGATTCTTCCCAGACGCCCAAGGGCGAGCGCTTGGCGGACGTGAACAGCAGCATGAGGGTACGTAGAAGCAGGTGCATGGCAGCCATGTTACCCGCGGGTAACATTCAGCGGAAGGTGCAGCCCGTAATGTGGAATGCCCCTCGGACGGTTGCGTCCAGAGCAGTGTTCGGCCGCCCACCGGCCACTTTTATGTCCAACGATTGCACTAACGTTTACCGCTGGTTCATCAAAGACGTGCACAATATCTGGAACTCGTATTGGAAGAACACATCAGGGGGATCCCTTTGAGTACGCTGCAAACCACCCGGCCCCACGGCGACGTCTGGCCCGAACTCCAACGCCACCAAGTGGTTGTGCTCCAGGACGCCCGCGGGAACCGGATTGAGGGAACCCTGGACGGCATGACCGATGACCGCAGCACCCTGTGGATCCAACTCAAGGGTGGCCTTGGACGCCAGCTGATCCACCACTTGGACGGCTACTGGCTGGAAACGACTGCCTGATCCTCCTGCCGCAGGGCCGGCCTGTGGCTAGGATTCCCGTATGACTCAAGCGCGATACCGGGACCTCGTCGAATGGCCACTCATGGCCACGGCACTGATATTCCTCACCGCCTACGCCTGGCAGGTCATCGGTCGCGTCGATGGACCCACGGCGACCCCACTGGAAATAATTCTCTGGATTACGTGGGGTATCTTCGCCCTGGACTACTTCATCAACCTTTGGCTCGCCGAAGACCGCATGCGATGGTTCCTCTGGAATCTCCATGAACTCCTGATCGTGGTGCTTCCATTCTTCCGGCCGTTGCGGCTGCTGCGCCTGGTCACCCTGCTCTCGGTTCTGCAGCGGACAGTGGGCGAAACCCTCCGGGGGCGTGTGGCAACCTACGTCGCCGGAGCGGCTGCCATGCTCATCCTTGTTGGAGCGCTTGCCGTCCTGGATGTTGAGCAGGGCGCCCCCGACGCCAAGATCCTGACCTTCGGAGACGCAGCCTGGTGGGCCGTCACCACCATCACCACCGTGGGATACGGCGACTTGTATCCGGTCACACCCATCGGCAGGGTTGTCGCCGCAGCCCTCATGATGAGCGGCATCGCTGTCCTGGGTATCGTCACTGCCTCCATCGCATCCTGGCTGGTGCAGCGGATTGAGGAGAATGCCGAAGGCGTGGCGGCCGCTGCCGGCGAAAAGGTGGCGGCAGCCGAGGAGCCCGTGCGGGCCGAAGTGGCTGATCTGGTCAAGGAGATCGCTGCCTTGCGGCTGGAAATCGCCGAGCTCCGGAAAATCTCCGAGAGACAGTAGGCAAGAAGCCGCCCCATCCGGGAAAACCCGCAAGCACAAAAAAATCCCCGGAACCAGTGGTTCCGGGGATTCTCCTTGGGTGGCAGATGAGGGATTCGAACCCCCGTAGGCGTTGCCAGCTGATTTACAGTCAGCCCCCTTTGGCCGCTCGGGTAATCTGCCGAACTTCAAAAGAAGATCACTTCCGGAAGACCATTTCTTTCGATCCGGTAACCGAAGGCAGAGACAACCTTACAGAACTTTCCACGAAGAATCTAATCGGGCCCTCGAGCCCGGGAATCCACGGGATTTCAGGCTTCCCCGAGGATGCGGCCAGCCAGTTTGGCCTCGAACTTCTCGGCCTGCTCGGCGGTGATCTGGTTCAACTGCACGGCCCGCTGGAGATCTGCGTGGACGCCATCCATGCGCGAGGTGGCATCAGGAACCGGGCTCAGCACGATCGAGGCCGCCACCGCTGCCGCCGCTACCGCACTGGCAGCAGCCACTGCAGCCGTTCCAATCGAACCTGCTGCTGCTGAGGCGGACTTGCTGATGGACTGGACGGCCTTGGTGCTCATGCTGATCCTCCGGACGAAGTGTCTTCCAACTGGTACAACTCTGGGCCGCCTACCTCGGTTCCCACCCTGCGTGTGCTGTGAGCGAACTGTGAAAGCCCCGCACCGCCCCAACCGCTGCCTTCCGTACTAGGCTGGATGCCAGACCCAACCGCCCTCACAGGGCCCCCAACCTAAGGAGAGTCATGGCAGGCGAATCCACATTCGACGTCGTCAGCAAGGTAGACAAGCAAGAGGTCGCCAACGCACTGAACCAGTCCCAGAAGGAAATCGCGCAGCGGTACGACTTCAAGGGCGTCGGCGCAGAGATCGACTTCAGCGGCGAGAAGATCCTCATGAAGGCCAACTCGGAGGACCGCGTCCTTGCAGTCCTGGACGTCTTCCAGTCCAAGCTCATCAAGCGCGGCATCTCCCTGAAGTCCCTGGACCAGGGCGAGCCCTACCCCTCGGGCAAGGAGTTCCGCCTGGAGTGCAGCATCAAGGAGGGCATCGCCCAGGACATCGCCAAGAAGATCAACAAGATCATCCGCGATGAAGCTCCAAAGTCCGTCAAGTCCCAGATCCAGGGCGACGAGCTCCGTGTGACCTCCAAGTCACGCGACGACCTGCAGGAGACCATGGCCATCCTCAAGAAGTTCGAAGAGGCCGACCTCCAATTCGTGAACTTCCGCAGCTAACTGCGCTCTGGCCGCGTGATTACTGGGCGCCCGCGCCCGAAGTCCGCACAGAGAGTCAGCAGAATCACCGAGGACCGCAGCGATCAGCCTCGATCCTGCGGTCCTCGTTTTATCCACAGCTGCCCGCATCTACAGCGACTGTCGTAAATTACGGCACGAATAGTTTGCGTAATAGCCGCCGGGCAGTATTCTTCTTCCTTAGGCGAGCCTAAGTACGGCTCCCTTAGCGAAAGAACACTCCGACATGACCGCCAACTTCCTGATAGGCCTGCGCGAAGGCCTCGAGGCCTCCCTCATCGTGGTCCTACTCATGGCCTATCTCATCAAGACCGGACGGCGGCACCTCATTCCGCGCCTCTGGGCCGGGGTGGGCGCAGCCATTGCCATCTCCTTCGGCTTCGGCGCGCTGCTGACTTTCGGCCCGCGCGGCCTGACGTTCGAGGCACAGGAAGCCATCGGCGGCGGACTGTCCATCGTAGCGGTGGCCCTGGTGACCTGGATGGTCTTCTGGATGGCTCGCACCGCGCGCAGCCTCGGCGGCGAACTCCGCTCCCAGGTGGATAAAGCGGCCGACGGCGCCGCTTGGGGCCTTGCGCTCGTGGCGGCACTTGCCGTGGGCCGCGAAGGACTCGAAACCGCGCTGTTCATCTGGGCCGCAGCCCAAGCCACCGGAGAAACCACTCTGCCGCTCCTCGGGGCTCTGCTCGGACTGGTAGCCGCTGCCGGATTGGGCTACCTGCTTCACCGGGGAGTCCTCAAGGTGAACCTGGGCCGCTTCTTCACCTGGACCGGAGTCGGCCTGATCGTCATCGCGGGCGGAGTGCTTGCCTATGGCGTCCACGACCTCCAGGAAGCCGGCATCCTCCCGGGCCTCCACAACCTTGCCTTCGACGTCTCAGCTGCCATCCCGCCGTCGTCCTGGTACGGCACCCTGCTCAAAGGCACCCTGAACTTCTCCCCCGCGACCACGTGGCTGGAAGCGGCAGCCTGGCTGCTGTATGTGGCCCCGGTGCTGTTCCTGTACATCCGGGCCAACCGTTCTTCCCGGCCGAAGGCCACCAGCCCCCTCCCGGCACCGGCCGTCGCAGCCCAGTCCTAAGACCCCCTGCCTGGTCCCCTCGAACCCTCCCCTCACGCGCCACCGATAGACAAAGGATTCCCCATGCCCGCTTCACCCAAGCTCCGCAGAACACTTGCCGTGATTGGCGCCGCAGCAGCAGTACCGTTGGCCCTCTCCGGCTGCACCGACAACGCGAAGACCACGGCCGCCACGGACGGTCCCATCCAGGTCAGCAGCACTGCCAATGAGTGCAAGGTGTCCTCGGCTACCGCGCAGAGCGGCAACCTAACCTTCGCGGTGAAGAACGAGGGCACCGAAGTAACCGAGTTCTACCTGCTGGCCGAAGACGGACTGCGGATCGTCGGCGAAGTGGAAAACATCGGCCCGGGAATTTCCCGCAACCTGGTGGTCACCGCCCCCGCTGGCAAGTACACCACCGCGTGCAAGCCCGGAATGCAGGGCGACGGCATCCGTGCCTCGTTCGAGGTCAAGGAATCCGGCAACAAGCCAAGCGTGGACGCCGATCTGCAGAAGCTGGTGGACACCGGAACGCAGCAGTACGCCGCCTACGTCAAGGACCAGACCGAACAGCTCGTCACCGGCACCAAGGCCTTCGCGGAAGCCTTCGCCGCCGGTGATGCAGCCAAGGCCCGCGAGCTCTACGCGGCAACCCGCATGCACTGGGAACGGATCGAACCCGTCGCTGAGTCCTTCGGCGACCTCGACCCCAAGCTGGATGCCCGCGAAGCAGACCTTGAGCCCGGCCAGGAATGGACCGGCTGGCACCGCGCCGAAAAGGACCTCTTCCCGCCGGCAGGCTACACAGCGTTGACCCCCGCAGAGCGCACCGCCATCTCCACGCAACTCGTCGCCGACACCGAAGACCTCGCCACGCGCACCCGCACCGTGGAACTCACGGCGGACAAGCTGGGCAACGGCGCCAAGGAACTCCTGGATGAGGTAGCCACCGGCAAGGTCACGGGAGAAGAAGAGATCTGGTCCCACACCGACCTCTGGGACTTCCAGGCGAACGTGGACGGCGCCCGGATCGCTTTCGAGAGCCTGAAGCCGGCCTTGGAACAGAAGGATGCAGAGCTCTCCAAGTCCTTGGACGGGAAGTTCACAGCACTGCAGGCCGAACTGAAGAAGCACGCAAAGGGCGATGGCTTCGCCTACTACAACGAGCTCAGCCCGGAGCAGGTCCAGGCCCTGGCATCGTTGGTCGACTCGCTGGGTGAGCCCCTCTCCAAGCTCACCTCAGCCGTGGTGCTGTGAGCGGCTGCCCTTTCGGCCACACCGGTGAGCCGGCCGACGTCGGGCGTTCCGGTGGGCCGGTCGACGTCGTAAAGTCCCAAAAGGCGTCCGACGGCGGTACCGCGGCTGCCGCTGCTACCGGCGGTGCACGGATGTCGCGCCGGGGCCTGCTCTCTCTCGCTGGCGTGGGCGGCGCCGGAGCTGTGGCAGGAATCGCCGCAGGTTTCCTGGGTCATGACGCGGTGGCGATGGCGGCAGCACCCGCTGTGCCTGCTGCCGGGGATGCCGTGGTTCCGTTCTTTGGCGAACACCAGGCGGGCATCACCACGCCTGCCCAGGACCGTTTGCACATGGCAGCGTTCGATGTGACCACGGAGGACCGCAAGGAACTGATCAAGCTCCTCAAGGACTGGACTGCCGCGGCCCAGGCGATGACCGCCGGCGATCCAACCGGCAAGACCGGCGCCGTCGACGGCCCTTATGATGCCCCGCCGGAAGACACTGGCGAGGCCTTGGATTTGGCAGCTTCCAAGCTGACCCTGACGTTTGGCTTTGGCGCAGGCTTGTTTGGGAAGGATGGCAAAGTCCGGTTCGGTCTGGAGGGGCGGCGTCCGGCCGCCCTGATCGACCTTCCCCACTTCCCCGGCGATGACCTGCAGCCGGGCCGCACTGGCGGTGACCTCGTGGTCCAGGCCTGCGCGGATGATCCGCAGGTGGCCGTCCACGCAATCCGGAATCTGGCGAGGATCGGATTTGGAAAAGTCCGGGTGAGGTGGTCCCAGCTCGGGTTCGGCCGCACTTCCTCGACCTCCCGTGCCCAGGTGACGCCCCGCAACCTGTTCGGTTTCAAGGACGGCACGAACAACCTCAAAGTAGAGGACAACACCCTCCTCGACGAGCACGTCTGGGTGGCTGGCGATGGTCCCGCGGCTGAGCAGTGGATGACCGGTGGCAGCTACCTGGTGGCACGACGGATCCAGATGCACATTGAAATCTGGGACCGTACCTCGCTGCGGGAGCAGGAAGGCCTGATTGGCCGTACGAAGGGCGTGGGGGCTCCCCTGTCCGGCGGCGACGAGTTCAGCACGCCGGACTTCGCCATGGCCGGACGCAATGGCGAGCCGTTGATCCCCATGGATTCGCACATGCGCCTGGCTCATCCGGACCAGAACAACGGCGTCCGCATGCTGCGCCGCGGCTACAACTTCACCGACGGCTCGGACGGACTCGGGCACTTGGATGCCGGCCTGTTCTTCATCGCGTTCGTCAAGGATCCGCGGACCCATTACGTCCCCATGCAGCTGTCCCTGGCCAAGGGCGACACCTTGTCAGTGGAGTACCTGAAGCACACAGGGTCCGGCCTCTTTGCGGTGCCCCCGGGCGTGCAGCAGGGCGGGTATATCGGCGAAGGGTTGTTCACCTAGTGCCTGCGCTGGCTCCACTGCCGTTGCGGGCCCGCTTTTCCGTCGTTGGTCGACAACGGATCAGCGGGTTCACAACGTGTTGGGTCCCTAGGAGAGCGGGCGCCCCGCCATCCTTTCCAGCCGGCTGATCCGTTCCTTCATGGGCGGGTGGGTGGAGAACATGCGCCGCATGCCGCCGCCGCGGAAGGGGTTGGCGATCATGAGGTGCGAGGCATTGACCAAACGCTGGTCCTGCGGAAGTGGCAACTGGCTCACCCCGGACTCGATCTTGCGCAGGGCCGAAGCCAGTGCCAAGGGATCGCCAGTGAGCTCGGCACCGTCCTCGTCGGCGTCGAACTCGCGGGTGCGGGAGATCGCCATCTGGATGAGTGAGGCGGCAAAGGGTGCCAGCAGCGCCATGGCGATAGTGGCAAGGGGGTTTGCATTTCGCCGGTCACCACCGCCAAAGATCAGCAGCATCTGGCCAACCGAGGTGATCACGCCGGCCACGGCTGCCGCCACCGAGGACGTGAGGATGTCGCGGTTGTAAACGTGCATCAGTTCGTGCCCCAGCACGCCCCGGAGTTCCCGCGCATCCAAGAGGTGCAGGATTCCTTCAGTGCAGCACACAGCGGCGTTCTTCGGATTGCGCCCGGTAGCGAAGGCGTTCGGCGTCATGGTCGGTGACAGGTAGATCCGCGGCATGGGCTTGTTGGCCCGCACGGACAGCTCCCTGACGATCTGGTACAGCTGTGGCGCCTGGGCCTCTGTCACCGGGTACGCGGCCATGGAGCGGATGGCGATTTTGTCGCTGTTCCAGTACCCGTACGCGGTGGTACCGACGCCGATCAAGGCCATGATCCAGATGGGGGCGGTGCTGCGGGTTCCTGAGGCGATGATGGCACCCAAACCCAACAACACCGCCCACAGCACGCCGAACAGTGCCGCGGTTTTGAGTCCATTGTTGTGTTTGTGCACGTTTCCTTCGTCCTCTTTCTTCGCCTCTTGCGGGGGTTCTTTAGCTTTAACGCCGACGCCGGTCGCCCTGTTCCGGCGGCTACGGCAGCGGCGGCTACGGCAGCGGCGGCTACGGCAGCGGGTGCTACGGCACCGGGTGCTTCGAATCGTAGGCGACGAACCCGGGTTGGATGCGCGAGGCGAGCCACGCCAGCACGATGCACAGAACGCCGCCAAACAGCAGCACGCCGCCTTCACTGAGGAACTTCGTCACTCCACCGGCCAGCATGTCCCCCACCCGTGGCCCGCCCGCGACCACCACAATGAACACCCCTTGCAGCCGCCCGCGCAAATGGTCCGGGGTGGCGGCCTGGAGGATGGTGGTGCGGAAGACAGCACTCACGGAATCGGAAATACCGGCGAGCGCACAGCAGAGCGCCGCCGGTATCAGCCAAGGTGCGGTTCCGTTACGTCCCGAGTCTCCAGCCAGGAGCACCACCAGGCCAAAACCTGCAATCGATGCGCCCCAACCCATCACCGACCACACCACCGCGCTGCCCTGCCGGCGCACCCTGCCCAGCGGCCCGGAGAAGAGGCCCGCGAGGAACGCGCCCACGGCTGTGGAAGCGAGCAGCACACCCACGGTCGTCTCCCCTCCCCCGATCATCACAGCACCTATGGCCGGCATCAGCGCCCTGGGTTGTGCGCAGATCATGGCGATGAGGTCAATGACGAAGGTCATGCGGACATTCGGCCGCCCGCCCAGGAAGCGAAACCCCTCCACCACTGAACGGAATCCGGGCCGCACTGCATCCTTGGAGGGTGGCAACGGGGGCAGCTTGAAAAGCCCCCAGAGCGCAAAGGTGAAACTGATGACGTCAATGGTGTAGGTCCACCCGAAACCGATCGTGGCCACGAGCACTCCGGCCAACAGCGGTCCGGCGGTCATCGAGAGACCGAATGTCAGCATGTTCAGGGCGTTTGCGGCCGGCAACAGGTCCTTGCGGACCAGGAGCGGAATAATCGCGCTTCTGGCCGGTCCGTTGATGCCCTGCGCGCCGCTTTGGATGGCCACCAGCGCATAAAGCACCCAGATGTTCCCGATCTCCAGCCACGCCTGCAGAGCCAGCCCGGCCGTGGTCAGCCATAGGACCAGCGAGGCGATCAGGGCCACTTTCCGGCGATCGTAGGCATCGGAGATGGAGCCGCCGTAGAGACCTGCGATCACCAGCGGAACCAGCGCGAAGATGCCCAGCAATCCTACGTAGAGGCTTTCCTGGGTCAGCCGGTAGACCTCCAGACTGACGGCCACAAGGGTCAGTTGGGTCCCGATGGCCGCCACGGATGCCCCGAGCCAGAGCCGGCGAAAAGCAGGACTCTCCCTGAGCGGAGTTATGTCTGCCAGTAGTTTTGCCACCGTCCAACCCTAACCAGCCCCGGGGCTTGGTAGGCTCACCCCGGGGAAGGAGTTGACATGGTCATGTCGCGACGCTTGCTGTACCGTTCGGACTTTTGGGAGATCGCCCGGCCACACCATCCCCTCACGGCAGGACACGTGGTGATCCGTTTGTCAGATCCCTCCATTGAGTTCGCCCTCCCGTCAGCGGCGGATTGGCTGCTCTGCCACCAGCTTGCGCGGACAGCCCTGGCGAAGGTCCTCGGAGCAGCTGAGTGCCCCGTCATGTTCGCCTACCAATGGCATCCCTTGGGCGCCAGTCTCGGGGAACCGGTGGCCGAGTCGTCGACGCCGACGTTCCACCTCTTTGGTCGATGGGCTGGAGAAACCACGACGCCGGGACAGCAGCTGTCGCTGCCGGCCCACCGTCGGGTGGCATTGCCGGAGTCCGGCCTGGAAGAAACCGACCAGGCACTTCGTGAGGTGCTGCGCAGCGGGTGGCCCGCAGCGGGCCGGGCCGTCGAACATGCGGCGGAGGCCGCCGTCGTACCTGTCCTCGAACCGGCCCGGACTGTAACTGCGGGACGCCGCCACACGGTGATCGAGCCCGCGGGAGGGGCGGCGTCGATCCGGGAGCTCAGGCCGGCTGACCTCCTTGCCATCGCCGCATCCCTGGGCGCCTTGCCAATGCCCCTTGGAGTCAGCGGCTTCAGTTGCGTAGCGCTCGAATCACGGATCCCGGAGATGCCGCTGCGGATCCATGCGCTGGGCAGATCCGCGGCTGAGGACGTGAATCCGCTCCTGGAATTATTGCGTTCACCGGAAGTTAGCCTCACCTTATTGTGAACTTATCAAAATAAGTGTTTGAATGGATGCATGACGGATCACACTGCTGAGCAGCAAGCATGGGCGGCGGCCCTGCATGCCCATGGCCGGCGTGTGACCAAGCAGCGGCTGGCAGTGCTCGCCGCGGTCCAGCACCACCCGCATTCCCCGGCAGAAGGCATCCTTGCCGCTGCCCGCGAAGAACTTCCCGAACTGACGGCGCAGTCGGTTTATGTGGTTCTCAGCGATCTCACGGACCTGCAGATGCTGCGCCGTTTCGAGCCCCCGCACTCCCCGGCCCTCTATGAAACCCGGGTTGGCGACAACCACCACCACGCCGTCTGCATCAGCTGCGGCAAGGTGGAGGACGTGGACTGCGCAGTGGGACACGCACCGTGCCTCACTCCGCACTGGAATGAAAATTCCAAGCCCATGACCATCCAGATCGCAGACGTCCTCTACCAGGGCATCTGCCAGGATTGCCAGGCCAAACAACAGCTGCCCGTACTACCTTCCGTAACCCAGAAATAAGAAAAAGGAGAATGATGACCGCGAACATCTCGACCACACAGTCGGGTGCCCCTGTCACTTCCGACGCGCACTCCAAGTCCGTCGGCGCTGACGGTGCCATCATCCTGACCGACCACTACCTGGTGGAAAAGCTCGCACAGTTCAACCGCGAGCGCGTCCCGGAGCGTGTTGTGCACGCAAAGGGTGGCGGCGCTTTCGGTACGTTCAAGACCACTTCCGACGTTTCCGCCTACACCAAGGCAGCTTTCCTTCAGCCGGGTGCCGAGACGGACATGCTGATTCGCTTCTCCTCCGTTGCAGGCGAGAACGGTTCCCCCGACACGTGGCGCGATCCCCGCGGTTTCGCCGTGAAGTTCTACACCTCCGAGGGCAACTACGACCTCGTGGGCAACAACACCCCGGTGTTCTTCATCCGCGACGGAATCAAGTTCCCGGACTTCATCCACTCCCAGAAGCGCCTCCCGGGTACCCACCTGCGCGACGCTGACATGCAGTGGGACTTCTGGACCCTCTCCCCCGAGTCCGCACACCAGGTCACCTGGCTCATGGGCGACCGCGGCCTGCCGGCTTCCTGGCGTGAAATGCAGGGCTACGGCTCGCACACCTACCAGTGGATCAACGCTGCTGGTGAGCGTTTCTGGGTCAAGTACCACTTCAAGTCCAACCAGGGCGTCAACTCCATCACCGGTGAGCAGGCTGAAGCACTGGCCGGTTCGGATGCAGACTTCTACATCCGCGACCTCTCCGAGAACATCGAAGCCGGCAACTTCCCGTCGTGGGAACTGCACGTCCAGGTCATGCCCTACGAGGACGCCAAGACGTACCGCTTCAACCCGTTCGACCTCACCAAGGTGTGGCCGCACTCCGACTACCCGCTGATCCACGTGGGCACCATGGAGCTGAACAAGAACCCGGAGAACTACTTCGCGCAGATCGAGCAGGCCACCTTCGCGCCGTCGAACTTCGTGCCGGGCATCGCTGCCTCCCCGGACAAGATGCTGCAGGCCCGCATCTTCTCCTACGCCGACGCACACCGTTACCGCGTGGGCACCAACCACGCCCAGATCCCGGTGAACCAGCCGAAGAACCAGGTCAACAACTACAGCCAGGATGGCCAGGGCCGTTACCTGTTCAACGCCCCGTCCACTCCGGTCTACGCACCGAACTCCGTCGGCGGCCCGGCTGCTGTTGAGCCCGCATCCCCCGCCGGTGGCTGGGAGAACGACGGCGAGCTCACCCTCTCCGCGCACACCCTGCACGCCGAGGATGACGACTTCGGCCAGGCCGGTACCCTGTACCGCGAGGTCTACGACGAGGCCGCCAAGGCACGCTTCCTCGACACCATCACCGGTGCCGTTGGTGGCGTGAAGAACGCCGACATCAAGGAACGCGCCATCCAGTACTGGACCAACGTTGACGCCGAACTCGGCGCCAAGCTCCGCGCCAACCTCGGCGCTGGCCAGACCACGTCCGACGCTGAAGCAGCCAACAAGCTCTAAGCGTCCGGCTTTCAGAACACCCCGCTGCGGATCCATCCGCGGCGGGGTGTTCTTTGCTTTTCCACATAACCGGTTCTTTCCACATAGCAGGCTCTACCTATGGCTGATCAGTCCTGGGGATTCATAGGATCCCTTCATGGACACATTCACAGGCATTCAGACAGCCGCTTTCCGCTTCTACGAGGACCTTGAAGAGAACAACAACCGTGAGTGGTGGCTGGAGCATAAAAGCACGTACGACGCCGAGGTCAGGGAGCCGCTGACAGCTCTCCTTGCGGAGTTGGAGCCCAGGTTCGGGCCGGCAAAGATCTTCCGCCCCAACCGGGACATCAGGTTCTCCCAAGACAAGTCGCCGTATAAGACCGCGCAGGGCGCCTTTGCTGCCACCAAGGAAGGCGTTGGCTACTACGTGCAGATCAGCGCAGACGGGCTCCTCATTGGCGGCGGTTACCATTCCCACACGCCGGCGCAGCTTGCCCGCTTCCGGGCAGCAGTGGATGCTCCTGAGAGTGGTCAGGAGCTGCAAAAGATCATCGACGACGTAGCGGAAGCAGGGTTCGCGATTGAAGGGGAGAAGTTGAAGACCATTCCCCGCGGTTTCGACAGGGACCATCCGAGGGCGGAGTTGCTCAAGCACAAGTCGCTGTCGGCCGGGGTGGAGGTGGGGCAGCCGGAATGGTTGTCCACTGCTGCGGCCAAGGACGAAATCGCTGCCCGCTGGGAGGTGCTTCGGCCCCTGGTGGAATGGGTTGGCGAGCACGCGGCACCGTAAGGATGTTGGCGGCCCCGGGACGCAGAAACGCCCGGAAACCAATGGTTCCCGGGCGTCTCCGTGATGGAAAAGCAGGTAGCTGTCTGACAAGCTGCGTCCCGCATCAACGTGCAGGCGGACGCAATCAGACCTTGGAGAGGTTGTCTTCGTCCTCGTCGCCGTCGGTCTGTCGGCTTTCCGTGCGGCCATCGACGGAGGCCTTGGCGGAAGCGAACTTCTCGTTGAGCCTGGAGTGCCGCTGGCCGTAGGCGAAGTAGATCGCCATGCCGATGACCAGCCAGATCGCAAAGAAGATCCAGGTTTCCACGGCCAGGTTGGTCATGAGGTAGAGGCACAACACTGCCGAGACCCAGGGAAGAACCTTGCCGAAGGGCACGCGGAAGGCAGGCTTGAGGTCGGGACGCTTCTTGCGGAGTACCAGGATGCCCAGGCTGACCATCACGAAGGCCGAAAGGGTTCCGATGTTGATCATTTCCTCAAGGAGATCCACCTTGGTCACACCGGCAACAATTGCAACAGCGGCGCCGCAGATGATCTGCAGGCGGGCCGGGGTAGCCCGCTTATCACTGGTCTTGGACAGGGAGCGGGGCAGCAGACCGTCGCGGCTCATGGCAAGAACCACGCGGGACAGGCCCATGAGGAGCACCATGATCACGGTCGTCAGGCCCACCAGGGAGCCGAAGGCGATGACCTTGGCTGCGTCGGTGTTGCCCACGGCCTCGAATGCGGTGGTCAGCGTCGGGTTCTTGACCTCAGCCAATTGGGTGTAGGAGACCATGCCGGTCAACGCAAGGGAGACCAGGATGTAGAGCAGGGTGACCAGCGCCAGGCCGCCGAAGATGCCGCGGGGCAGCGTCTTCTGCGGGTTCTTGACCTCTTCTGCGGACGTGGCCACCACGTCAAAGCCGATGAAGGCGAAGAACACCAGTGCAGCGCCGGCGAAGATTCCGAGGGTTCCGTACTGCGCAGGAGCGGCACCGGTCAGGAAGCCGAAGAACGACTGCTTCATGACGTCGGCCGCACCGTTGCCGGCCGTAGGCTCGGAGGCCGGGACAAACGGCGTGTAGTTGGAGAACTTCACGTAGCTGAAGCCCACCACGATCACGAACAGCACGACAGCGATCTTGATCATGGTGAAGACGTTGCCCACGCGGGCGGACAGCTTTGTCCCCAGCACCAGCAGCACCGTAAAGATTGCGACGATCAGGAAAGCGCCCCAGTAGAGGTCGAAGCCGAACACGCTGACGGAGGGCGGCATCTCCACTCCCATCAAGCCGAACACTGTGCTGAGGTAGATGCCCCAGTACTTCGCGATCACGGCTGCGGCGGTGAAGAGTTCAAGGATGAGGTTCCAGCCGATGATCCATGCCAGGACCTCGCCCATGGTGGCGTACGTGAAGACGTAGGCGGAACCGGCCACGGGGATCGCGGTGGCGAACTCGGCGTAGCACATGATGGCCAGAGCGCAAGTGACAGCGGCGATGGCGAAGGAGATGGTGACGGCGGGGCCGGCAAAGTTGGCGGCAGCCTTGGCGCCCACCGAGAAGATACCGGCGCCAACAGCAACGGCGACGCCCATGATCATGAGGTCCCAGGTGCTCAGGCTGCGCTTGAGCTTGCGACCGGGTTCGTCGGAATCGGCGATCGACTGCTCAATCGACTTGGTCCTGAAAATGTTCATAAAAATGCCACATTCTGGAGGGTGGTGGTATAGGACCTATCAAGAATAGTGTCCGACCAATGGACGGCCATATTTATCCCAGATAGTGAGACGCGCCCGTGCTTCCTGTGACAGCTGTGGCTGGTGTGATGATGGCGCGTTGCCCGCATCACACCAGCCGTGACCTAGATTCCCTGCACATCCCAGTCCATCAGTGTTGACCGGATGAGGAACCGCTTACCCTCGGGTGCCTCTACTGAGAACCCACTCCCCCGCCCGGCAACAACATCCACTGTCAGATGGGTGTGGGACCAGTAGTTGAACTGTTCCCGGGACATCCAGAATTCCAAGGGCTGTGGCTCCGAGGCAGTGCCGAGTTCGAACCGGCCCAGAAGGACATCCGAATCGCCTGTCAGGAATTCCCCCGCCGGATAACACATGGGTGCGGAGCCATCGCAGCAGCCACCGGATTGATGGAACATCAACGGGCCGTGCTGCGCCCACAACGTGCGGAGAAGATCCACGGACGCCGCGGTGAGCGCCACCCGGGAGAAATCCTCTCCGGGCAGCGTCACCGCAGCTTCCAATGCAGAGCTGGTCATCAGAATTTCAGAACCACTCGGCCGTCGATCTTTGCGTGTTTCATTTCGTCGAACACCGCGTTGACCTCGGACAACTCCCGGGTTGAGACCGTTGGCTTGATCTTCCCCTGGGCGTAGAACTCCAGTGCTTCTTCAAGGTCCTGCCTGGTGCCCACAATCGAACCCCGGACCGTGAGGCCCTTGAGGACAATCTCGAAGATCGGCGCCGGAAAATCCCCTGGGGGAAGGCCATTGAACACGATCGTTCCGCCTCGCCGGGCCATGCCGATGGCCTGACCGAAGGCCGAGGGGTGCACGGCCGTCACCAGAACCCCATGGCAGCCGCCGGTTTCCCCTTGGATCACCTCGGCGGGATCCTCATGCAACGCGTTGACTGTCAGCTCGGCACCGTGTTCCTTTGCCAGCGCCAGCTTGTCGTCGGCGATGTCGACAGCGGCAACACGCAGGCCCATCGCCACCGCGTACTGAACCGCGATATGGCCCAGGCCGCCGATGCCGGAAATGGTGACCCACTGTCCCGGTTTGGCCTCGGTCATCTTGAGACCCTTGTATACTGTCACGCCGGCACAGAGGACCGGAGCGACCTCCACGGGGTCCGAGCCTTCCGGAATACGGGCTGCGAATCGGGTGTCCACCAGCATGTACTCACCAAACGAACCATCGACGCTGTAGCCGCCGTTCTGCTGTGACTCACACAGGGTTTCCCAGCCGGTCCGGCAGTACTGGCAGTCTCCACAGGCGGACCAAAGCCAGGCGTTTCCCACCAGATCGCCCACGGCAACGTCCGTGACGCCCTCACCGAGAGCGACCACTTCGCCCA
Source organism: Paenarthrobacter sp. JL.01a (assembly GCF_025452095.1). Lineage (NCBI taxonomy): Bacteria > Bacillati > Actinomycetota > Actinomycetes > Micrococcales > Micrococcaceae > Paenarthrobacter > Paenarthrobacter sp. JL.01a. Next base: position 3,294,958 of record NZ_CP104877.1, read on the forward strand.
CTCCCTCATGCCCCGGAATGAACGGTGGCGTGGGTTTGACCGGCCAGTCGCCTTCGGCGGCGTGCAAATCCGTATGACATACCCCCGACGTCAGGAGGCGGACCAGCGCTTGGCCGGGACCCGGCGTCGGGCGTTCAACCTCCTTGACCGTGAGGTCGGTTCCAAACTCCGTGACTACTGCTGCTTGCATCGTGTTCGACATTAACGATCTCCTTTGATCCCTGCGAATAATTGGAGTTTTTGTACAGCTAATGCCCTTAAGAAGGCTCCATAAGGGCATTTGCTGTACAAAAACTCCTAGAAGAAGCCGAGCTTGTTCTCGTTGTAGCTGACCAGGAGGTTCTTGGTCTGCTGGTAGTGGTCCAGCATCATGGCGTGGTTTTCACGGCCAATGCCTGAGGACTTGTAGCCACCGAAGGCGGCACCTGCCGGGTAGGCGTGGTAGTTGTTGACCCACACGCGGCCGGCCTGGATTTCCCGGCCTGCGCGGTAGGCGACATTTCCGTTGCGCGACCAGACGCCGGCACCCAGTCCATAGAGGGTGTCGTTCGCGATGCCGATGGCGTCGTTGTAGTCGCTGAACTTGGTGACGGACACTACCGGGCCAAAGATCTCCTCCTGGAAGATCCGCATCCTGTTGTGTCCCTCGAAGATGGTGGGCTGGACGTAGTAGCCGCCAGCCAGGTCACCGGAGAGCTCGGCCCGGGCACCACCGGTAAGGACCTTGGCGCCCTCCTGCTTTCCGATGTCGATGTAGGACAGGATTTTCTCCAGTTGGTCGTTGGAGGCCTGTGCACCGATCTGTGTTTCCGTATCCAGCGGGTTGCCCTGGATGATCTTGTTGGTCCGGGCCACGACATCGGCCATGAAGGAGTCGTAGATGCCTTCCTGGACCAGAGCACGGGACGGGCAGGTGCAGACTTCGCCCTGGTTGAACGCGAAGAGGGTGAAGCCTTCCTGTGCTTTGTCGTAGAAGGCGTCGTTCTGGGCGGCGACGTCATCGAAGAAGATGTTCGGGCTCTTGCCGCCAAGCTCCAAGGTGACGGGGATGAGGTTGTTGGAGGCGTACTGGCTGATCAACCGTCCCGTGGTGGTCTCGCCCGTGAAGGCGATCTTGCGGATGCGCGGGCTGGAAGCCAGCGGCTTGCCGGCCTCGACGCCGAATCCGTTGACCACGTTGACCACGCCGGCCGGCAGGAGATCACTGATCAGTTCCATGAGGACCAGGATGGACGTGGGCGTCTGCTCGGCAGGCTTGAGGACAACCGCGTTTCCGGCCGCGAGTGCCGGTGCCAGCTTCCAGACGGCCATGAGGATGGGGAAGTTCCACGGGATGATCTGGCCGACAACGCCCAGGGGCTCCTTGAAGTGATATGCGGTGGTGTCCTCGTCCAGTTGGGAGAGCCCACCTTCCTGGGCACGGACGGCCGAGGCGAAGTAGCGGAAGTGGTCTGCGGCCAGCGGGATGTCGGCGTTGAGGGTCTCGCGGACCGGCTTTCCGTTGTCCCAGGTCTCGGCGACGGCCAGGAGTTCAACGTTCTCGTCGATGCGGTCTGCGATCTTGTTCAGGATCGCGGCGCGTTCGGTCGCGGAGGTCTTTCCCCAGGACGGCGCCACCTTGTGGGCTGCGTCCAGTGCGAGCTCGATGTCCTCGGCCGTTCCCCGGGCAACTTCGCAGAATGCCTTGCCCGTCACCGGGGTGATGTTCTCAAAGTAGGCGCCCTTGACCGGGGCAACCCATTCGCCGCCGATCCAGTTCTCGTAACGGTCTTTGAAGGTGACCTTCGAACCCTCGGCACCCGGCTGTGCGTAAACGGTCATTGCTAGCTCCTTTGCTGCGAATCACTGTGGCTCTCGCCATTGATCCGAGCCTAGGAGCCGGGAGGTTGCAGCTACGTTGCAACAGTGTGAGTCAGCTCACTCCTGCAGTTCCCTTTCGATGCGCTCCAGATCGGCAACCACTGCGGCGCGCTTGGGTGAGCGGGGCGGCAGCAGCTTCAGGACCGCAAGGCGGAGGTCGACGTCGTACTTCGCCTCGGGTAGCTCCGCGTACTTGAGCAGCGAATCGACGCTGCCGTCGCTGAGCAGCGCCTCCCGCAACAGAAGCGACACCCGCTCGCGCAACTGCACGACGCCGGGCGCCTCCGACCGCGGCAAAAGCGCACCTTTGTAGATTTCCAGGGCTATGCGGTGGGCGCCGCGCTGCAGGCAACTCAGGACCTGGCCGGAATCGGGAAGCAGCTCGACGGGCAGCCTGTACGGCCGCGACTCGGGCACAGCGTCAGGGCTGAGTTCCTGGATCACCTTGCGGAGGCGGACCATCTCGGCGCGGAGAGTCACGGACGATCCCTCGCCGGGGTAAAGCTGGGCGCACAGATCATCTGCGCTCAATCCATCCGGATGGTTGCCGAGAATGGCCAGGATCTCGCTGTGGCGTGCTGACAAGGAGACGGTCCGGCCATCGATGCTGAGCAGCGCCTGGTCACGCCCCAGAAGCTGGAGGCTGTTGCGGTACAAAGCCTGGCCGCCCGTGGCGGCTGCGCTCCGGCGTCGTGGTTTGTCGCGGACTGCCGCGGCGAGCTGTAAGCGTTCGATGCGCAACTGTGCCTGGGCGGCAGCGACCGTTGCTTCCACGAGCGAGAGCGTGTGCGGTGCGACGGCGGTTTCGGTCCCGGTGATGTCCACGACGCCCAATACTGCTCCGGAGTCGGGATCGTGGAAGGGAACCGCGGTGCAGCTCCAGGGATGGACGGACCGCTTGAAATGCTCGGCCCCGGAGATCTGGATGCTGCGGTCAAGGGCCAACGCCGTGCCCGGAGCGCTGGTGCCCACGGAGGCTTCGGACCAGTCGGCGCCGGCGACGAACATCATGCCTTCGGCGCGGCGTTGCATGACGGGGTCGCCGTCCACCCACAAAAGCCGTCCGACGTCGTCGCCTACGGCCACCAGCAGGCCGCTGTCATGGCTCGGCTGGACCAGCAGCTTCTTGATCACGGGCATGATGGTGGCCAAAGGGTGCAGCCGCCTGTACTCCTCCAGCTCATCGCGGTCCATGGCCAGGGGCGCTTCGGGTACGTCGGGGTTGGCCTTCAAGTAGGCCGAACGTTGCCACGATTCATGGACGAGGCGCCTGATTCCGGCGATCTCATCGGCGCTTCCGGCGCGCCAGGCCTCCAAATGTTCGTGGCCGGCCAGGGCACGCTTCTGCAGCAGCTCCGCGGCGTCAATGCCTGGAGCGATCGGATGGACTGGATTCCTCATCGAACTCCCCTGGGTGCTGTGCGTTATGGCCTCGCGTGGTGGGCAACGCGTGTGGTGGGCAGCACAGTACCGACGAGTCTAGTTCGCCGGATGGAGTTTTTGTACAGCCAATGACCCTAAAGCGCCCGAATAAGCGCATTAGCTGTACAAAAACTCCGGAGGTCAGGGGCGGGAGATGCGGATCATTTCCTCGCGCGGGACAACCTTGATGCGCTCGCGGACCACGCCGTTCCCGTCTTCGGAGGCGGCGGAGGCTGCGGACCACTCAGCACCGAGGGCAGCTTCGTGCGCGTCCAGCCGGTTCCAGCCTTCCCACGTGGTGTATTCGATGCCGCGTTCTTCCAGGAGGTCGATGATGGCCTGCGGGTCCGGGTTTTCGGCCGGCGGCAGGTTCAAACGGTCCTCGAGGAGGCAGCCGATGGTTTCCAGCGCATCGCCCTTGGTGTGCCCGATCAACCCCACAGGTCCGCGCTTGATCCAGCCGGTGGCGTAGATTCCCGGTACTGGTTCCCCATCGGCACCCAGGACGCGGCCGCCGTCGTTCGGAATGACGCCGCGGCGGGCGTCGTACGGCAGCTCCTCCAGCGGCGAGCCGTGGTAGCCGATGGCCCGGTAGACCGACTGGACCGGGTATTCGAGGAACTCCCCGGTTCCCTTGACGTTGCCGGTGCCGTCCAGTTCCATCCGCTCAAACTTCATCGCCGCAACCTTGCCCGGGGTCTCGGGTGAGTCGAGGATTTCCACCGGGCTGTGCAGGAAGTGCAGGTGCAGGCGGCGGGACGAGGGCTGCTCGGCTTCAGCATGCTCCTCCACCAGCCAGTTGGTCATGGTGTTGACCATGGTCTTGATCTGGTTGTTGGTCCGGATTGCCTCGTCCGAGGCCTCGTCGAATTCGAAATCCTCCGGGTACAGGACGATGTCCACGTCCTTGCAGTGCGAGAGTTCGCGCAGTTCCAAGGGCGTGAACTTGACCTGGGCAGGCCCGCGACGGCCGAAAACGTGGACGTCGGTCACGGGCGAGCTCTTCAACCCTTGGTACACGTTGTCCGGAATCTCTGTGACAAGCAGTTCCTCCGGGTGCTTGACCAGCATGCGCGCAACGTCCAAGGCGACGTTGCCATTGCCGATCACCGCGATTTCCTTGGCGTCCAGCGGCCAATCGCGCGGCACGTCCGGGTGTCCGTCGTACCAGGAGACAAAGTCCGCGCCGCCAAAGGAGCCTTCCAGCCCAATGCCGGGAATGTTCAGGTCCGCGTCCTTGATGGCTCCGGTGGAGAAGATCACGGCGTCATAGAAGGCGCGGAAGTCGTGGAGGCTCAGGTCCCTGCCGTAGGTCACGTTGCCCAGGAAGCGTATGTCCCCGCGATCCAGCACCTTGTGCAAGGCGTTCACGATGCCCTTGATGCGGGGATGGTCCGGCGCTACACCGTATCGAATCAACCCGTAGGGCGCGGGGTACGCCTCAAAGAGGTCGATGCTCACTTCCACGTGCCCGTCTTTGACTTCGTTGGACTTGGTGAGGATGTCCGCGGCATAGACACCGGCGGGACCCGCGCCCACAATGGCGACGCGAAGCGGACGATTGGTTGCGGCTGAGTCTGACACCGTGAGCCCTTCCGAAGCAGTGAGCCACGCCGCTGTTGGCGGCGCGCGCAGATTTCAATTCTAGGTGTCGGCCCCACACTGGGCCGCTTATATGGCAGGAGTCACAAAAATACCCAAAGATTGCGGAATATTGCGGGGAAGGCCGGTGTTGGCCAGAATGTGTCGACTCCGGATCAGATCATTTCAGGCTCCCCTTCAGACCAGCCCACGACGGCGGTAGCCGGGAGCGGAGGCGACGGAACCGGCGGTGCCGGCAAGCCGGTGCGGAGCGAATCGACGGCGGGCATCCTGTTCGGCATCGGCGCTTACGGGCTGTGGGGCCTACTCCCCCTGTACTTCTTCATCCTGATGCCTGCGGGTGCGATCGAAATCGTGGCCAACCGCGTTGTCTGGTCCTTGATTTTCTGCGCACTGCTGATCACCATCACCCGGTCCTGGCGGATTTTCGGCGCCGCGCTGAAGGACCGCAGCGTCTTCGGTCCCTTGGCCTTGGCTGCCGTCCTCATCGCCATCAACTGGCTCACGTACACCTTCGGCGTCACCACCGGCCACGCCGTGGAAACCTCGCTGGGATATTTCATCAACCCCTTGGTCTCGGTCCTTTTGGGCGTCTTTGTCCTCAAGGAGAAGCTGCGCCCCCTGCAGTGGACAGCGGTGGGCATCGGGTTCGTGGCGGTCGGCGTCCTGACGTTCTCCTACGGGCAACTCCCATGGATCGCCCTGATCCTGGCCTTCAGCTTTGGCCTTTACGGCTTTGTGAAGAAGCGGGTGGGCCCCAAGGTCGATGCCCTCACCAGCCTCAGTGTCGAGACCATGGTGCTGGCTCCCTTCGCAGCGATCACCATGGTGGTCCTGGGTGTTGCGGGGGCCGAAACCCTCACGACCATGGGCGCCGGACACTTCTGGCTGTTGGTGGCCTCGGGGGTCATCACAGCTGTTCCGTTGCTCTTCTTCGGCGCTTCCGCACGCCGCCTGCCAATGACCACCATCGGCCTGCTCCAGTACTTTGCCCCGATCCTCCAGTTCGTTGTGGCACTGCTTGTGTTCCACGAAACCATGACCGCTGCCCGCTGGATCGGCTTCTGCGTGGTCTGGCTGGCCCTGGTCCTGCTGACGATCGACATGCTGCGGACCACCAGGAAGAACTCGGCGCTGAAGAAGCAGGCGCGGCTGTCCGCCGTCGAGGCCTGAACCCCTCGCCTGGTCCCCTCGCGCGAAGTCGCGGGAACGCTGCCAAAACCCCCGGACCTTTCCGGCGGATTCGCAGCTTTCCCACGATTTCGACGCCGGGCCCTAGTCGAGCACGTCCGGGTTTGGTTCCTTTTCGCGGCCGGAGGGGTCGACGGCACGGGATGCGGGAATTGCTGGACCGGAATTTGGACTTCACCGCGGTCTTCGGCGCCAACGACCTCGTGGCGGCCGGCATCCTTGAACCCCTTGAGGAACGCGGGATCAAGGTGCCCCGGGACATTTCGGTGGTGGGCTACGACGACGTTCCCGTCGCCAGCGAGCTGCGCCCGCGCCTCACCACAGTTCGCGTACCGCTCGAAGAACTGGGGCGCGAGGCCGTCCGTTTGGCTCTGGCCCAGTCACCGCACGACGCCGGCGCTTCCTCTGACAACACCCTCACCGTTGGTACGCATATCGTCATCCGGGACTCGGTTTCGCCTCTCAACAAGTTCTGAGCACTTCTGTTCATTTCCGTTGAAGGGCCATGGAACCGGAAATAGGGTTGCGGGAAACTTCCGCCGCCATATCCCCACGCCACAACAGTTTTGAACGGAGCAGTTTTGAACGTCATTGGATCACCCATGAGCCGCAGGACCCTCTTCCGTACAGCTGGAGCAGCAGCCCTCGCGGGGGCGCTCCTTTCGCAGGCGGCTCCGTCTTTCGCAGCGGATGGCCTCCAGGAGCTCATAGCCCGACGGCGGCAAGTCCTCACCGGCGGCCAAAGCGCTGCGGACATCCCCGAACTTGCGGGACAACTTGATGGCATGGGCGCTACTACGGAGAAGTGGTGGTCATCCATGGACAAAGCTCCAGTGCGAACGTCCCTCTGGAGCGACCTTCCCCTCGCTGGCATCGGACAGTCCGCCACCGCGACCAGCAACCTGGGCCTGCATTTCAACCGCCTCTATGACATGGCATTGGGCTACGCCGTGGCCGGCACCCCGTACGCCGGGAATCCCCAGCTGGCGGCCGACATTGTTGCTGGCCTGAAGCTCCTCAACGACACTGCCTACAAGCCCGGGATGCGCGCAGCGGGCAACTGGTGGTTTTGGGAAATTGGCGTACCCCGCAAAACAGTGGACATCCTGACACTGCTGCACGCCGAGGTTCCGGAAGCCCTCCGGTCATCCCTGCTCGCGGCGGTCCGCTGGTTCGCGCCGAACCCGAATTGGCGTGGTCGTGCTACATCCCTGGCGGAGACCGGCGCCAACCGCGTGGACAAATCACTGGCCTGCTGCATGCGCGGAATCCTGGACAACAACACGGATGAGATCGCTCTTGGCCGGGACGCCCTCAGCGACACCGTCCGAGGCGGCACCAACAGTGTGTTCACCTACGTCACCAGCGGCGACGGCTTCTACACCGATGGCTCGTTCGTTCAGCACAGCTACCTGCCCTATGCCGGGACTTATGGTGTGGTGGCGTTGGCGGGCATCGCCGAAATCATCGCCATGCTGGGCGGTAGCGACTGGGCCATCAAGGATCCCAATCAGTCGGTGCTCCTGGACGCTGTGGAGTCCACTTATGCTCCATTCGTCTGGGACGGCAGGATCATGGATACGGTTCGCGGGCGGGCTGTCTCGCGGCAACGTGAACCCGACTACGTCAGCGGCTTCGGCTTGATCTCGGCTGTGCTCCTGTTGGCTCCCGGATGCGAGGAGCCCTACCGCTCCCGTTTCCTGGCGTTGGCGAAGGGCTGGCTGGAACGCTGTGCCGACCAGAAGCTCGTGGGCCACCCCACCCAGAGCCTGGCCAAGTCCCTGCTGTCCTTGGCAGTTCTCTCCAATGCCTCCGTGACAGCTGCTCCGGCCCCCGTGTATAGCCGAATGTTCGCTGACCAGGACCGCCTGGTGCACCACAGACCACAGTGGGGCTGTACAGTGAACCTCTCCTCCAAACGCATTGGCCGGTACGAGTGGGGCAACAGCGAAAACAACCTCGGCTGGTACCAAGGTGATGGCATGACCTTCCTGTACACCAGACAGGATCCATCACAGTTCAGCGCGGACTTCTGGCCCACAGTGGACCCGTACGCTCTTCCAGGAACCACCGTCAATGACGAGGTCCGCGCCAGCGGTGCGGGCGGAGCCGGCACCGGCATCCCCCGCGCTTACCAAGCCTTTGCCGGTGGACTGACCGTCGACGGGCGCTGGGGTGTTGTCGGCATGGACCACGTCAACCACAACAAGACCTTGTCCGGCCGGAAATCCTGGTTCTTCCTTGACGACGCCGTGGTGTGCCTTGGATCAGCCATCACCGGCACTGGCGGCGCCGCCGTGCAGACCACCATCGAGAACAGGTCCTTCGTGGTGGGTTCCATACCTTCGGTACGGACCGATTCCCGCAACCGCAGCATGGCTCCAGGGGATGCTCCCGTGCAGCTGAAGCGCTCCCTGCACCTCGAGGGACACGGTGGCTACGTCTTCCTGGACGCGCCGGGTGTTTCGAGCATTCCCGACGTTGCCGTCATCCGCCGCACCGGCAACTGGTATGACATCAACTCCGGGGCGGACACCGGAGGGAGCAGCGATCCTGTGACCCGGGATTTTGTCACTGTGACCCACCGTCACGGCAAGGATCCAGCCGGCTCGGGCTATGCGTACATGGTGTTGCCCGCGGCTACGCACGATGCCACGTTCTCGCAGTCGGCCAACCCTGCAGTGAAAGTGCTGGCCAACTCTGCGGATGTCCAACTGATCAGCGCGGGCAAGGACGGCCTGGTGTTGGGCAACTTCTTTGGCGCGGGCAGCGCGGCGGGCTTCACGGTCTCCGGTCCGTGCACCCTTGCCACCCACCAGAGCAACGGGCAGCTCACGGTGTCTGTGGCCGATCCGTCGCGCACTCAAAGCAGCGTCCGGATCACGGTTCCCGGCACATGGACCAAGGCCGTCCGTGCCGACGTGGGTGCGATCCTGGTTGGCAACAACACCATGGAGGTCCAGCTCGACGGGCACGGTCACCAGAAGAACCTGACGCTCGGCACCTAGCCAGGCACCGCCGTCGAGCCTTGATTCCCGACGCCGGGACCCGAGATCGCGGGAACGCTGCCAAAACCCCCGGAACTTTCCGGCGGATTCGCAGCTTTCCCGCGAACTCGACGCCGGCGCGCCAGATCGCGGAGAAGCAAAGAAAGAGGCGGGCCGGGGGGAATTGAACCCCCGGCCCGCCTCTTTGCGTGAAGCGCTGAACCTTACGCGTTGGCCTTGATGGCCTTCGCCAGGACCTCGAGGCCGTCGATCAGCAGTTCGTCGCTGATGACCAGCGGCGGGAGCAGGCGGATGACGTTGCCGTAGGTGCCACAGGTCAGGATGATGACACCTTCCTGGAGGCAAGCGGCAGCAACGGCCTTGGTGAGCTCGGCGTTGGGTTCCTTGGAACCGGCCTGGACCAGTTCGATGGCCAGCATGGCCCCACGGCCGCGGATGTCGCCAACAACGGAAACTTCAGCTGCCAGTTCGCGGAGCTTGCCCAGGGCGAGTTCTTCAATGTGGCGTGCGCGGCCGTTGAGGTCGTGCTGTTCCATGGTGTCGATCGCTGCCAGTGCTGCTGCACAGGCAACCGGGTTGCCACCGTAGGTGCCGCCGAGGCCGCCCGGGTGAACGGCGTCGAGCAGGTCGGCGCGGCCGGTAATAGCGGACAGCGGCATGCCACCGGCGATGCCCTTGGCCATGGTGATGATGTCCGGGACAACGCCTTCGTGATCGACGGCGAACCACTCACCGGTGCGGCAGAAGCCGGACTGGACCTCGTCGGCGATGAAGACGATGCCCTTTTCCTTTGCCCAGGCGGACAGTGCCGGGAGGAAGCCTTCGGCCGGAACAATGAAGCCACCTTCACCCTGGATGGGTTCGATGATGATCGCGGCAACCTGGTCGCCACCGATCTGCTTCTCGATGGCGGTGATGGCGCGCTTGGCTGCCTCGGCGCCTGTGATCTCCGGGTTCTCTTCACGGAACGGGTAGCTCATGGGCATGCGGTAGACCTCGGGCGCGAACGGGCCGAAGTTGGTCTTGTACGGCATGGCCTTGGCGGTGAGCGCCATGGTCAGGTTGGTGCGGCCGTGGTAGGCGTGGTCGAAAGCTACGACGGCGTCGCGGCCGGTGGCCAGGCGGGCAACCTTGATGGCGTTCTCCACGGCTTCGGCGCCGGAGTTGAACAGCACGGTGCGCTTGGCGTGATCGCCCGGGGTGAGGCGGTTGAGCTGCTCGGCAACTGCTACGTAACCCTCGTACGGGGTCACCATGAAGCAGGTGTGCGTGAAGTGCGCGGCAGCTTCCTGGACAGCTGCGACGACGGCGGGGTCGGAGGCGCCGACGCTGGTCACGGCGATGCCGGAGCCGAGGTCGATGAAGGAGTTGCCGTCGACGTCGCGGATGATGCCGCCGTCGGCGTCTTCAACGTAAACGGGAACGCCCGAGGCGACACCGGCAGCGACGACGGCGGAGCGGCGCTCAGCCAATGCCTGCGACTTGGGGCCGGGGAAGGCGCCGTTGATGTTGCGCTTCTGCTCGATGCGGTACGAGAGTTCGTTCGCGGTGGTGGTCATGAGGGGGTTGCCTTTCTAAAAAACGGGGAAATTCTTACGCGACTGAGCTATGCATCCAATGCACTCATCACGTGCTTGATGCGTGTGTAGTCCTCGACGCCGTACATGGAGAGGTCCTTGCCGTAGCCGGACTGCTTGAAGCCGCCGTGCGGCATCTCTGCCGTGAGGAGGATGTGGGTGTTGATCCAGACCGCACCGAAGTCCAGGTCGCGGCTCATGCGCATGGCCGTGCCGTGGTCGGTGGTCCAGACGCTGGACGCCAGGGCGTATTCGACGTCGTTCGCCAGCGCGAGCGCTTCTTCTTCGGTGCTGAACTTCTGGACCGTGATGACCGGGCCGAAGGTTTCCTTCTGCACGATGTCATCGCTCTGCTTGGCACCGGTGATGATGGTGGGCTCGAAGAAGAAGCCCTTCTCGCCCGCACGGTGTCCGCCGGTGACGATCTTGCAGTTCTCCGGCAGGTTCTCCACGACGGAGGTCACTGCGTTGAAGTGGTTCACGTTGTTGAGCGGACCGAAGTAGTTGTCTTCGTCGTTCTGGGAACCGGTGTGCAGGGTCTTGGTGTGCTCCACCATGGCTGCCACGACGTCGTCGTGAACCGAGTCCTCGATGAGGACGCGGGTAATGGCGGTGCAGTCCTGTCCGGCGTTGAAGAAGGCGAACTCGGCAATGGCCGCGGCGCTCTTCTTAATGTCGGCGTCCTTGAACACGATCGCGGGAGCCTTGCCACCGAGTTCCAGGTGGGCACGCTTGAGGCTCTTGGCTGCGCCGCTCGCAACGGCGATGCCCGCACGGACGGAGCCAGTGATGGACACCAGTCCGGGGACCTTGTGGTCAACCATCATGGCGCCGGTTTCGCCGGTACCCAGGACAACGTTGAGCACACCGGCGGGGAAGATTTCGCCTGCCAGGCGGGCCAGGACCAGCGTGGATTCGGGGGTGGTGTCCGAGGGCTTGAGGACAACGGTGTTGCCTGCGGCCAGGGCGGGACCGATCTTCCAGATTGCCATGAGGAACGGGTAGTTCCACGGGGCAACCTGGGCTACGACGCCGATGGGTTCGCGGCGCACGTAGGAGGTGTGGCCCTCGAAGTATTCGCCTGCGGACTTGCCTTCCATGAGGCGCGCGGCGCCGGCGAAGAAGCGGAGCTGGTCTGCACCGGCAGCGACTTCCTCGGAAGCGATGAGGGAACGGACCTGGCCGGTGTTGCGGTGCTGCGCCTCAACGAGTTCGTCGCTGTGGGCCTCGACGGCGTCGGCGAGCTTGAGGAGCATGAGCTGGCGCTGGCCGGGGGTGGCCTTCTTCCAGGACTTGAACGCCTCGTTTGCTGCGGACATGGCTGCGTCCACGTCGGCCTGCACCGAAATGGGAGACTTGGCAACGATTTCCCCGGTGGCGGGGTTCACGATGTCCAGCAGACCCGTACCTGCCGGCGTGACGAATTCGCCATTGATGAAGTTCTGCAAGGTTTGAACCACGGTGTGCAACCCTCTTTCGGTGTCTGGGCATGGGTTTTAGCTGATCAGAGCCTATGCCAGGGAGGGGGTAGGGGGAATAGTCAGCTGCACACACAAGGCCACCGCGCTTAGTGCGCTTGACCAGCACCGGGTTACGCTTAAAGCATGGCCCTGTCCCTTGCTTCGCTCGTCGCTGTCCCGTCCCTGAAACTCCGCCAGTCCGGCCTTGCCGAGACCACGTGGAACCAGGACATCAGCTGGGTGGCGGTGACCGAGCTGGAGGATCCGCAGCGCTTCCTCAGCGGCGGTGAATTGGTGCTGACCACGGGCTTGCGCCTCAAGAGTGCGGCCGACCAGCGGCGATTCGTCCGCCAGGTCCAGCGGGCAGGCGCCGTGGGAATTGGGTTTGGCATAGGCCTCACGCACGAATCCGTTCCCGAGGCCCTGATCGCCGAGGCCAACCGGTGGGGACTTCCCTTGGTGGAGGTGCCCTACGAGATCCCGTTCATTGCCATCGGAAAGCTCGTTGCAGAGTCCCACTCCGCAGACCACTACTCCAACCTGGAGCGCCTCCTGGCCGGGCACCAGATCCTCGCCCGATCGCTTCTCACCGGTGGCGGACTGAACGAACTCCTCAAGCAACTGGGCAGCATGCTCCGCACGGACGTTGTGCTCACCCAGTTCAGTGCCCAGCTCTACAACAGCGTTCCCGGGAAACCGGCCCCAAATGCTGACGGCTGGGCCTCCTATCCGATTCCCACCGGCCGCAGGGACGCCTGCACGCTCTGGCTCCGCCAACCCTTCATCGACTCGGGGATCGTCAGCTACGCGCAAAACCTCATCAGCGTCGAACTCAACAACATGGTCAAGCAACGGCAGGCCCAGCGTGCCATGGCCGGCCAGGTGTTGGACGACGTCATCCACGGCACGCTGGAGACCATTGAGGCGGCCCGCCGTTTGGCCGGTGTCGGCATCAACAGCACCCGGAAGAACGTGGTGCTGGTTGCCGAATCCACGGCACACCACAAGCAACTGGTCAGCATCTCGCTGCCCCAAGCGCTCGAAGGTGGCGTGAGCGCCGTCGTCGGGAAGGACCTGGTCACCGTCATCAACGACGACGGCAGCTCGGCCACTGCCCTCGCCAAGAGCCTCAGCGACCACCTGCAGGAGGCCGGCATCCACGCGGTGATCGGCATTGGCGGCGCCTACACCAAGCCGAACGGCCTGCGCTGGAGCTACTTCGAGGCGCGCGACGCCGTGGCGCACGGCTTGCCGGTCAACGAGCCTGAGCGCCTCAGCCTGACCTCCCTGCTGCTCGCCAGCGAGGATGTGCCCTTGGCGGATATGGCCAGCGAGTCGCTCACTCCCCTGCGCAAGTTCGATGCCGCCCATGGCGCCGAGCTGGTGGCCACGTTGGAGAGCTACCTGAACCACAACGGCTCCGTAGCTGCCGTGGCCGAAGCTCTCACCCTGCACAGGAACACCGTCCGCTACCGGCTGGCCCAAATCACCGAACTCACCGGCTACGACCCCTCCCAAACCCAGGACCGCGTCCAGCTGTGGCTGGCTTTGGCGGTCCAGCGCCTGGGCTCCCGAAACCCGCGGTAAGAGTACGACGGCGGCACGCGGCTGGGCGTCTCTCCGCAAGGAAGCGTCGAATCATGGGCTGACCGGAGAGATTCGCCACAGAAGTGTAGACATTAGACGTCAAACGTCTAACCTTTAGATATGGCTACGACGACTCCACTCACGACGACAGGAAACATCCCTACGATCTCCCCCGCCGGTGCTGCCCCGAGCGCAGCGAACACCGGCGCCAAGGCACCCAAGTCCCGGGTCGTCGTCGTGGTTGGCGTCATCGCCGTCGTCCTCATTGGCCTGAACCTGCGCGCCGGGATCACCAGCGCAGCCGCCCTGTTCCATGAACTGCAACAGTTCCTCGGTTATGGCGCCCTGGTGGCCTCGATCCTGCCGTCCATCCCCTTGTTATGCTTCGCGGTTGCCGGTCTTGGGACCTCCTGGCTGACGCGCCGGGTGGGCGTTGAAAAGGCCATCTTCATCGCGCTGGCACTCCTGGCAGCCGGGCTCTTGGTCCGCGGAGTTCCCGCGACCGGCGCACTCCTGGGCGGCACCGTCCTGGCCATGTCCGGGTTGGCGGTGTGCAACGTCGCCATGCCCTCGCTCATCCGCGAGCACTACTCGGACCGCACCTCCATGATGACCGGTGTCTACACCTTCACGATGTCCGGCGGCGCCACGTTTGCCGCGGCCGTCAGCGTGCCTCTCGCCCAGCAGCTTGGTTCCCCGTCAATGGGCTTGGCCGCGTGGGGCCTCCTCGGCGTTGCTGCCCTGCTCGGATTCCTCCCGGTCGTCCTGCACAGCCACCGCAATTCGACCAAGACGGACCGCCCCCGGGTCTCCATGTGGCCGCTGCTGAAGACCCGTTTGGGCCTCCTGATCACTGCGATCTTCACGTTCCAGGCCTTCCTTGCCTACGCAGTGATGAGCTGGTTCGCCTACATCCTTACCTCCCAGGGGCTCAGCGCTTCCGAAAGCGGCCTGCAGTTCGGCGTGATGCAGCTGGTCTCGGTGGCGGCAGGCATGATCCTGTTGACGCTCGGCTCCCGCCCCGGCATGCTGCGGCCCGCTTTGTACCTGGCCAGCAGCTCCACCCTGGTGGCGATCGGCACCATGCTGTGGTTGCCGACGTCGCTCGCAGTCATTCCGGCGGTGCTGTTCGGCTTCGGCCTGGGCATCTTCCCGCTGGTCCTGGTGATCATCAGCCGCAGTGGAGGCTCGACGGCGGAAACCACGGCGCTCTCCACCATCGCCCAATCGCTGGGATACTTGATTGCGGCCATCGGCCCATTTGGCATGGGGCTGCTCCACAGCGCCACCGGCGGCTGGGTGTTGCCGTTGAGTCTGCTGTCCATCGTGGCCGTTGCGCTCATGGTCACCTGCCACCTGCTCACCAGCAAGCGCACCGCATCGAAGACCCAACCGAGGACGGCATGACCCTGACCCCTTCGCATCGCCCGGCCCTCGCCGAGGAGATCACCGCCAAACTGCGGGACATGATCAAGACGGGCGAATGGCCGCTGCAGGAACGTATCCCTGCCGAGCCTGAGCTCATGGCAACCCTGGGTGTTTCGCGGGGAACGTTGCGCGAAGCCATCAAGGCCCTGGCGCACTCCGGGATGCTGGAGGTCCGGCGCGGCGACGGTACGTACGTCCGGGCCAACAGCGAGATCTCCGGGGCCGCCCAGCGGATGTACAAGGAGCACACGCAGGAACATATCGTCGAGGTTCGTTTGGGGCTCGACACCCAGGCGGCCCGGTTGGCAACGAAGCATGCCACGGCTGACGACATCGCGGAGATGCGCCGCCTCCTGGCAGTCCGGCACGATGCCTGGCTTGCCGAGGACTACCCCGCGTGGGCCACCGCCGACTGGGAATTCCATGAACGCGTGGCCTTGGCCTCAGGCAATCCCCTGCTGCACCAGCTCTACGTTTCCTTCGGTGGCGTGTTCCACAACGATCTCCTCCGCCAGCAGCGCAAGGACGGCTTCAACGGCATCCCACGCGAAGGCCACGACGAACTGGTGGATGCCGTCGAAGCCCACAACCCGGAGGCCGCCGTTTCCAGCGTCTACCGGAACCTGGATTTCTGCGCCGACAAGAGGCCCCTGCAGTTCTAAGAACCACGTTGCGGGCCCGCTGTTCCGTTGTTGTCCAACAACGGAACAGCGGGCTTTCCACGTCCTAGGGAACCAGCTCAATCCCGGCACCGGCAGCATCCTTGAACCGGGCATCGATGAGCACCACGTCACGCCCGGCGCGGTCCAGCAAACTCGCGGCAAGGCTGGCCCGGTAGCCTGTGGCGCAGTGCACCCAGGTCCTGCTTTCGGGCAGTTCGGTCATCCGGCCAAGGAGTTCGTAGACGGGCACGTTGACGGCATCCTGCACATGTGAAGCCTCGAACTCATCAGGCCTTCGGACATCCAGCACCACGTCATCCTGAGCGCGCTCCCTCAATAGGAGGCTCCAGTCGCCGTGCGGGTAGCTGGACCGCGACGCCCCGGGCGCCAGCTTTTCGGGTGAGGGCCCGACGGCGGCATCCGGACTTTCGATGCCGATCCTCGCCAGGTCACGGATCGCCTTTTCCACGTCATCGTGTGTTCCGAGGAGCGTGAGTGGCTGATTCCAAGGGATCACCCAGCCGAGATAGCTGGTGAAGTTGGAACCATTGCCGTACTCAAAGGCCACGCTGCCCTCCAGATGGTCCTCCGCGAAAGCAATCCGGTGCCGGAGGTCCACCACCCACTCGCCCGAGCGCAGCCGACGGGCCAGTTCAGCGGGCTCCACCGACTCCGGGACATCCAGATTCACGGGCGCAGGACCAGCGGAATTCAAAGGGCTCATGTGGGCGTAGTACGCGGGGTAGGCCGTGATGTTCGCCAGCAACTCCGCTACGAAGTGCTCTTCACTCGGGTCGGTCAGGGCGTGGTTGTGTGCTGACTGCTCTGCCAAGGTAGATGAATCCTGGTGGCTCGCAGGCCCAATGGAACAGAACGATCCGAAGCCGTGGGTTGGATAGAGGGCGGCCTCCGGGTGCGCCGAGTCCGCCAGTCGACGAACCGAAGAATACTGCGCGTGGGCCAAGGCCTCCGTGTCGCCAGGAGCCACCAGGTCCGTCCGTCCAACCGAGCCGTACAGCAAGCTGCCGCCGGAAAAGACGGCCTCCGTGCCGCCGTCGTCCGCTGCGTCACGCACCACGTACGCCAGGTGGGTGTGGGTATGTCCGGGAGTTGCGACCACCCGCACGGACAGGCGTCCCACTGAAAACACATCCCCGTCCGCCACCGGTGTCCGTGCAAAAGAGACGTGGTCCGCAGCGTTGACCACGTAGACAGCACCGTGCTTTTCCGCGAGGACCAGGCCACCGGTGACGTAGTCGTTGTGGAGGTGGGTCTCCGCCACGTGGGTGATCCGCACGTCCGCAGCAGTGGCGGCTGCCTCAACCCGGTCGATGTCGCGCTGGGGGTCGATCACCAACGCCACGGAGCCGTCGTGGACCAGGTAGCTGCGATCCCCAAGCTGGGGTGTCTCGATCACGACGACGTCCATACCCCCACCTTAAAACAACGCGGGGTCACTTAGGGCCCATCCGGAAGCTCCGAATGGGCCATAAGTGACCCCGCGTTGGTTTTAGACCTGGGCGGATACACCGTCGCGGGAGATGTTGACCATGTCCTCGCGCGGCACAACCTTGATGCGCTCACGGGTCACCTCAACGCCGTGCGAACCGCCGGCTTCGGTGGCCGCTGCGCCGAGGGCGAGCTCGTGGGCGTCCAGCGCCAGCCAGCCTTCCCAGCTGGTGAACTTTACGCCGCGGGCATCGAGCAGATCCACGACGGCGTCTGCCGCAGGAACCTCGGCGACCGGCAGGTTTTCGCGGTCCTCCAGCAGGTACGTGACAGTCTCGAGGGCATCGCCCTTGGTGTGGCCGATGAGTCCGACGGGACCACGCTTGATCCAGCCCGTGGCGTAGAGGCCCGGGACGTGCTGGCCGTCGGCATCCAGGACGCGGCCGCCGTCGTTGCTCACGACGCCCTTCTTGTGGTCAAACTCGACGTCCGGCAGGGCAGAGCCGAAGTAGCCGATGGCGCGGTACACGGCCTGGACCGGGTAGTCGATGAACTCGCCGGTGCCGCGGGCGTTGCCCGTGCCGTCCAGCTCGGTGCGCTCGAACCTGATGCCGGCAACCTTGCCGGGGGTCTCGGCGGAGTCCACGATTTCCACCGGGCTGTGCAGGAAGTGCAGGTGCAGGCGGCGGGAAGCCGTGAGCTCGGAGAGGTCCTCGGGCTGCTCGGCGATCCAGTTGGTGAGCGTGCCAACCATGGTCTTGGTCTGGTTGTTGCTCTGAACCTGGCGGTCGGACTCTTCGTCGAACTCGAAGTCCTCGGCGTAGAGGATGATGTCGACGTCCTTGGAGTGCGAGAGTTCGCGGAGCTCCAGCGGGGTGAACTTGACCTGTGCCGGGCCACGACGGCCAAACACATGGACGTCAGTCACCGGGGAGTTCTTCAGGCCGGCGTAGACGTTGTCCGGGATTTCGGTGACCAGCAGGTCATCGGCGTGCTTGGACAGCATACGTGCTACGTCCAGCGCCACGTTGCCGTTGCCGAGGACCGCGATTTCCTTGGCATCCAGCGGCCATTCGCGGGGCACATCCGGGTGTCCGTCGAACCAGGAGACGAAGTCCGCGCCGCCGAAGGAACCCTCAAGCTCGATGCCCGGGATGTTCAGGTCTGCGTCCTTGATGGCGCCGGTAGCGAAGATCACGGCGTCATAGTGCTTGCGGAGGTCCTCGATGGAGATGTCCGTGCCGTAGTCCACGTTGCCGAAGAAGCGGATGTCGCCGCGGTCCAGCACCTTGTGAAGGGCGTTGACGATGCCCTTGATGCGGGGGTGGTCCGGCGCAACGCCGTAACGGATCAAGCCGTACGGTGCCGGGTAGCGGTCAAAGAGGTCGATGCTGACGCTGAGTTCTCCGCTCTTGACGGCTTCGCTCTTGGTCAGGATGTCAGCTGCGTACACGCCGGCCGGGCCGGAGCCGATGACGGCGACGCGGAGCGGACGGTCCGCAGAACCTACGGGGGTGCTAATTGACACGGCTGTGTTCCTTCTTGTTTTCAGTTGGTGCGGACGCGGGGACGGTTGGGGGTAATGGTGCTGTAGTCAGCGGTCTTGAAGTGCTCCGGGGCGAAGGGGCTGACGCGGACCACATCGCCGATCACAATCACCGCCGGATTTGCCACGCCCACGGCTTCCGCCTGGTCCGCAATGCTTCCCAGGGTGCCGATGGTGACGCGCTGTTCCGGCAGATACCCGTTTTCTACGATACCTACTGGAGTGTCCAAAGGCAGACCCGAGCTGGCCAGCGCAGCCGCGGAATCACGCAATTGCGCCACGCCCATGAGCAACACCACAGTGTGATCGGGTCGTGCCGGGACTTCTGACAGCTCCTCATGGCCGGTGACCACGCTGAAGCCCTTGGCCAAGCCACGGTGCGTCACCGGGATGCCCGCGGCAGCGGGAACTGAGATCGCCGACGTCACGCCGGAGACCACTTCAACCTCGACGCCGTTCTGCCGGCAGAATTCTGCTTCCTCGCCACCGCGGCCCAGGACATAGGGGTCGCCGCCCTTGAGGCGGACCACCCGGTTGCCCTTGAGGGCCTCTTCCACGAGGATGCGGTTGATCTCAAGCTGCGGTACAGGGTGGTGGCCGGGGGTCTTGCCGACCTCGATCACGCGGACGTCGGGAGCCAGCTCTTTGAGCAGCCCGCGCGGACCAAGACGGTCTGCAACCACGACGTCGGCCTGGCCCAGCAAGCGCCGACCACGGACGGTGATGAGTCCCGAGTCGCCAGGACCGCCGCCAACCAAGGCGACGGACCCCATGGAACCTGCGCTGTCCGCTTTCCGGTGCCGCCGCAGCGGCAGGTCGCCGGATTCCAGGGCAGTGGCAACTGCGTTCCGCAAGGCCATGGCGCGGCGCGGGTCTCCCCCGGCATTGATGGCGATTTTGACGTCGTCCACTTCGGCCACGGCCGGTGTCCAGGCAGCGGATGCCTCGTGGTCCGAAGCGTTGACGCACCAGATGCGCTGCGCCTCGGCGTCGGCCGCTACCCGGGTGTCAACAGCGGCAGTGCCAGTCGCCGTCTGAACGAACCAGACGCCGTCGAGGTCGTCAGTGCGGTACTCCCGGGCCTCCCAGGTGAGGAGCCCCGACGCCGCCTGCGTGCGAAGTATTTCGGTGGCAACGGGAGCGACGACGGTGACTTTTGCACCGGCGTCGAGCAGTCCCTTGGCGCGACGCTGCGCGACGGATCCGCCGCCCACAACCAGCACCGGGCGGCCGAGCAGCCTCAGCGCGGTGGGGTAAATGTC
The DNA here is from genome assembly GCF_025452095.1 of Paenarthrobacter sp. JL.01a. Lineage (NCBI taxonomy): Bacteria > Bacillati > Actinomycetota > Actinomycetes > Micrococcales > Micrococcaceae > Paenarthrobacter > Paenarthrobacter sp. JL.01a. Next base: position 3,315,012 of record NZ_CP104877.1, read on the forward strand.
CTGTATTGCCATGAAAAAACTGTAGGGCGGCGCCGTAATATGCTTCAAAGGCCCGGACACAACCGGTAACGCTGGGTAATCCGGCGTCACAAAAAGTTTCAAAGCCTCCGGCCGATTAGAAGACCGACCAACCCGTGCGAGTGGTGAATTCGTCCAATGCGGCCACCCCGGCCACCGAGTTTCCGGATCGTCCCAGCCCCGGGCTCCACACGCTGATGGCGCACTTGTTCGGGACCACGGCCACGATCCCGCCGCCCACGCCGCTCTTGCCCGGCAGGCCCACCCGGTACGCGAACTCCCCTGCAGCGTCGTAGGTGCCGCAGGTGAGCATGACGGCGTTGATCCTCTTCGTTTGAGCCGGTGACAACAAGAGGCTTCCGTCGGCACCCAGGCCGTTGGAGGCCAGGAACCGGGTGGCGAGCGCCAAGTCCTCGCACGTCATGGCCAGGGCGCACTGCTTGGCGTAAGAATCCAGGACGTCTTCAACCCGGTTTTCGAGGTTGCCGCAGCTGGCCAGGAAATGCGCCAAGGAGGCATTGCGATGGCTGTTGTCCAACTCCGATGAGGCCACCCGGTGGTCTGTATCGATGCTCGTGTTGCTGCTTTCCTGCCGCATCAGATCCCGCACAGCGTGCGCGGCGTTGCCCGTCAGGCTCAGGAGCCTGTCCGTCACCACGATCGCGCCGGCGTTGATGAAGGGGTTCCGGGGAATCCCGTCCTCGCTCTCCAGCTGGACCAGTGAATTGAAGGGGTTGCCTGAGGGCTCGCGGAAGACACGCTTCCAGATGTGGTCCCCGTCGGAGGCCAGCACCAAGGCGAGGGCGAACACTTTGGAGATGCTTTGGACGGAGAACTCGACGTGGGCGTCTCCGGCCGAGAACACCTCCCCGTCCTTGGTCACCAGGGATATCCCGAACTGATTCGGATCCACAGCCCCGAGCTGGGGAATGTAGTCGGCCACAGTGCCTTGACCCACGTGCGGCTCGACTGCTCCAACGATGTCTTCGAGGAGATTCTGAATGTCCATCTATACCTTTACTGGCTTCGTCAGCCCCCTCCTCATTGAAGGGGCTTTCACGTGCAAACGCGGCGTTCCCGCAGCGAGGCACAGCCAATAAGAGTACCGGCGTTTCAGGACCTCCGTGGACGCCGGACGGACAGGTTACACAGCGCGGCTGGCGCTCCACCCGAACGCCGGGGCGATGTGCTTTGCCACGTTGCCCAGGAGCTTGGCGTTGTAATCGACGCCGAGCTGGTTGGGCACGGTGAGCAGCACCGTATCCGCAGACTGGACCGCGGAGTCCTTCGCCAACTCTTCCGCCAGCTGGTCCGGTTCCCCGATGTAGCTCTTACCGAAACGGGACAACGCGCCGTCGAGAATTCCGACCTGGTCCTGGCTGTCCGCTTGGGCGCGGAGGCCGAAGTAGTGGTTGTCGACGTCGTCCACAATGGGGATCACGCTGCGGCTGACGGATACCCTCGGTTCGAAGTCATGGCCGGCAGCTGCCCAAGCTTCGCGGAACATCCGGATCTGCTCGGCCTGGAGTTCGTTAAAGGGCACACCCGTATCTTCGGTGAGAAGCGTCGAGCTCATGAGGTTCATCCCCTGTTCTGCCGCCCACACCGCCGTCTTGCGCGTGCCCGCACCCCACCAGATGCGCTGCGGAAGGCCCGGCGATTGAGGCTGGATCGGGAGCAAACCCGTGGCGCCGCCGGAATAGTGCGGATCCGCCTCCGCCACGCCGTGACCTGCAATGGCTTTGCGGAACAGAGCCGTGTGGCGGCGGGCCATGTCTGCGCCGTCCTCGCCATCGGCGGGGACATACCCGAAGTTCGCGGCACCGTTCCGTGCGGGCTCGGGTGAACCACGGCTCACGCCCAGTTGCAGCCTGCCGTCACTGATGAGGTCCGTGGCTGCGGCTTCCTCGGCCATGTAGAGGGGGTTTTCGTAGCGCATGTCGATAACGCCGGCACCCATCTCAATACGGCTTGTCCGCGCGGCGATGGCACTCAGGAGCGGGAACGGCGAAGCCTGCTGGCGCGCGAAGTGGTGCACACGGAAGAAAGCTCCATCGATGCCCAGTTCTTCCGCGGCAACGGCGAGGTCAATCCCCTGCTTCAGGGCCTCGCCGGCAGTGGGAACCAGGGAGCCTGGGACGCGGGCCCAGTGGCCGAAGGACAGGAAGCCGATCCGTTTGTTGTGCATGCCCGTCACAACACTGGTGAGTGCCGGTGCATTCCTCAATCGGCCCGTCGATAGTGCATGGCGACCGCGCCGTTACTCAATGGCTCGGCGGAAAGCAACTTCAGGCGCCGGGTGCTGCCCAGTCCGTCCTGGTACAGGGTGGGTCCGTGACCGGTAATCATGGGATGGATCAGGAACTTGTACTCATCAATGAGGTCCAGCCGGTCCAACTCCGTGGCAAGTTTCCCGCTGCCTACGAGCACGCCAGCCGGAGTGCTGTCTTTGAGTTCCTGCACCGCCGCACGGAGGTCGCCGGTCAGGTGGTGGCTGGCCGTCCACGGGAAGTCGCTTCTCGACGCTGAGACGACGTACTTGGGCTTTGTCTCCAGCGTCACTGCCCAGTCCTTAAGAGATTGCGGGGCATCAATTTCACCGCTGGCGACGGCCGGCCAGTAGCCCTCCATCATTTCGTAGGTGGTCCGGCCCCAGAGCATGGCGCCGCTCTCCTCCAGGAGTCGGGTGAAGTGGGCATGCGTCTCGTCGTCGGCGATGCCCTCCCGGTGGTCAACGCAACCATCCAGGGTGACGTTGATGCTGAACGTTAGGAGGCCCATTTGGCGATTCTAGGCGTTCAGAAGGGAATGCGCAGCGGATAAACCTGCATCAGAGGCGAAACACAGACGCTGCAATGCAATGGATACCCTCCAGGGGTATGCTGCTATTGTCCGAAGAGCTGCGGGAGGTGGTGGGAAACCGTGAACAGGCTGACATTCCTGGATGCCGGCGCCACCATCCGACGCCGGGTCCCGCTCCTGTTGTTGGTGGCTGCCGTCATCGCGGGCATCTTCGGAATGCATGTGGTTTCGGGCTCGCACGCCAGGCATTCGAACAGCACGGCGGGTGCTGTGTTCCATCACGAGCACGGCCCAGCTCAGCACCTCCAGACATCCTCGCCTGCCGACGCCGAGCAGTGCACATCGGGCAGCTGCTCCTGCGCGCAAACCGGCAACGCCAACTGCACCCCTTCGCACAAAACAGGCTCCCTGGCCGCACCGCCTCCAGGTGACGCCGTTGTGGTCACTGCCACGGCCACGGCTCCCCGGGACCCCAGTCCGTCCTGGTCCTACCGACCAGCCGCACCCACCCCCCGGCAACTGAGCATCAGCAGGACGTAAGCAGCTGAATGGGTCGCCGTGCGGCTACCCGTCTACCCCCCGGGCCATGGGCTGGGGAACACATCTGCTTACCCTTGGCGGCACCAATGAGCCGCCTGAATTGGCAAAGGACCATTCACTGATGAATAAAACACGCTTTACTGTCGCTTGGGCTGCTCTTGCGGCCCTGATCGCCTTGGTCGGCTGCACTCCGAATTCCGGCTCCGGTTCGATGCCGGGCATGGATCACGGGATGTCGGGACCTCCGGCCAGCTCTTTACCAAGCCACGGCACCGCGGGCAGCTCTGATTCAGCCCACAATGCAGCGGATGTCATGTTCGCCCGGATGATGATTCCGCACCACGCCCAGGCCGTCGAGATGTCGGACGTGATCCTGACCAAGAAAGATGTTCCGTCCGCCGTGACCGCCTTGGCGGTCCGGATCAAGGCGGCCCAGGCACCCGAAATCCAGAAGATGACGGCCTGGCTGGAGGGCTGGAGTGAGCCCACGATGGGGTCCTCAGCGCACGCAGGCCACGGCATGGACGGCATGGTGGGCGACGCTGAGCTGCAGAAACTCAAAGAGGCCCAAGGCACGGAAGCAGCCAGGCTCTATCTCTCCCAGATGATCGCGCATCACGAAGGTGCTGTGACCATGGCCAAAACCGAGATCAGCCAGGGCAAATCCACCGAGGCCGTGCAGCTTGCCAAAGACATCGTGGCTGCGCAGGAGCAGGAGATCCAGGACATGAAGGCCCTCCTCGCCGGCCTCTAACGCTACGGTTCCGTAAACGCCCGACGGCGGGAGGCCGCCGTCGGGCGTTGCTTGTTAAGGGGGTTAGCGGCTGCTGCCCGCCAGCAGGCCACGGCGCTGGAGCAGGCGCTTCTCGATCGGGCCGAACACGAGCAGTTCGATGAGAATGCCAACGAAGAGGATCAGGAGGATTGCGGACATGACGATCGCCATGTCTGACAACGCGCGGCCCTGATCCAGCAGGGAGCCGAGGCCAAAGCCGATGGTGCCGCCCACTGCGATGATTTCAGCGGCCATGAGGGAGCGCCAGGAGAAGGCCCACCCCTGCTTCAAACCACCGATGTACCCGGGAAGGGCCGCCGGGAGGATGATCTGCAGGGCCATCTGCAGCCGGTTCGCGCCGAGCACCGTGCCGACGCTGCGGAACTGCGGCGGGATTTGGTCGACGCCGGAGATGAGGCCGTTGATGATGGACGGGATGGCACCCATGAGCACCACGAAGTACACGGTGGCGTCCGTCAACCCGAACCAGATGATGGCAGCAGGAACCCAGGCCACGGATGGCAGGACCTGCAGACCTGAGATGAGCGGCCCAAAAGCACGCCGAAGAGGTGCAACCTGTGCCAGCAACAGGCCAATCGGCGTTGCCACCACGACGGAAATCAGGAAGCCGATCAGACCGCGTTGCAGGGAGGTCCAGACCGATTCCTGGACCTTGCCTTCACTCCACAAGACGCCCAACTGGGTCAGTACATCCAGCGGCCCCGGGACCTGGTCGCGGCGCTTGAGACCTAAGGACACGTAGAACTGCCAGGCCAGAACAAGGACCACGAGCGCCACGATCGGCAGCAGGATGCGCTTCCACTCGATGCCGCGTTGACGGCCAACGTCCGACTGCAGGTTATCCAGACCCGCTTCAAGGTCGCGAAGTTCGGAGGGGTTGCCTTTGATGGACGGCGAGGTGATGTGGTTCTGGTCGCTCACGGGGAGGGTCCGCTCTTCGGTGGTCTGGTTACTTGGCATGGCGGCGGATCTCCTCGCGAAGTCGTCGGGTAATGACGCCGGTCAGCTCCCCTGCGCGGCCGGCATCGGTGCGGTGTTCCTCAGTGACTTCCCATTCGGCCACGACCCGGCCTGGGCGCGAGGACAGCAGCAGTACCCGCTGGCCCAGGCGCACGGCCTCGCGGACGTTGTGGGTGACGAAGATGATGGTTCGCCCGGTTTCCTTCCAGATCCGCTCCAACTCATCGTGAAGAAGGTCTCGGGTGATGGCGTCGAGCGCGGCAAACGGCTCGTCCATCAGGAGCACCTGCCGGTCCTGAGCCAGCGAACGGGCAAGGGCCACACGCTGGCGCATGCCTCCGGACAGCTCGTGTGGGCGCTTGTCGCCGGCTCCTCCAAGGTGGACGAGCTCCAGCAGCTCGGTTGCCCGCGCACGTCGGCTCGCCTTGCTGCTCGACTTGTCGGCCAGCTGAAGGGCCAGTTCGATGTTGCCTCGTGCGGTCAGCCACGGGAACAAGGCTGAGTCCTGGAACATGAACGCCGCACCATCGCTGGGGACTTCCAGAGCGCCCGACGTCGGCTGCTCAAGTCCGGCGATGATGTTCAGCAGGGTGGACTTGCCGCAGCCGGACGCACCGAGGAGGGCGACAAACTCGCCCTGCCCGATCGTGGCGTTGACGTCGTCCAGGACGGGAGCCCCGTCGCCGAAGCGTTTGCCCAGGTTCTCCAGTACAACTGGCATGGTCCCGTCCTTCGTTTGTTGTTCGTCAAGCTGGTACTGCCTAAGCCGTATCCGGGGTCCGGATGCGGCCAAAGGCCGGCCCGCCCCGTGCGGGGCGGACCAGCCTGTTACTGCTTAGTCCTGGCCGAGACCGGCGGCGGAGGTCTTCTTGCCCTCCACCTCGTTCAAGGCGCGGAGGTCGAAGATGCCGTTGATGTCGGCGGTCTTGGTGGTGCCTGCGTCAACGCCGTCCTGGAGGAGCTTCTTGTACGTTCCTGCCAGGGGGTCGGTGGTGAACTTGATGTTCTGCAGCGCGCGGTCGATCACGTTGGCCGGGAGCGGCTTGCCCGCGGTGTCCTTAAGGACTGCGTTGATGGTGCTCGCCTTTTCCGAAGCAGAAGCGGAGTTCAGCCAGTTCACGGATTCGACGTGGCCCTTCAGCAGAGCCTTGACGGTCTCCGGGTGTTCAGCTGCGAACTTCTTGTTCACGATCAGGATGGTGGTGGTGAAGTCACCCTTGTCCCACAGGTCCTTCTCGTCCACCAGGACCTTCGCACCGGCTTCGAGCACCAGGCGGGAGGCCCAAGGCTCAGGCAACCACGCGCCGTCGAGCTTTCCGTCTTGGAAGAGCTTCAGGGTCTGGGCGTTTTCGGTCGGGTTGATGTTGACGTCGCCGCTGCCGTCGGGGTTGGTCTTGTAACCCTGGTGGCCGAGCCAGGCGCGCAGTGCCACGTCCTGGGTACCGCCGAGCTGCGGCGAAGCGAGCACTTTGCCCTTGAGGTCGGCTGCGGAGTTGATCTCCGGCTTGACCACCAGCTGGGCGCCACCGGAAGCCGCGCCGGCGATGATGCTGATGGATTCGCCGTTGCTCTTGACGAAGGAGTTGATGGCCGGGTTCGGGCCGATGTACGTGGCGTCGATTGCTCCGGCGTTCAGGGCTTCGATCGCGGCGGGGCCGGCGTTGAAGACCTGGGTGCTGAGCTTGGTGTCGCCGAGTTCCTTGGCAATGAAACCCTTGCTGGTGCCGACCAGGGCCGGGCCGTGGGTGACATTGCTGAAGTAGCCCAGCTTAAGCTCCGCGGCCGGCGAGGTGTTGGCAGCCGGTGCTGCCTGGTTGTTGCTGTTCGAGACGACGGAGGCTACGGCTGCGCCTGCGCCGATCAGCAGGACCAGCCCAACGGCCAATCCGATCTCCAGGGTGCGGCGGCGCTTGTTCTTGGCGGGGGTCTGGCCCGCGACGATGCGGGTGGTACCGGGTTTCGGTGACTCGGGAGTGTTCGACATGGGGGTCCTTAGGAGATTTTTGGGATGCGAAGCGGGGCGAAGATCAGGCCCCTAACATCGCCCATCGAGGGCAAGGAAGGACCGTTCCGGAGTGGTCATGAGTTCACAGTAGGGACTGTCATATTTCGGCTTCAATCCCGTAGAAATCAAGGTTCATGAAGGGTCACTTGGCGTCATATTGGCCGAAAGGGCTTCAATGTCCTTCGGGTTCGTACGGCAGCAGCCGCCCAGCAAACGGGCTCCCAGGCCAAGCCACTCCCCCGTGTTGCCAGCCAGAGTTGCGTCGCCCCGCAGCCCTTCCGCCGGTCCCCACGTCTTGGTCACGGCGTCATACGTCTCCCCCGAATTCGGGTACGCCACGAGCGGTTTGTTGGCGGACTTCCGGAGGTTGCCCAGCGCCGGGGCCACAAGGTCCAGCGGCACACAGTTAACCCCGACGGCGGCCACGCGCGGTTCCGCGCTGAGCAGCTCAGCCACGTCCGCAAGCGGTGTTCCGTCGCTGATGTGCGCACTGTCCCGCAACGTGAACGTGAACCAGGATTCGACGTCGAACTCCGCCACGAGCGCCAACAGCGCCTCCGCTTCGGCGTACGACGGCAGCGTCTCGCAAGCCAGGAAGTCCGCGCCCGCTTCAACCAATGCGGCGATGCGGGGCCGGTGGAAGTCCCGAAATTCCGCGGGAGAAAGCGTGTAATCGCCCCGGTACTCTGAGCCGTCGGCGAGGTAGGCGCCGTACGGTCCCACCGAGCCGGCCACCAGCAAGGGCCCCGAGCCGGGGTTGGCCGCGAGGTACTCCTGGCGGGCCTCATTGGCCAACCGGACACTCAGCGAAACCAGCTCCAGCGACTCCTCCACGGACAGACCGCGACGCGCGAAACCCTGCGGCGTCGCCTGGTAGCTGGCGGTGATGGCGACGGAGGCACCGGCGTCGAAGTAGTCGCGGTGCACCTGCTTGATCAGCTCCGGCTGCTCCAGCAGGACCTTGGCGGACCAGAGCGCATCCTCAAGGTCGCAACCGTGGGCTTCTAATTCGGTGGCCAGGGCTCCGTCCAGGACCAGGTCCTTGCCGGCGTCCATGAGGGTGCTGAGCGTGGTGTTGCGGGGCATATGGCCTTCCCAAAAAAGAAACCGCGGCTTGTTCGAACATCACGCTCCACAAGGGAGGGGCAGCGAACAAGCCGCGGTTTTGTTGCTGTCTGTGTCCTTAGATGACGTAACGTTCGTCTTCGTGGTCACCGGGGTGGTCCTTGACCAGACCGGCGGCCAAGGTGTTGCCGTCAATGGGGTCAATCACCAGGAAGGCACCCGTGCGACGGTGGTGCAGGTAGTTCTCCAACGGCAGGGCCGCGGCGAGCCGGAGCTGCGCGTTTCCGATGTCGTTGAGTTCCAGCGTTGACGTCGGCTCCACGGCAAACGTGGCCAGGTCCAGCTTGCCGGTGACGTTGCGGACCAGTGCCTGGACCGTGCGCGTCCCGTGCTTCACCAGGACCTTCTGGCCTTCGCGGAGGGGCTTCGGCGACAACCATGCCAATGATGCGTACAGGTCAGCCGAGCTTTCGCGGACGGTTCCGGCCGCGGCGATGGTGTCTCCACGGGCGATGTCGATCTCGTCAGCCAAACGTATGGCCACGGACTGCGGCGCAGCGGCCTCTTCCAAGGACTGGCCCGCGAAGTCGATGCCCACCACGGTGGTGACGCGCGGTTCGTGGCCCGGGCTGATGACGGACACTTCGTCACCGACCTTCACGGAGCCTTCGGTGATCTGCCCGGCGTAAGCACGGTAGTCACGGTACGCCTCCACGTCGAGTCCGGCAGCAACAGCATCAGGGGCCAGGGCACCTTGCGGCCGGATGACCAACTGCACCGGGAAACGGAAGCTTTCCAGTTCGGCTTCGAGCTCATCGGCGGCCGGGAGGGTTTCGAGGACCTCCAGCAGCGCAGGACCGGTGTACCAAGGAGTGCGCCCGGAGCGGTCCACCACGTTGTCGCCGTCGAGGGCCGAGACCGGCACCACCAGCAGGTCAGCGACCCCATCGGAACCCAGGCCGAGCTCGCGGGCCACCTTCTGCACGTCGGCCTCGATGTCGCGGAAGACCTGCTCGCTGAAGTCCACGAGGTCGATCTTGTTCACAGCCACGATCACGTGCGCCACGCGCAGCAACTGCAGCACGGACAGGTGGCGGCGGGTCTGCTCCAGCACGCCCTTGCGGGCGTCGATCAGTACGACGACGGCATCCGCAGTGGACGCGCCCGTCACCGTGTTCTTGGTGTACTGAACGTGGCCGGGGCAGTCCGCCAGGGTGAAGCTGCGGCGGTCCGTGGCGAAGTAGCGGTAGGCCACATCGATGGTGATGCCCTGCTCGCGCTCTGCACGCAGGCCATCGGTCAGGAGGGCAAGGTCGATGCCCCCCTTGTCGCCGCCAAAGCCGCGGTCCGCGGAGGTGCGGGCAACGGCGTCGAGCTGGTCAGCCAGGATGGCCTTGGAATCGTGAAGGAGGCGGCCCACCAAAGTGGACTTGCCGTCGTCGACCGATCCGGCTGTAGCGAAACGGAAAAGGGTGGTGGGCAGGGCTGTCTCCAGCCCGGCAGCCAATGTTTCGGTGCTCATTTAGAAGTAGCCGTCCTTCTTGCGGTCTTCCATGGCTGCCTCGGAGATGCGGTCATCTGCTCGGGTGGCGCCACGTTCGGTCAGGGTGGAGGCAGCGACTTCAACTACGACGTCGGCCACGGTGCGTGCGTCTGACTCGACGGCACCTGTGCAGGACATGTCGCCCACTGTCCGGTAGCGGACCAGCTTGGTGATGACGTCCTCGTGCGGAAGCGGCTGGGAGACCTCGCCCACTGCACGCCACATGCCATCGCGGGCAAAGACCTCGCGTTCGTGGGCGTAGTAAAGGCTGGGAAGCTCGATGTTCTCACGCTCGATGTAGCGCCAGATGTCCAGCTCGGTCCAGTTGCTGATGGGGAACGCGCGGACGTGCTGGCCCACGGTGTGGCGGCCGTTGTACAGGTTCCACAGCTCGGGACGCTGGTTGCGCGGATCCCACTGGCCGAACTCGTCGCGGAGGCTCAGGATGCGCTCCTTGGCACGGGCCTTGTCCTCGTCGCGACGACCACCGCCGAAGACGGCGTCGAACTTGTTCTTCTGGATCGCGTCCAGCAGTGGAACCGTCTGCAGCGGGTTGCGGGTGCCATCTGCGCGTTCGGCCAGTTCGCCGCGGTCGATGAATTCCTGGACGGAACCCACCACAAGCTTCAGGCCCAAGCGTTCCACCGTGCGGTCGCGGAAGTCGATGACCTCGGGGAAGTTGTGCCCGGTGTCCACGTGCAGCACGGGGAAAGGCACCTTGCCCGGCCAGAATGCCTTGGTGGCCAGGTGCAGCATCACCACGGAGTCTTTGCCGCCGGAGAACAGCAGCGCAGGCTTCTCGAATTCGGCGACAACCTCGCGAATGATGTGGATGGCCTCGGACTCGAGGGTGTCCAGTGAGCTGAGACGCTCGACCGAGGGGGCGTCTACTGCCGCTGCAACTTCCACCGTGGACTCCTCTGTTGTGTACGTGCTCATGTGTGTAGTCCGCATTCTGTCTTGTCGGATCCTGCCCAGCGGCCGGCTCGGGGGTCTTCGCCCGGGGCCACTTTGCGGGTGCAGGGCTGGCATCCGATGGACGGGTAGCCCTGGCTCAGGAGGGGGTTGACGGGGAGGATGTTGTCCTCGGAGTACTCCAGCAGCTGATCGAAGGACCAGTCCACCATCGGGTTCACCTTGACCAGGCCGAAGCCTTCATCCCAAGTGACCACCGCGGTATTCGTGCGGGTGGGGGCTTCGTCGCGGCGGACGCCGGTGAACCACACTTCGTAGCCCGCCAAGGAGCGGCGCAACGGCTGGACCTTGCGGAGGGCGCAGCATTGGGCAGCGTCCCGGGCGAACAGGTCCTTGCCCCGCAGGCGGTCCTGCTGCTCGACGGTGTTCTCCGGCAGGACATCCACCACGTTTACGCGCAGGTTGGCAGCTACTTCGTTGCGGGTGTCGTACGTTTCCTTGAAGTGGTAGCCGGTTTCGAGAAACAGAACGTCGACGCCGGGAAGCTGGTCCGCCACCAAGGCCGGCAGCACGGCGTCGGCCATGGAGCAGGCAACGGTCACCGCGGGCAGCTCGAAGTTGCGCGCAACCCAGGCAATGGCTTCCTCGGCAGTCGCGTTCCAACCAAGCTCCGCGGCACCGGCCTCAGCCAATGCTTTGAGTTCTTCGTGGGACCGCAGCGTGCGGACGGCCGGAAGCGTCTGGGGATCTGTCATTGGAGGTCTCCTTCATCTGCTGAGTGTGCCCACTCAGCGAAGGTCTGGCCCTCAGCGCCGACGGCGACGAACTTGCGGACCACGCGCTCCACGTAATCGGGCAGGTCTTCCACCGTGACCTTCAGGCCGCGGACGGTACGTCCCAAACCTGCTTCCTCGCGCTCGTTGTTGGCCAGCCCGCCACCAAGGTGGACCTGGAAACCCGGGGTGGGGTCGCCGTCGGGCGTTGGCAGCATCATGCCCTTCAGGCCGATGTCGGCCGTCTGGATGCGGGCGCAGGAGTTCGGGCAGCCGTTGATGTGGAGGGACAGTGCCGAGGGCAACTGCTTTGTCTCCACGAGGTCGGCCAGGCGGCGTTCCAGTTCGGCGATGGCGGTGGCAGCGGTGACCTTGGTTTCGACGATGGCCAGCTTGCAGAACTCGATGCCCGTGCAGGCGATGGTGCCACGGCGGAACACAGACGGCCGGGCGGACAGACCCAGGGTGTCCAGTTCGGAGATCAGCGGTTCCACCTGCTCCTTGGCGACGTCCAGTATGACGAGCTTCTGGTGCGGGGTGGTCCGCAGCCGGTAGCTGCCGTGCTTCTCCAAGGTGTCCGCGAGCTTCACGAGTGCCTCGCCCGAGGTACGGCCAACCGTCGGCGCAACACCGATGAAGAACTTGCCGTCCTTCTGCTCGTGGACGCCGATGTGGTCGCCGGGGGCGCTGGCCTTCGGAGCGGCGGGACCATCGGGAAGCTTGAAGCCGAGGTATTCGTCCTCGAGGATCTGGCGGAACTTGGCAGGACCCCAGTCGTTCATCAGGAACTTGAGGCGGGCCTTGGTGCGCATGCGGCGGTAGCCGTAGTCACGGAAGATGCTGGTGACACCCAGCCACACCTCAGCGGCAACATCGGCCGAGACAAAGACACCGAGGCGTTCGGCAAGGCGGGGGTTGGTGGACAATCCGCCGCCGACCCAGAGGTCGTACCCAGCGCCGAGTTCGGGGTGGACAACGCCAACCAGGGCAAAGTCGTTGATCTCGTGCACCACGTCCTGGGACGGGTGGCCGGTGATGGCGGTCTTGTATTTACGCGGCAGGTTGGCCAGCTCGGGGTCGCCGATGAAACGCTCGGCGAGTTCGTGGATGAGCGGCGTTGGATCGATGATCTCGTCCTTGGCGATGCCCGCAACCGGAGAGCCGAGGATAACGCGCGGCACGTCGCCGCACGCTTCGGTGGTGGAGAGGCCAATGCCCTCAAGACGGCGCCAGATCTCGGGCACGTCCTCCACGCGGATCCAGTGCAGCTGGATGTTCTGGCGGTCCGTCAGGTCGGCTGAGCCGCGGGCAAAGTCCACGGAAATCTGGCCGATGACCCGCAACTGCTCGGTGGTGAGTGCACCGCCGTCGATACGCACGCGCAACATGAAGTACTTGTCTTCGAGCTCGTGCGGTTCAAGCGTGGCGGTCTTGCCGCCGTCGATCCCGGGCTTGCGCTGCGTGTAGAGGCCCCACCAGCGGAAACGGCCGTGCAGGTCCGTGCCGTCAATGGAGTCGAAGCCCTCTTTTGAGTAGACAGACTCAATGCGCTCACGGACGTTCAGCCCGTTGTCTTCCTGCTTCCAGGTCTCGTTGGCGTTGAGCGGCGTGGTGCCATCGACCTTCCACTGGCCGTGGGGCTTGGCCGCCGGACGGGTGCGTGCTGGGCGCGAAGGGACTGCGGCGTCAGCGGACGCACCGGCTACAGCTGTATCTGTCATACATCGACTGTAGGTCTGGCCAGATTTGGCCAGCAAAGGTCTGGAAATGTTGAGTCACCTAGGGAAACATTTCGTCACGAACACGCCGACGGCCTTGTTCCGGGGCGCTGGATATGCAGGTCCCAAAAGCCTCGATTTCCTTGCAAACAAAGGTTAGGAGAGGCTTCCCAGCACTGCGTCGTAACGCTCCAGCGCAATCTCCGCCAGAACCGTCGAAGGAAGTAATGGAGCCGCCACGACATCGGCGCCGGCCTTGGCGAGCTGGTCATGGAAATAGCCCGTGGCCAACAGGTAGGACGCGACAAAAACGCGACCACCGCTCCCGGCGAGCTCAGCACGCAAGGAGGCGACGCCGTCGGGCACTGTCGGCTGGGCGCTGGCGCCATAGGCGACCCGCACCTTGTTCGGCAGCAGCTCAGCGAGCAAACGCGCCTGCTCCTCCGAATCGACCGACCCGTCCGGCAGCGAGGATCCAGCGGCAGCCAGCAGGACGCCGTCGTTCTCCTGCAGCCCGGCGTTGCGCAAGTGGGTGGCCAGCAGCTCCGCCAGGCGCGGATCGGGACCAAGCGGCCGGGCGGCCACCACTTCGGGCCGGCTCTTGATCGCTTTGGGCACGTCCACCTTGATATGGAAGCCGGTGGAGAGCAAAAGCGGTACGACGACGGCGGCAGTCCCCTCGGGCAGGCCCTCCACCACCCCGGACAATTCGGGCTCCTGCACGTCCACGTAGGCCTCCAGGACCCGAAGCCCGGGACGGAGTTCCTCGATGTCGGCCATGACCTGGCGGATGGCTGCCTGCCCCTCGGCGTTGCGGGTTCCGTGGGCACAGGCGATCAAAACGGGGCTGTTCATGGGAGCTAGCGTAACGTTGAGCCAGCACCTGTTGTGAAGCACGTTAAGAAAGAACCAGTCCCCTTGATTTCCTTTGACATTGTTCTTCTCTGGCTTGACCTCATCGGTGTGTTCTTTTTTGCCGTCTCGGGGTCCTTGCTGGCTGCCCGGAAGCAGTTCGACTTCGTTGGTTCCATCCTGCTGGCCTCCATCGCAGCACTTGGCGGCGGCGTGATCCGCGACATCGTCATCAACGCCGGTCCGCCCATCGCCTTCACAAATCCCGCCTATCTGGCGCCTCCACTGCTCGCGGCGATGCTGGTCTACTACCTGTTCTCCTCTGTCCAGCGCTTCACCTCGCTGTTGACGCTGTTCGACGCCGGCGGGCTGGCTTTGTTCTGCATCACCGGCACCCTCAAGGCAATCAGTGCCGGCATGAATCCCGTGGCGGCGATCCTGCTGGGCGTCACCACGGGAGTGGGCGGTGGCCTGCTGCGGGACATCACGGCGAACGAGATCCCTACCCTGTTCAACAACCGCGATATCTATGCGCTGCCTGCCTTTGTCGGGGCGGGTCTGACCACGTTGCTGTGGCACCTCGGGCTCTTCAGCGGGCTGACGGCCTGTGTGATCGCCGGGATTGTTTTCGCCTTCCGGGTCACTGCCTGGCGACGCGGCTGGTACGTGCCGTTGGCGGTCCGTGGTTGGCACCGTGCCGGGAGCGGCGGAGGCGCAATTTCGGGCGCCCGGGATTAGCTAGGATAAGAGCATGACTGACATGTTCCTCGAGAAGTTCCGCGCGCTGGTCCCAAAGTATCTCGAGGATGAATGGCAGGAAGAAGACGGCCTTACGCCGGAGGAACTGGACGACGCCCTCGCTGAACACTCCTTCACCATCCCGATGGTCCTGCGCGAGTTCTACCTTGCCATCGGCGGTTGCGAGGACCTCATGGAGGCCTACCACTACTTCTGGGACCCCGAGGAACTCGAAGTCGATGACGAAGGCTTCCTCATGTTCCTGGAGGACGAGGACGAACAGTTCACGTGGGGCTTCCGCACCGCCGACCTCAACATCCCCGACCCCATCGTGTGGCGCCGCAACAACGCCCGCGGCCAGTGGAAGAGCGAGGAAGGTACGTTCTCCGAGTTCGTGTTCGACATGTTTGAGTGGGCGTTCAACGACGAAGACTAGGTTTTCCTGCTTTGCCAGCCCCCGCGCAGCCGATTGGTTGCGTGGGGGCTGTTTTTGTGTGGCGCCCCGTACCGCCACTGGCTTCCTGACCCTTTTTTGACCCGTAGCCGGCGATCGACACCCATTTTTGGTTGATATAGGGGGTGAGCCGTACTAAAAGAGGGTCATGACACCGCGGGCCAGCGGCAAGCGGCTCGCATGCTTGCCAAAAGGAATGGCCCCGGCTCGCTGCAACGTTACGAGTCATACGCTGCACCGAACCGGGACCACAATCTCCGTTCGCATCAGACCCACCGGAGGCATTTAGTGGATCCGTGAATAGCTTATGACAAAGCTGTCACATTTACAACTCTCGGAGTAAACCAATTTCCCGGCTCCGCAAGCCTGTTGACGAACGCAGCGACTTGTCCACATATGAATGATCCAGTGCTGAGTGCTCACGGGCAGGCCCGGACGATGGCTTGATGGATCTGATGGAGTATGTTCGCTTTCGCCATGGGACCGCCAGGACAGCAGACCTCCGGCGGGCGGGATTCTCCGAGCGGATGCTGGCTGCTGCGGTTGCAAAGGGAAGCCTCCGCCGCATCAAGCGAGGTGTTTATACTGCGCCGGGGGCAGACCAAGCCGTACTGGGCGCATTCCATTCAAACGGGCGCTTGACCTGCATTTCGGCTGCCCGCTTCCACCGGCTCTGGACCTTGAAGCCGCCACCGGAAGAACTCCACGTCAGTTGCGGCAACGGGATTCCACGAACCGGCGTCGTCGACCATGCCCCGTGCACCCACCCGCCGCACCCACACCTGCCGGTTGCCGGGGTGGCCGATGTCCTGCTTCACGCCCTGCGTTGCCTTCCCGAACTTGAAGCCTTGGTCCTTGTACAGAGCGCGGTCAGCCAAGCACTTCTCAGCCCCGCCTTCCTGAACTCAAAACTGCCCGGAAAGCGGAACGGCCGGGCCAGAGCGGTACTCGACCTGGTAATCCCCCGTGCGGATTCTTTGCTGGAAGTCCTGGCGCATACACACTTCGTGCGAGCTGGGGTATCCGTACAGATGCACGTCGATATTCCAGGCGTTGGAGAAGTCGATTGCCTCATCAACGGGTGTCTGATTGTGGAATTGGACGGCGGCACTCATGTGGAAGGCAAGCAGGTCAAGAAGGACCAGTATCGGAACAACGCCAGCTTGCGGGGAGGACTACTGGTGCTGCGCTATTACTATGCGGATGTCGTTCATCGCCCGGAACGCATGGTGGCGGAAGTCCTGGATGTCCTGAAAATGAGGGAGAACGGACGATATGGACCCAGGAGCCCGTGGCCTGCTGACCTCTTTTAAGAAGGCCACGGCCCCCTTGCCACCCATCGAGGGTGCATAGGGGCCGTGGCGCTGTAAAAAGAAGGTCAGGAACCCGCGCTGCAGAAGGGAACTTAGCTGTTGCGGTCCACCACAGCGTGGGCAAAGTTGGTCAGGGAGTCCTTCACGACACCCTCGGGCAGCGGGGCAAGGGCTGCAACGGCTTCGGCTGACCACTGGCGGGCGATCTTCCAGGACTCGCTGGTGACAGGGTGCTCACGCAGGCCGGCCACGGCCTCAGCCAGCGCCGGATCGGAGGACAGGTCGCCGTCGATCAGTTCAAGAAGGGCGACGGCGGACGCGTCACCCGCCGCTGCGTCACGGCGCAACAACAGAACCGGCAGGGTGGGGACGCCTTCGCGGAGGTCCGTGCCCGGGGACTTGCCGGACTTCACCTTTACACCGGTGACATCAATGACGTCGTCGGCCAGCTGGAAGGCGACGCCAACCTTTTCGCCGTACTCAACCAGCACGTCCTCGTATTCCGGAGCAGCGCCGGCGAAGATTGCACCGAGCTGGCCGGAAGCTGCAACCAAGGAACCGGTCTTGTCGGCAATCACCGAAAGGTAGTGCTCCACTGGATCTTCATCTTCCCGCGGCCCCACGGTTTCGTGCAGCTGGCCAAGGCAAAGCCGCTCAAAGGTGCGGGCCTGGATGCCGAGAGCCCGGGATCCAAGCTCGGAAACCAGGATGGAAGCCCGTGCAAAGATGAGGTCGCCGGTCAGGATGGCCACGGAGTTGCCCCAGACTTCGTGGGCAGTGGGAGCTCCACGGCGGAACGGCGCGGAGTCCATCACGTCGTCGTGGTAGAGAGTGGCAAGGTGCGTAAGCTCAACGACAACGGCTGCCTGGACAACCTCGGGACGTGAGGCGTCGCCCAGGTGTGCGCACAGCAGGGTCAGCAGCGGGCGGATCCGCTTGCCTCCGGCTTCCACCAGGTGCCGCGACGTCGCGTCAGCCAAAGGGTCGGAGTTGGAGATCGCTTCGCGAAGCTTCTTCTCCACGCGCGCAAGGTTGTTGGTGATGGCCGGGCCAAGCTCGGCGTCGCCTGCGATGGCAGCAAAACCTGCGGGCAGCTGGAGCCCCGTTGCAATGGCTGTGGTGTTCAGGGAAGGCTCGTTGGAGTCCGGCAAGCCGTGCCCGGCATGCGTCCAGCTGTGTTCGGCAGAGTTCGTCACGGGTTAACCCTAACTAGTTGTTGCGGAAACCGCGGTGTCGGAGCATGCCTGCGTCAGGGCGCGGGCAGAGGAAGTGTTGGACGTTGCCGGAACCAGCATCTCAAGGACCCGGATCACGCGGTCTTCGAAGCCCTTCGCGGACGGGTCGGTCAGGTTGGCGAGCATACGCACCACAAAGCGCATCAGGACCGGAATGGGCATGCCCGTCCGCAGAGCAAGCTTCATCACTGCAGGCTTCCCAATCAGC
Organism: Paenarthrobacter sp. JL.01a; assembly: GCF_025452095.1. Taxonomy (NCBI): domain Bacteria; kingdom Bacillati; phylum Actinomycetota; class Actinomycetes; order Micrococcales; family Micrococcaceae; genus Paenarthrobacter; species Paenarthrobacter sp. JL.01a. The sequence continues at coordinate 3,332,947 of NZ_CP104877.1, forward strand.
GTCGCAAACATCCGTCCCAGCGTGAAGTGCGAGCCCCACTGGTCTCGCACGTAGTCCGCGTACCGCGAAAGGTGGGCATCGGCGTCGTGCGTGGACCAAGCCGCAGAAGCCGAACGGGACGAACAATCAATCAGGAACTCAGCCGCGAACCGGGCCGACTCCATCGCGTAGGAGATGCCTTCACCGTTGAACGGAGACACCATGCCACCGGCGTCGCCGAGCAGCAGCAGCCCGGGTGAATAGTGCGGCGTGCGGTTGAAGCCCATGGGCAAGGCCGCACCACGGATCTCCCCCACCTGGTTTTCCGGGGTGAAGCCCCACTCGGAGGGCATGCCGGCGGTCCATTCGCGCAGGACCTGCTTGTAGTCGAGCTTGCCGAACTCCTTGGAGGAGTTCAGGATGCCAAGGCCCACGTTGGAGGTGCCGTCGCCGACGCCGAACACCCAGCCGTAACCGGGAAGCGGCTTGCCGGATTTGCCGGGCAGTTCCAGCCAGCCTTCCATCCAGTCGTCCTCGTGGCGCGGCGAGGTGAAGTAGGTCCGCACCGCGACGCCCAGCGGCCGGTCGTCGCGCTTGTGCATGCCCAGCGACACGGCGGTTCGCGTCGAGTTACCGTCCGCGGCGAGTACGACGTCGGCATGGAAGTCGCGCTGTTCGCCCGTCTTGCGTCCGGACTCGTCAAGGATCGCTGCGCGCACACCGATGACACGACCGGCGTCGTCGGTCAGCGCTGAGGTGACGCTGTGGTGTTCGAGCACCACGGCGCCGGCAGCCTGGGCGTGACGGGCAAGGTCCTCATCGAAGCCCAGGCGCGTGCGGATCAGGCCATAGGTGGGAAAGTCCGCGACCTCAGGCCAGGGCAGTTCGATGGTGCGGCCGCCGGCAATGAGGCGAAGACCCTTGTTGCGGCGCCATCCCTCGTCAACGGCGTGGGGCAGGCCAAGCTTCTGGATCTCGCGGACGGCACGTGGAGTGAGGCCGTCTCCGCAGACTTTCTCGCGGGGAAACGACGTTTTTTCCAGCACAGTGACGTCGATGCCCGCTTGGGCGAGGTAATACGCGGCTGTGGACCCGGCAGGGCCCGCGCCGACAATCAGTACTTTCACGTCGTCCTAATCAGCAACTTAGCCGGACTGGGCGCCTGTTCGGCGCGGTTTGATCTGGCGGCGCAACTTGGCCACGGGAACACTTTCGCGGTGCTCAGCGGGCTTCTGCGCGCGGTGCACGGCAACAATCCCACCGCTGAGGTTGCGGTAGGTGATGTCCGTCCATCCGGCGTCGGCCAGCCACTGTGCCAGGTGGTCCTGGTCCGGCCACGCGCGGATGGACTCGGCGAGGTACACGTAGGCGTCCGGGTTGGAGGAGACCTTGGTGGCGATGGCCGGGAGGGCGCGCATCAGGTACTCGGTGTACAGGTTGCGCCACAGGGGAACCACGGGGTGGGAGAACTCGGCGATGACCAGCCGGCCGCCGGGCTTGGTCACGCGCAGCATTTCCTCGAGGGCCTTGCGGGGTTCCACGACGTTGCGCAGGCCGAAGGAGATGGTGGAGGCATCAAAGCTGTTGTCCGCGAACGGCAGGTTGGTGGCATCCCCTGCGATGAAATCGATGTCGGGGCGGCGGCGCTTGCCCACTTTGAGCATGCCCAGGGAGAAGTCGCAGGCCACAACATCAACGCCCGCGTCGGCGTAGGGCTCGCTGGACGTTCCCGTTCCGGCGGCGAGGTCCAGGACTTTCTGGCCCTTCTTTACATCCATGGCGTCCACGACGATCCGGCGCCAACGCCGGGTCTGTCCCATGGACAGGACGTCATTGACGACGTCGTATTTTGGGGCGACATCATCAAACATCGTCGCAACTTCGTCCGGACGCTTTTCCAAGGATGCTCGGTTCACCCAGTAATTGTCTCAGACATTCCGCAGACTTTGCTGCGCTGTAGAAGTCGGCTCAGGTTCTGCTCCCGCGCGGGAGTACTGTTGTTCCATCATGACGAGCACGCTCCGCACCTTGACAGTCCCCCTCGATGTTGGATCATCCCCCGGGGGGCTGCCGTCGTTTCTGGTGCGGGACGACGTTCTTTGCTGGTCGCGGCGCGAAGCCGGCCTGGTGGGCTATGGCGAGCTGAGCCGCTTCAATGCCACCGGCCCCGAGCGTTTCCTCGAGGCCGATATCTGGTGGCGGCACCTCATTCTTGAGGCGGAAATCACTGATCATGTGGAACTCCCGGGCACCGGTCCCGTCGCATTTGGCTCCTTCGCTTTCTCCAAGACGTCCCCGCACGTCTCCCGCCTGATCCTCCCGGAATTGGTCATCGGCATCCGCGACGGCCGCGCCTGGGCCACTCAATTGACGTTCGACGGCGACCCCCTCACCGAGGCGGGCGTCCTCGCCAGCGTGGACCGCTGGCTCGCCGGCACCAACGGTGACGAACCCGCCCAGGGAGGGTCCGACGTCGGGCCGTCACCTGAGGCTGTTGCCGAAGACGGCTACCTCAGCCACGGCTCGCTCAGCGAAGCCAACTGGATGAAGGCGGTGGCCGATGGCGTCGAGGAGATCCGCGCGGGCAAGCTGGAAAAACTGGTGTTGGCGCGCGACGTCGTTGCCACCCTGCCGGCCGGCGTCAACGCGGCGGAGGTTCTTCGCCAGCTGGCCGCGAGGTACCGGGAATGCTGGACGTACGGCGTTGACGGCCTGGTTGGCGCGACGCCCGAAATGCTGATCCAGGTGGAGGGCCGTACCGCGCAGGCCCGGGTCCTGGCGGGAACCCTGGACCGCCGGGATGCCGATGGCATGGACGGCTCCCCCATGGAATACGCCGAGCGGGTTTTGGCCGGTTCGGACAAGCAGCGTCACGAGCATGAGATCGCCATTGATTCGTTGACCCGCCAGCTGGCCCCTTTCTCCGAGGCGATGAACTCCCACAGCGAGCCGTTCATTCTTGAATTGCCCAATGTGTGGCACCTGGCCTCGGATGTGAAGGCCGAGCTGGCCGATATTGAGGGTCACGTGCCCACGTGCCTGGCGCTCATCAACGCCCTGCACCCCACGGCCGCTGTCTGCGGAACCCCCACCCTGGTGGCGGGTGCCCTGATCCGGAAACTCGAGCACCTCGACCGCGGACCCTACGCCGGTCCCGTGGGGTGGCTCGATGCCGCCGGCAACGGAGAGTGGGGCATAGCGCTGCGCGGAGCGGTCATCGAAGATGCCAACACCGTGCGACTCTACGCCGGTTGCGGCATCGTGGAGGGCTCGCAGCCGGAGGCGGAACTGGCGGAGACCTGGGCCAAGTTCCGGCCGATGCTGGAGGCTTTGGGAATCAAGCGCTGAATCTGGGATTTCAGACAGGGCTTCTCTTCTAGCGGTTGATAAGTGCGTAAACTGGTTATCTAATAGTGAAACTTCGTTTCCTGTGATGCACATCTCACGTTCGGGGCTACACTAAAACCGACTCAGTTCAGCATCCACCGCAACAAAAGGTAAAACACATGCAGATCTCCCGTTCGGTTCTGTCCGGCACCAAGATTGCCGCCGTGCTCGCAGCCGGCGCATTGGCCCTCACCGCCTGTGGTGGTTCCTCCACCCCCGCAGCCTCCGATGGCTCGGGCCTGAAGCTCATCAACGCCGGCAAGCTGACTGTGTGCTCGGATGTACCCTACGAGCCCTTCGAATTCCAGAAGGACGGCAAGATTGTCGGCTTCGACATGGACATCGCTGCAGAGATTGCCAAGGACATCAAGGCAGAACTCAACGTGGTGGACAGCTCCTTCGAGGCCATCGAGACCGGCACCGCACTGACCGGCTGCGACGTCTCCATCTCCTCGATCTCCATCACGGACGTCCGCAAGAACGTGATGGACTTCTCCAACCCGTACCTGGACGATGACCTGACCCTCGTGGCCACCTCGTCCTCCGGCATCAACAACATCGACGGCGCCAAGGGCAAGAAGGTCGGCGTCCAGCAGGCGACCACGGGTGCCCAGTACGCCAAGGACAAGGGCATCGACGCGCAACAGTTCGAGGACTCCGGCTTGCTGGTCCAGGCCCTCAAGGCCGGCACCATCGACGCCGCCATCGGCAACCAGTCCGTTCTTGGCTACGCCATCAAGGACGATTCGAACCTGAAGCGCGTTGAGGACTACGCGACGGGTGAGAAGCTGGGCATCGCCATCAAGAAGGGCAACACCGCCATGGCCGACGCTGTGAACGGCACCCTGAAGCGCATCACTGACGACGGCTCCCTGAAGAAGTTCCAGACCACCTGGTTCGGCGAAGCCACCAAGTAGTCCGAGCCCCGGCTCTCCCGAGATCCACGCAGGCGGGCCCCGAAACGATTCGTTGTTTCGGGGCCCGGCTGCGCAACATGAATGTGAGAACACCATGGCAATGACTGCACGTCAACGAGCCAAAGTCAGTTTGTACGTCCAGGCGGGCATCTTCGTTGTGGTCCTGGCCGCAGTGATCCTTGCCGTGGACTGGAAGACGATCGGTACCAGCGTCTTCAACTTCGCCAAGATCGGCCCGATGTTCCCGGACATTTTCCTGGTGGGCCTCAAGAACACCCTGATCTACACAGCGCTGGCCTTCGTGGTGGGCCTGTCGGGCGGCCTCCTGCTCGCCCTCATGAAGCTCTCCTCCTTCCCGCTGTACCGCTGGATCGCCACCGGCTACATCGAGTTCTTCCGCGGCGTCCCTGCCCTGCTGGTCTTCATCGCCTTCGGCTACGGTGTTCCGCTTGCCTTCGGTGTCCAGTGGGATGTCAACGTGGTGGTCATGGTTTCGCTGGGCATGGTGGCCTCGGCCTACATCGCTGAAACCCTCCGCGCAGGCCTGCAGGCTGTGCCCAAGGGACAGATGGAAGCGGCCCGTTCGCTGGGCATGCCGCACTGGCGGGCGATGGTTTCCATTGTCATTCCCCAGGCGTTCAAGATCGTCCTTCCCCCGCTGACCAACGAGATCATCCTGCTCACCAAGGACTCCTCGCTGATCTACGTCCTGGGCCTCACCGCTTCCCAGTACGAGCTCACCAAGTTCGGCCGCGACGGCATCTCGAGCCTGGGCGCAGGCCTCACCCCCTTGCTGGTGGCTGGTGCCTTCTACTTGGTCATCACCATCCCGTTGAGCCTCCTTGCGAGGAAGTTCGAAAGCCGCTCCGCGCGGACCAAGCGATAGGCAGGACAGTCATGAACAACTCCACTGGGAGCACGGCAGCCGTTCGCGCCGCCGGCGTCGACATCAAGGACCTCCGCAAGTCCTACGGCAACAACGAGGTCCTCAAGGGCATCTCACTGACCGTGGAACCGGGCCAGGTAGTCTGCCTGATCGGCCCGTCGGGCTCCGGCAAGTCCACCCTCCTTCGCTGCGTCAACCTGCTGGAACACCCCAACGCCGGCACCATCAACGTAGGCGAGTTCGAGGCGACCGATCCCGACGTCGACCTCAACAAGATGCGCCAAAGCGTCGGTATGGTCTTCCAGCACTTCAACCTGTTCCCGCACCTGAGCGTGCTGGAGAACTGCACCATCTCGCAGATGAAGGTGCTCAAGCGCTCCAAGTCCGAAGCCGGTGAGGTGGCACGCCACAACCTCGAACGCGTCGGCCTGGGACACTTGGCAGACCGTTTCCCGGACCAGCTCTCCGGTGGCCAGCAGCAGCGCGTGGCCATCGCACGCGCTTTGTCCATGGACCCCAAGCTCATGCTCTTCGATGAGCCCACCTCCGCGCTGGACCCTGAAACGGTGGGCGACGTCCTTGCCGTCATGCGGAAGTTGGCCCAGGAAGGCATGACCATGCTGGTGGTCACCCACGAAATGGGCTTTGCCCGGGAAGTGGCCGACCGCGTTGTGTTCATGGATGCCGGCGTTGTCGTGGAGGAAGGCCCGGCCGAGCAGGTCATCAGCGCCCCCACCCAGCCGCGTACCAAGGAATTCCTGCGCCGCGTCCTTGACCCGACGCACATCGGCGTCGAGGAAGCGTAACTCCTCTGGTTTGACGCAAAAGGCGGGCGGCACGCACATTGAGTGCCGCCCGCCTTCCGTTTCCCCACGCTCTCTCCCATCCCCCCGCTTTCCTGCCGGCGCTCTCTCATATCCCCCCGGCCTGCCGCCGACGCTCGCTCACATCCCTGCGGCTTGCCGCCGACGCTCAATCACGTCCTACCGGGAAAGGGCTCAACCGGCTGTCAAAACCTGACCAACGGCCGCGCTGATCGCTTCCTTGATCCGGGCATGAAGTCCACGCAGCCCTGCCCGGTCCACGCGCACTTCCACAATGGTGCGGCCCTTCAGCGGCGCCCTCAGTGCGTCGGCGAGTTCCGCCGTCGTACTGACCGCTTGGTGCCCGACGCCGTACGCCGCCGCGAGTGCCGCGATGTCCACTGAGTGCGGGGTGCCAAAGAGGCGTTCGACGGCGGTGCCGTAAGCGCCCGAGTCCTCCACCGCGCCGTGTTCGAGAAGGCTGAAAATCGCTCCGCCGGAGTCGTTGAGCACCACGATGCGGAGGTCCGGAGTTGGTTCTCCCTGGCCCAAAAGAAGGCCGCCGGCGTCGTGCAGGAAAGTGACATCGCCCAGCAGGACGGTGGTTTCGCGTCCGCTGCCCAGGGCGATTCCGGTAGCCGTGGCGATGGTGCCGTCGATGCCGGCGAGGCCGCGGTTGGCGTAGACGGTGGCGATGGGTTCGTGGTGCGGTTGGCCGGCGAGATCGACGTCGCGGATGCCGTTGGAGGAGCCCAGCACCAACTGGCCCCGGGAGTGTTCCCACACTGTGGCGCCTACGGATGGGCCGTTCGCGACGCTCTCCCCCGCAAGCACGCCGTCCAGGGCATGTTGGGCAGCGGCCCCGGCAAGAAGCCAGGAATCCAGCCATTCCGCGGAGCCGCGGCCAGCGAAGTCCGCCAGTTCGGGGAGGGTTTCCACGGGCGTTTCCCGGCGGCGACCGGCCTCGTACCAGGCGACCGGGACAGGTTGGTAGATCGCGGACTCGACGGACTCACGCGCCAGAAGTGCTGCAACAGGGCGGGACAATGTGGCCCGGCCAAAGAGGACCACGCGCTCGACGGGGCTCGGCGACTCCGGCCCGAAATGCTCCAGCAACACCCTGTACGGCCCCACCGCATTGGGTCCGAAGCGGGCGTTGGAGGACGGTTCTGCCAGCAACGGAAGGCCGTGCGCGCGGGCGAAGGCGTCGGCGACAGGGCCGGCGTCGTGCCCTGCGAGGACCACGGTTCGTCGCTCCGGCAGTTCGCTGGGAGCCGCCGGAAGATCCAAAGCCCGGGGACCGGCGTCGTAATGGAAAACGCCGTGCCCTTGCGTGTCCGGCAGGGCGTCCCCGGCCGCCGGAATCAGCGGGTCGCGGAACGCCAGGTTCACCTGGACGGGTCCGGGCGGAGTATCTTCGAGCGCGCCCGTAGCGGCGTAGAGTGCGGTGGCAACGGCTTTCTGCGGATTCTCCCCCGCGCCGACGTCGACGGCGAAGCGAACGTGCTCGCCGAAAAGGTCCAATTGGATGGTGGTCTGGTTCGCCCCGGTGCCGTGGAGTTCTTCGGGGCGGTCAGCGGATATAACCACTACCGGAACGGCCGAGTGGTTCGCTTCCATGACGGCGGGCAGCAGGTTTCCCACTGCGGTGCCGGAGGTGGTCAGGACGGCAACGGGAGCCTCCGAGGATAGGGCGAGACCGAGCGCGGTGAATCCCGCGTCGCGTTCGTCGATCCTTACGTGGAGCCGGATCCGGCCGGCTGCTTCCGCTTCGGCGAGCGCGTACGCCATGGGCGCGGAACGGGACCCCGGCGCAACCACGGCGTGCCGAACGCCGCCGTCGAGCAGTGCAGTTACCGCGATCCGGGCAGCGGCGATGGATGTCAGAGAGTCCTGGAAAGTCACCGTTCCAGTCTATGGGCGCTCGTCCCTCCCCAACGCTCGCTCACATCCCCCCACTTTCCGGCCAACCCTCACGCACATCCCCCCACCTTCCGGCCAACCCTCACGCACATCTCCGCGGTCAGGGCTCTTCGACGTCGATCACGACCTCGTTGTGGCGAAGGAACCATGGCTTGAAAGGGGGATCGAAACGCGCAAACCGGGGAGCCCCAAGGGGGAGCAGACCTGCCAGGCGGAGGGCCTCAAGCAGCGCCACACTATGGCGTTGAAAAGCCGTAGCTGATCCGCTCCCAGAGAACCGGGCGACAGCCGTCAAGGACCCTGGTACCTCGCGGATTTTGACCCTGGGTTCGTCGGGGACAGGGGCGCTATCTACTGTCACTCCAGGCGGCAGGACGAAAGCCACGACGTAGTCTTCGTCTTCGCCTCTCGGGATAGGACCGCTCTGCAGAACGGGCGCCGTCATGACCATTTCCTCGGATGATGCGTTCTCTTGCAGAACGGGCGCGGTCATGGACAGCTTCTGCCGGGCTTTGTTACTGCCGCTGATGTAGTTAAAGAGGGAGCGGAAGGCCTCGTTTGCGGCGCGATCAAACGCGGCATGCACTTGAACCTCCGCGAGAACATGCGCCGGATACCGGCGCAGTTCGAAGTGAGGATAGCGCTTGACCAGATCATACGGCTGCTGTTCAGTCATGGTGGGATTGACCCTACGCCGGTGTCGCGCAGCCCGCCATAGTCCGGGAACGTGAGCGAGCGTCAGGAACGCCCAAGCGCTCCCCTACCTCCAGGAGATAAGGGAGCGCTTCAGCGGATCAGTTACTTACGGAACACCTGCACGATGGACGGGCGGGGTGCCCGCACCGCACCAGGCAAAGGGGTGGCCCCGGCGGGTACGTAATCCGGGAAGTACGAGTGGGGCGCGTCGAACGTGCCTTCTTCGCCCGGGTGCTGGACGGCGACGAACACCGTCCGCTCTTCGTCGTGGACGATCGGACCACAGGTCTCGGCGTCGCGGGGAACGGCCAGGAACTGTTCCACCTTGCCGCGCTCCGGGCCTTCGAGGGTGACCTTGAACAGACCATCGTTGTAGCCGATGGTTGACGGAGCACCGTCGGTGGAGATCCAGAGGTTGCCTACGGAGTCGAACGCCACGTTGTCCGGGCAGGAAATCGGCGAGACCTTGTCGGCCGGGAACCCCGAGAAGTACGTGGAGCTGTTTTTGGAGGGGTCGCCTGCAACCAGCAGGAGGGTCCAGTTGAACTTGGTCCCGGTTTGGCCGGGACCTTCCGTGATTTCCACGATGTGGCCGTCCCGGTTGAGTGTGCGCGGGTTGACCTCCGTCGCGCCTTCCTTGCCGGCCTTGCCACGATCGGAGTTGTTGGTGCAGGCCACGTAGATCTTGCCGGTGAGCAGGCTGGGCTGGACGTCCTCACAGCGGTCCATCTTGGTGGGGCCAACCTTGTCGGCGGCCAGACGGGTGTAGACAAGAACCTCGGCCACGGACATACCGGGCACCGCCGAGGCACCGCCAACCACCAGCGGCAGCCACTCGCCCGAGCCGTCGAACGCTCCGTCGGCGGGGAGCTTGCCGCTGCCATCGATCTCGGCAGCAGGCGAGTCGCCGGTGAAGCGGGCCACGTACAGGTCACCTTCGGAGAGCAGGCTCATGTTGTTCTTGCGAGCTGCCTTGGAGTCGCCGGGCTGGTACTTGCCCTTGGAGACGAACTTGTACAGGTAATCGAAGCGCTCGTCGTCACCCATGTAGGCCACAACGCGGCCGTCCGGGGCAAGAATGACGTTGGCGCCCTCGTGCTTGAACCGTCCCATGGCGGAGTGTTTCCGGGGAGTGGAGGTGGGGTCGAACGGATCAACTTCGACGATCCAGCCAAAGCGGTTGCTTTCGTTGGCATATCCGGAGTTGCGGGTGTCAAAACGTGGCTCGTCGAGCTCCCACTGGCGGGTGGTCGGCTTCGATGAGAGACCGTAGCGCTTGTCTCCGTCGCTGGTTCCGGGTGCTGCAAAGTAGCCGTTGAAGTTTTCCTCACCGGAGAGGATGGTGCCCCAGGGGGTGGTGCCACCCGAGCAGTTGCCAAGGGTGCCCTTGATGTAGCGGCCGGCCGGGTCATCGATGGTCTTGACCAGGTTGGTGCCTGCAGCCGGACCGGTCAGTTCATAGACCGTGTCGGTGATGAAACGCCGGTTCAGGGCAGCACCTTGAACGTAGCTCCACGGCTTGTTCTTGTTTTTGCGTTCCAGCTCCACGACTGCAAGGCCATGTGCGGCGCGGCCGATGGCGCGTGCTTCCGCAGCATCGAAGCCGACAGGCAGCATGATGTTCTCGTTGGTGTACTCGTGGTTGGTGAAGAGCACGGCACGGCGATCCTTGGAATCGGGGATCGGCAGGATGTCGGTGTAGTCGTTGTTGTAGCCGAACTGGCATGCCTGGGCTGCGGCCGTCTGCTTGGTGATGTCGAAGGCGGGTGAGTCCGCGAACAGAGGGTCACCCCAGCGGATGATGGGGTTCCAGCCGAAGCCCTCCGGAACGGTAAAGGCATCGACGGCGGCATCGACAGGCTTGATGGCAGTGAACTGGAGCTTGGACTTGTCGAAGCCCTTCTTTGCAGCGTCGGACAGTCCGTTACCGGCATCGGCGACGGCGGAATCGGTACCGGTCACGGCACCTCCAAGAACGACGGCGAGCGCTCCTGCTGCGCCGAGGCCCAGTGCCGCGCGGCGGGACATCGCCGTGGAGGCAATATCGCGGAAGTAGCCGTTGGCGCTGGTGTTGCAGACGTCGCCTGCACAGGCGTTGTCGCACTTGAGCGCACACGTTACCGCACTGCGCTTACCCTTGGTGTGGCCGAGCATGGGCAGCAGCGGGAACTTGCGGCCGGTGGTTTCAGACATGGGGGGACCTTCCAGAGTGTGTACGAGGATCCCGACGAGCCTTTCAGCGCAATCCAAAGCTGAGTGGTCTGCCCGGTTAAGACCCGGTGAACAACCCGTGCCGGTCCGTGGCCAAGACGGCGTGGACGCGCCGGAGCCGGTCCAGCCACCAATCCCGGCGTTCCCCGGAGGCCGCAAACTGCTCCAGCAGCCCGGCGTCGGCGCTGACATCCCGCAACCGGATGGCGCCGTCGTCGGCTACCAGCGGATCGGCAGTGATGTCTGAGGCGAAGAGCGAAACGGTTCCCAGCCCGCAGGCATATGGCAACGCTGGAAGTGCTGCCGCGAGCGCCAGGCCCCCGCGGATACCCACGGAGGTGTCCAAGGCGGAACTGACGACGGCGGGCAGCCCGGATTGTTCGACGATGGCCAAGGCCCGCCGCACTCCCCCGAGGGGCGCCACCTTGACCACGATGAGGTCGGCGGCGCCAGCGCGTGCCACACGCAAGGGGTCATCTTCCTTGCGCACACTCTCATCCGCGGCAATGCGGACAGGGGTCGCCCTGGAAGATACCCGCCGCCGCACCTCAGCCAATCCATCAATGGTGGGAACAGGTTGTTCGGCGTATTCAAGCCCGTATGGAGCCAGCACCCTGAGGGCTTCAACGGCTTCCTCGACGTCCCACCCGCCATTGGCATCCACCCTGATGGCGGCCTCAGGAAGGGCCCGACGGACTGCTGCTACTCGCGCGAGGTCGTCGGACAGTTGTTGTCCCTTTTCAGCGACCTTGATCTTGACAGCATCCACGCGCCCGAACCTGGCCAGGACGTCGGGAACGCGATCAGCAGAAACTGCCGGAACCGTCGCATTAACCGGAACCTCGGCCCGCAGAGGTGCCGGGAACCCCAGCCAGCCCGCCTCCAAGGCGGCCGCCAACCAGCGGGAGGATTCGTCGTCGTCGTATTCCGGGAAAGGACAGAACTCTCCCCACCCCAGCGGCCCGCGCAACAGGAGAGTCTCGCGCTCCATGATGCCCCGGAACTTCACGCGCATGGGCAACGAGACCACATAGGCGGAGTCAAGGAGTTCTTCAAGTTCAGGAAGGGGAACAGGCATATTGCCACTGTACCGGCGGCCTTTCACGCCGCTGCGAAGGAAAGTGGGCTATGTGGAAAACTACTCCGACCAGTACGTACGCACTTCTTCGCGGGCCCGGGCAAGAGGCTCAGCAGGCACAATCAGGGAGCCCTCCGGCAACCCCGCATCATCCCACTTTGCAACGATCTGCAGGTCACCTTCGGCGGGCCGCGGCCACAACCAATACTTGGCAGAACCCTCTGCCTGCTCGTCATCGGCACTGCTGCCACCGCCTTCCCGCGGCACCAGGAATGGTCCCGGAATGTCGAGGGAGCCTTCCACCATGGAAGGATCCCCGGCGAAGGCTTTGCGACCATCGGGCAGCGCAACCCCGATGAGGATGCCCGGCAAGCCGGGTCGCTCGAAGCCGCGCTCCATCACTTCCAGCCACCCCGAATCGGACTCTTCGGAGCGCCGCACGGACCACACAAGATCCAGAATGCATCCCGTGGAAAAGACCTCGACCGCTTTGAGCGCCACCACCGCGTTGGGGCCGCGGAGTACAAAGCCTCCGGAGGGCACCATGCCCGGCAGCTCGTCCGACGGCGGCCCGGACCATGCCGGCCGGCTCAGCTGCGGTTCACGTAGCCCGGCGGGGGCCTCGGGGAGGTCGTCGAAGAAGCTCATGCTCCATCCATACACCGCCACATAAGCTCTGGGGAAGGTCACCTGACAACCGAGAGGCAGCAACCGCGATATTCTCGAAGTCACAACACGATGTGGGGGAAACATGAGTCAAGCAATGCCCGGTTCAACAACGCCTCCCGGTTGGTACCCGGACCCGTCATTCCCTCAGCGGATGCGGTGGTGGGACGGTGTGCAGTGGACACCGCATCTGGCCCCAGCCACGGCGCAGACCATGCCTGTCCAGCGCGTTCTCATCAGCAACCAGACGCCGGTGTACAACCCGTTCATTTGGGCGATCACATTGCTCCCGCTCGTCACGCTCCTCCTGATGCTCACCTGGCAGCCAGAGTTCCGCCTCATCACAACGCGCCAAGGCACCACCACCGTCGACCCGACGTCGATCTACTCCCCCGGATATTTCTTGCTCCAGGGCGTCGGGTTCGTCACGTACGGGCTATCGGTTTTCTTCGCGTTCCTTGATCGCCAGCGCCTTGCGAATTCGGGAGTGATCCGACCGTTCCACTGGGCCTGGTGCTTCCTGAGCCCCACGGTTTACATCATTGGCCGGACCGTGATCGTTCGGAAGGTAGCTCTTGGCCGGGGTCTCGCCCCGATCTGGGCCATGATCGGAACCTACATTGTGTCGCTGATCGTGGTGGGCATTTGGATGGCCAATTTCATGTCGCAGATCTACTCGCAGATTGGCTACTCCGTAAACGCCTAACGCCGAAGGGACGCAATGACTGACGCCTCAGCGCCGGGCCCGCTTTCGAGTCCCACCACGACGCCGGAACCTGGCTGGTACGCCGATGCTGCGGACCCACGGTACTTCCGTTGGTGGGATGGCTCGGCCTGGACACAACATATAGGACCACCGGCTTCGCCGTTGCTCAACCAGCGCCCAGCCCTCCGCCCGGGGACTCCGGTCTACAACGCCTTCGTCTGGGTCTTCGCCGGGCTGCCGTTGCTTCCAGCGGTGCTCGTCCGGCGTGGAACCCACAGGTCCGTTTCGTGACATCATCCACAGGCGATCCCGTTCCTGATCCGTCGTCTCTCTTGGACCTCGGCTACTTCCTGACCATTGGGACCTTGGCGTTTGTGTACCTGGCGTCGGTTGTCCTGGCATTCTTCGACTACCGGAGGCTACGAAGGAATGGAGTCGTCCGGCCATTTCACTGGGCCTGGGCCCTTATGTACATGGGCAGCGTGGTTTACATGATTGGCCGGACAGTGGTGGTCAACAAGGTCGCCCCCGGACGTGGGCGGTGGCCAATGGCTGTGCTGATCGCAGGGTGGTTGCTCTACATGGTCCTGGCCAGCCTCAAAAGTATGGAATTTATGCGCTCCATCTTCTCGGGAATGGGCTACGGGGCCTGAGCCAGTAATCCGCCCTCACACGCGTTAGGTAGACTGCTGGCTAAGCGCAGGAGAGGAAGCCGATGAACCGCAAGGCAACCGCACTGGACGTCGCCAAGAGGGCCGGCGTGTCCCGAAGTGCGGTCTCACTGGTCCTCAATGGGCGCGGAGACGGAAACGTGGCCAAGGAGAGCCAGGACCGCATCCGTTTGGCAGCCCAGGAGCTGAACTACTCCCCCAATGCTATTGCCCTCAGCCTGCGGAACCAACGGTCGCGCGTCATCGGCATAGTCTCCGACGCGGTGGTAGTGAGCCCTTTCGACGGCAACATCATCGGCGGCGCGGACGACGTCGCACGCAGCCGTGGCTTCGTCACCGTTGTCATGGACACCGAAAGCGACGCCGCCCGGGATGCCAGTGCCATCGAAACCCTCCTGGACCGGCAAGTTGATGGCCTCATGTACGTGACTGTCGGCTTGAAGCCCATCGAGATCCCCCAAGGCATGCTCCGCGTCCCGTCAGTCCTGGCCAACTGCTACGACGAACATCCCCAACCCCAGCTTCACCACGTCATCCCGGACGAAGTCACCGGTGGCCGTGAAGCCACCGAACACCTCTTGCAGCTGGGCCACCGGGATATTGCCCTTGTGGCCGGCGCCAGCGAAGACCCGGCCGCTCCCCTCCGGGTGCAAGGTTACAAGGACGCCTTTGCGCGCGCCGGGATCGGCATCAGGGAGGACCGGATTACGCACGCCGGCTGGGATATCAATGACGGCTTCACCTGGGCCATGCGCCTGCTCGACGACGTCGAACCCACCAACCGGCCGACGGCCATCATGTGCGCCAACGACCGCCTGGCCATCGGCGTTGCGCTGGCGGCCTCGCGCTTGGGCCTCAGCATCCCCGGCGACCTCTCCATCATGGGCTACGACGACGAACACCGGATCGCCAACACCATGGTTCCCGCCCTCACCACCATGGCCCTGCCGTTGCGCGAGATCGGCCAGGCGGCCATGACAGCACTTTTGCGAACCATTGAGGGCGAGGAAAGCACGACGGCGGCCCCCACCCTGGAGACGCTTGTCCCCTGCCGCTTGGTGGTGCGTGAGTCGACGGGCCCAGCACCACGCTGAGCCCGTCGTTGCGAGGCCCGCTCAGCGCCCCAAATCCTCGAAATAGCGCGCAGAGCGGGCCTCGCAGCGGAGGACACTCAGCGAGGCAGTGCCAACTCCCACACCTCGGCGGTCGCGCCATCGGGAAGGTTTAGCGTCCAGGATTCTCCGGGCGCAGGGTAGGCCCGGAGGGTGGTGGCGACGGAACCGGAACGGTACACCTCCACCAGGGAGGCATCGATGAAGATCCGGAGCTCCTCCCCCTCAACCAGCTCACCCGAATAGACCGCCTGGGAACCAGAACCCTCACCGAGTTCCAAGGAAACAGTGCCGGAACCGGACACCAGCACCTCGGCAAACCCAGGAACCTCCACGGATCCGGTAGCCCTGGAAGCCACGGAAGCACCCCGGTAAACGCCGGCTTCCGGCGCGGGAGCAACAGCCAGCGCCCCGTCAACCACAGACAAAAGGCGGGGATGCGTTAACACACCCGACCATCCGGCGTCGTCGATTTCTTCCTGGGTGCGGCCACGGCGACCGTCACGTCCGGGCCCTTCGTTGGCCCAACCGAACAGCAAAGCCGAAGCAGAGCGGCCATAAGAAAGCTGCACGATTTGCGGCGCGTAGAAGTCGCGGCCAAGGTCGGACTTCCCGCCCGAGACAGGAGCAAACACCGGCAACCCGGTCTCCGGGTCGGCTGAGAGCGAACCGATCAGGTGCCCCACGCCGTTGGCGTGCTCGTGGTCGTCTCCGGAAAGCCAGAGCGAGAACATCATGACCCACGTGGAACCGCCGGATGCCACCGGCACCTCTACCAACTGAGGGCACTCCCAGATCTCAGCCGGCGTGTGCTCGGCAGCCACAGGGTTGGCCGTGGTGAGCCAGATCCCTTGGTATTTCCAGTCGTCGAGGGAGTCCACGGTGTACAGCAGCAAGGCGGCACGCCCATCGGCCAGTCCGGCGCCCTGCATGGCGTAGCGGACGCCGTTGAAGTGGAAGATGAAGGGGTCGCGCACAGCAGTGACCAGCGGATCGGCAGGCATGGGAGCGGCCACGTGTCCGTCCTGCTCCCACGTCACCAGATCCGCGGAACCACGCGCGATCACTACCTGGGAGTGACCGCCGTGGTCCTTCACACCGGAGTATGCGGCCGTCGGAACGCCGTTATCCGAGGTCACCACGCCAGTCCAGCAGCCGGCAGAGTCCGGGCCGCCCGCTTGGGGAACCAGTGCCACCGGGTGTTCTTCCCAGCGGACCAGGTCCGGGGAGCTCACATGGCCCCACTGGATCTGGTGGTGCCGGGCGGACAAGGGGTTGTACTGGAAGAACACGTGGTAGCGGCCGTCGATGAAGCTGACGCCGTTGGGGTCGTTGATCCAGCCCTGCGCCGGACGTGGGTGGAACCTCGGGAAGGCAGGGTCCGGGTGCGTCGAGGCAGCCAACAGGGAGTCAGAGAGTACAAGGTCCGTCAACGGAACCCCTTTCAAAGTGAAGAAGAAACTACTTGCCCGCGCCTGCGGTGAGCCCGTCCTGCAGCGCACGCTGACCGAACATGAACACCACCAGCGCGGGAATCATGGAGAGGACAACGCCGGCAAGGACCACGGAGATGCTTCCTGTACCCAGGTTGCCCTGAAGGGAAACCAAGCCCAGTGGCAGCGTGAAGTTCTGCTCCGAGATGGTCATGATGAGCGGCCTGAAGAACTCGTTCCAGTGGAAGTTGAATGCCAGGATGCCTACGATTGCCAGGCCCGGCATGGCCAGCGGCGCATATACGGAACGGAACGTACGCCACGGCGAGGCACCGTCGATAGCGGCCGCTTCAGCGAGCTCGCCCGGCAACCCCAGGAAGTACTGGCGCATCAGGAAGGTGCCGAATGCCGTCGGAATGGCCGGGATGATCAGCGCGAGCAGCGTGTCCGACAAACCCACACCGCGGATCAGCATGAAGACAGGCACGATCGTCACCTGCGCCGGCACCATCATGGTGGCCAGGACGATGGAGAACAGCGCCCCCCGTCCGCGGAAGCGAAGGTGGGCGAAAGCGTATCCGGCCAGTGCCGCGGTGATCATCTGTCCTACTGCGATCAGCCCGGTGACCAAGGCGCTGTTAATGACCAGCGCCACGATGTTGAGCTGTTTGAAGACCTGCTCGTATGAGGTGAGGTCCGGATTGAGCGGCAGGAAGGCGGGCGGCAGTTGGAAGGATTCCGACGGCGGACGCAGCGAGGTGGACAGCGTCCACAAAACCGGGCCCAGGACAAAGACGGACGCGATCAGCAAGACGATGACGCGCGCGGCCACTGACCAGTCGCGCTTCTTCCGGGTGACTACGGGCGCCGTGGTGGTGACACGTTCTTGAATGGTGGTCATGGCGGGCCTTACTGGTAGAAGACGAATCGTTTGCTGAGCCGGAACTGAAGGGCGGTGATGCCCATGATGATGAGCGTCAGGATCACGCCGATCGCCGAGGCCTGGCCGAATTCAAGGCGCTGGAACGCGGACTCGAAGATCACCATGACCGCGGTTCGTGTCGAGTCGCCGGGTCCGCCCCGGGTGAGGACGTAGGGCTGGTCGAACACCTGCAGTGCGTTGATGATGGCCATCACCGAGGCCACCAGCGTGGTGGGGCTCAGCAGCGGCAGGGTGACGTACCAGTGCTTGCGCCAACCCGTCGCTCCGTCGATGGAGGCGGCCTCGTAGGTCTCCACCGGAATCGACGCCAGGCCGCCGATGAACAGCAGGAACGAGAAACCGAAGTTCTGCCAAACGTACACAAGAATCACGACGGCGGCCGACCCACCTGGCGTGGTCAGCCACGGAACCGCCGGGATGCCGACGATGGACAACAACCAGTTCACGACGCCGAATTGCTCGTTGAACAAGTACCGCATGAAGATCGAGACCGACGCCGCGGACAGGATCAGCGGGAAGAAGAACGCCGAGCGGAAGAACACCCTCAACCAGGCCGGGAGCTTCTCCTGCACCATGATCGCCAGGCCCAGGGCCAACCCGAGCTGCAGCGCCACGGCAACAACCACGAACACGATGGTGTTCAGGAACGACACCCGGACTGTGGGGTCCTGGACTACCTCCGCGAAGTTGTCGAAGCCCACGAACGTCGGCGCCGAGATGATGTCCCAGCGGAAGAAGGCGAGCGCGATCGACGCCACGATGGGCAGCAAGGTGAAGATGCCCATGCCTGCGATGGTCGGTGCCAGGAAGGCCCACGGGAGCCAGCGCTGTTGAACCCGTCCCCGCTTGGCATCGTGCGGGGATTTGCGGACGGCCTGTCTTCCTGTCCGGGCGGGCGCACTGGTGGTTGTGCTCATGGCTGCCTCCTCAGGGCCAGTTCAAGGTCACGCTGCATGGAGTTGAGCGCGTCCTTAAGTTGGCGCTCGTCGCCGCTGACAGCCAGGCTTACGTTTTTCATCAGGGCGGTCTCGACGGCGGCCTGCTGGGGTGGCGCTGGAATGGGGCCGGTGGTGGGGAAACGGTCCAGTGTGTCGTAGAAGACCTTCCAATGCCGGGGCCCTGTACCTGCATAGAGCTGCTCGTTAACCATCGAGCGGCGGGCGGGCGTGGTGTTCGGCGTCGGGAACACGATCCTCATGGCTTCCAGGCTCGAGGAGAACTTCACCCATTCCCAGGCGGCGTCCTTGTCCTTGGCTGTCTTCATGATCGCGTAGCCTGCGGTGCCGAACTGGTGCCGTTGGGACCGCCACTTGGGGAAGAACTGGACATCGAATCCGTCCTCAGTCATCCCCGCCTCGTGGAGGCCTTGAACCCAATAGCCGCCTGCCGGCGTCGTACCTATGCGGTTGGAGGCGAAGAGGCCGATCAGCGAGCTTCCGCCGCCTTCTTCGGGTCGGACGCCGAGTCCGTCCTTGACCAGCCCGCGGAGGTAATCGAAGGATTCGAAGACCCGGGGATCGTCTGCGTTGGGTTCGAGCCACTGGTAGCCGCCGGAGCGGAGGCCACGCGAGGGGTCGTTGGGATAGAAGCCGTCCCACAGCCACTCGCCTCCGCCGGACTTGGTTTCCTTGAGGAAGCTCGTGTCGTTGGCGTAGAGCCACGGCACCACTCCGCCGAAGAGCCTGTTGGTCCAGTAGTACGGAGTGAAGTCCTTGGGATTCGCCTTCTTCATGGCGGCGAGGGTGGCCCGGAAGTCGGTGTGGGTCCAGTCATCCGCGGGCCGGTCCAGGCCTGCCTGCCGGAGCGCTGTTGTGTTGTAGTACATGTTGGCGGCGTTCCAGTCGATGGGAAGCTGGAACAGGCTGCCCTTGTACATGAAGGCTTCCACCAAGCTGGGGTGGACGTCTGCGAAGTACTCCTTCATGTGGTCGGCATCGCGACGGAGGTACTCGTCCAACGGGTGGGCGAGCTTCTCGGCGAAGAGCTGCGCGCCTTCTGTTGCCACGTACACGACGTCCGGTGGTGTCCCGGCGGCCACCATGGTGAGGATCTTGGTGAAGAAGTCCTTCCAGTCCACGGCCTGGATGGCTTGGACCTTGACCTTGATCTCAGGGTGGACCTTGGCGAAGGCGTCGATAACCTTCTGGCGGGCTGCGGCGTCTGCGGCGGTGCCCATGATGGCGATGCTGAGGCTGTTGTCTCCCCGGCCTGGGATATCAGTGCCGGTCAAGCGCGGCCACGACGCCGCTGTGAGTCCGACAATTCCGGCGCCGAGGGCTGTGAGGGCACTTCTACGTGTGAATTCGCGCAAAGCCCCATTGGTTCCCGACATGTCATTTTCCTTCCCTAACACGTGTTAGGAACAGTATGCCTGCCACCTAACACGTGTCAAGTGTCACAGAATTGTTGCGTGCGCCTCACGCAAGCCCGCCACGCGAGGCCCCGATTCACATGAGCCGTCCAGCGAATTGTGGCAGTCTAGTCAGAATGAGTTCCCAGCAATTCCGCACCAGCGGGAGGTCGAGCAAACGGCCGCTTGAAGCACGCGCCGCAGGCAGTGGCACAGGTTTCCTTTTTTGCCTGGCCACCGTTGCCAGCATCGTGGGCCTCGCGGCGACGTACTACTTCTTCGTGCGCACCACCCCCGGCCAGTTCATCGACGAGTCAGCGCTGGTCGAAGCCACAGCCCTGAGCGGAACAGCAGGCCGGGCGTCCACGGAATTCCTGGACATGCTCCCCATGCTTTCCCTGGCGATCGCCACCGTGATGGTGCTCTTCGTGACCGTGGCACGACGCCGTTGGAGGGCTGCTGGAATCGCCGTGGCCGCCTGCGTCGCTGCCAACCTGGCCACCCAGGTCCTCAAATTCTTCATCCCGGACCGGCCCGACCGTGGCGTGCAGACCCTGGAGTTGAACTCACTCCCCTCCGGTCACACCACCCTTGCCGCCTCCGCAGCGGCAGCGGTGTTCCTGATGGTTTCACCGCGCTGGCGTCCACTGGCCGGCTTCCTTGGCAGCACGTTCGCCGTTGCCACCGGCGTCTCCACACTCATCAACCAGTGGCACCGCCCCGCCGACGTCATCGCCGCCTTCCTGGTGGTTGCCGCAGTGATGCTTCCAGCCGGCTGGATTGTCCTGCGCACCGGCGGCAGCTGGAATGTCTGGAAGGGCTACGGCGAGCACTGGGCCGCATCCCGGATCTGGGTATGGCTTACCGTCGGCGCCTTGATGATCGCCGTCATGGTGGCCGCGTACTCACTGTTCCAGGTGATGCCCGGACTCAGCGCCGACAGCACCATCGACTACTTTTGGGCAGGCACGGCCTTCATAGCCATCGCTGGATACCTCTCAGCGCTTGGCGGCACGTGGCTGTTCGGCCTGGCGGCCCGCAAGAACTAAGGCCCGACGGCGGCACACCGCCGTAGGCGTCAGCCCTCCGTAGCGTCGCTGCGCACCCGGCGGGCCTGCTCCCGGATGAAGGCGCGGTCCTCATCGGTCAGCACAGTGGCTCCATGGATATCCACGTCACTGTCATCGCCGGTTTGTCCCTTGATGATTGTCGTCACCGTCCGCGGCACCATGACGCTGCCGGGATTGTCGATGAGCCATTGCTGCGTTTCGGGAGAAAGCTGATTCCAAAATTCCCTGATGTGCATAGTGATCAGCGCTGCCGTTCTTGATTGGTGGGATAGGGCGGGGACCCTCAATGCACTGCCTCAAACTCGGGAAATTGGCCGGGTCCCCCCACTAGGCTACGACGGGAAAGGCCGATCCTGACCCGCCGGGTCCAAGGTTTCCGTGGATTACGTCGACGAATCTTTCGCGGTGCGCTACAGTTACTCCATTCGATGGATAAACAGTGGCCAACTCCAGGAGCTCCCATGTCTTCCACACTGAAACCCGGCTTGCACGGCAGCACCGCAACTGTCGCGGCCTCACGTGACCTCGTTGTGGACGTCATCCGGGTGGCCTGCATGTTCGCCGTTGTCGCAGTCCACCTGCTCATGATGGGCATCAGCGTGGACGACTCCGGCATCGGCGTGGACAACCCGCTGACCTCCCTCAGCTGGTTCGCCCAGGGCACATGGTTTGGCCAGGTCATGCCGCTCTTCTTCGTCGTTGGCGGATTCGCGTCCTTGACGTCGTGGCGAAGCCTGCGGCGGAAGGGAGGCGATGCAGGCGACTATCTGAGGAACCGGGTGCTGCGGCTGGTTCGCCCCACCGTTGCGTTGTACGCGTTCCTCACGGTTGCGCTGTGGAGTGCTACCGCGGCCGGCGTGCCGGGCGATCTGCTCGCCGTGATTGCCGCGGGCGCCGGAGTGCAATTGTGGTTCCTTGCCGCCTACCTGATCTGCCAGGCGATGGTGCCCACCATGGCGAAACTTCATGAAGCAGCACCGTACCGGACCATCGGCGCGCTGGCCGCGGGCGCCGTCGTCGTGGATGTTTTCCGATTAGGCTTGGAGCACAATTCCTGGGGCTTCGACTCGAACCCGATCGGGCTGCTGAATATGGTGTTCGTGTGGGGGCTGCTGCAGCAGCTGGGGTTCTTCTATGCCGATGGGTTCTTTGACCGGTTTGCGCGTTGGCACCTGGTTCTTGCTGCGGCTGGTTGTTATGCATCGTTGGTGCTGCTGACGCATTCGGGTCCTTACCCGGTGGACATGCTGACCAGCCAAAACCCACCCATGTTTCCCCTGATCCTGGTTGGGCTGGCCCACGTGCTTCTGGTAAAGGCCTTCTACCCGGTGCTGCAGCGGTGCGTGCAGCTTGGCTGGGTCCAGAAGGTGATGTTTGTGGTGGGCAGCCGGGCCATGACCATCTATCTGTGGCACTTGCCGTTGATCATCGCGATGTTCGGGATCGCCCTGCTCCTGCGGCTGCCCTTCCCTGAGCCCGCCAGTGCCGAATGGTGGCTCAGCCGGCCGGCCTTCTACGTGGCGGCGTGGGCCTTGGTGCTCCTGGTCTCCATGCCGTTGGTCCGTCTGGAGCTCGCAAGCACCGCGCTGGCCCCGGGAGCCTCGCGGCCTGCGATGTGGCGGATCGTTGTTGCGACTGTGCTTGCCATCATTCCGCCCTTCGTGGTGATGCGCACGGCCCTTGGCGCGGCCAACGCCACGTGGGGTTTGCTGCTGCTGGTGGTTGCTGTGGTTCTGGTGACCGGCAAGGTGCCCGGCCATGCGTTGAAGCGTCCCGCTTCTGCTGAGCGCGTGCCTTCCTGACCTCTTTTCAACGGCTCACAGCCACAAAACAACCTGATGGGGGTGATTTGTGGCTGCTGCGGCTTGAGAGTGGGTCGGGAAGCCACGCGCCTCAGTAGTTGCGGCGGTGCTTCAGCCGGGGAATTGCGACGGCGAACACCGCTGCCGCTGCGAAGCCCAGTACCCCTGTGGCCCAGATACCGGCGGATAGGGAGACGGCGGCCGTCAATCCGGAGAGCAGGACCGGTCCCCCGGTGGCGCCCGAGTCTGCGATGAATCGCCAGATTCCCAGGAAATGACTCCGCCCGTTGTCCGGCGAGAAGTCGGCGCCCAATGTCATGATCAGCCCTGAACTGATCCCGTTTCCAAAGCCGATCAGCAACGCGACCAGGAGCAACGGGACAAAGCCTGCGGTGAACGGAATCAGGATCAGCGCCGATCCCATGATCACCGTGGACGGAATGGCCACCCATTGCCGGCCCTTCCTGTCCATGAGCTTCCCCGCAGGGTAGAAGACCAGCATGTCGATCGCTCCAGACAAGCCGTACAGCAGTGAGGCGTGGGTCGCGTCGAGGCCCAGATGCTCTGCCCACAGCGGGATAACGACCTGTCGCGAAGCACGCAATGCACTCAGCAGCAGGATGCCGAAGCCGACGCTCAGGAACACCCCCGCGTGCGACACCGCGACGCTCCGCAGCGTCGACGCCGGAGGGCGCGGACCGCCGTCGGACGTCTCGGGCGCAACCAAATCCGGGACGGTGAGCGATAAGGCTGCCGCCGCCATCATCCCTGCAAAGCCAACCCAGTACGCTCCGCTGATGCCCGCGAACTGCATGACTCCGGCCCCTATGAACGGGCCGATAAAGATGCCGATCCGGGTGACGCCACCCAAGGTGGACAGCGCACGCGCACGGAAGATGACCGGCACGGCCTCGGTGAGGAACTTCTGCCGGGCAAGGTTGAAGACGCTGGCGGACATGCCCACCAATGTCATGGAGGCCGCCAGCAACCAGAGTCCATGCTCCACCTGCGGGGCAAAAGCCGCCGCGCCCAAGGCCATGGCTCCCAGTGCACCGGCGCCAACGATGGACCATCGTTCACCAAACTTCTCGGTGATGATCGAGGCCGGAATGTTGAAGATCCACGAGCCCAGCCCAATGAGCGTCACGATCAACGCCGACACAGCCACCGAGGCGCCCAGCTCCCTGGCCGAGAGCGCTATGACCGGCAGGACCGCCCCCTCGCCGATACAAAACAGCAGCGCTGGCCCGAAAGCCGGGAGTGCGACGCTGCGAAGGCTGAAGTTCGTGTCTGCTTGGGTGGTGGTCATCCCTTTCATCCTAGGACCCGGGCAAGTGCCCTGCTGCCTTTCGTGGTCTGGCGGGCACCCTTTCGTGGGCTGGCCCGCACCCGTACGCGCCCGGCGCACCCTTTCGTGGGCTGGCCCGCACCCGTACGCGCTCGGCGCACCAGAGGTTACGGGTGCGATCGGCGGCAACGGGTGCGCGGGTTTAATGCGCGGTTGTTGCGGCTCTGGAGATCGGAGCCGCAACAACTGGATGCGAAGCGGAATTACCGCTCGGCCCTATCGACGGCTGGCTGCTGCCTTCCGACGACCAAGGGCGGTCATTACCAGGCCCATGAGGAGCATTGCTCCTGCCCAGAGTACGAAGCTGCTGTCCAGGCCCGTTGCGGCCAGGGTCTTGGCGCTTCCGACGGCGGTGGAGGCTGCCGCGGTCACGGAACCTTGGGTAGTAACCATTGAGTGAACACTGCCCGCGGTCTGGATGGTTCCGCCGGTGAGGTTTCCGTTAGTAGCGCCACTGTTCGTTGCGCCACCCGTTACGGGGCCACCGATGGGCTGATCATCGCCAGTTTCTCCACCGGTCGAGGGGCTTCCGGTGATCGGGGTTTCGGTAGGAGGGGTAACCACCGGAGGGGTGACAACGGGAGGCGTAACTACGGGCGGGGTGACGACGGGCGGGGTGACTACCGGAGGCGTGACAACCGGAGGGGTTACGTTGCCGGCAGAACCGCCACCGATGCCTACCGAGGTGGAGCCAATGGTGATGGGAGCGGTGATCGGAACGATCAGCTGCGTACCTGCAAGGACGCCGTCAGAGCCGGTCGTGGTGGCGCCTGGCGTGCTGCCCGTGCCGCCAGTGGTGCCGTTCGAACCCGACGTAGCCGAGGAATCACCCAGCACACCAGCACCGACAGAACCAAGGCCTACCGGAGCCGTAATCGGAGCAACAACCTGCGTACCGGAAGCGACGCCATCAGAACCGGAAGTCGAGGCACCGGACGAAGCAGGAGCCATACCGCCGGCAGAACCGCTCGAACCCGAGGTAGCTGAGGAATCCCCAGCCACACCCACGGCAGTGGATCCGACAGTGACCGGAGCCGTAATCGGAGCAACAACCTGCGTACCGGAAGCGACGCCATCAGAACCGGAAGTAGCGGCACCGGACGAAGCAGGCGCCGAGCCGCTGGCAGAACCGTTCGAACCCGAAGTGGCTGCCGAGTCACCCAGGACGCCGACCGACGTCGACCCCACCGTGATGGGGACCGTCACCGGTGCCACAACTTGGGTTCCCGAGGCGATACCGTCCGAACCGCTGGTGGCGGCCGCCGGCGTCGAACTTGTTGCCCCGGCAGGGGCGGAAGGTGTGACTGAGCTCGTCGCAGTGGAGCCCCCCAGCAGACCCACTGACGACGAGCCCAGGCTTACGGGCACCGTTACCGGAGCTACTACTTGCGTTCCGGAGCCGATGCCGTTGGAACCGTTGGTGGTGGCTGGCGCCGAACCGGAAGCGGCGGCGGGTGCTGCCGAACTGGTTGCTGCCGAATCCCCTACCAGGCCCAAAGAGGTTGCGCCCACGTTGACGGGCGCTGTTACTGGCGCCACCACCTGCGTGCCGGAGAGCAATCCGTCCTTGCCGCTGGTGGTATCCGCGGCGTTTGCAGCGGTGGCGCTGAGGACAATCATGCCCCCGGCAAAGCAGGTGCCGATCAGGCACTTGCGAATGGTCGTGTTCATGGTGTTTCTCTCCTGAAGATCTAGTTCCCGGAGACGTCCGATCAAGGATCGTCTGTAGAGCCGTCTGCCGCAAAAGTTGGTGCAGCGAGGCAGGGGAATTAGTCAGGAGATGAGCCGGGGTCGAATGAGACCGGCTGTGGATGTTGTTCAGCGCTGGCCGTGGCGAGGCCAGGAAGAGCGTCGGCTGGAATGATAAGTGCGTCGTGGAGGAATGCGGCTGCAGGGTTGGGCGGCCCGTTTGAAGACCCGCCGGAACCACTGCCGGCCAGGCCGGAGGGTACGGCGTCGAAGTCGCCGGGCAGCCCGGTCGGGGCCTCAGGCTCGGCAGCAGAGGACGATCCGCCGAGCACCGCAGTGATGCCCGTGGGGCCGAAGTTCCGGGTGTGGGCCAGGCCCGACGAAGCATCGGCCGCGAGCCCAACGGCAGCGGATTGTTCGGCCTGAGCGGCCAGGCTGCTGCCAGCTGGCTCCGGTGAACCCACGACGTCGGTCGCCGGCTCAGCGTCCGATTCCGGCGATGCCGGGGCTACTGCGTCGGCGCCAGGAATCCCTGGCAATTCGGTGTCAGGGACCGTCACCGGTGGCACCACTACGGGTGGAACAGTGACTGGCGGGACCACTGAGTCGAGGGGCGGCAGGACGGTGTCTACCACCCCCACAATAGGCTCCACCACAGGGTTGACCGCGCCCGTCACCGGCTCCAAACGCACCGGCTCTACGATCGAGTTCACGGGAGGCACCACCACGTTGACAGCTTGGTCCACGGGGTCGGTGACAGGTGTGACCACGGTGTTCACGATGGTTCCCGCCGTGTTTGCGGGGAGAATTTGGTTGGCAACCGGCACGGTGCCCACTGCGTGATCCAACGCGCCGCCCACCTGCTGCACTACGGGAGTGACTGCGGGGACGGGGACGTCGATCTTGTCACCAGGCAGCAATCCCTTGACGGCTGCAGGAAGGGCCACGTCAGGCAAGGGGACGCTGATGGAGCTCGACGAAGCAACGCTGTTCAGCAAGGTTTTGTCGTGCGTATCCGAGTCCGCATTTGCGGCAGTGGCCGAGAGTGCCATCCAGATTGCGGTGCCTGCGCCCGCGACCATGACAGAGCGGAGAATGCTGGCAGCACGCGGGAATGCGCGTGAACCCCTCATCTCGACACCCCCAGGTAGTCGCGAACCAATGGTCGTGTTCATCCTAAGACGTGTTTAAGCCATTAGTCCATGCCTGTGAGTAAACAAGATGACAAATTTGTAAGGAACCTTGTTTACGAGGGGTAAGAACCCGTTTCGCTCGGACCGAAGTCCGGTGTTCCCAGGGAGGTGCGACCATGTGCGTTGGTTTCCTGAAGCCTCTTTATGAACCAACGTGACTGTTCCGGCCCGTACGGCAGCACAGGAATCGCCTTGGTCGCATCAGAGGGCATGTCGCGGATGGACTGGGTTGCCTGGCGAACCGCGGTGCTCATGGTGTGCGCCATGGTCTTCACAAACTCGTCACTGACATGCTTGCCGTGCCCCGGGACCAGGAACTCGTAACGGTGGCGCAAGGCGGAAATGTGCCGCAAGGCGTCAGCCCACTCTTCCGGGTACGAATCCTCGAACGAAGGATGCGCTCCCTGCTCCACCAGGTCACCCACGTACAGGGTGGAGCTGGTTCCAACCAGCAGGTCACCGTCCGTGTGGGCACGGCCCAGGTAGAAGAGCGTCGCAGTGATCCCGCCAAGGTCCACCAACACCGGCTGGTCGCGGACCAGCGCGTTCGGGACAACGATCTCGACGGCATCACCCTCCCCCGCTGCCATCTCGGGTTCGTTGGTGGCCACGAAGCGACGCTGGTTATCGGCGTCGCGTTCGATAGTGGCCGCACAGTTGGCGTGCGCCCAAAACTCGGTAACGCCGTCGTCAGCGAAAACGGCGTTACCGAAGAAGTGGTCGTAATGCGCGTGGGTGTTCACCACAACCAGCGGCAGCTGGGTTTTTTCGCGCACTGCAGCGAGGATCTCCCGGCCTTGGCGCGGGCCGCAGCCGGTGTCGATGACCATGGCGAGCTCAGAGCCCACCACCAGCCCGGTGTTGAGTAACGATCCCTCGGTTTCCAAGACGTAGTTGTCCGGTCCAAGTTCCAGCCAAGCTGACAATGCGTTCTCCGTATCCAGTGCAATCCGGCGATGTTCAGGCCTCTACTCTACCCACGGAAAGCTGGGAGGGAGCGGAATGAACCGAGCCGTTGGTGCAGGGATTTAGAGAATGGCCGTCATGACGTTCCAGCCTGCGCCTACTTGGGCGGAGTACAGCCACCAGCCGGCGCCGTTGCCTGCGTACAGGATCAGGTCACCGCCAGTGGTGCGGCCAAGGACGTCAACCTTGCCGTCGCCGTCGAAATCGCCGGGAGCTTCGAGGGCGTTGAAGATGTTCCAGCCCGAACCGATCTGGCTGGTACCAAGCCACCCACCCGCGCCGTTACCGGGATAGAGCAACAGTGCGCCAGAGCCATTGCGGGCAATGACGTCGGCTTTGCCGTCGCCATTGAAGTCGCCGACGCCGTCGATCGCGGTCATGACATTCCAGCCGGCGCCGATCTGACGCGGCTGCAGCCAGCCGCCGGTGCCATTGCCCGGGTAGAGCCAGAGCACGCCGTTGCCGTCCCGGGCGATGATGTCAGCTGTTGCGTCGCCGTTGAAGTCGCCCGGTGCCTTGATGGAGGTCATGACGTTCCAGCCGGCGCCGATCTGACGGGAACCCAGCAGGCCCCCGAATCCGTTGCCAGGGTAGAGCCAAAGCACGCCGTTGCCGTCGCGGGCGATGACATCTGCGTAGCCGTCGCCGTTGAAGTCACCCGGCGCCTCGATGGAGGTCATGCCGTTCCAGCCGACACCGATCTGGGTGCGGGCGCCCTTCCATCCTCCGTAGCCGTTGCCCCGGTACAGCCACAATGCGCCACTGCCATCACGGGCAATAACGTCGCTCGTGCCGTCACCGTTGAAGTCGGTGAGCTTCTTGTTCGGCGCTGCGGCGGGAGCCGTCCCGCCAAACTTCTTCAGAGCCGCCGTCGCATCCACCAGGCCTGCGCCGCAACCGACCGAGCAGCCTCCCGGCAATGGCCTGGCCGACTCTTTGAGCTGCTGCTCCACCTGAGCAGGAGTAACTGTGCCGCCTTCAGCGGACATGAGGAGTGCTGCAACGCCGGCCACATGGGGAGCGGCCATGGACGTGCCTTCCATCCAGGCGAAGGCAGGCTCGCCCGGAGTGGTGGTCCCGTAATTCAGCGTGGACAGGATGCCGTTGCTGACGTCAACTGACATGTCGCCGCCGGGTGCCGTGATGTCCACGGTGGGGCCGTAGTTGGAGTACGAGGCCCGGGCTCCAGTTTTGTCGCTGGCTCCCACGGTAATCACGTTCTGGCAGTTTGCGGGGCTCGCGTCAGCTGCGGGAACGTTGGAGTTTCCGGCAGAGGCCACAACCACGGCGCCTGCGTTGTACGCAGTATTGATGGCGTTCTGGTAGGTGGCGGAGCACACTGCGGTGCCGCCAAAGCTCAGGTTGATCACCTTGGCCGGGTTGGGGTTAACGGGAACATCAGTAACCACGCCACCTGCAGCCCAGATGATGGAATCGGCGATGTCCGATGTGTACCCGCCACAGACGCCGAGGGCCCGGACCGGAAGGATCCTGGCGCTTGGAGCAACGCCGGATATGCCGATTTTGTTGTTCCCCAGCGCGGCCACGATTCCAGCCACGTGGGTTCCGTGCCACGAAGAGTTCATGGCAGGGCTGCCGGCTTCACACTCTTCCGCGGGTACCCAGTCACCCTGGTCGGTGGGATCGGCGTCCCGGCCGTTTCCATCGCGCGCATCTGCAGCACTGGAAATCATGTCGTAACCGGGCAGCACGTTGGCGTTGAGTTCCGGGTGGCTGGTGATACCGGTGTCCACCACCGCCACCACAACACCTTCACCGTGGTTGTAGTCCCAGGCTCCGGGCGTGCGGATGCCGGAAAGGTTGTCCCACAGGTTCCACTGCTCCAAGTACCCGTAGTCCTGCGAATGCGACGTCGGGCGCATGATGGCGTCGGGCTCTGCGTAAGCCACATTGGGGTCTGCCCGGAGGGTTTCAACGAAGGCCTGGGCTTCAGATCCCGAAAGTGCTTCGTCGAGCTTGATGACGTGCCCGCCGGTGGCATTCTCGCGGGAACTCTTGGCGGCGACACCCAGCTTGGTAGCTGCATGGTCCGCTGCGTTCTCGGCTTTCACTGCGGCTGTTTGGGCGGCGCTGTCCCGAATGCCCACAATGAATTGGTCCGTGGGGACGTCGGCTGTGGGCTTGAGGACCTTCGGGGTGCTCGGAATGATGTCGATCTTATCGGCAACGGCCGGCTGAACGGCCAGGCCAGCGCCAATGAGAAGAGTGGTCATGGCTATGCCAACGGCCCTTACAGGGCGGAGTCGGGGATTTTTCACTGGGCATCCTAGGGAAAATCGCGGGCAGCCTTGAACGGCTGATCGCGGGCAACTGGAGACCACCAGCTGACCCCCAGAGAATTGTAAGCGGACTATCGGCTCTCTGGTGTATGTCGAGCAATTGTGACGGGAACGCATGCGGCCCGGAAGCTTGAGCTTCCGGGCCGCACTTGTCGCCACTAACTAAGCGTCAGGCGTTAGCTGTGACGCGATGCCGTCCTGCGGCGGGCAATGACCATGAGGACGATTCCGAAGACCAGGAGCACCGCAGCTGCAGCGATGTAGGGAAGCACCTGGGTTCCCGTGTACGCAAGGTCGCTGCCGTTGCCACCGGTTACTGATGAATCGCCTGCCGGGGCGTCCGTTGTAGGAACGGAAATGACCGGAGCACTAGTGGTCGGCGTGCCCGATTCGCTCGGCTGCGGAGTTTCCGTCGGCGTATCCGTCGGGGTCGGCGTCGGCGTCTCAGTCGGGGTATCCGTCGGAGTCGGGGTCGGCGTCGGCGTCTCAGTCGGGGTATCCGTCGGAGTCGGGGTCGGCGTCGGCGGTATCCGTCTCAGTCGGGGTATCCGTCGGAGTCGGGGTCGGCGTCGGCGTCTCAGTCGGGGTATCCGTCGGAGTCGGGGTCGGCGTCGGCGTCTCAGTCGGGGTATCCGTCGGAGTCGGGGTCGGCGTCGGCGTCTCAGTCGGGGTATCCGTCGGAGTCGGGGTCGGCGTCGGCGTCTCAGTCGGGGTATCCGTCGGAGTCGGGGTCGGCGTCGGCGTCTCAGTCGGGGTATCCGTCGGAGTCGGGGTCGGCGTCGGCGTCTCAGTCGGGGTATCCGTCGGAGTCGGGGTCGGCGTCGGCGTCTCAGTCGGGGTATCCGTCGGAGTCGGGGTCGGCGTCGGCGTCTCAGTCGGGGTATCCGTCGGAGTCGGGGTCGGCGTCGGCGTCGGGCTCGGGGGGTTCTTCACAGCGGTGTTCGTCAGCGACACAGCAACCGGAGCGGTCACAGCAGCGTCAGTAATCGCAACCGTGAACTTATCCCCGCTGACATCACCCGGAGTCCAGACCGGAGCAGACCAGGTACCGTCAGCCGGAGCAGTCAAAGCCTGCTCGGTCAGCTCACACGAGGTACCCACCGGCAAATCGGTGACTTCCTGGGAAGTACCCGGAACCAGAACCAGCGAACCCGTCGAACCGTTGGTGCAGTCATAACCAACCGTGTAATCCGAAGGAACCGTCAGACCACCATCATTGACAACAGTCTTCGTGACATTGAAGCTGCCCTTCAGAACCGGGT
Source organism: Paenarthrobacter sp. JL.01a (assembly GCF_025452095.1). Taxonomy (NCBI): domain Bacteria; kingdom Bacillati; phylum Actinomycetota; class Actinomycetes; order Micrococcales; family Micrococcaceae; genus Paenarthrobacter; species Paenarthrobacter sp. JL.01a. The sequence goes on from NZ_CP104877.1 coordinate 3,364,338, forward strand.
TCTTCACAGCGGTGTTCGTCAGCGACACAGCAACCGGAGCGGTCACAGCAGCGTCAGTAATCGCAACCGTGAACTTATCCCCAGTGACATCACCCGGAGTCCAGACCGGAGCAGACCAGGTACCGTCAGCCGGAGCAGTCAAAGCCTGCTCGGTCAGCTCACACGAGGTACCCACCGGCAAGTCGGTGACTTCCTGGGAAGCACCCGGAACCAGAACCAGCGAACCCGTCGAACCGTTGGTGCAGTCATAACCAACCGTGTAATCCGAAGGAACCGTCAGACCACCATCATTGACAACAGTCTTCGTGACATTGAAGCTGCCCTTCAGAACCGGGTTCTTCACAGCGGTGTTCGTCAGCGACACAGCAACCGGAGCGGTCACAGCAGCGTCAGTAATCGCAACCGTGAACTTATCCCCAGTGACATCACCCGGAGTCCAGACCGGAGCAGACCAGGTACCGTCAGCCGGAGCAGTCAAAGCCTGCTCGGTCAGCTCACACGAGGTACCCACCGGCAAATCGGTGACTTCCTGGGAAGTACCCGGAACCAGAACCAGCGAACCCGTCGAACCGTTGGTGCAGTCATAACCAACCGTGTAATCCGAAGGAACCGTCAGACCACCATCATTGACAACAGTCTTCGTGACATTGAAGCTGCCCTTGGGCGGGGCAGGCGTCTGGTAAGTAATCTCCGCGGCAGCCTTGATTACCTGGGCTTCAACGCGAGTGAACACCGCATAAACCTGGCAGTCGGAGTCGCCGTTGTGGAACCAATTAAGGGTGGCATCCGTGGTGGGCAGCACCGAGGCATTGACGGTAACTGTGCCAGCCGCACTCGCCGTAGTACAAAGGTCCACGGCAACGTTGTCGCCAATGGTGGCCGGTTCGTTGACCGTCAGGATGCCGCCGTTCAACGTAGCATCGGTTTCGCCGGCGCACAGCTGCACGGTGCCATTAACACTGCTCAGCTCGATCGGGGTCTTCACGACGTTGGTGTTCACAGTGACCTTGGCTTCCGTGCCAACGTCATAAGGACCCGACGTGGCAGGATCGATCGCCAGCTCAGGCGTGTAGGCCTGGGCGAGGAAGCCGAGTGTCTGGTCGATATCACCGGGGCCGAGCTTGCTGGCCACGCAGGTCTCCTGCTGGGACGCAGTCAGTTGGGCATAGTCAGCGACACACCAAGCCAACATCTGCAGCCGGTATCGATCTGTGGAGTTCGAGCCGGAAGTGACGAACTTGTTTACGGTACCGTCGCCTTTTACGTACTGAAAACCGTGCTGGACGATGTAAGCGAACTGGCGGCGCTGCGCGTCCGTCATGTCAGCGTTCTTCTCGAGATCTACATCGAGAGGCCGTCCGTCGTGGCAGGTATGCAGATCGCGGTCCGTGCAGAACATCCAGGCACTGACGGGCCCACCACCCACAGGGCCGCCCTCAGCCTCTGTCGTATAGCGGACACCGCACAACGGTGGCAGGTCCGTGCCACCGGCGGGATCACCATCCAGGTTGTAGAGCGGAACCACGAGGCCTTGGTTATATTCATCAAGGTAGGTACCGCTAATCGTAGCGTCAGGCACGTGATCTGTAGCGCCCGGGCAAAGTGGAGCTTCGAAGGCAGTCGCAGGTGTTGGTGGCGCGGCCGCACTTGCGGGAGATGGCATGGCTAGCTGGGCTGCAAACACCCCCGATGCCAACAAGGTGGTCGCGGCGAAAGCCGCGGCGATTCTTCTAATCATGGTTTCCTTCAGTTTTGATGAGTTGCAACTCCCGCGTTCACATCTCCTGGAGATGGTCGGCGACGTGCACGCGCAGCTGAACCGTCGTCGTGAATGGCTCAACCACTGAAGGGGTCTGGCTCTCGAACTAAACGTGACGCAGAACGCCCAAAATGTGACTATCGTCACAACCAACGGGTGCTTAGGATCATCAGCAGCGAGGCTGGCATGCCAGTGGATGCCGGGGGTCTGCCGATCCGGCGAATGCCACCGAGCACAACCCAAAAGACGTAAACGCCGAATTAGCTTCAAACCCTTGACCCAGGTGGATCAGGCCTCTAAAGTTCTGATATATGAGTCGTATGTCACATTTTGGTCGACCCCGGCCCGAGGTCTCGCTGTCGAAGAGCGGCGACTAAACCGCTGAAAACACCTCGCGGGCCCAGCGCGGCAATCTGCTGGCCTCGAGTCAGCTGGCCTCCTCACAGGTCGCTAAGGTCTGCGACTGTCCGCACGTCTAGAAAACGGCGCTCTGGTGCCGTCAGCGTTTTTCGCTGAAGCCAGAAGGGAACACACCTCCATGATCCACCCGACCAAGACGACGGCCGCCGTCGACGTCCCCGTACCAAAAGAGACCAGCTCCACATTCAAACGCCGCTTCATGTTTCGGCTGGTCGCTGTCTTCATCGGCGGTATGTTCCTCGATGGCTACATCCTCGGAATCATCGGCCCGGTCACCGGCCTCATGCGGACTGACCTCCAGCTCGACGCGCTGTCCCTGGGTTTGATCGCTGCGGGTCCGCTGGTTGGCATCTTCGTCGGCTCCCCGATTGCCGGGTGGGCTGCTGACAAGTTCGGCCGAAAGCCCATGTTCCTCGTGGACATGGGCCTGTTCCTGGTCGCCTCTGCTGCCCAGTTCTTCGTAACTTCCGGAGACGGCGCGGTGATCCAGCTGGCCATCATCCGGTTCTTCATGGGCGTCGCGATCGGCGGCGAGTACTCCATCGGCGGACCGTTGCTTTCCGAGTTCTCCCCGCCCAAGCTCCGCGGGCGCCTGCTCGGGCTGACCCTGATCGCTTGGTACGTCGGCTTCATGATGGCGTTCATCATCGGCACGCTCCTGCACGACGCTGGCGCCCCGTGGCGCATCGTCATCGGCACGAGCACGATCCTCGCCGCCGTCCTGTTCGTCGCCCGCATCGGCCTCCCCGAATCGCCGAGCTGGCTCATTACGAAGGGCCGGCGCGACGAGGCATTGGCGATCGCGCGCAAGTACGTCGAATCACCACAAATGCACGACAGCATCACCGAAGAGATCAACCTGAGGATGGTCCAGGAAGCCCAAGCCGCCAAGGACAAATGCACCCTCAAGAATGCGTCCTTCTCCATGCTCTTCTCGAAGCAGTACTGGCGAACCACCCTCTTCACCGCAGGTTTCTGGTTCTGCGCAGTCACCCCTTACTTCGCGATTGCGACGTTCGCCGACGAGGTACTCAACCAATTCGGCTTCGGCGGCGGTTGGGCTGGTGGAGTTGGCCTGTCTGCACTCGCGGCCGCAGGTGTTGTCACCACTGTGCTGCTGATCGACAGGCTCGGCCGCCGGATCCTCACCGTGCCGGGACAGTGGCTTTGTGCCGGAATCCTGCTGGTCATCGGCGTCTGGGCGGACGCGCCGGCCATCCTGGTGCTGGCCCTGTTCCTGGCCTTCTCCTTCTTCAACGCCGGCTACACCACGATGACCCAGGTCTATCCGGCCGAGGTCTTCCCCGGCCACCTTCGCGGTATCGGCATGGGCTTCGCCGCGGCCTTCAGCCGCATTGGAGCCGCGCTCGGCACTTTCGCCCTGCCGTGGGCGATCGCCAACATCGGCATGGGCCCCAGCATGGTGGTGGCCGCCGTCGTCGCCTTCCTCGGCGCCATCCTCTCGCAATGGCTCGCACCCGAGACCAAGGGTCGTACGCTCGCTGAGATCTCAGCAGACTTCAAGCACTGAAGCTGGAAACTTAAACGGAAAGGACCCCGACTGTTCAAGTTGGGGTCCTTTTCACATATTCAGCCACACGTCAGTGAGCGGGCGTTGGGTTCAAACCCGGGGGATGTGAGCGAGGGTGCCGCCCAAACCCGGGGGATGTGAGCGAGGGTGCTACATGTCCGCTAGGGCGCCGCCGGGGTTTTCGATGGCGTCGGCTACGTAGCGGAGGAAGCCCGCCGCGGTTTCGCCGTCGCACACGCGGTGGTCGAACGCCAGGGTCAGCTCGGTTACCTTACGGACGGCCAGCTCGCCGTTTACTACCCAGGGCTTGTCGATGATGCGGCCCACTCCGAGCATCGCGACCTCGGGATAGTTGATGATCGCCGCGGAACCGTCGACGCCGAACACGCCATAGTTGTTCAGCGTGAAGGTGCCCGAGCCCAGTTCCGTCGGGGTCGCCTTTCCGTCACGGGCGACGGCGGTGAGCCGCCGGATCTCGGCGTCCAGTTCGCGGGCACTCAGTTCGTGCGCATTGCGTACGGACGGGACCACGAGTCCGCGGTCGGTCTGGGCTGCAAACCCGAGGTTGATCCCGTCGAAGCCCACGATCTCCTGCGAGCCATCGGCAGCGGTCTCAAAGCGTGTGTTCAAGGCCGGGTACTTTTTTAACCCAGCCGTGACAAAACGAGCGATGAAGGCCAGCAGACCGGGGGTATCGTGCGGTGCGCGCTTCTTCAGTTCGGCACGCATGTCGAGCAACGCCGTGGCATCGACGTCCACCCAAACGGTCGCTTCGGGGATTTCCGAGCGGCTCTTCGTCATGTTCGCAGCCACGGCCTTGCGCACTCCACGAACAGGCGTCCGCGCCGACACAGCCAGGCCTGTCCGGCCATCAACGGAGCCCTCGGCAGCGGAGGCGGCAGCCGCAACAGCAGGAGCAGGAGCCGTAGCAGCCGGAGCCTCCGGCGCAGAAATCGCGGCTTCAACGTCCCGGCGCATGATCAGCCCACTGGCCCCCGAACCCTCGATCGAGTCCAGCGAAACACCGTGGTCGCGCGCCATCTTCCGCACCAGCGGGGAAATGACAGCACTGAGCTTTCCCGGGATACGCGTCCCGGCCACAGCCGGCTCAAACGACGCCTCAGGAACAGCGGCGGGCTCGACGACGGCGACACTCGCCTTCCGCGGTCGGGTCCGGCCACCCGTGGCTCCCCCAGGAGTGCCGTAACCGATGAGCACGTTCCCCGAGCCAGCCTTCTCCTCAGTCCGATACGTTTCGGCGGCTGCGGATACCTCCGGCGAGGCCAGCACTCCCGTGGATACCGCATCCGCCGCATCCGCCGGAGCGTCAGGCGAACCCGACCCCGTACCAACGCGAGCAATCGAGATCAGCGGCTTGCCGACGTCGAGCGTTTGACCGGCCTCCCCGTGGAGTTCGGCGACGGTGCCGGCGTACGGTGAGGGCACCTCAACCATGGACTTGGCGGTCTCGACTTCGGCGATGGGCTGGTCCACTTTGACCTGGTCCCCCACGGCCACAAGCCAGTTGACCAGTTCGGCTTCGGTGAGTCCTTCGCCAAGGTCGGGCAGACGGAATACCTGCAGATCTGAGCTCATGGTTAGTCCTCCCACTGAAGGTCGTCGACGGCGTCGAGGATGCGGTCGACGCTTGGCAGGTAGTAGTGCTCCAACTTGGGAGACGGGAACGGGACATCGAAGCCGGTCACGCGGCGGATGGGCGCGGCCAGATAGTGGAACGCGCGTTCCTGGACGCGGGCCACGATTTCGGAGGACACGGACGCGAACCCGTGGGCCTCGGCGATCACGACGGCGCGTCCCGTCTTGCGCACGGACGCGCAGACGGTTTCGTCGTCGAAGGGGACTATGGTGCGCACGTCAATGACTTCAAGCGAGCGGCCCTCCTCAGCGGCGGCAGCTGCGGCTGCGAGCGCGGTGGGAACGGACGGGCCGTAGGCGATGAGCGTGGCGTCCGTGCCGGGTCGGGCGACAGCCGCGCGGCCCTCGGTGGAGGTTCCGGCGTCGTGCTCTGCGCGCAAGGCGCCCAGATCCACCTGGTCCTTGGACCAGTAGAGCTTCTTGGGTTCCATGAACATCACGGGGTCATCGGAGTCGATGGCTTCGCGGAGCATGCGGTAGCCGTCGGCCACAGTGGCCGGGGTGTAGACCTTCAGGCCAGCGGTGTGCGCGTAGTAGGACTCGGAGGAATCGCAGTGGTGCTCCACTCCCCCGATGCCGCCGGCGTACGGAACACGGATGACCATGGGCATCTTGAGCTTGCCCTTGGTGCGGTTGTGCATCTTGGCGACGTGGCTGACGATCTGTTCGAAGGCCGGGTAAGCGAAGGCGTCGAACTGCATTTCGATGACGGGCCGCATGCCGTTGATGGCCATGCCCACGGCCATGCCGACGATGCCGGACTCGGCCAGCGGCGTGTCAAAGCAGCGCTGTTCGCCGAATTCGGCCATGAGGCCGTCGGTGATGCGGAAGACGCCGCCGAGCATTCCGACGTCTTCGCCGAAGACCAGGACTGAAGAGTCGGCGCGCATGGCGTCGGCCATTGCGGTGTTGAGTGCCTTGGCCATGGTGAGGCTCTGCGGGCCGCTTGCCTCGGCGGTCGCTGCGGCTGATGCGGCGGCGCTGGCGGTGGCGGCGCTGACGTTTCCGTTCACGGACGTGGTGATGGTCATTTTGCACCCTCCTCGCGGGCGAGTTCGTCAGCCAGCAGCTCAGACTGTTCTTTCAACTGCGGGGTTTGCTTGTCGAAGACGTATTTGAAGAGGTCCAACGGCTGCACCGGCACGTCCTCCCCCAGGCCTTCGCGGAGCTGGGTGGCAACATCCTCGGCGTGTTCGGCGATGCGCTCCGATGCTGCGTCATCCAACAGGCCCTTGTCCGTCAGATACGACTTCATGCGGGCCAGCGGATCCTTGGCCTGCCACTCGGCGACTTCACTGTCCGGGCGGTAGCGGGTGGCGTCGTCGGCGTTGGTGTGGGCCTGCATGCGGTAGGTGTGGGCCTCGATCAGCAGCGGTCCGGAGCCTTCGCCCGCCAACTTCACAGCGCGGTCCATGACGGCGAGCAACGCTACGAGGTCGTTGCCGTCCACGCGCTCACCGGCCATGCCGTAGCCGACAGCTTTGTGGGCCAGCGACGGCGCCACGGACTGGTGGCTGAGCGGAACTGAGATGGCGTACTTGTTGTTCTGCACGAAGAAGATGACGGGCAGGTGGAAGACTGCGGCGAAGTTCAGTGCCTCGTGGAAGTCGCCTTCGCTGGTGGCGCCGTCGCCGCACATGGCCATAACTACGGTGTCTTCACCGCGAAGCTTGGCGGCATGGGCGACGCCGACGGCGTGCAGCAGCTGGGTGGTCAGCGGGGTGCACTGGATGCCGACGTTGTGTTCTTTGGGGTCGTACCCGCCGTGCCAGTCGCCGCGGAAGATGGTCATCACCTCAACCGGGTCCACGCCGCGGGTCATGACGGCGACGGCGTCACGGTAGGTGGGGAACAGCCAGTCGCCTTCCTTGAGGCACATGGCAGCTGCCACCTGGCAGGCTTCCTGGCCGTGGCTTGAGGGGTAGACGGCCATGCGGCCCTGCCGGACCAGCGCTGAGTTCTGGTCGTTGACGCGGCGTCCGACGACGAGCTGCTCGTAAGCGGCCATTAGTTCAGCATCGCTGGGCGTGGGGTACTCGTGGCCGGGTTCGGTGCCTTGCTCGTCGTGCGGGCGGAGGGTGCCGTCCGGGTTCACCATTTGGATCTGGTGCCGGGCGGGGAGCATGTAGTCCTCAACGCTGATGCCGAATTTTGTCCGAACGTCAGCAGCCTGGTCCTCTACTGCCGTTTCCGGCGCAGAGTGGTCTGCGTGGATCGTCATTGGTCCGTCCTTCTCTAGCCACTATGTGCTTCCAGTATGTTCCCGGACGAAGTTTCGTATCCAGCTTTCCGCAAAATCATGGAAGCCCTTGTCTAAACTGGGTATTCTGAAAGACAAATTGCAATTGTGAGCTGGGTTACGTGCCCGTGCTGTAGACGAATTGGAGCGTGCTTTGAGTGAGACGGAGGCGGAGCAGACCGCCGTACCGCTGGACAGCGTGGACCGGGACATCATCCGTGAGCTCACCACCGACGGTCGCATGTCCATCACCCAGGTGGCGGAGAACGTGCACATCAGCCGCGCGCACGCCTATACCCGGATTGCCCGCCTCACCGGCGAGGGCGTCCTGACCAAGTTCACGGCCCTGGTGGATCCCATCAAAGCCGGCCTGCGCTCCTCCGCGTACGTGACGTTGAAGGTCCAGCAGCATTCGTGGCGTGAGCTGAAGGAGCAGCTGCGGGCCATCCCGGAGATCCACCACATTGCCCTGGTGGGCGGCGACTTCGACGTCATCCTCCTGGTCCGCGCCACCGACAACATCCATCTGCGCCGGGTGATCTTCGACCAGCTACAGTCCATGGAGGGCATCCTGGATACGCAGACGTTCCTGGTGTTCGAAGACGTCGATACCCGGTGACGTTTCGACGGAAGGTTGCCTGGACAGTAATTGCCGGCGTGCTCGCCGGGCTGCTGTGGCTTGTTGGGGCCTACCAGCTCTTCCACAACCCGCCCCATGCCACTCCCCAGCGGACCGACGCGATTGTGGTGCTGGGCGGGATGAGCGACGAGCGGCTCCCGGTGGGCTTGTCCTTGCGGGAGCAGTTGGACATTCCGGACCTGGTGGTGGTCACCACGGGATTGCCCGCCAACGCCGGTTCGGATGAGTACTGCCAAACGCACGACGGCGACGCTCACCTTGACTGCTTCCGTCCGGATCCGCTGAACACCCGTGGCGAAGCTGTCCGCCTCAGGGAGCTGGCGGCGGAGCGCGGGTGGAAGTCCGTGACTGTGGTGACGTCCGATTATCACGTGCTCAGGGCCGGCACTTTGATGAAGCAATGCATCGCTGCCGACGTGCAAATGGTGGGCACCGAACCGCAGCTCTCCCCTGCCGGTTGGCTGTGGCGATTCGTGGTGGAAACCGGCGGGCTTTTTGATGTCTGGATTCGCCCGGAATGCTAAGGGTTCTGGTGAATTTCCCGGGTTTTTGAGCGGTTAGGATTGCACTAGTTTCTGGTGCCTTCGGGCCGGTCTTTATGGGGGTAAAACGTGCACACCATCATGCCTATTTTTGGGACGCGGCCGGAAGCCATCAAAATGGCGCCGATTGTGCGCGCATTGATGGAATCGGACCTCTTTGAGTGCGTTGTGACGGTCACGGGACAGCACCGGGAAATGCTGGATCAGGTCAACGAGCTTTTCGGGATCACCCCGGACCACGATCTCAACATTCTTCAGCCAGGCCAGTCCCTCACGGACATCATGACCCGCACCATGAGTGGGCTGGACTCCCTGTTTTCTGTTTCAAAGCCGGATGCGGTGATCGTCCAGGGCGACACTACTACTTCAACCGCTGGCGCCATCGCTGCGTTCTATCACGGCATTCCCGTGGTCCATGTGGAGGCCGGCCTTCGCAGCGGGAACCTGCTCTCCCCATTCCCGGAGGAAGCGAACCGTAAGATCACCAGCCAGATCGCATCCCTGCACTTGGCGCCGACGACCACCAGCCGGGCGAACCTGCTGGCCGAGGGTGTGTCGGCCGCGGACATTGTAGTGACGGGCAACTCGGTGATCGACGCACTCCTGACCACGGTGGATAAGCAGGTGCCGTTCTCTGATCCTGCGTTGGAGTCTCTTGCTTCCAGTGAGCGACGTATCTTGTTGGTGACGACGCACCGCCGCGAAAACCAAGGTGACGCCATGCGCGGAGTTGGCCGGGCGCTGGCCCGCATTGCCGACGCCGAACCCGAGCTGACGATCGTGCTGCCGGCGCACAAGAACCCTGTGGTCCGCGAAGCCGTGCTGCCTGCTTTGTCCGGGAAGCCGAATGTGCTGGTCACGGAGCCCTTGGCCTACGGCGAGTTCACCCGCATGCTCTCCCTGGCCCACGTTGTCCTGACCGATTCGGGCGGTGTCCAGGAAGAAGCACCGAGCCTGGGCAAGCCCGTCCTGGTGATGCGCGATAACACCGAGCGCCCCGAAGCTGTGGAAGCCGGAACAGTTGCGCTGATCGGCACGGACGAAGAGCGGATCGTGGCCGAAGTGAGCCGGCTGCTTCACGACACTTCCCACTTTGAGGCCATGGCGAATGCGGTGAACCCGTATGGAGATGGCCTGGCTGCGGAGCGCACTGTTGCCGCTATTGCGGAGCTGTTGGGTGTGGGCCGGCGCGTGGAGGAGTTCGGGATGGAGCGGGTGGGTTAACTCGGGGAATCTCCCAACTCCTTAGTCATATGGCGCAACGGACTAATAGCGTCTGGCGGAAATCAAACTCCAGAAATGAATCAGGCGCAATGCCTGCCGCCAAAACCCGCTGGCCGACGCTTACGTGAAGTCAACACTGTGACGACCAGTAGAACAAATATCAGAGTTTGAAGAACGCAGTACGAAAGGGCAGCCCCAGTGGCTCCCGTTGCCACGGTCAAAACTCCGACGAGTAGGAGTTGCACTACAACGCCCGACGTAACGATCAACGAAACGATCCGATCCTTGCCCAAGGCCTGCAAGAATGCAGCGAGCGGTTGGTTCAAGACGGTCCCGATGGTACCTAAAGCCAGCACCCTGAGCACCATCGCTGAGTCCGCAAACTCATTGCCTACAAGAATTGCGACAACCGGTTCCGCCATGACTGCGACGAAGACGCACATGAGAACGGAACCACCCAGGAGCCAAACACTTCGTTTGATCTGCGGCCAAACTGCGGTCCATGAAGCAGCCCGCGCTACAAGCGGGGCAGCGGAAATGGTGAAAGCTCCAGCAAGCAGACTCATGGGCTGCGTCCACCTATTCACTGCACCGTAGAGACCCGCCACAGCCGGCCCACCGACCGTGTTCATGATCGTTAGATCCAAAGACTGCGCGCTAGCGGCCGCGGATGAAAGACCATAGAAGCCGGAACCTCGCCATGGATTTGTGCGCAAATTGAGCGACAGCCGGGGCCTGTCAGAGCGGCGCAGAATTTTCCGTGATACGACAGTTGCTACGACAGGCCCTAAAGTCATGGCTAACCACAGCGCAACCGTTGGGGGAACGTGAGCCAGATGCATTACACCAAATGCCGAACCCGCCACTAGTCGGTCTGTAAGCATGGACACTGCGACGAGGTCAGATCTCCCGGCAGCCCGAAGCGGCACCGCGAAACTCTGGCTTAGAACTAGCGAAATTGCAATGGGAGCGGCGATCCATAGTAGCGAACTTGGGGAAACGAACACGAAGACTATCGCCCAAACAGAAATCGCCATGGCGGAGAAGAACAACTTGCTGCACAGCCTGCGGCCAACGGCGTCGAGTTCAAGCCTGGACGCCGCCATCTCGCGAACCCATAAGTTATTCGATCCAAAGTCCAGAAAGCCGGCGATCGTGCTGCCGATACCTATGGCTGCCACAGCGGGCCCAAAATCGTCCGGCCCTACAAGGCGCGCCGTCCAAATGTACAGCCCGGCAACGATCAGCTGACCGACACCCGTGCTAAAGGCCAGCAATAGCGTCTGGGAGACCAACCCGCGACGAGATGAGCTACGCTGAGCTCGCCTCGTCGTCTCGGTGGAGGTGCTAGTCATCAGCCAACATCACGCGCACAAACGAGTCAACATTGGTTTGGAGCACCGATTTGCCCGCTTCTATGGGCAAGGTCTCCTGCATGGCCGCCCTGATAGCATCCCGATCCAGTTCGGTCCACTGACCAAGCGACGGCAATCCCTCAATGTCCGCCCTCAGCGACCTTGCGCCTGATGCGATAACCCGGGTCCCGCAGCATGCCGCCTTTCCCAACAATCCGCTCGGACCCTCATTAGAGTGGGCCAACAGGAGGCAATTGACAGAACTAACTGCCGCATCTAGCTCTACATCGCTCAGAATTCTGTCAACAATGACGACCCTTTTGCCTACATCGGCTAGGCGCGATGCAGCCGCGTCAATTTCCGGGCGCAATAGGGGGTCTATTCTGCCAGCAACGAGTAACCCCGCGGACTTCCCGGCCGTGTCTGCCAAGCTCTCCATGAGTAGGGGTACGTTCTTTCGAGCTGTGATAGCACCCAGGACACCAAACCAGCAAGTAGAGTCCTCAAGGCCCCACTCATGGCGCAGGCGGTCAACATCGGATTGATCGCAGATAAGTTCAACCGGGTCAACGGCCACCGGGTAGCGCGAGGCTCCCGCCCAAGTTGCAGATTTCAGCACCGCAAGGCTCACATTGCGAGTCGACGCAGCACGGCGTATGACAAGTTTCTTGGCGAGGTTCTTGGCCCACATTCGGACACGCAAAGAATCAGTCTGAGCGTTTTCGCGCATGATCAGAAGGGACAGCTTTCCCCTGCCACTCCAACGTCCAGTGCGAGCGAGCTCAAGTGCCAGTGCATCGCCGTCCGTAACAACAGTCCGGCATGCCCCAGTACGGTCAGTCAATGCCGCGAGCTCAGCCAGTGAAAACCGCTTTAGCGTTTGCAGTGTCACGTCACGTGCCAAATCTGCAATGTGTGTCCCGAACTCCGGTGAGGTCGTTCCGCCCTCGGGCAAAGCGATATGGACTGAATGGCCGCGCCTAAGGGCTTCCGTGGCCAAAAGCCTCACATAAGACAAGCGGTGACCACTAACTGCTGGTTCCGCAAAGAGAAACACGGAACTTCGATTAGCGTTCATGGGTCATTTCCTTTAATTTGAATGACCGGCACTAGATGATGCACCCGGCCCGGTTCAAGATGCCAACTCAGGAGGTCGACTTACGTCCCGGGAAACGTGTCGGAGAGGCGCTACCGCTGCCAAGAATTACTTCCTCAAAGTCTGATGAAACAGTTTCAGCCTGTGCCTGGTCCGAACGCCGTGAACGCTGGCGACCGGCCGAAACCTTTTTCTTAGCAGTACTTTCAGCGTTGCTCGGTTCACTGCTGTACGTATACGTGTAGCTGTACGCATCAGGACCCTTGATCGGGAGCCGGTTCATCACCAGGCCGAGGATGTTGGCCCCTACCAGGGTTAGCGACGCAAGCGACTTCTCGAGGTCGTGTTGCTTGGTCTTGTGTGCTCCGACCACAGCGAGGACCCCGCCTACATGCTGGGAGAGCACGGCGGCATCCGTTACCGGGAGCAACGGCGGCGCGTCAATGATTACAGTGTCAAAAACCTGCTCCAAGCGCACTATTAGCCGCTTCATTTCTTCCGATCCCAGCAATTCACTTGGATTAGGCGGAATTTGGCCGGCGGTGAGTACGTATAGCTCATCTTCTCCCCACTGCTGAAGAAGATCATTAACATCTGCAGCACCGATAAGTGCGGTAGTCAGACCCGCATTGCGCTCGAGGCCCAGATATTCATTGATTCGTGGTCGACGAAGATCGGCATCAACCAAGCAAATGGTCTGGCCGGCCTGCGCCAACGCAATGGCAAGGTTTGTAGCAGTCGTGCTCTTACCTTCCCCAGGAATCGAGGAAGTAACGAGCACCGTCTTCGCGTGGTCTGCGACATTCGCGAATTGAAGATTGGTGCGCAACTGCCTGAACGACTCCGCACGCTGGCTCTGTTGCGCTACTTGGGTCAGCAAGGGCCTGGACGTTGCATCTGCGTCATAGGCGATTCCGCCGAGAAGTGGCGATTCCGTGATCCCCCTAAGGTCCGCTTCACTACGAATCCGGCTATCCAGAGTGGATCGTAGAACCGCTATCCCGATACCAACGGCAAGACCCAATGCCAGGCCGAGAACCAGGTTCAACTTTGTGTTTGGAGCCGATGGTTCCAGGGGAGCTTCCGCGGGAGTGATGATCGACAAACCGACAGGTGAGGACCCCCCGGTCTTTGGCTTTTCCAGCGACTCGACTGCATTAACGAGGCTCGTCGCAACGGCTTGGGAGATTGCAGCCGCCTGCACAGGAGAAGTGTCGGAAACAGAAATATTGATGATTACGGTGTTCGGATCTGTCGTACCTTTGACACGTCGCGCAAGTTCGTCAACAGAGATGTCAAGCCCTAGGGCATCAATCGCGGGCTTCAAAACGATAGGCGTCGTTACCGTCCGCACGTAAGACTGCACGCGAGCCTGTGTGAAGGTATTTCCTTGCTGAAGCTCTTGCGCCGATCCTGAGTTTTGAATCGCAACGAAGAGCTCAGTCTCAGCCGTGTAAGTCGGCTTAACAAGTAGCGATGCGGCTCCACTCACCAACAGTCCGCCTAGCGCCATCGCAACAATCAGAATCCAGTTGCGGCGCAATATGCGCACATACTCTCTTAAGTCCAATCGGGTCTCCCTGTGGTAACGGCTGAAGACCTGCTGTACGGCCTGCCCAGAGCTATTAGTGCGGTCAATGGTAATCCTACTTGCTAGTTGAGTCATCGAATTCTGTGTTGCGGCGACTCGCAGTCGCGCCGGCCTCAAAAGTGCCGCCGACTGTCGTTCTTCACGACATACAAGCCAGCGCAGGAACTGACCCTTGCTGGACGCATCGTCACAAATCTAGACCCCGTGCCCTAAGTTGCAGTCGGGTCACTACTTGCGTCCGGTCAGGCGCTTTGGTGCCCCTCGCCCACAGAAAGCGACATGGTAGCCAATGCCTCGCTGTGGTCCCTGCGTTCTTCGTCGCTCTCGAACCGGCGACGAACTACCCGAGCCGGGTTTCCAACGGCGATCGAATAGCTGGGTACGTCCTTGGTCACGACAGATCCTGCCCCGATAACAGACCCTTCGCCGATTGTTACGCCGCCCAGGATGACGGAAGAAGCTCCGATCCACACATCGCGACCAATCGTGACTTCATCGCGTTCCCGAGAATCGCGCGAGCCCACCCAAGTAGACATCGCCATGGGCACGCCCACCTCAGAAACTTCGTGGTCTTCGCGGCCAATAATTTGCACATGCATGCCGATCAATGCGAAATCGCCGATTGAACCGTTAACTTGGACGACACTCCGCGGTCCTATGGAGACGTTCTTACCAACCCGCAGTTCGTGGGGCGCACCAATAATTGCTCCTCGACCAACCCGAAAATCCGATCCATGAATCACGTTCCCATGAATTGCGACCTTCCGCATGAGGGCCCTAACACCACCGGTCAGCCAAGGTGGAATGACGGATCGATTTTCCTTATTCATTTGATACCTTCCAAGCTGGAGTAACCAGGGGCGTTAGTCAAAGCAGACTTGAGTCCGTCGGCCATGGCTTCTGCGGAGTACCTGTCCCGCACGTATTCCGAAACGTCAGACAGCGGCATTCTTTCCTTGGTCTCCCACATTCGAATAATACTGTCCGCCATCTCGTCTACGGATTCAGCGGCAAAGAATTCAACTCCCCCGACAGCTGCCAGCTCGATCTCAGGAGAATGAGGCTCGTCGTCTGCAACGATCATGGGCACCCCAAAGCCAAGGCTTTGCGTCAGGCCAAGCCCTGCAAAACCAGGTGATGTGCTGCAGAAGGACCTTTCGTAGTAAGGACGCAACGCGTCCAGTTCATCGATCCATCCTGAAAACTCGACCTTCTCAGCAACACCAAGGTCGTGCGCGAGCAGACGGAGCTCTTGCTCGGTGACTCCACCACCGATGAGGCGAAGGCGCATCTCCGGTATTGAAGCCACAGCCTTAGCGAAGGCCCGAACCAGAAGATCGACCTTCTTTGCTGGGGCAAACCGTCCGACGTAGGTCAGCTCTGTCCGCTCCAGCGGTGGATCGGCGATGGCTGGTTGAATTACCGAGGCTCGGTACAGCGAGTTCGGAGCTACCCAGACGAGTTTTCCTGGAAGATCGGCACTCGCCTTCTCGGCATCTCGGTACGTATAAGAAAGGGTGCCGCTGGCGAGGCGCCGCATCATGAGCCGAAGAAATGCCGTCTTGGACTGTGGACCAGCCTGAGGGTGAATATGACCCCACACAAGGGTCCGTCTACGGAGCACTGCACGGACAAGGAGGATTAGCCACGCGGTGACGCTGCGTGGGTTGAGGTCAACGATGCTGGTCTCTGCGCGCAGAGCCTCAGCTATGTGGCCAGTCTGAATAAACGCCCGACGCTTGAGTATTCGATGAATCGAAACGGATTTAAACAGGTGCTCGGGAATGCCTGAGCGAACGGACTCATCCAGATGGGCGTCGCTTATGAAAATACTTAGCTCATCCCCCAGCTGCTCATGAAGGATCTTAATGCATTCTGTTCGATACTTTGGTAAAACCGCTAAGTACAAGGCGTATCTGGTAGCGCTTCGCGAATCGTGCCTCATTGGGCTTCCTTAATATCTCGCCGCGGGCCCTCATCACGGTATCTATTGCCTAGAATTTTTCCTGAGGGTGGGCCGAAAATGACTCCTTCTGGAATTTTCTCACCGGCCTTCACAACGGTCCCCGGCGTGAGAATCGCTGATTTTCCAATGGACGCCCCGCCAAGTATCGTGCAGCGCGCGGTCACCCATGCGCCATCCTCGATCTTGATCGGTTTGGTCAGCAAGCCCATGTCGTTTCGTACAGCATGACTGCCTGTTGTCAAGAAGGACTCTTGGGAGATTACAACATCGTTGCCGACGTATAAGTGATCCTGGTTGTGGAACCAGACTCCCTCACCGATCCAGCTACGAGACCCAATATGCAACTTCCAAGGAAATCTGACCCGGGTTCGAGGCCGGAATATCACGCCCTCGCCGATCTCAGCTCCAAACAGCCGAAGAACCGCAATGCGGAGCGACGAGCTGATCTGCCAAGGATTCGTTACGAAAATGATCTCCACCGCACCCCAGAGGTAGACCATCCAGCTCGGCCGACCCCAAGACTGACGTTCCCCCGGTGCTAGAGAAAGGTCGATGACCCGTGCCCTCTGTTGGTCAGTATTATCCGGTAACAGATCTCTTTGCATGTTTCCCCTCAGCTTTGATCCAGTCCGGCCACTATTGTTGCATCCGTGAAGAAAACGAAGCTTAACGTCGTGATCCTTGGCTTGCACTATGCGCCAGAACCCTCCGGCAACGCTCCCTACACCACAAGTCTGGCGCAAGGCCTGACTGAACTGGGCCATTCTGTGCATGTCCTCACGGGGTTCCCGCATTACCCATCGTGGTCGGTTCCTCCGGAGTACAAGGGATGGACGATCCGCGAGAAGATCGACGGCGTTCCGGTAACGCGTCTCCGACACCATGTGCCATCCCGCCCAACAGCATTGTCAAGACTTCACATGGAGCTAAGTTTCGGAATCCGGCTGCTTACAGCCCGTTGGGGTAAACCTGATGTGGTGATCGCCGTTAGTCCTGCCTTATTCTCCACGGGGCTGGCTATGCTTCGAGCGCGAGTGGGCAGGAAGCGGCCGCCTGTGGGCATTTGGGTTCAAGACCTCTACAGCCGCGGCATCGTTGAAACCGGCGGAAACCAAGGTGTGTTCTCCAAGCTGGCCCTCTTCGTCGAAAGTCGCGTCCTAAGGTCAGCAACCGGGGTCGTGGCCATCCATGATCGCTTTGCCGACTATGTGGTGAAGAGTCTCAGAGCTCCCGCAGAGTCCGTGAAAGTAATCCGCAACTGGACACATCTACCTCAAGCTCCGGATTCTGATGCCTTTGCCACCCGCCGCAGCTTGGGATGGGCCGCTGACGAGGTGATCGTGCTGCATTCCGGCAACATGGGCAAAAAGCAAGGCCTTGAAAACGTGGTTAGGGCCGCGAAGCATGCCGAGGCAGAGGGCAGTGCCGTGAAGTTCGTGCTGATGGGCGACGGCAATCAACGCGAATCACTAATGCAGATGGCGGGTGAAACATCGAGTCTGCGTTTCGTAGACTCCCTGCCACAAAGCGACTTTCAAGCTGCGCTTCACGCCGCAGACATCCTCCTAGTCAACGAGCTTCCTGGAGTCAAAGACATGTCGGTTCCCAGCAAGCTGACCTCCTACTTCACGTCGGGGCGACCCGTGCTAGCGGCGACTGATCCGGGCAGCGTGACTGCACACGAGATAGAGGCTTCTAAGGCTGGTGTAAGGGTTGACGCCGGGGATCCCGTAGCGCTCGTCCAGGCGGCGGAATCCTTGGCAGCGAACCAGAAACTCGCTCGTGAGCTAGGTGCCAACGGTTTACAGTTCCGTAACGAAACATTGTCAAAAACCACGGCCATCGCCCACTATGATGATTTCATCCTGACTCTTGTAGAGTCGCGCGGGCGATAACAACCGCGGCTCTTTTCACTTCGCTAATCTAATGGGGGCACCGTGACTAAACGCGCGTTCATCACCGGAATCACTGGGCAAGATGGTTCGTACTTGGCCGAGCTGCTGCTCAACAAGGGCTACGAAGTTCACGGCCTCATTCGACGAGCTTCCACGTTCAACACTTCGCGCATCGATCACCTTTACGTGGACCCGCACGATCCCTCGGCCAAACTCTTCTTGCACTACGGCGACCTCAGTGATGGCGCCCGGCTGGTGACTCTCATGGCCGAAATTCAGCCAGACGAGGTTTACAATCTTGCGGCACAGTCTCATGTGCGGGTCTCCTTCGACGAACCGGAGCACACGGGGGACACCACCGGCGTCGGCTCAATCCGGCTCCTTGAGGCTGTCAGGATGTCCGGGATTGAAACAAAGTTCTACCAAGCCTCGTCGTCCGAAATGTTTGGGGCAACGCCGCCGCCGCAGAACGAAGAAACGCCCTTCTATCCTCGCTCCCCATACGGCGCTGCCAAGGTGTACAGCTACTGGGTAACAAAAAACTATCGCGAGGCATACGGCATGTTTGCCGTTAACGGCATCCTCTTTAATCACGAATCTCCGCGTCGCGGCGAGACGTTTGTCACGAGGAAAATCACTAGGGCCGTGGCAGCTATCAAGGCCGGCAAGCAGGATCTCCTCTACATGGGCAACTTGGACGCAGTTCGCGACTGGGGGTATGCAGCGGAATACGTTGAAGGCATGTGGAGAATGCTGCAGGCTGACGAGCCCGAGGACTTTGTGCTCGCGACCGGAGGCAACTACACGGTAAAAGACTTCCTTCAAATCGCGTTCGAACATGCTGGCCTTGACTGGGAGAAGCATGTGCGCTTCGACGAGCGCTACCTTCGGCCGACAGAAGTAGATGCACTGGTCGGAGATGCGTCCAAAGCCCACGAGCGGCTTGGATGGAAGGCGACCGTTCAAACGCCAGAGCTGGCCAGGATTATGGTCGATGCGGACATTGAAGCGCTCAAGCACGCGGGCAATCACTGGATCGACTCAGTCGACCTGGAAACTTGGAACTGAGGATGGACATGGCCTTCGAACCGGCCCCTCTGGATCGAGACGCGGCGTTCTACGTAGCAGGACATCGTGGACTTGTCGGGTCAGGAATTTGGCGCCATCTTGAGTCGCAGGGGTTCAGTAATCTTTTAGGACGCACGTCCTCAGAACTTGATCTCAAGGATAGGGAGGCTGTTTTCGCCTTCTTCGCTGAGAACAAGCCTCGGTATGTCGTACTGGCAGCAGCCAAGGTGGGCGGAATCCTTGCCAACAACACATACCCAGTGGACTTTCTGAGCGACAACCTTAGAATCCAAGTGAACGTCTTGGATGCTGCGCGCGAGCACGGAACGGAACGACTGCTGTTCTTGGGGTCCTCGTGCATATATCCCAAGTTCGCAGAGCAGCCGATTCGGGAAGATTCCCTTCTCACTGGACACCTCGAGCCAACCAACGACGCGTACGCCATCGCCAAAATTGCGGGCATTATGCATGTTCAAGCAATGCGCAGGCAGTACGGATTGCCCTGGATCTCGGCCATGCCAACTAACCTTTACGGCCCGGGCGACAATTTTTCCCCAACCGGTTCGCATGTTCTGCCAGCCCTCATCCGCCGATACGACGAGGCAGCCGCCTCCGGTGCCGAGACTGTGACCAATTGGGGCTCGGGATCACCTCGGCGAGAGTTCCTGCATGTCGATGACATGGCGGCAGCTTGCCTGCACCTTTTGGAGAATTACGACGGGCCCGAGCAGGTGAATGTTGGCACGGGCAGTGACGTAACCATCAAGGAGCTTGCCGAGATAGTGGCGCGGATCGTGGGATACACCGGACAAATTGAGTGGGACGCGACCAAGCCGGATGGAACCCCAAGAAAGCTCCTCGATGTCTCCAAGCTCGCGGCAGCAGGGTGGAAAGCTTCCATAGGTCTTGAAGAAGGCATAAAGGACGCCGTCGATTGGTACCGGGCCAATGTCGATTCCATTCGCTCCTAGCCTGGAACAGCAGGCGCCTTCAGACACCTGGAGGCGCCGCTATCAACAGCGCATTCGGTTCATAGATGCGGGCGTGATCATCTGGGCTGTGATTGGAGCCTACGGTGTTCGGTTTGGGTTCAGTGACCTCGCTGACGGAAGAAGTAGGGACTTCGACTACGTGGTCCTTTCTGTCGGGCTCGTCGTCGCATGGTGGGTAATGCTCGAGTTTTGGGGCTCCCGGGAAACTAAGGTTTTCGGGGCAGGGGCAGAAGAATACAAGAGAGTAATCTCTGCATCCGGGTGGTTATTCGGATTCGTAGCAGTTCTCTCGTACGCGCTTCGCATCGATACAGCCCGCGGCTACGTGGGCTTAGCTTTTCCTGCCGGCGCGCTAGGGCTTCTGGCCGCAAGGTGGCTGATTCGCCAGCACCTAAGCATGGAGCGGAAGAGAGGCCTTAGCAATGCCAGGGTTCTGATCGTCGGGAGTCCGCACTCCGCCCAGCACCTTGTTCAGTCGCTGAAAGGCGCTCCCGCCGCGGGATATCTTCCGGTGGCAGCTCATTTGCCCGGCGCAAATCAGGAGTCGGAATCAACCAAGCAACTTACAGTGCCGGTAACAGGGGTGCAGGATGATTTTGACTCGATTATTGCGGCAATCACCAGAACCCAGGTTGATGCAGTTGCGATCTCGGCGGGTGTTAACCTCCATCCTCGCGACCTTCGTCGATTGGGTTGGGAGCTGGCGGCGCGGGATATTGGAATGATCCTCGCCCCAGCGCTAACTGACGTTGCTGGCCCCCGGATCCATACTCAGCCCGTGGCAGGTCTCCCACTCATCCATGTCTCTACGCCCAGGCTCACAGGCGGAAAAAGAGTTGCAAAGAGAACATTCGACATCATAATCGCCGGATTTCTCACGTTGTGCCTGTCGCCAGTTTTCGCAGTACTTGCCCTTCTGGTCAAAGCCACAAGCCCTGGCCCGGTGTTTTATCGCCAGGAGCGAATTGGACTGCATGGCACAACTTTCAACATGCTGAAGTTCCGCTCGATGAGAGTCAACGCCGATGAGGAGCTCGAGGCTCTGCTCAAGGCACAGGGCACTAGTGACAAGCCACTCTTCAAAGTTGAGAACGATCCGCGCATCACGGGGATCGGCCGTATTCTGCGCAAGTACTCTCTTGACGAGCTCCCTCAGCTGCTCAATGTATTGGGTGGAAGCATGAGCTTGGTTGGACCTCGCCCGCAAAGACACGGGGAGGTGGCGCTGTATGACGACGCCGCTCATCGACGCCTGTATGTCAGCCCGGGCATGAGTGGCCTCTGGCAAGTCAGTGGAAGGTCCAATCTCAGCTGGGAGGAGAGCATCCGCCTCGACCTCTACTATGTCGAGAACTGGTCGCTGATGGGCGATGTCGTAATACTATTTCGAACATTCAAAGCTGTATTTGCCAGTACCGGTGCAGTCTGACCTCATGGACGCTCGGGAATTTCAAA
Source organism: Paenarthrobacter sp. JL.01a (assembly GCF_025452095.1). Lineage (NCBI taxonomy): Bacteria > Bacillati > Actinomycetota > Actinomycetes > Micrococcales > Micrococcaceae > Paenarthrobacter > Paenarthrobacter sp. JL.01a. The sequence goes on from NZ_CP104877.1 coordinate 3,385,767, forward strand.
TATCGGGAAGGCATTTTGCATGCGAATATCAGTAATTGGGTGCGGCTACTTGGGGGCTGTACATGCTGCTTGCATGGCTAAGTTGGGACACAGTGTCGTAGGCATCGACGTCGACGAGCGCAAGATCGCCGAGCTTGCATCGGCGAAGGCACCGTTCTATGAACCAGGGCTGGAAGAACTTCTCAAGGATGTCCAGGAGACGGGCAGTCTCACATTCACAACCGACATCTCCGCGGCGGCGGGCAGCAACGTCCATTTCATCTGTGTTGGTACTCCGCAGAAGAAAGGCGAAAATGCAGCCGATCTCACCTTCGTGGATGCAGCGGTTCAGGGCCTATTGCCCTACCTAAGTTCTGGCGACGTGGTCGTCGGAAAATCAACAGTCCCCGTAGGAACAGCCTCAAGACTTGCTGGTGTCATCGGGCAATCTGAGCCTGAGGCGCACCTTGTGTGGAATCCAGAGTTCCTTCGTGAAGGCCACGCGGTATCTGACACACTTCGCCCAGACCGCTTGGTTTACGGCGTATCCGACGGTGCTGAACACAACCCATGTGTGGAAGTGCTTGACGAGGTTTATGCGATCCCATTGTCGACAGGGACTCCTCGCTTGGTCACTGATTTGCCGACAGCGGAGCTCGTCAAGACTGCTGCGAACTCGTTCCTGGCGACAAAGATCTCGTTTATCAATGCAATGGCCGAACTTTGCGACGCTGCGGGCGCGGACGTTACCCGGCTTGCCGATGCGATCGGCCTCGACGACAGGATCGGTCGCAAATTCCTCAATGCCGGGATTGGATTTGGGGGAGGTTGCCTGCCCAAAGACATCCGAGCATTCATGGCCCGAGCCGGCGAGCTCGGCGCTGATCAAGCACTTACCTTCCTCCGGGAAGTGGATGCAATCAACATGAGGCGCCGATCGCGGGTTGTGGAACTCACTCGTGAACTTTGCGGCGATGGGCTTCTGGGTAAGCGAATAACAGTCCTCGGAGCGGCATTCAAGCCCGAGAGTGACGATGTTCGTGATTCTCCGGCGTTGAGTATCGCGGCACAGCTACAGCTCCAAGGCGCAGTGGTCACCGTGACTGATCCCAAGGCTTTAGACAACGCTGCACGTCGGTTCCCCGAACTCCAGTACGTGCAGGATGTCGACCTGGCTTTGGAAAAGGCGGATGCAGTTTTGTTGCTGACCGAATGGACCGAATACAAGGAACTCGACCCGCATCTACTGGCAAAGTCGGTATCTGCACCAAGGATCTTGGACGGACGAAATGTGCTGGACCCTGCCAAATGGCGTTCTGCGGGCTGGCAGTACCGCGGACTTGGACGGCCGTAGCAAGTGCAAATCCACAGAACCAGCCAAGGTGGCCGATCTGACCGTGCGATCAAGTCCAGAAAGAAGCCCCGACGGCGTTTGATCGCCGGTTTACTGACTCTTGCCATCGCGCTCGTGGTGCTTGCTGCCGTCGCATGGGTGAGTTCAAAAGCGACCACCGTAAAGTCAGAATTGCAGGCATCCACGAATCTGCTGCCCACACTTAAGGCGCAAGTGGCAGCCGACGACGCCAGTGGAGCTGCACAAACGGTGGAAGCCCTCGTGCAGCACACCAGTGCGGCTCGTCAGGCGGCGAATGACCCGCTCTGGAAGTTTTCTGCGATGCTGCCTTGGTTGGGCTCAAACTTTGAGGCAGCAACTATTGTCGCTACTGCCGCTGACGATGTCGCACGGCTTGGCGCCATTCCCCTCGTGGAAACTTTCCAGTCGCTCGATTGGGAGTCCTTGGCCCCTGGTCCGGCTGGAGTGGATTTGGCTCCAATCAAAGCTGCTGCACCTCGCATTGACGCCGCGGCACACGCTGTTAGAGAGTCTTCGAAACGCCTGGCCGCCATCGATGCCGACGGACTAATGCCCCAAATTGCAACACCTCTTACGGAGGCCCGCCAACAACTGGCCACACTCAGCGGGGAACTGGACAGCGCAGCCGACGCAACTTCGTTGGCGCCAGCGATGCTGGGTGCCGATGGACCTCGGCGCTATCTACTGCTCATGCAGAACAACGCCGAAGCGCGAGCAACAGGTGGGATTCCAGGAGCTTTGGCCGTACTTAGCCTCGACAAAGGCCACCTAAAGCTGGAGTCACAAACAAGCGCAACAGCATTGGGTACGTTCACTCCGCCGATACCGATTGACGCTGAGCAGACAGCTATTTATAGCCCCCGTGTTGGCAAGTTCATGCAGGACGTAAACCTCACGCCCGACTTTGCAACGACGGCGAGCACGGCGCATGCCATGTGGGAGAGAAGCACAGGCGAAAAGTTGGACGGAGTCTTGTCGCTGGACCCCGTTGCTCTCAGCTTTATCTTGGAAGCTACAGGGCCAGTGACAATTTCTGACACTGCGGTTCATGGCATAAGCAGCGGACTACCGCCCCAACTGACAGCTCAAAACGTCGTGCAGACACTGCTGTCGGATGCGTACGCCAAGATAAAGGAACCCAAATACCAGGATGCCTACTTCGCAGGCGCTGCCGGGGAGATTTTCGGTTCCATCTCAACTGGGAAAGCTGATCCGAAAAAGCTTTTGACTGCTATCACCAAAGCAGTCGACGAACGGCGGGTCCTACTTTGGTCATCGTCCGCAACGTATCAGAACACAATTGCTCAATACGCCGTTGGGGGACTCATCTCAGGACCCGCGGTCTCGCCCGCCGAGTTCGGGGTCTACTTCAACGACGGTACCGGAGCCAAAATGGACTACTGGATCAAGCGCACGACGCAAGTCGTCAAAGATTGCACCCGTGACGGATATCGTGAGGTCTCCATCAGGGTGACGAGTACTAATCAGGCACCGGCAGATGCTGGCACATCACTGCCTGATTACGTCACCGGAGGCGGGAAGTTCGGGGTTCCGGCGGGGACCGTACAAACCAATGTCGTCGCCTACGGGCCGGTGTTCTCAAATATTGACACTGTTGTCAAAGACGGCGAAAACATACCGTTCGCCGCTCAGCGTCATAGCGACCGCGCTGTAGGAACTTCCACTATCCGACTTGCACCGGGACAAAGCGCGAGCCTTGACTTCACGTTCGGCCATATAGTCCAGCATGCCGACCCGAAGCTGGTTGTCACGCCTACTACACAGCGGATTGCGGACGTTGTCCAAGCCCCGTCGCCAGCAAGCTGTGAATAGGAAAAGGCCACAGTGTTAATCCTTTGTAACGGGAGTGGATTTTCTTTGCCGGGAGCATCCAATAAATGGTAGGTTCTACGTGGGCAGCACATGAGATTTCACTTACGGTCTTCGTAGGGTCTCGGAAATCTCCAATACCACGTCGTACCATCAAGGTCTCAGGGGGGACAAACATGAGGAAATCTCTTGCAGCGCTTACGCTTGCAGGCTCCATCGCACTTCTCGGCGCAGTTCCGGCTGTCGCAAACAACGCCAACTACCCGGCGCCAAACACCAGTGTCGCCGTCTCCGATGCCTCTGTGGCACCCGGCGAAGCTTTCGTCTTCAGCGGCACGGGCTTCACTCCGAATGAAGGCATCACTATCACGGTGACGCCGACGGGAACGCCCGCCGCTAGCGGTGGCAGCGTCTCCGCCGGAAGCCTTGCTGTATCTGCCCGCATCCCGCTGGCTCCGTCTCAGCTTGGGGCGACGGCCGACGGAAATGGAGCGTTCTCGGCTCCGATCGCGATCAACGAACCGGGCACGTATTCCATCACTGCTACAGGTAACTTGTCTGGCAAGACCGTCGGACCGGTAACCGTAGTCGTTGGTGGCGCTGCACTCTCCAACACTGGCGGCAACGCTGGTACGGGGACCGGAACCGGCCTGGCTAACACGGGTGGAGTTCCGCTGGCAAACACCGGCGCTGACTCAAGCCTTATCCTGTGGTCACTTGTAGGTGCAGGCGCTTTGGCCGCCGGCACGGCCTCGGTCGTGGTGGCTCGCCGCCGCGCTACTAAGGGCGAGGTTTCTGCCTAGTAACAGGCTCTGAACCACTTAGGGTGGGTTGCCAGCATTTATGTTGTTGGCAACCCACCCTATTTGTATCCGAGGTTTGCACTAAGCTGTGACGGACGTATCGAAATATGCATCGAAACTCGCCGCGCGGTTCGCAAGGATGCCAAACCCGAAACTTATCCAACACCTGAGGTGGCGCTTGAAAAGGACAGTCGTCTGGAGACTTGCGATTGTCGGATACATAGCGTGCATCCTGGTAGTTGCCTTTTGGCCAACTCCGGTCGACAAACCCATTCACGGCACCCTTACGGCCATTCTGGACTACTTGCACCATCGCGGCGTACCCGCTTGGCTGAGCTACAGTTTCGTGGAAGCGTTAGCCAACGTCGTTCTTTTCGTACCGTTAGGACTAATCTTCGCGGTCACTTTCCGAGCTCAAGCTTGGTGGAAACTAGCGGGCCTAGCTTCGTTAGCATCCATCACCGTGGAACTGGGGCAGTTGCTATTTCTGACGGCCCGTTTTGCAAGTTTCCTGGATGTAGTCACTAACACTTCTGGTGCCGTCATAGGGATTGCGGTTGCCAGAACAGCCTCCAAAAGGCGGAGCTCAGCAGCAAACAATCGCTAGGTTGAGCCCACGGAACAGTTGTTGCAGATCGGCGAATGGCTTGAATCCAGTCATACTGCCGCTAAGTTTCAAGTGTCCGGCGACTGCCAGCGCAGGAAGCGGGAGCCGATGGTATCCGTATGACCGAACCAGCCCACAAGCGTGACGTTATTCCTTCTTGCAAGCGCACAAACACAGGAATCGATAGACAGTTGCCTTACTATGGAGTGGGGCTGCCCACAGCAAGCTGCCCAAACTCGTTGTGGGCAGCCCTCAACAAACAGCTCAAGCAAGACACAAGAGCGTTACTGAGCGAAGCTGGCTTCCATTGCAGGTCACAACCGAACACATGATCCGTGCAGAGTGATTCCCGGAACTTATACAGTGAGTTCATCCTTCCGATATTGAGAATTCACCGGCGGCTAGACGAATGACGTCCACATGGAGCCGCTTTGAGTGACCGCGGTCGAGGATAGGGACTGCGAGGTTACCTTAGTGCAATTCCAATTTTTTTTGGGGGGGGGGAAATGCCCAAGTACATAATCGATGAGGGCCTGGAAAGCGAAGAAATAATTGTTGCGGCAAGCGTGATAGAAGGAAACATTCAGTGGTGGTTTTATGACGCGTACAACCGAACGCAGGCGACGCGCCTCAGGAGCCACGTTCGCACGGTTCGTGAGTCGAGCAGCCCATGAGTCGACGGCAATCACACAAGGTGACCGGAGGGCGCAGATGACAGCAGGCCGCCAGAGAGCATGACCGCCTTCAGTGTCGAAGCAGAGACGGACTTTAACCTCACACCTCGGCGATTCGATGGCGTCTTAAGTGAGGGGACAAGCAACAGAATGTCCCGGAGAGTACTCCGATCTATCGTTGCAGCTGACCGCCGATCTAGTAACATCGGGCCATACAGATTAATCGGATGAGGGAAAAGTGCGCGCGAAATTAGGGACACTGGCCATAGGGACTCTGTGCCTCGTCATCGTGGCAATTGCCGTTGTTACGTCACTTTTAGCTGTAGCCGCCGTCGTTGGACTAGTCACCATCATTGTGATATGGACCCTGAAACCGAAGCTCACGGCACCCGCTATTGCCATAGTCGGGATGCTATTTGTTCGCCCAAACATTTGGGGCGAACTCTACACAAACATCGGCCTGGGATTGTTTCTTCTCGCAGCGATTGTCGCACTCATACAGGACGGTGGACGCCTGACTTTTGTCGGGAAAGAGTACCGGCCTTTGCGGAGCCCGCTATTCTGGACGACTCTCGCCTACCTGTGGCTTCTTGTGAGGGCCAGCTTCCAAGGGCTTGACACTGTGGCCCAGAGTCTCGGGGGATATGCCAGTATGGCAGCCTGTGTCCTAGCTGTCCTTCTCATTGTTGGGGACAGCGACAGGCGCGATTTCTTGGTGAAGGGCTTTGTCGTTGCTGTAATCGCGGTGTCGGGATCCTACGCAGTAACAGTTGCCCTTTGGGTCATCATTGGGGTCGGAAACGGCAGTCTGGGCACCATGCTCGTCGGCAGCTGGCCCGATCCGCAGCCAGTGTACTTCCCCTTCACCACTACAGTAGCCACTCAGCCTATATTCGGCCTTGCGGTGCCGCGATTCGTCGGATTTGGGCGGGAACCTGGCTGGATGGCTATGTACGGAGCTGTTGCCTTCTTCTTGCTTCCGCTTGTCGGCTGGCGAAGCAAAATCGTCAAGGCGATTATTGTTGTGGCCATACTCGGCACCGTGTCAACAGCCGGATTCGGCGTCTTGATCATCTGCATTGCCCTGCAGTTCACATTTGGTCTTCGGTCGAAAACCACCTTGGGTCGCTTCATTCGTGTGTGCTTTGGCCTCGCGCTACTTGCCGGCGCAATTTGGGCTGCGTTTTATGCTCCCGTACTTGGTTTCGGAGCAAAGGGTGAGCAGAATGGCATCTCACTCTCGGAGCGTTCCGCTGCGACGAACGCAGGAATCTGGGCACTGTTCCATGACCCCTTTTCGGGCGGCACAGCGGCTCAAAAGGTGGGGGCTGTCAACCTTGTAGCGGCCGTTGCTGCCTACGGGGTTCCCTTCTCAGTAGCGATGGGATTGGCCGTTAGCGCCCCCATGCTTAGGCACCCCAACCGTTACCGCCTTATGCCAATCTCTGCTGCGCTGTTCTCCACGCTTCTGATGTCCCAGCCAGCATTGGACTCCACCTGGGTTTTCGCATTGGCTTCCCTCGGAGCGGCAGCTGCCCTCAAAACACCGGACAGCCGACCGAATCAAGATTTACGACCCAATGTGCCGCTTAGAATCCCTCGTGCACGCTACGCCAAGCTTTAGCCGGCGCAGACGACTTACCCGAGCAGTTTCGCCAGTGCCAATTTCAAGACGTATGTCTCGCTGCACGCCTCGGCCGTAGCGGACGAAAAGCGGAGACGGATCCAGATCGTCTGCAATCTACATCGGGCACCGAAACCGTGAGAAGTCATCATGACGCCGCATCGACTCGCAAAAACGGTTTCTCGGAGTTCGCATTTCCTTGGAAAGGGGGCGCGGGACGCCCGCCCAGAAGCTGAATAACTCCGGGTTGTCACAAAGCAAGTTGTACCTTCAAGTGCCCCTATACTGACTTGACTTGACATTTCGAATCATGGGGGCATTTATGGGGGGACTCGTCGCGGTTGGCGACAGCATTGTGAATGGACACGGGGATAGCATGGCCGGAGTGCCAGCGCTGGGCTGGCCGCAATGGCTTGCCGACTCTTTGGGGCTTTCCTACACGCGCTACGGACTTGGCGGGGCTACATCATCCGTGATCGTGGACAAGCTACTGCCGCGGGTTCGGACGCGGTATGCAGTGGGTGTGCTCAACATGGGGACGAACGATGCACTCGGAAAATGGGATGCCACCGTCTTTGAGCAGAATTTCGGCCTTGCCGCTGAGACGCTAGTCTCGCATTGCGACAAGGTATTGGCTCTCACAGTCCCGGTCTCCGCAGAGGCCACGGAGATCATCCGCCGCGTGGCGGCTGATCTCGGTGTGCTTGTGATTGACGCGGAGGTGCGCGGCCCGCGCCTACTAAAGCCGGATGGGGTGCACCCAACCGCCCTTGGCCACCTCGCGATTGCCGATCGCGCGGCTGAGGCTCTCGGTGCGCAGCTACCGTCTGGGTCTGCGGTCCAGCAAGGGCAAGGTCGGCTTGGGGCCGGTTACCATCTAGGTTATGCGGTGGGCTCATCCCGTAGTGCCATGCGAAAAGTAGCGAAGCTGGCTCTACGTCGCTAGGACGTAGAATGACCTTTGACATTGTGCGGCTTGTGAAAAATGGGGGACCATGCGCCTGAAGATGCCCGACGATCACCAACAGAATGTGATCGGGATAGTTTTTCTGGCGATTGCCTGCATCGTCATGATCGTTCTTGTGGCGGCTGGGACATTTGTCCCGGCCCCTCCGGCGGTGTCAGAGCGCGTGGCTATCTACACACCACCGCCGAAACCTGAGTTCAAGGTCATCAACGTTGCCCTATTTGGCGATTCGATTGCACACGGTTCCGGAGCAACTGATCCTAACCTTGGTTGGGCAGGTCGCCTCAAGCGGCACCAAGCGTGGAATATGACCAGCCTCGCCCGTGGCGGCACCGGTTTCGTAAGCACCGTAGAGCGGGAAGCGGCCGCGCAGGAGTCTTGCCGGCGCGCCCGCTGCCCGAATTTCGGCGAGATGATCCCAGAAGCGAAAGTGGTCGCGCCGGACATCATTATTGTCAGTGGCGGCCGGAACGACCAGAGGGTCCCGGCGGCGAAGGAAGCCGCTGCGATCGCAGGTTTTTTCCAACAGCTTCGGCAGGATTTTCCTGTTGCCAAAATCGTCGCGACGAACGCATTATGGGACGCGACTCCCATGCCGCCAGCGCTAGCCGACATCTCCGAGGCAGTGAAGGAATCCGTTACTGCTGCTGGTGGATTCTACTTCGATCTGGGCCAACCATTGCAGGGGCGACCAGACCTAATCGGGAGTGATGGTCTGCACCCAAACAACCAAGGGCATGAGCTGATCCTTGGCCTCGTGCTCAACAACTTAAAGGCGGCGGGCCTGACTAGGCCCGAGGAATAGGCTTCCCCTACATTCAACGCACGGGAGACCACACCAACTAAGCGTCGGTTTGCATGCTTCCGACCGCGCTCTTGTGATGAGTGCGGCGCCAGGACGGGAAGGACCGGTCCAGCAAGGCGGCAGTCCACGTAAAATTGAACGACCGCAGCCGATAAGGGGCAGCTGAAAATGTCCACTAGCGGCAGGCCCGTGACTTTATTCACGAGAGTGACATACGTGGCAAGACGTTGCTTGACACGCGACTGAGATGGATTGCCCCCTGAGGCCATCGGCTGTGCCGCCTTCTTGGACCATTACGATCCGCCAAAGCCTACGGAGGCAGCAGCACCACCGCCGCGCGTTTCCTTCCTCGTCCCCGACATGTGCCGCCGGTGACCCCTGCAGGCTGGCGATGACGTGGGCGAACCACCCGGCTGTCTGTTTGTTCTCCGCCGCCTCGAACAGCAGCGGGGGTAGCTCCTTGGAGAAGCTGGTTCCCAAGGCACGCTGGAAGTTCGAGGAAATGAGAACCATTCCGTTGGGGTAAGTGGTCCACATGGAATTCCGGTTGGCGAGCGTCTGCAACTGGGCGCAGGTGTAGAGGGTGTAGACGGAGGAGTCGTTCGCTGAGGTATGAGCCATGAGCAGTCCAGACCAGCCAAGGTTTTTCGCCGCGAACGTCAAGCTGTGGGAAACTTCGGAACCTGCCCGTGGACAGAAGTGTCGATGCCAACGAACGCTCACTTCTTCCAGGAAGCGGCTGGCATAGTCCATCCCGTAAGGGCCGGAATCGTCGGAGAAGTTACCGGCGTTTTAACAGCCCTCCGAGGAAACTTCTCAAATCCTCGGCGACTCTCTCCGGGCACTCCCAGAGCACCAGATGGCCTGTCCCCTCGTAGATCTGCAGTCGTGCGCCCTTGATACGGCCGACCAAGGTTTCCTGATGCTGTCTCGGCACAAGGTGATCGTGGGCGCCCCAAAGTATCAGCGTCGGGACGGAAATGTCGCAGGTCTTCGTCGGAGGGTCGGCCTCGTAGAATCCCCGCAGTGTGGCCTTCCAAATCGCGGCTGGCATGGCGAGACCGTCCTGCACACGGTCCTCAATGTATGAGGTCGGCACGGCGTGTAGCATTCTGTACCAAGCCAAAGACTCACGAACCCAGTTCTCTGAGATCGGATCGGTGAGCTGCTCGACATCGGCCGCAAACGGTGGCCTGCCGCGGAGCGTCAGGGGTGCGCCTACCAACGTCAGGGATGCAACAAGATCCGGATGCGACACAGCGAGTTGTTGGGCAACGTAACCACCACTGGATGAACCCAGGACATGTGCAAGTTTGACGCCGAGGGCCTCCAGCAGGGCCACGATGTCCTCAACAACGTCGGAAAGCAAGTAGCCGTCTGTCGGCTTGTCAGCCGCACCATGACCCCGCAAGTCAGGTGCCACAATCACCAACCCCGGGAGTGCCGCAATGAGGCGATCGAAACTCCGCCAGGATTCGCCCCAGGCGTGCAAGAGCAGCAGTGGCCTGCCGCCGTCGTCGACTGTTTGCTCCAGGTTCCCCTGCACAAAACAGGGCACGCTGATTCCGGTTTTCAACGACACGGTCCTGACTTCGGACTCCATGGCCTCAGCGTACGCTCGCCCCGCCGCTGGCAGGAAGGCAAGTGCTAACCCCGCCCGACCTCCCACGCCCGCACTCCATCCGCGATCTCCTCCGCATGCGTGTGGTGGAGGTAATGCTCGCCGGCGATGGGCACCACCGTGCCGTCGGTGACGCTCGCGGCCTGGCGGCGGTGCAGCTCGAGCCACTCCGGGTTCTGTTTGTTCTCCGCAACGGCGAACAGCAGCAGCGGCAGCTCCTTCGGGAAGCCGGTTCCCAAGGCACGCTGGAAGTTCCTGCCTATGTGCTCCATCTCGTTGAGGTACGTGGGCGCCATCGAATTCCGGTTGGTGAGCATCTGCATTTGATCGCTCGCATAGTCCGAGTAGGCAGGGTTGTTGTCGTCTGCGAACGCGATAGCAGTGACCACCCGCAGCAGGCCAAGGTTCTTCGCCACTGACATCAGTGCCGTGGGGAATTGTGTATCGGTGCCCGGTTGCCCGGGGACGGAAGTATCGATGCCGACGAATGCGCTCACCTCGTCGGGGTAGCGTTTGACGTAGTCGATGCCGTAGATGCCGGCGATCGAGTGTCCCATCAGGATGAAGCGGTTGACGTGGAGGGACTGCAGCGCGCCATGGACTTCCTGCACGATGTTCTCAGTGGTCCGCTCACGGTCCGTTCCGTCGCTCAACCCATAGCCCAGAGGTTCCACCACAATCACTCGATGGTCCTTGGCAAGCTCCCTCACCAAGGGCGCGAAGTCGAGAACTGGCGACGACGTTCCAAACCCCGGCAGGAGGACGACGTCTTTGAGCCCGCTACCGGTCACCAGGACGTTCATCTTGCTGCCGTTCACATCTACACGCTGGCCATAGGACTCGATCTTGCTGTTCTCGGCGTTGCTCGCGACCACGTTCACCACGGTGGTGGTCGCCAACCCCAGCGCCACCACGGCTCCAATGGCGGAGACTGTCACGAGCAATTTCTTAACTGACCTCTTCAAACATCCCTTTCCAGCACGCGCCGTGCGCCCTGTATCCAGCCTTTCGTTTCACGGCCGCGGGCGCGTCACCCCAGGGTTCTCACTTGGGTACGCCTTTCGGGGTACGGGGGCGTTCTCGTCAGGATGATGACCACCGCACCGCCCCCGCGTTAAGACCGCATCAAGATTTCCCACCACCGCATTAAGGAACCGTAAGGAACCCCTTTCCGCCCTTTTTCGAGGAGTTGACTGACATCAGCCCCCAAAGAAAGGGGCACTGATGAAAGGACGTTCCAGTGGCCGACGTGGCTGTTGTGGTGATTCTCCTGGTCTGCATGGGAATCGTGATGTGGGTGGCCCACCTCTTGGGCAAGATGGTCGACGGCGAAGGCCCGGTGAGTGGGCGATGACCGCGGACGCCATCATGTGGGTCAGCCTGTTCGTCCTCGGCTTGGCCATGGCAGGGTACCTGCTGGCAGTGCTCATCAACCCGGAAAAGTGGTGACACCGGGTGGTCTTCAGTACTGCATCCTTCATCACCCAGGTCGCCGTCCTGGTGCTGGTTCTGGCTCTGCTCCACAAGCCCCTGGGCACGTACATGGCCCGGGTCTTCTCCAGCACCAAGCACGCAAAGCCGGAACGGATCTTCTACCGGCTCGCGGGGGTCGACGCCGGGACTGAACAGAGCTGGTCTGTGTATCTGCGCAGCGTTCTGCTCTTCTCGCTCATCTCTATTCTGGTCATCTTCGCGTTGCAACGCCTCCAAGGCGTACTCCCCGGCAGCAACTCGCTGCCCGGCGTTGACCCGTGGGTCGCCATGAACACGGCCATCTCCTTTGTCACCAACACCAACTGGCAAACGTACGTGCCGGAGGCCACTGTGGGCATCTTCGTCCAGATGTGCCTGCTGGCCGTGCAGAACTTCCTGTCTGCCGCCGTCGGAATCGTGGTGGTCGTCGCCCTGATCCGTGGCATCGTGAGGACCAAAACCGACCGTCTGGGCAACTTCTGGGTGGATCTCGCCCGGGCATCGTTCCGCATCCTGTTGCCCATAGCGACGGTGGCGGCCATCGCCCTGGTGATTGGCGGCGTCGTACAGAACTTCTGGTCCACCGACGTCACCAACGCGGCCACGGGCGTCAGCCAAACAATCCCCGGCGGTCCCGTGGCCTCGCAGGAAGCCATCAAAGTCCTGGGCACCAACGGCGGCGGCTACTTCAACGCCAACTCGGCCCACCCGTTCGAAAACCCGAACGTCTTCACCAGCCTGTTCCAGGTGTTCCTCATCCTCCTCATCCCGTCCGCACTGCCGTACATGTACGGGCGGATGGTGGGCGACCAACGCCAGGGCCACACCGTCGCCGCTGTGATGGGCGCTCTCTGGTTGACGTCCACGTGCCTGATGGCTTGGGCGGTTTCCACCGCACAAGGAACGGCGACGACGGCGGCCGGCGGCTTGGGTGAAGGCTTCGAACAGCGCCTGGGTCCGGCAGCGAGCTCAATCTTCGCCGCCTCCACAACACTTACCTCCACCGGTGCGGTCAACGTCGCCCACGATTCGCTGCCTCCCCTGGCCGGCGGCGTCGCGATGCTGAACATGATGCTCGGCGAAGTGGCCCCTGGCGGAACCGGATCCGGGCTCTACGGCATGCTGGTGTTGGCCATCATCGCGGTCTTCATTGCCGGGCTCATGGTGGGAAGGACCCCGGAATTCCTGGGCAAGAAGATCAGCCCACGGGAAATGAAACTCGCGGCCCTCTACATCCTGGTGACGCCCACTCTGGTGCTGGTTCTTGCGGCTGTTTCGGCGCTTCTGCCTGACGTGATGGCGAACGCCCCGGCCTCCGGACCGCACCAGTTCAGTGAATTGCTGTACGCGTTCACCTCCGGCGCCAACAACAACGGCTCAGCCTTCGGGGGCATCACCAGCTCCGGCCCCTACCTCTCGATGCTGCTGGGCGTGGCGATGCTCCTGGGCCGGTTCCTGCCCATCGCCTTGGTACTTGCCCTTGCAGGGTCGCTGGCACGGCAAAGGAAAGTCCCGGTCTCGTCCGGAACTGTTCCAACCCATGGCCTGCTGTTCGGCTCGTTGTTGCTGGGCGTGACGGTCATTCTCACGGCGCTCAGTTATTTCCCGGCCCTGGCTCTGGGCCCCCTCGCAGAAGGACTCATCAAATGACCAACTCCAGCACGGCCCCGGCCGCGGAGTCCACCAACCTTGCCAGCGGAACACCCTCCGGCGCTCCCGAAGAACACAGGCACCACACCAAGGCGCCGGCCAAGCTCAATGCAGCCACCGTGCGGGCAGCCCTCCCAGTCGCGTTCAAGAAGCTCGACCCCCGGCAGATGGTCCACTCCCCTGTCATGTTCGTGGTGCTGGTGGGAGCGGCCGCATGCACCGTAATCAGCATCCTGAAACCGGACATTTTCGGCATCGCCGTCACAGCGTGGCTCTGGCTGACAGTGCTGTTCGGGACCCTGTCCGAAGCCATCGCAGAAGGCCGCGGCAAAGCCCAGGCGGACAGCCTCCGGGCAAGCCGTCAAGGTGTCATGGCACGGCTCCGCCAGGACGACGGAACCACCAAAGAGGTGCCCGGCACAGACCTGAAGCTCAACGACGTCGTCATCTGTGAAGCCGGGGACGTCATCCCCTCCGATGGCGAGATCATCGAAGGCCTGGCAAGCGTGGACGAATCCACCATCACCGGCGAATCAGCCCCGGTCATCAGGGAATCCGGTGGCGACAGGTCCTCAGTAACCGGCGGAACCAAGGTCCTCTCCGACAGGATCGTTGTCCGCATCACCGCCGAGCCCGGGGAAACGTTCATCGACCGCATGATCAAGTTGGTGGAGGGCGCCGTGCGGCAAAAGACCCCCAACGAGATCGCCCTCCACGTCCTGCTCGTCTCACTGACCATCGTCTTCCTGGTAGTCACCATGGCACTGGCGCCCTTCGCTTCACTGGCGAACGCCACGCCGTCGCCCATCGTGTTGGTTGCCCTGCTGGTCTGCCTGATCCCCACCACCATCGGCGCTTTGGTCCCGGCCATCGGCATCGCGGGCATGGACCGGCTGGTGCAGCACAACGTCCTGGCAACGTCCGGACGGGCAGTGGAAACAGCCGGCGACATCACCACACTGCTCTTGGACAAGACCGGCACCATCACCTACGGAAACCGCCGTGCCGTGAACTTCTTCCCGGCCAACGACGTCGAAACCGATGAGCTCACCGCCGCCGCCCGGCTCTCCAGCCTGGCCGACGAAACCCCGGAAGGCCGCTCCATCGTGGAGCTCGCCGACTCCCGCGGTGTCGGGGGCCCGGACCTCGCCGGCCTGCGCACCGCCTACACGGACATTACGGTTGTGGAGTTCACCGCCAGCACCCGGATGAGCGGCCTGGACCTGGACGGGCGCCTGATCCGCAAAGGCGCCGCGTCCGCCGTCGGGAATTTCGTGACCGACGCCGGCGGCCGCCTCCCAGCCGAAGTCCAGCGCCGCGTCCAGGAGATTTCCGCCCAAGGCGGCACACCGTTGCTGGTCGCCGAAGTCACGCACGACGGCGGTGCGCGGGTTCTGGGAACAGTGCACCTTGCCGATGTGGTCAAGCCGGGCATGAAAGACCGCTTCGCCGAGCTCCGCAAAATGGGCATCCGCACGGTGATGATCACCGGAGACAACCCGGTGACGGCCAAAGCGATCGCGGCGGAAGCCGGCGTCGACGACTTCGTGGCCGAAGCAACGCCCGAGGACAAACTGGACGTCATCCGCCGGGAGCAAGGCGAAGGGCGCCTGGTGGCCATGACCGGCGACGGCACCAACGACGCTCCTGCCCTGGCGGCAGCAGACGTGGGAGTGGCCATGAACTCCGGTACGCCGGCCGCCAAGGAAGCGGCCAACATGGTGGACCTGGACTCAGACCCCACCAAGCTGATCAACATTGTGGGCATCGGCAAACAGCTGCTGATCACCCGCGGTGCGCTGACCACCTTCTCCGTAGCCAACGACGTCGCCAAGTACTTCGCCATCGTCCCGGCACTGTTCACGGCCGCGTTCCCTGGGCTGGGGTTGCTGAACATCATGGGGCTGGCCAGTCCGGCGTCGGCCATTCTCTCAGCCGTGATCTTTAACGCGCTCATCATCATTGTGCTGGTCCCCCTGGCGCTGCGGGGCGTGAAGTACCGGGCCGTGTCCGCCAACCAAGCCCTGGGCCGGAACCTGCTGCTCTACGGGGTAGGAGGTCTGATTGCCCCGTTCCTCGGCATCAAACTCATCGATCTGGTCCTCTCCCTCATTCCAGGCATCGGCTAGGAGCCAACCATGAACACCATTTCCGGATACCTTCGCCAAGCCGGGACCGCGTTCCGGTTCCTGCTGCTGGCAACCATCGTGCTGGGGTTGATCTACCCCCTGGTGGTCTTCGGCGCGGGGCAGCTGGTTGCGCCGTCCCAGGCCAACGGATCCACCGTGAAGGACTCCGCCGGGCGGCCTGCCGCGTCCGCCCTCATCGTGCAGGCTGCCGCTGACGCATCAGGCACACAGAGCCCGGAGTGGTTCCATGCGCGGCCGTCGGCAGTCAGTTGGGACCCGGCGTCGTCCTCAGCCAGCAACCTGGGACCCAACGATCCCAAACTCCTGGACGCCGTCAACAACAACCGCGCAGCCATAGCCGCTGCCGAGGGCGTTGACCCTGCCAGCGTCCCGGCGGACGCACTCACGGCCAGTGGATCAGGACTGGACCCGCACATCTCCCCTGACTACGCGAAACTCCAGGTGGAGCGGGTGGCGAAGGCCCACGGACTCAGCACGGAGGACGTCCGGACGTTGGTGGAGCAACAGACCAGCAGTGGGCTCGAGGCGTTCCTCGGCCAGCCGTCGGTCAACGTCACCCTGCTGAATCTGGCGGTTGCCCAGCTGGCCGCGAACCCGTGAGTAGCTACGGATTCAGAGTGGAAGAATGAGGCTATGGCGCGGGCGACACTGAGGATTTTTCTGGGGGCAGCACCCGGCGTCGGCAAAACGTACGCCATGCTCGAAGAAGCCCACAGGTTACTGGGCCGCGGCGAGGACGTGGTGGTGGCCTTCGCCATGCACCACGGACGCGCCGACACCCAGGCACTCACGCACGGCTTGGAGGTCCTGCCGACGCGCTCCATGGAATACCGGGGAAGCACCTTCGAAGAGATGGACCTGGACGCGGTCCTCGCCCGGCGCCCGCATACGGCGATCGTGGACGAATACGCCCACACCAACATCCCCGGCAGCCGCAACCAAAAACGCTGGCAGGACATTGAGGAACTGCTGGATGCGGGCATCAACGTCCTGTCCACCGTGAACGTGCAGCACCTGGCGTCCCTGGGCGATGTGGTCAGTGCCATCACCGACGTGAAGCAGGCCGAAACAGTACCCGACGACGTCGTGCGCCGTGCGGACCAGATACATCTGGTGGACATCTCCCCCGAGCTGCTCCGCCAGCGCCTGGGCGACGGAAAGATCTACGACGCCGATAAGATCGACGCCGCGCTCTCGAACTACTTCCGGGTGGGAAACCTGACAGCGCTGCGCGAGTTGGCGCTGCTCTGGCTGGCCGACCGGGTGGACGAAGGTTTGGCGCGCTACCGGGCCGAGAACCAGATCGAGGAGAGTTGGCCGGCCCGCGAGCGCATCGTCATCGGCCTGACCGGTGGCGCCGAGGGCGAAGTGCTGATCAGGCGTGCTGCCCGGATCCTCAAGCGGGTGAACGGCGGCGATCTGCTGGCCGTCCACGTCCGCGCTGCCGACGGTGTGGCAGCCGAGTCACCACAGGATCTGGAAGCCCAACGCACCTTGATCAAGGACCTCGGCGGCAGCTACCACACCGTTTCCGGAGAGGACCCCGCCAGGGCCCTGCTGGACTTTGCCCGGAGTGTGAACGCCACCCAGATTGTGGTCGGTGTTTCACGCCGCAAGTTCCCGGCAAGCTTGCTGGGCAGCGGGGTGGGAAGCCGCGTGGTCCGCGGCTCCGGTGACATCGACGTGCACATGGTTTCCCACCCGCTGGGCGGCCGTGGAGTGGAGCGGCCCAGAAAGCGCGAACTGGGCCGGGTGCGGGTAGCTGTTGGCTTTGCAATGGCTGTCATTGTGCCGGTGCTGCTGCAGTTGATACTTGCTGCGGCGCCGTCGCACAACATTGCCACTGCAGTGCTGATCCAGCTCACCGGCTCGGTCGCCGTGGCCTTGGTTGGTGGCTTGTGGCCCGCACTCCTGGGCGCCCTCTGGAGCAGCATTCTGGTGAACTACTTCTCCATCCCGCCCACGGGGACGCTGACCATCAGTGATCCACAAAATCTACTGGCCCTCCTGGTGTTCGCCGGTGTCTCCTCAGCCGTGGCAGCGGTGGTGGACCTCTCCGCACGGCGTTCCAAAGAAGCAGCACGGGCACGTTCAGAGGCGGCGACCTTGGCCGACCTCACGCGTGGGGCAACCACGGCTGAGGACCCGGTGCAGGACCTACTGGAACAGGCGTTGGAGGTTTTCCAGGTCAATGGCGCGGCACTCTACGTTTCGGCGGCTGATCCACAAGACCGGTCCGATGACCGGGCAGGGTGGAAACTGGTGTCAGCTGCAGGCACCACGGAGGCCAGCCCGGACGACACCGAGAACATTGAACAGGTTGACGGCAACACCAGACTGATTCTCACTGGCCGGGTCCTGCCCGCAAGCGACCGCCGGCTTCTGGGAGCCTTTGGTGCCCACCTCTCCGCGCTGCTTGAACGACGCCAGCTCGCGGCCACCCGCCGCGAAGTGGCTCGGCTGGCCGAAAGCAACACCATGCGCACCTCCATCCTCCGGGCAGTCTCCCACGATCTCCGTACGCCGCTGGCGGGCATCAAGCTCGCCGTCGGAGGTTTGCGCCAAACAGGTGTCCATTACACGGAAGAGGAAGAGCAGGAGCTGCTGTCCACCATCGATGAATGCTCAGACCGTCTGGATGGTTTGGTGGGCAACCTGCTGGACATGTCCCGTATCACCTCCGACGCCGTCAACGCCCTCATCAAACCCCACCGCTGGTATGACGTAATTCCCGCCGCCCTGCACGGCGTCGCTCCCGGACGGGTCAGGGTGGACCTGCCACCGAACATGCCCGAAGTGGACGCTGACGCCGGAATGCTGGAACGGGTCATTGCGAACATCGTTGAGAACGCGGTCAAGTACGCCCCCGACTCCGAAGTGGTGATCTCCGGGGCCACCGGCGGATTCAGCACAACGACACTGGATGGCAGGCCCGCCGGAGAACTGCGGATCATTGACCATGGCCAAGGCGTCCCGGCCAGCAATGTCCTCAAGATCTTCCAGCCTTTCCAAAGACTCGACGACGTTCCTGCCACAACGGGCGTAGGACTGGGCCTCGCGGTAGCCCAGGGATTTACCGAGGCCATGGGCGGGACCCTCACCGCAGAAGAAACTCCGGGAGGCGGCCTCACCATGTTGATCCGTTTGCCTCTCTCCACCGGCCCCGCCGTGGAACGACCTGAAACTCTTGCTTTTCCCGCCCCGAAAGGCCCCCAGTGAACACCATTCTGGTTGTCGACGACGACCCCCACATTGTCAGGGCGCTCGCCATTACGTTGAAGGGACAGGGTTACACCGTGGTGACAGCCGCGGACGGCGAATCAGCTCTTCGCGCCGCCGCCCAACGGCCCGTAGCCGTGATGATCCTGGACCTTGGCCTGCCCGACATGGACGGAAACGCCGTCATCACAGCGGTGCGTGAATGGAGCGCCGTACCGATCCTGGTCCTGTCCGCGAGGCATGGATCCAACGACAAAGTGGCGGCCCTGGACGCGGGCGCCGACGACTACGTCACCAAACCCTTCGGGTTGGAAGAACTCCTGGCAAGGCTCCGGGCAGTGCTTCGCAGAACTACGGAATCCAGCGAGAACTTCACCACAGTGGAAACCAGCTCTTTCACCGTGGACCTTGAACGGCGACAGATCACCAAAGCGGGCGAAGATGTCCGGATGACTCCCACCGAGTGGAACATCCTGGACATCCTGCTCCGGAACCCGGACAAACTCATCACCCAGCAGCAGCTCCTCACTGAAGTGTGGGGTCCGGCCTACGCCAAGGAAGCCAACTACCTGCGGGTCTACATGGCCCAGCTGCGAAGGAAGCTCGAGGACGAACCTGGCAGCCCCCGCCACCTGATCACCGAGCCAGGGATGGGCTACAGGTTTGTTCCATGAGCCATGGTGCCCCGCACCGCCGTCGTGATTCTTAAGCTTTTTCGGCAGCAGCCTTCAGGTCGGCCGCGAAACGGGTAAAGCTGCCGTCAAATGACGGAATCTTGCTGGCAAAAAGGGGGAAGACAGGGCCGCCGATTTTCTCGGCCATCTCGAAACGGGAGCGGCCATCATTGGTTTCGGTGATGGTGTACGTCCGGGTTCCCAGGGCGTCGCCCCATGCAAGCTTGGTGGGCGCTTGGAATTCCTTGACTTTCAGTTTGAACGTGCGGCTGGGGTCCAAAGTGGAAACCAAGGTGATCTTGGAGCCCGGGGCGATGTCACCATCAATGGAGACCACTGTGGAATTCCAGTTCGGGTAGTTCTTGGCGTCCGTCAACAATCCCCACACCTTGGATGGAGATGCGTCAATGACGGTGGCGACGCGCGTTTCCCGGCTGAAAGTCTTGCTGGTAGTGGTGGCAATTCCATCGGATATTTCAGGCATGGCTTCCGGCTCCTCTGCGCGGGAATGCGGTGATAGTGATGATGGTACAGCTGCGCTGCTACATTGAAACCCATGACTTGGGGACCACAAAAGATCGGTGCTGTCATTGCTGCAAGCATTGTGCTGGGAAGCTGCTTGAGTGCTTGCGTTGGGTCGCAGCCGGGTGCCACCCCTCCCCCGCTCCCCACGTGCCAGCCCACGCCGCCGTCGGCTCCCAAGGACGGAATACTGGCCGGGGTAAACCTCGACTGGGAACACGAAACCCTGGAGCAATACGCTAAAAACCTCGGCGAGCGCCCTGCAGTCACCGTGACCTTTACGGACTTCCCCATGGCGGATACCGACAAACGGAACGTCGACGCAGCCTACGAACAGATCCGCGCCAACGGCGGCACAATGCTGCTCACCCTTGAACCCAAGCTGGGACTGGCCGCTGTCACTCCAGAGGTCGCGGAAGAACTGGCATCCACGCTGGCACGCTTCAACAACGCGGGTGTGCCCGTGATCGTCAGGTTCGCGCACGAAATGAACGGCTCCTGGTATGCCTGGGGCCAGCAACCCACCGCCTACGTTGCCGCCTATCAGGTTGTGGCCACAGCAATCCACGCAAAGGCTCCGGGCAGTGCCATGATGTGGGCGCCGAACTACGGCGGCGGTTACCCCTTCAGCGGCGGCAAATATGAAGCAGTGGCCGGAACCCCGGATTACGCGCTCCTGGACACCGACAAAGACGGCCAAGTCACCGGGGCCGACGATCCGTACGCCCCCTACTACCCCGGCGACGCAGCTGTCGACTGGGTCGGTATGTCCCTCTACCACTGGGGCAACACCTATCCCTGGGGTGCCAACGTCATTCCCGAGCCGGGCAAGTTCATCCAGCAGCTCACGGGCAACTACAACGGAGCCGGCGGAAACGACCTCGCAGTTCCCGACTTCTACACGGAGTACGGCGCCAAGCGAAACAAGCCCGTCGCTATCCCCGAAACTGCGGCGCTTACCACGGCGTCCGGCGAAGGCGCCAACCCCTTGGCCATCAAAGAAGCATGGTGGGGCCAGCTCTTCGACCCCGCGATTCCACGGGACTACCCGGAACTGAAAATGATCAACTGGTTCGAGTGGGACAAGAACGAGGTAGAGGTCAAGGGCGTGGTGGACTGGACCTCCACAAAGGATCCTGAGGTGCGTGCCGCCTACACGTCAGCACTGCCGGAATGGTTCACATTTTCACCAGCGCCGGAGGCCTGCACACCCGTCCAAGATGGGGGCACCTGAGACCACTGACGGTCCATCCGCGTAACGCGGCAAAAGCAGGGACCAGTCTTGGCGGGAGTGGCCTACCATTGGCCCCATGGAGACCTTTGATCATGGCGAACACATCCGCGGGCTGCACGAACTGGTAGCCGGCTCCGCCGACATCAAAGGGACCCTCGACGGCCTGACCAGATTCGCCGCAACGGCCATCAGCCAAAGCAGCGGGGCTCCCATCGACTGCGCGGTGACACTTCGCCGTCGCAAGCGCACAGCCACGGTTGCGGGCAGCAGCGAGAAGGCAGTGGAGCTGGACAAGCTTGAGCAGTCGCTTCAGGAAGGCCCGTGTCTGGATGCCTTGGACAAGGGCCGTACGGTACTCCTTGCCGACGTCGAGACTGACACGAGCTGGCCCGAATACAGCAAGCTCCTGGCCGAACACGGCTGCCACAGCGCACTTGGCGTGCCCCTGCTGCTCGGAGAAACCTCGGAGGCCGTTCTGAACTTCTTCGCTCCGGCCCCTGGGCTTTTTACCGAGGAAGTCATTAAGGAAGCAGAAGCCTTCGCCGACGTTGCCGGCAGCACCCTGCGCCTGGCCATCCGGATTGAGGCCATGGAACAACTCAACGCGGACTTGAAGGCTGCAATGGCCAGCAGAACCGCCATCGACCTGGCCTGTGGCGTGATCATGGCCCAAAGCCGTATCAGCCAAGACGAAGCATTCCGGCTGTTGACTCAGGCCTCCAGTCACCGCAACCAGAAGCTCCGCGATGTGGCCGAGGAAGTCGTGGAAAAGGTGGCCGGAAGCGCCGACGCCAAGCTGAACTTCGAGGACTAGCCCGGGATCGCCTGCACTGCCTCCGCAAGCCAGGCCAAGGCCTCCAGCCGCGACGTGAAGAACCTGGTGGGACACGGGACGTGGCTGGTTTGTAGTTGGAACTGGACCACAGTTCGGTCAACGGGGCTCTCGCCGAGCAGCGCGATCCTCGAAGCTGCACACGGTTCTTCGAAGATTTCACGCGCCTGATGACTCAGGAATCCGGTCTGGGCCATGTCCACCAGCAGGGGCAAGGACCGGCCCTTGGCCAGCTTATTGACAGCGTCCATGGCTGCCCGGGCGTTGCCCGCGTCGATGTGCACACCGTGGTTCCACACCAAGTGCAGGAGTCCGTTTTCGAGACTAAGGACGCTGTCGTCCAGTTCAATCCGGTTCATCCTGCACCTCCTTGTGTCCTGCTGTGGCGTGGATCCACTGAACTCAGTAAAGGGCAATTGCCCGGCTTCCGCACGGGTAGCCTGTACTCACCTTTTGCCTATGACAACGAGCGAACTACCTGCCCGATTCCGCACATGAAGGAGCCCAATGAGTACCGACATCCCGTGGAGCCGCGGCGAGTGGACCAATCAGCCGGTCGCCGTCGTCGAGCATGAAACTGACCTGCTGGTGACCGCAGCTGAAAGCAGCGACGCCTGGTGCGTCACCTCCTACGGTTTCGTGCACGACACCGAACACGCGCTGCTGACTCCGTTTCCGCAGGACAGCGCCATGGAGGTCGAGTTCACCGCCGCGTTTTCGGAGCAGTTCGACCAAGCGGGGATTTTTGTCCGCGTCAGCGCCGAGCATTGGGTGAAGGCGGGTGTGGAATTCGCCGACGGCGCCGCACAACTGGGCGCGGTGGTCACCGACCGCTTCTCGGACTGGTCGTTGGCGCCCGTCCCGGAATGGAACGGCGGCCGGGTCCGCGTGCGCATCAGCCGCTCGGGCGACGCCCTGACCATCCGCGCTGCCGCCGGGTCGGGCGACCTTCAACTGGTCCGCGTAGTGCCGTTCGCACCGGAACTGACCGCGTCTGCCGGTCCCCTCGTCTGCGCCCCCACGCGAGCTGGCCTAACCGTTCCCTTCCATTCTTGGCGCGCCACTCCCCCGGACAGCCAGCTTCACTGACGCCTGACTTGCGGGGTGGGGACTTCATGAGATTATGGAGACTTCCGCAGCTAGCCGTCGACGGCGGTTGCGAACCCAGTCGGCTCCGTAACAGTCCTATGGGGGGCACATCACGGTGGAAGATACTGCAAGTCTTTGGCGTACTGACCCTTCGACATTCCGCGACGTGGTGATCAACCGCGCCGCACTCGAAGCTGCACTGGAAGGCGACTGTCCGCCCGTGGAGCGCGTAAGGTACCTGGGCTTGCTGCGACGTGACAGCCAAGCCCTGGAAGAAGGGCGCAAGCTTCTGTCCGACTCCGACACATCCGATCGCCGTGAGCTGCTCCTGATCCTGGCCCAGATCCATCAACGGCAGTACCACTGGCACGACGCCGCAGTGCTGCACGAAAAGGCACTCCGGACAGTCCGCACCCCCGACGAAGAAGCGTACGTCCGCCACCACATCGGCCGCCGCCTCTTTGACGAAGCCCGCTTCCGGTCCGCAGCCGACGAGTTCCAATGGGCCGCTGACCTCTACCGCGTCGCCGGCCAACCGGACGCCGTGGAAGAAAACCGCCAGGCCATGCGCCGCGCACTTCAGGTGCATGGCGACGAGCGAAATGGCGGACGGCCAGCCTACGAGCTGTCCTGAATCAGCGGTTTTGCCCGCAAGGATTTTCGTTAGAGGCAACGCCTTGACGTCGCACTTGCATTTTGCAAGTATGGCCGCATGAGCCTCTTTATCACGTGCCCCGTTGAGAGCGTCGAGCGCTCCACTGCCTTCTACAACGCCCTTGGCTGGACCCTCAATGCCAAGATGTCAGACCACAACGTCTCATGCTTCGAGATCGCGCCCGAGCAGTACGTCATGCTCGGCAGCCGCGAGATGTACGCGAGCGTAGGCGGTTTCGAGGAACTGGTCGGCGGACCCGACACGCCGTCGAAAGTCACGGTTTCCTTCGACCTCGGCAGCCGTGAGGCGGTAGACGAACTCACCGAACGCGCCGGCGCCGCAGGCGGCCGGGTCGGCGACACCGACGACTACCCGTTCATGTACCAGCGCCAATTCGACGACCCCGACGGTTACCACTACTCACCCTTCTGGATGAAGCCGGACACCGAACCGACCGCGTGAGCGACCTCGCCGCGGCCCTCGACAAAGTCGGCGCACGATGGGCGTTGCTCATCGTGGAACGGCTGCTCGAAGGGCCACAGCGGTATGGCGATCTGCAGCGCGACCTGGGAGTGCCGACCAACATCCTCGCTACCCGCCTCCGTGAGCTCGAAACCGCCGGAGTACTGATCCGCCTGCCCCTCAAACACAACACCCGCGCCTACGCACTGACCGATCGCGGGCTCGCCTTACGCGAGGCGATCGAAGCGCTGGCGCGTTGGGTCGACGAGAAGTGACCATGATCCGGCCTGGAGCACCACGCGTCCTGAGCACCACCGACGCCACGTGCCCCGGCCCTGGGACCGGACGGGCCGTTAGCTGGCAACGATCGTCACCGAACCGACGTTGCGGATGCTGGCCCGGACTGTCTCTTCCAGCCTGTGCCGGAGGCCGGCGACCTCTGACATGGTCCAGTGCGGATCCACGGGGGCGATGATTTCGACGTGCAACCGGTGCCCGCTCCAGCGAAGTTTTACGGTCGATTTCACCGGGGCTATGGGTGCAATGGCGTCTTCGACCCGTCCGAGCAACTCAGGATCCACCCCATCAAGCAGCCTCCGTCCGATATCCCGGGCCGTGCCCCATAGCAGGACGAAGATGGCGGCGGAGATCAAGATACCGATGATCGGGTCGGCGAGAGGGAAACCGAGCCACACCCCTATGACACCGGCGACTACAGCAAGTGAAGTGAATCCGTCTGTCCGGGCATGGACCCCGTCGGCCACCAGCGCTGCGGAGCCGATTTCCTTGCCGACCCGAATGCGGTACACCGCCACTATTTCATTCCCGGCGAACCCGATCAGCCCCGCAGCCAACACCCAGCCAAGGTTACTCAACGGCTGGGGCTGGAAGATCCTGACAACTGATTCGGCTGCCGCGACGATGGCGGAGAGAGCAACCATGGCGATGATGAAAAGCCCAGCAAGGTCTTCGGCACGGCCGAAGCCGTAGTTATAAGCCCTCGTTGCCGTCCGTCGACTCAAGATAAAGGCCACCCACAACGGAACAGCGGTCAGGGCGTCTGAGAAGTTGTGGATCGTGTCGGCCAGGAGTGCCACCGACCCGCTGAGGACGAAAACACCCAACTGGAGCAGGGACGTTACCAACAGGACAGCCAGCGAAATCTTCAGTGCACGAATGCCCTTTTTAGAGCTTTCCATGGCTTCGTCCACGGAATCCGCGGCGTCATGACTGTGCGGGACAAAGAGTCCGTGCAGGAAACCCTTCAACCCACCCGGGTGTTCATGATCATGATGGTGGTGGCCGTGACTGTACCCGTCATGACTGTGGTGGCCATCATGGCCGTGCTCGTGGCCATGTGCGTGCAGATCGGCCGCTTCAGTCAGCTGTCCCGCCCCTGACTCACGGCCGCCATCTGCGCGGCTCATGCTGCCCCACCCGCCGCTTGCTGGTGGTGGTGCGGTGGCGTTCCCCCGAGGCTGTGCTCGGCCTGGAAGATCGCGTCGGCGACCAACTGCCGGGCATGCTCGTTTTCCAGCCTGTAGTACACCCGGGTCCCCTCTTGGCGGGTGGACACCATCCTGGCCAGACGCATCTTCGCCAAATGCTGGGACACTGCCGACTGAGGCTTGCCTACCCTCTCAGCGAGCTCATTCACAGACATCTCGCCATCGCGGAGTGCCAGGACAATCCGCACCCTGGTAGCGTCCGCGAGCATCGCGAAGACCTCAACCGCCAACTCGACAAAACCACTATCGACCGACAGTCCACACTTATCTGCATTCATACGCATATTATGACACACGCGGAAAATGGGAGACCGTTGACTCCCCGCCCACCGACCGGGCGGGTGACCCTAAGCGGGCCACCCGCTCACCTTTAGGTTGAACGCCACTCCGTATTAGGCCTCGGATTTACGACCGTCGGGTCGATGACCTGGATGATCAGTGTCGCACTGTCCGCCCCGGGCACCCGCCAAACGAGCACGTCAGAACCGACGCCGGGGACCTGCGGCTGAAGCGGCAACCTTGAGGACGCCTTCACCGGGCGCCAGCGGCCTCTGACGTTCGAGCCGTCTTCAAGAGCAGCAGTCAGATCGAACGAGGATACTGATCCTTCTTCGGCCAGCTGAATATCCCTTGCCACGACCGAACTACGCCACGCCCGGGCTGACTCGCGGACTTCTTCCCATTCGACTTCGCTTTGGCCATCAGATTTCGCCTCCACGCCGGAGTCGAACAGGAAGATCCACAGGACCCCGAAACGGCAGCAACGACCATACGTAAGGTGATCAACTTCCCTCGGGCAGCAATTCATGTAATGTAATAAGCAACCTGATCATTAGCGACAAGGCGGGGGGTGCCTGAATGCCTGATATGGAACGTTGGCCGACCAGCCGGTTGCTGTCCACTGCGGCACGGCTGGTGGAACTTGCTTGGAATGAGAAACTCCGCCCGCTGGGTCTGACCTACCCGGCGGTCCTGACACTCGATGCGGTCGCGGCCGCCGGCCCCATCGCCCCGGGGAAACTGGCCCAAAACATCCGCGTGCAAGCCCAGACCATCGGACCGCTCCTTGCGAGGCTCGAGTCACGCGGCTTCATAGTCCGTGAGGCCAACCGCTTCGACCGCCGCGGCCAACTGGTCTCCATCACCGCCCTGGGCAAGGATCTGCTGGAACAGTCCCACGGCCTGGAAAATGCAGCACTTGCCAACGTAGACCTCGACTCCGAGAGCCTGCGCAAGGAGCTCATCGCTATCGTGAGGGAAACCGAAATCGGCTAGTCCAACTGATGGCCACGTGGACGTGAGCCATCCAACAAGGCAGTATGGAGTTATCGCTGATGAAGTCCGGCGCGCACAGGAGAAGTCTCTCCAAAATCCCGGGCCAGCAAAGCTTAGCGATGCCCGGACAAACAAAAGGGCATCATGAGTGAACTTCACATAGGCGACAGCCTCCCAGTAGACCTTCTGAGCTTCCAAGCTGCTGAATGCTTGGTATCCACCGGGCCGCCCGAGGCCGAGGACGTATGCGTTCTCGATGCAGGACACACAGGCAACCATCTTGCTGCGGGCGCAGACCTGGTGGTCAGGGCCGTCTGGAGCTAAAGGCAAGAGGCATGCCAAGGGCAAGCGATTCCCTTCGGGACGCTTGCCCTTGGCATTAAACTCAGGTGCCGCAGAACGTACGGTAGGGGCCAAAGCTCTCAGGTGCCGGAGTAGCGAACTTCTCCAAACCAGGGCGTTCAACGAAAGGTGAAGCGAGCGCCTCAAGCAGTTCCGCCGTCGGGCCCATATCCCCTGTTGTTGCAGCCGCAAGGGCCTCTTCCACCAGGTGATTGCGCGGAATGTAGATGGGATTCACCCGGTCCATGGCATCAGCGTCCGGCCCTACGGCCTGCCAGCGCTCCAGCCAGTCATCGAACGCGGGAAGGTCAAGGACCGCGCCGCGGACGGGTTCGGCATCGCCCCGGGCGGCCTTGCTGAGATTACGGAAGAATGAGGTGTAATCGGCCCGCGCCTCCTTGACCAACTCAAGGAGGTCATCCACCAGAGGCGAGGCACCGGCGTCGTCCATTCCCTCAGGCAACCCAAGCTTGGCCTGCATGCCGCTGAACCAGACGGCGCTGTACTGCTGCCGGAAGCCGCCCAGCGCCTCCACCGCGAGCGCCACGGCCTGCTCCTCGTCCTCGTGGATCAAGGGCACCAGCGACTCGGCGAAGCGGGCGAGGTTCCACTCGGCCACCAACGGCTGGTTGCGGTAGGCGTAGCGGCCCTGCTCATCGATGGAGCTGTAGACCGCGCCGGGATCGAATCCGTCGATGAAGGCGCACGGACCGTAGTCGATGGTTTCGCCGGACACCGTCATGTTGTCCGTGTTCATCACGCCGTGGACGAAGCCGACCAGCATCCACTCGGCCACGAGCCGCGCTTGGACCGCTATGACCCCCTTGAGCAGGGCGAGGTACGGGTTCTCTTCAGTGCTCGACGACGGGTGGTGGCGTTCGATTGCATGGTCGGCGAGGCGGCGCAGCAGTTCGATGTCGTTGCTGGCCCTCGCGTACTGGAAGCTGCCGACCCGGATGTGGCTGCTGGCCACGCGGGTGAGGATCGCGCCCGGCAGGACCGTCTCACGCGGAACCGAGTGTCCCGTCGCGACGACCGCAAGGGACCTGGTCGTCGGGATATTCAGGGCGTGCATCGCTTCACTGACGATGTACTCGCGCAGCATAGGCCCGACGACGGCCCGGCCATCACCGTTCCGCGCGAACGGTGTCCGGCCCGAACCCTTCAGGTGGATGTCGCGCAGTTTCCCATCCACGTCGGCGACCTCGCCCAAAAGGAGCGCGCGCCCATCGCCCAACCGCGGCGAATACCAGCCGAACTGGTGCCCCGCGTAGCCCTGCGCGACAGGGGTTGCAGTCTCCGGGAGGTCATTGCCGATCAGCAGCCGCACACCCTCCGGGCTCCGCAGGAAGTCAGGATCAAAACCGAGTTCGACGGCGAGTGGCTGGTTGAGCAGCAGAAGCTGCGGATCCGGGGCTTCCTCCGCGCGCCACGGAATGGCCAGCTCAGGGAAGTCGCGGGCGAACTGACCCTCGAAGGCGATGGTGGATTCGGCGGAGTGGCTCATCAATTAAGGATAGGGCGGTTTTGGGTGGGGGTGGTAAGGCTACTTAGGGACACGGACTGCAGGAGTTGGGGCGTCCGCGGGTTATCCTTCAAGCCGAATACCAATAAAACAGGGGGAAACCATGACGACTGTAACCGACTCCACTGAGATCGAAATTCAACGAAGGCTCGGCCGGTCATACAAGAAGACGTCGATCATCCTGGGCGTCATAGGGATCTTCATCCTGGGAATTCCCCTGGGCATCGCGGCCTTTATCTTTGCCCGCAAGGCGGAGGTGCAGGGGGTTAAAGCCACCCCTGGGATCGTGCTGGCGGTGCTCGATATCGTGCTCGCAATCGTGATCATGGTGGTAATGAGGCCGTTCAACATTTAGTCACGGGCAATCCGCCGGCTGGACCGCGGTCCGGTGACACACCTTTATCCATCCAAGCGAACGACCGGCAGCCTGCCTAGCATTGGGACCCAACGACTCTTAGGGAATCAGTGAATCTAAATCCGGCCTTCGGAATCATCGGCATTCTGTACGCAGTCTTCGTGATTGCGGTATTCGTCTTGGCTCTGTACGCCCTGGTCTTGACGATCATTTTCCTACGGCTGCGGATCGCCGAGCTGAAAAGGGCAGCGCGGTCAGAGGACGACTGAGAGTTTCACTAAAGAGGCGACCCAAACGCTGCACAACATGACTATGGCGACTCGATGGCTGGTATGACACAGGGAGATCTACGCATGAAGAAGCCATTGTTTGTGTTCCTTTTTGCGGCCGGAGTTACCGCTTCAGGTGTGCCTGTCGCGTGGTTGGTGCTCTCTGTTCTCGGAAAGGGCAATTCAAGTCTGGTGGTCTTGGTTGTGACGGCCCTCGTTGGAATTGGTGGAGGTGCCTTCATCGGCGCCAGGATCTGGGAAGACCGGCAGGTTCTTCGACAGCGCGCAGCGCAGGAGAACGAAGAAGAGTAGGACCTAGACCGCCGTCTCATACGCCCTGACTCTCACGTTGGTTACAAGAATTGAGATCTGGCTGCGCGTCCGGGGGTCAGTTGAGCTGCGCGAGGAGGCGACGCTCGACGCGCTCCATGACCCCCAAGAACGTAGTTTCGTCGCTGTAGGCACGGGTAAGGATTAGTCCACCCTGGATCACCGCAACGGCGTCCAGTGCGTTGCCATGAGCGTCCCCGGGGCTGAGCCCGCCGCGCTGAAGCAGTGCGGTCAACGCGTCGATCCAATCCGCGAAATATGTCTTGACCTCGTCGGCGAACGTCTCCTTCTCTTCACCGAGTGTCATTGCCGCGAACAGGCAGACGTTCTCGCGGGTAACGAAGTAGTCAGAGACCGCCTTAGTCATCGCGGAGACCGCTTCAGCGGCGTCAGTTGAGGAGCGAAGCGGTGCGAAGACCTCATCCTCGAACCAGTCGCTCACCTGGTCAAGAACCGCCCTGGCCATGTCTGTTTTCCCATCCGGGAAGAAGTGGTACAGACTGCCCCGCCCGATGCCGGCTTCCTGCTGGATTACAGACAGGGAGCTGCTCTCAAACCCTCGCCGGCGGAAAACACCGGCGAGGGCGCGGACGGCGTCCGAGCGTTCAAGAAGGGTGCGTGGCATTACAGTCCGAGTTCGCTCAGGCCAGGGTGATCCGCAGGACGGGGTCCGGAAGTGTCCCAGAAGAACTTACGCTCGGCCTCGTCGATGGCCAGGTCGTTAATGCTCGCGTGCCGGTGCGTCATGAGTCCATCCTTGTCGAAGTGCCAGTTCTCGTTGCCATAAGCGCGGAACCACTGGCCCGTGGAGTCATGGTACTCGTACGCGAAGCGGACGGCGATGACGTCATCAGTGTAGGCCCACAGCTCCTTGATGAGCCGATAGTCGAGCTCGCGTTCCCACTTGTCAGCGAGGAACTCGACGATGGCGGCCCGACCCTGCACAAACGTCGAGCGATTACGCCACCAGCTGTCCTCGCTGTAGGCGAGGGAAATGCGCTCGGGGTCCCGGGTGTTCCAGCCATCCTCGGCTGCACGGACCTTCTGAATAGCGGTCTCTTCGGTGTACGGAGGGAAAGGGGGACGAGACATGGCGGACTCCTTTGGAAAATGCAGGTTGTACCAATTGGTACAACCTGTACTAAATGGTACAACTGGAGGAAATTGTCGTCAACCCCCTTGGGGCCTGTGGACAGTACCGTGAGTCCTACTGATGGCGCGTTGTTTGGGGACAGCCCCCGATGAGAAGGTCCTCTTTACTGGCGCCGTCGCGGGCTTGCTGGCTCATTCCTTGCAACGTCGCTCCAACAAAACCAGCCATGGCATGCATGGGTGTCTGTGTCCCGGGGGATCCTGCCGGCGTCACGGTCGCGAGTGAGTACTTCCGCCATGGCCATGATGTTGTTGAGCTTCGATCTGCATCAAACATGACGTTGGAGGGGTATGTGCAGCCAAGCCGTCAGGGATTAGAGGCGAACTACCGTGTAGCGTTCAGTTCATGCCGATCGCTGACCATGACCAAGGGGCGCAGCTTCGTGAGTATCTGAATGATGCCCGGGAAGCAATCTTGTGGAAATGCGAGGGTTTGAGTGATGCCCAGGCGCGTACTCCCCTGACTCCGACAGGCACCCATGTCATGGGCCTACTGCTCCACCTGGCTGTCACCGAATCCCAATACTTTATTTCAAGTCTTGGACGGGAAATTAAGAATGTACTTATACGGCACGTTATCGAAGCAGGGGACGCTCGGGCAGACTTCCTCCCACCGCCGGATATGACGCTTGTCGACGCGGTCAATATCTATCGCGAGACCATCGTCGCAGTCGATGCAGTGTTCGATGGAGTTGAACTGAATTCACCGGCCGTAGTGGAGTGGTGGACAAAGCATCGGAAGACTACGGTGGAACGCCTTTTGGTACACATGATCGCCGAGTCTCATCGTCACGCCGGACACCTGGACATCGTTCGCGAGCAGTTGGACGGTTTCGTAGGCCTGCGTCCGTCCGCGCCGAATATTCCAGACCTCACCCCCGATCAGTGGGAAGAGCAGAATCTAGGGCTGAAAAAGTTAGCCGACGGGCATTAGTTATCGTCGGACATTCCAGGATTGGCAGGGTTCCCATCTAAGTCATTGCCGGCGGTTCAAGACCACTCTTGCTGCGCGCCCGAAAGATGCCACCTTAAGGAATGGCCACCTGTTCGTCGACCCGCTCTGTAAACGGTGGCTCGTCAGGACAGGCTACCGATTCCATGACCGGCCCTCCGGGTTTTTCCGTGTATCGCACACAGGCGCTGACAGTTCGCTGCTCAGCCCACAACCCCCACTGGTGGTCAGGTGTTCGCGGTAGTACCGGTCCGCATAGAAATTTCCGTCGGGGTCCCAGCCGTACATGTATGCGATGTTGGTTCCCTGCAACCTTGAGCGCACCGCGTTCCGATCGGAGGTATCAGCGGCTGAGGTGAACCCGGTGAACCAGTCCATGCCGTCTGCGGCGCGGTCCCGGATTGCGCTTCGTCCCAATTCTTCGATGCCAGGTCCGGCACATGAGGACAAAGCCAGCAGGACGGCCCCTGCGCAGCCAATCTTCCAGCCACGTTTCATTCATTCCCCCAAACATGAGAAGCCCCAGCCTAACCCTGGGCAAGCACAAGCAGATGGCGACGCGACCGCCGTCGGACCCTAGCGCCGTCGACCGTTCCGCACGCAGAAATTATTGGTGCCGCGTGTAATTATTCGTCCCACCCCGGAAACAACATGTACGAGCAGGCCATTCTGCTTACTCACTCCTTGGGGGAAGGACCCAGACCAATGAATTACCACCGATCCGGCCACGCCAAGACCGCCACTCTCGCATCGCTTGCGCTGGCACTGACACTCACAGCCTGCGCACCAGCAACGCCGCGGGCCAGTACTGCTATCACCCCAGCATCAGAAGCCAGCACCCAGGCCCCGGCAACGGTGGCCGACCCGGAACAGGTACTGCCGACGCCAGAACCCAGTACCGCTGAAGAAACAGGTGCTCCCATCCTGCTGGCGGCACCTTTGCCCGCCAACGAGGGCCCGCTGCCACGGCAGGAAGCTGCCACCATTCCGGCAGCGCCGGTCGCTGTTCCCCACACACCTGACGCCGCACCCCTTCCGCCTGCCACACCACTCGTCCCCGAGGTTGTTCCGGTCTCCCCGGTGGTTCCCTCCACACCTCACACTTCACTTGGTACTCCAGTGACTGGCACGTACACCTTCCCTGATGGGCACATTTCGTTTGATCTACCGGCGGGCTGGAGCGCAAAGATCGAGCAGGACGACTACAACGAAAATGCAAACCACCCTGGCGGCAAGGAGAACTCGCTGGCTGCCACTATCTTCGACGAAACCGGTGGCAAAGTCGCTCGCATCACCAGCGGAGGAACCGGTGGTCTGGTCGGTGGGCCGGTCAATCGCACCATCCTCGATGCCCAGGAACTCAGCGCGTTCGACAGCCGTGATGGAGCTTCACACTTCGTCTTCGTGAGGGATGACTATCCCTTCCCTGAATTTCCGGTCCGCTACTACATGGGTGTTGTGTCTTCTTACTTCATGACAGAGGGTCCCGACAGCACCTCCGTGAACAGCTTCATGATCATGCCGAACGGGCTGGCTACCGCGGTAGCCGAGATCGACGCGTCCATGACGCCTGAAACCGCTGAAGCATGGATGAAAAGCGATCAATACGTCAAGCTGCGGGCACTGCTGACGAGCCTTCGCTACGCTGCCTGACCACCACCAGGTCCAGATACCCGGCACGCTCATTGGGGGAGCTTGCCGGGTATCGCCGTGTTCCCAGGGTTACCGGAACAGAAAGCTGAAACTTTTTTCTCCGGTTATGTAAGAAACGCCGCTTCCCAGGACACTAAAGGGTTGACTCATCACATCGCACTAGCCCCGGGGGATCAGAACAAGGATGTTGGCTACCAGAGAGCAGGAACTGATTGCTCTTCACGCTGAACACTTCAGCCGCATCTACCAGTACATCGCGTACCGGATCAACGACCGCGAACGGGCCGAGGAATTAGCCAACGACGTGTTCCGTATCGTGTGGGAGAAGCAACCGCCGGAGCCGCCCGGTGTCGGATGGCTGATAGCTACGGCCAGGAATGTGCTCGGCAACGAATACAAAGGGCGGAGCCGTCGCGATCAACTTATGCATCGTCTGGCTGAAGAAGCCCGGGTCCAGGCCGTCACCACCGACGACGATGAGCAGCAGGCCAGCGTTGCGGAGATTCTCTCCAAGCTCAAAGACCGGGATCGGGAAATCCTGATGCTCTCCTACTGGGATGACCTGACCACCGCGGAACTGGCCGAAAGCCTTGGATGCACAGCCTCCGCTGCCGCGGTCAGGCTCCACCGGGCGCGTAAAGCCTTTGCGAAAGCCGCACCACAACACCTCATGACAGAACGGGAAGTCTAACCATGGACCGCATCGAACAACTCATGAAAAATGCCAAACCAAACGTGCCCGAACCCGGCACCACGCCCGGTGTCCTGCCGGGCCGGTCGCATGTCTTCTCCGATGACCCCAACCTCGTTTCCCTCGCCGGCCGCACCTCCCGCCGGACCGGCTGGGCGGCGACAGCCGGCGTCGTCCTGGCCGCTGCCGCCGTCGTCGGTGCTGTCGTTGTAGCAGACAATCTTGTCCCGCAATCGGCCCCGGCACCGGCCACTACCGACACCCCGAGCATCACGGCCACCCCCACGCCGACAGCCTCTCCGACGGTCACCCCTTCCGCGACGGCCAGCCCCACACCAACAACGACCCCAACCGAAACCCCGGTATGGACCCCTTCTCCGACCTCGACCACGGTTATCACCCCGCCCCCGCCACCGGCCACGGTACCGCCGACCACCGCGCCTGCAGGACCCGCCGCAGGAGCATGCACCCCGGACAGTATCGACATCCGGCGGAACGACCAAGTCCGGGCGATCAAGCCCATCCCGGCCAATGAGCAGCAGTACTACACCGTCCTCGGCTGTGCTGAAGGCTGGCTCGCATACGCCATCTCAGACGAGGGGATCAGGGCCATCGGCCTGGACGGCGGCAACGCCTGGTACAGGATTGCCAGGCTCCAGGGCAACGGAAGATACCTGGATGAGTACGGGCAGGTGTATTCCAGCGTCCACAACTGGGAATTCCACTCACTCGCCCTGCAAAACGACCCCAACAATAAATTCACCACGGCCCAACAGTCCATGGACCACGAGTTTGAAACCAACGGCATCCCCGTCCGGCTCAGGACACAGCTCGTCGGCCCCGGCCCCGCCGCTCCAACGGGAACCAGTACCCAGTGAACGGCCCCTCCTCACAAAAGGGTTTTGGTCCATATCCAAATAGCAAGTAACCTTACGACCTATTGATGTCTGCCGCTTCGGGCGGTGGAGGTAGGCGGGAGGAGAACGCGTTGCCGATGTGGTTGCAGGCCCTGATGTGGGGAACGATCGCCGGAGGCGCCTTGGTGCTCGGTGCGGCGTTGTCGTGGAAGTGGACGATCCCGCCAAAGATCGTGTCTTCGGTGATGTCATTCGGCGCCGGTGTCCTAATCTCCGCCTTGGCCTTTGACCTCGTGGATGAAGCGGCCAGCGGTGGTGGGCTCTGGCCGACGGTCACCGGTTTTCTGGCTGGCGCCGTGGTCTATGTTGGCGCGAACTTCTTGCTGGCCCGACGGGGAGCAAAACATCGGAAGCGCTCCGGTGACCGGCAACCAAGCGAGGCCGAGTCCCCAGGCAGCGGGACAGCAATCGCTGTCGGCGCACTCCTGGACGGCATCCCCGAGTCAGTAGTCCTGGGCCTCGGCCTGATCACCGGCGGCGCAGTCAGCCCTGCGATGCTTGCTGCGGTGTTTATCTCCAATGTCCCGGAGGGGCTCTCCAGTACCGCTGGGATGAAGAAATCCGGACGCAGCGCGGCATACGTATTCGGCGTATGGGGCGGAATCGCGGTGCTGTGCGGTATCTCTTCCCTGATCGGGTTCACAGCGCTGGAGAGCGCCCCGGCCGGGGTGGTCGCTTTCATCACTGCCACGGCGGCAGGGGCAATTCTGGCCATGCTTGCGGACACGATGATTCCCGAGGCCTTTGAAGAGCACCACTTGCTGAGCGGACTCATCGCGTCAGTCGGTTTTCTGACGGCTTTCACCGTCAGCGAGATGGGCGGCTGACCACCGGGCGCCGACAGTCCAACGGAGGTGACGCGACCGCCGTCGACCGTCGACGCCAACCCGTCGTGTAACCCTCTTGTAACCCCCTCCGACCTTTACTTGTGACGTGGGCCACTTTCCAGCCAATGACGTGCCGGATGGTGTCCCCTCGCCAGCAACGGAAAGAGGAATCATGCCTGACACAGCCAACGGTGCGGTGGAAGCCTGGTTAACGCAGTTCGACGACGCTCTGCGCAGCCAGGACATCCACGCCGTATTGGAACTCTTCGAAGACGAATCGTATTGGCGCGACTTCGTCTCCTTCACCTGGAATCTCAAGACCCTCGAGGGCAAGGACGCCATCAAGGACATGCTGGAAGCCGTTCTCGCAGACGTCCAGCCTGCCCAGTGGACCTTGGTCGAAAACGCCACGGGCGACGCCGCCAACCCCGAAGCCTGGGTGAATTTCGAAACACTGCAAGGAAGGGGCTATGCACACCTGCGGCTCCGCCACGGCAAATGTTGGACCCTCCTGACCACCATGCAGGAGCTCAAGGGCTTCGAAGAAAAGAAGGGACCCAACCGCGAACAAGGGGTCACCCACAGCATCGAAAAAGGCCGGAAATCCTGGCTGGAACGCAAAGAGGAGGAGGCTGCCCGCCTCGGCTACGAGGACCAGCCGTACGCGGTGGTCATCGGCGGCGGCCAAGGCGGCATTGGACTTGGCGCGCGGCTTCGCCGGCTGGGCGTGCCCACCATCATCGTGGACAAGAACGCCCGCCCCGGCGACGCCTGGCGCAACCGGTACAAGTCCCTGCACCTGCACGACCCCGTCTGGTATGACCACTTGCCGTACCTGAACTTCCCCGACGACTGGCCCGTGTTTGCAGCCAAGGACAAGATCGGCGACTGGCTGGAGCACTACACCTCCATCATGGAACTCAATTACTGGTCCAACACCGAATGCACCAAGGCGCGTTGGGACGAGAAGAGCGGCACCTGGGAGGTCAATGTCATTCGCGACGGCGAACGGGTCACCTTGCGTCCCCGGCAACTCGTCTTCGCGCTCGGCGTTTCCGGCTACCCGAACATCCCAGTCTTCGACGGCGCCGAGACCTTCCTCGGTGAGCAATACCATTCCTCCAAGCATCCTGGCGGCGGTGACTGGACCGGCAAGAAGGCCGTGGTCATCGGCTCCAACAACTCGGCCCACGATATCTGCGCCGATCTCTGGGAGCACGGCGCCGACGTCACCATGGTCCAACGCTCATCCACCCACATCGCCCGGAGCGAATCGCTGATGGACCTTGCCCTTGGGGACCTCTACTCCGAACGGGCACTGGCCAACGGCGTGACCACCGAGAAGGCCGACCTCCTGTTCGCCTCGCTCCCCTACCGCATCCTCCCGGCCGCGCAGGTGCCGGTGTACCAAGAGATGGCAAAGCGCGACGCCGACTTTTACTCCCAGCTCGAAGCCGCCGGATTTGAGCTGGACTTCGGAGTTGACGGTTCGGGCCTGTTCCTCAAGTACCTGCGACGCGGCTCCGGCTACTACATCGACGTCGGCGCTTCTCAGCTGATCATCGACGGTCGGGTGAAACTCGCCAACGGCCAGGTCAGCAAAATCACCGGGAACGCCGTGATCATGGACAACGGCGACGAACTCGAAGCCGACGTCATCATCTACGCCACCGGCTATGGCTCCATGAACGGCTGGCTCGCGGACCTCGTCTCCCCCGAAGTAGCAGATCAGGTGGGCAAGTGCTGGGGCTACGGCTCCGACACCCCCAAAGATCCAGGCCCATGGGAGGGCGAACTGCGCAACATGTGGAAGCCCACCAATGTTGAGAACCTTTGGATCCACGGCGGGAACCTGCATCAGAGCAGGCACTACTCCAAGTACCTGGCCCTGCAGCTCAAGGCCCGAATGGAGGGATTGCCCACCCCCGTGTACAGCCTGCAGCCATCCCACCACACGCGCTAAGGAGCAACTTTGAAAGCAGCACGATTTCACGCCCGGAACGACATAAGGATCGACGACGTCGACGAGCCGCAGGTGCGGCCCGGCAGCGTCAAGATTCAAGTCGCTTGGTGCGGCATCTGTGGAACCGATCTCCACGAGTTCCTCGAAGGCCCCATCTTCGTACCCTCACCGGGGCACCCCCATCCCCTGTCACAGGAAGAAGCACCGGTGACCATGGGACACGAATTTTCGGGGACCATCGTGGAGCTTGGAGATGGCGTTCAGGCTCTTGAAGTCGGCGACAACGTCGTGGTGGAGCCTTACTTCGTCTGCGATGAGTGCCCGCCCTGCAAAGCCGGCAATTACCACCTCTGCACCAAGATGGGCTTCATTGGGCTCTCCGGCGGAGGCGGCGGCCTGGGGAGCATGGTGG
Organism: Paenarthrobacter sp. JL.01a; assembly: GCF_025452095.1. Taxonomy (NCBI): domain Bacteria; kingdom Bacillati; phylum Actinomycetota; class Actinomycetes; order Micrococcales; family Micrococcaceae; genus Paenarthrobacter; species Paenarthrobacter sp. JL.01a. Next base: position 3,424,183 of record NZ_CP104877.1, read on the forward strand.
TGGTCGACACCCGGTGGGTCCACAAAATCGGCGACATTCCACTGGACGAAGCGGCCCTGATCGAGCCGCTGTCCGTAGCCCATCACGCCGTGACGCGCAGTGGGGCAAAAGCGGGCGATGTCGCCCTGGTGGGCGGCTCCGGACCCATCGGATTGCTGACGGCGGCCGTTCTGAAAAGCCAGGGGGTCACCACCGTCATCAGTGAACTCAGTGAAGCCCGAAAGGAAAAGGCGATCTCCAGCGGGGTTGCAGATCTTGTGATTGATCCCAGCCAGGAGGATCTTCAGGTCCGGATCCTGGAGCTCACCGACGGCGTAGGCGCGGACGTGGCCGGAAAGGTTGACCTCAAGCCCTTCATCACGGGCAGGATCGCGTTGAAGGAACTGGTGGAAAAGGGTTTCAACACCCTGATCCACCACAATGACACGGCGGTGAAGATCCTCGTACATCCGTGATGGTTGCTGGCCGTTCCCACCGTCGGGCGGGCTTGAGTTGCTCCCGGAGTAGATTCAGGCCATCCCGGATGCGGGACTTGACGGTGGGAAGCGGTTTCGAAAGGCTTTCAGCGACCTCACGGTAGGTGAGGGGGCCGAAATATGCCAGGACAATCGCCTCGCGTTGCAGCGGTGACAGTGCTGCCAGCGAGTCCATGAGTTGCAGCGATTCCATGCGGTCCAAGGAGGACGTTGCGACCTCGTCATAGGGGCGGGTGTACGAGGCTGTTGCCCATCGTGCGTTGCGGTCGGTACTGCTTTGCTGCGAGCGCACCCTGTCCACAGCTTTGCGGTGGGCGATCGTCAGCAGCCAGGTAGTCGGGCTTCCCCGTCCAGGATCGTATGCCGCCGCGTGCCGCCACACCATAATGAAGACTTCCTGGGTCACTTCCTCGCTGAGGCCCGGGTCGACTACTACACGGCGCACCATCCCGAACACGCGGGGCGAGGTGCGCCGATAGAACTCCGTGAAAGCCTCATGGCTTCCCTGCCCGGTTTCCCGAAGCAGCCCGCCGAGATCAAGGGTGCCGCAGTGAGCCACCCGTCCGCCCTGCGGCGCGGAGGTGCCGTCCAGGGTAGATCGGGTGCAGTCCATGCGGCTGCCGGTGTGGTCGTCGATTTCATCCGGGACGTTGAAGGGCCCAGGCGGTGGGACTTCGATGAAAGTAACCAAGACACTCACGACTCCGGGGCTAAGCAACGTCAGGAACATTCGTAAGCATACATATAACTAGAATAACTAGCTAGTTTTCCTAGCGAAATCTATTTATTCACCGACGCCACCTTGGACCTCGGCTAGGCTCCGAACTCGCGATCCTTCCGGGCCATCCGTGCCTGCAGCAATCCAAGGCGTGGATCATTGCCGACAGCTGCTCCGCCCGCAGCCCACGCATGGAAGTCATCGGCCCCCATGTCGGTGGAACACCAACGCAGCATGAGGTCCCGGTTGCCACTGGCCCGCACGGAGGCGCCGACTGCTGCGTTGAGTTCGTCGCGGAGGAGCTCGATCGCGAGGTTGCCCGAACGCGCAAGAAGCGGTGCTCTGTAGACCTCCAGCGCCATTCCAACCCGCCCAGCCCGCAAATGCCCAGTCACCGTGGAAACGTCCGTGACCACCTCCATGCCGGCCGCGAAACGATAGGGATTGGCCTCCACGACCTTCCCCAGGGCCGCACGGATCCGGTGCATCTCCGTGCGTACCGACGCGGCCGCGCCGTCCTCACCATGCACGTGATAGGCCAGTTCCTCAGCGCTCCAGCCGCCCGAACGCGAGGCCAGCAAAGCCAGGATTTCCGCCCGGCGGAGCGTCAACGGTTGGCGTGCACCGCCGTCGACCTCTGCTGTTGGCGTGTCCCCCAAAAGGTTCAGTTTCAGCGTGGCGGGCGGACCGTCTCCCGCGCTGACAGCCGGCATACTGGACCGCAGCAGCTCCTCGGCCAGGCGGACAGCGCAACGCACCATGCGAAGACTGTCCGGGGTGACGGTGTTGATTGGCCCGGAGACGTCCAGGATCCCGAGGATCCGGCTGGTGCGTGGGTCGCGGATGGGCGAGGCCGTGCAGGCCCACTCGTGATGGGAACGGACAAGGTGCTCGGCGGAGAGCAGTTGCGCCGGCGCTCCTGTAATAAGGGCTTCACTAATGGCATTGGTGCCGATTCCCGACTCCGACCAGTCTGCGCCCTCAATGAATTCCAGAGAATCGGCCTGCTGCAAAGCATGGCTGCTGCCCACGCGCCACAGCACCTCGCCTTGATGGTCCGTAACGATCAGAAGGTGCCTGCCGTGCGGGGTTTCGTCGGCGAGGAGTTGCGTGAGCGCTGGTATCACGGGCGCCAACGGATGACCGGCGCCGAGCGTGCGGGCCTCATCCACCTCGTGCCGGCGCAACGGACTGTGCCGCTCAGGGTTGATGCCCAGCGCAATCGATCGCTGCCACGACTCCAACAACGACGTCGGGATGCGGGGATCCGGATGGCCGGAAATGGTGGCTTCGTGGGCTTTGCGGAGAATGCGGGCGTACTCGGAGGGAGCGGACAGCCTCAGGCCATCAACGCGCGCTGCATCAGCAGTGACACTTGGCATGCAGATTCCTCCAACTCACCATCGAATTGCCGGACCACGTTCAGGGGCGTGCGCCGCCCCTCCAGTGTAAACCGGGCTGCTTCCTGCTGTGTTGCGGGTCACAAAGGCAGCGGCTACGGAATCTCCCCACGAATGGCGACACGATTCCGCCACAATACGCACTGCATTTGTGTGAGGCTGTCCGATTTATGGGGGACGGGGGACGGCCGCAGTTGGGGTGGCTGGAGCCTCGCCAACCAATCACGAAGCACCGGCTGGCCTTTGGACGACGAAGCCAGCGGTGCCTTTGGCTGCTTTCCCCCCTTCCCCAGCAGCAGCCAGTGTGGCCGGCCTGACTGAAGACGCCCTCAGGTCCGGCCACACAGCCAATGGCTGTGACTTGACTCCAGTGGCTGTATTCTCTATGTGAGCCACGTCTCGATGGCCTTTTTTCTGGGGGATCTTTGACTCATTCTCGACCTGCAATGTTCCGCGCCCGCTTCACGTCGTTCGGACTCAGTGCGTTGGCCATCGGCACAGCCGTCCTGCTTTCTGCGTGCACCATGCTTCCGTTGCCCCGCCCGGCCGAATCCAGCGCAACCACGCCACCAGCCTCCGCAGAAGTGCCGGACCGCAACAAGGAAACCGCGACGGCGGCCTGGGAGGTTGCGCTCGAACCCATCGGTCAGCCGGTGGTTGCCGACGGTGTGGCACTGGTCTACACCCGCGTTGCCGGCGGAGTGGAGGCGCACGCGCTTTCGGTGGCCACTGGCAGGGAATTGTGGAAGCAGCCCGTTCACCCGGGGCTGGAATCCCCCGGAACCGCCTTGGAACCCATTGTTACCAAGACCTATTCAGGGAAGAGCGCAGCCATCTTCCTACAGGCAGCCACCCCTCCGGCCGACAACAGCGGCTTCACTTGGTGGACCTCCCCAGTGGCCTTTGACCTCACGACGGGCAAGGAAGTTTACCGCGGCAAGGCAGAACTGGTCACAGCCCGCCCCTACGCCTGCGGCGACGTCGGGGACATGTGCTTCATCGCCTTCGACCCGGAATACGGGTCGTTCGAGCACTGGGTGGATTTGGACCTGGGCGAGGACGAGCCGGACATCACCCCACTTTCGGGATTCTTCCGGCCGCTCGGCAAGGAGCTGTACTCCATGGGGTCCGGGGGTGTGGAATCACTTGCCCGTGTCCGCCACGGCAAGGTCGTCTGGGAAGTGGAGCTGGAAAAGATATTCGGGAAGGGAGCCAGCACGGATTTAGGTGCGCACTTCGTTTACTCCGAAAAACTGGACCTCTACGTTGGCTCGGTCGGTATCAATCCAACTCCTTACGCACGCGACAAAGTGACCAAGGAAACCCACTCTATGAACTTGCGGGATACAACAAAAACAGTAGGGCTACGTGCATCCAGCGGTCGTGTTCTGTGGACGGCGGACGGTTCGCAGGTTGAGTGTTCTGACGCCATGGGCACTCAGGCCACCAAGCTGGAGGGTGGCGACGCCTTCCCTGTTCGCTGCGAGTATGTAGACGGCTTCATCGAATTTCCCGCCGGCACATACCGTGGAGGACATTCGAAGGTGGTTGGCTACGATCCCCTCACGGGAAGTGCCGCCTGGGAGAGCAAGCCGGTGGAAGTGCACAGCTGGGGAGTTACTGGCCTCGTACCATCGGCGAGTCACGGTGAGTTCTTGATAGCAGGCACCTACTGGGCCTCAAACCTGGTGGATACCCGCACTGGAAAATTCCGCGGAGCCAGCTTCGAGGACGCTTTCGTGTGCTGGGAGTACGGCTCATATGAAGTGCCGACGAACCACACCGAGAAGGATTACTCCGGTGACGGCACTGCGGCCGGAGAATACATCGCCTTCCCGTGTCTCAAGAGCGGCTCCCCTGCCCCGGCCTTCACCTACGGCGCCCTGACCGACGTGAGCACCACAGACCACGACATGGCCGTCATCTCCCTGGAAGACAAAGTGGCCGGATACAAACTCCTCAAGGAATTCGTCTAGCGCTTTTTGCTTGGCTGGATTGGGGCCTCGGGTTCAGGTCCTTGCCGGACCATCGAACGTCGCGCTCGTGGTCCCCTGTGGCACAACTACATGTACCGCGTTCCGCTGCACCGTGAAGTCCGTCGGCGTCGCGCTGGCGATCTCGCCGTCGAGGTTCACGGGCATCGGACGCTCGGTATCCAGCCGCACCCGTCGCGTCGCCAGATGGAAGACGCGATCGTGATCTATGAAGCTTCCGTCTTTGAGCAACCGCGCGATCTTCACGTGCTCCCGGAGCGGTGCCGCAAGGATGGCGTAGATATCGAGCAGATGGTCATCGATTCCGGCCATAGGGGACACCGTGTTGCCGCCGCCGTAGTGCCGGCCGTTTCCCACAGCCACTTGCAGCAAGTCCTCCAGTTCAAAGGTGGGGTGGTCCCCGTCAGGGAACTCCAGCCTGGCGTGGAAGGGCTTATGCCGCGCATAGGCTTTGACTGTGGCGACCCCGTAAGCCAATGGACCGATGCGCTTTTTCAGTTTGGGGCTCAGTGCCTCGGTCACGCCCACGGAGAGACCGACGGAAGCGACGTTCAGGAACGGCTTGTCGTCCGCCCTGCCGAGGTCGATGTCAACGATCTTCCCCTCCGCAATCACGGCACAAGCCTCCGCGAGTCCGGCAGGTATCTCCAGCGTGCGGGCAAGGTCATTGGCAGTGCCCAGCGGGAGGACGCCCATGGCGGTCGCGGTTCCCGCCAACAACCCGGCGGCATAGCTCACCGTGCCGTCGCCGCCACCGACAACCACCAGGTCATGCTGCTCCGCAATCACGCGCTCGAGTGTCGGTCTAAGTTCCGCGCCGGAGGTAACGGCATGCGCCGAAGAAACCGGTAGTCCTGCCTGCCGCAACATCTCCACGGCCTGCCCGCTCGCTGCGGTACCTCGACGCGAGGCCGCATTAATTACGACGGCGGCGGAGCGCACCTCACGGACGGATTTCATGCTGACCATCGTAGGCGGACGCACCTTGGAGAAACCTCCAAGCGTGGTTCGGGCGTCCCAATCCGAGTGCCCGCAAGGCTGTGCGCACTACCCCTTGAAAACCGGCGCCCGCTTCTCCTGGAACGCCCGGAAACCCTCGGCATAGTCATCGGTCTTGCAGAGCCGGGCCTGCTCGGTGTTTTCCTCGGCCATGGACTCCCAAAGTCCGAGGCGCTGGTCGCGGATGTGCGCCACCAGCTCCTTGGAAGCAACGAATGCCTGGGTGGCGCCCGAAGCTACACGCTCCACAATGGAGCGGGTCATGGCCAGCAAGGCGTCGTCCGGCATGGCCCTGCTGAACATGCCCTGGGCCACGGCCTCGGTGCCTGAGATGAGGTCCGCCGTGTAGATCAGGTCCAGCGTCCGGTGCATGCCCAGGCGCTCCGTGAAGTACCAGTGCCCACCGGAATCCAGAGTCGCCCCAAGCTTGGCAAAGGGCGAGCCGAACTTGGCATTCTCCGCCACGTACACCACGTCCGTCGCGAGCAGGAGCCCGAGTCCGACCCCCAGGCAGGCTCCGTGCGCAGCAGCGAAAGTGGGTGCGGGAAAGGCTGCCATCTTCTTCAACAAAGGCTCAACCAAGCCGCCCAGGTAGGCCTGGGCGTCGTCGGTTTCCGGGGTAACGCCTGCGATGTCGCGCCCGGCACAGAAGGCGCGGCCCTCTCCGCGGAGCAGCAGCGCCCGCACCTCGCCACGGGAGGCGGCGGCAGCGGCGTCGTCGTACGCCTTGCCCAACTCAAGCAGCGCGTCCTCGTTGAGCGAGTTCAGCTTTTCCGGGGCGTTGAGGACAATTTCGGCGATGCCGTTGGCAATGGCGAGCTCGATCATGGGGACTCCTTAGACGTCGAAGTCGACGGTCACTTCTTCGCTGGTGGGGTGGGACTGGCAGGTGAGGACGTAGCCCTTGTCCAACTCGTCCTGCTCCAGGGCGTAGTTCTCGTCCATGGTCACCGTACCGGTGATCAGCTTGGCGCGGCAGGTGCCGCACACGCCGCCAGCACACGCGAACGGAACATCCGGTCGGACGCGCAGTGCCGCGTTAAGGATGGACTCGCGAGCATGGGTGGGGCTGGCGACGTCGCCAGTGAGGCCGTCCAGCTTGAAAGTGATCTTGTACGTCTCCTGCGACTCGTCCTCCACAACGGGACGGCCTGCGTGGCCCTCGGGACGGTCCGGGCGGCCGGTGGTGAACAGCTCGAAGCGCACATGCTCCGGCTCCACACCACGCGCGGCCAAGGTATCGCGGCACAACTGGACCAGTTCGAACGGCCCGCACAGGAACCACTCATCCACGTCCTCGGAGTGGATCGCCGAGGACAACAACGCCTGCAGCTTCTCAGCGTCAATGCGGCCGGTCATCAGCGGCGCGATCCGCTGCTCGCGGGACAGCACGTGGTGGAGCGCCAGGCGCGAGGGGTACTTGTCCTTCAGGTCCGCCAGCTCTTCCAGGAACATGACGTCCATGGCCGCCTTGTTGGCGTAGACGAGGTCGAACGTGGTTTCCGGGTTCGCCGCGAGGAGCGTCCGGGCAATGGCAATCACCGGAGTGATGCCCGAGCCGGCGGCGATCGCCACGAAGTTGCCCGGCTCCCCCGCCAGTTCCTCCGGGTGGTTCATGGAATTCATGACGTTGTGCTGGACTGCGGAGCCGTCCTTGCCGTGCCGCGAGATGAACGCGCCCTGTGGGCTCATGACATCCAGGACGTCGCCGGCCTTCAGTTCTGCGTTCGCCCAGGTGGAGAAGAGCCCACCAAGGTCCTTCTTGATGGCCACGCGGATCTCGCTGCTGCCGTCCTCGAAGCTGCGCGGCTCTGCGCAGATCGAATAGCTGCGGCGAACCTCGTGCGGCTCACCGTTCTCATCCGGCAAGGTGGTGCGCAAGGCAACGTACTGGCCCGGAAGGTAGTCGTACTGGCCGGCGAGCTCAGCCGGAACACCGAACGTGACCTCGATGGCATCGTCCGTCAGGCGCCGGACTTCCGCGACGGTCAGGTTATGGAAAGACGCACGACGGCGGCTGGCCGTCTGTGTTTCGGTGGTCATGGATTTCCTTAGAGGACTTTGAAGTAGTCGAACGGTTCCTTGCAGTCCTGGCAGACAAAGAGCGCCTTGCAGGACGTGGAACCAAAGCGGGTGAGTTCCTTGGTGTTCAGCGATGAACACTGGGGGCACTTGACCGCCAGGCTCAGGCGGATGGGGCCCGAGTGGCCACCGGCAGCGGCACGGCCCGTTGGCGGCGCAATCCCGTATTCCTCAAGCTTGGCCTTGCCGGGCTCGGTCATCCAGTCCGTGGTCCACGCCGGAGACAGCACCAGGTTGATGGCCACGCTGGCGTAACCGGCCTCGCGGAACGCAGTTCGCAGGTCATCACCAATGGCATCCATGGCCGGGCAACCCGAGTACGTGGGCGTGATGGTGACCTCGACGGCGGTACTGGCGGGGCCGCCGTCGTGCGCGCCGTCGGCGGTCGCCGCCTCAGGTGAGTCAACAACCCGCACGCCGCGCAGGATCCCGAGGTCCTCGATGGTGAGGACGGGGATCTCCGGATCGCAGACCGTGGCGGCAATCTCCCAGGCCTGCTGCTCGGCGGTCTTTGCCATGGTAGCCATCCCAGTCACCAGCTCGCGCCCGGGTGCTCGCGCGCCAGGACCTGCATCTCGGCCAGAATGTAGCCCAAGTGCTCGGAGTGCTTGCCGCGCCGGCCGCCGCCCAGGGACTGGGGAACGTTGGGGACCTCAAGCCCGGCTTCAGCGAAGATCTCTCCAGCCAGGCGATCAAAGGCTTCCCGGAGGCTGGAGGGCCGCACAGTGACGCCGGCTTCGCTGAGGCGGGTGGTGAGCTCGTCGTCCTCGAAGAGTTCCTCCACGTATGGCCACACCAGCTTGAAACCCTGGATGATCCGTTTCCGGGATTCGTCCGTGCCCCCGGCCAGGCGCAGGACCCACTGTGCGCTGTGGTCGCGGTGGTAATCCACTTCCTTCACGGCCTTCGCGGAGATGGCGGCGATGGTGGGATCCGTGGATGCCGTCAGGGCCGTGTAGAGCTCGAACTGGTAGATGCTCACAATGAACTGGCGGGCAATGGTCACCGCGAAGTCACCGTTGGGCTGCTCGAACAAGTGCGCCGACCGGAATTCGTGCTCGCGGCGGAAGTAGGCGAGGTCGTCCTCGGACTTTCCCCAAGCAGCACCGGCGTAGGTCAGGAAGGAGCGCGCGTGGCCCAACTGGTCCAGCGCGATGTTGCCCAGGGCGATGTCTTCCTCAAGCTCAGGAGCACGGGAAATCCAGTGGCCCAGGCGCTGAGCGAGGATCAGTCCGTCGTCGCCAAGACGCAGCGCAAACTCTGCCACGTCCTCACTGGGCTTGACCTGGCCGCGGCTGATTTCGAGGGCAATGTCCTCCGGGCGGAGCGCATTTCCCGGAGTGATGCGGGTGGCACTCGCCGAACCATCGCCGGAAGCACCGGCGCCGTGGACGCCGACGGAGATGTCGCCGTGGCCTTCGATGGCGAAGTCGGTTTCGTTGGTACTCACAGGTGCTTCACGCCTTCGCTCTTGGTGTAGTACGTCGCATGGCGGTAATCCTTGCCCTGCGGCGACTCGAAGAATGAACCTTTGGAATCGGGATCGCTGGAGGAAATCGCCTCAGCCGGCACAACCCAGATGGACACGCCCTCGTTGCGGCGCGTGTAGAGATCGCGGGCGTTCCGGAGGGCCATGGCGGCATCCGGGGCGTGCAGCGAGCCAGCGTGGACGTGGGACAGGCCGCGGCTCGAGCGGACGAAGACTTCCCAGAGGGACCAGGGGTGCTCTTCCTTGGCGCCACCCGCGGTGACCTTGGGGGCTGAGGCGGGTGCCGCCGTCGTGCTTTCCGCCGTGGTCGCAGCCACCTTGGGGGCTTCGCGCTTGATCTCGCCGGCAGCGCTTGCCGGTTCTTCAGGGTTACCGTGGGGAGCCATTATGCTGCGTTCACTTTCTCTGCTTGCTTGCGGGCGTACGCCACTGCTGCTTCCCGAACCCAGGCACCGTTCTCGTGTGCCTCGCGGCGGCGCTCGATGCGCTGCGAGTTGCAGGGGCCGCGGCCTGCCAGGACTTCCTTGAACTCGTTCCAGTCCAGGGGTCCGTGCTCCCACTTCTTGGTTTCTTCGTTGAAACGGATGTCCTTGTCGGGCAGGGTCAGCCCAAGGACCTTGACCTGCTCCACCATCATGCCGACGAACCGGCTGCGCAGCTCGTCATTGCTGAACCGCTTGATGTTCCAGGCCATGGACTGCTTGGAGTTGGGTGAATCGTCATCCGGCGGGCCGAACATCATCAGCGACGGCGCGTACCAGCGGTTCACCGCGTCCTGGGCCATCTGCTTCTGCGCGGGCGTGCCGTTGGAGAGCTCCAGCAGGATCTCGAAACCCTGGCGCTGGTGGAAAGACTCTTCCTTGCAGATGCGCACCATTGCGCGGCCGTAAGGACCGTACGAGGCACGGCACAGGGGCACCTGGTTGCAGATGGCCGCGCCATCGACCAGCCAACCAATGGCTCCCATGTCCGCCCATGAAATCGTGGGGTAGTTGAAGATGGACGAGTACCGGGCCTTGCCGGCGATGAGGTCTTCCATCATCTGGTCCCGGGACTGACCCAGCGTCTCTGCTGCGGAGTAGAGGTACAGGCCGTGGCCTGCCTCGTCCTGGACCTTGGCCATGAGGATGGACTTGCGCTTCAGGCTCGGAGCGCGGGTGATCCAGTTGGCCTCAGGCTGCATGCCGATGATTTCCGAGTGCGCGTGCTGCGAGATCTGGCGCAGCAAAGTCTTGCGGTAAGCCGCCGGCATCCAGTCGCGCGGTTCGATGCGCGAGTCCTCCGAGATGATGCGATCAAAGTACACCTGACCGGCTGCCTCCCGCTCCTGTTCCTCCGGGGACAGCTCAGCGGGCACTGACTGCAGATTCTGCGATGCCATGGTTGCTCCTAATAAATTACCGACCGTTCGTTCAGAATATGCGGAGCGGGTGATTGCCGTCAAGCGTTCAGCGCATGGTGCCGTGGAAGACTTCAGCCTGTTTCGGCGCTCTGGCGTTGTTGACAAGGCTCCTGAGAATCCCCGTGTTAACTTGGGGAGGGGCCTCAACCGCCCCGCGCCAACGCAAGGAAAGAGCTCTACGTGGAATCGCCCCAGCCCTTCAGGATCCTCACCGTCTGCACCGGAAACATCTGCCGCTCCCCCGTGGCCGAGCGCCTGCTCCAGGCCGGGCTAAACCAGGTGAGCCCCGGATCATTCGAAGTCCGCAGCGCCGGAACCCGGGCCCTGGTGGGCGAACCCATCCAGCCGCTGTCCGCCAAGATCATCAGCACCTTCCACGGAACACCGGACAACTTTGCCGCCCGGCAGCTGAACCAGAAGATCCTCCGCGAAACCGACCTGGTGCTGGCCATGACCTCCAAACACCGCGGCGAAGTTCTCCAACTGGACGCGTCGCTGCTGAAGCGCACCTTCACCGTCCGCGAATTCGCCCGCATGCTGGCCGTCCTGGAAAACCGCGACGACGCTGCCGCCACCGGGAACATCGTTGACTTCTGGCGTGGCCTCCCCGCCCGGGCCGCCTCGGTGCGGCACCTGGCACTACCGTCCGCTCCTTCAGACAACGACGTGGTAGACCCCTACCGACGAGCGGAAGAGGTCTACCACCAGATGGAGGATCAGTTGGCCCCGGCCATCCTGGGTATCCTCCGGTTCGCGCGCCTGACGGCGCCGGCCTAGGTGTCACTTATTAGTTGAGGGCGATCACCAGCATCTGGTTGGTGCCCGGGATGCAGGTCTGCAGGACGACGGCGGGGAAGCCGCCGAACACTGCTGCCACATCATTGGTGGTTCCGGGGTTGGGAACTTGTCCCCTGCCCGTGGCGGTAAACGTTCCATAGCCTGGAATGGACACGGTCTCTCCTACACCGATTCCCGAGAAGCGGGCCCACCCTCCGCAGAAGTCGTGTTCCGTGATGAACACGGCATAAGCGTTGGTTGGGGTGTAATTGATGGGCCCGATGCAGGCATCCACCAGGGATTGGCCGCCGGCGCCTGCAACATAGATGGTCCTGACGGCCGGTGCTGGCGCGGGTGCAGGGGCGGGAGCTGCGACCACTGCGGGTGCTGCTGCGGCCTGGGCTTGTGCCACCGGGGCCTGGGGTGCCGGCGCTGGTGCTGCAACCGGGGCAACGGGCGGACCCGTGAGCTTCAGGACTTGTCCCGGGACAATCACCGAGTAGGCGCTCAGGCCATTGGCAGCCAACATCGCGTTGACGTCCACACCGAACCTTGCGGCGATGCTGCCCACTGTGTCACCGGATACCACCGTGTAGAGGTTGGGATCACCCGCTGGGGCCGCCGGAGGAGCCGGCTCGGCGACCGGCGCTGCTTCAGCGACCGGGGCTGGTGCTGCAGCTGGTTCAGCCGCGGGAGCGGAAGCCGGTACGTCAGCAGCCGGGGCCGCTGCTGCCGGAGCTGCTTGGGCTCCCGCGTCCTGGGCCGGCGCGGTTGACGCCGCGCTGCTTGCCGGTGCTGATGGCACTGCCTCAGGTGCGGCTGCTTGCTCATTCGATACCGCTTGTTCGGTACCGGCCGGGTGGGTAGCCCAATTGACCACCCCGAAAATTACGGGAATCAACGCCAGTATTGCCAGCACGGCGCCGGCAATCATGAGCTTGGATTTGCTGAACGGTGGTTGCCGGCCGACGCCGCTGTTCTTGTTCAGTGAAGTTTGCAGCTCTACATCATTCATGTTCATGGGAACTCCGGGACTCCATGGCTGGGACCGCGCGTGGGAGCCTTGTGGCCCTGGTAGAGAAGCGCAGCTATGTATTGGGAGGAGCACCGCCGCACAACGACGGGGTGCGATCCACCGCTGAGCCGGAGGAACGGAATTGCAATAAACCCCTGCAAATTCAAATATAGGAATTGGGTATTGCCGCCTGCACGAGTAGGAGCTACTCGACTTTCCCCATGGCGCAGGCAAGCGCCCATCAGGTATTACGCAGATTCCGTGAATGGACTACTTGGCAGTACTCAGACCCGGACGACCGGAGTACGTGTTGTCAAGCATTCTTAACAGGACATTTATTGTGCCCTGAACGGGTGTTTTCAGCGTATGCTCTCCTCAGCGCAGCTAAGACGGCGTTGTTCGCTTTTGGTGGGGCCACTTTTGAAGGCAGGGGTTCAGTGGCGGGAGTGAAGCACGAGGTTCTGTCCAAGCGCTCTTGGTCGGGACGCGGTTTGCCGTTTTTCCTTATTGCAGCCGGCTTTTGCGCAGTGCTGCTGGTAGTTGGGCTGGCCAGCGGAAACGGCACCGCCACTGCCCAGCTTGCAGGCGACCTGGCGATCCTCACCGCTGTACTGACCGCCTTGGTTACCCACACCCGGGCCGCCCTCAAACAACAGCACTCAACGACTGGCCGCTGGTTCGTTGTGGCCGGGCTTGCTCTCTGGGCCGCAGGACAAGCCGTCTGGACCTACAACGGCATCACCCTTGATCACGACTACCCTTTCCCGTCATTCGCCGACGTCGGTTTTGTTTGGTACGCGCTGCCGGCCTCCATTGGCCTGGTGCTGCTGTTGCGGGGCCAGGGGCTTCGACTGCCTCTGCGGCGCACCATCCTCGATGCCGGCGTGGTGGCAAGTTCCACCTTCTTCATCGCCTGGAGTTCCATACTGGGTCCCTTGGCCAGCGCCAGGAACAGCGACCCTTTCGCCCGTGCCACCCAGATGGCCTACCCCATCGCGGATGTCTTCATGGTTTCCGTGGTCATCGTCCTCACCATGCGCGCGGCCCGCGGGCGCAGGCTTCCCTGGCTTAGCCTCGGCGTCGGCTTCTGGGTCCTTGCCCTGACGGACCTCGCCTACATGCGGCTCACTCTGGAAGGCATCTCGGGCGTGACCGGCTCACCCCTGGCGCTGGGGTGGGTGTCCGCCTTCCTGCTGGTGGCCTTGAGCCCACTCATTCCTGAAGCAGACAGCGGCCGGCACGATGGCCGTGGCTACGCAGTAGCTCTGGAACTGCTCCCGTATCTTCCTGTCTTCAGTGCGGTGTTCTTCTCACGGACAGGCCCCATTGGAGCCGACCGCGTCCTGCTGGTCACCGGGCTGGTGGTCCTGGCGTTCGTCGTCGTACGCCAGGTGCTCATCGTCGTCGAAAATGTCACACTGACCCGTGACCTCGAATCCAAGGTGGCCGAACGCACGGCCGAGCTTGAGGGGCTCGGCGCGATTGTCAATTCCTCCGGTGATGCCATAGTTGGCGAGACCCTGGACGGCGTCATCACCAGTTGGAACCCCGGCGCGGAAAAGATCTTCGGCTACCCGGCGGCAGAGGTGATCGGCACGAAAGGCGACTTCTTCATCCCGGAGGGCGTGCGGAATAAAGAGCGCCAGGTGCTGGAAACCACAGCACAGACCGGTGACGTCCAGAACTACGAAACGCAGCGTAAGCGCGGCGACGGCGTGATCATCCCCGTTTCCGTCACCCTGTCCCCGGTCAGGAACGCGACGGGCATCCGCGGCGTGGCCTTCATTTCGCGTGACATTACCGAACGCAAAGCCGCCGAAGCAGAGCTGCTCGCCGCCCGGGAAGCCGCCCTCGAAGCGAGCAGGCTCAAATCGGAATTCCTGGCCACCATGAGCCACGAGATCCGGACACCCCTGAACGCTGTCATCGGATTGACCTCTCTCATGATGGACACTCCACTCACTGAAGGACAACGGCAGTACGCCCAAGGCGTGAAAGGCGCCGGCGAGGTCCTCCTCAGCCTGATCAACGACATCCTGGACTTCTCCAAACTCGAAGCCGGAAAAGTAGATCTGGAGGTCACGGCCTTCGATCCGCGGGCCTTGGTGGAAGAAGTGGCCGGGCTGGTTGCCGAAGCTGCCCAGGGCAAGAACCTGGAACTCATTTCCTACTGCCACCCGGATGTCCCCGGACGGCTCATGGGCGATTCCGGCCGGATCCGGCAAATCCTGGTAAATCTCTCCTCCAACGCCGTGAAGTTCACGCCATCGGGAGAAGTCGAAATAAAAGTCTCGGTGCTGGCCTCCGACGCCGACAACGCCTCGCTGCGTTTTGAAGTCCGGGACACAGGAATCGGCATCAGCTCCGAGGACCACCACCGACTCTTCGAATCCTTCGCCCAGGCTGATGCGTCCACCACGCGCCGCTACGGCGGCACCGGGCTGGGACTGGCAATATCCCGGCGGCTCACCGAAGCGATGGCCGGACGGATTGGCCTGGACAGCGAGCTGGGCAAGGGCAGCACGTTCTGGTTTGAACTGTCGCTGCCCATCGGTCCGGCGGCAGCAGAGAACCTTACGCTGCCGGCCACCCTTGCAGGCCGCCGCGTGTTGGTGGTGGACGATAACGCCACCAACCGCCTCGTACTGGAGACACAGCTGGACAGCTGGGGAATGGCGCCCGTCGCAGTGGCCGATGCGTCCACCGCGATGACCGAATACCGCAACGCCGTCCTGGAGGGTCACCCCTACGACATTGCCGTGGTGGACATGTGCATGCCCGACACCGACGGTTTGGAACTCGCACGTCAGATCAACAGCGAGAGCTCCCATCCGGGACAGCCAGCGATCATTCTCCTGACCTCCACCATGATGGTGGACAAGGTTGACCTGGCGACGGCCGGAATCCGGGAGTACCTCACCAAGCCCGTTCGGAGTTCCGAGTTCTACAACCGGCTCCTTCGCCTCATGGCCACCAGGACCACCGGCGTATCGGCCCCACCGTCACCGGTACCTTCGCTTCCGTCAGAGGAGCCCAATGACCGACTGGGCACACTGCTGGTGGCAGAAGACAACGAAGTCAACCAGCTTGTGGCCCGCGGCATGGCCAACCGGCTCGGTTACGCCGTGGACATCGTTGAGGACGGCGCCCAGGCCGTCACGGCTGCATCGACCGGGCGCTACGCGGCGGTGCTCATGGACTGCCATATGCCCGTCATGGACGGATTCGATGCCACCCGGGCCATCCGCGCCCGCAATGGGCACTCAGCCCGCATCCCCATCATCGCCATGACCGCCGGAGCCCTGAACGAGGACCGCGAGCGCTGCTTCGCCGCCGGAATGGACGACTACATCAGCAAGCCTGTGGACCTCGCAACGCTGCGGGCTGTCCTCGCGCGTTGGGTCCGGCAGGTTGACGAACCGACGACGGCGGAAGGCGGGACCGCTGGCACGCCGGCTGCCGGTGGGGAGGCCGTTGGGGAGCCGTCGCAGGCGGCGGAAGCACCGCCGTCGGACGCTGTTGTTCTGGACACCGGGCGGCTGCAGATCCTGCGCGAACTCGGGCCCGACGACGGCGTGGGCCTGCTTCCGGCGGCGATTGAGGCCTTCCGGGAGGATGCTGCGGGAACCGTGGCGGCGCTGCGTTCCGCACTCGACGCCGGTCAGGCTGCCGGAGTGCAGGCGGCGGCACATAAGCTGGCCGGCGCAGCGTCCAACATCGGAGCTGTCGGAGCGGCGGCCTTGTGCAAGGAACTGGAGATGCTGGGACGGGAGGCCGCACCTGGGCTGGAAATTGAAGGATCCCGGCTGTTGGAACGGCTGACATCGGAACTGGCCGGGGTGGACCTCGCCCTCGAGCGCATCCAGTTGGGGGCCCTGTGAAGATCCTTATTGCGGACGATGATCAAATTTCGCGGATGATCACCAAGGCAGCCGTGGAGCAATCCGGGCATGAGTGCATCGTGGCCGTGGATGGCGACTCGGCGTGGCAGCTCTTCAAAGAGCACAGCCCCGAAGCTGTGGTGACTGACCTGATGATGCCGGGACTCAACGGGCTGGACCTGTGCCGTGCGATCCGGGCCGCGGAAGAGGACCGGTACACGTACGTCATTCTGGTGACCTCCCATGGCTCGCGTGAGGACGTCCTCGCCGGGATGGAAGCCGGAGCCGACGACTACGTCACCAAACCGCTGGACCCGTTCAACCTGCACATCAGGCTGCTGGCCGCCCAACGCATCACGTCCCTGCACGCGGACCTGGCCCGCTACCGGTCGGCCCTGACGGAACAGGCCCGCACAGACCCCCTGACCAAGGTGCACAACCGGCTCAAGTTGTCGGAGGATCTGGGGGACCTTCAGGACGGGAGCCGAGGCTACTGCCTGGCCATGGTGGATGTCGATAACTTCAAAAGCTACAACGACATCTACGGGCATCAGGCAGGCGACGCCGCGCTGGTGGCCATCGCCGCCACGCTGTCCGGCGAGATCCGGGCGTCCGATGCCGTCTACCGATTCGGCGGAGAAGAGTTCCTCTTGCTGCTCCGTGAACAGACCGCCGCTACCGCGGAGAAGGTCATGGAACGCATACGCTCAGCCGTACACGATCTGCGGATCGAACACTCCGGCGACCCCGACGGCGTCCTGACCATCAGCGCAGGGATCTCCGCGTTCAAGGACGGGCGGCGCGCCGGAACCGAACAACTCTTGCGGGAAGCCGACCTTGCCCTGTACGCAGCCAAAGCTGCGGGCCGGAACAGGGTGGCATTGGCTGATTCCGTCCACGCAGAGTGACAGCTGGGTGCATCGGTCAGCAGGTTGCCGTCTGAACGGTATTGCTCTGGTTGAGGTTGCCGCTGCCGGATGCGACATAAATCTTCCCGGCTGCGCAGGCCTTGTTGTTGGTGGCGACAACGCCCGTGATCGGGCCACGGGCACCGAAGTCGCCTATGTGGATGGCGTCATAGCTGCCGTCGGGAAATGCAAAACCGGCCTTCAGGTCGTGGATGTAGTTGCCGGTCAAGCTCACCCCGGTGACCGCTCCGGTGCCGTTGTCGTAGTATCCGGTACGGATACCGTAAGGCGCCCCGTAGAACTCGTTGTCGGCAATTGTCAGGTTGTAGATCGAGTAGTTACCGACCGCCAACTGCATGCTGTTGCCCCGATGTCCGCCCCGGACCTTGTTCCCGATGTAGTTGATGTCATGGGTGGTCCCGTTGATGGTGTGGGCTACCAGGCCGTCATCTCCGTCGGTTCCGACGCGCTGGTCGATGGTGTTGCTGATGACGTCACCAAACGATGAGTCCAGGACGTGAATCCCGTCGAGCTGGTCATATTTGCCACTCGTAGCAACGATGGTGCTGCTGTTCTTGATGCAGAACTTGGTGGTTCCCGCCGCCACGATGGAGTAGGTAAAGGGGTTCCTGACATTCACTCCATCCACGACATTGTTCGAGCCTCCCCGGACGTCAACGACGTACTCGTCCAGGCGCTCGCCCATGTTAATGCTCACGGGGAGGGTGTTGCCTGAATGGTCTGCGGTGAGGTTGGCGATGGTGGTGTTCGTCGCGAAGTTGGTGGTGACGATGGGGTAGCCGCCCCAAGGTCCCCTTGTAGACAGGAAATTGGGGCCGGCTTTGAGGATCGTGGCAGGGCCTGCGCCCTCCAGTTTGACGTTGTTGGCCATCCGGAGTTTGCCGTTGATGATGTAGGTCCCGGCTACGAGTTTCACGACGCCGCCCCCAGCTGCTCCTGCGGCGTTGATGCGGTTCTGAATGGCGCTGGTATCGTCCCCGGCGTCGTTG
Source organism: Paenarthrobacter sp. JL.01a (assembly GCF_025452095.1). Taxonomy (NCBI): domain Bacteria; kingdom Bacillati; phylum Actinomycetota; class Actinomycetes; order Micrococcales; family Micrococcaceae; genus Paenarthrobacter; species Paenarthrobacter sp. JL.01a. The sequence continues at coordinate 3,442,334 of NZ_CP104877.1, forward strand.
ACGGTGGTGGTGACCGTGTAGGTGGTGGTGGCATTGCTGCCCGTCGCGCCGCTCTTGGTGCACGACGGCGCGGTGGCGGCTGTGGAGGGCGCAGCAGGCACCCCAGCCAAGGCGAGTGACGCGATTGTGGCAGCAACCGCGAAAGCAGAGCACCGCCGTCGTGGTTCGGCCCAAGTACTGCGCGTCGGTAGTCCGGAATTAATGGCAACTGTTCCCACTGCAATCCCCCATAGTTTCGTGGCGCTTCGTTGCGCACCGTTGGCTGGAGCCTACATTTGGACACCCGTACCGCGAAAACCCCAATGCGTTGCCTTGTGGATAACTTCCGCCGGGTTGTCCTGGGGCACCGTCAGCCGGGCCTGGGCACAAAGTAGGTTTCCGGTTTCTGCGGGATCTTTCGGCCGGGGAACAGGGCATCCACCTGCGTTGCGTACTGGCTGATCCGTGCAGGCTTGGTGTCCAGTCCCGTGTCCCACGTCCACGGCATAAAGCCCATTCTCGACATCTTCCGTTGATCCGGAGCCGCCGCCACGTCATAGGGAAAATCCGAGTACATCACCACGTTGTGCAGGTGCCCCAAACCCACCGCGCGGGTTATGAGATGGTCTACGTGTTTGCCCACTCCCGCAGGACAAAACAGCAGTTCCGCTTGGGTCTGGGAAATGAGCCCGGCGACGGCGACTTGGAGCCGGTGTATGAGTGCCTGGTCGCCCGTGGCGATCCTGCCCTTCGCGATGTCAAAACGGTAGGTGGGGTAACGGTGGGTCAGCTCCGGAAGGAGCCTGTCCCAAGCGCTGCTGCCCACCATCGGTGGCTTGCGCCGTCGGCGAAAGAGCGCATCCGCTTCGCCGAGATGGATGGCCTGGACTCCCATCGCTTCCAGGACGGCAAGGTCTTCACTTTTCCGCGCCTCAAACAGTTCCCCGGCGTCCGCTACGGTGCATTGGCGCAGGAAGGAACGGGCTGCCCGCGTGTGCGTCGCCGTCTGTGCCTCCGTGAACAGCGTGACCACGATGATCTCGCGTTCCCGGGCCTGTGCCTCAAGCAGTGCGCCGCAGGACAACACCGCATCATCGAGATGGGGCGACAGGACCAGCCAGGGGGCGTCTCCTGCCATGGACTTTTCAACGCGGGATTGCATCGGCATCTATGGCCTCCTCGCCTGGTTGGCTCGAGTTTGGCCATTCCGCATTTCGACAAGAGCGGCGCGATAGGCCTCGGCTTGCATGGCGGCGAGCGCGTCCCAGCTGTAGGCGGCAGCGAACTTGCGACCTCGGGCAGCTACTTCTTCCAGTCCGTCCTGGGCATAGCTGCGGACTACTTGTTCTGCGAATTCTTTGACATTGAACGCCTCGATGAGCCACCCAACGCCACGGGGAATGATCTCCCGCAAACAAGGGATGTCGAAGGCGACCACCGGTGTGCCCGCTGCAAGTGCGTCGATGGCCACCAACCCGAAAGTCTCATGCCGCGAGGGCACCACCAGCAACCGTGCACTGCTCAATGTCCGGAACTTTTCTTCACCGGCCAGCCAGCCGAGCATCTGTACGGAGTCCGAAAGGCCCGCATCTTCTATGGACGCGCGAAACCGTTCCTCATCCGGACCGGCGCCGGCGATCAGAAGCTTCCCATCTATCCGTCCCCGGATGTCGGCCCACGCCTGCAAAAGGAGGTCCAATCCCTTGTGCCCTATTTCAAGGCGGCCGACGAAAAGGACGTCCTGACCCAGGTGGGGCGTAGTCGCCCATATACCAGGGTCCACACCGTTGCCGATGACATCAACGTGGAGGTCCGGGTTCAGCTTTTTCAGTCGCTCGCTGACTCCCTCCGAGACGGCGATGAGCCTGCTGTGCGCCCGGACACCCAATCGTTCGATCCAGTGCAGGGGCAGTTTGTACTGCCGCGCTTTTTCCGCCGCGTGGAGCCATTGAACGACGCCGATCGTGGGGCGACGCGTCCACATTGGTGCAGCCATCGTTGAGAATGGAGCAAAAAAGTCCTCCACCACCAGCTCTGTCGTTGACCGGCGCTTGCGAACCTCAAAAGGCAAACGCATGACGTAGCCGGCCAGCCGGGTCAGCCGGTTGGCTCCCCTCCCGAAGCCGATCGGGACATAGTGCACCCCTTCCTGCACGCGTTCCTGCCACCCCGGATACCGGGTTGTCAGCACAGCAACGTCGAAGCCCTGTGCGGCCAGCCGGCGGTTGATCTCGTGGGTCCGTACGGAGCCCCCGCCCGCACCTGGCATGAGCGGATCTTCGAAGCCCAAATGCAGCACTCTCATTTATCGTTCCGTTCCGTAGCTTTTCGACGGCTCACCGATGTTGGCCAGCGCCGCAGACTCCAGATCAGCCGGGTCGACAAACCAGATGGTGGTTTCGCCGTTGGTCGGGCCAAGCGTCGTGATCATGGGGGTTGCATGCTGCTTCAACCAAGCGAGCATGGTGGGATTGGCATAGCCGTACCCTTGGCTGGTTGGCGTGGACTGGGTCAGTATGTAGCTGACCCCGTTCTCTTGCATCAGCGGGGCCGATGGCCAGATTCCGAACCGCGGATCATCCATATAAGCGAACTGGCCCGTGCTGTTCGTGACGCTCACTCTTGCGTTTGCAGGCAAGTTGGCCTGGATCCACTCGTTGGCCCGGGGAAAGCCGTCATCGGGTGTCAGCTCCGTGCGGAGTCCCAGCATCATGGTCGCCACCACGAATACGACGCTCACGATGCCGAGCGCTTTGCGCATCCGGGGATACCGTTCCTTGAACTCCACAACGACAAGTACTGAGCACAGCACTCCAGCCACCATCACGCCGTATCCGTATTGTTCCTCGAAGGTGCCGAACGCAGCACTGTAGATACCGGCGACCCCAAGAGCCAGGCCGCCCAAGCCGACCAGGCGTCTCGAAGGGTGGCGGCTGAAGCACAGAAGGAGACCCACCAATGGGCACAAACCCAGCAGGATGTAGCTCGTACCAAAGTGGCCGCTTTGTTCGATAAGACGGGACACCAGGCTTGGTGAGCCTTCAGCGGTGAACCCAGTGCTCTTCTCCAGCCCGGACATGCGCACCACGCCGTTGGTCTTGGCCCACAACCAATCGGCAAAATGGCCATTGACCGCAACCACCAGCAGGTAGGTTCCGTAGGGCACGAACCCGAAGACCACCACCACCAGCGCTTCCCGCCACGGCAAGGTCTTCTTCCACACAACGGCGGCCCCCACTGGAGCCAGTGTGCAAATAAAGAAGAAGTCCTTACACAAAATGGCATAGCCAAACAGCAGCCCGGATGCTGCCAGTCTCAGGAACCACCGCGTTCTGTTCCGCGGAACGCGGGCGCCCACCAGGATCAGCATCCCTCCCAGGGCAGGAACCATGGCCGAGGTTTCAAGGAATGCATGACTGTTGTTACGCAGGACGAAAGGCTCAAATGCCAGAAGAACAGCGGTAAGCCAAGCAGCGGTGTTCGTAGCCAATCTATGCACCAACAAGAAGCCGAGGCCCACCGTTACGGCCCCCAAGACGCTGTTGAGCCAACGCATCAGCAACGTCACGTCGATGATGTCGCCTGTCATTCCGAACACCCTGACAACGATGGCTTCGAGCATGAAATACCCCGGCGGATGCAGGAAAAACGGTCCGTCAGGCAGCGTGGGGAAGCCGCCGTTCGTCATGGATTCCCCCAGCCGCACGTACAACATCTCGTCCACCCACAACTCAAAGCTCCGCTCAACGCCCAGTGCGCGAACGCCGAGGGCCGCGGCAACAACCACGATGAAGGCAACCGATGTACTGGTTGCCGCCGTCCCTACCCATGCGGGCACCTGTATCAAAGGCGCGGGTGACTTGGTCTTGGACCGGCGGCCGGTACCCGGGGCCGCCCGCCCCACCCGCCGCCGTCGTCGTCGAAGCCTGAAGTCGTTCCTGTGGGGCAGCAAGCCGCGCTGGTGGGCCAGAACAGCCACGCCGCTGACGATGGCAAGCGCAAGCCAAACGAATGGCTGGAGGTGGGCAGCCACAGCAAGGATGACAATCAGGGCGGTGGCCGCGACGGCGAACCGGCCCGATCCCTTTCCTGGTCTGGCAGTGGCAAGGATCGGACCCGCCAACGCTGCCATGACCAGGCCGGCTGCCACCGCGCCGATAGCGGTGCCCACCGCCATCCCCGCCACCGCGTTGAGCTCCCAGCCGGCCCAAAGCCCGCCAATGACCAGGACGCAGGCGAGCGCCAGGCCGAGTTGGCAGCGGCGATAAGCACGCAGGGCAAGAAGGACCGTAGAGAGCACCATGAGGACGGCATAGCCAAGGCCGGAGGCTGCCAGCCAAGGCAAGAGCCCCAATGAGCCGTGGTACTTCTGCGGGATGAGCAGGCCGGCCATTAACGGCGGCGCCGTAGCGATGATGGCGAACGCCACGACGGCAAGTTGCGCGAAGGAGGCAAAGGATGCGGCGAGCACCTCGGCGGTCCTGACGCCGGGAGTGCGGAGCAGTGGAAATGCCACCAACGCCGTCCCGGCGGCAACGTAGACGGGCCCCTTCGCGATCGTAGCGAGCGCCTGAAACCCCGCTGCGGCGGTGGAACCGCCGTCGAGATAACCCACCACCACAACGTCGATGCCCACCAGAACCGATACCACGCAAAGGACCAGCGCGATATCGCTGGTTTCAGACCATCGCCATTTCTCCAGCAGCACGCGGGGCCGCCAGCGGAGGTCCCGGTAGAACGACCACGGGACAACCAGCGGCGCCAAGCACCCTGCGACGAAGCCCAGAACCGCTCCCCCGGCGCCCCAGGCCAGGCAAATGACCAACAGGCTGAAGATGAACCTGAGGCCAACTTCACCGATGGTGGACACCGCATACCACGTGAAGCGGAGTTCCCCTTGCAGCCACCCGGCAGGAGCATTGGCTACGAAGATTGCAAGCGCGGCCAACGCTACGGCTCCAGCCAGGGCGGGCGTGGCCACAGCGAGGGTCACGCCGCCCGTGACGATGGCCGCGGCAAGCCCAACCAAACCGGAGACGTATACGGAGAATGCCATGCCGCTGCGCCGTTCCTCGGAGCCTTCCGGGTGAACGGCCACCACATGTGACAGGGGTAGCGGAACCAATGCATTGGCAACAATCCCCACGACGCCCAGGATCATGGCGGCCGCAGCGAAGTGGGTGTATTCCGTGGTTTCAAGCATGGTTGCCATCAGCAGGGTACAGGCATAGCTCACCGCGCCCACCACTGCCGCGGAGATGGCGAGAAAGCCACTGTTTCTGGCTACTTTTGAGTTGTTGTTTTCCGGGGTTCTGTCCTTACGTTCGGTCCGTGTCCTGGCCAGGGGTCTGGCCTGCACTTCGATGGTCTTGGGGCGCTGGGGCCCATCCAACGATGGGGTACTGCTAATGGCCATCGATGGCATCAGCAGGAATAGGCATGCTTTCCGGTCCGGCCAGGAGGGCAGTGCGGTCTGCCTGGCGCAGTTCGGCAGTGGCTACTCCAATGTTTTGCAAGGCTGCGAAAGCCTCGAATTCATCGCGTCCCTTCATCAGCACGGCAACATGCCCGTCGTCGATCAGGGCTACTTCGTCTGTGGGCCGCAGAATGCTCCGGAGGGGCGCGCCGTCGGGCAATTCGAACCTCACCAAGGTGGAAAGATCCGAGTGGCCGGCGAGGGGATCCCCGCCGTCCTTTCGCAACTTGCCCTCCTCCAGCAGCACCCCGGTGAGCAGCCTGGTACTGCGTTCCCAGGTAAAGCAACGAGCCCATTCCCGGCACTGCGCCGCGATGTCCGCAGCGATGCCGGGCTTTGCTAGCTCCGTGATGGCGTCGGCCAGGGCACCGCCCAGTTCACGGGGGCTGTCCACCAGCCAGCCCGTTCTGCCATCCACCACAGAATCGCGTATGCCGGGAACCCGGAGTGCCAAACACGGAACTCCCCACGCAGCCGCTTCAATCACCGAGCACCCCCAGCCTTCGGAAGCGGATGTGGACGCTGTCAGCCAAGCCCTGCCGAGTATCAGGTCGCGGACTTCATTTGGCTGGTAGCCGTGGAACGTCACGGCGTGCCCAAGGCCAAGGTCCATGGCGAGCTGTTGCAGGCGTGCCCGTTCCGGCCCGTCACCGACGATGTCCAGCTGCAGGCGTGGAACACTCCGCGCCGCAACGGCGAACTGCCCCAGCAGGAGGTCCAACCGCTTGTGAGGTACTAAACGACTGACGACGGCGATGTTCGGCGAAGACGTTCTGGTCCCCACTTTTCGGGGGATATCAATGGTGCCGTTGGGCACCACGTGGACCGGACCGCCAAAGCCCAGTTTCCGTAGTTCCAGCCTCGTGGAGGGTGACACCGCCACGATGGCACGCTGTCCGTAAACGCGTTTGGCACCCGTGTTTTCCAGGAACCGGCCGACCGCTGCCATGGGTGGAGAGAAACGGGAGCGGAACTGATCCTGATGGACGTGGTGCACCACTTGGACAATCGGAACGTCCTTGGGGAGGAACAGCGGGGAGAAGAACGGAATCCCGTTCTGACAGTCCACCACGGCATCGAACCGGACATTGCTGCGCATAAGCCGGAGCGCGGTCCTGGCGTAAATGGACAACGGACCACCTGCCCGGAGAATGCGGATACCGTCGATGACTTCCTCCGGCGACTGACCGGCGTCGCGACCCGTGAGCCACGTGACTTTGACGCCGTTCTCCACCCATCTCTTCGATATTTGGTGCATGTATTGCTCGGCACCGCCGGCGTGGGAGTGCTGGACATCGCGCCAGTTCAGCACCAGCACATGCTTCCCGGCCAGCCGGCCGGGAGCGTTCAGATCGGGCAGTACGAACGTCATGGCATCGCTTTCTGGAGTTGCAGTACTGAGGCGAAGCTGGCCACGCCGTCCTGGAACGGGCGGAACGTGGACTCCGTTCCGTCCGTCCAGGCCACCGGGATTTCGACGATGCTGGCTTTGTTGTCTTGAAGCCGCAGGAGGAGTTCGACGTCGAACGCGAACCCCGTACTGCGGCACTGCACCATTGCGGCGGTCAGGGCATCACGCTCAAAGAACTTGAAGCCACACTGGGTATCCTGGATCCCTTTGACCTTGGAACGGGTTAACACCCTGAAGGCGGTTCCACCCATCCTGCGCCCCAAATGCTGGGGCCGGACGAAGGTGGATCCCGGTGCGTGGCGCGAGGCGATGACAGCCGCCGCCCCACGTGAAAGGTGGGCCATGGTTTTAGTGAGGGTTTCCAGCGGGGTGGCGAGGTCGGCGTCAAAGAACCCGGTGAACTTGGATGTTCCGCTGAGGAGGCCACGCCTGACCGCCGCACCCTTGCCCCGCCGGGCGCAGCCCACGACGGCGACCGGGACTCCCCCACGCTGCTCCCTGGAGATCCGGCGGACGACCGCAGCGGTCTCATCGACGCTGCCGTTGTCCACCACTACGATGCGCGAGGACCATGACTGGGCAGCCAGGAACTCCATGGTTTGGCGCAAGGTTCCGGGGATTCTCGAGGCCTCGTTGTAGGCGGGAATAATGACTTCCAAATCCACAAGGGACCGTCGCATGGAGTCGGAGTGCTGCCGGGCGTGGGGATTTCCCTTCCTGCCCGGCAGAGCACCGTGTGGATAAAACGTGACCATCTGAACCTCCAACTTTCCGAGCACCTGACGAAATCGTGCTCGCAATAGATGGAGTGAGGGGTCGGCTCAACTCATGACGCCAATTCAGGGTTGTAGTTTCAAGTCACAGCCAACTATCAGCTCGCCCGGTCCGGGCCCGGCGCTGTGAGCGAAATTGCTGGTTCACTGTCAGAGCAGATCTATAGAGTGGCCCCATGAGCCACACTTCTTCTGCATCTGCCGCCGTTCCGGAAACTGCCCTGGAGCCGCCGGTCGCCAAGCGCGTTCCGACACGCCGTGAACACCATGGAGATGTTTTCGTGGACCACTACGAGTGGCTCCGGGACAAGGAATCTCCGGAAGTGGTGGAGCATCTCAAGGCGGAGAACGCCTACCAGGAGGCCGTGACAGCGCACCAGGAACCACTGCGCGAAGCGATATTCCAGGAGATCAAGGGCCGCACCCAGGAAACGGATCTGTCCGTGCCCGGGCGCAAGGACGGCTGGTGGTATTACAGCCGCTCGGTTGAGGGCAAGGAGTACAGCATCCAGTGCCGCGTGCGTGCGCAGGATACCGGCGATCGAGTAGCGGACTGGACGCCTCCGGCTGTTGAGCCGGGTGTCGCTATCGATGGCGAGGAAGTGCTCCTGGACGGCAACACCGAGGCCGAAGGACAGCCGTTCTTCAGCGTGGGTGGCGCCGCAGTGACCATGGACGGAAACCTCTACGCCTACGCTGTGGACAACGCCGGCGACGAGCGCTTCACGCTGCGGATCAAAGACCTCCGTACCGGAGAACTCCTGCCGGACGTTATCGAGAACATCTTCTACGGGGTGGCCTTCTCCCCCGACGGCACCCGCCTTTTCTACACTGTGGTGGACGAGTCCTGGCGGCCGTACCAGGTGAAGTCCCACGTACTGGGCACGCCCGTCACCGAGGATGAGGTGCTTTACCAGGAGGACGACGTCGCCATGTGGCTGGGCTTCGACCTCGCTTCCGACCGCCGCCACCTGGTGCTCAGCATCGGCTGCTCGGAATTCAGCGAGACCCGACTGCTTCGCTTTGACGACTACGAAGCGGGCCTCACCACGGTCATCTCCCGGGATGAACGGATCCTGTATGAGGCCGAGCCCTTCCTCCTCAACGGTCGCGAGACCCTGCTCCTGACCCACAACAAGGACGCCATCAACTCTATGGTGAGCCTGGTCGAGCCGGAAGAACTGGCCAAGCCGCTGTCCGGGCAGCAGTGGAGGACCGTCGTCGCGCATTCAGACGAGGTGCGCGTCAACGGCGCCGGAGTCACCTCCACGCACATGGTGCTGTCCATCAGGAAGGACACGATCGAGCGCGTGCAGGTGCTGCCGCTCGCCGGTCTAGGGACTGCCGCCCAGGGTGCGCCCGTCGAGCCTGCCTTCGATGAAGAGCTGTACACAGCGGGTGTTTCCGGCTCCGACTACGAGGCCCCCGTGATCCGCATTGGCTACACCTCCTACTTCACGCCGTCGCGCGTCTACGACTTCGTGCTGCCCACTTCGGAACTGCCCGCCGGCGACTTGCTCCTGCGCAAGGAGAGCCCGGTGTTGGGCGGGTACTCGCCATCGGATTACGTGGCCACCCGTGAGTGGGCGACGGCCGACGACGGCACCCGGGTTCCGCTGTCAGTGCTGCGGCACGCTTCTGTCCAGCAAGACGGGACCGGAGCGGGCCTGGTGTACGGGTACGGCTCCTACGAAGTGAGCATGGACCCCGGCTTCGGGGTGGCCCGGCTGTCCCTGTTGGACCGCGGAATCGTCATGGTGATTGCGCACATCCGTGGTGGTGGCGAACTCGGCCGGCACTGGTACGAGGATGGGAAGAAGCTCACCAAGAGGAACACGTTTACGGACTTCATCGCGGCCACTGACTGGCTGGCAGGCTCCGGCTGGGTCTCGCCGGACCGAATTGCTGCCATGGGCGGTTCGGCCGGTGGCCTCCTCATGGGCGCCATTGCCAACCTGGCGCCGGAAAAGTACGCGGCCGTAGTGGCACAGGTCCCGTTCGTGGACGCTTTGACTACCATCCTGGATCCGGAGCTGCCGCTGTCGGCATTGGAATGGGAGGAATGGGGAAATCCCATCACCGACCCCGAAGCGTATGCGTACATGAAGTCGTACACGCCGTACGAGAATGTGCGCTCTGTGGCCTACCCCAAGATCGCCGCGGTAACGTCCTTCAACGACACCAGGGTTCTTTACGTGGAGCCTGCAAAGTGGGTCCAGGCGCTGCGTGCGGAATCGACAGGCAGCGAGCCGATCGTCATGAAGATCGAGATGGACGGCGGCCACGGTGGCGCTTCCGGACGCTACGTCCAGTGGCGCGAGCGGGCCTGGGATTACGCGTTCGTGGCGGACTCCCTCGGAGCCACGGAACTCCTTCCCGGGGCGGGCCTCAAGTAACCGCCCCGCCTCACCCAACTGGGGGACAGATAACGTCGCTCTGAGCCGCCAGTGGAACGTTATCTGTCCCCTAGTTGGGTCAGCGGGCGCGGAGGATGGCGTAATAGCCGGGGATGATGTCGGGGTCCGAGGGGTTGCTCAGTGGCCGGGTTTCGATGTTCGTCGCGCCGTCCTCCACAAGGTTCCAGTCCGACGTCGGGAATGCCTTGGCGCGTTGCGCGGCACCAAAGTGCCCGGGCATCGGCAAGCCTCGGATGGCCCACTCAAGTGGCGCCGGGATTGACTTCCGGGTGGCGCCGAGGTGAGTGACATAGTCCACGGGCGTTCCCCGGAAATTGGTCTCAGCCAGGAACACGCCGCCACGACGTCCGACGACGGGCAGCAGGTTCGCTGCCAGGGCCGCACGTCCGCTGCGGTCCAGTACGTGCAGCACGCCGCGGATAAAGATGTTGGCGTCGCCCGTCCAGCCGGCATCGGCCAAGGCCTTTGCCACGGTCCCCGGAGCGTCAGGCGAGGTCATGTCGCACACGGCAAACGCCGTCGAGGGAACATCAGCCGACTCCATACGTGCGCGTTCCACCGCGTTGGCCGCGTAGTCCAGTCCCAGTGCCAGCGGGAAATGTTCCGCGAGGAGCCGGGTGAAGCTGCCATTTCCGCATCCCACGTCGACTATGGGAAGGGATGGGTCCAGCTGTGCCAGCTTGGGGAGGTAGCCCTTCAATTCGTTGTCGCTTCCCGAGTCCCACAAAACGTCGCCGGTGGCACCCGTTGAGCGCACGTTGCCCCAGTATTGGTCCCACGCGGTGAGTGGATCCTTGGGCGCGGCGGCCGAGAGCTTGATGAGGCGTGGGATCAGCAGGTACTTCCTCAGCGCGGAGAACATCCTCCAAATATAAGGGGCTTCAGCTTTGTCCCAGCCACTCCAAGGCTTCCGTTTCGGAGGTGAAGAATTTGGTAGGGCATGGAGGCTTCATAATGCCCAGGAAGAAGTTCGCAATGACGCGGTCCACGGGAGACGAACCCCAGAGGGCTATCCGGTTGGCCTGGCACGGCTTCGCGAAAACCGACCTCGCACCACGGGTGACGTCGTCGGTCGTGGCCATGTCCACGATCATGGGGTGGCGTTCGGGCCCGCACAGCTCGTTGACCCGGTCCATGGCGCGTTGGGCGTCGGATTCCTTGATCCGGGCGCCCCGGGGCCAGGTCAGGCGCAAAATCCCGGACTCTTCGAGGTCCAACTGAAACGTCACCTGCTGGTGATCCTGCGGTGTGGTTGGGTGGTCCACGGTGCTCCTCCTGGGATTAAGTACCGGTCACACGGCGCTGCAGTGCTTCTTCAAGGCTGTCGAATCCCTTGAACAAAGTAAAGCTGTGACGTGCGACTCATCCGGCGCATTTCCTCCGGGGCGCCCGCGCCGCGTCATGCCGCTGATAGGGTGTTGCCACATCCGGAATTTCCATGGTGGGTGGTTGAGAGGGAGGGGCATAGTGGGCCAGAACGGCGCCGGCGTACAGCATTCCCTTTCCGCTGTTGTTGCGGATTCTGATGCGGACCGGCTGACGGTCGCAGCAGACGCGTTGGGTGCTGCAGGCTTCGAGGTATTCCGTGCACGGGACGCCGACGATCTGTCCTTGCAGCTCCAAGACCATAGGCCCGCGGTGATAGTGGCCGGAAGTGCCCTTGGCCAATCACTCCGCAGCCCGGGAGTCCCCGTCCTGTTGCTCCTCGGCGAAGATGAATCCGTTGACGTCAAGGCCATGGAGTCCTGGCGTGTGGCCGACTACGTGATTGGACCGGTACGCGGTGGGGAGATCATCCACAGGGTGAACACGCTGATCCGCCGCTCCTTGGAACGGGATCGTTCCCGGGGCGAGGTCGAGGCCTTGCGTGAGAGCCTGCGCAGCGTCTCATCGGCGGTCCGCGAAACCAACGATCCCCAGCAGATCGCAGACCGCGTTGTCCGTGGTTTCGGCGAAGCCCTGGGCGTGGACCACGTGTGGTTCGCGACATTCCAGGACGAACGGGTCCCCAGCATCCGTGCCCAGTGGAGCCGCGATGGCCTCCCCATGCTTCCGACCCGACTCGGCGACAGTGGAAACACCATCATCGATGTGGCCAACAAACTCTGGACAGAGGCCGATGTCCTGGCCGTGACGGACCACCGGGACGACCCCGGATCGGAGATCGCCAAGGCCCTTAAAGCATGGTCCAGCGAACTCAACCCAGTCTCCACCGTGCTTTTACCCGTGGGCGAAGGCGCATCCGCAATGGGCATTATCCTCCTGTCCACCGTGGAGGAGCGCCACGACTGGACCCGGGCCGAAATCGCCCTCCTGCAGCACGTAGCGGGCAACGTGGCACACGGACTGATCCAAGGTCACCTCATCAGCGCGCAGCAACGGGTCCTCCATCAGCTGCGCCAACTGGACAAGGCCAAGACTGACTTCCTGGCTACCGTAAACCATGAGCTGCGCACCCCGCTGACGTCCATCACCGCCTATCTGGACATGATCCAGGATGGTTCCGGCGGCCCGGTTCCCGAGGGCATCAACAAAATGCTGGACGTCATCGGCCGCAACTCCAGCCGGCTGCGCAAGCTCATCGAGGACATGCTGACGGTGTCCATGCAGGACGGCAGCAACCTGGACCTCAAACCCGTGGATATCGCCAAGCTCCTGCAGGTGGTGGTGGCTACGCTGCGTCCGCTCGCGGAGTCCCGCCACGTGTCCGTTTCAGTGACCGAAAGCCCTGAGGACATCGAAGTCACTGCCGATGAGGCCAAGCTGGAACAGGTCTTCACGAACATCGTGGCCAACGCCATCAAGTTCACCCCCGAAGGCGGACGCGTGGGTATCAGCAGCGCGGTGTCATCGTCGGAAGATGGCGGGAAGGCAGCGCTGGTAAAGATTGCGGACAACGGCCTGGGCATTCCGGAACACGATCTGCCCCACATCCTGACCCGGTTCTACCGTGCTTCGAATGCCACCTCGGCCGCCGTTCCAGGCAGCGGACTGGGCCTGGCGATCGCCCACGACATCATCAGCCGGCACATGGGGCGCATGGTCTTCGACTCCACACTTGGCTCCGGGACCACAGTGTCCGTGGAGCTGCCTGTGGGCGGACCGTAGGCTTCGGATGCTTGTGACAGGCCTGTCAATGTCCGCTCCCGGCCTCACCCGGGAAGTCACTAATGCGCGACACAATCAGAAACAAAAATTGATGCCCCGGGCTGCGGCCCGGGGCATCAATTTCATGTCAAGTGGCCTTGAGAGGCTCCCCCAATGTTTAGTTCGGCCACCACCCGATGCTGGTGGTGTTCGTCTTCGTAGTGGTGGTGCTGTTCGGCCACCAGCCGATTGCCGTGCTGTCCTGGGAAGGCTCGGCGTTTGCCGGAGCAGCGAATCCCGTTACTGCCAGAACCGCTGCCATGAGCAGGGTTGCCGCAAATTTTTTCATCCGCTATGCCCTTTCGTACTGATGCGAATTATTGGTTGTGACTTGAATAAAGTCACGGGGCAAACTATACGAGCTTTTCTTCGGCAATGACATGGATAATGGGCACATGAATAGTCCCCACCTCGCCGCGCATCTAGTGGCCGGCCTCACGGCGCGTGCCAAATGGAAGGAACGGGACTTTGACCAGGCCTTTCGACTCGCTGGTGAAGCTGCCGGACTGGCCTCTGCCGCCGGGGATGAGCAGTCGTGGTGGAACATGCAGTACCTGCGGGCCGAATGCCTCCGCGATCAAGGACGGATCGAGGAATTCCTGCAACTGGCAACGGAGCTCAAGGACCACAACTTCACCGCGTCATCGCCCGAACTCGGTGCCAAAGCCGGAACAATGGTGGCCGTAGCACTCCAAGGACTGGGCCGGCTCGCGGAGGCGGCCGCAACCGCTGCCGATGCCGCCAAGCTCGCCTCCTTGGACTCCGATCTGGTGTATGTCCAGATCCTCGCCCAGCGGGCTCTTATCGCGGCTTTGGCCGAAAGCCGGCTGCTGGAAGACGCTTGGCGCGAATGCCTTGTACTGGAAACGCTGATCACTGACGACGTCGATGAGGACACCGCGGGCAAAGGCTACTGGGTCATCGGAAACGTGGCCTTCCTCGCCGATCGGGTAAACGACGGCGGCAGGTACCACGACCTCGCCGCGGAACGGCTCTCGCCGTCGAAAGACGTCGACCTCTGGGCCCGCTTCAACCGCGCCTCGGCAGAGATGCGCCTCCAGGCCAAGCTCGACGACGCCGCCACCTTGCGCTGCATCGAAAGGGCGGAACTCGCAACGGACATCGTGGGCGGTTCGGAACGCGACCATTTGGAGATGTCATTGGTCCGGGCCCACTGGAATTACCTCATTGGCGATATGAAGGAAGCAGTGGCCATCCTCGAGCCGCTGAGTACACGCTCCTCCGTACTGGCTACCCAAACCGCAGCCGAGACACATTTCCTCCTGGCCCGGGCACTGCTGGATTCGGGCAGGACCGAGGACGGTCTTGCGGCCTCCGACGTCGCTGCCAGGCTCTTTGACCAAGCCGCTTTGCCCGAGCGAAGCGCAGCCGTTCGCGAGTACCTGCAGCAGGGTGTTGGGCTGCAGGATGGACCACGCGGGGTGTGACCGTGGCCGAGGCAAGCATGTACTCCGGGAATGATCCCCGCTTGGGGCAGCTCCTTGAGGGCATCGTCCGGCTCGCAGCGGGGGATCTGACCACCCGGATCGAACTCTCGGATGCCCGCGACGAGATCGACGCCGTCATCATGGGCACCAACCTCCTGGCCGAAGATCTCCAGATCGTCTACCAGGAGCTGGAACAGAGGGTGCAGGCCCGCACCCAGCAGCTCAACGAAGCGCACCAGGCAATGCGGCGCATGGCGATGACCGACCCCCTGACCGGCCTGAGCAACCGATCGGCGTTTTCCGTAGCCCTCAACGAAGCACAGGACCTGGAAATCGAGGGAAAGAAGCGGGCGGCTATCCTGTTGCTGGACATGGACGGCTTCAAGGCCATCAACGACTCCCTCGGCCACACAATCGGCGACAAGGTCCTTGAGGCCATTGCCCACCGTATCAGCGGCGCGGTCCGCGACCAGGACATGGTGGCAAGGATGGGTGGTGACGAGTTCGCCGTCCTGATCCCCGGCGTTACCCCAAGTGAAGCCGCCGTCATCGGCAACCGCATCCTGGCCGGCGTTGTGGAGCCGATGGAGATCGAGGGCCAGCACTTGCGGTGCGGTGCAAGCATGGGCCTCCGGATGGCCGATCCCGGCCAAGGCGCCGAGGAACTCATGATGGAGGCGGACATCGCCATGTATGAGTCCAAGGCTGACGGCCGCGGCAAGCTGAAGCTCTTCGAGCCCGGGATGCTGCACGCCCGGCAGATGCGCAACCAATTGGTTGGCGAACTCAAAGAGGCGATCGCCGGATCCCAGTTGGTGCTCTACTATCAGCCCATCATCAGGCTCGACTCCCGGGAGATTGAAGGCGTGGAGGCCCTGGTCCGGTGGAACCACCCCGTCCGGGGACTCATCATGCCCGACGAGTTCATCCCCATCGCCGAGGAAACGGGTATGATCTCCGATCTGGGCGGCTGGGTGCTCCGCACCGCCGTCGAGCAGTTGAAGCAATGGCGCAGCGACCCCCTCACGGCCAGCCACAACTTCAGCATGCGGATAAACGTTTCGGCCGCGGACCTGCAGCGGCTTGAGTTCGTCGAGGACGTGCGGGAGGCCTTGGCCGGCGCCGGCCTTGACCCGTCGCTGCTGGTCCTGGAACTGACCGAGAGCGCGGTGATCCAGGGCAACGACCTGGACCGCTACACACTGAACAGCCTGCGCCGCCTGGGGGTTGGGCTTGAGATCGACGACTTCGGCACGGGGTATTCGTCCATCAGCTACCTGCGGCAACTGCCTGTGGACACGGTCAAGGTAGACCGCACGCTGCTCTCAGCCCTGGGCAGCGATCCATCGCAACCTGCCCTGCTTGCCGCGGTGCTGCAGCTGATCAAGGCGTGCGGCTTGAACGCCGTGTGGGAAGGCATCGAGACCGCGGAGCAAGCCGAGTACTTGTTGGGCATCGGCTGCACCAGCGGCCAGGGGTACTACTTCAGCAGGCCTTTGGCCGCGGCCCAACTGACGGAACAACTCAAGCACCACAAGGCATGGCCGGTCAGCTGACGCTGCGGGTCCAGGGGCGGTGCCGGTTGCGCCACTCGGAGTCAAGGATCGCGTAGATGTTTTCCGTGGCCCATTGGCCCTTATAGTGCCAGTTATCCACCAGGGCTGCTTCCAGGCGCATGCCCAACCGCTGGCAGATTCCTGCCGAGCCTTCGTTAAGGGCATCAAGTTTGGCGTCGACACGGTGGAAGGACAAGTGCTCAAAGGCGAGACGAAGGACAGCCTCGGCCGCTTCCGTGGCGAAGCCGTGGCCACGGGCATCCGGGTGCAGGATCCAGCCGAGCTCAGCCTGCCCGGTACCCTCAAGCCACTTCAGCACAACCTCGCCAATCAGGCCGGGCTGGTCCTGGCGCTCGATGGCCAAGCACACCCAGTCCCCTTCCTGGTTGAACTCGAAGTTCGCGTAGCGGCCCAGGACTTCCATGGATTTGGTCTTGGTCAATTCGTGGCGGAACAGGAACCGTGCGGTTTCGGGCAGGGACTGGTATCCGTGGAAGCGTTCCAGGTCATCGACCTCGAAGCGGCGCAGGATCAGGCGGTCTGTGACAATCGGGAGCTCAATTTCGGGCATGCACTCGAGGCTACTAGGCCCGGACGAATCGTGGCCCAGTCTTGACACGTGGCGCGATCTGGGATTACCTAATGAACATTCGGTAAATAAAGCTGGAGGCAATGACGCATGGTTGAAGCAACCCTCTCCGGTGCATCGCACCACATCCTGACGAACGACTACGCGTCCGAATGGATGGGCATCGAGGTCCTCAAGCTCGACGACGGCCACGCCACCATCCGCATGCACCTCCGGCAGGAGATGCTCAACGGCTTCGGCATGGCCCACGGCGGAATGATTTTTGCCTTCGGCGACACAGCCTTCGCCCTGGCCTGCAACCCGGCCAACCCGACGCCCGAGGAGGCGGCCTCCATCACGGTAGCCTCCGGCGTCGACATCAACTTCATCAAGCCGGCCTTCCAAGGCCAGGTGATTACCGCCGTCGCGAACCGACGCGCCAGTACCGGCAGGAGCGGTCTGTACGACATCCAGATCTTCGCTGCCGCCTCCGACGCCCCCTCCCCTGCCGACGCCCCCTCCCCCGCCGACGCCCAGCCCGGGGAGCTCATCGCTGAGTTCCGCGGCCGCAGCCGGACCATCTCCAAGAAGTAGGAACCCCCCAATGACCCAGAACACCGTGGCCGCACCCGTATCGCCCTCAGATGCCGTGCTGGACCGTGAAGAGACCATCTCGCGCGACGAGCTCGAGGCCCTGCAGCTCACCCGCCTCCAACACACGGTGGCCTACGCCTACGACCGCGTGCCGTTGTACAAGCGCAAGTTCGACGAAGCCGGCGTGCACCCCAGCGACCTGCGCGAACTGAGTGACCTCGGCAAGTTCCCGTACACCACCAAGGAAGACCTGCGCCTGGAGTACCCGTTCGGCATGTTCGCCGTCCCGCAGGACCAGGTGGCCCGCATCCACGCGAGCTCCGGAACCACCGGGCGCCCCACGGTGGTGGGCTACACCAAGAACGACCTCGCCAACTGGGCGACTCTGGTGGCCCGCTCGCTGCGCGCCTCGGGCGTCCGCCCCGGCATGAAGGTCCACAACGCCTACGGCTACGGCCTCTTCACCGGCGGCCTCGGGGCCCACGCCGGTGCTGAAGCACTCGGCTGCACCGTCATCCCCATGTCCGGCGGCCAGACCGAACGCCAGATCCAGCTCATCCAGGACTTCAAGCCGGACGCCATCCTGGCCACCCCCACGTACCTGCTGACCATCGCCGACGCCATGGCGCACATGGGCATCGACCCCACGTCCACGTCACTCAAGTACGCCGTGCTGGGCGCCGAACCGTGGACCGAAGAGATGCGCCACGAACTCGAAACCACCATGAACATCAAGGCCTCGGACATCTACGGACTCTCCGAAGTCATGGGCCCGGGCGTCGCCGGCGAAGCCGTGGAAACGCAGGACGGCTGCCACATCTGGGAAGACCACTTCCGCCCCGAAATCATCGATCCGTTCGACCACTCCACGGTCCTCGGCGATGGCGAACCCGGTGAGCTGGTCTTCACCTCCCTGACAAAGGAAGCCCTGCCGATCATCCGCTACCGCACCAAGGACCTCACCCGCCTGCTCCCCGGCACCGCCCGCCCGGCACACCGCCGCATGGGCCGCATCACCGGGCGCAGCGACGACATGATCATCCTGCGCGGCGTGAACCTGTTCCCGTCACAGATCGAGGAAATCGCACTGCGGATCCCGGAGCTCAGCCCCCACTTCCAGCTGGAAATCACCCGCCCCGAGGGCAAGCGCATGGACTCGCTGACGGTCCGCATTGAGCGCCGTGAGTCCGTCCCCGTTGAGGCCGGTACGACGGCGGCACACACCTTGCGTGAGCAGATCAAGATTCACGTTGGGTCCTCTTGCGTCGTTGACGTTGTGGAGCCCGGTTCCCTTGAGCGGTCCAACGGCAAACTCCGCCGGATCTACGACATGCGCCCCAAGGGCTAGCGGCTTCTGCCGTACAGATCGTGAGAAAATGCCAGCATGCCTACTGAGACCACCACCAAGCGCGGACGGCCCGGTTATGACCAGCAGTCGGTGCTCCGCATCGCCGTCGACGTCTTCAACCGGCACGGCTACGACGCTACGTCCATGGGCATCCTGGCCGAGAACCTGGGGATCTCCAAGTCAGCCATTTACCACCACGTGCCGTCCAAGGGCGATCTCCTGAAGCTCGCCCTTGACCACGCACTGGGTGGCCTGGAAGCGATTCTGGAGGAGCCCGCCGCTACCTCCGGTCCTGCCGACGCCAGGCTGGAATTCGTGCTCCGGCAGACCATCGCCGTGTTGGTGGATCGCCTGCCGTTCGTTACCTTGCTGCTGCGCCTGCGGGGCAACACCGAAATCGAGCGTGACGCCCTGGAACGCCGTCGTGCTTTCGACCACAAGGTTGCGGCCTTGATTTCCGCCGCCCGTGACGACGGCTCCCTGCGCCAGGACATCGACCCCCGCACCGTGACCCGTTTGCTGTTCGGCACCATCAACTCGATCGTGGAGTGGTACAAACCCGGCGGCTCGTTGTCCCCGGAGAAGCTCGCGGACGACGTCATCACCATGGCCTTCGACGGCCTCCACAGCGCCGCCTGACGCTCGCGCACATCCCCTCCCCTTCCGGCCAACCCTCACGCACGTTCAACGCAAAAACGCTTTCCCACAGATCGCGGAAAGGCGTTTTCGTCGGTTGTGTGAGCGAGCGCCCACCCCAAACCCCGGGGACGTGAGCGAGCGCCCACCTCAAACCCCGGGGGACGTGAGCGAGCGTCCGACCCAAACCCGGGGGATGTGAGAGAGCGTCCGACCCAAACCCCGGGCCGTGAGAGAGGGTTACTTCTCCACGAGGGTGAGGACGTCGTAGGTTGCCACGATCTCGTCGTTCTGGTTGCTCAGGACAGCGTCCCAGGCAACCTCGCCGTATTCGTCGGTCTCACGGGGAGTGATCTTTTTGGCGGTCAAGGTCACCCGGACGGAGTCGCCCGCAGCCACGGGCGTAATGAAGCGCAGGTTCTCCAGGCCGTAGTTGGCCAGAACGGGACCCGGAGCAGGCTCCACGAATAACCCGGCAGCCCAGCTCAAGAGCAGGTAGCCGTGCGCCACGATCCCCGGGAAGAACGGGTTGGCCTCGGCAGCTTCCTGGTTGGTGTGCGCGTAGAAGGTATCGCCCGTGGAGTTCGCGAACGCGGTGATGTCCTCAAGGGTGACCTGCCGCAGCTCGGAGCGAACGGCGTCGCCGATCCTCAGCGTCACCAGCGACTTGCGGAAGGGGTGCTCACCTTCGGTTTCCACCGTGAAGTTCCGGTCGGCACCCGTGTGCCACTGACCGGTAACGGCGGTGAGCATGTTCGGCGAACCTTGGATGGCAGTGCGCTGCATGTGGTGCAGGACGGAGCGGATGCCGCCCAGTTCTTCACCGCCGCCTGCGCGGCCGGGTCCGCCGTGAACCAGGTGGGGAACAGGCGAACCGTGGCCCGTAGAGGAACGTGCGTCTTCGCGGTTGAGCATGTGCACCCGGCCATGGTGGGCAGCAATTCCAGTCACCAATTCCCGGGCAACTGCGGGATCGTTGGTGCACACAGAGGCCACCAACGAGCCTGAACCGCGGGCTGCAAGCCGCACAGCGTCCGCGAGGTCGCTGTAACCAAGGACCGAGGAAACGGGACCGAAAGCTTCCAACGAGTGCACTTCTTCGGCCTCGGCGTCGCTCCAGCTCAGGAGAACCGGCGACATGAACGCACCGTCCTCGACAACGCCTACGGCGCCTCCAACGGAGGTGACCGACGGCGAATCCAGGCTTCCGTACGCAAGCTCGCCGCCGGCGTCGAGCATTGACTGGACAGCAGCCCGGACGTCGGCGAGCTGCTCCAGCGAGGCAAGGGCACCCATGGTGACGCCCTCGGCGCGGGGGTCACCAAGCACAACACGCTCGTTGATCCGGGCACCGATGGCGGCGGCCACGTCGGAGGTCAGCTCCGAAGGGACGATGATCCGACGGATGGCGGTGCACTTCTGTCCGGCCTTGACCGTCATCTCGGTGACGACGGCCTTGACGAAAGCGTCGAACTCGGGGGTTCCGGGAACGGCATCGGGACCCAGGATGGCCGCGTTGAGAGAGTCGGTCTCCGAGGTGAAGCGGACCCCGCCCTGAACCACGTTCGGGTGCGATTTGAGCGACTTGGCAGTGGACGCCGAGCCGGTGAAGGAGACGAGGTCGCGGTAATCGAGTTCATCGAGGAGGGTCCGGGCCGAGCCGGAGATGAGTTGAAGCGAGCCCTCCGGCAGAATCCCGGATTCGACGATTGCCCGGACGGCGTCAGCGGCGACATAACCCGTGGGCGTCGCGGGCTTGACGATGGTGGGGACGCCGGCCAAAAACGCGGGAGCAAATTTCTCCAGCATGCCCCACACCGGGAAGTTGAAGGCGTTGATCTGGACGGCAACGCCGGGAATGCGGGCGTAGATGTGCTCGCCGGCAAAGGACCCATCCTTGGACAGGATCT
This sequence comes from Paenarthrobacter sp. JL.01a, assembly GCF_025452095.1. Taxonomy (NCBI): domain Bacteria; kingdom Bacillati; phylum Actinomycetota; class Actinomycetes; order Micrococcales; family Micrococcaceae; genus Paenarthrobacter; species Paenarthrobacter sp. JL.01a. The sequence continues at coordinate 3,463,597 of NZ_CP104877.1, forward strand.
CCATGGGCCCGTCCACCACAACCTGCGAGTTGGGCAGTTCGCGGCGGCCCTTGGAGCCGAACGTGAAGAGCACGCCGATGCCGCCGTCGATGTCGATCATGTTGTCGATCTTGGTGGCGCCGCTCTGCGACGAGGATGCATAAAGTTCTTCGCGCCGGCCGTTGAGGTACATGGCGAGCTCTTTGAGCTTCAGTGCCCGCTGGTGGAACGTCAGTTTGCCGAGTTCGGCTTGGCCTGTGGTGCGTGCGAAATCGACGACGGCGGCCAGATCCAGTCCGTCGGTGCTCACGTTCGCCAGGACTTCTCCGGTGCTGGCATCTCGAACGGGGACTTTCTTCGCATCCGCAGCCGGAGTCCACCAGGCATTCCGGACGAAGCTGGGGACGGTGGCAACGGCTGTGGTTTCCGGGGCGACTGCGGTAGTGGTCATCGTCGACGGGTCCTTCCAAGGCACGTGAAAGCGGCTCGGTCAATGCTGGCTCGATGCCAACATTACTGACCGGCCGTTCGGTAATATATACAGGGTACATGAATGCCGGGGAGAGTACAGCAGGAATTTCTCAGCCGGGCAGTCCCGCGCCCGCCCCCACCTTGGCCCGGATCGCGCTCAACTCCTGATCGCTGACACCGTTCGCCCTCAGGAAGCCAGCAACATCGACCGACGCCAGGAAGAGCCGCAGGCTCGCCAGACGCTCCGCCAGCATCGCTTTGAGCTGCTCGTCGGGGAGATAAGGATCGTGGGCATGCGGCGCACCGTGGGTCCGATGCCTCTCATTGATCCCCCGCGCCGCGAGCTCGTAGCCCTGAAGGATTTCCTCATCCGTGAATCCCGCCAGCCGCTGCAGCATCAGGGCGACCATTCCACTTCGGTCCCTGCCCGCCGAACAGTGCACCACCACTTTGCCAGGCGAAGCAGCAATCGCCTTGAACACCGCCGCGATCTTCTCACCGAACAGCTGCAGATAGTCGCCGTAGTGCGCCGGGTCCTTCAAGTACGGGCCGAACAGCTCGCCGAACCGGCTGTGGTCCGGATCTTCCGTCGGGCAATGTACGACGGCGATCCGGGCCTTCACGTGGTCCGGCACCTCGGGATCGGTGTCGCGTTGCCGCCGCTCACGCGAGGCGCGCAGGTCGATCACGGTGCGGACGCCGTCGTCGTACATTTGCTGCCAACCGACGCCGGTGACCCATTCGTGGCGACCCATCCGGTACACGTCCCCGGCAATTTTCCAGGCGTTGACAGCACCGTCCCAGTGGACATCTTGGTGCGCTGAAGAAGTCCCGTCCATAGGAGCCAGCTAAGCACATCCCGGCAGTGCCGTGGCTAACCCGCTGATCCGTTGTTGGCCAGCAACGGATCAGCGGGTTGGCAACGTCCCTAGCGCTTCACCAACCGGGCAGGTCTCACCGTGGAGAGCAACGCCGACGCGTACGCTTGATGGCCGGCGTCGTTCGGATGGAAGTTCGAGTCCGCCTGCAGCTGTGCCAAGTCCAGCACGATCCATGAATTGTCCGAATTCACTGCATGGCCCAGGAAGCGCTTGGTCACATCAACGAACACGGCGTTGGTCCCGTTCTCCGCCACGGCCTTCGCGATGGTGGCATTGAGGGCATTCACGGCCACGTTCACCGCGATCTGGTTACTAACCGGCACAACAGTAACCCCGCCGATCACAATGTCCCCCCGGGACGGATCAAACAGACGCGGGTATCCCATGACAACGATCGTCGCATTCGGAGCGGCGGCCTGGATCGACTGGTAGGTAAGTTCCAGTCCGGCTTCGAGACTCCCGAGGTTCTGGATGATTCCAGCCACGGTTGCCGCGCAGGCCTGTGTGTTCGGGGTAGAGCAGGCCTGAAGTGCCAGCAGGCTGCCCCCATCGATGGCTCCGGCTGTGATGCTCACCAGATCGGTGTCACCGGACAGCGCCTGGCTGAAGGCCAAGCCGGCGATTTGCTCCGCGACAGTCGGCGCCCCGTTGTAGAACGGACTCGGGTTGAGCGGATCAAAGGCCAGGATAGAGCCGTGGCAAGCGGCATTGGCAACGAGGTCTACCCGTTGGGAAGCATCAACCAAATCCACGTATCCGCCATCACTTTGCCAGCAGACAGCAGTTCGCGTGGGCCCACCCGCCCCCGCCGCCGGTGAAGTATGTGGCGTTGGGTGATTCGTACACTGCGGGGACGGGGGCGCCGCGGTGGCTGGAGCGGCGGTGAACCCCAAGGTGAGCGCCGCGATGGCGAGGCCGCCGACCAAAGCCGGGATCCGGCGTCGTGAATTTTGCTTTGCCATGACTAATCCCCTTTTTGCGGTGATGGGGCTCCGGCCATCCAAGCTTCAGCTGTTCGCGGATGTCGCGGCTCGCCCACCAGTCGGCCGCATACCGGGGCAATGTGTGGCCAGATTACGCCTGCATGGCAGAGGGGAAAAGACCTCGCAGCATGGTGTTCTCAGGCCTGGGCCCGCCGGCGGTACAGGATATTTCCCACCAGCGAGACAACGCCGCCAATCACCATGACGACACCCACCAACGGCAACAGCGCTACTGCTTTCTTCGACGACCCCTCGAGGGGAATTTCCAATGTTCCGGCAACGTCATCCGGATGGTAGGTGACGTCAATGGAGTCGCCGACGCGGTAGGCACAGGGCTTGGCGCTGGTGCCTGGCGGCGTCCGATAACTGATACCGTCAACCACCACAGTGGCGATGGGCTCACACAGACCTTTGCCGCTTATTTCCTGGTCAACCACAGTCCCTTGCGCGGCGACGGTCCCTTCGGGTGCCGGCGCGTTGGTGAAGATAAGCAACCACAAAATCCCCAGGACAAGGGTGATGACGGCAGAGCGGAGGCTGAACCTGGGGTTCCGGGGTGCTGTCACGGCGCCGGCTACGCCCCGTACTTGTACAACCGGTACTCCAGGCCGTTCCGCACTGCGGGCCACTCGTGCTCCAGGATGGAGAAGACCACCGTGTCCCGGAGCACGCCATCCTTGGTGCGCGAGTGGTTCCGGAGCACCCCGTCCTGCTTGGCTCCCAAACGCGCGATCGCCTCGCGGGACTGGTGGTTCAACCAGTGCGTGCGGAACTCCACGGCCGGGCACCCCAGGGTTTCAAACGCGTGCCTGAGCAGGAGCAGTTTGGAATCCGGGTTGGTCCCCGTACCGTGAGCCGACGTCGCGTTCCAGGTGGAACCAATCTCAACCCGCGGGGTGGCGGCGTCGATGTTCATGTAGGTGGTCATGCCGATGAGCTTGCCCGTGGCGTTGAGCCGCGTGGCGAAGGGCAGCATTGAACCTGCCTCCTGAAGCGACAGCCGGCGTTCGATCTCCGCAGCCATTCCCCCAGGCGTGGGAACGGAGGTGTACCAGAGCTTCCACAGGTCACCGTCACGGGCGGCGTCGGCTAGACCGTCGTGGTGCTCCGGCGCCAACGGCTCCAGGGTCACGAATTTGCCGGTGAGGGTGATGGGTTCGATTGAAGTCACCCGGCTAGCCTAACCGGCTCCAACGCTTAGTCGTTCCAGTCGAAGAAGCCCTTGCCCGATTTTCGGCCGAGCTCACCGCGCGCCACTTTGTCGCGCAGGATCTGCGGCGGGGCGAAGCGGTCGCCCAGTGTGGAATGCAGGTACTCGGCGATCCCCAACCGGACGTCCAGCCCCACAATGTCCGTAGTCTTCAGCGGGCCTGTGGGGTGCTTGTAGCCAAGGACCATCGCGGCGTCGATATCCTCGGCGGACGCGACGCCCTCCTCCACCATGCGCATCGCTTCCAAGGCAATGGCAACGCCAAGCCTCGAGGACGCAAATCCAGGAGCGTCATTGACGACGACGGCGGTCTTGCCGAGTGCCTCGGTCCAGCTTTTCGCCGCTTGAGCCAGTTCGGGAGACGTCTCTTTGGCCAGCACCACTTCGATCAGCGTGGAAGCAGGCACCGGGTTGAAGAAGTGCAGCCCAACAAAGTTGGCGGGCCTGCGGAGTTCATTCGCGAGTCCCGTGACGGACAGCGAAGATGTGTTTGAGGCCAGGAACGCATCCCCTGACAAGTGGTCTTCCACGGCTTTCAGCGCTGTGACCTTGAGGTCGAAATCCTCGGGAACGGCTTCGACTACAAGGCCACAGTGAATGAAGGACTCGTAGTCTGTGGAGGTGCTGAAGCGGGACATGGCTTCTTCGGCAGATTCGCTGAGTGTGCCACGGGCTGCGGACTTCGCCACGGCTTCTGCCACGCGTCCGTGGGCGCCCGCTGCGGCCTCGTGATCGCGCTCCACCACTATCACCGTGGCGCCCTTGGTGAGGAAGGCGTGGGCGATGCCGGCGCCCATCCGGCCACCGCCCAGGACTCCTACAACGTGCGGGATGGAGGGAACGGCTGTCATTTCTGGGTCCTATCCTGCGTAGCTTCGGCTTCCTTCTTGTCCGCCGACTTCTTGTCCGCCGACTTCTTGTCCGCCGACTTCTTGTCGAGGAACGCCTGCATGCGGTCAAACTTTGCCTGGGATTCGAAGAGTATGCCCTGCGCCAGGGTGTCGATGAGGGGGTGGGCCTCCGCCGGAGCATGGAACACCGATTTGGTGATGCGAACGGCCATCGGGTCCTGTCGGCCTATCCGGTCGGCAAGGGCGTGTGCTTCCACCATCAGCTCCGGCGCTTCAACAATGGAGGTGATGAGGTTGATCCGGAGTGCTTCTTCGGCCCTGAGGACCGCGCCCGCCAGGAGGATTTCCTTGGCTTTCGGTTCCCCCACGAGTTCCTTGAGGCGCCACGTGGCACCCGCGGCAGCCAGGATGCCGAGGCCCGTCTCCGGGTTTCCGATCCTGACGCTTGGCGTGCCGATCCGGAAGTCTGCGGCGTAGGCCAGCTCCGCTCCCCCACCGAGGCAATAACCATCCAGGGCGGCAATGACAGGCATTGGCAGCTTGGCGATGCGGACAAAAATCGTTGAATTGATGCCCTGCAATGCGTCGTCCCGACGTCGTTCACGCAGCTGTCCGATATCGGCGCCCGAGGCGAACACCCCATCGGTCCCGGCGATGATCAGCACTTTCGGGTTTCGTTCAAGCTCGGCGCACACCGCGTGGAGCTCATCCACCATCGTCTGGTCGATCGCATTGCGGACCTCGGGACGGTTTAACAGCACGATAAGCCGGTCCTCGCGGTCCTCGACCAGGAGCGCTGTGAAGTCTTCGGGATTCAGTGCCATTACACGCCTTCCAACAGCATTGCAGTTCCTTGGCCTACACCGATGCACATGGTGGCCAGACCGAGCTTGGGTCCCGTGGCCGAGGCCAGCTCGCGTTCCATCCGGCCCAGAAGTGTGATGGCGATCCGCGAGCCGCTGGAACCGAGCGGGTGCCCCAAACTGATGGCGCCGCCGTCGTTGTTGACGATGTCCGGGTTCAGTCCAAGGCGGCGCATGCTGGCCAGGGACTGCGTGGCGAAAGCTTCGTTCAGTTCCACGGCTCCGAGCTGGTCAACAGTGAGCCCGGTGCGGGCGAGGACCTTCTGCGTGGCAGGAACGGGGCCGATGCCCATGATTTCCGGTTCGCAGCCTGCGGAGGCGCCGTCGATAATCCGGGCGCGGGGCGTCAGGCCGAATTTTTGGATGGCGGCCTCGGACGCGACGATGATGGCCGAGGCACCGTCATTGAGGGTGGAGGAGTTGCCTGCCGTGACCACGGATCCACCGGGAACAACCGGCCGCAGACCTGCCAGGACATCCATGGTGGTTCCCTCGCGCGGGCCTTCGTCTGTGTCCACCACGGTTTCGGATTTCCGGGATTTGACGGTGACCGGAACGATCTCGTCCTTGAAGCGCCCACCGGCAATGGCTGCCAGGGCGCGCTCATGCGAGCGGACCGCGAAAGCGTCGGCATCCTCGCGGGAGATGTTGTCCACACGGCCGACTTCCTCGGCCGTTTCAGGCATGGAGTAGGTCATCTTGCCATCGCGGGACAGCTCGCCCTTGGTGAAGAGTGGATTGACGAAGCGCCAGCCGATGGAGGTGTCGAAGATCTGGCCCGGCTTGGCGAACGCGGTGGCGGGCTTCTCCTGCACCCACGGCGCCCTGCTCATGGATTCCACGCCGCCGGCCACCACGATGTCCGCAGCACCGGATTTGATCATCTGGCCGGCCATGATGATGGCGCTCAGGCCAGAGGCGCAGAGGCGGTTTACGGTGATTCCGGGGATGTGCAGGGGAAGTCCGGCCAGGAGGGTTGCCATGCGGGCGACGTTGCGGTTCTCTTCACCTGCGCCGTTGGCGTTGCCGAGGATTACCTCGTCGATGGAGTCAGGGTCGACGCCGGCACGCGCCACCGCTTCCCGGACCACCAATGCTGCGAGGTCGTCGGGTCGGACGGAGGACAGTGCGCCACCGTAGCGCCCGACAGGCGTACGTGCGCCGCCAACAAGAAAAGCCTCGACCATGAGAACATCCTTCGCGAAAGAGAAAGGGACCGGCACGGAATAATATACCGACCGTTCGTTCTATAAAGATTACACGGCCCAGCGGGCGGGTCAACAGATGAAGCTCTCCGCCTGACCGCCCCTCCACCGCCTCAGATCACCCGGATTCCAAGGTGTCCGGCCAGCAAGGGCGCCATTAAGCTCAGTTGGTAATCGTCGATGACCACCCCCGCAAGCCCTGCAAGGCCATTGATTCCGCGGAATTCCGAGGTCCGTAAGTCCACGTCCTTGAGCTTGGCACCTGTGACATCCAGGGTACCGATGGTGCAATTCTTCAAAGCCACCCGCGTCCCCACGCAACCCCCAAGATCGAGCTCGTTGATGATGCAATCCGAGATCTGGACGTCCATGAGCTTGGAGCCCCTGAGGTTCACGTAGTCCAGCTTCCCGCCGTCGATCCGGACCGAGCGCCAGGTGCCCTCATAAAGTTCGGCCGACCCCCAGCGTGGGTTGCTGATCTCCACGTCCTGCCAGGAGGTACGCGCAGCCATCAGCACGGGCGCATACGGCTCGGCCAGAACGCACTCCCGGAACGTTGCCCCACGCAGTTGAGCCTCGTTTAAGGACACCCCGTTGAACTCACATTCGATGAAATCCGCGCCGCTGAGTTCCTCGCCATCGGCGGAAACCCTGGTGAGCCGGACGCCGTCGTACCGTTCGCCGCGCTGGAACTCCGGAGCGTCGTCGTCGCGCAGTTCTTCCAACCGCACCGGGGAAATCTTCGGGGCTGCAACCTTCGCTGCCGCCATCAGAGTGACTCCGCCTTCCCGGGCTTCGCCTGTTCGGCGTTGGTATGCTGCGTCAAAGTGGTGGGTAGTTCCATGCTTCGAGCCTATCGTTGGGCCCTGACAAAAGCTCCGACCGCTGGAGCCGGAAGGAGAACCGCACCCATGGTCACCATTGATTTGAGCACGCCAAGCCAAGCGGCAGGGGGCTCGTCCGCTCTGAAGGGCTACCTCGCCGAACCCACGGGAGCGGGACCGTTTCCCGGTGTTGTGATGATCCACGAGGCCTTTGGACTGAACGATGTGATGCGCCGCCAAGCGGATCGCCTGGCGGCGGCCGGCTACCTCACACTCGCGGTGGACTTGTACAGCGACGGCGGTCCAGGACGCTGCCTGGTCGCCACCATGCGCTCCATGCTTTCAGGCGCAGGCCGGGCCTTCACGGACGTGGCCACCGCTCAGGATTGGCTCCGGAAGGACGGAAGGTGCACCGGAAAGGTGGGCGTCATCGGCTTCTGTATGGGCGGAGCTTTCGCGCTGCTGGTCGCCAACGACGGCTTCGATGCCGCATCTGTGAACTATGGCCAACTTCCGCGGGACCTGCACAGCGCCCTCGAAGGCGCCTGTCCCATGGTCGCCAACTACGGGGCCAAAGACCGGACCCTGCCCGGCGCTGCGGCCAAGTTGGAACAAGCCCTCTCCGAGCTCGGCATTGAGCACGACGTCAAGGAATTCCCGACGGCGGGCCACGCCTTCATGAACGACGCGCCGGTTGGCCCCAAACCACTCCGACCGCTGATGCGGGTCATGGGAATCAAGCCTGATCCCGCCTCTGCCCCGGAAGCCTGGCGGCGCATCGAGGAGCATTTCGCCAAGTACCTTCGGGACCATTAACGCAAACGGCGGGCGCCCCTCAAGGTGACGTAATCACCGGAAGGAGGCACCCGCCGTCGAGCGTTAATAGACGCTAGCTGAACAGTTCGCTCTTGGGCTCGTTGTTCTTGACCTTCTGCCAGCCAAGCCACAGCACCAGGGCAAAGAACGGGATGGTCGCCAGGGTCCAGAGGCCCAGGAGGAACACATCGCCGGTGGCCTTGTCAGTCATGGTGTCGAAACCGATCAGCACGGTGATGGCCAGCAGAGCCACCAGGCCGAGCCAACTGGTCCACGGTGAGCCGGGCATCGGCAGGGAGGACACGGCACCCTTCTTCTTCCGCAGGGCGATCTGGCTTGCGAAGATCGAACCCCACGTGAAGATGACGCCAATGGAGGCGGTGTTCAGTGCGAGGTCGAAAGCGTGCGAACCGCCGAGCCAGATGTTCAGCAGGATACCCACCAGGTAGACACCGCCGATGGCCAGGATCGCCGCGTACGGCACATGGCGGGAGGACATCTTGGTCAGCCACTGCGGGGCGTGGCCGTTGTTGGCCATGGTGCGGAAGATGCGGCCGATCGAGTACAGGCCGGAGTTGCAGGACGAGAGCGCGGCGGTGATGACGATCATGTTCATCACATCGCCCATCCAGCCCAGGCCCATCTGCCCGAACACCGTCACGAACGGCGAGGTACCGGCCTTGTACTGATCGGAGGGCAGCAGCATGGCAAACAGGGTCACGGAACCGACGTAGAACACCACGATGCGGAGCACGACGGCGCGGATCGCCTTGGGGACTTCACGTTCCGGGTTTTCCATCTCGCCTGCGGTGATGCCGACGAGTTCGATGGCGTTGTAGGCGAAGATCACGGCGTTGAGGACGAGGATCATCACGAGGCCGCCCTTGGGGAACATGCCGCCTTCGTCGTGGAACAGGTTGGCTACGGACGCGTGGCCCTCGCCCACCTTGGCGTTGGTGACAACCATGAACGTGCCAACAGCCAGGAAGATTACGATCGCGGCAACCTTGAGGCAGGATGCCCAGAATTCGAACTCGCCGAACGCCTTGACGCTGAACAGGTTCACGGCCACCAGCAGCACCAATGCTGCGATGGCGGAGAGTTCAATCGGCACGTTGGGGAAGAAGAACTGGAAGTACAGGCCGATCGCGATGAGCTCGGCGATGCCTGTCATGGCCCAGTTGATGAAGTACATCCAACCGGACAGGTAGGCGCCCTTCTTGCCGAACATCTCGCCGGCGTAGCTCACGAAGGAACCGGAGGTCTGGCGGTACATGATGAGTTCGCCGAGGGCGCGCATCAGCAGGTAGGCGATGACGCCGGCAATGGCGTAGGAGAAAATCAGGGCCGGGCCGGTGGAGGCCAGGCGGCCACCGGCACCCATGAAGAGGCCGACGCCGATGGCGCCACCCATGGCGATCATGGTGACGTGGCGGCGGCTCAGGGTCTTCTTGTATCCCTCGGCGCTGAGGGAGGAACCGACGGCGGTGGTTGAGGCCGTCTGGTTCTTGAGATCTGTGGGGGTACTTTGCGGCACAGCTGTTCCTTGTGGGTTGGGGTATTGCTGTTGTGGTTGCGCCGGTGCCGGAGCACGGGCGGCTTTTGCACACAAAATTCGGAGTATCCGGCTTTTCGGAATCCGCTGTGTGATGCAGGCCGCAGAACGCCGAACGTTCGCGCAACCCGTCCATCTTACGGCATGTGACGGCGGACCCGTGACGCAGGCAACAGCACCTCCCCCAATGCGGTTCTCCAATGGATTGCCTAAATAAAACTTTTCGGTATGCCTAAATTTCGCTATCCTCGTAATGAGTACCCCCCCAACGACGAGGAACCCCGATGGCTGCCCCCACCCTGGAAACACGTGCCACTCCCGGCAAAGTATGGTCGCGGCTCCTGCTGCTCGGACCGGCCTTTGTTGCTGCGATCGCCTACGTCGATCCAGGGAATGTTGCTGCGAACCTCACCGCCGGCGCGAACTACGGCTACCTCCTGGTCTGGGTACTGGTAGCTGCCAATGCCATGGCGGTCCTGGTGCAGTACCAATCCGCCAAACTCGGCCTCGCCACCGGCATGAGCCTGCCGGAAATTCTGGGAAAGCGGCTGGGCACGAAACGTCGCCGCCTCTACTGGGCCCAAGCCGAAATTGTCGCCGGGGCTACCGACATGGCCGAGGTGATCGGCGGCGCCGTCGCCCTCAATCTTCTGTTCGGTCTGCCGCTTCTGGCAGGCGGCGTGATCGTCGGCGTCGCTTCGATGCTGCTGCTGGCATTGCAGTCACGGCGGGGCCAGCGCTCTTTCGAATACGCCATCCTTGTTCTTTTGGGGATCATCGCCGTGGGGTTCGTTTCGGGATTGTTCGTCAATCCCCCGGACGCAGGAAGCGCGCTCGGCGGCCTGCTCCCACGGTTCGACGGTCCCGACACCGTGCTCCTGGCGGCAAGCATGCTCGGAGCGACCGTCATGCCCCACGCGATCTACCTCCACTCCGCCCTGGCCCGGGACCGCCACGGCTTCTCACCGGACCCTGTGATCCGGACCCGCCTGATCCGGACCACCCGGATGGATGTGGTGGGCGCTCTGTTGCTCGCCGGAATCGTCAACATCTCCATGCTTCTGCTTGCCGCGTCCAGCCTGCGCGGGATCGAGGGAACGGATACGATCGCCGGTGCGCATGCAGCCGTCACAGCGGCACTGGGTCCTGCCATCGGCGTCGTGTTCGCGATCGGGTTGCTGGCGTCCGGCCTGGCATCGACGTCCGTTGGCTGCTACGCCGGGGCAACCATCATGGGCGGGCTCCTCAAGATCCGCATTCCGCTGCTGGTCCGCCGTGTCATCACGCTCGTGCCGGCACTGATTGTCCTGGGGGCGGGAATTGAGCCGACCTTGGCCCTGGTATTGAGCCAAGTGCTGCTCAGCTTCGGCATCCCCTTCGCCCTGATTCCGCTGATCCGATTGACCGGCAAGCGTGACGTAATGGGAATCCACACAGATTCGACGCCCCTGAAAATTGCCGGCTGGACAAGCGCCACCCTGATCGTCGGATTGAACTGTGTCCTGATCGCGCTGACCCTGAGCGGGCAGGGTTGAGCCGGCAGGACTCCAGCGGGCAGTTGAGCGGTCCTGACTGGGCAACCATGGAGCCAGCAAAGCTAGGCTGGACACATGGGCACTCTTCACACCAAGGCATCTTTGTACAGGTTCACTGCCCTGGATGCCCTTGCCGTGGCCGCCTATCTTGGATTCACCCTCTATTTCACCTTCGCCGGCGGAGCGGTACAACGGCTCATGCTTCAGCTGTTCGCGGACCCGGCCACAGCGTCCTATGCGGTAAACGCGATCTTCTATGCCGGCGTCGGAATATTTGCCGTGGCGTCAGCCTGGCGAGTGGTGGGGCGGGACCTTAGGATCCTGGCGACCCGGCCGTGGTTCACCCTGGGCATGATTCCCCTCGCGATCGTGGTGATGCTCATCCTCACGGCGATCCTGGTCGCCGCCTTCGGGACCGCCCAGAGTTCCGAGAACCAGCTGGGCATCCAGGGATTGCTGCAACACGTTCCGGCGTGGCTCATGGTGCCGTTGCTGGTGGTCCTGGGGCCGTTCGTTGAGGAGTACCTGTTCCGCCACTTGCTCATCGGCAAGTTGTCGCAGCATGTGAACATCTGGATTTGCTGCGTGATCTCCGTGGTGGTCTTTGCTTCGATCCATGTGGTGGGCCGTGAAGGCCTGGTGTTGTCAGCCCTGGCACCCTACCTGGGAATGGCCACGGTGCTGGTAGCCGTGTATGTCTGGACGGGGAAGAACCTGATGTTCTCCTACTTCGTGCATGCCGCGAAGAACCTGATGGCCGTTGTTTTGATCTACGCGGTCCCCCCGGAGCTCCTCCCCAACTAAGGGACAGTAAACGTCCCACTGAGCCCTCATTGCGACATTTGCTGTCCCCTGGTTGGGTAACCCGGACGGAAGGTGACCGCATCCCCCTACCCAGCCACCCGCCGTCGGAATAGCTTGGGGGCATGTCACTGAACATCCAGGTAGTAGTCGATTGCAAGAAGCCCCACGACCTCGCTGATTGGTGGGCCGAGACCCTTGAATGGAAGGTCGAGCCCCAGGACGAGGCGTTCATCCGCTCCATGATCGAGCAGGGCTTCGCCACGCTGGACCAGACCATCACGCACAACGGCAAACTCGTCTGGGCCGATGGCTGCGCGATTGTTCCGGCGGAGGACCCGGACCCCAAGGCCGCCCGACGCATCCTCTTCCAGACGGACCCGAATGACAAAACCGTCAAAAACCGGGTGCACTGGGACGTCCGACTGGACGGCCGGGACAAGGACGTCGTACGCAAGGAACTGGAAGCCCGCGGCGCCAGGCACCTGTGGACCGCCAGCCAGGGACCCCACGAATGGCACACCATGGCAGACCCGGAAGGCAACGAGTTCTGCATCAGCTGAGGCCATTACTAGACTCGGAGTGTGAACAACGATCTCCCTGCCAAGGTTTCCGACATCTTTGACCCATCGCGCTGGCGCACGGTTTCCGGCTTCGATGACTTCAAGGACATGACGTACCACCGGCAGGTTGAGCGTTCTGCCGACGGCTCGGTCAAGGACCTCCCCACCGTCCGCATCGCCTTCAACCGCCCCGAAGTCCGCAATGCGTTCCGCCCGGGAACCGTGGACGAGCTGTACCGGGCCATGGACCACGCCCGCATGACCCCCGACGTTGCAACCGTTCTGCTCACCGGCAACGGTCCCTCCGAAAAGGACGGAGGCCACTCGTTCTGCTCCGGTGGCGACCAGCGGATCCGTGGACGCGACGGTTACCGCTATGCAGAGGGCGACACACAAGAGACCATCGATCCCGCCCGCGCCGGCCGGCTCCACATCCTGGAAGTCCAGCGGCTCATGCGGACGATGCCCAAGGTGGTCATCGCCGTCGTCAACGGTTGGGCGGCGGGCGGTGGGCACTCCCTGCACGTCGTCAGCGACCTCACCATCGCCTCGCGCGAGCACGGCAAGTTCAAGCAGACGGACGCCACCGTGGGAAGTTTCGACGCCGGATACGGCTCTGCGCTGCTGGCCCGCCAGATCGGGCAGAAGGCCGCGCGGGAGATCTTCTTCCTTGCCCGCGAATATTCCGCAGAGGACATGGTCCGCATGGGCGCAGTCAACGAAGCCGTGGACCACGAACGCCTGGAAGAAGTCGCCCTCGAGTACGCCGCGGACATTGCCCGTCAATCACCGCAGGCCATCCGCATGCTCAAGTTCGCCTTTAACCTGGCCGATGACGGGCTCGCCGGGCAGCAGGTCTTCGCCGGCGAGGCAACACGCCTTGCGTACATGACGGACGAAGCCGTGGAGGGCAAGGAAGCCTTCCTCCAGAAGCGCGATCCCGACTGGTCCAGCTTCCCCTACTACTTCTAGGACCGGCCGTGGATATCGATCCGATTCTCAAAGCACTCGCCGCCGCCCTGCACGGTGAGGGTCCCGCCGTCGAAATCGTCACCGACGCGGATGGCAAGCCCAGCGCGGTACCTGTGGAGACCGGCGTCGAAGACGCGGCGCTGGTGGTCCGCACCTCCGGTTCCACGGGCACGCCCAAGGCGACGGTGCTCACGATCGATGCCCTGGCGGCGTCGTCGGTGGCAACGGCCATGGCGCTGCGCGGAGAAGGCCAGTGGCTCTTGGCTCTCCCGCTGCAGTACGTGGCCGGCGCGCAGGTACTGGTCCGCTCGCTCTACGCCGGAACGCGCCCGTGGGTGATGGACCAGTCCAACGGCTTCACCTCCGAAGCGTTCACAGCCGCGGCAGAGGAACTCACGGACAAGATCCGCTTCACGTCCCTGGTACCCACGCAGCTTCAGCGGCTTCTGGACTCCCCGGCCCCGGAAACCCTCGCCGCGCTTCGCCGCTTCAACGCGATCCTGTTGGGCGGCGCCCCTGCATCGGCGGAGCTCCTTGCCGCGGCGAATGCCGAGGGCCTGCACGTGGTCACCACCTACGGCTCGGCCGAGACGTGCGGCGGGTGCGTGTACGACGGCGAGCCGTTGGACGGCGTCGAAATCCGCCTTGGCGAGGGCGAACTGGAAGGCCGTGTCCTGCTGGGTGGCGACACGGTGGCGGCCGGTTACCTGGACGCCGCTGAAGCTTCAGGGAAGGCTTTCTTCGAAGAGGACGGCACCCGCTGGTACGTCACCGGCGACCTCGGCGAGCTGGGCGACGACGGCAAGCTCACCGTGCTGGGGCGTGCCGACGACGTCATCATCACCGGCGGCGTCAAAGCCTCCGCCGCGTACATCCAAGGCAAGCTCGAAGAGCTCGAAGGCGTCAACGCGGCTTTCGTCGCCGGCGTGCCTTCGCGGGAGTGGGGGCAGGCAGTTGCTGCCTACATCGCGGTCGATGACCCAAGCCGCGAGGGAATCAGGGATTTCACGGCACGACGCCAAGCCGCACTGGGTGCGTTGGCACCCAAAACAGTCCTTGCCGACAAGGAATTGCTGATGCTCCCCAACGGAAAGCCGGACAGGCTGGCCATGATCGAACTGCTTTCCAATCTGCATCAGGGACAATAGACAAGTTCGTCCCCCAACTGACATCAAACGCGAAACACACGAGGTACAACACGTGGCGACAGCTGCACAATGGATCCAAGGAGCCCGTCTCCGCACCCTGCCCGCGGCAATCGCGCCAGTCCTGATCGGCTCGGCAGCGGCGTACGAGCTCCACGCCTTCCGGTTGCCGAACGCGATCCTGGCTGCGCTTGTTGCGCTTCTGCTCCAAATCGGAGTCAACTATGCCAACGACTACTCGGACGGCATCCGGGGAACCGACGAGGACAGGGTGGGCCCCCTGCGCTTGGTTGGCTCCGGCGCAGCGAGGCCGGAACAGGTCAAGTGGGCGGCGTTTGGCCTGTTCGGCGCTGCCATGGTGTGCGGCCTCATCCTGGTGATCATCACCCAGACGTGGTGGCTGATCCTGGTGGGCATCGGATGCGTCCTTGCGGCATGGGGTTACACCGGCGGCAAGAACCCCTACGGCTACATGGGCCTGGGCGATGTGTTCGTGTTCGTGTTCTTCGGCCTCGTTGCCACGCTCGGAACCACGTACACGCAGGCCGGGCAGGTCAGCCTTGCGGCCGTCATCGGCGCGATCGGCACGGGCCTCATTGCGTGTGCGTTGCTGATGGCCAACAACGTCCGCGACATCCCCACTGACACCGCAGCGGGGAAACGGACTTTGGCGGTCCGACTGGGTGACCGGCATGCCCGGGAAAGCTACGTGCTGATGCTCGCGGTGGCCATCCTGTTGGTGATCGTCCTGGCCCCCACCAAGCCGTGGATGTTGATCGTGCTCCTGCTGATCCCCGCGTGCCTCATGCCGGCCTGGCTGATGGTGAACGGAAAGAAGCGCAAGAGCCTGATCCCGGTGCTCAAGCAGACCGGCCTGATCAACCTCGGCTACAGCCTGCTGTTCTCGCTGGGCCTGATCCTGAGCCGCGGCTTCTGAGTGTTTTTTTACAGATAACGCCCCTAAGAAGCTTTCTTAGGGGCGTTATCTGTAAAAAGCTCTCTACGGGGTGCCGGGGCGCTTGTCGTTGTTGATGGCAACGTCCGGGTTCTGCTCAACCAGGCTGTCCTCGGCGTCGGCGTCTTCAACCTCGCCGGCGGAGCGGATGGGCTTGGCCCGCCCGGAGAAACGTTCGCGCATGGCGGCCGTGGCGGCGTCGCGCTGTTTCTGGAAGAACAGGTAGCTGATGGCGAATGCGATCAAGCCCGCGAAGACCACTGCCAGGATCCAGCCCACCTGCAAAAAGAGGAAAAGCACGAACAACGGCACGAACAGTGCCAAACGGATGAGGGAATACTTCAGGAAAGCCACCATCCAAGTTTAGCCGCCCCGATGGTTGCACTCTGATCACGGCCCAAACCGGGCACCCAGTGATCGGCTTCCGGGCACTAGACTTGATGCATGCTCCGCGTTATAGGCGTCGTCGTCGTCCTTGTTGTCTTCGTCTATGCCCTGGTGGATGTCATACGCACGGACCGCCACCAGACCCGCGGCATTTCAAAGACCGCCTGGATCATCGTGATGATTGTCCTGCCGGTGCTGGGCGCCCTCTTGTGGTTCATTTTCGGCCGCCCGTACAACAAGCCCACGGCAGCGCCGGTGCGCAGCCACCCCACCGCACCGGACGACGACCCCGAGTTCCTCCGCAACCTCGAAACCCGGCGTCGCAACAAAGCCGAAGAGGACCGCCTGAAAAGGCTCAAGGCGGACCTGGAAGCCAAAGAGCGCAAACTCCGTGACAAGTCATCCGATGGCACAAGCGATGGCAAGGGTTTCGGCTCGGGCGACGCTGCCAGCGGTGGGCCGGATGCGCACGATACCGACGAGCTGAAGTAGGCAGACATGGCCCAGCAAGCTGATGGTTCACGGCAGACAAACTCCACGCCATCAGTAAGCGGGCCACCCGCGCCGCCCCAGCGCCCCGGCTTTTCCCTGTCCACCCCGCCTCCCATAACTGCTGCTGTGAGGGCTCCCGGTCCTGCACGGTTGTCCCGTTCACTGTGGGTGGCCAGCTTCCTGGCCGGTATCGCCGTCGTTGTCACAGGCTTCCTTGGCCGGGACACCCATTTTGAGCGCTTGAAAGGCGTTATCCAGTCGATGGTCCCGGACGGTGACGCCAAAGCGGTCGAGGGCGCTACCGCCGTCGTCTTCCTTGGCAGCCTGGCCCTGATCGCTGCGGTGGTAGCGGTGGAAGCCGTCCTATTGGCAGTCCTGTTCAGGCGACGCACATGGCCCCGCTGGGTTCTGGCCCCCGTCGTCCTGCTCCACGCCGTGGTCACCGTGATGACGGTGGACTATGTGGCGGCCCCCGGCGCCGACGGCGTCATGGCCACAGTGCTTCTCGCCATCCAGTTCGTCCTCGCCGCGGCCGGCCTGGTGCTGCTGTTCCTGCCCTCGACAACGGCGTGGCTGCTCACCGGGCGACGGGCATAGCAGCCAGGATTCCCTCGCAGCTGCGCAGGACCACGCGGCATGCATCCACTGCCGCCGAATCAACCAGCAAGGGATTTTCCGCGATGTGCCGCCAGCGGTCCAAGGCGTCGCGCGTTGCCCGGGCGATTTCGTCAAGGCCGGCTTCGGGCGAGAGTCCCAGCCGCTGGTGCGGAAGATTTCCCCGGCCGCCCACCAACTGTTCGGCTTCCCGGGACTGCCCGGGGGTGAGCCCGGCCCCGCCGGTCCGCAGCAAGCCCAGAAGCTTCAATTCCTTGAACTCATGCGCCCCCGCGAGCAACTGTTCCAGCGCGGTTTCGAGGACGGCGGCCTGCCCCGACCGGGAGCCGCTGAGCAACGATTGCAAACCCACGACGGCGGCACGTGCCTTGAGTGCCTCGGCCCGTGTTTGGAACAGCGAGTCAACGGTGCCAAGCAACTGGCCCAGTCCGCTGCGCCGTGCCAGTTCGTGCGCCAATTCCGTTGGGCTGTCGATTCCGCCCCGGATCAGGGCCACCGCCAGCCGGATCCCGAACAGGCCGAACCGTTGAACCAGGGATGCCTTAAGTTCCGGGTCCAAACTGTCCGGCCCGCCCGCCCGCACAAACCGGTCAACCGAGAGCATCATCTTCTCGCGCTGGTTGCGGTCCAGACGCGCCAGGGCCATGAAAGCATCCACATCGCGTTGGCGCATGGTCCGTGCACTTTGTGCCAGCAAGCCGGCCACGGGAACAACGCCAAGGGCCAGGGGTTTCAGATTCTCGTCCCGGCTGTACCGGTCCGCGATCACTGCGGCCGAAATCAAGGCATCGATCCGTCCGGCGCCAATCTCGTCCGCGCGCGACAGGACGGCCAGGGCATTGACAGTCCCGGACTTCCCGGCGGCTGTGTCCTTGAACGATTCCAGGAAGTGCACATCCGAGGCGTGCAAGTGGCGCATCAGGTAGATCACCGCATCTGCCGCCATGGGCGCGTCCTCCGGAAGCAGGAAGGCAGTGGACCTCCCCGACACCTCGCTCGACAAGGAAGCAATGCCGGGAGTGTCGATCAAGGTCAGGTCCTGGAGGCTGGCCGATGGCCAGTCGACCACCAGTTTCTCCACATCCTCCGCTTGGAGTTCCCCCAACGAAAACACCAAGCGGCCATCTATACGGTTCACCGGCAATGCCCGGGGCTCCCCTGTCAACGGATGAAGGGTGATCCGCGGTGCATGCCCGTAGCGGTACCAGGTGACGATCCTCGTGCACTCCCCGGCATCCGTCGGAGCGATCTCCTCTCCGATGATGGCGTTCAGAAGTGTGGACTTGCCCGCTTTGACCATCCCCGCCACTGCGATGCGCAAAGGCCCGGCAAGGCGTTGGTCGAGTTCATCGAGCACTGCCAAGGCGGCCGGGTCCCATTGGTACAGCTCCCGTGCCTGGCGCAGCAGCTCCGCTGCACCCGCGATCCCGGACTGGATCATCCCGCCGGAACCGTCGACGACGCCGGAACGGCTTGGGGTGCCGCGACCCCCTCCTCCTGCAGTTGCCGGGCAACGGCATTCAACGAGTCCACGGCTTTGAGCTGGTTCTTGATCTCCCTGATCCGAAGTTCCCTTTCCGCGGCGTACGTCGCCGCTGCTTTCTGCGCCGCCGCCACGGATTCGGTGAGGGAACGGTGGTGTTCCTCGGCGATGTCCGTGAAGTGGTCCCTGGTAGCGCGCTGAACCAGCCGCAAGCGGTCCTTGAGTTGCTTGCCCACCTGGAAGACGACGTCGTCAATCTGCTTCCGCACCAAAATCTTGGCCTCGGACTGCCGCCGCTTGAGCCGTGCCTCCTGCTCCTCCCGGTACGCTTTGCGGCCCAGCATAAGTCCGGCTCCCACTGACAACGGGTTGATCAGGGCCAAACCGAACAGGCCGGTGAGCAACCCGAACATGAGCACCCCACCGTAGGACCCGCGCATGCCGATCAGGATCTTCTGCACCGGCCCCATGCGCCCATCTTCCATGCTTTGGATTTCTGCCACAGGATCCAGCACTCCCCCGGTATCAGCGACGTGGAGGGCCGGGAGGCCAGTTTCGTCTTCGGAAAAATGCTCCGCGACCTGGCCAGCCAGCCACTGCGCACGCTCGCTGGTCCACACGAACGTATCCGACACCGCGGCGGCGACGCTTTGTTCAAGCCACTTGGCGAACTGCTCCCAGGCCGGGCCCGGATCCCCTTGGTCGATTGCTATCTCGGCCTCTCGCTGTATGCGGCGGAGGCGGTCCTTCAGGTCGTACTCCATGTCCGCGATGAGGTCGCCTATCCCGTCATTCAGGGTTGTCTGCCAGCGTGCGGACTTCTTACGGAGCGCGTCCGCATCCTCCTTTGCCGCGGTCAGGCCGGCAATCATCTGGGGTGTGTCCTCAGGATTTTCCAGGGCAGCGAGTTCGGACCGCAATGCCAGCGTGAGGTTGCCGGTGACGGATGCGAGGTCGTTGCCCACGGAACGGCGTTGCAGGAGGGCAGCCTCACCAACAATGCTGTTCCGAAGGTAGGAGATCAGGGCGGGGAACCCGGATTCATTGTTCAGCTCGGTGTCCTGAAGCCGCGCGGCCTGCAGCCGCAGCTCCGACGAGACGGGTAACAGGGGAATGTCCGGTCCGACATCGGCAAGGTGTCCTTTGTCCAGCTCAGCTATCTGCCGCCATGCCGGATAGAGGTCGGTCTTGGACAGCACGCAGGCCACATTGGGGCTGACGCGCATGGCTTGGCGAAGGAACCTCATCTCGGGTTCGGTGTACTCCTGCGATGCGTCCGAGACGAACAGCATGGCATGGGCCGAAGGCAACGCCGTGAGCGTGGTCAGGGTATGGCTTGAGCCCAGGCCGCCAACGCCCGGGGAATCCACGATGCAGAGCCCGCCTGACAGGAGCTTCCGGGGAAGGCCCACCTCCGCCGCAAGGATGTTCCGGGTGTTACCGGGGTTGCCTTTTTCCGACACGAAATCCGCCAACGCGGCCAGGTCCACGGGCTGGCGGTCCACCCGCGGCTCGGCGCCCGGTTCGTCGCCCGTGGCGCTGTCCGATCCCCCCGCGGTGGCCGCCGGAACCAGGACTACAGCCGACGCCGGATCACCGTGCCTGACGACTGTGGGAACCGTGGTGGCGATATCGTCATCCACCGGGCAGACAGGGGCGTTCACCAGCGCATTGATGAGCTGGCTCTTTCCCTGTTTGAACTCGCCCACCACAATCACCCTGACGCTTGGATCCTGCAGGCGCTTGTGGGTGTTCTCCAGTCGCCGCCGGAGGTCATTCCGCTCACCCGCCAGTGCCATTCCGTGCTCCAACAAGGTGGTCATGCGTACGGTTTCCGCCACAGTTCTTCCTTTGCTCACTTCATGTGCTGTTGCCCTATGCCCCGGAGGCCCCGAAGTGCCCGGCAGGACGTGGTCCGGCTGCCGGGCACTGCTGGGGGTATCGCGCCTTTTCTTAGTCGATCTCGACGTCGTTCTTGGCAACCACTACCGAATCGCTGATGTCGTTGTACTCAACATCGAGTTCGTTGTCGGCCACCACAACGTTGTCTTCGACGTTGGTGTAGTCCACGTCCACATCGCCAACGGTGGTTGAGTTGTCCTCGGTGTAGGTCAACTCGTTGTCTGCCACCACGATCGAATCGTTGATGACATTGACATCGTCCACTTCCACGTTGGTGGAGTAGTCCGGCGAGTAGTCCAGATCCAGTTCGTTGTCCTGGACCACCACGGAGTCGTTGATGACCTGTACGTCCTCCAGCTCCACATCCACGTCGGTGGAGTTGTCGTTGAAGGAGTTCGTGTTGGTGTTGGTGGTGTTTGTCGTGTTGGTGGTGGTGTTTGTGTGCGTGGAGCTGTCCTCGTTGAAGGAGTCCCTGATCTTCACATCCACATCGACGTCCGTGTTGTAGGAGTCCTTGGTGTTGTAGGAATCTTCCGTGTTGTACGAATCCTTGGTGACCGAGTGGTCCGAGTAGTCGTTGCCCACGGATACGTCGTTGTTGTCGCCGCTGGTGTTGACGTGGACGGAGTTGTCCACCGAGTGGTCATCGGTGTTGGTGGTAGTTGTTGTGGTGGTGGTGTTGCCCGAGTTCGTGACGTCGTCACCGGCAGCAATGGCACCGTCACCGGAGGCAGTTACGGCATCCTGGTTGAAGAACTGCGTCACGTCCCCATCGGCCCAGATGTTCTGGTTCACCGACTGGTCCGTGATCGTGTCGCGGTCGTCGATAGTGGTGGTGTACGAGTAGTTGTTCACCACGTGGACCAGCTGCTGGACTGCGTGGGCGTGGTCATCGTGGCCACCGCCCCAACCACCGCCGGCACCGCCGCCGCCGTGCTCGTGATCGTCGTCGTGCTCATGGTCATCGTGGCCACCGCCCCAACCACCGCCGGCACCGCCACCGCCGTGCTCGTGATCGTCGTCGTGCTCATGGTCATCGTGGCCACCGCCCCAACCACCGCCGGCGCCGCCGCCGCCGTGCTCGGGACGTCCCCCGCCCCAACCGCCGCCGTCGTGCTCCGGGCGTCCGCCGCCCGTAGTGGCGTGGTTGCCACCGGTGTTGTATTCACGGTCGAACGAGGACCGCGCATTGATGGGCGCGTAGTCCAGGACCACCGGACGGACGGCGTCCACGTCCGCGGAGGAAACGTCGCGCAGCCCTGCGGCGGCGAGGGCCGCTTCCGGATCACGGACGAAATCTTCGGCGGCATCGGGGTCGTTGAACAGGCTCATCAGGAACTGCACGAGCTGTTGTGCGAGTGTTGGCATTGGACTGCTCCCTCAAATTCTGTGGTGGGTGGTGATTGGCCCGGCGCCTTTGCCGGGCTTGCATTCAACGTATTGCCGACGCCAAGGGCCGGGCATCGGGGGTGGTCCCCCTACCTGCTGCCCTGGCGTTAGGGGATCGAGGGGATTTCCGTTAGGGGGTCGGGGGGTACCCGTTACGGAGGCGGGTACCCCTCCCCCAATGCCAGGCGCAGCCGGATCAGGAGTTCGGAACGGTTTTCGGCCCCCAAACGGCGGCGCATCCGGGCTACGTGGTGCTCCGCCGTGCGCGGCGAAATGTAGATGGCCTCGCCGATCTCACGGTAGGTCTTGCCCTCGAGGATGAGGCGGCCCACTTTGCGTTCCCTGGCGCTGAGCCCTAAGGGAACCTGCAACCCGGCAGCGCCGCCGTCACCGGCAGGAGACACTTCAGGTGGCGTGGTGGCGCGTTCGGTAGAGGCAGCTTGGGCAGTTCCTTGGGGATGGATATCGCGGGCACAGGCCAAGAGCCTCACCATGTCCCGCCGCTCGTCGGCATGTGCGGCGGCGTGACCGGCCAGGCGTGCGCCTTCCCATGGCTGTCCAACGGTGGCCAAATCGCGGGCGGCAGATTCGACGTCGGACGCTTCAAACCGCCCGGCCAGGACCGAAACCCACGCCTTGCCCGCCGCGGCGAGCACGGCGGCCACATGGCCGTTTTCCGACGCCCGGACCAGCGCAGCTGCGTGTGGTGCGAGTTCGGCCGGGCTTTCAGCCAGGAGCGCAGCCTGCACGGCGGCCCAGTGCACAGGTACGGACCACAAGGGAGCATCCGATACCCGCTCGAGGAACTGCCACACACCCTCCAGGTAATGCCCAACCCTGCGTGTCTCGCGCAACCGTGCAGCAGCAATCATCAGCTCACCCCATGGCAGGAGGCTGAAAAGGTCCACGGAGACGTGCATCATGGCCTCCCGTGCGCGGTCCCAGGCGAGCACCAGCTCGTGGACTTCGCTGCCGCGGCGTGCCAAACCAACGTCCAGGGCGGCCAGGAGGAAGTCGTCCCGGGGTGAGAGCGCCCAGTGGTTGGCCTTGACCGCCGCATTGATGGACAGACGGGCCTCATCCGCGTTGTCTTGCTGCATGGCAGACCACGCCTGCAGCAGGAAAAGCCTGGGACGGGCAACATCTCCTCCCTGCCCGGCGGCCAGTGCCGCACTCAACACGGTCTCGGCAATGCCGGGTTCGCCCGTGTGCAGGGCACATATGGCGGCAAGGGCCGCCGGCGTCTCGGACAGGGGGATTGCTGACCGGGCGGCATTCATCATGTCCGAGGCCCTGATCAATTCGGGAAGTGCCGTTTGTGGTCTGGGTCCCAGCGTCCGGAGCAGTCCTTGCTGGGTCAAGGACAATGCCACGGCCAGCAGAGTAGGTGAGCCTGGCGGGGATGCCAGAGCTGCCAACTGTTCGGCTCCGGCAACGTTGCCTGAACCGATCATGGCCACTGCCGCCAGTGGGGCCGAGCTGTCGATCCTGTCCGGACCCAACCACGCATAGCTTTCGGCGCTCCGGGCCAACATGCCCCGCTGGGCCCATACAGCCGCGGCCACGTCAACAGCCAGGCGAAGGTCCGGGGCGCCGGGAGTACCGAAGAGGCGGTCCACGATCCTGCCGGCGGTATCCAGGTCCCCCAGGGCTGCTGCCGCCTGCGCCCGTTTGGCCGCTGTGGCGGACTCCTCACCCCCGGCCAGCAGCGCCTCGGCATAGATTTCTGCTGCAAGGCCCGGGTCGGTATCCACGGCGGCCTCTGCCGCCCGTTCGAGGTCCGCGACGACACGCGGGTCCTGATATCCGTGGCGCGCCAGCTGGCGGGCCAGGACGCCCAGCGGACGGCCCTGCGCCGAGATCATGTCCAACAGTTCCTTCTGCAGCTCCCGGATCCGCACCGGCGGTGTCACCCTCAGCAGGGCCTGTTGGACTGTTCCCACTACGGAACCGTCCGGCAGTAGCACTCCGGCATCCTTTGCCGCGCCGGTTATGGAGTTCAGGTCACTATCCACCAGGCTGCCGGGCAAAAGGGAGGGAAGGGAAAATCCCACGGACAACGCCAGCAGAAGCTCACGCACGGCCTCCGGCTGGCCGGTCAGTTCAGCTGCGGTCTCCCCTTCATGCGCAGGATCGCCGGGAAGGTGATTGTCCCGTCCGGACGGGAACCGTCTGGACGGGTGGTCGTGTCCCACCATGGGTCAGACCGCCGGGGTCAGCGCGGGATCCGGGTTCGGGCTGGTTTCGGATGGCACTGGGGCCGGGTCCGGGTTGGCTGGTTGGGTGGGCTCCTGCTGGGGCACGGTCGGCTCGGGCGACGGCGGCACCGGGTTTTGCGGCGCCGTCGGTTCCGGCTGGGGAACAACGGGGTCAGTCGACGGCGGCGGTACGCTCGGGTCCGTAACGACTGGAGGCGTTGTTGGATCCGACGCAGGTGGCGGCACGGTCGGTGGAGTGGTGGCAGGAGGTGGCGTGGGACCGCTGGCCGCTCCGCCGGTGGGTTCAGGAGTTGGCGTGGTGGTTCCCGATCCCGGCGTTCCGGGTGCCGGGGCACCATTCGTCCCGGTGCTGCCGCCTGTCCCAGGGGTGCCGCTTGTGCCGCCGGTCCCTGCCGAGCCGGCCGCGCCGCCAGTTCCCGCCGCCGAACCTGCCGGGGATCCCGCCGGGGATCCCGCCGTCGAACCCTGGCCGGTCCCCGCCCCTGTGCCTGGCCCGCCTGTTCCTGTCTTGCCGGATCGGGCAGGGCTCTTTCCCGTCCCCGTCCGCGTCACCCCAGCCCCAGCGCTTGCCTCGAGTCCCGCCGTCGGGCTTCCAACTGCCGGCGCCGCTCCCGGCGCTCCGCCACCCCCGCCGTTCGCGTGTGCCCCGGCACCGGTAGTACCGTCGCCGCGCATGACGTCTGCCGCCTGGTTGCCGAACATGGAAGCCAATAGGCCGTTGCCTTCAGGAGTCTGTGCTGCCGTCGCGGTGGCAATGGTGAGCGCCGTCGCTGCCGTGACGGCTGCTGCCGCCAACCGGAGGCGGGCGCGGGGTGCATGGCCGGGTGTGGCCGCAGACTTAGCGGCAGCCATGACGCCAAGATGGGGCCTGGCGACGACGTGGGGCTGCGGTGCCCCGGGAGCGGCGGAAGGAGCAGCAACCGGAACCGCCGAAGCAACGGCCTGCGCGTCCATGGCTGCCGAAATCCCGGCCCCCGCGATAGCTGCCCCCAGGCAGATGGAAGACTTCGGATCAGCGTCGACGGCGATGGGCCGGTCGAGTTCCACCGAAATCATCCCGGCTACCAAGGGAATGCGCGATGACCCCCCGATCAGCAGGACAGCACTCAGCTCCGCGGGCTCAACGTTGATGCTGCGCAGGCTTCGCTCCAGTGCGTGCACCGTTTCCCGGATAGGCGCCTCGATCAGCGTTTCGAATTCGGACCGGACCAGCCGCAGCGTCCGCTGGGTTCCCGGCAGGGCGACGGCGATACTGGTTTCGCTGTCCATGGAGAGAGCTTCCTTGGCTTCCCTGCATTCCCGCCGCAGCCTCGACAACGACGCCTTGCTTTCAGGGTCCTCCGGATCAAGCCCATCCATGGCCTCCCCCAGATGGGCGATCACGTGGCGCAGCACGGCGGCGTCGAAATCGGCGCCGCCAAGGGTTTCGATGCCGTCGGGACGGCCCAGGAGCTCGAAGGTACCAGCGGCCGTCTTCCGCAGAACTGCGGTATCGAACGTCCCACCGCCGAGGTCGTACACAGCGACGGTGCTGCCGTCCTCCACCCGGGTTTGGGCCGCATAATGCACGGCCGCGGCCACGGGTTCGCTGATCAGCGTGACGTCCGTCAAACCTGCCAGGTTCAGCGACGCAAGGACGGTTGCGGTGCGGTGCCCGCCCCACGATGCCGGGTGCGTCATGATGATCGACGACGGCGAGCTTCCCTCACGCTCTTCGGCTCTGTCCACCACCCATCGGGCCAGGGTGGCGTACACGTCCTCCGGGGCCAACCACGACTCACCCACGGCAAGCGGAACTGCGTCCCCTATGCGCCGCTTGAACTCCCTGACCATCCGCCCGGGATCGTCCAAACCCCGGCGCTCAGCAGCCTCCCCCACCAATATCCGGCCTTCAGCTGTGTAGTAAAGCACCGACGGCACGGCGCTTCCCTGCAGCCCAAGCGGCAGGATTTCAGGAGTGGGTGCAGGACTCCCGGAGGGCCTGAGAAGAGCTGCGGCTGTGTAACTTGTCCCGACGTCAATGGCGAGAACATAGCTCATGGGTACCTCGAAAGTTCACATGGCACGGCGCGAGCGGGCTGCTTCACTTGCGGATCCTGAACAAGTTAGCACCTGCTCCGGAACGGCAAAAGGCTTAATTGCTACACCGATTTGTCAATTTCTTGATACCTGTGATGACTATCCAGGTAAAGCTCCTGCTCAGGGCAGGGTTTGGCCCCTAAAGCCCGGAGTATGAATGCAGGCCGTTGAAAACGGTGTTTACGAGGGTGAAGTTGATGATGACGCAGGCATAACCGACGATCGACAACCAGGCCGCACGGGTTCCCGTCCAGCCACGCGTTGCACGGGCGTGCAGGTACCCGGCGTACACAACCCAGATCACGAAGGTCCACACTTCCTTGGGGTCCCAACCCCAGAAGCGGCCCCATGCCTTCTCAGCCCAGATGGCACCGAACATGAGAGTGAACGTCCAGCCGATGAAGGCGATCGCATTGATGCGGTAGGAAAGGTTCTCCAGGCTCAATGCGTTGGGGACCACCCGCATGAAGGACAGGTTGTCCTTGCGTCCTGCGGCCAGGTTCTTCTGCCTGTACGACTGCAGCAGCTGCAGCACGGACATGGCGAAGGTCAGGGTGAACAAGGCCGATGACAGGACGGCGATGGAGACGTGGATGATGAGCCAGTAGCTCTGCAAAGCGGGAACCAAGTGGCCTACAGGGGTCCAGAAGGACACGGATGCGGCCACCAGCATGATGATCGCCAGGCCCAGCACGAAGGTTCCCAGGAACCGCAGGTCGCGGCGGATCAGGGTGATCAGGAAGACGGCCACCGCCACGAACGCACCCGTGGTGAGGAACTCGTACATGTTGCCCCACGGCACACGGCCGGCCCCCAGGGCCCGGGTCACCACTCCAGCGCCATGGATCAGGACGCCCAGGACGGTCAAGGCGACGGCCACACGCGCCGGAACGCGTCGTTCGGCTGTGTATTTCATGTCACCTGCGGCGGTTCCGCCCGCGTAGGTGGGGCCCGACGTCGGCCGCTCGGCCCGCCCGGCCGGCCCACCGGCGTCGGGACCTGACAAAGCAGCCCCCACGCGACCGGCGGCCACGGTCACCTTTTCGCTGGTGGAACTGGCTGCGGCCTTGAGGTCCACCGCCTGGAAGGTCTTGCTGCTCTTGGCCAGATCCCAGGCAAAAGCGATGAACGCCACGGTGTACGTGCCGGCGGCCAACAGCATGAACAGCTCGCTGTACTGGCCCAGGGTTTCGTTTATGGCTGGCATTACTGGTCCTTCGAGGTTGAGGAAGAGACGGTTCGCGGTGCGGGGGGCTCCGTCGGGTCGGGGATGTTCCATTCGCGGGCAAAGAGTTCCCGCAATGCTGCGGCTTCACCGGCAAGGCGGTGGTCTTCGCCGCGGGCAAGCAGGCCGTACTCCACCATGGTGCGGCCGTCTTCATGCGTCCCGGTACGGACCCAGACGCGGCGACGGTTGACGTAGAGGGAAACCATCAGGCCTGCCACGGCAAGCAGGCCGAAGATCAGGGCATACAGCTGGCCCGGGTTGTGGTGGATATCCACGCCGATGTATTTCTTGACGCTGTCGAAACTGATGCTTCCCTTGCCGTCGGGGAGCGTGGCGCTCTGGCCCAGTCCGAGCACGATGCCGCCGGCCTCGAGCTTGCGCCCGTTGAGCTGGGTGAGGTTCCTGACGTCCAGTTCAAAGACGTTCTGCGGCGCGCCATCATCAAGGCCGAGGTCGCCATAGTAGGAGTCCAGCGTCAACTGCGGGTTGGCCAATGCCGGGTCGGCACTGAAGGAAATTCCTTGATCCGACTGGAAAGCCGTGGGCAGGAAGAAGCCGTTGAAGCCGAGTTGGTCGGGCTTGCTGTCCGGGACCTTGATGACAACCGAGGAGTAGTAGTTGGCACCCTGCACTTTGGCAGTCACAGGTCCCTGGAACGCCACATTGCCGTCGCCATCCCGGACAGTGACCACA
The DNA here is from genome assembly GCF_025452095.1 of Paenarthrobacter sp. JL.01a. Lineage (NCBI taxonomy): Bacteria > Bacillati > Actinomycetota > Actinomycetes > Micrococcales > Micrococcaceae > Paenarthrobacter > Paenarthrobacter sp. JL.01a. The sequence goes on from NZ_CP104877.1 coordinate 3,491,693, forward strand.
GGCGCGTAGCCGTTGCCCGTGAGGTACAGGCTGGTTCCGCCCAGGGAAACGGGGTCGTTGACCTTGAGCACTTGCTTCTGTTCGGGGGCGTCCGGGTTCTCCTTGGTGGTGACCTCGGCCGTGTAGTCGATCGGCTGACCGGTCTTCTTGGGCGATTCCCGGTCGAACGTCGCTTGGAACTTGTCCAAACGGAGGGAGTACGGCTGGAGCGAGCTGCTCTGGAAGTTGGTCCCCGGGGTGAACTGGTCGTAGCCCACAAGAGTGTTGACGAACGTTTCGCCCTCCACCAAAATGCGCTGGCCGCTGTATCCGAAGAGACCGCCGATGGCCACGGATACCAGCACCCCGATCAATGAGGTGTGGAAGACGAGGTTGCCGACTTCCTTCAGGAAGCCGCGCTCGGCACCCAGGGACGGCAGGGCGCCGTCGATGTCCCGCACTTCAACGCGGTAGCCGCGCTTCTTGAGCAGCCCGGCGGCATCGTTGATGGCTTTCGACGCCGGGATCCCGGCGTCGGCGGGCAGCGCCAGGGTGCCGTACTCCGGAAGCCGCGACAGGCGCTTCGGGGTCCTGGGCGGCTGCGACTTCATGGCTTTGTAGTGCGCGATGGCGCGCGGCGTGACACAGCCGATCAGCGAGATGAAAAGCAGGATGTAGATGGCCGAGAACCACGCTGAGGAGTAGACGTCGAACATCTGGAGGGCATCCAGGAACGGCCCGGTTGCGGGGTTGTTCTTGATCCACTCCGTGACCGTGACAGGGTTGGCGGCACGCTGCGGAAAAAGCGATCCGGGTACCGCTCCTACAGCAAGCAGGAGCAGCAGGAACAGCGCCGTGCGCATGCTGGTCAGCTGCGTCCAAGCCCACCTGAGCATGCCTTTGACTCCGAGCGCAGGTACCGCGGCCTCGGATTTGGCCTGCTGGAGCTTTCCTTCCGCTGTCTTTTCGGCGGCTGGAGACTTCTTGTTGGCTTTCACGGACCCGCTCATCAGATTGGCAACTTCACGTCGTTTTGGAACCAGTACTGCAACTCGGTCACCCAGTGGCCCCACACGCCGGTGGCCATCAGGATACCCAGCAAAATCAGGATGCCTCCGCCGATCCGCTGGATGGCCAGACGGTGCTTGCGGAAGAAGGACATCACACCCATGCCGCGGCGCACAGCCAAGGCAATCAGGAGGAACGGGATGCCCAGGCCAAGGCTGTAAATGAACGCCAGCAGCGCACCTTTGGCAGCCGAGGAGCCACCGGACAGGCTGAGCAACTGCACGGCGGAATAGGTCGGGCCAATGCAGGGAGCCCAGCCCAGCCCGAACGTCAGCCCCAGGAGCGGAGCGCCCCACAGCCCGGCCCGTGGTTTCGCGTGGATCTTGGCGTCCCGCTGCAGCCAGCCGAATCCACCCATGAACACCACGCCCATGACGATTACCAGGATGCCCAGCAGCTGCGTGATCCAGGCGTTCTGCGGGCCTGTCAGGAGGGTACCGAGCTGGCCGAAGGCACCGCCCAGGAGCACGAAGATCACCGAGAAGCCGAGGACGAACAGCCCGATGCCCGCCAGCATGCGGCCGCGCCGCTGCTTTTCAAGATCGACGCCGGTCAGTCCCGTGACGTACCCGAGGTACCCGGGCACCAATGGCAGCACACAGGGCGAGAGGAACGAGACCAGCCCGGCCAGCAATGCCACCGGCACGGCCAGCAGCAAGGAACCGTTGAGGATTGTCTCGGCGAAAGGACTGTTCACGGCGACTACTCGGCCACGGCGGAGGTGATGAGGGCCTTCAAGGTGCTCTTTTCAATCTCCCCGAGCACGCGGGAGGCCACTTTGCCTTCCTTGTCCAGGACCAGGGTTGTGGGGACAGCACCCGGCGGGACGATGCCGGAGACGGACAGCAGCACGGACCCGTCCTTATCGTTGAAGCTCGGGTAGGTGAGGTTGAACGTCTTGTCGAAGGCCTCCGCGGTGGCTTTCTCGTCCCGCAGGTTCACGCCAAAGAACTGGACACCCTGGTCCTTGTATTCCTGGTGCAGGGCTTCAAGCTGTGGGGCTTCAATGCGGCAAGGCGCGCACGCGGCGAACCAGAAGTTCAGAACAGTGACTTTGCCCTTGAGGTCCTCGGGCTTCACTTCAGTGCCGTTGAACAGCGTGCCCTTGAGTATCACGGGTGCGGCACGGTCAGCCTTGGCGAACTCCGTTACCGAGCCATCGCCTGCAACGTAGTTCTTGTTGTCACCGGCCTTGGCCTGTTCCGCGAGGGAATCCTTCTGCGCGCAGGCAGAAAGGCCCATGGTCAGTCCGGCCAGCAGGACGCCGCCGACAGTAAGAACGCCGCGGCGGGAAAGGTTGTTGTCCATGTCTTCCTACGCTCCCGGGGTGCTGGCCGCGCCGGGAAGCAGCGCAGCCGCGGGTTCGCTGTACTCAACTCGAATGATGTTGCCGTCGTCGTCGAGGGTCAGGGACGTAAGCGACGTCAAGGTGCATTCACGCTTGCGGGGATCATGGGCCAGGGGGCGCCCCTCGGCCGTCAATCGGGTGGACCAAATGGGAAGCTGGTGGCTGACCAGGATGGCCTCGGCACCATCTCCGCCCAGTTCAATGGCTTTCAAGCGTGCATCTTCCACCGCCGCCAGCACACGTGCGGCCTGCTGCTTGTACGGTTCGCCCCAGGACGGGCGCAGCGGATTGCGGAAGTAGATCCAGTGCTTGGGCTTCAGGAACTCGCTCTTGGTGGGGTGGAGTCCTTGGAAGTGGTTCTCGGCTTCGATGATCCGCGGGTCGATGGTGACCTCAAGGTTCAGCGCTTCCGCCGTCGGCATGGCTGTTTCCTGGGCACGCGTCAAGGGCGAGGCGACCAGGTGCACGATTTTGGCGCCTTCGCCGGCACGGGCAACAAAGTGGTCGGCGAGCATCCGGGCCATCTCACGGCCGCGCTCGGAGAGGTGGAATTCCGGCAGTCGACCGTAGAGGACGCCGTCGGGATTATGGACCTCGCCATGGCGAAGCAGATGGACAGTTGCTTGGGGCATGTTTACCAGTTTCTCAAAGAAGCGGGGCGATCCGAAATCTTCTACCGCGAGTAGAACTCAAGAATTTTCCGAAAAGTTCCGTGGAGTTGGAATAAAAGATGCATATGCATGTTTATACTAGACACGAAGCTCGGTTGACGCTTCAAGCAATTGGTTCAACCAGGCAAGCACGCAGTACCTTCCACTACCTATAGGAGCAACACCATGATGACCCTCCCCGCTTCCGTCACCACCGGCACCTGGACCCTCGACGCTTCCCACAGCGAAATCGGCTTCACCGTCCGCCACGCAGGTATCAGCAAGGTCCGCGGCCAGTTCAAGGACGCTGCAGCCACCCTTGAGGTCGGCGAGACCCTGGCCGACTCCAAGGTCAACGCAACCATCCAGACCGCCAGCTTCGACTCCGGCGACGTCAACCGTGACGGCCACGTCAAGGGCGAAGACTTCTTCGACGTGGAGAAGTTCCCGGAGATCACCTTCGTTTCCCGCCACGTCAAGGCCAACGGCAACAGCTTCGACCTCGTGGGCGATCTCACAATCAAGGGGGTGACCAAGGAAGTTTCCATCGAGACCGAATTCAACGGTGTCGCTGTGGATCCGTTCGGCAACACCCGCGCAGGCGTATCGGGTGAAACCACCATCAGCCGCAAGGACTTCGGCCTTACCTGGAACGCAGTCCTCGAAGCCGGTGGCGTGCTGGTGAGCGACAAGGTTGTCATCAACCTGGAACTCGCGTTCATCGCTCCGGCAGCTGCCTGATTCCACAACACTCCGGACGGCGTCCCTGTTCAGCCTCGTGCTGCAGGGGCGCCGTTTCGCATCCGGCTGTTTCGCACTCGCAAGGGTCACCCGGCCATTGTTCGGCAAACACCCTGTATTTAGCTGCGAGTTAGCTCCGAATTTCCTATGCAACCCTCAACCTGCGGTCTACAGTGATGCCATGAGTACCCCAGATGAAGCACCCCAGCCACAGCAGCCCGGCGCCCAGCCACCGCAGCAAGGCAATGTTCCTCCTGCGGGCTACCAACCCCCGGGCGGTTACCAGCCACCGCAAGGCGGCACGGTTCCGCCTGGCGGGTACCAAGGCCAGCAGGGCTACCAGCCTCCGACGCAACCTGGCCAGTTTTCCCAGCCCGGTCCGCCGCAGGCAGGCCCCGCCCAACCAGCCCCCGGGCAGCCGGGATTCCATTTCGAAATGCCCACTGATGGACCGCGCAGCTTCAACGACGTGATGCCCCAGGGTGGATTCTCAGGGATTTTCAAGACCCAAGGCCTGCCCACCGAGTTGAAGGTTTCCTACTTCATCTGGGTGATCTCCGGACTCCTGGCCCTCCTCTTCGGGCTCATCGGGTTCTTCGCCATCATTGCGGCCTTCGCGTTCATCCCCGGCGTGGCAGCCTTCCTGCTGGTACTCCTGATCCTCAGCCTGGCTGTCGCAGCAGCCCAGATTGTCCTGGCCATGAAGATGAAGGAAGGAAAGGAGTGGGCCCGCCTGGCCCTGACAGTCCTTGCCGCCGTTTCGCTGCTCCTGGCCATCTTTGGGTCCATGAACTCCGGTGCACCGGGCGCCGGCTTGGGAGGCAACTGGTTCGGCTTCCTTGTCAGCGCCGTTGCCGTCGTGATGATGTGGCTGCCCAACTCCCAGCTCTGGTTCAAGGCAATCAAGGGTCACGCATAGCCCAACCCGAGCTACCGGCGTCGTTCTCCAACAGCGGTCTGTGACCAGAAGGCCGCGGGCGGTCCCCTAAGGATCCCCGCGGCCTTCATCATGAAGACGTACTCCAAGATGATGATTTTCCCTGGCCCCATGGATTTCCTGCGTGTGGTATGCATCGCCGCAGGAACGTGGGGGTACGGTGGAAACAGAACCACGCTGGGGGCAGGGTCACTTTGCTGATCCCGGCGGCCGTACCTGCAGTCGAACAAGCAAAGGAATGCCATGAGCAACCCTCCATACCCGCCGTCGAACCCGGGCGACTCCGACCAGCCCGCGCAGCCCGGTGGCCAGCCGGCAGCTCCCCAGTACGGCCAGCAATCCCAGCCACCGGCAGCCCCTCAGTACGGCCAGCCCGCAGCACCGCAGTACGGACAGCAGTCCCAGCCACCGGCAGCACCGCAGTACGGCCAGCAATCCCAGCCACCGGCAGCTCCCCAGTACGGCCAGCAGTCCCCGTATGGCCAGACCGGTGCCTCGCCTTATGGCCAGGCACCGCAGTACGGGCAGGACACCAACTGGCCCAGCCAGCAGCCGGGTCCTTCGACGGTCCCCCAGATGGTGACCATCGCCTTCTGGTTGATCGTTGGAGCAGCTGCGATCTGGCTCATCTCCATCTTCATCTCCATTGCAGCGATGAACGATCCCGCCTTCAGGAGCATGTTCGAAGAGCAGCTGGCGGCCGGGGGCGCGGCAGATCTCCGCTTTGAAGACGTCAAGGGCTTCATCGTTGGCGTCATGATTGCACTCGGCGTCATCGGTGCCGGACTGTACGCTCTCGTGGCCATAAACGTCCGCAAGGGCAAGAACTGGGCGCGCATCCTTGGCACGGTCCTCGCTGCGCTTTCCATCTTCGCCCTGGTGCCGCTGAGCCTGGCAACCCTGTCAGCACTGCTCGGCATCGCAGCGATCGTCCTGCTGTACCTGCCGGCGTCGGCCCCCTATTTCCGGAAGACGCAGCAGTTCGGAAACCCGTACGCCCGCTAAAGGGCCGGCTTCCACACATCCATTCGGGCGCGGACCCGGGTGAGGCTAAACAGCCTGGCCCGGTGTCTGCGCCCTTTGTGCGTGGTAGGCCAGAATCTGCAGTTCCGTTGCCATGTCCACTTTTCGGAGGTTCACGTGCGGCGGGACCTGCAGGAGCACCGGTGCAAAGCTCAGGATGCTCCTGATGCCTGCTGCGATCACACGGTCACACACTTCCTGGGCCACCGTTGCCGGGAGTGCGAGCACCACCATGTTCGTGTGCGTTCGTTCCAGGACCCGCTCAAGTTCGGCCGAGTCGCTGACCCGCAGCCACCCGACCTCGTTGCCGATCACCATCGGATCGGCGTCGAAAATGGCTACGACGTCGAAGCCGCGGGACTCGAACCCGCCATACCGGGCCAACGCCTTTCCGAGGTTACCGGCTCCAACGATGGCCACTTTCCAGTCATGGGTCAGGCCAAGCGCTGCGGCGATGTGGCGGCTCAGGTTCTGGACCTCGTAGCCGACGCCGCGGGTTCCGTAGGAGCCGACATAGGAAAGGTCCTTGCGAAGCGTTGAGGAGCTGACGCCTGACGCTTCTGCCAGGGCTTCGGAGGAGACGCGCTCCACTCCTTCGGCCAGGAGCGAGTTCAGCGCACGCAAATAGAGGGTCATCCGGGCCACAGCCGCGGGCGGGATCTGCTTGGCGGCAGGTTCGTTATCCCCGGAAAGTGCTTCCGGGGACGGTTCCAGCGCAGTCACGGTATTCTCCATTGCGTCGCTTTGTTGTTCCACTCTATGACCCCCGGCCGGACTCAACAAAAGCCACCGCGCTGGCCTGCTGCACCCTCAGCCCGCCAGCGCTTTCTTCAAAGTGCGGGTCAGCCGGTCTTCGTCGATCTTCCAGAAATCACGCTGGATACCGTTCACCAGCACCACCGGAATCTCTTCGGCGTATCGTTCCTGAAGCTGCGGGTCGCCGTCGATCGACTGCTCGGTCCAGCCCAGGCCAAGGCCTGTCGTAACGCGCTCGACGGCGGCACGCGCCTCCGTGCAGAGGTGGCAGTCAGCTTTGGTGAGGAGGACGACGTCGGGATTAGCCATGTGCTTAACGGTAACCGCCCCCACCAACCCTCACTCACACCCCGCCGCGGGTCCGGCCCGTGCGCCCTCAGCGCGGGGTACCGGCGATTGACTAGACTCAAGGCATGCCCGAGGAGAAGAACGCCGCCGTTGCCGCATCTGGCCAAGTGCAGAAGCACAGCGGTGAAGCAGCGTTCTTCGACGTCGACAACACGCTGATGAAGGGCGCCAGCCTCTTCCATGTCGCGCGAAAAATGTACGAACGCAAGGCCTTTACCCTGCCCCAAGCGGCGGGCTTCGCCTGGAAACAGTTCAAGTTCGTGATGCGTGGCGAGAACATGGAGGATGTCCACGCGGTTCGTGACTCTGCACTGACTCTCGCAGCCGGAATCAGCGTTGAGGACATCAAGGCGCTTGGCGAAGAGGTTTACGACGAGATGATCGAGTCTCGGATCTGGCCCGGAACCAAAGCTTTGGCCGAGCAGCACCTCAGGGTTGGCCGTAAGGTTTGGCTCGTAACTGCGACGCCCATCGAGGTCGCAACCGTAATTTCCACGCGCCTTGGGTTGACCGGGGCACTGGGCACCGTGGGCGAAGTGCATGAAGGTATGTACACCGGGAAACTGGTCGGCGACATATTGCACGGTCCGGCCAAAGCGGTCGCCGTCCAGCTCGTCGCCGAACGGGAGGGTCTCGATCTGGACCACTGCTGGGCCTACAGCGATTCCGCCAACGACATTCCGCTCCTGACCATGGTGGGGCACCCCGTCGTCATCAATCCCGATGCCAAGCTGCGACGGCATGCCCGCGACAACAACTGGCCCGTGTACGATTTCCGTTCCGGTCGGCGCGCTGCAACCCTCGGACTGAAGGCCGCAACAGTGGGCGGCGCAGTCTACGGCCTGTGGCGCGGCTTCTCACGCTTCCGCGGCCCCCGCCTCTAAACGCGCCCCAAACCCTCACTCACATCCCCCGGTCTTAAACCCAACCCTCACTCACATCGCGAAGTCGGCCCGGCATACCTGTGGATAACTTCTGCACCCCCAACGCCATCTGGGTAACAATGCCGTATGCAGATACCGATTCCCGTCCCCTCCCAGCTGAGGTCCGCTCCGTTTACCCTTGCCGAGGCCATTGATGCTGGCCTGGCTCCCCGAGACCTTTGGGGTCGGGTCAGCATAGAACCGGTAAGCAAGGGCATTTACCGTCCGTCCGGTTGGGACTTTGACCTCGAAGCAGCTGCGCGATCGCTTTCGGCTGCGAGCCCGGGGGCTTGGATTTCGCACGTCACGGCCGCCAGGCTTCACGGGTTTCCGCTTCCTCCGTGGCTATCCGACTCAAACGAACTGCACCTCAGTAAGCCGCGGCGCCTCCCGGCAGTACGGCGGAAAGGGGTTACGGGGCACACTCTCGTGGTGGCCGAGGGCGAAATTGAATTGGTTCGGGGGCTTTGGATCAGCACACGTCCCAGAACCTGGCTGGATCTTGCCCGCACGCTGCCTTTGAACGAACTCATCTGCGTTGGTGACCACCTCATTCGCATGCCGCGAGCCGAGTTCGAACATCGGGATACGGCATATGCAACCATTGACGGCCTCCGTGCGATGGTGGAGCGCCACAAGAACCTGCAAGGCATCGTCCGCGCGCGGGAAGCACTCGAACTCATGCGGGTCGGCGCGGATTCAGCGCCCGAGTCCATGCTCCGCCTTGCCATGCTCGATGCCGGGCTGCCGGAACCGGAGCTGCAGGTGCACCTCCGGATTGGCGACCGGCTGTCGCCTTCAGCCGACCTCGGTTACCGCGAGCGTCGGCTTGCCATCCAGTACGACGGCGGCCATCACCTTGAGGAGGAGCAGATACACAGCGATCGGCGCAGGGACAAGGCCTTCCGCACCGCAGGCTGGACTGTACTTGTCTTTGGGAAAGACGACCTGGCTGACGGCTTCGGCGACGCGACAGTGAGAATCAAGGGCGCCCTGCGGAAAGCCTGGATAGATCCCGCTGTACAGGCTGGCTTCGCACGCCCGAAGGGGTGAGCGAGCGTCAGCAGAAAACCCCGGGAACGTGAGCGAGCGACAGCAGAAAACCCCGGGAACGTGAGCAAGCGACAGCGGGGACGCAAAAATGCCCGCCACCTCGAGAGGCAACGGGCATTCACGCTTGGTGAAGTATCTCTACTTCTTATTGCGGCGCTGGTGGCGAGTCTTGCGAAGCAGCTTGCGGTGCTTCTTCTTGGCCATACGCTTGCGGCGCTTCTTAATAACTGAACCCACGAAAGTTCCTTACAAACTAGAAGGTCCTGTCTGTTGGAACGGATCCGCGGAAGCAGACAGTACAACTGACAGATTCTTACATTGACGTAAAACGTTCCTTAACAGAGTACCGCTTCAAAGGGGTACTCCATGACCACGGTCCGGGAAACGGACCCCGGCGGACTCAGGCGGTCTCGGATTGGCCGTCCACCACAGCACCTTTGAGGTACTGGGCTACGGCTTCCTCGGGAACCCGGAAGGAACGGCCAAACCTGACGGCTGGCATTTCCCCTGAGTGAACCAGGCGATACACGGTCATTTTGGAAACACGCAGGACGTCGGCCACCTCGGCCACCGTCATGAAACGCGCATTCGAGAAGTTAGTCTCCGCGGACATTTCCCATATTCCTTTGCTCTCAGCCGACAGGACACCCCCAGGAAACGGTGTGACGATGCTGAGCCATCCAACAACCATGTGCTAGATACTCTAGAGGCTGATGGGGCCTAAGTGAAAGCTTTTCGAGGAAGTGGGACACTACTCCCCCAAGACCTTCCTGCGCTTCCGGGCGGAGGCAGCAAGCTGCTCAAGCACCGACGCCGTGACATCCCACTCCATGCAGGCGTCCGTGACGCTCTGTCCGTACACGAGTTCCTGCTCGCCCGCCAACTGCTTGGCAACGTCCAGGTTCTGTGCGCCGCCCACCAGGAAGCTCTCCAGCATCACGCCGGCGATGGGGGAAGACGAACCGGCCTCCAGCTGCGCCCCGATTTCCAGCGCGACTTCAGCCTGGCGGTGGTGGCTCTTGCCACTGTTGGCGTGGCTGGCGTCGACGATCAGGCGCGGGTTGAGTCCCTTGTCCGCAAGCTTTGACGATGCTGCGGCAACGTCGGCGGCGGAGTAGTTCGGGCCCTTGCGTCCACCGCGCAGGATCACGTGCGTGTCCGGGTTTCCGGCCGTCGCCACCAAAGCCGCGCGGCCGTCGTCGTCGATCCCCAGGAAGGCCTGCTCAGCGGCCGAGGCGCCGCAAGCGTCGATGGCCACCTGGAGGTCGCCGTCGGTGCCGTTCTTGAAGCCGATGGGCATCGAGAGCCCGGAGGCAAGCTGGCGGTGGATCTGGCTTTCGGTGGTGCGCGCACCGATGGCACCCCACGAGACGAGGTCGGCCATGTACTGGGGGCTGATTGGCTCGAGGAACTCGGTAGCGGTGGGCAGGCCGAGCGCGGTCACCTGCTTCAGGAATCCACGTGCTGCGCGCAATCCTGCGGCGATGTCGTGGCTGCCGTCCAGGTGGGGATCGTTGATGAGGCCCTTCCAACCCACCGTTGTCCGAGGCTTCTCGAAGTAGGTCCGCATGACGATCAGGAGGTCTTCCTTGTGCTTCTCGGCCTGGCTGACCAGGCGGCGGGCGTATTCAAGCCCGGCTTTGGGGTCATGGATGGAGCACGGACCGACGATCACGAGCAAGCGGTCGTCGACGCCGTCCATGATTGCACGGACCTGGTCACGGCCACGGTCGACGACGGCCGCTGAGCGTGCGTCCAGCGGCAGCTCTGCGATGAGGTCCTGCGGGGCCGGAAGCGGCTCGAAGCGGGCCACCCGAAGGTTGGAGGTGGCGGGCTGTGCGGATTCGTCCGAGGTCACGGTTTCGGGGGCGATGCTGGTCATTTCTGGGTCCTGTCCGGGATGCGGAGCGGGCCCCTTTTCAGAACCCGCCGGATATGGCGAAGGGCAGAGAATGATCTCTGCCCTGTTGGCTCTGAAGGAAAGTTGGATGCGTGTCAGTTAGACGCGGGCCCCTCCAGAGCCAACGAAAAATACGCATACCAACGGTTAGTCATAGCCACACCATAACCACCTCTGGTCAGGCCCCGCAAATCGTGTCCGTCATGAAGACAGGAGTTTGCGCAGGAACTGCAGCTGCTTGATCCAGTGGTGCTCCTGTCCGCCCTCGTGGTTGTTGAAGCGGTACACCTCGATGTCCTTCTGCGGCGACCCGCCAAGCGCACCGTAGTTGTTGTAGCTCGCGAACACCGTGGACGGCGGGCAGATGTCGTCCATCTGGGCAGCCGAGAACAGCGCTGGAACCGCGGCAGCCCTGCCCAGGTGCACGCCGTCGAAGTAGTTCAGCACCGCCAGCATTGGCTCGTAGCGATCCCGGTGCCTGCCCAGGAACGACGCGATCTCCGGATACGGACCGCGCGGGGCGATGTCGATCGAACGGGGGAAGTCCTGCAGGAAGGGGACATCGGGCAGCGCGGCGATAACGCCGTCGAGCCTTCCGGCCGCCAGCCCGGCGGCGGCGACAGTGATGCCGCCGCCCTGGCTCACGCCGGTGAGGACCACGGCGGAGGGGTCGACGGCGGGATGGCTCTGCGCCGCTTCGACGGCGCGGAAAGCGTCCACGTAGACCCGGCGGTAGTAGTAGTTGTCCTGGTGGTCCGCGCCCCGGGTCATGAGTCCCGCGTAGTTGACCTCGCCCGCGGAAGGGTGCGGATCCGGGGTATCGCCGGAGACTCCGCCGTACCCTTGGCCGCGGGTGTCCATGATGAAGTGGGCATACCCGGCCTGCGCCCAGCGGGTGTTTTGATTGGCCAGGCCGCGACCACCCGAGTAGCCGATGTACTCCACCACCACGGGAAGCCGCGTGCCGGGCTCCAGGTGCGCCGGAAGGTGCATCCACCCCTTGATCACGTCTCCTCCGAAGCCCGCGAAGGTGACGTCAAAGGTGTCGATGACGCTGAGGAAATTGTCCACCGGCTCGAACACGGCATCCAGTGGCAAAGCCCGGGCTTCGGCGATGGTGCGGTCCCAGAACTGGTCCAGATCAGCCGGCGGGACGGCGCTGGAGGTGTAGTCGCGGAGCTGTTCAAGTGGTAGGTCGAAGAGAGGCATGAGGTCATCCTACGTCATGGCTTTGTGCGCTCTGTCACAGGGCTGGAGGGCTGGTTTACCAAGCCGCCGGAATGCAGCGAAACCGCGGCCCGGTTGATCGCTGATGACCAACCGGGGCCGCGGTTTCGGCGCGTAACAAGCTAGCTGATGGCGGACTTCATCTCGTCCACAGCCTTCTTTCCTGCTTCCTCCGCGGAAAGCCTGTTGAACATGACCTCCGAGGTGTAGCGCTTGATGATTTCCTGGATGGCACCCGCACCCTTCGGCGGGGCGGCAGGCGCCTCGCCAAGTTCGTCCTTGATGGCGCTGATGAAGTCGACCACCTTGACATCCGCCTTTGCCAGCTTGGGTGCGATCGCGTCACGGACGTCGGAGTTCGGATAGACGCCGCGGTCCGCCAGCAGAATCTCGCCGGCCTTGACGTTGTTCGTCAGGAAGTCGATGAACTTGGCGGTTTCTTCCGGGTGCTTGGTCCGCGATGAAGCCGACCAGAACTGCGAGGCCTTGTACCAAAGCCCGGCGTCATCGGCCTTGCCTGTCTTGGACGGGAAACGAAGGATCTGCAGCTCTCCACCGGCGGCCTTCTCCAGGGCGGGAAGCTGGTTGGACCACCAGAATGCCATGCCGTTCTTGCCTGTTGCCAGGCCGCTTTGATCCAGCGGCGCAGCTTCTGCTTCAACGATCTCCGACGCCGTCGGGACGGCCTTCTTGTCGCTCATGTCCTTCAGGAATTCCCAATAGCCCTTGATGTCGGAGGGCTCGAAACCGAGCTTGCCGTCCTGAGTGTAAAGAGATTTGCCGTTCTGCCGCAGCCAGACGCCAAGGGAAGCCTCATCCGTGCCATAGGCCGCCGCACCATAGGTGCCCTTGGGTGACTTGGCCGTTACTTCCGCGGCGATGCGCTCGAAGTCGTCCCAGGTCCAGGTCTTGTCATCCGGGAGCGGGACGCCGGCGGCCTGGAACACTGCCGGGTTGGCCAGGATGGTGGCGGCGTTGATGCCTGCCGCGATGCCGGTCAGGCCCTTTTCGCCCTTCCCTGCATTCAGCGCCGCCTCATCCAGCTTGGACGTATCGATGTTGTACTTGGAGAGGTCAAGCAAGGCGCCGCGGGTTGAGTATTCGGTGATGTACTTCTCGTCCATCTGGATGATGTCCGGGGCGTCGTTGGCAGCCACCTGCGTTGCCAACTTGTCCCAGTACCCCGACCAGTCCCCAAACTCGGCTTTGATCTTGATGTTGGGATTTTCGGCTTCGAACGCCTTGATGGCTTCCTGCGTCAGCTGGGCCCGCTTGTCGCCGCCCCACCAGGAGAAACGGAGCTCGACCTTGCCGTCGGCACTCTTGGCTTCTGAACCTCCGCCGCAAGCGCTGAGCGCAAGGACCGCTGCGGCCGTGGCGGCGATCAAAGCTGAGGCACGGAGCCTGCGCTTGGCGCGCTTGGCCTTGGCGACCATGGCACCTCCTGTGGATGGTGCTGCTTCGGGGGCGACTGCTTCACCCTCTGGATGTACGGGCACTGATATCTCCGATCTTCGTTGATCCTGATGCGATTGATGCGGGAAAGCGTTTTCTTGAAATTATGGTACAAGTCACATTCTTGTATTACAAGATACTGTCTTGTTCCTTTTGGCAGAATTTCGACGGCGGCCAAACAGAAAGATGGCGACATCGCCGTAAGTGGCCGGGAGCCACCTCGCGGGGGCGCGCCAAGCCCGGGCGACTACTTGATACCGGTTGTAGCGATGCCCTTGATAAGGAACCTCTGTCCGAAGAGGAAGACCAGGAAGACGGGCAACAGGGACACGATGGACATCGCGAAGAGCGAACCCCAGCTGGTGGCCGACTGCGAGTCGACGAACGCCCGCAGCGCAACCGGCACGGTGAACATGTCCGGGTCCGTCAGGTAGATCAGGGCGCCGAAGAAGTCGTTCCAGGTCCAGATGAAAGTGAAGATGGTGGTGGTGGCGAGCGCCGGGACCATCAGCGGCAGGATGACCCTGAGGAAGATCCTGGGATGGCCTGCGCCGTCAATGCGGGCCGCCTCATCCAGGTCCTTGGGGATACCGCGGATGAACTGGACCATGAGGAACACGAAGAACGCATCCGTAGCCAGCAGCTTGGGCACGATCAACGGCCAAAAGGTGTTCACCCAGCCGATCTGCGAGAACAGGATGTACTGCGGAACGATCACTACGTGGAACGGCAGCATGATGGTCAGCAGCATGATGCCGAAGAACAGTTTCTTGCCAGTGAACTGCAGTCGAGCAAAGGCATAGGCGGCCATGGAGCACGAGACCAGGTTGCCAACGATCGAACCCAAAACGACGATCGCCGAGTTGATCATGTAATGCCCGAACGGGTGGGTCAGGGCCGACCAGCCATCCGTGTAGTTGCTCATTTCGAGATTGTTCAGCCACAGGCCGGGTTCCCGGAAAATGAGGTCGTTGGGCCGCAGGGAGGAGATCACCATCCACAGCAAGGGGTAGATCATCACGCCGCCGACGATGATCAGGATGGCGTGCTTGATCAGGCCCTTGATACGGGCACTGCGGCTGAAAGCCAGGTTGCCGCGGGATTCACGACGGCGGGGATTCTTGCCTGATGTGGCTGCGGCATTGCCGCCGGCCGCGGGGAGAGTCTGGAGTTTAGTCATCGTAGAACACCCAATACTTTGAAGCGATGAAGTTGATGGCAGTGAAGACACCGATGATGACCAGCAGGAACCAGGCCATCGCCGAGGCGTAGCCCATATCAAACTGGCCGAAGCCCTTTTGGTAGAGGTACAGGGTGAAGAACATCGTGGAGTCGGACGGGCCGCCGTTGCCGCCGGAGACGATGAACGCCTGGGTGAACGACTGGAAGGATCCGATGATCTGCAGCACCAGGTTGAAGAAAATGATGGGGCTCAGCATGGGCAGCGTGATGCGCCAGAACTGCTGGAGCGTGGTGGCACCGTCAACCTTGGCTGCCTCGTAGTACATGTTCGGGATCTGGCGCAGTCCGGCCAGGAAGATGATCATCGGGCTGCCGAAAGTCCACACGTGGAGCAGGATGATGGAGCCAAGGGCCGTGTTGGGATCCGAGATCCAGCCCGGCCCTTCGATCCCAATCATTGCCAGTACCTGGTTCACCAGGCCGGTGGTGCCGAAGATCTGCTTCCACAGGATGGCAACGGCCACGGAACCGCCCAAAAGGGAGGGCAAGTAGAAGATGGAGCGGTAGAACGGCAACCCGCGCAGACCCTTGTCCAGGACCAGCGCAATCACCAAGGCCACCGCCAGCTGGAGGGGAACGCCTACCAGCACATAGGTGAACGTGACCCGGAGCGAGTTGTGGAGCCGGGCGTCGCCGAACATCCGGACGAAGTTGTCCAGGCCCACCCATTCGGGCGGCTGCAGGAGGTTGTAGTCCGTGAAGGACAAGTACAAGGACATGAGCATGGGTCCCACAGTGATGACACCCAGGCCCAGCAACCATGGAAGGAGGAAGACATACGCGGCTTTGTTGTCACGGCCGTTTGCCTTCTTCTCTTCCTTGGTCATGGGACCCTTGCGGCGGGTCATGGATGAGAGTTCGCCAATGGCGCTCATTGCTTCCCCCTCGCCGTCCCGCGAGCGCCTTGCGGCGTCACCGCGTGTTCATATTCGGCCATGTGGTCTCCTTTGGTCATCGTGGCCATCCACGGAGTACGAGGTGTGGTTGGTGCTTGCCTGCGGGACGTCGCCGTTTCTCTGGCGCTACCCCTTCGAAGTGCCAGGATCCGGGTCCCGGTTTCAGCGGCTCCGTACCAAAGTAAACGTTTTCTTGACCCATGTACAGCCTTTTGCTAATTTTTGAGAAAGCGTTTTCTGACGAAGCCGCCCAGACACACCCAGCCTCCCTTGACCTCCGTCCCGGACCCAGTTAGGACACTTTCATGACGCAATCCCTGGCTGCGGTCCCGCCCAAGGACCCTGCGCGTTTGCCCCGCATAGCACTGGTGGGTATCCACGGCTTCGGCGAACGCCACTTGGAAAACCTGGAGAAACTGTCCGCCGCCGGAATCCTGGAACTGGTGGCAATAGCGGACCCGCAGCCACCTGCCCAGGGAACACTCGCGGCTGAAGTGGAGGTTTACGCTTCCCTGGACGAGCTCCTGGCGGCCGGGCCGGCACCGGATGTTGTCATCATCTCCACCCCAATCCAGACCCACGCTCCCTTGGCCCTCTCGGCCATCGCCGCAGGGGCCAACGTGTACCTTGAGAAACCGCCGGTGGCCTCGTTGGCCCAATACCGGGAAGTCATGGAGGCAGCCGCCGAGGCCGGTTGTCTCGTCCAGGTTGGCTTCCAAAGCCTGGGTTCGGACGCGCTCCCGGCCATGGACGCCTTGGTGGCGGCCAAGGCCATCGGTGAAGTCCGGGGCATCAGCGCCACCGGCATGTGGCTGCGCGACAAGGCCTACTTCAAGCGCTCCCGCTGGGCGGGCAAGCGCAGCCTCGACGGAACGGATGTAGTGGACGGAGTGGCCACCAACGCTTTGGCGCATGCCGTTGCTACCGGACTCCGGCTGGCCGGCGCCCGAACCCTGGAAGACGTTAAGTCCGTGGACACTGACCTTTACCGGGCCAACGACACCGAAAGCGATGACACCTCGGTTGTGAGGGTCCGGACGACACACGGCACGGTGCTCACCTGCGCCCTGACGCTCAGCGCCCCTGAGCAGTCCGCACCCGTGGTTACCGTGGACGGCACCCTGGGCCAGCTCACGCTCTATTACACGGAAGACCGCGTGGAGATCACCACCCCGCAAGGAACCAGGGAAGAGACGTTTGGCCGGACCGACCTTCTGGAGAATCTGCTCGCCGCCCGGTCCGAAAAAGATTTGCTCAGCCCCCTAAGCGGTTCCGGTGCCTACATATCGGTCTTGGAAGCTATCCGGACAGCCGACGCCCCACGCCCGATACCTCCCGGGTTCATTACGTGGGAAGGCCAAGGGGACCAGTCCCATGCGGTAGTGCAGGGCATCGGGTCCCTGATCCGCCGGGCCGCCTTGGGCCAAGCCACGTTCGCCGAACTTGGGGCACCATGGACGTCCAGCGGGACGCCTGAGCTCACTATCAACGGTGCCACGGTCGCCACTGTCCAGGACGGCACCCACATCCGGCCCACGTCATCGCCGCGGCCCTACCTCCACCCCGTGCGTACCCTGGGCGGCACCGTGGTCACGGACCACGTGCCCGAAGACCATGTGTGGCATTTGGGGGCCGGTGTAGCCCTGCAGGATGTGGACGGGATCAACTTCTGGGGCGGCCGGACCTACACCCGCGACGCCGGTATGTACCTTTGGCGCGAGGACCATGGCAGGATCGTCACGGACTCCGCAGAGCACGGTGACGGGTTTCGGCGGGAGCAGTTGAGCTGGCTCGGACCCGACCATTTACCGATACTCCGCGAACAGCGCAAGTGGCGGTGGGCCGCCGTCGGGAATTCAGCCTGGCAGTTGACGCTCGACTTCACGCTGGAATCGGCCACGGGACGTACGGTGATGCTCGGCAGTCCGGGTTCCAACGGGCGGCCGCAAGGCGGCTACGGCGGCTTCTTCTGGCGGCTGCCCGCGGTTGCCGATGCCACCATCTGGACGCCGGAGGCACGCGGTGAGGACGCTGTCCACGGGAGCGTCGCGCCGTGGCTGGCCTGGTCAGGAACGTTCGACGCCGGTCCCGCCGGCGCTGCGCATCCCGCCAACGATCCCGGGCTGGGTCATCCCGCAACACTCGTGTTCCTCGCCTCACCACAGGCACCGGACCCGTGGTTCGTGCGGCATGCGGGCTATCCCGGCGTCGGGCTTTCCCTGGCGTGGGACAGCCCCGTGGCCACTCAACCTGGCCGCCCGGCCCACCGGACAGTGCGAGTGCTCATCGCTGACGGGTTCCTTGCAACGAACGACATTGAACAGCTCATCACCACTTTGGGGGAACCGGCATGACCACACCTACTCAATCCACGCCGGCACACTCCGCACCGGCTCCCGCAAGCACAGCCGCAGGCAACGTCGCCGACCGTGCCGTGAAGCGCCGTCGTGTCCTGGATATCCTGGATACCGCCGGCCGCGACTCGCTCCTTCTGACCTCCAATACGGCCCTCACCTGGTATTTGGACGGCAGCCGGGTCCACATCAGCTTGGCCGGTGATCCCATCGCCGCGCTCCTGGTGGACCGGGCAGGCGATCATTTGGTGACGTTCAACAACGAGGCCGGACGGATCGCCGCCGAGGAGCTCCCGGAGGGAGTCAGCCTCGACACGGTTCCATGGAACGGCCAACTGCACGCCGCGGCGGCGAAGCTGGCGCTCGGCGGCGACCCCCTGGTGGAAGCCGCTGTCGCTACCGAGCTGCGGGCCGCCCGTCAACAGCTCTTGCCCGGCGAAGCATCGCGGTATGCCCGGCTTTCAGCTGACGTAGCGCGCGCCATGACGGACGTCCTCCAGGCGGTGACGCCGCAAACGACCGAATTTCAACTGGTTTCGGAGCTGGCTGCCCGCATCGTGGCCATGGGCGCCGAGCCGCTCGTGCTGCTCTGCAATGGTGAGGCCCGCAGCAGCTACCGTCATCCGCTGGCCACGCACTCCCCCATCGGGCGTCGCGCGATGGCCGTTGTATGTGCCCGCCGCAACGGCTTGGTTGCCAACGTGACCCGCTGGGTGGCGTTCGACGCCGGCACCCCCGCGGAACTCGACGCCGAGGCACGCATCGCGACCGTTGAGGCCGACATTTTCCGGGCCACGGTTCCGGGTGTCCGGCTCAACCAGGTCTTCAGCGAAATCCAGGAGGCCTACTCCCGGCACGGCTTCGGCCAGGACCAGTGGAAGCTTCATCACCAGGGCGGACCGGCCGGTTATGCCGGCCGCGACCCCCGGGTCACGGCCGAGGTCACGGACACGATCGTGCTGAACCAGCCCTTTACGTGGAACCCCTCGGGACCCGGTGTGAAGATCGAGGACACCGTGTTGCTCACGGAATCCGGTGTGCGTGTCCTGACCGTGGACGAACGCTGGCCGACCACGGAAGTGGACGGCCGCCGTCGTCCATTGACGCTTCGCCCCTGACGGGGCCACCACGCACGAAAGGGGCGGGTCACCATTACGGTGGCCCGCCCCTTTTGCCCGTGGTGGCCCAACTGGGGGACAGCAACTGTCGCAATGAGGGCTCAATGCGACGTTTGCTGTCCCCTGGTTGGGTTAGCTGAGCGTCAGGACACCGTCCACGCGTCGCGGGATGCCCAGGGGGTTCGCATCGCGAAGGGCCGGGTGCAACACACTTTCAGGTGCATCCTGATAAGCCACGGGGCGCTGGAAGCGACGCACCGCAGTAGCGCCAACCGAGGTGAAGAGCGAAGTTGTGGCGGGGTACGGCCCGCCATGCTGCTGGGCCCAGTTCACGGCCACTCCGGTGGGCCAGCCATCGAACAGTACCCGCCCGGCCAGGCCACTGAGCTGCTCCACGAGTGACGAAACATCCTCATCCGGCTCTGCGTGGACAGTGCCCGTCAGGCTCCCAGGAACCTTCGCCAAGGCGGCAGACAATTCCTCCTGGTCGGCGTACTCGATGAGCAACGTCGTGGGGCCGAAGCATTCCTCCAGCAGCTCCTCCGGGCGTTCCAGGACGTTGGCCGCCGTCGTGGAGAAGACCACCGGCGCGGCGCCGTCCGAAAGGCTGTCCTGCTCCACCGAGCCACTGACGACGGCGACTCCCGGCTGGTCTGCCACGCTCCGCAGCCCGTCCGGGTAGGCTTCCGCGATGCGCTCCGTCAGCATGGCAGCGGTCGGCTTGTCCTTGCTCGCCTGGGCAAGCTGCGAGGCGAAGTCCGTCCCGGCGGGGATGAACACGAGCCCGGGCTTGGTGCAGAACTGGCCAGCGCCCATGGTGAAGGAGCCCGCCAGGCCCGCAGCAAGCTGTTGCCCGCGTTCGGCCAACGCTTCGGCCGTGATGACCACGGGATTCAGGCTGCCCAGCTCGCCGTAGAACGGAATGGGTTCAGGCCGTGAAGCCGCGAGATCGAACAGCGCCCTGCCACCGGGGATGGACCCGGTGAAGCCCACGGCCTTGATGGCCGGGTCCTGGACCAGCGCGGTCCCGGCCTCCCTGCCACTGACCAAAGCGAAAATACCGTCCGGAGCTCCGGCCTTGGACAAGGCTTCGGTGACGATCTCCGCCGTCCGCTCCGAGAGCCGCAAGTGTCCGGAGTGGGCTTTGACGATCACCGGGCACCCGACGGCGAGCGCGGAAGCGGTATCGCCCCCGGCAACGGAGAAAGCGAACGGGAAGTTCGACGCCGAGAACACCGCCACCGGGCCGATCGGACGCAGGATGCGGCGCAGGTCGGGCTTGGGCGGGGTGGTTGAGGGATCAGCGTGGTCGATGACCGCTTCAAGGTAGGAACCCTCGGTGATGACCTGGGCGAACAACCGGAGCTGGCCGCTGGTCCTTGCCACTTCACCGGTCAGCCGCACAGTGCCAAGGCTCGTCTCGGAGTCGGCAATGGCGACAAGCTCTGTCACGTTCGCGTCCAACGCGTCGGCGACGGCGGTCAACCAGGCCGCGCGCTCGGCGTCGGAAGCTGCTGCGGTCACCTTCGCCGCTGCCGTGGCTGCTGCGGTGATGGCGGTCAGGTCAAGAGTTGCTGTACTCACTGCGGTTTCCTTTGCTTTCAGGGGCTGACGTGTCATAGGCCTGTCGCGGATCCCCGGAGAAGTCAAAACCGAGTCCGGGAAGGCCCGCTGAGCTGAGCCGGATGGTGCCCGTGCTGTTGCTGATCCGTACGGGGGAAGGTCCGGCCAGGATTCCGAGTTGCCCGAATGAGGCATCCTCCACGTCTTCGACGCTGACGGGTTCAGCCAAGGTGAGCGCGAGCTGGCCCGAAAGTTCAGGGAGCAAGTGCGGGGCCACCCGGATGCTGTGGGCACGGGCCAACTCAACGATCCTGCGGAACGGTGTGATGCCACCCACCCGGACAATGTTGGGTTGGATGATATCCACGGCCTCGGCCTCGATGAAGTCGCGGAAGCGGTACACGGTATGGACGTTTTCACCCAAGGCAATGGGCACCGGCGAGTGCTTCCGCAGGCGCCGGTAGGCCCAGAGGTCGTCTGCACGGATGGGTTCTTCCAGCCATTCCAGTCCGTACTCCCCCAACACCTCCAAGGCACGGAACGTGTGGGCCAGGTCCCAGCGCTGGTTCGCATCGATCATGAGGCGCCGGTCCGGACCTATGACTTCCCGGACGGCGGCCACCCGCTCGGCGTCCTCGGTGAGTTCGGGCTTCCCCACCTTGATCTTCACGGCGCGGTGCCCTGCCGCGACCCAGCGCCGGGCTTGCTCCACGAGCTGCTCCAGTGAATAGTGCAGGTTCACGCCGGAGCCGTAGACCTCCACGGACTCCTGGCGTTGCCCCAAAAGCCCGGTGACAGAAGTCCCCGCTTGCCGCGCCTTCAAGTCCCACAGCGCGAGGTCGACGCCGGCCATCGCAATGGTGGTCAGGCCTCCCCCGCCGGCTTCATGGAGCCGCTTCCACAGTTGGTCCCACACCGTCTCCGCATTCGCCTCGAGCCCAATGATGAACGGGGCGATGTCGTGGTCCAGGAGCGCATTGACTGCTTGGGGACCAATGGTGGGGGTCCAGGAGAAACCGTGGCCCGTGCCGCCGTCGTCCGTTGTCAGGCTGGTGAGAATCACATGGTTCTCCGGTGCCTCCGCACCCCAGCTGCGCAGCAGCGGAACCGTGATCAACCGGGTAGACAGGCCAGTGATGCGGGCTGGCATCAGCGCTCCGCCAATTCGTGGCCCTTGGCCAGGATGGCCTTGAGCTCAAGGAGCTGCTCTTCGGTGGGATCAACCAGCGGCGGGCGGACCGGCCCAACCGGCAAACCTGCCAGCCGGAGACCGGCCTTGATGAGCGAGACCCCAAAGCCCGGAGTCTGGTCCCGGAGGCGGACCAGCGGCGCGTAGAACCCTTCAAGGAGGGCATGGCGTCGTTCCTCATCACCGGCCATGTAGGCGTCGTAGTAGGCCTTGGCGATCTCCGGTGCCATGGCGAAAGCTGCCGAGGAGTACAGGGGGATGCCCAGTCCGCGGTAGGCGCCCTGGGTCAGTTCGGCGGTCAACAGCCCGTTGAACAAGGCAAAGTCCGTGCGGCCGCTCGCGTTGATCGCAGACACGATTTCCTGGGCCAGGCCGACGTCGCCGATCCCGTCCTTGAAGCCCACCACTTTCGGGTTCGCGGTGAGGCGGGTGATGGCTTCGGCAGTGAACTTGGCGGTGCCCCGGTGGTACACGATGACCGGCAGGCTGCTGGCGGCCGCGACGGCCTCAACGTACGCCACCACACCGTCGGTGGGGCCGGTGACCAGGTAAGGCGGAAGAACCAGGAGTGCGTCCGCGCCGGCTTCTTCGGCCACCTTGGCAGCGGCAAGGGCGTGCCCCAGTGGTCCGCCGGCACCGGAGACCACCGGGACGGCTCCCGCAACGGCCTCGACGGCGGCAGTCACCACGGTGCGGATCTCATCAAGGGAGAGCGCATGGAATTCACCTGTGCCGCACGCGGGGAAGACGCCGCCGGGTCCGAACGGCAAGCGTGAGGTGATGTGCTCCTTCAGCAGGGCAACATCAACGCTGCCGTCCTCGGCGAAGGGCGTGACGGGGAAGAACAGTACGCCGTCGAAATTCATGGTGTCTCCTTGGTTGCTCCCGCCGGGACCAGGCCGGCGTGGATCTCGTCATTGAGTGGTGCTCGGTTTGCTGCAGTGTCGGGACCGGCATACGGCGGGGTAAGTTCGGTCCGCCAGGTGCGCTTCGGCTCCCACCCCAGAAGCTCGCGGGCCTTGTCGACGGAAAACGCCGGGCTGGTTCCGGTCAGGTGCGCGGTGAGAGGTCCGCTGCCGGGCAGAAAGTGCGGGAGGAGTTCAGCCAGGGGTGCTGTGGCCAAGGCATCCTTCGCGCCAACGAAGAACACTTCTCCGTTGGGAATGGTGTCCATTTTCGACAGCAAAAGATCCAGGAACTCGGCAACATCCCGGGCGTCCACGTAGTTGAACAGGGCCGGCGCGGACAGGGCGGGATCGTCCAGGCGTTCGCGTACCGTGTGGCCTTGCTGCGTGGGCGCTCCTTCCCATTCCTCCGGGGAGATCACGAAGCACGGACGGAAAGCGGCGTAACGGATGGTGTTGCCCTGGGCCGCTGCGAACATCTGCACCGTCTGTTCGGCAATCAGCTTCGATAGCGCATAGGCGTTCCACGGCTTGGGCGGCGTCTGCTCGTTCAAGGGAAACGACGGCGGCAACCAACCGGCCGGTGACCCATAACCAAGGGCGGTGGGGCTGCTGGCCGTGATGATCTTCGGCACACCGGCGTCGGTCGCTGCACTGATCACCGCGAAAGCGAGCCTGGTGTTCGTGCTGAAAATGACGTCCTCAGGCGCGCTGAAAGGTACGGCGATAGCAGCGAGGTGGATGACGGCGTCGGGCGCTGTTTCGCGGATGAGCCGCTCCGCTTCCCCGGGCGCCAGCAGGTCTGCGCTGTATTGCTCGACTCCGGTGGGCAGCTGGCTGTCCGGGATGGCGTCGCGGTCGACCGAAATTACCTGGTGGCCTGCGTCGGCGAGGCCGGACACGACGCTGCGGCCGAGCCTGCCCGAACCGCCGGTGACGAAAATCCTGCTCATTGTCTGTCTCCTTGTTTGGGGAAGCGGTCAGGCCTGGTTTCGGCTGAGATCGACGCCGAGGCCGAGTTCGCTGATCCGGACGGGGAGATCAGTCTCCAGGGATTGGTTTCCTGCGATGCCGACAGAGACCGAGCGAAGTCCGTCTATGTAGCCCGACGGACGGCCCAGCGGGTCGATGCCGGGGCCGTTGAAGAGATCCGAGAGCAGCAGGTTGTCGCCGCCGCCGTGGCCGCCTTCACCGTTGATGATGGGCACCTCATAGGCAGCTTCCCAGTGGCGCTGGACCACCAGTCGTTCACCGTTCCGGCGTACGGCGTCGTCCTCCTCGATGGGGGTGGCGCTCGGGTCCACTACGGTCTTCTTATCTGTGCTCGACTCGACGGCGGCACGCTCCACCACTTCGAGTTCGGCGCGGCCCTCGGTGCCGTTGACCGAGACGCGGTAGCCCTCCCAGGGGCTGTGGGCGTTCAGCGAGTAGCTCAGGGTGGGCCCGCCCTGGTAGTCCACCACCAAGGCGAGGTTGTCCTCGATGGTGATGCCTTCGGTGAAGACGTCCTGGTCGCGGCGGTAACCGTCGAATTTTTCATTGTCGTAATACAGGGCCTTCAGGCGCTCGTCCTCGCGCATGTCCAGACGGAACGGATCGTGTTCCAGGCCATCAACTGTGCCGCGCTCCGGGCGGGCTCCCAGGCCACGTTCCGCCGCGTTCTTGTCGCCATAGAAGCGAAGGCCGCCGGAGGCGAACACACGCTCAGGCACGTCATTGATCCACCAGTTGACGAGGTCGAAGTGGTGGGAGGCCTTGTGGATGAGCAGTCCGCCGGAGTTCTTCTTGTCACGGTGCCAACGGCGGAAATAGTCCGCGCCGTGCACAGTGTCCAGCACCCAGCTGAAGTCGATGGAGGTGACCTTGCCGATCACGCCGTTCTGGATGACTTCCTTCAGTGCGCTGTTGCGCGGTGAGTAGCGGTAGTTGAAGGTGACCACTACGTTGCGTCCGGTTTTGGCGACTGCCTCGGTGATGCGGCGGCAACCCTCGACGTCGATGGTCAGCGGCTTTTCAACCACGACGTCGGCACCTGCCTCGAGCGCCTCTACGATGTAGTCCGCGTGGGTGTAGTCGGGCGTCGTGACGATGACCCGCTCGATGTTATTGGAGTGGATAAAGCTGGTGAGTGCGCCCGGCTCGAAGGAAGCAACCGGCTCTGTGCCACCGAGTTCCTTGATGAGCTCGCGGTAGAAATCCACGCGGCCTTGGTTGACGTCGGACAGGGCAATCAGCTGCGCCACGTCCGCGTGCTGTCCGTAGATGGCCCTGATGTACATTTCCGAGCGGCCACCCGTGCCGATCAGGGCAACTCGGGTCCGCTGAGTGCCTCCGGTCCGGGTTGTCGCGTCCGCTGGCGCGGTGCGGGTCTCGGCTGAGTCGACGTTGACCATGAGTGTGCCCCTTTCAAAAGGCAGGAGTGAACCGCTTGACGGCCCGGATACGTGTGGAAGAATATGTGAGAAAGCGTTTTCTCAGAGGGTTATAAGCTTTCTATCAAGACTCTGGTGGTCACGTCAACCAGTGCGCCAACGACGCAGCACTCGGCGGACGAACAAAGGGAAGGGGCCACATGGCACGCAGGAACACCAACAGGCGCGTTGGTATTGCCGACGTCGCGGAGAAGGCCGGCGTCTCACACGCAACGGTTTCACGCGTCATGAACGGTAACGCCGCAGTTGATCCCGGTATCGCCGAACGGGTGCGCGCCGCCGCGGCTGAGCTCAAGTACCAACCCAACCCGGTCGGGCGAAGCCTGGCACTGGGAAAGACCGACACCATCGGCATCGTCGTCCCGGATTTGGCCAACCCCACCTTCCAGGCAATCCTTCGGGGACTCAGCATCGCGGCGGCCCAGGACGGGTACCGCGTCCTGATCGCGGATTCCTCGGAAGTCACCAGCGAGGAAGCAATCCTGGCCGGGGAAGCCCGGCGGCGCTGCGACGGCGTCGTGCTCTGCGCACCCCGCATGGGCGATGCCGAGCTCGAGGAACTGGCACCAACCCTGCATCCGCTGGTCCTCATCAACCGCACCACGGTGGCCACCAACACCCCGAGCCTTAGCGTGGACTACGGCCAAGGCATCCAGGAGTTGGCGCAGCACCTCGTGTCCCTCGGCCACCGGCGCCTGGCCTTCCTTTCCGGCCCCGAGCACAGTGCCTCGAACCGGCAACGTCTGGTTGGCCTGGACCAGTTCCGGACGGAGCACCCGGAGATCGAACTGCAGATGCTCCCGGGCGGCTCCAACTTTGATTCAGGGCACGAATGCACCGACGCGATCATTGCCAGCGGCGCCACGGGCATCCTCGCCTTCAACGACCTCGTGGCCATGGGGTTGCTCAGCGGCCTGCACGAGCGGGGAATCCGGGTTCCGGAGGACATTTCCGTGACGGGCTTCGACGACATTCCCTTCGCCAAATACACCACTCCGCCACTGACCACGGCTGCCGTGCCCATCAATGAGCTCGGGAGCCTCGCATGGCGGCGGATGCGGGAGCAGATCCAACAGTCGGACAAAGCCCCCACCCAGGCGCAGGACGAGTTCTCGCCGCGCATGGAAATCCGCAAGAGCACCGCAGCCCCGGCCCTCAAACCCGCCTAGAAGCAACGCGGGGTCACTTATGGCCCTTTCGGAGGGCCTCCATGGGCCATAAGTAACCCCGGGTTGCTCTTGGACCCGGGGTCTGAGCCCAGTCCTGCCTCCGCGTAGAAGCCCTGGATGTGGGCTGCCACAAGTTCGGCTGCCCTGCCGCCGTCGTTGCTGTTCACGGCGGCGAGGATGGCACGGTGTTCGCCCCTCAGCCGTGCGCAAGTCGCGTTCCAGTCAGGCAGGTTTTCCGTCAGCTCGCCCGCGTAGTTCTCGATCGCGCCGCGCAACGAGGCCATCATGGCACTGACCACCGCATTGCCCGCCGCCTCGGCCAAGGCCACATGGAAGCGGGCATCGAGGGCCAGGAAGGTCTCGACGTCCTGCGTTGAATCCATCCGCTCGAGCAGCTCCGCAGCCTCCCCCAGAGCCGGCGCATCCACTGTGGCACGGGCAGCAGCCCAGGATTCCAGCAGGACGCGGGTCTCCACGATATCGGCCACGGGAAGGTGGCGGGTTGCCACATGCAGGCGAAGGGTTGAACCGAGTGCCGACCCAGGCTCGGCGATGACGATGGTCCCGGCATCCTTGCCCGAACCCACGCCGGCCCGGACCACACCCATTGCTTCAAGGATCCGGACCGCCTCCCGCACGGACGTCCGCGATACCTGCAGTTGCTCAGCCATGGTCCGCTCCCCGGGCAGGCGGCCACCCAGGACGAGGTCCCCATCGGAGAGCTGCTTCTCGATCCACTGCAGGACAAGTTCGTGCGTTCGCATACCGGAATACTAGTTGATGTGGTCCAACCACATGGATTACAGTGTGGTTAGACCACACAGCATTCAAGGGAGAACAGCATGACCGACACCCTCGATCCCAAGCTCACGGCAGCGCCCGCCAACGCTGGCAGCGACGAAAACGTGACCCGCCCGCCCCAGCCGCGACCCGCCGTCGTGCAGCCCCCGGCACTGAAGAGGCGCGTTCCCAAAGTTTCCGACCTCGCGCCGCTGATGCAGTTCAAGAAGCCGGAATTCAGCAAAGCGGCCCGGCTCAAGCGCGCCAGCACCATCTGGGAGCTGCGCGACATCGCCAAGCGCCGCACACCAAAAGCGCCGTTCGACTACACAGACGGCGCCGCAGAAGAAGAGATCACACTTCGCCGGGCACGCCAGGCCTTCCAGGACATCGAATTCCGGCCGGGCATCCTGCGGGACGTGTCCAGGATCGACCTCCGCACGGACATTCTCGGCAAGGAATCCCGCCTCCCGTTCGGCATTGCACCCACCGGCTTCACCCGCATGATGCAGTCCGAGGGCGAATACGCCGGCTCGCAGGCCGCCGAAGCCGCCGGGATCCCGTACACGCTGTCCACCATGGGCACCGCCTCCATCGAGGACGTTGCAACGGCCGCCCCCAACGGCCGCAACTGGTTCCAGCTGTACCTGTGGACCGACCGCGACCGCTCGCTGGAATTGATCGAACGCGCCGCAAAGGCCGGCAACGACACCCTCATGGTCACCGTGGACACCGCCGTCGCCGGTGCGCGCCTCCGCGACGTCCGCAACGGCATGACCATCCCGCCGGCGCTTACCGTGAAGACTGTCCTGGATGCCTCCTACCGCCCGGCGTGGTGGTTCAACTTCCTGACTCACGAGCCCCTGACATTCGCTTCCCTGTCGCGTTACACCGGGACCGTGGCCGACCTGATCAACTCCATGTTCGACCCCACCTTGACCTACGAGGACCTGGACTGGCTGCGCGAAACGTGGAAGGGCAAGCTGGTGGTCAAGGGCATCCAGACCGTGGAGGACGCCCGGCGCGTTGTTGACCACGGCGCCGACGGCATCATCCTGTCCAACCATGGTGGCCGCCAGCTGGACCGCGCGCCCATCCCCTTCCATCTGCTGCCCGAGGTCACCGCGGCGCTGAAGGCGGACAACAGCAACGCCGCCGTCATCCTGGACACTGGCATCATGAGCGGCGCGGACATCGTCGCTGCCCTGGCGTTGGGCGCAGACTTTGCCCTGATCGGCCGCGCCTACCTCTACGGATTGATGGCCGGCGGACGCGAGGGCGTAGATCGGACCATCCAGATCCTGGAAAAGGACATGACCCGGACCATGGCGCTCCTGGGCGTCAGCAAGGTCCCGGACCTGACCCCGGACCACGTTCGGCTGCTCCAGCGCTAACCCAAGTAGGGGACAGCTCCTGTCGCTATGACTGCTCATAGCGACAGGAGCTGTCCCCTAGTTGGGTGCCACGGGCGTTAGATCAGACCCTGGGCGAGCATCGCGTCGGCCACCTTCACGAAGCCGCCGATGTTCGCGCCAACAACATAGTTCCCCGGCGCACCGTATTCTTCCGCCGTCTCGGCACAGCGATCGTGGATGCCCACCATGATCTCGGTGAGCCGCTGCTCGGTGTGCTCAAAGGACCAGGAATCGCGGCTGGCGTTCTGCTGCATTTCAAGCGCGGATGTCGCAACACCACCGGCATTGGCGGCCTTGCCCGGTCCAAACAGGATGCCGGCCTCCTGGAAGACGGACACCGCCGAACGGGTCGACGGCATGTTCGCGCCTTCTGCCACCGCGATCAGCCCGTTGCTGACCAGCTTGGCGGCAGCCTCGCCGTCGAGCTCGTTTTGCGTGGCGCAGGGCAGTGCAACCGTCCCGTTCACGTCCCAGACGGAGCCACCGGCAACGTGGCTGGCACCGGCGCGGCGGGCGGCGTATTCGGTGAGGCGGCCGCGCTCCACTTCCTTGATCTGGCTCAGAAGTTCGACGTCGATCCCCGCCTCGTCCACGACGTAACCGGCGGAGTCGGAACAGGCCACCACCGTGGCGCCGAGGGACTGGGCCTTGGCAATCGCATGGATGGCTACGTTGCCTGAGCCGGAGACCACAACGCGCTGCCCATCGAAGGAGGCACCCCGCGTCTTGAGCATCTCCTGCGCGAAGATCACCGTGCCATACCCTGTAGCCTCCGGACGGACCAGCGAACCGCCCCAGGAAATTCCCTTGCCGGTCAGGACGCCGGACTCATAGCGGTTGGTGATGCGCTTGTACTGGCCGAAAAGGTAGCCGATCTCCCGGCCACCCACTCCGATGTCACCGGCGGGAACGTCGGTGTACTCGCCGATGTGGCGGTACAGCTCGGTCATGAAGGACTGGCAGAACCGCATGATCTCGGCATCCGAGCGGCCACGCGGGTCAAAGTCGGATCCACCCTTGCCGCCGCCGATGGGCATGCCGGTCAACGCGTTCTTGAAGATCTGCTCGAAGCCCAGGAACTTCACGATTCCCAGATACACGGAAGGATGGAAGCGCAGTCCTCCCTTGTACGGGCCGAGCGCTGAGTTGAATTCCACCCGGAAGCCGCGGTTCACGTGCACGCGTCCAGCGTCGTCGGTCCACGGGACGCGGAAGATGATTTGGCGCTCGGGTTCGCACAGTCGCTCCAGGACGGCACCTTCAAGGAACTCCGGATGACGATCGTGGACCGGCCCAAGGCTTTCAAAGACCTCGGTCACGGCCTGGTGGAATTCTTTCTCCCCCGGGTTCCGCGCCAGAACGGTGTCGCGGACGGTCTCGAGCCTTGAATCCATGGGTCTTCCTATCCTCGGTGGGCCGCCCAGCGGCGGGACAATCAGTCCCGCCCATGGTTGCACCGAAGGACGTAGGATCTCCACCCGAGGACATTGTGACCCGGGCTACGGAGTTAACACAACCGTAGAAAATCAGCGGTATCTCAAGGAACGGGAGGTTAACAAAAACTCACAATGTGACAATCGTCACGTTAAATACAGCTTACCGCTTACGCCCGAACTTGGGCAGATTGGGCAGGTTGGGAAGGTTCGCCAACAGATCGGCAGCCTTGGTGGCCGCGCGGCCTACGGTGCGACCGATCTGCTGCGGAACGGTATCGTCCGACGCCGGATCAAGCACGACGGCGGTGTCACCGGCATGAACTTTCGCAGCCTGGTTGATGGCTTCGGGAAGCGTTGGCGATTCAGCGGCGGGTTCCGCAGCCGGGGACGGCACTGCCGGTGCGACGGCGGCGGGAGCGGCCGGGCCGACGTCGAACGTTTCAAGCCAATTGGCGACGCCGGCGAGCGGCTTAGGATTGAGCGCATAGAAACGCTTTTGGCCCTGCGCACGCATGCTGACGAGGTCGGCCTCGCGGAGCACCTTCAGATGCTTGGAGATGGTGGGTTGGCTCGCAGCCAGTTCTTCCACCAGTTCGCCTACTGCTTTATCCCCAGAGCGGAGGGAGACCAGGATGTCGCGCCTGGTTGCCTCAGCTATGACGGCAAATACGTCGTCAGTCACCATGCCTTACACCCTAGCGACATATACGCCACTTGGCATCCCTTGTTTCCTTGTGCATTCCTCCGGGCCTAGTCGAACCAAGGGTCCAGGCCGTACAGCGGGAAAATCTCCTTGCGCGTCGCGATGACCGTCCGGTCCACTTCGTCCGCGGGATCGTAGCCAACTTCCCAGGAGCGCCACCAGACGTCGACGTCGTCGCCCATTTTTTCGGGAGCCCACACCCCGTACGTTTCCTTGACGTAGGTCCGCCATGCTTCCGGCACAGGAAGGCTCAACGCCACGGGACGCTGGGTCACCATGCCGATCAGGTGGCTCCACGCCCGGGGCACCACACCCGTGACGTCGTACCCTCCACCACCAGTGGCGATCCAGCGGTTGTCGCAGTACCGGGCGGCCAGGCTGGCGACGGCGGAGGCGGCCTCGCGCTGCCCGTCCACGCTCAGGTTGAGGTGCGTCAGGGGATCGTCGCGGTGCGAGTCGCAACCGTGCTGGCTGACGATCACTTCAGGCTGGAAGGCGCCAACCAGCTGGGGCACCACCGCATGGAAGGCGCGCAACCAGGCGGCGTCACCCGTAAACGTGGGAAGCGCGACGTTCACAGCGGTCCCCGGCGCGTCAGGACCACCGGTTTCATTGGCAAAACCCGTCCCGGGGAACAGGGTGAGGCCGGTTTCGTGGAGGCTGATGGTCATGACCCGGGGATCGTTCCAGAAAATGCCCTGCGTCCCGTCACCGTGATGGGCGTCGACGTCGATGCTCACCACGCGCTGCACACCGCCGTCGAGCAGTCTTTGGATAGCCATCGCGACGTCGTTGTAGACGCAGAAACCGCTCGCCCGGTCACGTGCGGCGTGGTGCATGCCGCCGCTGAAATTGACCGCACGCACCGCCCGGCCGGACAGGACGGTGTCCGCCGCCAGCAGGGAACCGCCGGCCAGCCTGGCGCTGGCCTCGTGCATCCCCGCGAACGCAGGATCGTCCTCGGTCCCCAGCCCGCGGTCTTCCTCCGGGCGGCTTGGGTCTTCGCTGACCCGCCGGACCGCCTCAACGTACTCGCGACTGTGGACGGTAAAAAGTTCGACGTCGGTTGCCAGGGTGGGTGCATCCACCGCCACATGCTGGTGGTCGAAAAGGCCCAAAGACCGGGCAAGGCGGGCAGTCAGTTCAAGCCTCTGCGGCGCCATGGGATGGCCCGGACCGAAATTGTAGGCAGTCATGGCTGGATCCCACACCACCGTCGTTGGCAGTGCGGAGCGCGTAATGCTGGAAGCAGTTGTTCCAAGCGTGGAGTTCATCCAGAACAGGCTACCTGAGGCTGGAACAGCCCAACGCCCCGGTTACGCGCGCGAATAGTGGTTTACTACTCAGGAAAGCTTGTTTCAACCAAGGAAGAGCGCCATGTCCCACAGCCAGTCGCGGTCCACCAGCCCGACCAACTGGCAACCCAACCAGCAGGAGCGGGAAGGTCTCTGGATCTTCACCCGTGTGCGCGACTTCATCGACAACATTGCCAACACCTCACCAGCGCGTTTGGCGTTGACCGTGTTTGCTGTGGTCATCCTGTTCTTCACTGGATTGCTTTCCCTGCCGGCAGCGTCAGCGGAAGGGACTGTGACGCCGCTGCACCAGGCGATGTTCACGGCCGTATCGAGTGTCTGCGTCACCGGCCTGACCGTGGTCTCCACGGCAACCCACTGGACGTTCTTCGGTCAGCTCGTGATCCTGGTGGGCATTTTCGTTGGAGGCTTGGGCACCCTGACCCTCGCTTCGCTCCTGGCACTCATGGTCAGCAAGCGCCTGGGCGTACGCGGCAAGCTCATTGCCCAGGAAGCCATGAACAACGCAGGCCGCCTCGGTGAAGTCGGTACGTTGCTCCGGATCGTCATCACGACGTCCGTGGTCATCGAAGGAGCCCTCGCGCTGGCGCTGATTCCGCGCTTCATCGTGCTGGGCGAAGATTTCTGGCAGGCAGTATGGCACGGCGTCTTCTACTCCATCTCGGCCTTTAACAACGCCGGATTCACGCCACACTCAGATGGCATCGTTCCCTACGAAACGGACCTCTGGATCCTGGTGCCCCTCATGCTCGGGGTCTTCCTCGGCAGCCTGGGCTTCCCCGTGGTGATGGTCCTCCAGCAGAACGGGCTCAACTGGAAAAAGTGGAACCTCCACACCAAGCTCACCATCCAGGTTTCCTTCATCCTGCTGGCAGCCGGTACCGTCCTGTGGGCCCTGATGGAATGGGACAACGTGCGGACCATCGCCAACATGAACCTTGGCGATAAGATCATCCATTCGCTCTTCGCCTCCGTCATGACGCGTTCGGGCGGCTTCAACCTGGTGGACCAGAACCACATGGAATCCACCACCATGCTGCTCACCGATGCCCTCATGTTTGCCGGCGGCGGATCTGCTTCCACAGCAGGCGGCATCAAGGTGACCACCATCGCCGTCATGTTCCTGGCCATCATGGCCGAAGCCCGCGGTGACGCCGATGTGAAGGTGTACGGACGCACCATTCCCCAGGGCACGATGCGTGTGGCCATCTCAGTGATCGTCGCCGGCGCCACGTTGGTGTCTGTTGCAGCGTTCCTGTTGCTCTCCATCAGCGGAGCCTCGCTGGACCGGGTGCTCTTCGAGTCCATTTCCGCCTTTGCCACCGTGGGACTGAGCACGAACCTCAGCGCCGAGTTGCCGCCGTCGGGCGTTTATGTCCTGACAGCGCTGATGTTCGCCGGACGCGTCGGCACCGTAACCCTTGCAGCCGGGCTGGCACTGCGCCAGCGCAGCCAGCTGTTCCACTACCCGGAAGAGAGGCCAATCATTGGCTAGTACCACGGGGGCCGCCAACCGCCCCGCACACAACGCCCCGGTGTTGGTCATCGGCCTGGGCCGGTTCGGCTCCGCAACAGCCGAGCAATTGGTCAAGCAGGGCCGTGAAGTCCTGGCCATCGAGCGCGACCGCACCCTGGTCCAGAAGTGGGCTCCGGTGCTGACCCACGTCGTTGAGGCCGATGCCACCAACATCGATGCCCTCCGCCAGCTTGGCGCTCAGGAGTTCAGTTCCGCCGTCGTCGGTGTCGGCACGTCCATTGAGTCCTCCGTGCTCATCACCGTGAACCTGGTGGATCTTGGCATCCAGCACCTCTGGGTCAAGGCGATCACCCCGTCGCACGGCAAGATCCTCACCAGGATCGGCGCCAACCACGTGATCTACCCTGAGGCCGATGCTGGTGTCCGTGCCGCCCACCTCGTCTCCGGGCGCATGCTGGACTTCATCGAGTTCGACGACGACTACGCGATCGTCAAGATGTACCCGCCCAAGGAGACCGTTGGCTTCACGCTGGAAGAATCCAAGGTCCGCTCCAAGTACGGCGTGACCATTGTGGGCGTGAAGACCCCTGGCGAGGACTTCACCTATGCCCGGCCGGAAACCAAAGTGTCCGGCCACGACATGTTGATCGTCTCCGGACACGTGGACCTGTTGGAGCGTTTCGCCGCACGCCCCTGACCCCTCTGGAGTTTTTGTACAGCTAACGCCCTTAAGACACGCTTTTAGGGGCGTTAGCTGTACAAAAACTAGCCGAGTTGCTTGGTGATTTCGGCTGCGCGGGCGGCTGCGGCCCTGGCGCCGTCGGCAATGATCCCGGGGATCCCGCCGTCGTCGAACGCAGCGATGGCTCGTTCGGTAGTGCCGTTGGGGCTGGTGACCGCTACGCGAAGGGCATGCGGGTCCGCGCCCGGTTCGGCCAGCATGAAGCCAGCGCCCGCCACTGTTTCACGTGCCAGCATGACGGACAGTTCTTCGTCCAGACCAAGCTTCACGCCCGCTGCCGCCATGGCCTCGGCGAGGTAGAACGCGTAGGCCGGGCCCGAACCGCTAATGGCAGACAACGCGTCCACCTGCTCTTCGGGGATCTCCACTACCTTGCCGGCACCTGCCAGCGCCTTTTTGGCACTCTCCAGCTGTTCCGGAGTGCAATGCGTCCCGGGCGAAACAGATACGACGCCGCGGCCGAGCCGGGCGGGTGTGTTCGGCATGGTGCGGATCACCGGCTGGCCTTCCGGCAGTGCCGCTTCCAGCTGCGCGATGGAGACGGCCGCCGCAACGCTCACCACGATGGTGTCCTTCGCCAAGGCAGGGCTGATCTCCCGGGCCAGTTCCAGGATGCCCACCGGCTTGACGCCCAGAATGACCATGCTGGAGCCCTTGGTGGCCAACTTGTTGTTGTCGGGCTCTTCCTCACCGGCGATCGCCGTCACGCCGTGGCGCTGGGCGAGTTCTTCGGCACGCTCCGCCCTGCGGACCGTCGCGACGATGTCCGAGGGGTCCGTGCCCGCTGCGAGCAGGCCCCCCATGATGGCCTCGTTCATGGATCCACAGCCAAGGAATGCGATTCGGTTGCTCATGGCTCCATCATTGCAGTTGAGCTCGGACGGGGTCGAATGGGTTCCGGATTCACAGCTTGTTCCCAAGGTTATTGCAGGCAGCACTCATGCTCGGTCCGTAACTTAGTAGTTACCTCATTGAGGGTGCGAGTGATGAGGCGGGCATGGGGATGTCCGCCAGCAGCACCGGTGGCCGGACGGGTTTTCCCCCATTTCCCGATTCGGCCGCCGGTGCTTTCGCATTTAAGCGGCCCTTTCGCTTGCTGCCGCGCGCTTGCTGCCACCGGACGCGGCCGTGCCCGCGCGCCCCGCCGTTGAACAACGGGGCACGCGCTCCCGGGAGTTACTGGTCCGTGCTGCGAACCAGGGGAACCGTGAGGTGTTGCCGTGCGAAGCGCAGGGTCTCGGCCAGCATTTCCTCACGCTCCCCCGCTACTTTTGCCTTGCGCGTTGAAATCTCAGCCACCACGACGCCGTCAAACCCCGAGGCCGCCAGGTGCTGCAAAGCATCGGCGCACTGCTGGGTTCCGGTACCGGGAACCAGATGCTCATCTTTGCCCGAACCGGAACCGTCGGTCAGATGGACGTGGCGGAGCTTGCTGCCCAGGGCCTTGATGGCTTCCAAACTGTTGGCCCCGGCAGTGGCGGCGTGCGAGAAGTCCCACGTGACGTCGTCGTAATCCTGGCCCAACGGGTCCCAGTGCGGCAGGTAAGCAACCGCTTCCCGTCCCCGCACGCGCCACGGGTACATGTTCTCCACCGCAATGCGGACCTTGTACATGGTGGCGATTTCACGCACACCCTCAACGAAGTTCTCCGCATAGTTGGACTGCCAGCGGAAAGGAGGGTGGACCACCACAGTGTCGCAGCCCACCTCGGTGGCCATCTGGCAGGACCGCTCGATCTTGTTCCACGCAGTCCCCCACACCTGCTGGGTCAA
Source organism: Paenarthrobacter sp. JL.01a (assembly GCF_025452095.1). NCBI lineage: Bacteria > Bacillati > Actinomycetota > Actinomycetes > Micrococcales > Micrococcaceae > Paenarthrobacter > Paenarthrobacter sp. JL.01a. Next base: position 3,527,611 of record NZ_CP104877.1, read on the forward strand.
CAGCAAAGTCGGGGCGTGGATCGACACGATCTCCTGGTTGTAGCGGTGGCTGAGCTGGATCAGGGCCGCAGGGTCCTGGCTCACGGCATTGTTGGTCACCATCACCTCAACGCCCTCGTAACCCAGGTCCTGGGCCACAGCGAAGGCGTCATGGACGCTCAGGGGATAAACGGAGGCGCTGGAAAGCGCCACGGGGATCTGGCGGTCATTCACTTCAGGTTCGACGTCGTTGCTCATCTCAGGAGGCCAGCCCGCCTGCCGCGGGGGCTGGTATGGGGGAAGGGGCAGGGGTATTTACCGGGACCGGAAACTCTTTCACATCCGGCTGGGATTCATCACTATCTGGGGTTGGGCCGCTCTCCTTGGCAGCTTTCTTCTTGGACTTGTCCTTCTTCTTCCTCTTTCCCACATGGGGAGCGGGATCCAACGCCTCTTCGAAGACCAGCTGATCCAGTCTCCGCAGGATCAGCCCTTCCCGGAGGGCCCATGGACAGATCTCCATGGTGGGGAATTCGAACAGTTCAAGCGCCGCTTCGGCAACCAGCGCACCTGCAAGCAACTGCCGCGCCCGTGCCTCCGAAACACCAGGCAAGTACAGCCTGTCCTCGACTGTCATGGCCGAAATGCGCTGCGCCCACAAGCCGAGGTCGGCCCCATGAAGCTCGCGCTTGACGTAGGGACCGGCCGCGCTGGGGGCCGCGCCGGCAATACGGGCCAGTGAGCGGAAGGTCTTGGACGTTCCCGCTACAAGGTTTGCGCGGCCGAGGTCGTGGAAATTGCGGACCACGGGCTTCAAGGTGCTCCGGATGTAGCGGCGGAGTTCCTTGACGCTCTTGGCCGTGGGAGGGTCGTCATGGAGCCAGTCCCGCGTCAGGCGGCTGGCCCCAAGCGGGACCGAGGTGGCAAATTCAGGGAGTTCATCGGTCCCGTACGCCATTTCGAAGGAGCCGCCTCCGATGTCCAGGTCCAGGATCGGGCCGGCACCCCAGCCATACCAACGCCGGACGGCGAAGAAGGTCATGGATGCTTCTTCGCTGCCGGTGAGTTCCTGGAGAGTCACAGTGGTCTCGTGCTTGACCCTTGCCAGGACCTCCGGGCCGTTTGTTGCCTCGCGGATGGCGGACGTACAGAAGGCGAGGAGATCCTCTGCCTTGTGGCTGGCGGCGAACTCCCAGGCCTCCAGGACAAATTCGATGAGCTCATGCTGTCCGGCGTCGCTGATATTGCCGTCACCGTCGAGGTACTGCACCAGGGAAAGCGGGCGCTTGTGCGAAGCGAAAGCTACCGGGCGCGCGCCAGGGTGGGCATCCACCAGGAGCAGGTGGACGGTGTTGGACCCGATGTCGAGAACGCCAAGACGCATTCTGCCATTATTCACCGATTCGAAGTCCGGTAAGCAACTTGGCGGTGACGTTTCGCCGCCGGGACTGAACCCTGTTGGCCGCCGTGGTCCTATTCCGCCTGGTCCACCTCGTCAGCACGCTTGAAGTCGCGCCGGATATTGGCGATGCCCTCGGGGTCGATTTCGAAGCCGAATTCGCTGCCCGGGTTGATGACCATGCCGAGCTCGTCTCCGATATTGCCCAGGATCGCTGAACCCATGGTGCCCAGGACATGCGGTGCGGCTTCAAGGAAGCGCTCGTCGACACGGCTGGGGTGGCTGAAGACAGCCAATACGGGCTGACCGTCAGCGTTCGAGAGCACCAACGGTTCGACCGAGGAGTCCGGACCATCCACAGCTTCGGAGCTGACCAGGTAAACCTCGTTGTTCAGGAACGCGAGGATGACATCCACGGGGTTCGCATCCGGCTGGTCGGCCAGGGCGAGCTTCGCCTCGAGGTCGTTCAAGGGCTGGTTGTCCGGTGAAACCGTCTGTTCAGTCATGGTTCTACTCGACCACGATGCCGGCCGGGACGCAATTCGCGAATGCTTCCCGGCCGGCCACTGGACTACTTCCTGGCTGCTGCCTTCTTGGCAGGCGCCTTGCGGGTGGTGGTCCGCTTGACCGGTCCCTTGGCCCGCTTTTCGGCCAAAAGTTCGACGGCGCGTTCCCGGGTCAGTTCCTCAAGCGAGGTTGAGCGCGGGACAGTAATGTTCGTGACGCCGTCAGTGATGTAGGGCCCGAACCGGCCTTCCTTCACCACGATGTTCTTCTCCGAAACAGGGTCCGGTCCGAACTCGGCCAGGGGCGGCACTGCCGCGCGCGCCCCACGCTGCTTCGGCTGCGAGTAGATCTCCAACGCCTGGTCCAGGGTGATCGTGAAGATTTCCTCTTCGGATCCGATGGAGCGGGAGTCCGTACCCTTCTTCAAGTACGGGCCAAAGCGGCCGTTCTGGACAGTGATGGGGTTGCCGTCGGCGTCCTCGCCCAGCACCCGCGGAAGGCTCATGAGCTGAAGGGCCTCATCGAGGGTCACGCTGTCCACCGTCATGGACTTGAACAAGGAACCCGTACGGGGCTTGGCCTTGACCGGCTTCTTGGGAGGCTTGGGCTTGCCGTTCTTGTAGTACTCCACCGGCTGGTTGGCCAGTTGCTCTTCGGTCATCTCCGGGATGATCTCGGTGACGTACGCGCCGTAACGGCCGTTCTTGGCCACCACCGTGTGACCGGTGTGGGGGTCCGTTCCCAGAACACGTTCCTCGGGAGCGGCCGTCTCCATCAGCTCTTTGGCTTTTTCCGCCGTGAGTTCGTCGGGAGCAAGCTCTTCCGGGACGTTGGCACGGGCGGACTCAACCACCTCGCCTGTCTTCTCATCCACGGTGGGGATGGAGCTTTCCAGGTACGGCCCAAACTTGCCCACGCGCAGGGTGATGCCCTCTGCAATGGGAACCGAGTTGATCTCCCGCGCGTCGATCTCACCGAGGTTGTTGACGATGCTGAGCAGGCCCGGATCGGCGTCCTCACCGTAGTAGAAGTGCTTGAGCCACTCGGTCCCTGCAGCCTGGCCGTTGGCGATCTTGTCCAGGTCGCCTTCCATGTCGGCCGTGAATTCGTAGTCCACGTAGTCCGTGAAGTGCTGCTCCAGCAAGCGGATCACCGAGAACGCGATCCAGCTGGGAACCAGCGCCGAGCCCTGCTTCCGGACATAACCGCGGTCCTGGATGGTGGAAATCGTGGACGCGTACGTGGACGGACGGCCGATCCCGCGTTTTTCCAGCTCGGCCGTGAGGGAAGCTTCGGTGTAACGCGGGGGCGGAGACGTTTCGTGTCCAACAGCCACGATGTCTGTGGCCGTCAGGGAATCATCCTTGGCGACGTTCGGCAGGCGGCGGGCTTCATCAGAATCATCGTCGCCGCGGCTTTCGTCCTTGCCCTCTTCGTAGGCGGCCAGGAAGCCGGGGAAGGTGATGACAGTACCGGAGGCAGAGAACTCTGCGTCACGTCCATCCGCTGCTACTGCACCCAGGCGGATCGTCGCAGTGGAACCCTTGGCATCAGCCATCTGCGAGGCAACCGTGCGCTTCCAGATGAGCTCGTAAAGGCGGAACTCGTCACCGCTGAGCTGCTTGGCAACCTGGGCAGGCGTACGGAAGGAGTCACCGGCGGGACGGATGGCCTCGTGTGCTTCCTGGGCGTTGGCCGCCTTGTTCGCATAGACGCGCGGGCTTTGGGGCACGTATTCGGGGCCGTACAGTTCGGCAGCCTGCCGGCGGGACGCGGTCAGTGCTTCATCGCTCAGCGCCGAGGAGTCCGTACGCATATAGGTGATGTAGCCGTTTTCGTACAGGCGCTGCGCAATCTGCATGGTGCTCTTGGAGGAGAACCGGAGCTTACGGCCGGCTTCCTGCTGCAGCGTCGAGGTGGTGAACGGAGCTGCCGGCCTGCGGGTGTACGGCTTGGTATCGACCGAGCGGACACGGAAATCAGCGTTTTCCAGCCCTGCGGCCAAGGACGTGGCGAGTTCCTCGTCGAGGTGGACCACGTTGGAGGACGTCAATTGGCCGTTGTCGTTGAAGTCGCGGCCGCTGGCAACCTTTGCGCCGTCAACCGCGGCAAGCTTGGCCTTGAACGAGCCCGATCCCGCACCGAACTGACCGGTCAGGTCCCAGTAGGAAGCCGCCCGGAATGCCATGCGCTCGCGTTCACGGTCCACCACCATACGGGTCACCACGGACTGCACACGACCAGCCGAGAGGCCACGGGCAACCTTGCGCCACAGGACCGGGGAGATCTCATAACCATAGAGGCGGTCAAGAATACGACGCGTCTCCTGGGCATCAACGAGCGCACCGTCGACATCACGCAGGTTATCCATGGCCCTGTGGATCGCTTCCTTGGTGATTTCACCAAAGGTCATGCGGTAAACGGGAACCTTGGGCTTCAGGACCTCCAGGAGGTGCCACGCGATGGCTTCGCCCTCGCGGTCCCCATCGGTTGCGAGATAGAGGGCGTCAGCATCTTTAAGCTGTGCCTTGAGTTCGGCAACCTTTTTCTTCTTGTCCGGGGAAACGACGTAGTACGGCTTGAAGTCGTTTTCGATATCGACGGCGAACTTGCCCAGCGAGGTCTTCTTCAGTTCTGCAGGGAGGTCGGAGGGCTGCGGAAGGTCACGGATGTGGCCGATGGAAGCCTCGACGATGAAGCCCTCGCCAAGGTACTTGGCGATGGTCTTGCTCTTGGCCGGAGACTCCACGATCACGAGTTTCTTGCCGGTTTTTGCCTTGCTGGGCACGGTGCTCCTACAGAAAAAATGTGTAATTGGGCTGCTGCCCATATTGGCCTAGTTCACCATAGTTTGCAGAATCCTGCGCTTGGGCCGGAAAACCAGGCGGTCCTTCGGGGACCTCGGATGGCGCTACTGCCCCGGCGCCACGCGGTCGTCCGGGATCATCGACCACAACGTTGCCATTCGTACTGCGCCCTCGGGAATCCGGGTGGGATCCTCGAGTTCGTACTCGCGCACGACCTCCCGGATTCTGTCCGCAAGCTCTTTCCTTTGCGGGTTGGTCAAGTACAGCAGATTACTGGAGAGGACCACGGCTGCCGGTTCCTCCGCCGTCTCCCCCCTTTGCCGGCGCTCACCCCTGGCCTTGGCAAACGCCGAGGCACGGCGCCGGAAGGCATCGAGTTCGAGGTCCACCACTGCGATCTCGGGGCTGGCAACGCTGCCGCCTGAGATGGTGAAGTCCGTGCCTGCCGCTTTCCAGCGCCTTTCGCGGGCGTCTCCGGAGTTCTCCGCCGGGGCCACGATGCCCCACTTCTGGAGTGCCCGGAGGTGGTAGCTCATGGCGCTTGGGGTGAGGCCCGTCCTTGCGGCGAGTTCGGTGGCCGTGTGGCTGACCTGCGTGGCGTAGAGCTCTGAGATGACCTCAATACGGGCAGCATGCGCCAGGGCGCGGATGGCCTTGGGGTCGGTGATCTCAACGGTCTTCTCTACCCGCTTCCGCCGCGGAAGGTCGCCTGACGTTAAGGATGTCTGGTTGTTCGCAATCACTTCATCAGTGTAGTCAGCGTCACTAACAGGAGGGCCGGTCTTCGACGAACGACTCATGTTCACTCGTTTAGCCCCTCCGCGTGGGGAAGCAAAAAACCATCCAGGACAAGGTTGGTCACTTCGTTGACGAGCCCCTCACGGAAGGAGTCCTCGTCGAAGGACTCATCACCGCCCAGGAGAGCCACCAACGCGGAAACAATTTGGCGGACGGACAGTTGTCCATCGCACGCCGAGACGAAGCCTGCCAGTTCAGTACTCAACAGATTGGTTCTCCGCAGGCCGGCTCCCTGTCGCAGGAGAATGACTCCGGGGTGCACCGCTCCGGGACGCTGGTGGCGTTCTTCGGTAACGTCCTCCGCCACTACCAGATGTGCTTCCTGGATGGAGTTGGCAGCCGCCCAGTCGGCCCGCTCTACCGCGGCGCCAAGGTGTGGACCGACCGGCTGTTCGATGGGGTAGGTGATTTCCTCGAACCGGCTGATAACTGCTTTGTGCCCAGGTGCGGGGCGGCGAAGCCAGATCATGCCGAAGCCGATGCCCTCGACATCCCTGGAGGCAAAGTCGTTGAGGTAGGCGGCGTAGGCGTCTTTGTAGTGTTCGCCGTCACGGTTCTGCGAGGCGTCCTGCAACCAGGTTTCCGCATACTGTTCAGGACCAACCTGCTCCCGCTGGATGAACCAGGCATCCAGGCCGGAGTCTTTCAGCCAGGCCTGGGGACGGTCCTTCCAGTCAGTTCCTGCAGCAACCTCCCAGTTGCCCAGCATCTGCGCTGTCCCACCGGGTTCAAGAACCGAGGCGAGGGACTGCACGAGGGATGCCACGATCTCGTCACCGGGCAGTCCGCCGTCCCGGTACGTGAACTGGTCAGCGGAGGATTCCCCACCCGTCCGGGGCGTGATCACGAACGGCGGGTTGGACACCACCAGGCCGAAAGATTCCCCGGTCACTGGCTCCAGCAAGGAGCCCAGCTTCAGGCTCACGCGGCGTTCAAGGTTGTTCGGGTCCAGGTCCAGCTCCGCTGCGTTGAGCAACAGGTTGAAGCGGGTGAATGCCAGCGCCCGCTCGGAGAGGTCAGTCGCGGTGACATGCTCGCAGTGGTGCAGGAGGTGGAAGGTCTGGATTCCGCAGCCGGTTCCCAGGTCCAGCGCCCGTCCGGTGTGTTGCCGGACGGTGGTCTGGACGAGCGTTGTGGACGCACGTCCGATCCCCAGGACGTGATCGTGCCTCAGGACCCCTGGTTGCTGATGGGCAGCGAGATCACTGGCCACCCATAGTTCCGCGCCACCACTGCCGTCGGCATTGGCGTCCCAGCCATAAGGGCGAAGGTCCACTTTGGCGCGGACCAGCCCGGAATCGAGGACTACAAGCCCCAGAGCATCAAGGCCACGGGAACCCGTTCCGGGAAGTGCGGCATCGACATCGGGGACGGTCTGCGGAACCGCCAGCAGCCACAACCGGACGATGGTCGACAGGGAGCGGACGGCGGGGTCTTCAGATACCGCCAGCCGTTCACTGGCCAACAGCGCAGGTACCAGCTGGTCCCGGGACAACGCTTCCGAGGCCGACTCCCCCAGGAATTCCGCCACTCCATCCACGGTGTAGGAGATCGCACGAAGATCGGCGGCGAGGGCCAGGAGGAGCTCCGGCCGGTCACTGCGGGGAGCATCGTCAATGGAGCCGGCGGTAAACAAGGAAGCTGTGTCAGTCACCTTGCCAGTGTAGGGGCGGCGCGCCTGCCCCGCGGGTTCCTTGGCCGCGCTATGTGGACAAACGGGGCCTCCCTGACCCGGTAGCGTTGGATTCATGCTCAACTTCTCCTCCACAGGGCGCGCTGCCGGCCTTGTAGCCATTTCCGCGGCGGCCCTTCTCGGGGTCTCGGCTTGCCAGGCTCCGGTCAACATCCAGGACGCCGACGTTCCCATGTGGAAAGGCAAAGTGCTCCCCGCGGCCAGCACCGCCGTGCTGGAGGATTCGGGCAAAATCCTCAACAGGGATCCGCTGGTCAAGGAGTCCGCCAACGTCCCTGCCGGAAACTACACGCTGACCATGGCGTGCGACGGCGGCGGCAAGGCCTACTTTGCGGTCTCTTCGGCCGGAAAGAAGATTACCGACGCCGCCGCAGCCTGCAATGCAAGCCTGGACGTCGTCAAAATCAAGGTGCCTGCGACGGGCCCACTGAGCATCTCGACCAGTAGCGTGGACGCGCCGCTGATCTTCGCCTACCACCTGGTGCCCGCGACGAGCTAGAACGTTGCCGGCACTGCCCAACCCGGCCTTCAGCCCGGGCCCGCAGCGGCGTAAAGTCAGCTCATGGGCAGCAAAGCAGCTCCCTCCGTAACGGTACAGCGGCTGGCGAGGACCGCCGTCGTACTCTTGATGCTCTGCGGAAGCGTGGCTGCTTGCGAATATACCTATGAGGACGGTGGTCGCGGTGAGCCCAGCGCCACCTCGACCGCGGCGAACGTGGTCCTTCCACCGGACCCTGCACTCCAGGAAACCGTCTCCGGACAGGCCTTGGATGAGTGGGCCGCCGCGTCCTTGCCTGAATCCCAGGGGCAGTCGTTTTATTCAAGCAGCGGCTATCTGTCCGCCGGCGAGTCAAAGACCCAGCAAACAGTGGTGCTGCCCGGTGGCACCTACGCGGTGACCTTGGCCTGCCGTGGCACGCGCCGGGTGAAGTTCGCGGTGAAACTGGAAGAGGCCGAACTCATCGACCTCACGCTCGGATGCGCCAACGCACGGGTCAGCGTAGTCCAGCTGGATAAGGACGCAGTGCTTTCCATCACCGTGGGTGCCGGCGCGGACGCCAACTATGCCTACCGAGTGAGCAGGCTTTGAAACTGGTATCAGGCAGCTTGGCAGCCACCCGGGCACCGGAGGGTCTCCGGGCTTGAGGCGCATTCGGCGCAGTAGAGGGTCAGCGTACGGCAGCTCGGATTGGAGCAGTTTTCGAATTTACTGGTTGGCGCAGTGCACCTCACGCATTCGCCGATGGTCTTGGCTTCGTCGCTGAATTCAACATGCATGCGCTTGTCGAACACGTAAAGGGAGCCCTCCCAGAGGCCCTGGTCCTTGAAGGTCTCTCCGTACCGGACAATGCCGCCGTCCAGCTGGTAGACCTCTTTGAAACCGCGGTTGACCATCAAGCTGGAGAGCACTTCACAACGGATTCCGCCCGTGCAGTACGTGACCACGGGCTTGTCCTTGAGGTCGTCGTATTTGCCCGAATCGAGTTCCTTGATGAAGTCATGGGTGGTGTCCACGTCGGGAACGATGGCGTCCTTGAACTTGCCGATCTGTGCCTCGAACGCGTTGCGGCCATCGAAGAACACGATGTCTTCGCCGTTGGACTTCTTGGCATCGACCAGGGCGTGGAGTTCCTCGGGCTGGAGGTGTTTGCCGCCGCCCACCACACCATTCGCGTCAACCTTCAACTCGCCAGGCGCGCCGAAGGACACTATCTCGTCGCGGACCTTGACGCTGAGCCGCGGGAAATCGTCTGCTCCGCCTTCGGACCATTTGAAGTCGATGCCGTGGAACCCCTTGTACTCCCTGGTGGTCTTCACGTATTGCTTCATGTTGTTCAGCTCGCCGCCCACGGTGGCGTTGATGCCGTCCTTGGAAATGAGGATCCTGCCTTTGAGGCCAAGCTTTTCGCAGAGGGCACGCTGCCATAGACGCACTGCGTCGGGGTCGGCGATCGGGGTAAAGCCATAGAAGAGCACAATTCGGTTCAGAACAGGCTTGTGAAGGAACGTGCAAGTACATGTCTTGTCTTTCAGGGTCTTTCCGATCTAACTCGTTTTGGTGTTGCAAGCACTTGCAACAATACTGGTGGTTTTGTCCGCGTGATTTAGGCCCGTGATCATTGTGTCCCGTTTCCGACCCGTTACGCCGATTCCTGCTGGAACAACTCAAGGACGGAACCGGAGTCGATGGGCAGGCGTGAGGGTTCGATGTAGTGGCGCCGGGTCATCGTGTCCGACTTGTGCCCAAGCTGCTGCGCGGCCTGCGCGGAACCGGACTGCCCGTCGATCAAGGTGGCGACGGTCTTGCGTAAGGTCTTGGGCGTCATCCATTCGAACTCGGTGCCGGCGAACGCTTTCTGAAACGCCGTTGCGATGTTCCGCGGCGACCGGTACCCACCGCCCCGCTCAGCGGGGAACACCATGACCGCGTCAGGGTGCTCGGCACGGCGCCTCCGCAGCATCTCCACCACAAACCCAGGCAGGCGCAGGTCGCGCACATCCCGTTCCTTGGTGGGTGTCCTCAGCAGGCCCTCGCCGGGGACCATGACAATCTGCTTGTGGATCTTCACCCACGGCAGTTCGTCGTCCAAGTGCACGTCCTCCCACGCTAGACCGGGAGCTTCGGCGGGGCGGCAACCTGTCCCGATGAGGAAGTCAATGATGTCAAGGGTGGCGCGCGACCTGTTCTGCCCTCCCAGACGCCGCACATCGCCGCCTGCGCGCTCCAAACGCTGCTCAAGGGTGAACGGTGCGAACACGTCTGACGCGAGCTCACGCATGCGCACAAGCTCGTCCAGGCTGAGCGCCCGGATTGGTTTCTGCTCAAGCTTCGGAGGCCTCGTGTATGAGACCGGGTTGGACGGGACCGCGTCCCACCGTGCGGCGGCGGCGAACATCCCTGACAGGACGGACCGGACCATGAGCGCAGTGCCGGCCCCGTTCGACAAGGTCACGCCCGAGATGAACTTTGAGATGCGTTGCGGGCTCGCTTCCCGGAGCCGGAGTTTCCCGAGCTTGGGTTTGATGTGGTTGTCCATGGAGCGCCGGTTGTTGTAGATCGTGTTGGGCGCGAGGTCTTCGGCTTGCTTCTCGGCTAGGTACCGGTCGGCGAGTTCCGCGATGGTGGACTCTGACGTGATGTCGTCCTCACCGCCCCGGCGGGCGCGTTCCTTGAACTTCTCCCGGAGTGCTGCGGCGGCTGCGCTTTTGGATGTGCCTACGGCTTTCACGCGGCGCGTCTCGCCGTCCGTGTCGCGGTATCGGGCCATTGCGACGTGTTTCGCTCCGTCGCGGCTGTAACCGATGGTGCCGTATTCGCCGATGCCTAGTTGTGGTCGTGGCATTAAAACCCCCTCTTATACACCAGTCTACAGGAACGTGTCAAGCCACCACGGCGAGGTCTGTGCGTGTTGGTTCGCGGCAGTCGATGCCAATGCAATTACGCCCGCAGACGTTCAGGATCGTTTGCTCAATCGGCGTAAGCGCCAGCCAGCGGGCGTAGATGAGCCCGTGATCAACGTTCAGGAACCGGGCCATCTCATCCACCGACCCGCACTGCACGAACGCGTCCAGCAGGTCACGGAAGCTGATGAAATACATGGCCGTCATCGCCTCGACAACGATCTCCCTGGACACCCTCCGAGGGGCTACATCTTCCCCATGTTTGAGGGTCCGATGGAAGGCTTCGTGCACGATCGTCACATGCCTTTTGCGCCGCGGTTTCCGCGGATCGACCCTGATCAAACCATCTTCGTGGTTGTAGTACCCCAGTGCCCCATCACTGAGTTCCTCGTACACAACTCCGCGCATCTGACACGCCCCTAATGCCTCCAACAGCCACCCCCCAGCAGGGCCGCTAGGGGTAATGGAACGATTAATATGCCAGATTTACAAACCCTTGCGGCGTGTCGAGTTTCGTTACTCGTCTGAGTCGTCTAGTGAGCTATCACTTGGTATTTCTGTCCGTGCCGCTTGGTACTGTGGCGCCTTGCGTCGCGTGCCCAGAGGGGTGACGGTCGCGTGGGTCTCTTGACCGTTCGGCTTGCCCTCGTGGAGAGTCGCGTCGATCTTGATGACGTTCGCTTCATGCTGTTCAGCAATAGCCTCAGCCGCCTTCATGCGCCTAGTGAGCTCCGTAAGAAGCTCGTCGGTAGACAGAGCAGAGGCGCGTCTTGCGGCCTTGTCCTCGTCCGCCAAGAACACGTCCTGTTCAGTCACGAACTCATCCCGAAGGATTCGATCAATTGCCCCTGGCTTCCAGCCGAGCGCAGCTTCGATCTCGGGGTGCTTGGACTTTTGCGGTGCATTCCTGCCGGCAGACCAGTTGTAGAAGGAACGCTTAGCGGATCCAGTCAAGTGGTCGGCTGCGAAGTGGTCCGGGCTTAGTCCCTTTCTGGATAGGGCCATGCTGATCCACAAGGCGAGGCCTTGTGTGTTTTTCGAGTTCTTCTCGTCGCTCATGCGCTAACTTTCCTTCGTTTGCTACCTGCCCGCCAAGGGGTGCAGGTACGTGTCTTTGGGGCTCATTCCTACGTGAGTACCGGTGGCCCCGCTCATTGGGCCACTTGGTATCGCCCTTTCATGGTTGCGCAGCTTTTGATGCAACACCAAAACTTTTTTTCTGCCCTCTTGCGTGAGTTTTCTTGCAACACGCCCTATGGCGCGGCAAGAACAAACCGGTCCTGACCTGCGGAAACGCTTGTTTTGCAAGTTGTTGCATCCAAACTGTTGACGTAGTGGCATGTTGTTGCATAGTCTTGTCTCACGCCCTCCGAATGAGCGGGAGAGGCCAAATGAGCAAACAAAAGTTAGGAGCACCCCTTGACTAAGAAGCGGACAGCGGTCGCGAAGATCACGAACATTGACGACGTGCGTATTGGGCGCATCATCGCCCTTGCCCGTGATCACAAACGCCTTAGCCAGGAAGACCTGGCGAGTTACATCGGCTGCGACCGGACGACCCTCGCCGGATACGAACGAGGGGGGCGCCCTCTACCGGCTAACCGCATCCCCCGCCTTGTCGATGCGCTCGGCCTTGAGCCCCGCATACTCGACCCAAATGCGGCATAGGACGAGGCCATCGATGAGGAACATTTCAGCATCCGAAATCAGCCACGTGGCAGAGGGCATGTTCTCCGAGGTCCGCGAGATCTACAAAGACAAATGGCCTTGGCATCCCGGAGTGTGCACCGAACTCAAACAGGCGCCCAACCACGTGCAGGAGCTCTGGCTCCGGGTGGCGAAGATCAACATTGAGTCCGTTGATGCCGTCGGGGAAGCCATTGAAAAAACTCTTCAAGAACCGACGAATTGAGCAACCCATGAGCAAGCACACCTTCTCCGTCCTCACCTCGGACATCAAGAAGAACCCAGCGATCCTCCGTGGACTTGCGCAAGAGATAGCTGCACGAACTGGCTATCAAGGCGAAGTCACCACCGTCGAGCATGACGGCGTCACGACCGTTACGGCGGTCGCGGTATGAGTGACGACGATGAGCTGTGGATCACCGAATGCCTCGACTGCAAATGGCAGGGCTATGACCGCGACCGTAGGCGGGCCTCAGACATGGCGGACGCCCACTACAACCAAACAGGGCATCGCTTCTCCGCACTCGTGAGCGAGGACCGATGAGAAACGAACCCCGTGACTGGCTGTTCTACTCCCAGCGCGAAGACGACGAAGACCAACAACAAACCCGCTACGAAGACGACGCAGACAGCGTCAGGAAAGGCGAATCATGAGCAAGCGACTCCGTCACCAGGAAGTGACAAAACGTCCCCGCGTCATTGTCAACGGCGGCTCGTACAAACTCGAATGGCTGGGACACCACAGCGGACAAGCCGTAGCAGTCGGTTACTCCACCCTCGGCGAAGCTATCGACTACGGGCGGGTCCTCGCGCACCTGTATAACCGGGACGCGGCATGAGCCGGCAACCCATCCGCTGGAACCAAGACGCACTCGAAGCCCTCCAAGAAACAGCGTTGGGCATTCTCATCCTCGTCGGCCTTCCCCTCTCCACCATTGTCATCGCCGCAGCACTAGGCGGTGCGCAATGACCGTCCAGGCAGGCATCGAAGTAGAGGCGGACCTTGAGGTGCTGGTGGGCGAAATGCCGCCCATCCCTTGCGAGCATCACCAACATGACACCCTCAGTCGGCACCATGACGGGCCAGCTACCCACTACGTCCAATGCCATTGCCCCGAGTGCGGCGCCAGGAGCTCAATTCGGGCTGTCTGCGAGCGTTTCGTGAAGCATTCCCGGACGGGAAAGCTCCGCTGCCCGAAGTGCAACACCCGCATTGACGGCGTCAAGGCCGTCATTATCCTCGCCCCGATCAACTCGTCTACCCGTTAGGAGCCCCGTCGTGACCCTTCAACTTGTCGCCCACAAGGACGCTCTCGCGTTCTCCCCGATCGTCACGCCCCTCGCTGATGACGCTACGGAGCACGCCACGATCATCGTCCACCACCGCGCACCTGAACTGTTGGACATGCTCGGCCTCACCGGCACCGTCATAAGGCGGACAGCATGAGCCTCTTGGAGCCAACAAACCTGCTGACCGAAACCTTGGACGCAATTGAGCGCTCTGGACACACGCCCGAGCAAGTCACTTTTGTCGGCTCCCAAGATGCTGAGTACCGATGCACGTGGGACGAGTTCACTGTCCTCGCTGACGTTACCTATGACGACGGTTACGGTGCCGCCGAAGTAGCTACCGACCTGATCATCAGATTTGACGATGGCCGGAAGATGTGGCGCGGCGAGTACGACGGGTCCGAATGGTGGGAGTTCGACCCTATCGGCACCGTCGATTACTCCAATCCGGGCAAGCCTATCCAAAAGCTGACAGGTGGCATGTGGGTAAAGCTCGCCGAGCTTCACGCCGAGGATGACGACCAATGACCCGCCTCCCTGATCCGCTTGACCCTGACGAAGCTTGGGCCACGCCGGACACCTTCGCCCAATGCGGCAACCCGAACTGCGGCTGCCAGCCCACCACGGACCCACTCCCCCGCGAGGACATCGAATGACCACCCAAGAGCAGTACGAACCCGAGCAACGCGCCCAAGCCATCCAAGCAACCATCCAATCCCTCAGCCTCGAAAGGCACACCCAATGAGCCTCAAATTCAGCCACGAAGGACACCGCTACACCCTCGACGGCAAACGCCCCACCAGCGTCACCACCATCCTCAGCGGCGCCATCCCCAAACCCGCACTCCCCTACTGGGCAGCAAACCAAGCCGCCCAATACGCCATCAACAACCCCGGCGCACCCTACGACACCATCCGCAAAGCACCCTGGGACCTACGCGACAAAGCAGCCGAACGCGGCACCGCCGTCCACGCCCTCGCCGAAGCACTCCACAACGGCGAAGAAGTCACCTTCGACCACGAACTCGCCGGATACATCGACGGATACCTCGACTTCCTCGACCGCTTCGGCGTAGAACCCGTCCTCTCCGAATGCAACGTCGGCATCCGCAACATCTACCCCGGCAAAAACGTCGCCGGCAGGTTCGACCTCCTAGCCCGCATCCCGAAACTCCACGGTGACAAGGTCGTGATGATCGACCTCAAGACCGCGAAGGGCGTGTACGGGGAGACGAAATTGCAGACCGCGGCCTACTCAAAGGCTGACTTCTATACGACGGACGCTGACGGGGACGCCGAACTCAAGCTCCCCCACATCGAGGCCACCTACGTCGCACATGTGACCCCCACGGACCGCGAAGGCGAAAACGCCCGCTACGGCGACGCGCCCCTAGGCACCAACCTCTATCTGCTCGCCCCCAACCCCGAAGCGATTGACCGGCACTACGCCATGTTCCGCGCCGCCGCCTACACCTACTACACCACCCGTGAGCGTGACCTGATCTCCGAACCAATGGCCGCACCCCTCAGCGCAGCCGCCTAACCAAAGGAATCAACAATGAGCACAGTAGCAATCCGCCAGCAGGGCACCGCCCTTACCATCCAGGAAGGTCAGACCGAGTTCTCACCCGGACAGGTTGCAACCCTCCGCCAGCTTGGCGTGGAAAACGCAACCCGTGAAGACCTCGCAGTGTTCTTCCACCAAGCAGTACGAACAGGGTTGGACCCGTTCGCCCGACAGATCTACATGATTGGACGCAACGCCAAAGAGGTCTACTGGGAGAACGGCCAGAAGCGGGAATCTTGGGTTACCAAATACACCATCCAGACAGGAATCGACGGGTATCGCCTCATCGCCCGCCGAGCTGCGGACCGGGCTAACGAAACGCTCGGCTACGAAGACACACTTTGGTGCGGTGAAGATGGGCAGTGGCGGGATATCTGGCTGTCAACAACGCCCCCAGCAGCCGCCAAGGCGACCGTTGTCCGAGCTGGGCAGAAGTTCACCGCGACGGCGCTCTGGTCGGAGTACGTACAGACCAAAAGGGACGGTGGCGTGTCCAACATGTGGGCAAAGATGTCATCGACAATGCTCGCCAAATGCGCCGAAGCCCTAGCCCTGCGGAAGGCCTTCCCACAAGACCTGTCCGGGATCTACACGGTTGAGGAAATGGCGCAGGCTGACAACCAGCAGCCTGAACCCGCACCAGCCTCCGCGCAGGCGCCCGAACCAGCCCCGGAACCGAAGCCCAAGCAAACCCGGTCCCGCAAACCAGTCACCCCCATCGAACCCCCGGCTGACCTGCCCGCGCCCGCCGACGATGAGCCCGCCGAAATCGTGGACGAACCCGCCGTCGAACTCATCACCGAACCACAGTCCAAGATGATGTTCGCCCTGCTCCACCAGAACGGGTTCACCGATGACAACACGGGCGCTCAGAAGGAATACATCGAATCCATCATCGGCAGGCAACTAGCCTCCCGCCGCGACATCACCAAAGCGGAGGCCACCAGGATCATCGACCTCCTGAACGACGCCACGCCCGATGCCGCGTAACCGTTGCGCCTGCGGCAAAGTCCAATCCTCAACCCTTGAGGAATCCCGCCTCGTCCACGCCCGAGTCTGGGCAGCCAGGGGCGGGGAACCAGTCCGCTACTACCAATGCCCGCACAGCTCATGGCACTGGACCCGTAGCCCACTCCGAACCAAGAAAGCCGCATGAAAACCATCACCATATACACCACCCCCGCATGCTCCCAATGCAACATGACCAAACGATGGCTCGAAACCCGGAACATCCCCTACAGCGTGGTTGACGCCACCGCTGACGAGAACGTAGCCGACTCCATCCGGTCACGCGCCGCCTCAGACGGGCACACCGGCAAAGTCCAGATGCCGTACGTGCAATACAGCACAGGCGACGCCGAAACCGACTTCCACTGGTTCGGTTTCATCCCCGCACACCTCGAAAAATACGCAACCACCATCACCCAGGAAGCAGCCTAATGAGCATCCCCACCATCACCGACATCGCCGGAATCATCAACGCCCCCGAGCTCCGCTACACGCAGTCAGGCAAGGCAGTCCTGTCCATGCGACTCGCGTTCAACGACTCCAAATATGACGACCAGCAGCGCAAGTGGGTTACCACGAAGAGTTTCTACGTTGACGCCCAAGCCTGGGAGCAGACTGCCGAACGGCTCGCCGAAACCCTGACCCAAGGCGAACAGGTGTACGTCGTCGGACGCCTCGAAACGCAGCAGTGGGAAAAGGACGGCGAGAAGAAATCCAAGCCTGTCCTGAACCTCCAGACTGTCCGCAAGCTGGCGAAGGCCGAGCCCCAGCAGGCACAGCAGCCCCGCTCCCAGCAGGCCTCGCAGGATGACCCGTGGGCCACACCCGCCGTAGCCAACACAGGCGGCTGGGGCAACCAGTCCGACCCGGCTTTCTAAACCACCCCGCGGGCGCCGGCCACACGTCGGCGCCCGCACCACCCCCATGAGCAAGGACCCCCCAATGATCCACTACCACACCAACCAAGGCGTCACAGCAACCCGCATCCGACAAGCCAACCCAAAACCATGGGGCCGCTACACATGCCGACGCTGCGGCATCGAATACGGAACAAGCACCCACAACCCCTACTGCCAAGACTGCCGCGACTACCACCAAGGACAGGCCCAATGACCGCGTACGTCCGCGGCGCCGCAACCACCGCACTACACGCCCGCCAAGCAGTCGAACGCCAACTAGCCGAAACCGAACGCCTCTACGCAGAAGGCCGCAAACTCGCCACCACCATCAAAGAACTCCGCCAACGCAACGCAAACATCCAAGCAGCCATAGCCGAAGAACAAGAAAAACTCGAAGACAAACGCGCCACCCTCACCGCCAAACTAGCGGACATCCAAGCAGCGCAAGCGGAAGCTGATAACGCAATCCGCGAGGCAGAAGCGAACGCCGCAACCATCCGCGAACTCGCCTACGACCAAGCCCGCGCAATAACGGAACGCGCATACCGCCACGGCTACGACAAAGGCAAGGACCGCGCCCGCGCGCAACACGCCATCCTCCGCAAGTACACGCCCAAACCAGACGGCAGAAACCCAGGCCGAACCAACCAAACCCACCACGGATACGCAAAGGACATCGCAGCATGACCACAACGGCGATTTACGAGCCGCACGCATGTCAGCCGCCCAGTAACTTCTTCGGGGTCATTCCTGATGGGCAGGTCGAGCTATGCGAATGTGGCCAGAAATGGCGCATGAAATCCGGGCGGATCTTCTACAAATGGGAGCGAGTATGAGCGGCGCTATGGGCTCTCACCAGTCGGCGGCCATGAAGTCAGACGTTTGGCTCACCCCGCCCCACATCGTTGAAGCACTTGGACCATTTGACCTAGACCCCTGCTCGCCTATCGACCGCCCCTGGGATACCGCCGCTAAACATTACACAGCAGAGGATGACGGCCTCTCGTTCGAGTGGGAAGGACGGGTATGGATGAACCCGCCATACGGTGCGCAGGCTGCCACGTGGCTCGAACGACTCGCTAAGCATGGTGACGGCATCGCCCTCGTATTCGCACGTACCGAGACCCGCATGTTCTTTGACTGGGTGTGGCCCTATGCATCCGCCCTCCTGTTCATAGAAGGCCGCCTACACTTCCACCACCCTGACGGCACCCGCGCCAAAGCCAACAGCGGCGCCCCCTCAGTCCTCATCGCCTACGGAGATGCAGCCGCCAGGAAGCTAATCAACTCAAGCATCGCTGGTGCCCGAGTGGACCTTCGCGGCGCCCTGAGTGCAGCATGACCGACGCGTCTGACCGTGAGCGCCGGCAGCAGCGGAAACAAGCGGACACGGCACGCAAACAAACCATGCGGGAACAACGGGAACAACAAGCACAAAGGAGGCGGAGTGGCTGACGACCGGTACTTCATCAAAGTCCACGACGGATTCCCCGAACACCCCAAAACAATCGGCCTCTCAGACAAAGCCTTCCGCGCAGTAGTCGAGTTCTGGTGCTACTCGCACCGTCAGGAAACAGACGGGAAAATCCCCCTTGCCCTGTTCAACCGGCTACCCCCAAAGGTCCGGAAAGAACTGCTGGTCGATTACGCGATCATGCACGAAACCCACGTCGAAATGCACGACTATTTGGAGCATCAGCAGTCCGCGCAGGAGATAGCGGAGCTCCGTAAGAAACGGTCTGAGGCTGGCAGGTTGGGTGGCAAAACCAAAGCAAACCGTCTAGCAAGTGCTAAAGCAAATGCTAAGCAAAACGGTAGCAACCCTGTAGCAGACAAAGACATAGACAAAGACTTAGCTACTAACGTAGCTAAATCAAAAGACGCGCAAGCGCGTCCGCACCCGGATGAATTCCTGGATTGGTACCTCGAATATCCCCGCAAAACAGGCAGGGCAGCAGCCGAGAGAGCCTACGCGAAAGCCAGGGAACGAGTCAGCGCCGAGACGCTGCTAGCCGGCGTCAGGGCTTACGCCTCGGATCCGAACCGGGTACCGGAGTTCACGAAGCACCCTGCGACATGGCTGAACGGCGGGTGCTGGGACGACGACCCGCTACCGGCCCGCGGTGGTGCGCAGCCCGACCATGGGCAACGAGCCCTCGCCAAAGGCCGCGAACTACTCCAAGGCTGGGAAGCCCAGCAACACCAGTACGAACCGATCCGCGAATTGGAGGTCTGATGGAAACCCCCGATGTCATCAAAATGCTCACCTGGATCAACTCCTTCGATGGCAGGGTGCAGCTCAACGAACCCAACGTGACCGTTTGGGCTTACGCCATGCGGAACGCCGAAGCCGCGTTCGCGAAAACCGCTGTACTCGAACACCGCAGGCTCTACGCAACCGCGCCGCAACCATCCGAAATCGCCACCAGGGCACGCCAGTTGAAAGCATCCGAGGCAGCGGCACAACGCGCACTCACCGCGGCACCAGCCAAACCCTCCGACCAAATCCCACTCAGGCAGCGCGACCCACAACGCTGGCAAGCCCTCATCGACCACGGCAAACAACAACGTGAAACAACCCTGAAAGAACGAACAACATGAAAAACACTTGGAAAGCGCTTGCTAAGAGCCTCAAATACGCGGGGGCGTCCAACGATCCACCGCGCGCACGCGAAGCGATTTCATGCAGACCTGTAACCCGAAAGAAGGCAACTAATGTCTAACCCCTCTCACCCGAAATGCGGGAAGTCTTACCCTGGCGGTTCTTCCGCTGGTCATTGCTCGGCTTGCTGCGAGACGTTTATCGGCTTGACCTCGTTTGAGGCGCATCGTGTTGGGGATCATGGCGTGGACCGTGGTTGTGAGCTGAGTGAGAAGCATTGGGCTGATGAGCGCGGGTTCTGGCATCACGGGCCGAAGATGTCCGATGAGGTCAAGGCTGCAAGGTTTGGTGAGGATGCCTAGGTCACGGTCTAGTGCGAAGGCTGCGGGTTCCCGGCATGAGCGTTCGGTGGCGGATTATTTGCGGGCGCATGTGTCCCGGTTTATTGATCGGCAGCCCAAATACGGCGCCAACGACCGCGGCGACATCGGCAATGTCGAGACGTTCAACGACGAGCCCGTTGCGGTCCAGTGCAAGGACTATGGCGGCAGATTCCTGGTTGGCACTTGGCTGACGGAGGTGGAGATTCAACGCCTGAATCTGCCGGGTGCTGTTGCTGGTGTGGTGGTGGCGAAGCGTCGTGGGACGACTGATCCTGGCCGGCAGGTTGTGTTTATGACGGTGGATGATTTGGTGGCTTTGCTGTCGGGGAAACGTCCGGGCAAAAGTTCGTAAAGTCTTGCACTTTCTTGCGGGTTTTAGTGTAAACTGGTGCGTATCAGGCGGGTTATGAGCGGCCCGCCCCCGAGTCGAAGAAGCCGGCCATGAGCAGCCAAACCCCACTACAAAACCTGTTGAGCGCTATCCGCCTCGCTGAGGGAATCCCAAGGGACCGCGAGAACTACCGAGGCCTAGACGAAATGCTCATCCAACTCCGCACCGCAGCCAAAGACCTGGAAGGCCAGTCATGATCCGTAAAACCCTCTCCACACTCACCGCAGCCGCCGTCCTCGCCCTCGGCGTCGCGGCACTCCCAACCACAGCGGCGCCCGCGGAAGCCGCGTCCTACACGTCCTGCTACGTCGCCATGAACGGCTCCACGTGGTGCTACCGGTACGCGTGCACGGCACGTGAGGAAATGGCCGGCTGCTACGAAGGCTGGGTACGCCGGAACGTCTGGGCAGCATGACCTCACACACCATCGCAAAAGACATCGAGGCAACAGGCATGAGCAACTACCCAGACGAGTTCGACAAGCTACACAAGGCCCTGGTCGCCGATGCCAGCAAGCACCCTGACTATGGTCAGCGCCCATCAGTCGCCCTACTTGGCTACAGCGAAGGCGCCGAGCATGCGCTCGACACTATCCGCATCAAGGGGTACGTGTTACACCGCAAGGTAAGCACCATTGAAGAACTCGAAGCTATTGGCTTCGGCGCTGCTGTATTGGATAGCCGAGGAACAGTCTGGGTCAATGATGGCGACAGCCTTGACCAGTGGGCGAGTCTCTTGGAAAACAGCCAAGGTGGGCCGATATGGCGATGCTCAGCAGACATTGAATTGCCTGCAACAGTGCTGTATGAGGCCTACTAATGACTACCCGGCCTGACCCGCTCGCTACCCTCCCGCCCGTGTTGGCGTCGAAGCTGCGGAACCTCCCACCCCACCTGTACGCCGAACTATTCCCCACGAAAGAGAAACCATGAGCAACCTGACTGAACGCATCAGGGGCGAAATCAGCCACCACATCTCACCTGTCATCGGCTGGCTGCGCCTGGATGCCGAGAAGGGCCGATCTGATGACGATGGCAAGAGGCACGACGCATGGCTGGAACGTCTGGACAAGGCCACCGAAGCTGTAGCCGAACTTGTGAAGCCCCGCACGATCACCGCCACCGAAGAACTCGACGCGCTACCGGATGGTTCCGTCGTCCAATCAGCAGACATTGAATTCAACGGACGAACAACACCGGACATCTGGAGTTACCGTCGCGGGCACTGGTTCTGCATCACGGCCATATCAATAGGTGGCGAGGTATACAGGGGGCCTGCAACTGAGATCGCACTCCCCGCAACTGTCCTGCACGAAGGGGGCGCAGCATGACCACCCCCGGTATCCCTGCCCTGCTCGAACCCATCCAGGAACGCTGGGCAGCCGTTGGTGACCTTGACCAGTGGTACGCGCCCGAAGAGATCCAAGAAGCGCTGGAGCACGCCGGGACCGCCTCCGAGCACATCGGGCCTGACTCGATGGCCATCGCCCACGCAGGCACGGACACCGCCCGCCTACTCGCCGCCGTGAAAGCCGTGGAGCGTACGGCACAGCATCTCGACCGGCTAGCTGATGGTGACCGCCACTACGCCAACCTGTTCCGTTCCGCTGTTGAGGCCGCGCTCAGGGGCGAAGCATGAACCCTGAGGATCAGCGGCGCCGTTTCGTTCCACCGCTCGGCAAACTGCGCAAGCCCTATGCCGTCACCACCTGGAACGCCCACCGAGCGCCACGCCTGATCAACTGGAACCGCTACCCACGGCAAATCATCGGCATTGCCCTGCGTTTGCCTGACGGAGAGACGAGCGCGGGAAGGACGACACATCACAGCCTGTCGATCGTATGGGCGAAACCTGCTAGGTGGTGGAAGTGATGTGTGAGGCTGCCCGTCAGCTCGCGAAGGCCCGCTACTTGCTCGACCAAATGCGCGGCACCGGCAGGTACGACATCCCCGAACTACTCCACCACCTCAACCCCCAACACTGCGAACACGAACAAGACAAGGACAACGGATGAGCCAGGAACTGAAGGCGGAGAACGAACAGCTCAGGGCATCAAACCGGAAGCTTGCCGAGATGCTCAAGAACATGGGCGACAAGCTGGATGAGGGACGCCGGGAACTGCTCGCCACGGGTTGGGAAGCGGGCTTCCTGCGCGGTCAGGAGCTAGCCGCTTGGGCTATCGGTAACCGTCCTGACAGCGAACGCCCTGACACTGACAACCCCTACCGCAAGCCAGTCATTGACCTGTCTGGCGCGATCATCTGCACGACCAAGGGTGACGCGTGACGGTCACGGCAGAGCAGCTTGAGAAGGCGCTCACAACCCTGGATCAGGTCGTCGCCGCTGTGAACATCGGCCGCGGTTCCATGACCGCCACCTACGGGCACCGCACCTCGACCGGCAGCCAGGAGCACGCGCCGTTACCCGTAGACGTTGACCTCATCGACCGCAAGATAGCAGCGCACCGGTTCTTGATGGATCGGGCTCTCAGGATCGCCATGGAAACCGGCGAAGGTTTGACAGGCCGTGACGTGCACAGCCTCACCAACTACCTCTACGCACGTGCACCCTGGATCGTCGCACAACTCTGGGGTCTCGACTTCTACAAGGCTGTTGTGGAGCACACCAACGGGTTGGACAACGCCCGCACGAGGCGCGAACCCAAGGTGTTCGCCGGCAGATGCGCGGAATGCGACACCGACCTGTACGCGGTCAAGGGACAGCCCGAAGCAAGGTGTGGCACGTGCGGTACGACGTATGAGGTGTTGGCGTGGCGGGAGTTCGCTAAGGGTTTGTTCGGGCAGCACATCGGCACACCCACCGACCTCAGCCGGAAGTTGTCCACGCCGGAGTACGGGATTGAGGTGACCGCCGACCGGATCCGTAAATGGGCTCGACGGGACAAACTCGAACGCGCAAACCCAGCCACCAACGAAACCGGCGACCCAATCCCACCCGCATACAGGCTCAACGACGTACTCGACCTCTACCACAACGCACGCCGCACACCCTTGGAAGGCAGGACAGCATGAGCGACTACGCAAGTCCTGGGCTAAACCGCCGTCCTGACCGGGACCGTGAAGCAAAGCAGAATGCCGAACATCGCGCAGGCCCGAATAAGAACACCACATCAGGCGTTCGCGGCGTTTCATGGCGAAGCGACATGCGGAAGTGGGGTGCAACGGTAGGGCATGAAGGCAAGCGCATACGCCTCGGACACTTCGCGACCATCGCTGAGGCTGAGGCCGCAGTGCTTGCCAAACGCAGAGAACTTTTCACTCACAACGACGCAGACAGGTAGCCGTAATGGATAACCAAACCAACCGTCTCGCCCAGCTCATCGCGACCGCCGCTGACAAGGAACTAGGCACACGACCGGACGGGCAACCACGACGCCAAGACAAAGCCGCAGCCTTAGCGATCGAAGCCGAATACCTGTTCATCCGACGCGCAGAGCTTCCCGAAGTACGGGAATCAGCCCACGACCCAAACAGCTACTACGTCGGCACTGACAACGTCGTGTTCACGTCCGAAGAAAACGCCCGCAAATGGGTTATGGCAGACATCGCCGTTTGGCAGCATATCGCCGCGAAGGAAGACGCCGCCCGCGAAGCGAAGCAGGCACTCGACAAGCGCCGTGATGAACTGGCCCGCGAGATAGCCGGCGAAGCTGAGGGCGACCCACATTCCCAAGTGATCTACAAAGGCATGGTGAAGACAGCCCGCATCGCCATTGACCGCATCATCGAACTCGAAGGAAAAGCCGCATGAAGCTCTACCTCGCCGGCCCCATGACGGGCATCAAATACTTCAACGCCCCCGCCTTCGCAGACGCCACATTCCGGCTCCGCTTGGTGGGGTACGAGGTGTTCAACCCCGCAGAGAACGACATCGAGAACGGATTCGACGTTGGCAAGATGCTCGGCACGGAGAAGCTGGAAGACCACGGCTACTCGTTGCGGGAAGCGCTCAAGCAAGACCTGTCCTGGATATGCGACCACGCCGAGGGCATCGCGCTCCTGCATGGGTGGGAGACCTCGAAGGGCGCGGCTGTCGAGCACGCGCTTGCTACGGCGCTTGGTATCCCGGTCATGCTCTACCGCGAGTGGGTCAATAAGGCGGAAGGCAACACTGTTGCGGAGGTGGCAGCATGACCGAGGTGCGATCCGTGTCCAGCACGGGCGGGGAGAAAGGCACCAAAGATGAGCGCTATGACCTCATCCCCGTCGAAGCCCTCGCCACCGTCGCCCGCCATTACGGCGTAGGAGCGCGCAAGTACGCGGCCCACAACTGGCGCCGGGGTTATGAGTGGTCGAAGTCCTACGCGGCCCTGCAACGCCACACGCAGGCGTTCTGGTCAGGTGAAGACATTGACGAGGAAACCGGGTCGCCGCACATGGCTGCTGTCGCGTTCCACGCCCTCGCGCTGCTGACGTTCATGGAGGAACAGCCTGGCTTTGATGACCGATTCAAGGCCGGTTCCGCAACTTAGTGCAAGAAGTGTTGACAAGTTGCAGTGTTTTGTCCTACTATCGTTTTAGCCTGAAATACTCATACCCAGGAAACCCTCGCCTGTGCGGGGGTTTTCCTTTTGCCGGACGGGGCGCTGCGATGGCCGCTGACATGCACAAACCCACGCTAAACGCCCTCCACCGCTGCGACAGTTGCGGGTCACGCGCGTACGTGCACGTCATCATCGAAACCGGGCTCAACGACGCCGGCTACCCCGACAGCGGCGAACTCCTGTTCTGCGCACACCACGCCCGTGAGCACATGCCCGTCATCAAGGTACGCTGCAACGTCCTCCACCTCCTGGATGAGACAAGGTTCCTCACCGAGCACATCCAACCACCCGAGGCCACAGAGCTAACCAACCTCAAGAAATGAGCAAGTGGCGTGTCTTCTACGGCTCAGAGCAGTTACCCCATCGCGAAACAAGACGGCGTGTGCGGCGTGCCCTGCGGTCACTGATTGAACCCGAACCGAAGTACCGGACAGGCAAGTTCTGGACCGACTAACAAGCCCCTGTGGTGTGGTGAACGCCTTCCCTCAGCCGCTCATCTGAGACGTGGCGCATGCCTTGCGCTGCCACACCACAGGACCAAACTTCCTACGTGAATCCCGAGGGAAGACAAGCAAGTGCATATCGGACTCACCTAGTAGCTGGCTAGGGAATGGAAGCGACCTAGAAAGCCTCCGGGCAGGGCTTCGGCGCGATGGCGGCGTAGTGACCTGCACCAGCAACAACTGAATAGCCCGCGAACATGAGCGCGGGAGGACCGTAGCTCAAAGGCAGAGCAACCCACCCTAGACGTAGGGAACATGGGCAGGTTTGGTTGGTTCAACTCCAGCCCGGTCCACTCAACCCCTGTTCGCTTCGGCGGCAGGGCGCGGCGTCCTGGAACTCGGGGTGCCAGCTATCGCCTCCCAGCCCCACAAAGGGCTGGGGTAAGGCGTAAGAAGTCCCAGTAGGTCCCTGAACCGGAAACGGTTATACCGAACGGCGGTGAGCCATCACCGGAGCCACGGACGCGTGGTAAATGGCACGGGCTGGGCGCAGACACGGGCGCCCACCAGCTTCAAGCGCTGGCAGCCCACGAGGACAGCGAACACCCCCGGCCAACAACTGACACAGCGGGGACGAGCTAGTACCTGTCCATCACTATGGCTGCCCGGCCACTTCCGCATGGAAGGACCGGGCAGTTCTATAACCCAATGAGCACGGGAGAAACCATGAGCAGAAACAAAGGCTGCATGTTCAGCCGCATCATCAACGAAGGCGACCCACAAGACCAGGAAGCCATCCACAACCTGCTCAACTCCACCAAAAGCAACACCGACATCGCACGCGACTTCACCGAAGCCGGACACCCCATGTCCGAACACGCCGTACGCCGCCACCGCAAATCAGACTGCTCATGCGGGTGGCTCTAAATGGGTGACCTCGCCAAACGCCTTGCCCCGAAGATAGCCCCCGCAGCCGTCCAACAGGTCCGCATCCTCACCCTCGACATTGAGAACTCCCCAAACCTCGCGCACGTCTGGTCACTGTTCAACCAGAACGTGTCCCTGTCCCAGCTACAGGACACAGCCAAAGTCATCAGCGTCGCCGCGAAGTGGTACGGGGACAAAGAAGTCCTGTTCTACAGCGACCACCACAACGGCCACAAAGACATGATCCACAAGATCCACGCGCTCGTGTCAGAAGCTGACCTCATCGTCGGTTACAACAGCGCCGGGTTCGACATGAAACACCTCAACCGCGAATTCATCCTCGCCGGCCTGAACCCGCCCGCACCGTACAAGAACGTGGACCTCCTACTCACCGTCCGTAAGCAGTTCAAGTTCTCATCAGGGAAACTCGACCACGTCGCCCAACAGCTCGGCCTCGGCAAGAAGACCAGCCACATAGGTCACGAACTCTGGGTCAAATGCATGGCCGGTGACGACAAAGCATGGGACACCATGCGGAAGTACAACATGCAAGACGTGGTACTCACCGAGAAGCTCTACGACCGTTTGCGGGCTTGGATCCCGAACCACCCTCACCTCAGCATGTTCACCGGCGAGGAATGGGGTTGCCCCGTGTGCGGCAACAAAGACCTCTCCAAGTTCCGTGCGGGCACGTCGTACGCGAATGTGCAGCGTTACCGCATGTATCAGTGCCCGTGTGGTCACTGGGTTCGCGGTACGAAGAAGCTACAGGACGCCACTCAAACCAGGAGCGCACGATGAGTGCAGTTTCAGAGCGCACACGTACCACCGTGCGGCATGAGTACATCATCCCGTCACCTGCCTGCTGGACAGACGTGCAGCTCGCTATGCACCTAGCCTCCGAAGCTCGCAAGGCTGCTGGCCTGTCGGTCAACTACGACGACGTGGTCAAGGTCGAGTCTGATGATGACTACGTGATCGTCTTCTGGGAAGAGACCAAGTGAGGCGCCGTTGGTTGGTGTTGTACCGGCCCCGCCGCTGGCTCCGCACATGGAGGTAACCGCATGGCGATCCTGCTCACCCTCCACGCCGAAGTAACCGCACACGGCGTCTGGTGCCCCACCTGCGCGTCACCCAGCGTCACCACATTCAAGGTCTACACCCTCTGCGAACTCGGCGTGTTCCCGCCCACAACCCGCACACGGTGTCACAGATGCAAGAGGGCGTCATGAGCAAGACCGACAAGACCCGACCGTGCAAGCTCAAGCACGCTGAAGGCAAGCCCTGGTGGATGCCATGCTGCTCATGGCCAAGCTCTCACCGGCTGACCAAGCAGCGGAACCGCCGTGTCCGGTTCAAGGTCCGTGCCGCGCTCCACAACGGCGAAGAACCGCCACCGTACAGGCTCTACCCGTTCTAGCGGAGGCGACATGATCACAGGTCAGGTTGGTTTGGTCCGCAAATCACGGCACCCCATCTCCCGCATCATCGAATGGGTCACCCGCTCCGACACCTCACACGTCATCATCGCCACCAGCGAGGTCCAATGCATCAGCGCCGAACCCGGAGGCACAAGGCGCCGGCTCATCAGCGACTACCCAAACGTCACGTGGTCCCAATACGTGCTGACTGACCGGCAAGCCCACTTGATCGCCGGCATCGCCGAATATTCCATCGGCGTCCGCTACGACTACCTCGCCTGCGCAGCCCACGCCCTAGCGGCCATCACCCGCACAGACACGCCCCCGCGCATCCAGAGTTGGCTTGCGAACCGGGGACCAACAACCTGCTCCGCCCTAGCCCAAACAGCCATCACCGCCGCAGGCCTCCAAGCCCCACGCCCATGGCTACCCACACCCAAAGACTGGGCACTGTTCTACGAAACCAAAGGGTGGAACCACACCACATAACCACCGCCGAGCGCATCCAGGAGGTGCCAGTTGGCGACCCGACGACCACCGGCACTATCCGAAACGGACAAGGCCTACATCAAAGAAGCCTACGAACGCGGCGACTCACACCGCGACATCGCAGCCCACCTGAACAAGGCTAAGTCCACTGTTGGGCAATGGATGACCCGAAACGGCATGAGGTACGACTCCACGGACCAGAAAGCCGCGATCGAGAAGAACGTCCTGACCGCGCAGGAACGCATCAGCGCTCTCCGTTTGGATGTGATCGGCATCGCCGAGCATGATGCCGCTGAGATACGCAAAGTGCAACGCGGCGAACAGAAATGGAAGACCGTCCTACGGGCCATGGCGGGCGCGGAAGAAGTCCGGGAACTCGACTTCATCCCACCCAACGACAAACGCTCCAACGCCTCATCCCTGGCGTCCCACGCGGGCACCATCGCCCGCCTCGCACCCAAGGAAGACGGCAACCAGACCGCCGAGGTTGATTCCGTCATGGACAAGCTCATCAACGGGCTCCAGAAAGCATTCAACAACGAGGGTGAACAAGAGTGACGGTCCCGCTCTCTCAAAAGCAGATCAACTCCATTGTGCGGGCCACGTCGCTTGTTGATGAAGTGCCCGAAGTGAAAATTAGCCTGTGGGTGGGGGCCGTGAGCGCTGGCAAGACTATCGCCAGCTTGTTTGCGTTTCTTATTGCCATCAAACAAACCAAGGGCGCTGGCCTCATAGTAATTGTTGGCAAGACCTTGCAGACGATCGAGCGGAACATCCTTGACCCGCTGATGGATTACCGGATCTATGGTCTAGCGGCTGGCGCGGTCAAGCACACCAAGGGTTCCGGTGTCGCGATCATCCTTGGGAAGACCGTGCACCTTGTGGGGGCGAACGACGCCCGCTCTGAGGAAAAGATCCGCGGTTCCACGGTTGAACTCGCCTACGTTGATGAGGCGACACTGTTGCCGCGCGGGGCTGATAACACCACGGGGTTCTGGGAAATGCTGGTGTCCCGTTTACGTGTGGCTGGCGCCCGGATGTTCGCGACGACTAACCCAGGCAGTACGCGCCACTGGCTGCGTACCGAGTGGATCTTGCAAGCCCGCCAAAAGAACATGCAAGTCTTCCACTTCACCATGGATGACAACCCGCAGTATTTCGAGGGCGGCAACCCTGGCCCGAAGTACATACAAGACATGAAAGCGTCCTACGCTGGCGTGTTCTACGACCGCATGATCAAAGGGTTGTGGACGAACGCTGAGGGCGCGATCTTTGACATGTGGTCGGCTGAGTCGCACATCATCCCGTATGGCCAACTGCCCTCCATGCAACGCATACTAGGCGTCGGGATTGACTACGGAACGACGAACGCCACCTCCGCTATCCTGCTTGGCCTCGGCGTTGACTACAAACTGTATGCCATCGCCGAGTGGCGGCATGACTCGCGTGCGGACAAAGTCAACCTCACTAACGGCGCCATAGTCGAGGGCATCACCAAATGGCTCGACGGGCTCACGCTCCCAGACGGGACACGGCCCATGCCGGAATGGCTGATCCACGACCCGTCCGCGGCCTCGTTGCGGGTGGAGATGGCGGCGCAGGGCATTGTGAACATGTTCCCCGCGAACAACGAAGTGCTGTACGGCATCCAAACCGTCGCATCAGTCCTTGACAGCGGCAGGTTGCGGGTGTCGGACAAGTGCACGGGCCTCATCGGCGAAATGTCAGAATACAGTTGGGACGCGAAGGCAACCGAGAAGGGCGAGGACAAGCCACTCAAGGTCAATGACCACTCGGTGGATGCGCTCCGTTACGTGGTCACGTCCACGGAAACGAACTGGCGCCCCTACCTCAACCACCCAGCGGGCTAGTGCCCGTCAAGCCACGGTTTACGGTCGGGGCATAGCGTCTCAACGGCTGCGGTGACAAGAGCCTTCGCCTCGTCCTCACGGAACCCGGCATCAGCCCACCGCTGAGTGGTGCCCACTGCTGTGTCCTTCGACGCGCACACATCACGCCCAATATCCACAAGGCCCTTGTAATCGCCACCATCAGGCGCACGCACGGACCCCTTGACACGGTCAACGAACCCCGCCTCGCCCGTGCTCGCGGAACACCCAGACACGAGCACAAGCACCGTGACCACCCCCACAAGTTTCCTCATCCCCCAATCGTACCAAGGAGGGCCTAAATGGCTTTGCCCGTCAACGGCGCCGAGTGGCCCCCACGCAACGTCGCACACATCCACGAAGACTACTCAATCTGGTCCGCGTGGTACGCCAACGACGTCAACATGCTCCGCACGGCCTACTCCGCCAACGGAACCCCCGGCCCAGCCGGTGCACGCCGCGGCCTGCTCAACCGGGTCGCTGACTGGTTCTGGACCCCCAAGGGCAGCGACGGTGAAGCCGGCGTCACGAAACTGCATGTGCCGCTTGCGTCGGACCTGTGCCAAGTGTCCGCTGACCTGCTCTACTCCGAGCCGCCCACGTTCACCGTGGAGGACAGCAAGGGCAAGAACAAGGCCGTGCAGGAACGTCTTGACCTGATAACCGGGGCAGGGTTCGACCAGACCCTCATCGCCTCAGCCGAGGTAGCCGCCGCGCTTGGTGGTTCGTACCTCCGCGCAACCTGGGATGACAGCCTGTACAAGCATGTGTTCCTCACGAAGGTTGATGCTGACGGGGCGCTGCCAGTGTTCCGGTACGGCAGGTTGGTTGAGGTCACGTTCTGGCGTGTCGTGGACGTTGAGGGGACGGTGTTCACCCGCCACCTCGAACACCACAGCGTAGATAGCTTCGGTATCGGCGTCATCGAGCAAGCTCTTTACCGGGGCTCCGCCACTGACATCGGCGTCCGAGTCCCCTTGGATGAAGCTGACGCGACGAAGCACCTCGCCACAGTTGTGGACGCCAACTCGATCATCAGCACCCAAACCCCCGGCCTCGCCGTCGAGTACGTCCCCAACATGACCCCAACCCGGAAATGGCGCACCGACCCGCACGGCGCCTACCTCGGACGCAGCGACCTTGACGGCATCGAATCATTCCTCGACGCCCTGGACCGCGTCTACTCGTCGTTGATGCGGGAACTTGAGCTCGGCAAAGCCCGCCTCGTCGTCCCGTCCTACATGATGAACGACCTTGGCCCCGGTAAGGGTGCCGCGTTCGATAATGACCGGGCGATCATCTCCGAAGTCCTCGCGTCCCCCGGCGCTTCGACTGACTCGAAGCTTGCAATCGAGAAAGTCCAGTTCGACATCCGCGTGTCAGAGCACCTGGAAATGGCCGCAGCTCTGCTCGCAGTCATCATCCGTACCGCTGGGTACAGTTCGCAGACGTTCGGTGAGAAGGACGCTAGTGGCGGGGATAAGACCGCGACTGAGGTGACCGCGAAGGAACGCCGCTCGTACCTGACCCGTGACCGGAAGATCCGCGCCGCCACCCCGGCACTGGAACGCATCCTGTTCAAAGCCCTCGACATGGACGCCAAACTGTTCGGCACGAACCTTACTGCCGCCCCGGTGACGGTCGCGTTCGCTGACGCGGTTCAGACCCCGCTTGAGGCGTTGGCGGCGACGGTGAACCTGCTCAAGCAGGCTGAGTCCGCGTCGATCGAAACCCGGTTGCTGATCCTGCACCCGGACTGGGACGAGACGCAGATCAGCATCGAGGCCGGCAAGATCCAGAAGGAAACGTCCATGTTTCCCGACCCGGCAACGTTCGGAACGGTGGTAAACGATGGCGCAACCCCAGCCGGAACCGGTGGACAGCCTACCGGTAACGATCGAGGTAGCAACAGCGGCGCTGGTCAGTAAGTACAACCAAGCTGAACAGGAACTCATCGCCGGGTCCGCGGCGATCATCGCCCAGCACTTAGGCGATGATTCACCGCAGGCCCAGCGGTCCATGTACGCCGCGCTGCAAAACCTTGCACGGTCCATCGCTACCCGGCTCGGGTTAGAGGTTGGTGCGCTGTCCCAGGGTGTCGCTGTTGAAGCGGCACGCCGGGGCAGCACCGCAGCGCTCCGCGAAGTCCGTGAAGCACTCACGGACCACCCCGCTCTGCGGGAACGCTACACCCGCGCCACAGGCACGCAGGTAACCCCGCACGGGCTCAACGCAGCCCAGCACATCGCACGTGACCTGACAGACCGGCTCACCGCGGCCAACCAGCGCATCACCCGGTTCAGTGCTGACGCGTACCAAGCAGCCACCGCAAAGGCCTCCATCGGCATGGTCGTTGGTGGCACCCCGCAGGAAGCGCAACGGGAAGCGTGGCGGGAACTCACGGACGGGGGCGTGACCGGTTTCCGTGACAGTGTTGGCCGCGACTGGACGCTCTCCACCTACGTGGAAATGGCAACCCGCACCGCAGCGATCCGCGCGTACAACGAATCCCACCAAGACCGTATGACCTCCCTAGGCATCCAGTACTGGACCGTCGCACCTACCGGGTTCCCCTGCAAACTCTGCCTCCCATGGGAGGGACGCATCCTTTCCCGTAAGGGCGCCGGCAGGTACACCGAGGACGACGCGAGGGGCAAGGGACGTGTCGCGTTCCAGGTCGCAGGGACGGTCGAGGAAGCCCGCCTTGCCGGGTTGCAGCACCCGAACTGCAAACACACCCTCATCGCGTACTTCCCCGGTGTCACGAAGCTTGTGACGCGCACGCCGGAGGAAATCGCTGAGGCTACGGAGCGGTTCAAGGAAACCCAGAAACTCCGTCATCTTGAACGGCTTGTCCGTGCAGCGCGCACCGCTGAGCAGGCGGCTTTGACTGACATGGACAGGGCAGCGGCTAGGCGCCGCGCACGCGAGATACAGGCACGTATCCGCGAGTTCACTGCTGAGACTGGCCTGTTGCGCCGCCCCGCACGTGAACGAGTACCCGATACCCGCAGTACCAACTAACGACAGCCCAGGAGGCTCCCGTAATGAGCGACAACCCCGCTACTCCCGCAGCAACACCCGAGCCCGTGACACCCGCCGCAGCAGGCCCGGCACCTGAGGGCACGCCCGCGCCCGCGGCCCCCGAGCCGGCGCCCGCTCCCGAGGTGAAGACCTACGACGAAGCGTTCGTGGAAAGCCTCCGCACTGAAAAGCAGAAGGCCGAAGCCGCCGCCGACGCGAAGATCAAAGCCGCGCTCAAAGCCTTGGGCATCAGCGACGAAACTGAGGATCCCCTCAAGGCAGCGCAGGACGCAGCAGCGACCAACGCCCAGGAACGCGACAACGCACGCGCCGCCGCCCGTGACACGTCCGCCGAACTCATCGTCTGGCGCAACGCCGCCGAACTCGGCGTAGACCCCGCAGCCGTCACGGACTCCCGCGCGTTCGAACGCGCCATCAAAGACCTCGACCCCGCCGACCCGAAATTCGGGGAAGCCGTCAAGGAAGCGGCAACGAACGCCGCCAAGAACAACCCCAAGCTCAAGGCAGCCGCACCGGCTCCCGGCGCTGGTGGGGCCGATTTTGCCGGTGGAACCGGGGAAACAGTCGGCATTGACGCGAGGATCGCCGCCGCCGAAAAAGCAGGCGACCACGCACTGGCAATCAAGCTGAAACGCCAAAAGGCATACACCAACTAAGCCCCTAAGAAGGAGCCCGCATGTCCGGCATCACCGGTATCGGTACCACATTCAACCTCCCCAACTACCACGGCGAACTGTTCGCCCTGACCCCCGACGAAACCCCGTTCCTGTCCGCCATCGGTGGCCTGACGGGCGGCGGTCAGACCTCGTCCGTTGAGTTCGAATGGCAGACATACGACCTGCGCGACCCGAACCAGCAGACCCGCGTCCGCGTTGAAGGTGCCACCGCACCCGGCGCTGAGGGCCGCGTCCGCTCGAACGTCCGCAACGTCGCGCAGATCCACCAGGAAAAGGTCTCTGTTTCGTACACGAAGCAGGCCACGTCCGGTCAGGTCTCCACCCCGAGCTCCGCACCCTACCGAGGCGTTGACGGGTCCAACCCGATCAGCAACGAACTTGACTGGCAGGTTCAGCAGGCCATCAAGTCCATCGCCCTGGATGTGAACTGGTCGTTCATCAACGGCAAGTACTCCAACCCGACCACGAACGCCACCCCGCGTCAGACCCGCGGCATCCTTGAGGCGATCGTGACGAACAAGACGGACAAGTCCGGTGTGTCCTACACGGGCGCCACGTCCGCTACGGACACCATCACCGTGACCCACGCACTGTCCAACGGTGACAAGGTCGTGTTCGATAACACCGACGTCGCCACGGGCATCGTCGCGGGCCGCGTCTACTTTGTGGTGAACGTCTCCACCACCGTTTCGTTCAAGGTCGCCCTGACCGCTGGCGGTACCCCGATCACCCTCGGCACCGCTTCCAACATCGCCCTCCACCGCCCGTCCACCACGGCCCTGGCTGTGGATGATGTCAACACGTTCGTGCAGGGCATCTACGACAACGGTGGCCTCAACGGCATGCCGGTCCTGCTGGTGAACTCTTCCCAGAAGCTCGCCATCACGAAGGCCTACGCTTCCGCTTACGGTCAGGCTCACGGCCTGATCAACGCCGGCGAGCGTATCGCTGGTGTCGCGGTTGACCGGATCGTCACCGACTTCGGTGACTTCGGTCTGATGCTGGAACGCAACATGCCGCAGGACGCCATCGCGGCTGTGACCATGGGCCAGCTCCGCCCGGTGTTCCTGAACACCCCCGGCAAGGGCGTGTTCTTCGAGGAAGCACTCGCTAAGACCGGCGCATCTGATGATGTGCAGATCTACGGCGAAATCGGCCTCGAATACGGCTCCGAGCGGTCCCACGGCCTGCTCAAGGGCCTCAAGGTCTAGCACCCACTTGGAGGGGCAGTAACTCATGGTTGCTGCCCCTCTACCCGTTGGAAAGGCGGCACACATGGTTCTGGTCTACGCAGCCACGAGCGACCTGACGACCTGGACTGGTGGGCCTCCCCCGGCGAACGCCACCCAGTTGCTACGCTCCGCGTCGATGCTGATCACGTCCGCTACGGTCGCGTCAGTTTACGGCGTGGACGATGCCGGGTTGCCGTCCGAGGCGAAGGTGTTGCAGGCGTTCAAGGACGCCACGTGCGCGCAGGTCGCCTACTGGGTGACTGCGGGCGTTGACCCGACAGGTGGTGGTATCAGCACGGCTGCCCCTGTCAGGGGTAAGCGGCTGGGGTCGGGTTCGGTGGAGTATGACACGGCGGTATCCGGCTCGGTAACCGCTTTCCAAGCTAAGCGTGCCGCCGCTGCCACTCTCTGCGCTGAGGCGTTCATGGTCCTCCACCAAGCAGGCGTCACACCCTCAGGGGTGCAACGTGGGTGACCTTGACGACTTCTACGTGCATACCCTCACCGTCCAGACCCTCACCGGTACGGGCGCGATGGGTGACGTGTTCGCGGATCCCGCGACCGTTCCTGGGTGGTTGGAAGACAAGCGCCGCATCGTCAGGGACAAGAACGGGCAAGAGGTCGTCTCATCCTCCATGTTCGCCTGCGACAACGCGCACCTGCCCAAGTTTACCCCTGATTCGAAGGTCACTATCGACGGGCGCACAGCGTTCGTGATCGGTGTCGCGAACTACACCTCGGGGGCGCTTGACCTCCCGGACCACCTCGAAATCGATCTGACCTAGGGGGCCGCGTGTCGATCGACTGGTCATTCAACTTGAACTTGGACAAGGTCGCCGAAGCCGCAAAGGTCGCCGCCCCACTAGGCGCAGCTAAGGGCATGGAACACATCCGAGGCGTCGCTGTCGCATTGACCCCATATGAGTCCGGTGACCTTGCGGGCTCCGCGACTGTAACAGTTGACGGCGACGAAGCCACGGTGACGTTTGCTGGCCCATATGCGCGCCGGC
Source organism: Paenarthrobacter sp. JL.01a (assembly GCF_025452095.1). Taxonomy (NCBI): domain Bacteria; kingdom Bacillati; phylum Actinomycetota; class Actinomycetes; order Micrococcales; family Micrococcaceae; genus Paenarthrobacter; species Paenarthrobacter sp. JL.01a. The sequence continues at coordinate 3,563,718 of NZ_CP104877.1, forward strand.
AACACGAAGAACTCACGTGGCGGCACGAAAAGGGCCAAGCCAAGTACCTCGAACAGCCCATGCACACAGAGAAACCCGTCGTCATGGACATCATCGCCCATGAAGTGAGGAAAGCCCTGTGAGCTTCACAACCGACTTCCTCACCGGCGTCGCACAACAGTTGCACGACGCGGGCATAGGCACGTACCGGCCTGACACCCCGTACCTTGCGGGGGAAACCGGGGTTGTGTTCAAGGACATGCCCACCGCCCCTAACCGGGCAATCGTCCTCAACACCTACTCCCCCGGCGCGGATGACAACCCACACGTTCCCGTGTCCCTCATCGCCCTGCAAGTCAGGGTCCGGGGGAACCCCGGCCAGCCCCTCGACCCTGACGGGATCCGCGACCAGGTTTACAACCTGCTCCACGGGCAGGAACACCGCACCTACGGCACCTGCCACGCAAACCAAATCCTGCACCAAAGCACCATCCCGAACGGCAAAGACGACTCCAAACGGTGGGAAGTGTCCATCAACTTCTACGCCGACGTTGACCTGCCACCCACCACGAACCGACCAGCCCCATAGGAGCACCAATTGTCCAACGACCTCGCCCGGAAATACCGGGTAGACGTATCCACTGACGGCATCACATGGGTGCAGATCAACGGCGTCAATGACTTCAACCCGAACGTCGCGAATAACGACCAGGACGCTTCCGCGTATGACACGGATGGCTGGTCTATTTCCGAGACGACCATGAAGTCTTGGACTGCCACGGTCAAAGCCCTCGTTCGTCGTACCGCTGGCGTCCTCGACGCGGGCCTCGCCCTGTGCAAGGCCACGCAGCTTGTGTTCGGTGACGCTCAGCGCCTCTACGTGCGCTGGTACTTGCGTGACACGGGCAAGGAAGCGCAGCAGGGCCGCGCGATCGTGTCCTATAACCGTTCCAAGACCGGCGTCGCTGACCTTGATGAGGTCACTGTCGAGTTCAAGGGTGACGGTGCACTCGCGGCTGTCGCTGATGTTGCGGTGACCACGCCTGTGCCGCAGCTTGTGTCCGCTTCCCCGTCCGGTGCTGCGCAGAACGCTCTTGTGACGATCACGGGCGCGTACTTCACGGGCGTCACTGGCGCGACCGGTGTGAAGTTCGGTGCGACCAACGCGACCAACTACAGCATCGTGTCCGACGCGGTCATTGTCGCGACCGTCCCCGCTGGTACTGCCGGCGCGGCGAACATCACCGTCACCAACGGCACCGGCACGTCCGCCGCCCTGCCATACACCCGCGGCAGCTAGTAGCCGCCCTTTGATCGCGGCCCCACCTGTGCATATCAACCGGGTGGGGCCGCACCCATGAGCACCCCCAAACCTTTCATGAGCAGGAGCACCCCTTTGTCTTTCCGCGACTTCACTGACATCGTTGGCCCCATCGTCCTCCCGGTCAAGGGCAAACGGTACACACTCCCGACCCTGACCATTGAGCAGGGCATCCACCTTCACAAGGTCATGAACCCCGACACTGACGTGTCCATGACTGACCCGGAGTTCTACGCGTTCTTGCTCGGCGACGCGTTCGATGAGATGACCGCCGACGCGGTCAGCCCCGAAGTCATCGCCCGCGCCGCGTTCGTCGCCCTCGCCGACTGGCAATCCGGTCGCCCCGCCGCGGAACTCATCTGGGAGCAGGGCATCGACCCAAAAGCGCTACAGGCAGCGGTGGAAGTAGCCGAGGCTTTGACCTCGAAAGCTACGGCAGAGGCATCAAAGACCCCCTCACTGGCGCCTACGAATACTACGAAATCCCGGAAGAAGTAGACACCAACGCCCCCACATGGGACGCGGTCCTCGATAAGTGGGATCTGGTTGATTACTCCTTCAACCGGTATCTCGGCATTGACCTTCACGAGGTCATGTCGTCCCGGTCTTGGGGCTGGTTCGTGCGGCGACTGTCCGGGCTACTAACCGATGACACGACCCTGATTTGTCGCGTCTACCAACAACCCACCCAGGAAGAGGCGCCCGGTGTCTGAGTCCACGAATGTCGGCACGATTGTTGGCAAGCTCAAGATCGATTCGTCTGACTGGAACCGGGAACTCGCGCAAGCCGAAACGAAAGCCCGATCCCTTGGGCGGGCTAACCCTCGGGTCCGTGTCGAGACTACAGGCACCCAGCAGGCTGTTGCGGAGCTCGGCGCTGTTGAGGTGGCTGAGCGGAAGATCACCGCGTCGTCTGCGGCTCTGGCCCGTATGCGGGAGCAGGCGCGTGCTGTCATTATCGGGCAGGCGTTGGCTGAGAAGGAGTCCATCAAACCGAAGATGGACTTCACTGAGTGGACGCAGCGTTCCACCGAAGCCACGAAAAGCGACACGGGCGCCAAAGAAAAGAACGCTGACTCGAACCGCAAGGTAGACAACACCGCGAAGCAGGCTGGCGGGTCCATCCACCTCCTGTATTCCGCCCTTGCGCTGCTAGCCCCGGCAGCCGTGCCTATCGCTGGCGCCGCCGCCGCTGGTGCCGCGGCCCTCGGCGCTTTGGGCGTCGCTGGTGTCCTCGCCATAGTTGGTGTGAAGAATGCCATGGAACAGGGCGGACCAGTAGGCGACCGGTACGCCACGGGCGTCAAGCAGATCAAAGACCAGTTCAACGCCCTCGCAGCGACCAGCGCCACAGGAACCCTTGACGGGTTCAACCGCTCCGCGAACACCCTGAACATTTACATGCCGTCCCTGAACCGGCAGATGGGCGACTTCTCCCGCGTTACCGGCAACGTCGCAGCCAACGGGCTAAGCGGGCTGCTGGGCATGTTCACCACCCTCGACCCGGTCATGCGCGGATTCGCCGGCTACCTCGGGGAACTGTCCCAACGGTTCTCGACCATCGGGCAGAGCAACGGGCTCCGCGCTTTTGGGGACTACGCCCTCGCTGTCATGCCCCAGGTCATGGCGACCATCGAATCATTGGTCCGAGGCGTGAGTAACCTGCTCGCTGCCCTCGCGCCTCTTGGCGGGCTGGGTATGACAACCCTCAAGGTCATCGGTGACATCCTTGCGGGGATCCCCACGGACGTGCTCACCTTGCTGGTGTCCGGTGCGCTGGGCGCATACGCCGCGTTCGCGACATGGTCCGCGCTCATCCCCATCATCCAGTCCTTCGGGATCATGCTGAATACCTCACTCGGCCCCATCGGCCTTGTGGTCGCCGGCGTTGGTGCCCTGATCGGTGTGATGGTCGGGTCTACTGCTTCCACGAAGGACGCCACCGCAGCGACCATGGGTTACACGGCTGCGTTGCAGCGGGACAACGGCATCATCGCGGAGAACGTCCGCGCCCACACCGCTGAGGAAATCGCCAAGTCCAAAGCCGCTGAAGCTGGGCAGAAGTTGGGGCTGTCCCTTGGCCTGCTCACCGAAGCGGCGATGGGTAACGCGAACGCGCAGAAGCTTGTCAATGGTGAACTCGACCGTCTGGAAGCTGTCAGCAAGGACAGCAAGCGCACCCAGTTGGAAATGGGTGGCATCAACGTTGACCAGATGAAGCGAAACGCCGCGCTCCAAGCTTCCATCAAAACCGTCCGTGACGAACTTGGCAACCAGAACAGTGCACTGAACGAAGCCGTTAATTACGAAAAGCGGTTCAACGAAGCCATGGGCCGCACGGGGGAGACGGCTGATGCACAGTCTGGGAAGCTGTCAGTCCTTGCGGGAATGTACGGGACAAACGTTACGGCTCTGACGGGCGCCCAGGATGCCGAAAAGAAGACTGAGGATCAGCTTGCGCTGACGACGTTGCAGATGCAAATGCAGAACGACGCCGGTGGGCTGCTTAAAATGCAGTTGGATTTGCTGGCCGGTAAGTCCATCTCGTTCGAGCAGGCTCAGAACTCATTCGAGCGGCAACTTATCAACTCCACGCAAGCAATCAAGACAAACGGCGGGGCGATTGAGGGTAACAGTGAGGCAGCGGTAACGAACCGCGGCAGCTTGCTGAACCTTGTGACTTCCGCGCAGCAGTCTGCCGAGGCTTACGGGACAATGACAGGCTCCGCTGAGGACGCCCGTAAGAAACTTATCGATCAGCGGCAAGTAATCATCGATAACGCCGTGGCGAACGGGCAGAACCGCGACGCCGTCACTCGTTACATCGATTCAATCTTGAAGATCCCGGCGAGCGTCCCCCCGACGAAAGTGGATGTTGACAAAGCCGAAGCAGAGCTGAAACTGCAAGGCTTCCAGAATGCCATCAACTCATTGACTGGCAAAACGGTGCACATCTACTCGGTGGAACACATCCAGCAAGTCCGAGATGGCGGGGACACTGCCACGGCCAACGCGATGAACACCGCGAACCAGTACGCAACGGGAAACGCGTACCGAGCCAATGGCGGGATGATCTACCGGGCCGGTGGCGGCATGGTGAACTACCTCGCTACTGGCGGGTTCCCGCAGTTCAAACCTGTTGGCACTGACACGGTGCCGGCGATGCTGACCCCCGGCGAAATCGTGATCAAGAAATCGTCTGTGGATTCGATCGGTGCTGGGAAGCTCCTGCACGCGAACGAGACAGGGAAGCTGCCCGAGGGCGGAACCACCATCAACATTTACGACACGTCCGGGAACCCCACCGCAACGGCATACGAAACCTCGCGTGTCCTCGCCGCACGTGCTGTCTAAGGAGGACGGGTGCCTTACCCAAGCCCAATAACGTACCCGTCCCGGCTCCTGTACCCAGGGACCACGGAACGTGAGTTCAGCCTGTCCCCGATCGCTATCGGCGACTTGCTGCTCAACGCGACCGATGACAACGGCACCCGGTGGGTTGTTCAGAAGTTCGATGGTTGGGGTAGCCCCGCGTCCAGTGCGGTATTCACGCAGCGGGCGCGGGGCCACGGCTCCACAGCTTCCGAGGCGTTCTACCGGGACCGGGTCATGGTCATCGAAGGGCTCATCCTGACCGAAGCCCCGGAGCTCCTGTCGGCGGCGCTTGACTTGTTGAACGCGTCCGTGACGTTGGAACAGTTCACGATGATCGTTTCCGAGACTGGGTATGTCCGTCACGTCCTCGCGCAACGGCAGGGTGAGGTTCTTGTGAGCCGGTTCAATAACCGGCAGGCACGGTTCAGCATCCAGGTTGTCGCGAAGGATCCCCGGAAGTTCGGCGACCTGATCACCGTTTCGACGCCTTTGCCGTCATCGTCGGGCGGGCGAACCTACCCGGCTACTTACCCGATCACTTACACGGGGTCCACCGAAACCGGCGTCGTCCGGCTAACCAATACCGGCAACACCCAAGCCCCGGTGTGGCTCCGTGTTGACGGGCCTGTCCCCGCGGGTGGGTGGACGGTCACGCACGTGGGTAAGAGGCAGACGCTCACGTTTGCCACGTCCCTCGCGCTGACCTCGGGCGAGTTCATCACCGTGGACATGGACCGCCGCGAAGTCCTGGCACAAGGGCAAGCCGCCCGCGCCGGATACGTGACTTCCCGCGGCTGGTTCAGCCTTGACCCTGGCGTGAATGACATTGCTTTCAGCGCTGCGAATTACAGCGCAACGGCGCAACTGACCGTGACCACCAAACCAGCGTGGTCCTAGGAGCTTAGATGACTATTACTTGCCAGCCGATGGACGCCAGCGGCGGACTCCCCACATACTCGGCTTCGAACGAACGACAAGCGGACGCGGCCTTGTATGGTGGCGGTTCTGGTCTGGCGTTGGGCGCCCGGTCAGGGTTCCGACCCGGCGCTGGGAACATCCTGTCTGTCACGTCAACCACGTGGACGCTGACCCCTGGCGCGGCGATCATCACCCCCGGCGCCGCGACGGCGCAGGGTTCTTACCGGTGGTCCTCGGACGCGAACAGCACCGGGGCGATTGCTGCCGCTGATGCGACGTACGCCCGCAAAGACATCGTCTACATCCAGGTGAATGACTCGTCCAGCGGTGACGGTTCAGGAGCGCTCACGGCCCCTGTCCTGTACCTCGCGGGGACGCCGTCTGCTACCCCTGTCGCACCGACGTTGCCGCCGCGGTCGTTCCTTGTTGGGACGATCACGGTTCCGCAGGTGGGTGGTGGTTCTCCTACGGTGGTGAAGAACCCGGCAGTGTTTGTTGCTGCTGGTGGTATCCAGCCGATCGCTGATCAGGCGGAGCAGGACGGGTTGACCCCGTATAAGGGTATGCGTATCCGCCGCATGGACCTCGGCTTTGATGCTGTGTACAACGGCACCCGCTGGGTTGGTGGCACAGGCACGATCGCTAACTTTGGCGACTATTCAAGCTTCGGTGCAGGGTATGACTCGGCCCGATGGTTTGAGTCTCCTGATGGCATGGTGATGTTGACGGCGATTTTCAAGAACGCCAACACCAGCGTGACCACAGTTCCCTTTGTGAAGTACAAAGTTGGGGCCGTTCCTGCGGCTATCGCGCCTGTTGCCCGTATCGGCGCCGGCGTGGCTGTGGACTCAGCGCATGACTCCCAGCCCCTCGGGTACATCGAGGCGAATGGTGACATTCAGTTCTCTGTGAACAGTTCCGGCACTTCAACCAGCAACTCGTTCTTTGTGGAGTTCAACGTGGTGTGGAGGTCTCAGCCATGATCCCCCAGTGGATAACTGACCTGATCCCCGTTGCCCCTTGGCTGGTAGCGCTCCTGATCGTTGGGCTTTTTCTGTGGAAGGTTGGGCCGTTCCTGCGCAAGTGCGGACGGTTCATTGACCGATTCATTGGAGTCCCCGAGGACAAGAAATCCGGGCAGAAGGAAATCCCCGGATTGTTCGAGCGCATGGACCGGCAGGACGAGCTCCTAGAAACCATCCGGCATGAGCTGTTCCCGAACAGTGGGAAGTCTTTGAGGGATGCGGTTGACAAGCAGCACAAGCAGCTTGAGGACCACCTTGCGCAGTGCCCGCCCACGCCCACCACAACCATCAACGTCAACCCTCCCGGAGGTACCCCATGAGATGGCCCGTTGACGCGCCTGTTTCCCAGGCGTTTGGTTCTAACCCTACAAACGGCATCCGTCCGGGCAGCCCTGACTACTGGATCATCCAGCAGTTCGGCAACTACCAGCCGAACGGTCACACAGGCGTTGACTTCTCCGTCCCTATTGGCACGCCCGTCGCGGCGGCTGGTTCCGGGACCGTGTTGCATGAGGGTTGGATGGGCGGCACGTATGCCGATAACCCGTGGTGGATCGCCCCCGCCTTCGCTGGCATTTGCGTTGTCATTGACCACGGCTCATTCATCGGCATCTACGGGCACATGTCATCCACATCGGTAAACAAGGGCGACTTTGTTACTGAGGGCGAAGTTATCGGCCTGTCCGGTAACACGGGCGGCTCGACTGGCCCTCACCTGCACTTCGAGGTTCTGCCTGACGGGTGGGACTTCAACAACGGCATGTACGGGCGCGTAAACCCGGCTGCTTTCATTTCCGCCAATGCTGCCATGGGGCCGGCTGGCGAAGTAACCACCATTCCAACACCCACGGAAGAAGACGACATGTTTACAGACAATGACCGGGCCGTGCTGACGGCGGTGAGTGATGCAATTTTCAAGGGAGGCCAGTCCACCCATAAGAACAAGTCTCTGAACAACATGCTTGGTTCGATTTGGGATGCCATCTTTGCTGGTGGCGCTTCCATGCCAGGAGGGAAGTCCTTGTCGGACATTCTCGGCAAGGTTGCTGAGGCACCAGCCGTGACTGTTGACCCTGCCGCTTTGGCGGCTTCTATCGCTGAGTCGATCCCGGCTGACCTTGCGGCGCAGGTCGCTGACGAACTGGGCAAGCGTCTCCAAGGTGGCAAATGATGTTGACCACTACCTTTTGGCTTGCTGCCGGTGAGCGTGCATTCAAGACGTTCGCTCAGGTGTTGCTCGGGTTCATGACCACGGGCGCCATCGGTATCACCAGCCTGCCATGGAACGAAATGCTGTCGGTCGCTGCGACCGCGGCGCTTGCTTCGGTCCTCACGTCCATTGTTTCCGGCGCGCGTGACGGTAACCCGTCCGCGACGAACGCGGAAACAACGCCCACGTCCAAGGGCAAGCACGAAGCGTAAACAACTGAATCGGGAGGGGTCCGCGTGACTTTGTCTTGGGTTGCCGTGAACGTCAACAACGGCCAAATGATCGCGGACCTCCCCGAACTTGACGTGCGTGGAACGTTCGGGTGCACGATGATGCGCTACGAAACGCAGGCCGCGTCCTTCCCCGCACTGTCAGCCCCGCCGAACTGGCGGCAAGCTACCCGCCCCGGCGCGGTATGGATTGTTTGCCTTGACGATGACGGGCTCTCCCCGCTGTGGGGTGGCATGGTCATCGACCGGGAAACCGACCACGAGGGGCTGGTGCAGATCGTCCTCGCAACCCCGGAAGCGTACTTCGACCGGCGTTACGTCGGCGACAAAACCTACACCGGGACAGCGCAAAACCTTATCGCGAAAGACCTCATCGACTCCTACGTCAAGACCGCGGCCATGGCGGGTATCGCTATGCGCGTGCAGATCGTGGGCAGCAACGGCACCCCCCGCGACCGGTCCTACAAGGCCGTTGAGGACAAGACCGTGTACTCGGTCCTCGGCGACCTCGCCGGTGTCATCGGCGGACCCGAATGGACTGTTGGTTGGGAGAACGTCAACAACCTCATCACCCCCGTGTTCTACGTGGGTAACCGCATCGGTGTGCCGGCGCCGGTCGGGCTGCAACCAGCGGCGCGGTTCTACCTGCCTGGGCCGGCGTCGTCCGCGAAGGTGAAAGAGTCGTACACGTCGCAGCTTGGCGCGAACCGTGTCATCGCCGTGTCATCGGGGGTGGATGATGCCCGCCCTCAGTCGTCGCAGAAGTCCAACACGACAGACCTGCGCCCCTCGTTTGAGTACCGGTGGTCGCCGTCCACCTCGATCACGGACACGTCCACTCTTGACGCGCACGCTGACCGTGCCCTCGCGGCGATGAAAGACGGCGGGCTTGGTTTGGAGCTCACCGCGAACCGGGCTGAGGCGCCGAAGCTTGGGCGTGACTGGTCGATCGGTGACGACATCGGCTTTGACCTTGTTTCTCCCGCATGGCCTGACGGCATCTATGGTGTGGGGCGCTGTGTCGGGTGGCGGATGGACGCCGACATCATCCAACCGCTTATTGACGTGACTTCCATTGGGGGTATCTGATGCCACAGCCTGGACAGCTAGGTTCCCAGTTCGGCGGTGACGACTGGATCATCCGTAAGCTCGCGGACTTTGAGCGGATGCTGCGTGAGTACGGGCCGGCGAACATCCTCGCCACGGCTGGCATCAATGTCATCCCTGATGGGGTGTTGGTGAACGGGCTTATGCAGTTCAAACGCCCTGACGGGACTGTTGGTGTGTCTGTGGATCCCACTACGGGTACGTTCGTTGCGTATGACGCTACGGGTTCTACGCCTGTTGCCCGGTTCGGGTCGCTGATCGAAACGGCGCCGACCGAGTACGGGGTCGAGGTGCTGGTTGGTTCGACGTGGGTTCGGTTGGGGAACCAGACCACGACGTGGGCTGGGGTGTCTGGTAAGCCGACTGATTTCGCGCCGTTGGTTACGAGCCCGGTGGCTAATGCGACGAACGCTGTGAACGCTACGGAGGCGACGCACGCTGCGCAGGCTGACGGGTCGGAGTATGGGTGGACGAATAACGTTGCCGGGTCCAGTTTCTATGCACTCTGGGTAGGGAACGATGGTGGGTTCCACTTCGGTCGGAACGTCTCGTCGGAGCGGTACAAGGAAAACATTGTCTCCCACATTGTGGACCCTGCCGGGGTCTTGGCTCTCCGCCCTGTCCGGTACGACCGCAAGCCCACATACCGGTACCCCACAGACGCGCAAGGCAACCGTCTCATCGGCCCAGCGCAACGGTTCGAGGGTGCCAAGAACGAGTTCGGACTTATCGCTGAGGAAGTCGCACAGACCCTCCCCGAAATCGTCACCCACTATAACGGCGTCATTGACGGCGTCCGGTACGACCTGTTGGGCGTGGCGCTCCTGCCTGTTGTGCAGGCCTTGCAAGAACAGAACGACAAACTTACCGCCGCTGCGCGGGCACACGGATGGGACGTTTGATGGCTCGACGGAACTGGAATAACGGCGTCATCGGGAACACCCCGCTAAGCGCTGAAAGGTTGAACTCACTGGAGGACGACCTGGAGGCTGCCTTGGTGCAGCTCGCCCGGACCCCGGAGTCGTTGTTCAGCGGGTCGGTGACAAGCAATGCTGACGGGGCTCCTGTGTCAGCCAGCGTGGTCTGGCCTGACGGGTCTACGGGGGTCTATGCAGGGACCGCCTCGGATGAATGGCCCATGCTGATCGACTCCTACACCATCACCAAGACCGGCGTCCCGGTCAAGACCTTCACGCAGCCCATGGTCACCCGCAACGACGCCGGGCGCATCACCACCCGCCCGGCCATCACGATCACTTAGGAGTAGCCCATGGGAATCATGGACATGCCCAACGTCCCCGATGCAGGACTCCCCGCCCGCCTTTCCGAAGGGGCACTGAACGCCACCTATGCCCAAGGCGTCAACGTCACTGATCCTCGCTTTGGGGCCAAAGGTGACGGCATTACCGATGACGGCCCCGCGATTCGGGCGGCAGTCGCTGCTGCCGGGGGCAAGCGAATCTTCTTCCCGGCAGGAACCTACTACTACAAAGCCACGGGGGCACTTTCCCTGCCAGGGGGGACACTGCTTGAGGGCTTTTCGTCCGGTTCAACCAAGATCCTCTTTGACACTTCGTCAGCGGGCGTCTATCGGGAGTTCGCACGAAATACTGGAGATGACGTAACGATCTCTGGCCTCACGATTGAGCGCGGTTCAGACTTCCCTACTGTCTTGTTCCCTATTCAGAACTTTGCCGCCATAAAGCTTCGAGACTTCAAGGTCAACGGAAACCGCGACATCTTCCCAACCAACTACTGCCACGTCATGCAGCTTGGGGTGCAGAATGGCGGCACCTTCACGGGCCTGAACGTCCGCGATTCGACCTTCACCAAATGCTCGTACGTGCTGTTCCAAACCAACGCGTCCACCGGAATCGCTCGGGAACTGCAATTCTACCGGTGCACCTTCGATAGCAACTTCGCAACAGACCTTGAGTTTAACGCTCCTGCCTCTGACAACTACAACATCATCGTCAAAGACAGCACCTTCAAGAACAACCAAGCTACGTCCGTGGGTGCAGGGTTTGGAGTTGGGCTGGCTCACGTCACCGGCGCCAAACTGATCAACAACACCTTCGACGGCTACAACAACGAAGCAGTTCACATCGAGGACTACTCGACTGACGTCCTTGTTGACGGGAACAGCTTCAAGCGATGCGGCTTGCTCTTCGCTGCCTACATTCGGATCATTTCAGGCGCCCGCTACGTCAAGATCGTGAACAATGACTTTGACGCAACCACAAACACCAACTTCATTCCGGTCATTCAATCCGTAGCGGGGGGCACAGGCCTCACTCCTGGTGGCAGGACAATGATCGACCCGTTCAGGGTGGACGTGATCGCGAACCAGATCCAGGCTGGCGGATGTCACGGGGTCTACCTTTCCGCCAACACAGGTGGCATCGTTGCAAAAAACACGATCCAGGGAGCCGGGTCTGTAACTGCGGGGGTCTTTGGTGGTGGCAACGGGGGCTATGGGCTGGAACTGTGGGACGGCTATGGCATAGCCGTGCTGGGAAATACGATTCGAGGCTTTGAGTCGGCATTGAATCGCCGGACTGGCACAGTTTCTACAGGCGGCAAGGGCTTGGCTGTGACCGGCAACACGGTCCAGCACTGCAACTACGGGCTCGCCGTAGTTAATCCAGGCGGGGGGTCGATCGCCAGTAACGTCATGGTCGAGTGTGTGCACCCAACGCTTGTAGGGCAGGGCCAGGGCACCTCTAAACCGGTGACCATCAGCAGCAACACCGCCATTGACTGCGTCTACCCAATGGAAATCGGGGGCCGTCTGGTCGTCGTATCTGCTGGGGCGGCAGCGGTGGGGGCTGGCCAAAGCCTTGCGATCAAGTCACTCGGCTTGAACCTTACAACAGGGCAGTCTATGACCTTCAGTGGCGGCGGGACACTCGTTCTCACCTCACCAGCGCTCGCCGGCGCTACAACCCTGACCGGGACCGTGTCAGGCGCCGCCATTGCCTCCGGCGAATCGGTGATAATCAATGGCCTACCTCACTCCACCACAGACGCTGACAACAGGGTCACCATCGGAGCCAACACGGACACGGTGGCAGGAAAGTTTGGGACTTACGATAAGCGGCTGAACGTTTACAACTTCAAGCCTGCGCAGGTCTTCCGGCTCCGCACGGCATTGGCAAAGGCTGCTGCTGGTGTCGCTCTTGGTAACATTGCATTCGTTGGCGACAGTACGGTGGCTGGAACTAACGGTGGGAACACGCCAGCCACCACAGCATGGCCAGTCCTGTTCCGCAATATGCTGCCGGGACTTGGCTACCCGTCCGCGGGCAGTGGATTCGTCGCTGCATACCGGGCGGCATCTGCGTCTGACCCCCGATGGACGTATGGATCTGGCTGGGGCGGCGCGAACGGCAACAGCAACAAGGTGGCGAACTCCACAACCACTAACGCGCTCACCTTCGCATCGGTCGAGACTGGAACGCAGACGCATGTCTACTACTCCAATGCAGGCGGCCCTTTCACCGTCTCGGTGGATGGCGGTGCGCCGGTCACAGTCACGCCAACCGGCGCATCAAGCATGGGGGTGCTGACTGCGACTGGTCTTGCGGACACCACTCACACAATTTCCGTTGTCCGCACGAGCGGGACAGTGGAAATCTTCGGCGTGGAAATCCGCAAGACTACAACAGGTGTCCGCATCTACAACGCAGGTATCGCTGGCGCAAAGGTCGCTTCGCTGGCCAACGCCACATGGGATTCCGTGGCGCAGACAGTGGCCGGTGGAGCTGCTTCTCAGTTCACCGCCGATGCCATCTTCTTGTGCTGCGAAATCAACGATATGACCGGTGGTGGCGGCTCGGTGGTTGACCCCGCTACTTACAAGACGCAGATGCAAACGGCCATCACCAACCTGAGGGTAAACGGCGCATCACTGATCCTGATTGCGGCAAACCCTGTGCAGACGGGCGACTTCACGGCATACACGAAGGCGCTTTACGACTTGGCGGACACCAACGATCTACCGCTGATCGACCTCCAAGACCGGTGGGGCAGCTACACGACTGCCAACGCGAGGGGAATGATGGGCGACACCGTTCACCCGTCCCCTGCTGGTAACGCGGACATCGCCCGCAATGTTCTGAACGCCTCGGGGATCTAGCTGGGTAGCCCTAGCGGCTGAGCAAACAAGCAAGGCCGCTAGGGCAGCCACCACAGCAAAACCCTTGTCCTCGGTTGGAGCTCCGAAAGGCAGGAGGGCGACGATGGCCAAGGACGCACCCCGGACTGCCGTGTTTTCAAGGAGCCAAGGACCGCCGGCCTTGCGAGTCAGTCCGCGCCAAATGAGGATCAGAGAGACAACAACTACGGTCGTGCCGAACAATCCGAACTTGGCGGGGTAGACAGCCCAGGTGTCGAGAGTGAAGTTCTCCGCCACGCCGCCAGGATTCGGGTTGGGGAAGTATTTGCCCAGGCCTTGTCCCATGAGGGGGCTCTCCCGGAAGATGTCGGTGGAGTAGTTGGTGGCCCTCTGGCGGATAACACCGGACGCGTCTGATCCGAACCCGTTCTGAACAGTCCGGACCATCATGTCGATGCGCTGCTGGACGAAGTACTCGTTCGAGAAAGCGGCCCCCGCCGCGGGGAGAGCCACCGCCAACGAAGCAACGCCCAGAAGTGCTCCCACGATGGCCCTGCCGAACGTGACGCGCCTCTTCGCAGCGAAGCCGAGCACACCAATCAACACAACGGTGAGAACGAAGCCGGTTCGCGTACCCGTGACCAGGACGGCAAGAAGGAACACGGGGGCGATGATGAGCCACTTCAAGCTGATGCGGCGCTGGGCAAGCCCCAGCGTAAGGCATAGCGCCAGAGGCAAGGTGAGCGCAACCATGGAGCCCAACAGTGCGCCACTAGTCTGCGCATCTCCCACTGCTTCTACAATTCCTCGGCGTTGGATCCAGACAGACGCGAATCCGTACGCCGCCAGAATACCTACAGCCACTGTGATGCGACGTGCCCAGGGCAGGGAGACGGAGCGTGAAGAGTCAATCCCAATGACGGCACCTGCGCTGATCAGGAGGTAAGTCAATGCATCGCGTGCCCACATTTCAAGGGGCGTGCCGTTGATCATCACGGATTGGATCAGCGTTGGGATTGCTATCCACCCTGCAAGCAGCCCAGCCCCGATTAGAGCCGGCTTGACCCTAGCGATCCATTCCTTGTCCGGGCTCTTGACGATGCTGTGTGTGGCAGCCGCGGCAGCTATCACTGCGCCGCCGAGATAGCCCAGCTTGGTGAGAGTCAGACCGTCGCCAGTCTGGAACACCAAAAACGCGCCAACCACGAAGAACAGCAGCCTGAACCACGATTTGGTCATCGCGTAGATGAACAAGGCAGCCGGAAAAATCAGGAGAACCTGATGATAGAGGGTCGCCAACGCAATGAACGCCAGCCCGGCAGCCATGAGTGCGCCCAGTTTCAGTTTTTCTCCCCACATACCCTGCATCATATTCGATGCCCATAAGAGGGGGCGTAAGACCAGTCGCCTTCCCCTCGAAACAGAGCCCCATCCTCATTAGAGGGTGGGGCTCTTTGTCGTTTGGTGGGTGCCCAAGATATCCCCGTGCGCTAGTTTCAATTAGTCCCGTAAGCGTCCCGTAAGTGCTTTTGCAGCACCCACAACCCGCGCCATCACTGGGATGTGAGGTTAATGAACACATTCCGGTTCAAAGCCACTGTTAAAGGGTACTTGGTGCAGTAAAACGCAGGTGTGATGGATAGCCCACGTCACAATTCCATAAGCAACGATTCTTCCGCTGACATCGCTCTGTTCCTTCAGGGAGCGCTGGCATAGTCTCTCTACATGAGTCCAGACGCCTTGGTTGAAGACATTGCGCACCTCTTGGAAGTCTGGGTGGCCGGCTGGTCCGGCTGCCGGGGCTACGAGTCACGCCAGGAGGGCCGCTTCCCTGCCGCTTTTCGCGCCGACAAAACCGGTGACTGGGAGTATTTCGCCCATGATCCCTCCGACGACGAGTTCGCTGCCTTGGCCGGCAAGACCGCAGAATCCTCCAGCCGGATCCTGACCATCCTCACCAACGACGTCCAACGGTACAAATACCTCGCCGGCCAACACGGGCTGACGGTGACCTCCGCTTCCCAGACCATGATGATCGTGGACATGGAAACCCAGGACGCCGAGGACCCATGGCTCCCCGACGACGACCTCGAACTTGCCACCTCCGAATCCAATGGCGTCCATCACGCCGTGGTCCACGCCGGCGAGCAAGTGGCCGCCAGCGGCAGGGTCTACGTGGTGAACGGGACCGCTGTCTTTGACAAGATCGTCACCGAGCCCGGGTTCCAGCGTCGCGGTCTGGGCACCTTCATCATGAAGGCCCTGGCTGCCCAGGCTTTCTCGCACGACGTCGAAAACGGCCTCCTTCTTGCATCCCTTGACGGCCAAAAGCTGTATTCGCACCTGGGCTGGGACGTTGTGTGCCACGTGCTCATGATGTCGGTCAGCGGAGCGGAAGGTTCGGACCTTTCCGGGAAGTAAGGCTTGCCGCGTTGCGGCACTGGCCGAGGGCGGTTCCCCGGGGTGCCGCCGTCGGGCGTCCCTGCAGGGTGACAGAATGATTTGGTGGCTGCACCTCATTCGTTGATCTCCTTGCTGGGCCGGACCCCGGATCCTGAGCAACTGCGCCATGTCCACACCATCCCGGCGCGCAAAGCGGTCAACGAGCCCTGGCCGGCGTGGGTACACCCTGATGTCGTGGCCAGCTACGGCACCTTGGGCATCCACGAACCGTACCGGCACCAGATCCAGGCCGCTGATATCGCCCATGACGGCCAGCACGTTGTCATTGCCACCGGGACAGCTTCCGGAAAATCCCTGGCCTATCAGTTGCCGGCATTGGATGCGATCCATCGTTCCGAGCTGCGGGTCCTGAGCGACCCCGGAAAAATCCACGACGACGGCGCGGTCACTCTCTATCTGTCCCCCACCAAAGCGCTGGCTGCTGACCAGCTCGCGGCGATCAGGGCGCTGAAGCTGCCCACCGTCCGTGCTGAAACATACGACGGCGACACCGACCCCGCCTCCCGCCGGTGGATCCGGGACCATGCCAATTTCATCCTGGCGAATCCGGACATGCTGCACTTTGGGATCCTTCCGAACCACACGTGGTGGGCAAGGTTCTTCCGCAGGTTGCGCTACGTGATCGTCGACGAAGCACACAGTTACCGTGGGGTCTTTGGATCGCACGTGGCAAACCTCATGCGACGGCTGCGCCGGATCTGCGCCTACTACGGGGCAGGAACTTCCTTCCCCGAGCCGGTGTTCATCGCGGCCTCGGCCACCGCATCCGATCCCGCGGTTTCCTTTGGGCGCCTCATCGGTGCGCCCGTCCGTGAAGTGTCGGAGGACTGCTCCCCGCACGCGTCCACTACGGTGGCGTTCTGGGAGCCGGCGCTGACCGATGTCAAGGGTGAGAACGGTGCCAAGCAACGGCGGACAGCAGTCGCTGAAACGGCCGACATCCTGGCCAACCTGGTGTCTTCGCGGATCCGTACCATCGCCTTCATCAAGTCCCGGCGCGGGGCGGAGTCCATCGCATCGATCACCAAGAGACTCCTGGACGAAGTTGATCCCAGCCTTCCTGGACGGGTGGCAGCCTACAGATCCGGCTATCTGCCCGAAGAGCGGCGTGCCCTGGAGCAGGCGCTCAGGTCCGGCCAGCTGCTTGGAGTGTCGAGTACCTCTGCCCTGGAACTCGGAATCGATATCTCCGGGCTGGACGCTGTGCTGGTGGCAGGGTGGCCCGGTACCCGTGCTTCCCTGTTCCAACAGATTGGCCGGGCAGGACGGGCCGGGCAGGATGCAATTGCCGCCTTTGTGGCCAGCGACGATCCTTTGGACACCTACTTGGTGAACCACCCGGAGGCCATCTTTGACGTGTCCGTGGAAGCCACCGTCTTCGATCCCGGCAACCCGTACGTCCTGGGACCGCACCTGTGTGCAGCGGCCGCCGAATTGCCCATCGGCCCGGCCGAACTCGATCTGTTCGGCCCAACGGCCGAGGGTTTGCTTGATCGCTTGGTAACCCAGGGGTACCTGCGCAAACGGCCCGCCGGATGGTTCTGGACCCACCCGGAAAGTGCCGCAGGGATGGTAAACCTGCGGGCCGACGGCGGCGGACCCGTCAGCATCGTGGACGCGGAGACCGGATCCCTCCTGGGAACGATGGACTCTCCGCAAACGCACTACCAAGCCCATACCGGCGCGATTTATGTCCATCAGGGCGACAGCTACCTGGTGGAAGACCTCAACGAGACCGACCATTGCGTCATGGTGCGGCGGGTGAACCCCGACTTCTACACCACCGCGCGAGATGTAACCCAGATCGAGGTTCTTGAGACCACGCGTTCGGTTCAATGGGGGGACATCACAGTTCACTTTGGCGATGTCAAAGTAACTACCCAAGTTGTTTCCTTTCAGCGCAAGGCGTTGATTTCCAATGAGATCCTCGGCGAAGAGCCCTTGGATCTGGGTGCCCGTGATCTGTTCACCAAGGCCGTCTGGTTCGTGGTGGACAACAGATCACTGCATGGAGCCGGCCTGGTGGAGGCCGAGTTTCCCGGAGCCCTCCATGCGGCAGAGCACGCGGCCATCGGGCTCCTGCCACTGGTGGCATCAAGCGACCGGTGGGACATCGGAGGTGTCTCCACAGCCCTGCATGCTGATACAGGCGTTCCGACGATTTTTGTCTACGACGGACATCCCGGTGGCGCCGGCTTCGCGGAGCGGGGCTTCGAGAAAGCGAAAACCTGGTTGACCGCCACCCGGGACGCCATCAAAGCCTGTGAGTGTGAAGCCGGCTGCCCGTCCTGTGTCCAGTCGCCCAAATGCGGCAACAAGAACAATCCTCTGGACAAGGCAGCCGCCATCACCCTCCTTGGCGTCCTGCTCAAGGATGCTGTCTAAGCACCCGGCGCTCACGGCGGTGGCCCCGCCTTGGCATGTCCCGTAGCAACGCCCCAGCTGAGGGGATACGCCACTTCCGTGACGACCTCCACCACCTCGCCGCCTGTCACCAAGCAGGAGCTGAGAGTCGCGTTGTGATGTCCGACCACCTCTGACGCCACGGCACACGGCTCTCCCGTGGTGAGGCCCCGGGCGGCATCCGCCGCAGCGAGGGCGGCAAGATCAGCAGCGGACGCGGCACGTGAGCCCATCACTCCGGCCTGGGCCAGCAACAGCACGCCGAGCAGGAGTGCCGTCACGACGGCTCCCAGCGCCAAAGCAAGCACTGATCCGGAGCCGCGCTCGCTGCCGAAACTGACGGATCGCCGGATCACGGAGCTCCTGCCTCTGCCCGGGCGGACGCTGACGCCGTCAGTCGCCACGGGATCAGCGAGCCCATGGCTCCACCAACGGGTGAGGAAGCAGTGACTGTCAGCCAGCCGCCGTCGTTTGTCAGCGATGCGCCGGCACCCTCCCCGGCAAGCCGGGTAACCGTACCTTGCACAACGGCAGCGCTTTCACCCCGCGCGGAAGCCCGGGCACCGGCCCTGGCCGCCTCCTCCAGCCGCAGCTGCGTGATGCCGGCAGCGCCGCCTGCCAGCAGGAAAGCCAGCAGCAGCAGCACCACAGCCGGCAACGCGACAGCGAACTCGGCAGTCACGGCTCCGCGCTCCCCACCTGCCAGTGCGGCCCTCCTGCGGACAAGCAGCACCTCTGTCATGGCAAGGACAGAGCCGTACGGATTACGTTGAGCAGGAAGCCCCGGACTTCTTCGCTGCGGAGGATGACCACCAGCAAGCCGGCCAAGCCAACAGCAGCCAAGGTAGTGATCGCATACTCCGCGGTGGCCATGCCCGACTCTGAACCCTTGAGCCGGCTTCGGAGTCCCTTCCGGGGCCGCCTCCCTCTCCGGACGGGGTCATCCCCGCGCTCGGGGTCCCGGACCGCCACCATGTCTTGGCGTGATTCGGCTCCGGAAATGGGGCGTGCCGGGGCAACCGGCCCGGCAGCAGGCGGACTAAATGTTGTTATCACGTTTGATTTCCTTTCAAGAGTGCCAGCGGTGTCTGGCTGGTTCGACTCTTCCGTGGCCCGGGATGGGCCGAAAGTATGTGATGCCTGCAAGTGGAAAACCCCTCCAAAAGGGCGGTTGTGGAGGAAGAGTGCGGTTGGCGAGTCAGCTGTGAGCCAGAGTTCACGCCGAAGGAAGCATGGCAATCAGTACTGGAACGATGCCCAGGCAAATAAAGGCCGGCAACGAGCAAAGCCCCAACGGCACCACGAGTTTTACGCCCAAGGCAGCTGCCCGTTTCTCAGCGGCCCTGAAGCTTTCACGCCGTTCCCGGGCTGCCTGGGCGTAAAGGATCGACGCCGATGGCGCTCCGGTGAGGGCAGCGAAGGCAAGCGCCTCCTTCAGCCGCAAGACCTCCGGGGCGTGTTGTGCAGGCGTGCGCCACGCGGTCTCCCAGTCGGCGCCGATGGCCAACGCTCCGACAACCGGTCGCAATGACTGGCTGATCGGAGGCGAAGCAGCACCGGCGAGGAGTTCCAGGGCCCTCCCGATGCCCGCTCCGGCGTCGAGCATGGAAGCCAGCAGCTCCAGCATCATCGCTGTATCGCGAAGGCCGTCTAGGGAAGACCCCGCGTTATCGCTAGCACCGCTGGGCGGCGACGAACCTGGGAGGGCAGCAATCAGCAGGCCGGCACGGGTGGGGACAGCAAAAGAAGCGAACGCTGCGAGGGCCAGGAATCCCACTATCAACAGGACCCCAGGGCCGGGCATCAGCTGCCTCCCGCTGCGGCGGTGACCAACTTGGAGGACCAGATACGTCCGGCAACTGTGAGCAACAGTCCGGCAGCGAACGTGGCAACGCCCCAAGGGTTTCCCAGCAGGATACCCAGGGGGTCCACGCCCAGCACCATGCCGAGAACCAGCCCGAACAATGGAAGCCATGACAGCAGGCGAACGGTGGCCTTCGGACCTGCGAGCGCGGTCTGGCGTGCGGCCTCGGCATCTTCTTCGGCCTCGAGCTGTGCCGCGAACCGGGTCAGGAGATCTGCCAGCGGACACCCGCTGGCTTCGGCTACATCCATGCAGGCCGCCAGCTCCATCCACTCCCGCCGCTCTGAACTTCCGCGCATGGGGTACGTTTGCGCGGCCGTCCGGCGGATGGCGTCAGCGGGTGAATTTCCCAGTGCGGAAGCGGCCCGCGCTGCTCCCAGCACCTTCAAGGACTCAAGGGAAAGGACTGACCCACGGGACGGGGAATGCTCTCCACGACCGCTTCCGGTCTGCGCAGCAGGTTCCTCCTTGGACTGCGGATCATGGACCAGCCACAGTTCTTCCCATAGCGCCGATGTTCCGCGGCCCCCGCGCAGGAGTGCCGCCAACTGCTGGACCAGGATCACCAGGTTGGGCGCGTCGGGTGAACGGCGCCGCAGCCAGTGCCGGACCGGGACTCCCTGCACTGGAGGGGCACTGTTGTCATCCTGCCTGCCCAGGCTTCGTGTCCTGCGACGACGGCTTGCCTCGTCGCCCCGGAAGTGCAGCCACGCCGCGTAGGCCAGGACGAGAACCATGATGCTCATCATCTGTGCGGCTCCAGGGAAAGCCTGCGGCACATCTCCAACCAGGCCGGACCTTCCGCTATCCCGGACGGACCCAAAGTCAACGCAGCAACTACTTCGGGACCATTGGGAGTCTGGACCATCATCCCGATGGAAGTCACTTGCCGCCCCATCCGGGTTCTGGCCACGTGGATCACGGCGTCCAGGGCTGTAGAGACCTGTAGCTGAACGGCCTCTGCATTCAATCCCGCGAGCGCGCCGAGGGCCACGAGCCGCGCGGGAACCGCTTCGGCTGTGTTGGCGTGGATGGTGCCCCCGCCACCGGTGTGCCCCGTGTTCAGCGCCGTCAGCAATTCCCGTACTTCGGCGCCCCGGCATTCTCCAACGATCAGCCGGTCGGGTCTCATGCGCAGTGCCTGCCGGACCAGCTCACCGAGGTCCAGGCTGCCTTCGCCTTCCAGATTCCCGTGGCGCGATTCAAGGCAGACCACGTGTGGGTGGACCGGGTTGAGTTCAGCGGCGTCCTCGATCAGAACCAGTCTTTCGTCCGGGTGGCTGAGGCCCAGCATGGTGGACAGGAGCGTGGTTTTTCCGGAGCCCGTTGCGCCACTGATCAGGAAGCTCAGCCTCCGCTCGACAATGGCACGAAGAACTTCCTCAACTCTTGGGGAAAACATCCCGCCCGTCCTCAGCTCGGACATCGTGAACACCTCTTCACGGCGTATGCGGATGGACAAGAGGGTCCCTGCAGTGGAGATGGGGGCGAGCACGGCATGGACGCGATAACCGCCTTTGAGCCGGACGTCGACGCACGGCGAACCATCGTCCAGCCGGCGTCCTCCTGCGGCTACCAGCCGCGATGCAAGGGACCTGACGTGAGGCTCGGCGTCGAACCGTACCCTGCTGTGTTCCAGGCCCCGCCCACGGTCGAACCACACCGAGTCCGGTGCGTTGACGAAAATGTCAGTGACCGAGGGGTCTTGGGCCAGTTGCTGCAATGGGCCCAGCCCACTCAATTCGGCGTTAATGGACTCTGCGGCTTCCAGGGCGCCGGCGGTCCCCAGCAGCCTGCCACTCGCCTGGATCGCCGCCGCTACGGTGGACGGCGTAACCGGTCCCCGGCCCGCAAGTACCGACTCACGGACTGTCTCAAGAAGCACCGTGTCCAGCTTGGGAGCCTGCTGGCGGCGCGGTCCTTCACTGAACCTGCTCATCGGAGGGCTCCATTGAGTTCCAGCACGCTCCCCGTGAAGCGTCCGACGTCCTTTCGGCGGCCCAGTTCCAGCAGCCTGCCCAGTTCCGTCGCGGCGCCCACGCCGCGAACCTCAGGGATCACCCCGATCAGCGGGATCCCGAGAGATTCTGCGAGGAAATTCGGCTGAACCTGCGAAGCGCTGCTGCCGCGCACCAGGAGGCCGGTACCCGCAGGTGGGAGCTCGTCCAGGATCCGGGCAGAAGCTACAGCTGACCTCAAATATGCCGTTGTTAGCAGCAAGAGATTGTCGCAGTCCCAGGAAAGCCTTCCCACGCCCTCGCTGCTCCGTCCGAGGTCCACGATGGTGAGCTCAAACGCCCGGCGTGCAGCATCCATGATGGCAGCAATGGCTCCCGCATCCGGACTTTGCACCGGCTCACGCGTGCCCGGCCAGGACAAGTACGTGAAACCACCGGCCACCGGCAGGGAGTCCCTGAATTGGACGGGATCCATGCTTCCCCTGCTTTCCTGGAAGTCCGGCCATCGGAGGCCCGGAACCGGCTCGTCCGTGATGACAAGTTCCAGTCCGCCTCCCCAGGGATCGCCGTCGATGAGCAACGTCCTGACTCCTTGGGAGGCCGCGGCCTGGGCAAGCCAGATGGCGGCAGTCGATGCGCCCGCGCCGCCGCAGCCACCCACGATCCCGGTCACCGTCCCACCGGGTTCGGGCGAACCCGACATGGTCAAGTGTTCAGCAAGCCACGCAGCGGCCTCGGGAAGGACCGCCACGCGCTCGGCCCCAAGTGCGGCGGCCATACGCCACAATGCGTCTCCGTCGCTGCCCTTGCCCAGCAATACTGAGGGTGCCCTCCGCCGTGGCGGCAGTTCACGTATGTCACTGCCCACCAAGACGACATCTGCACTGTCCCAACCATGGACCGCCTCCGTGACGCTCACCGCTGTTCGAAGAATGCCACCCGCCGCGGCCACTATCCGTTGTGCTTCCTCCTGGAGGTAGGGATCTGCCGAAACCAGGAGCACCCCTGATGCCTCCTGCGGCACCCAGTAGCCGCCCGGATCCCCTTCCTCTGGCTGGCCGATGGGTTGCCTGTGCCGACGAATACGCTTGCTCATGACAACACCCTCGCCGACCCCCTCACTCCGGATAAGCCTCCAAAGACCGTATGTGCATAAACCCCGCCCATTTCCGTACCTGAAGCCGCTTGTGGAGGAGGAGTCCCAGTGCTGCACAGCAGCAGCCGACCAACAGGGCAGAATGGAACGCATGTATTTGCTGCTCGCCGCCCATCCGGACGGCGCAGCCGTACAGAGGATTTCTCCTGCGGGAAAAGCCACCGCAGACGCCCGTTTCGTCACCCGTGCTGAGTTGCCCGGCGTCGTCCGTGAGCTCGAAACCCAACGGCCGCGCTGGGTATGGCACCGCGCCCAGGACTGGTATCCGGAACTGCTGGGCCACGGCATTGAGCTGGAGCGGTGCCATGACCTGGTGCTCTGCGGGGCGATACTGGCCCACTCGGAATTCACAGCCCACACGGACTACGCCCGGAACACGGTTCACCTCACCCAGGACGACGACAGCCCACCCCGCATCCTCCAGCCACCACCGACGTCCGCGGATCAAGGCGCACTCTTTGAGGACCTCACGCCGTCGGATCCCAAAGCAGGCCTGGCCGAACTGAAAGCAGAGTTCGCGGCCCAGCAAGAAGCGGTGGCGCAGGTCGACACCGGGCAACAGCGAAGACAACGGCTACAGTTGCTGCTTGCTGCCGAATCGGCGTGCGCCATCATCGCCGTCGAAATGCAGCACGCCGGCGTTCCCTGGCGGGAAGAATTGCACCAGCAAATCCTGGCCGATGTCCTTGGCCCCCGCCCTGCCCCCGGCAACCGACCCCCGGCTTTGGAAGCGCTCTGCACTGAGCTTCGGACCATCCTCAACTCCCCCAGCCTCAACCCTGACTCGCCGCAGGACCTCATGCGTGCGCTCCATCGCAACGGCATCGAAGTCAAAAGTACGCGGCAGTGGGAGCTCCAGGAGTCGAAGCATCCCGCCATCCAGCCCCTGCTCGCATACAAGAAACTCTCCCGCCTCCACACCGCCAACGGTTGGGCGTGGCTGGACGCGTGGGTGCGGGACGGGCGTTTCCACCCGGAATATGTGGTGGGTGGCGTGGTGTCGGGCCGTTGGGCCTCGCGCGGGGGCGGCGCCCTGCAAATTCCCCGCAATATCCGTGCGGCGGTGCACGCGGACCCGGACCACAAGCTGATCGTCGCTGACGCGTCGCAGCTCGAACCGCGGGTGCTGGTGGCCTTGGCCCAGGACACCAAAATGGCTGAGGCAGCCCGCGACAAGGACCTCTACGCCGGAATTGCCGCCCAAGGTTTCGGTGGCGACAGGGCCAAAGCGAAAGTCGCGCTGCTGGGCGCTATCTACGGCGCCACCACAGGCGAATCCGGCAGGCTCATGCCACAGCTGGCCCGCACGTATCCACGCGCTGTGGGGTACGTGGAACAGGCTGCCCGGGAAGGCGAAGCCGGCAGGACGGTGACTACGCGGCTCGGCCGAAGCAGTCCGCCGCCGTCGGCCGGTTGGCTGCGGAGCCAGCAATCAACCACCGCGGAGGAACAACGCCGGGCCGACAACCTGGCCCGGTCGCGGGGGCGCTTCACCCGGAACTTCGTGGTCCAGGGCTCGGCAGCTGAGTGGGCAGCGTGCTGGCTCGCGGAATTACGACGCCGGTTGCGGGCTTTGCGTGCCGAAGGCTCACCGTCAGGGGAACTCGTCTTCTTCCTGCACGATGAAGTCATGGTCCACGCCCCCGATGACGCCGTGGACGCGTGCATCAGGGCCATCGAAGAGTCCGCCGTTGCAGCCAAGGAACTGATGTTCGGGCCGATTCCCGTGCAATTTCCGGTGAGTGTCGCCGTCGTCGACTCTTACGACAAGGCGAAGTAGCCGCACATTAGCGGCAAGCGTGCGGACTTTCCAGTCACATCTCGCCAGATGAGGTGCCGTGACCTGGGCATGACGGGCGACTTTGGTTCCCCGCCGCTTCCCGATATTTTCACTGGGTAAGTGGCCTTGGGAGTCCACGGTGCATGCAAGGAAGCATTACAAGGGGGAAGCATGGCAGGCAGGTTTGAAATTCTCGCTGACAACGGTCAGGGGTACCGGTTCCGCCTCACGGCGGCCGATGGGACTGTGGTGGCGGAGTCACCGACCTTCCCACACCTCGACGGGGTGGTGGCCGGCATTGAAGCCGTCCGGGAGAATGCCGCAACGGGGCTGATCGTGGATCGTTCGACGCCGGCACGCAAGGCCGCGTAACGGCCACACCGGCGGCGTCGTCAGAGGTCGATGTCGTGGAGTTTGGCCCGATCCCAGGGAACGGTCCAGCCCAGCTCGTCGAAAAGGCCGCTGAGGACCATTCCCGTGAAGCCCCACACCACCACGCCGTTGATGGTGAACCCCGGGCTCGTATAGGTGCGCCCGAAGCGGGAAATCGTGGCCGTGACCCGGTTGGCAGGGTCCAGGAGGTCGCGGACAGGAACCCGGAAAACCTGCGCGGATTCGGCGTAGTCCACCACTCGGACCGGGGACGGAGCATCCCACCACGCCAATACCGGGGTCACGCGGAAGCTGCTGCGGATGAGTCCAAGCTCGGGGATAACTCCCAGGACGCGCACACCATTGGCATCCAGCCCTGTTTCTTCCACCGCTTCACGCAAGGCAGCGGCCACCACGGACTCGTCCTCGGGGTCCACGCTGCCGCCCGGAAAGGCCACTTGCCCCGGGTGGTCGTCCAAGGTGTGGGCGCGTTCCAGGAGCAGGACGTCAAGGTCGGCCGGAGCGATGGGGCGGCCCGACTCCGCGGGGACGTCGTCAAGAACGCCAAAGAGCATGAGCACCGCAGCTGCACGGTTGGTCTCGGCCGTGACGGGGAGCATGTCCCAGAGGGCGGAGTGCTCCTGCTGACCGGCCTGGAACCTCGTCACCAAGGCGGTCAGTTCCTCCAGCGCGGTCACCCGGGCCTCCTTTGCGATTCCATCCGGATCTCGGCGGCGCGGTGTGTCTCGGCCAGCAGCTTTTCCAGCAGTTCCTCGTTGCCCGGGGCGAGCTCGTATTTGAGCAGTTTGGCGGCTTTGACGGGATCCGTTTCGCCTTCACCGTAGCTCGGGCACAGGCTGGCCACCGGGCATGCGCCACAGGCCGGCTTCCGAGAATGGCACACCCGGCGCCCATGGAACACCACCCGGTGCGACAACATGGTCCAGTCCCGCGGTTCAAACAGTTCGGCCACGTCGAACTCGATCTTCACGGGGTCGTCCGAAGTAGTCCAGCCGAACCTTCGGGCCAAGCGTCCAAAGTGAGTGTCCACCGTGATGCCGGGAACTCCGAAGGCGTTGCCCAGCACAACATTCGCCGTTTTGCGTCCGACGCCGGGAAGCGTCACCAGATCCTCGAGCCTGCCGGGGACCTCGCCGTCGTATTCATCCACCAGCCGCGTGCTGAGCGCCAGGACGTTCCGGGCCTTGGCCCTGAAAAAGCCGGTGGGCTGAAGAATCACCTCCAGCTCAGCGGGATCGGCCTCGGCCATGGCCCGGGCATCGGGGTAGCGGGCAAACAGGATCTTGGTGACCTGGTTGACCATCACGTCCGTGGTTTGGGCGGACAGGACCGTGGCCACCACCAGTTCGAAGGGATTCGTGAAGTCCAGCTCAGCGTGCGCGTACGGATACTTTTCCGCGAGGACCCTGTTGATCTTGCGTGCCCGACGCTTGAGTGCGAGCAGCGAACCAGCTTCGGCGATGGCCACGTCGTCCCGTCCTAGCCGCGTTCGATGTTGCTGAGCTCCCGAAGAACCCCCAGCTTGCCGTCGGTGTCCTGGACCAGGAACTCATGGCCCCGGTCTTCGAGTGCGAGCACCCAGCCACCGGGTTCGATGGTGAAGGACGGGGCGCCCGTGCGTTCGTCGTAGGCAGTGCGCGGCTGGGCTACCGCGAACCAGAACGCCTCATACTGCGGCGCATCGGACTCCTCGGGGCGGCTCGCGGGATCGACCGTGGCACCGATGGTGTCGCTGACCCTGCGGGTGTCGCCGGAGACGATCGGGGTTGCCATGGTGGCTGCCCATGGCTGCTGGGCAGCGGGCTGCTGGGCATGCTGCGTGGTGGCCGGCTCTGCAGCAGCCGACGGTGCTGCTGCAGGAGCTTCAGCGGGCTGCGCCTCCTTGGCAGAGCTTTCCCGTTCAGCTGCCGGTACCGCAGCCGAGGCGCCCGCACCCGAGCTCCCTGCGACAGGTTCCTGACCGGCTGGCTCACCGGGGAGCTTGCTGTCCGCAGAATGCACGACGGCGGGAGCTTCCGTTGCCTGCGACGGCTCGCTTCCGTAGCTGGCTGGCGGAGCGAAGGGGCTGGGAGCGCCCACGCTGGTGGCACTGGCAGCAGCTGTGCCGGGGGCGGTTGCGCCGGCTGCGGTTGCGCCCGGGGCAGCGGGGGAAGGGGCAGCTGCGGTTGCACCGGCTGCAGTGCCGGCGGCCGGGTAAGCAGCAGAGGCTCCGGGGAAGCCCGCGCCCGCACCCGAGGCGCTGGCGTTGAAGGATCCACCGCCGGAAGCACCGAAGGTGGCACCTGACGTGGAGGTCGACGTGTTCGGCTTGGGCGCTTTAGGTGCCTTCGGCGCTTTGGGAGCAGCAGGCTTGCGGCTGGGCACAGCTGCTACGCGGGCAACCACATGGGCCGGAGTCTCAGCACGTCCCTTGAAATCGGCAGAGAGGAAGGGAAGGTGCGGGGCAAGGACGGTCGCAGCAAGCAGGCCCACGGAGCCAACCAAGCCCAAAAGGACGCTGCCATTAAACGAATTGGCGATGGTCAGGAAGAACAAAGGGAAAGCAAAGGAGGCCGTGACGGAGGCGAACTGGTCAACGGACAGCGAACCCACGCGGACGATGGTTCCCGGCTGTAAGCGGCGGGCGACGAAGAGCGCCACCACTACCAGCGGCAGGATGATGCCCAGCAGCAGGAAGAACAGGTTGCCGAGGTTCCAGAGGTTATAGCGGGAGCCGAACATGGGCAAAAGGGACGCGACAAACATCAGGAGCGTGGAGCCAAAGACGGTGAGGTCCCGGATGGTGAAGGGGCCGGCTACGGCATCGAACTTAGTGGCGCCACCGGTTGTGGCATCGCTTTTTCCTGATGATGCAGGCGTTGACTGCGCAGGGCTGGCAGCAGCTTTGCCATCTGGTCCAGTGGCCGTTCCAGCCGTGGTGTCCGGTCCCGTCGGCTGTGAGTCGTGCGGTCCTGGGCTCAGCTGGTTCATGTATTTCTCCTTTGTACGGCGGCGTCTTGGGCAGTCCGGTCCAGCGATTTCCACGGGATTCCGCAGGATCGCCGGACACGCCTGAGGGTGCGTCCCAAGACCTCTTCAGCCTATGCCACCCCCCTGACAGCCTTCTAGCCGAAAACGGTCATACGGCATCGCCCACAGCGAACTCCAAGGTTGCTTACAGAAAGTAGCCCCGGTTTCGGCTGCTGAGGGCGCTGGGCGCGGACCGGCGTCGTACGTCATGTAAGCGTTTCCCAGCCGCCCAAGGTGCCATTCGGCGCTAAAAATGTGCCGCTCGCTGCCGCGTTTGTGACCACGCACACGTAGGACGTCCCGAGGCGATAGTGTGGAAGGCGGACAGTACTCTGCGGACCTAACGGCGGGCTCCGCGCAGCAAAGATCGATGAATGATGAGGTTCACCATGTCCCAGGACACCACCGGATCCACGGCCACCGCTGCAGCTACATCGGCTCAGAACGGTCAGGCCCCCCACGTAGAGGCCCTTGAAAACCTCCTTCATGAGAACCGCAAGTTTGCGCCTTCGGCCGAGTTCGCCGCGAACGCCGTGGCAACAGCTGACGCCTACAAAGAGGCTGAAGCCGACCGTCCCTCGTTCTGGGCGAAGCAGGCCCGTGAGCTGCTGACGTGGAGCAAGGACTTCACCGAAACCCTGGATTGGTCCAACCCGCCCTTCGCCAAGTGGTTTGTGGGCGGAGAAATCAACGCCGCCTACAACGCCCTGGACCGCCACGTCGAAAACGGCCTGGGCGACCGCGTTGCCATCTACTTTGAGGGTGAACCCGGCGACACCCGCAGCTACACCTACGCGGAGCTGACCGAAGAGGTCAAGAAGGCTGCCAATGCCTTCGAAGCCCTGGGCGTGGCCAAGGGCGACCGCGTGGCCGTGTACCTGCCCATGATTCCCGAGGCCGTTATCACGCTCCTTGCCTGCGCCCGGATCGGCGCAGTGCACTCGGTGGTCTTTGGTGGTTTCTCGGCCGACGCTCTGCGCTCCCGCGTCGAGGACGCCGAAGCCAAGCTCGTGGTCACCGCAGATGGCACCTACCGCCGCGGCAAGCCCTCCCCCCTGAAGCCGGCCGTGGACGAAGCCCTGTCCAAGGAAGGCCACACCGTCCAGAACGTGGTGGTGGTCAAGCGCAACGGTGAGGACGTCAACTGGGTTGAGGGCCGCGACCTGTGGTGGGACGACACCGTAGGCGTCGCTGGAACCGAGCACGCCGCCGTCGGACATGACTCCGAGCACCCGCTGTTCATCCTCTACACGTCGGGCACCACCGGAAAGCCCAAGGGCATCCTGCACACCACCGGCGGCTACCTCACCCAGGGCGCCTACACACACAAGTCCGTGTTCGACCTCCACCCGGAAACGGACGTGTACTGGTGCACCGCCGACGTCGGATGGGTCACCGGCCACTCGTACGTCACCTACGCGCCGCTCATCAACGGCGCTACCCAGGTAATGTACGAAGGCACTCCCGACTCTCCGCACCAAGGCCGTTGGTGGGAAATCGTGGAGAAGTACAAGGTCTCAATCCTCTACACGGCTCCCACCGCCATCCGCACGTTCATGAAGTGGGGCCGGGACATCCCGGACAAGTACGACCTCTCCTCCATCCGCGTGCTGGGCTCCGTGGGCGAATCCATCAACCCCGAGGCCTGGATGTGGTACCGGGACGTCATTGGCGGAAACGCCGGCAAGAACGGTCAGAAGAAGGAACACCCCGCGCCGATCGTGGACACGTGGTGGCAGACCGAAACCGGCGCCCAGATGATCGCTCCGCTTCCCGGCGTCACCGCCACCAAGCCCGGCTCCGCCCAGGTTCCGCTTCCCGGGATCGCTGTGGACGTCGTGGACGAGAACGGCGCTTCGGTGGCCAACGGCGAAGGCGGCTACCTGGTGGTCCGCGAGCCGTGGCCGTCCATGCTCCGTGGCATCTGGGGCGACCCGGAGCGCTTCAAGGACACCTACTGGTCCCGGTTCGAGGCCATGTACTTCGCTGGCGACGGCGCCAAGAAGGACGAGGACGGCGACGTCTGGCTCCTGGGCCGGGTGGACGACGTCATGAACGTCTCCGGCCACCGGCTCTCGACCACCGAGATCGAATCCGCGCTCGTCAGCCACCCGTCCGTCGCTGAAGCAGCCGTGGTTGGTGCCGCCGACGAGACCACCGGGCAGGCCGTCGTCGCGTTCGTCATCCTCCGCGGCGACGCCGTCAACAACGGTGACGAAACCGTACTGGAACTGCGCAATCATGTGGGCAAGGAAATCGGCCCGATCGCCAAGCCCAAGCAGCTGCTGATCGTTCCGGAACTGCCCAAGACACGCTCGGGCAAGATCGTCCGCCGCCTCCTGAAGGACATCGCAGAAGGCCGCGACACCGGCGACGCCACCACTCTGGCAGACCCTGGCATCATGACCCAGATCGCGGAATCGCTGCGCAAGTAGCGACACCGGATCCAAACGCACGACGACGCCGCTCGCCTCCCGGGGTGGGCGGCGTCGTCGTGCGTTATACGCGTTTAACCAGTGGCCGCGTCCTAGACTGGTGCCAGACCC
Source organism: Paenarthrobacter sp. JL.01a (assembly GCF_025452095.1). Lineage (NCBI taxonomy): Bacteria > Bacillati > Actinomycetota > Actinomycetes > Micrococcales > Micrococcaceae > Paenarthrobacter > Paenarthrobacter sp. JL.01a. Next base: position 3,594,572 of record NZ_CP104877.1, read on the forward strand.
AGCCCCATGTTTGACGAGGTTCCCAGAAAGGCCCTGATGCTTCAGGCAGCACGCCACTCCGCCATCATCGAAGCCGTCCAGCGCGAGCGCGTGGTACGGGTCTCCGACCTCGCCCACTTGCTGGGCGTCTCCCCCATGACCGTGCGGCGCGACATCGAGGCCCTGGAGGAAACCGGCAGGGTGGAACGCATCCACGGCGGAGCCAAGCTCCCTGGTGACGCCAGGACGCATGAACCCGGATTCGAGCTGAAATCCACCCAGCTCACGGCGGAAAAACATGCGATCGCGGTGGAAGCTGCGTCCATGGTGCAGGAGGGCATGGCCATTGGCTTGGGCGCAGGAACCACCACCTGGGCCCTGGCCAAGGAACTCGTCAACGGTCCCCGGATCACCGTGGTGACCAACTCGGTGCGGATCGCGGACCTGTTCCACCACGGCGCGTCCTCCGGTCCGGGGCGGTTCGGTTCCACCGTCATCCTGATTGGCGGCGAGCGCACCCCCTCCGATGCCTTGGTGGGGCCGATCGCTACGGCTTCGTTGAAACAACTGCACCTCGATGTCCTTTTCCTGGGGGTGCATGGCATGGACGCGCAGGCCGGCTTCAGCACCCCGAACCTGCTCGAAGCCGAGACAGACCGCGCCTTCATGTCCTCGGCACGCAGCACCGTGGTCCTTGCCGACCACAGCAAGTGGGGTGTGGTGGGCATTGCCTCGATCGCTGCGCTGGAAGAGGCTGACGAGCTCATCACGGATTCCTTGCTGGGCGATGACGCGCGCCGGGTGCTGGAGGAGAACGTGGCCAGGCTCAGGATCGCCGCCACCGCACCCAACTAGGGGACAGATAACGCTCCAATGACGGCCCATTGGAGCGTTTGCTGTCCCCCAGTTGGGTCTCATACCGCGGGTGGAGGCCGGGTCGCGGAGTTCAACCAGTGGACTGACGCGGTCGGATAGGGCGGTTGGGGATGCTGGTTATATGAACGCCATCCTCCACGCTCAACAACTCACCAAGCATTACCCCGGCAGCATTGCGCTGGACCACGTCGACTTCACCGCGAACGCCGGTGAATCCATTGCAATCATCGGCCCTTCGGGTTCAGGCAAGACGACCCTCCTGCACTGCCTCGCCGGGATATTAAGGCCCGACGCCGGCACCATCACCTTGAGCACACCTTCGGCACCGCTGCGCCTGGACACTTTGGGGGACGCAGCGTTGTCCCGCCTGCGCCGTGAGGAATTCGGCTTCGTCTTCCAGCAGGGCATGCTCCTGCCCGAGCTGACCGCCGTCGAAAACGTCGCCTTGGCGCTCATGCTCAACGGCACCGACCGGGCCACCTCCGAGTCCCGTGCCGCGGAGTGGCTCGCGGCTTTGGGTCTGGCGGGCATGGAACATCGCAGGCTGGGTGAATTGTCCGGCGGCCAGGTCCAACGTGTGGCCATCGCCCGGGCGCAGGTCACCGGTGCACGGATGGTGTTTGCCGATGAACCCACCGGGGCCCTGGACTCCGCGACCTCCACCGAAGTCCTCGACGTGCTTCTTCACTCCGTGGCTGCCAATGGGCGCACGCTCCTGGTGGTCACCCACGACCCCAACGTAGCCGCACGCTGCCAACGTGTCGTGGAGCTCCGGGACGGCAGGATCGTGGCGGACAGCGCGGGATTAGTGGACAACGCCGGAATCGCGCCTGCCGCTGCCAGCCCTGCCCCCGCAACCACCAGTTTCAAAGGTGCCTTCAATGTCTAGCCTCACCATGGCCCTCCGGCTCGGTCCCTATCTTGCGCGCAACAGCGGGAACAGTTTCCGCGAAACGGGACTCCGTGATGCCGGGCTGCCCATCGTTGCCTTCGGCACAGTGACCGCGCTCCTGCTCACCGTCGCGGGCGGCTCCCAAGTTTTCTGGTCCTGGACCGACGACATCGCAGGCACTTACCAAGCGCTGGCCGTCGTCGCAATGGTCTTGCTCATCATCCCGCTGTTGACGCTCGGTGCCTCAGCCGCCCGGCTGGCCGCCCGCCGTCGTGATGACCGACTGGCGTCCCTGCGCCTGTTGGGTGCCAACAGCGCGACCGTGGTCTGGATGACCGTGATCGAATCGACCGTCCTCGCAGCAGTGGGTGCGGTGGCAGGCGCGGGACTGTACGCGTGTGCGGCTCCGTTCCTGGGGTTGATCCAGTTCCGTGGCCAGGCGATCGGCGGACACGCGTGGTTGTCCGTGCCCTCCATCCTGGGCTGCATCCTGGCGGTCTGCGTGCTTGCGGCGGCGAGCGCCGCGCTTGGGCTGCGGAAAGTTGTGGTGACGCCCTTGGGCGTCAGGACCCGGCAAACGGCCGACGGCGCGCATTGGGTTCGCGGGCTGATTGCGGCTGTTGTTGTGGTGATCGGAGTGGTGGCGATGGGAATGCTCAGCAGCTTTGGGGCCTTCATCGTGATCATCGCCGTCATGGGTGGCTGCTTTGGCCTGGCGTTGTTGGCGCTGAACCTCATGGGCCCGTGGGTCCTGCGCCTGCGGGCATCGTCGCAGCTCAAGCGGGCGAAAAGGCCGGAGCAGTTACTCGCGGCACGCACTGTACTGGAGAGTCCCAAAGAATCGTGGCGGCAAGTTGGGGGCGTCGCGATGACCAGTTTTGTGGGAGTCTTCGTGGGCGTGGGCATGGCCATAGCGGACGCCATGGGCACCGCCGGCGACACCGAAGCTGCATTGCTCGTTCGGGACATCAATACCGGAGTGATGATTACGCTGCTGGGTTCGTTTTTGATGGTGGCGTGTTCGGCCGGCGTGAACCAGGCCGCCGCAGTACTGGATCGGGCGTCAACGCTGGTGGCCCTCGACCGGGTGGGGATGCCGCGGAAACTCATGGTGGCCGCGCGAGTCAAGGCCGTGATGTCTCCGCTGTTCCTGGTGGCGGGGATATCCGCAGCCGCTGCCGCCGTCTTGGTCCTGCCGTTGACGGGTGCGGTGCTGCTGACCCAGCCCGTGGTGCTGCTGACCATCGCGGGAGTGTTCGCGGCCGGGTTCCTTCTGGTTCGGCTTGCTGTTGCCGCCGGGACAGCTCAGATCGCCCAGGTGCTGGCCCGTCCGGAGCGCTACGCGAGCGTGGACTCGTAGCAAGCCCCGCCGAGTTGGCATTTGATGACAATGTTGGGACCAAACATTGTCATTAAGTGCCACTTCGGATGCGCCCTAGGCGCAGCCGCAGGATTGCCGGATGATCAACTCCGTGGGCAGGACCTGGTGTTGCAGCTCTTCGCCGCGCCCCTTGCCTACCAAGGCCCGAACGGCTGCCTGGGCCATCGCTTTGACGGGCTGCGCGACGGTGGTGAGCGCCGGCCAGCTGTATTCGGAGTCCAGGGAGCCGTCGAAGGAAACCAGCGCCAGCTCATCGGGAACGCGCACGCCCGCCTCGTGGAGCGCCCTGAGGATGCCGATGGCCTGCATGTCATTGCTGGCGAAGACAGCGGTGGGCCGGTTGGCCATGGCGAGGAAACGCTTGCCGACCTCATAGCCCCCGGGACGGCTGAACGGGCCATGCAGCATGGGGCCTTCGGCCAATCCGGCTTCACGGAGTGCGGCAAGCCAACCGACTTCGCGTCCGTCCAACTGGTTGCCGGTATTGGTCCCAATCGCGAGGCCTATGTTCGTGTGTCCATGGCCGATCAAGTGCTCCACGGCTGCCCGGGCACCCGCTTCCAGGTCCACGCCCACACTGCTGAACCCCGGCGGTGAGCCGGCGTTGTTCAGCAGGACAGCCGGGATTTCCGAGGCTTCGAGCTCCGTGACGTCGGGGTCGAACACACAGCTTGCAAGGAACACTCCATCCACCTGCCGGGCGGCCAGGGTCCGGATGTTCTTCCGTTCCCGCGTCAGGCTTCCATCGGAGTTGGTGAGCACCATGCCGAATCCCAGTTCAGCCGCCGCGTCTTCGACCGCGTGGGCCAGCTGGGTAAAGAAAGGGTTGGTGTTATCCGGTACAACAACGCCGATGGTTTCGCTGGAGCCCAGCTTCAGCGCCCGGGCCGCCGCGTTGGGTCGGTACCCAAGGACGCGGATGGCGTCGCGGACCTTGGCTTCGGTTGCCGGGGCCACGTTCTTGGGCCCACCGTTCACTACATAACTCACGACGGCGGTACTCACCCCGGCGTACCGGGCCACGTCTTTGCGTGTAACCGGTCCGCGCGGGGTTTGTACTGCTGCTGTTGTCATGGGGTAAATGCTAGCTACTCCACGGGGGCATCACCGAAGTCGCGAATGGGAAGCCGTTCGCCACCGCGGAGGGCAGACTCGTGGGCCACGATGCCTGGAAGGGTGAACCGGGCGGCCACCCAGGCGTTGACCGGGGGAAGGCTGCGGTTGTTCACGGCAGTCACAAAGTCGTCCACCAGGAACTGGTGGCTGCCCTCGTGTCCGTTGGGCGCTCCGAGGAATTCCTCGGGGAGCCGGGACTGATCGTGCACTGGAGCCAGTCCTGAGATGAACGCGTCACGGAGCTCAGGTGCCACCTCTGCCAGTGAAGGATCGTCGGCAGACATGGTGGGCTTGGTTTCCACCTGCTCGGACACGTCCTGCACAGATGACTTGTCCTGCCACACAGTGGTGGTGGCGAGCTGCTCAAAGCTGGCGTCCGTTCCGAAGAAACGGAAGCGGGATTCGCGGATGTGCGACGGATACCCCACGCGGCGCATCTCATTGGTGCGCATCGCACCGCCGTCGTTCATTTCGAACAGTGCGGTGGCGTTGGAGAAGTCGTTGGCGAACATGCTGACGTCTTTGTCGAAGACGCCGTCGCCCCGCTCGTCTTTGACTCCGATGCAGCTCACACTGACGGCGTGGCCCGGTACTGCGCCGAGGACACCGCCGATGGCGTGGGTGGGGTACAACATGGGCGGGTAACTCGCGGTTTCCTTCCAGCGTTCACCGCCGCTGTATTGGTAGGCCTCGTAGAAGCCCAGGTCCATGTCGTGGACGTAGTCGCCCTCCGTGTAGAAGATCCGGCCGAACTTACCCTCGGCGTGCTGCTTCCGGGCGAAAACCGTGGCGGGGTTGTAGTAGCTGGTCTCCCCCATCGCGTAGACCAGCTTTGTTTCCCGCACGGCTTTGATGATCCGCTCGATTTCCTCTTCGGAAATTGCCATCGGCACCGCCGAGTACACATGCTTTCCGGCCCGCAGGGCCCGCTCCACCAAGGGGCCGTGGGTCCACCGCTGCGTGAAGATGGCGACAGCATCGATGTCGGACTCCAGCAGCTCCTCGAAGGAGGCCACGGTGCCGTCCAAACCCCAACGCTCCTGCGCTGCGACGGCGCGCTCGGGCAGCTCGTCCACCGCGTAGACCCGGCGGACACCGGGGTGGAGCTTGAAGAGGTGGGCGAACTGGCTGCCGAACTGCCCCACGCCAACAACACCAATCGAAAACGTCATTGTTTGCCTTTCCTGCGGCCGCGCACAGCAGCCGTTTGTCCGTCGTGTCTTGCGTACGCTCGAGTGTCGCACCCGCTATCTACACGAGTCAACAGAAACAACATTTCCGAACATTTTTCATCAAAACTTCGCGACTCGTCTTGCCAAGGCAAAATCTACTCGTGTAGATTCGCCTCCAGCTGTTACCCGCATCACTCCCGAGAAAGGGTCAACGATGACCACGCTAACCAAGCAAGCGGATCCTGGGCTCTCCGCCAAGGCGCCGCGGAAGTCGCGCAAGCCGGGAAGACCATCCGACAGATTCCGCGGTATCGGAGACTTGAAGATCGCGCTCTTCTTCATCGCCCCGGCGATGGTCGGACTGATCCTCTTCTACCTCGTCCCGACAATCCGGGGCATCTACCTCAGCTTTACCGAGTACAGCATCCTGGGCGATCCGGAATGGATTGAGACAAAGAACTACGAACGCATAGCCAAGGATCCGCTGTTCTGGAACGCCCTGGGCGTCACGGGGGAATACGTGGTGATCAACATCGTCCTGCAGACGGCGTTGGCCCTGGGCCTTGCAATCCTGATGCACCGTGTTGCCAGGTCCACACTCATTCGCGGCGCGCTCCTGATGCCCTACCTGATGGCGAACGTCATCGCGGCTCTGCTGTGGTTCTGGATGCTTGATTACCAGATCGGCATCATCAACCAGATCATCGAATGGACCGGGTTGCCCCGGGTAGCGTTCTTCGGCAGCGAGCAATGGGCCATCCCCACACAAGCGCTCATCAACACGTGGCGGCATATGGGCTACACGGCGCTCCTGATCTTCGCCGGGCTCCAAGCCATCCCGAGCAGTGTCTATGAGGCCGCCAGCATCGACGGTTCCAAGGCCATGACCACTTTCTGGCGGATCACCCTGCCACTGCTGCGACCGGTCCTTGTGCTGGTCCTCGTCGTGACTGTCATCGGTTCCTTCCAGGTCTTTGACACCGTTGCAGTCACCACGGCCGGCGGTCCTGTCAATGCGACCCGCGTGCTGCAGTTCTACATCTACCAGCGCGCCTTCAACGAACAGGACTTCGGCTACGGATCTGCTTTGGCTGTCATCCTCTTCCTCATCCTTGCCATCGTCGCTTTCATCCAGATGAAGTTTCTCCGCGGCAACCAGTCGGACCTGGACTAAGGACACGCCATGACCACTTTTACCTCACGCACAAGCGCCGGCCGTCGCCGCCCGTTTAGCCGCCCCTTCAGCTGGCGCCGCGCCATCGCCCTGACCCTCCTCGGCCTGGCCATCGCCGTGAGCATCCTGCCCTTCTACTGGGTGCTGCGCACAGCCCTGTCCACCAACGGCTCGCTCGCCGCGAACTCCGCCAACCTGCTGCCGGCCGACTTCAACCTGGGCGCGTTCAAGCGGGTCTTCGGCCTCCAGAGTGCCTCCGAAGCCATCGCAGAAGGCGGCTCGGGCGCGTCGATCAATTTCTGGCAGTACCTCTGGAACTCGCTGCTCTTCTCGGGCATCACAACAGCCTGCGCTGTGTTCTTCAGCTCAATGGCTGCCTATGCTTTCTCCCGGCTGCGGTGGAAGGGGCGCGACGCGGTCTTCTCCCTGTTCCTTGCCACCATGCTTGTCCCGCCGATCTTCACCGCCCTGCCCAACTTCCTGCTCATCAAGAACCTGGGCCTGCTCAATTCCATGCTCGGACTCGTGCTGCCGTACCTGTTCATGACCCCGTTCGCCATCTTCTTCATGCGCCAGTTCTTCCTGAATATGTCCCGGGAAGTTGAAGAGGCCGCAATGCTGGACGGCGCCAAGCACTGGCGGATCTTCTTCCAGATCATCATGCCCAACGCCGCTGCTCCGATCGCGACCTTGGCCCTGCTGACGTTCATGGGCCAGTGGAACGAATACTTCTGGCCTCTGTTGGTAGGCACCTCCGAAGAGTCCCGGGTGCTCACCGTGGGACTCGGGGTCTTCAAATCCCAGTCCCCGCAAGGTGCTCCGGACTGGTCAGGGCTCATGGCCGCAACACTCGTGTCCGCCACGCCGGTGCTGATCCTCTTCGCCATATTCGGCAAACGGATCGTCAACTCCATCGGCTTCAACGGCACCAAATAGCCCGATCCACCTCCCACACGCGGAAACCGGCCTGCGCCGGCACGCACCCATCCCGTCCTGAAAGGACCAACCATGATAAAAAAGAAGGCAATCGGCGTCGTCGCCGCAGCCGCCGTCCTCGCACTGTCCGCCTGCTCGGGCGGAAACTCCGGAGGCAGCTCCGGCGGTGACTCCGCCAAGGGCGAGATCAACTACTGGCTCTGGGACGCCAACCAGCTCCCGGCATACCAGCAGTGCGCCACTGACTTCAGCAAAGCCAACCCGGACATCACCGTCAAGATCACCCAAACCGGCTGGGACGACTACTGGTCCAAGCTCACCAACGGCATGGCCTCCGGCACTGCGCCGGACGTCTTCACGGACCACCTTTCCAAGTATCCGGACTTCATCAAGACCAAACAGTTGGTGGCCCTTGATGACGCCCTTGCGCAGGACAAGGTAGACCTCTCCCAGTACAACGAGGGCCTTGCCGACCTCTGGGTGGGCCAGGATGGCAAGCGCTACGGCCTGCCCAAAGACTGGGACACGATCGCGCTCTTCTACAACCAGAAGATGGCCGCCGACGCCGGCATCACCCCGGAACAGATGGGCTCCCTGACCTGGAATGCGCAGGACGGCGGCACCTACGAAAAGGCCATTGCCCGGCTCACAGTCGATAAGAACGGAAAGCGCGGCGACGAAGCCGGCTTCGACAAGAACAACGTTGCCGTCTACGGATTGGGCCTGCCGGGCTCCGACGCCGAGAACGCCGGCCAGACGCAGTGGAGCTACCTCTCTGCCACCACTGGCTGGACCACCACGGACAAGAACCCTTGGGGCACCCACTTCAACTACGACGACAAGAAGGTCCAGGACACCATCGCCTGGTGGGCCTCGCTGACCGAGAAGGGCTACATGCCCAAGCTTGAAACCACCGTCGGTGCCAATGCCGCCGACAACTTCGGCGCAGGCAAGGCCGCCATCAACAGCAACGGCTCCTGGATGATCGGCCAGTACACCGGCTACAAGGGCATCGACGTCGGCATCGCTCCCACGCCGAAGGGTCCCGAAGGCAAACGTGCCTCCATGTTCAACGGCCTGGCCGATTCCGTGTGGGCCGGCACCAAGAAGAAGGACGCAGCCATCAAGTGGGTGGAGTACCTCGGTTCCGCCGCCTGCCAGGACGTCGTAGCTTCAAAGGCCGTCGTGTTCCCGGCCATCACCACCTCCTCCGAGAAGGCCGCAGATGCCTTCAAAGCCAAGAACGTGGACGTCAGCGCCTTTACCCAGCATGTGAAGGACAAAACCACCTTCATGCTCCCGATCACGGACAACGCCGCCAAGGTTTCCGGAATCATGAAGCCGGCCATGGACGCGGTTGTCTCGGGTAAGTCCCCTGCCAGTTCGCTGACAGCCGCCAACGAGCAAGTCAACGCACTCTTCAAGTAGAACCCTCCCGTTGTGAGGCCTGCTCTGCGTCCCATTACCCCCGCAAAGCACGCAGAGCAGGCCCCGCAACACCCAACTCCAGCTCCTGAAAGCGACTCATACATGCAACCGCTCCATCTCCGTTCCGCAGGTACCAGCCTGGTGATCAGCACCCACCGAGGAGAGGCTGAGATAACCCACTGGGGAGCAGACCTGGGCGATTCCCTGCCCGACCTCGCCATCCTCAACGAGCCCATCCCGCCGTCCTCGATCGACGCCAACGTTCCTGCCGGGCTCCTCCCCCAGGCCTCGTCGTCGTGGCAGGGCCGGCCTGGGCTGCGTGGTCACCGCATCGCAGACGGCGTACCCGGCTTCGACTTCTCGGTGCGCCTGCGCGTGGTGAGTGCGACGATGGACGGCAGTACCGCCGTCGTGCTTCAGTCGGATCCCGACGCCGGTATCACGGTGACCAGCAATGTCACCTTGCATCCGGGCGGGCTTCTGGAACTGAAGCACACCGTGACCAACGACGGCTCTTCGCCTTTCCAGGTGGATGAGCTGGCCACCATGCTTCCGGTGGCGCCGGACGCCGTCGAGCTTTTGGACCTGACCGGGCGCTGGTGCCGTGAGCGGCACCCGCAGCGACGGGCAATCCAGCAAGGTACGTGGGTGCGCACCGGCCGCCACGGCCGCACCGGGCATGATTCGTCGGTGCTGCTGGCCGCCGGGACCGCCGGTTTTGGAAACCGCCATGGCAAGGTGTGGGCCACGCATCTGGCATGGAGCGGCAACCATGAGCAATTCGCGGACAGCGTGGCCGATGGCCGCACCATGGTGGGCGGTTCGGAGCTCCTGGGCGCGGCTGAAGTGGTGCTGCAACCAGGTGACAGCTATACGACTCCGGCACTGTTCGCCGCGTACTCAGACCGTGGACTCGACGGCATCAGCGAGGCGTTTTACAGCTGGTTCCGCTCACGTCCCCACCATGTGGACAAGCCACGCCCAGTAGTCCTCAACACCTGGGAAGCGGTGTACTTCGACCACAATTTGGACACCTTGATCGCGCTGGCGGAGTCGGCTGCCGACCTTGGCGTTGAGCGTTTCGTGCTCGACGACGGGTGGTTCCGCGGGCGCCGCGACGACCACGCCGGGCTGGGCGATTGGTACGTGGACGAGACTCTCTGGCCTTCGGGCCTCACTCCCCTGATCGACGCCGTGACCTCCCGCGGCATGGAGTTCGGGCTGTGGGTGGAGCCGGAAATGGTCAACTTGGATTCGGACGTTGCCCGGGAGCATCCGGAGTGGATCGTTGGCCCTGCTGCCGTGTCCCACAAGGAAGGCGGGCGGCTCCCCTTGGAGTGGCGGCAGCAGCACGTGGTTGACCTCGTGAACCCGGAAGCGTGGCAGTACATCTTTGACCGCATCGATGCCCTGCTGAGGGAGAACAACATCAGCTACCTCAAGTGGGACCAGAACCGGGACCTGTTGGAACACGGTCACGCAGGCAGGGCGTCAGTGCACGAGCAAACATTGGCCGCCTACCGGCTGTTCGATGCCTTGCGGGCGTCCCACCCGGGTGTGGAGATTGAGAGCTGCTCCTCCGGTGGCGCCCGCGTGGACCTGGGGATCCTGGAACGGACGGACCGGATCTGGGCTTCGGACTGCAACGATGCACTGGAGCGGCAGACCATCCAGCGCTGGACCGGCGTCGTGGTTCCGCCCGAACTGGTCGGCGGGCACGTCGGCCCCACCACCTCCCACACCACCGGCCGCACGCACGACCTCTCCTTCCGCGCCATCACGGCCTTGTTCGGGCACTTCGGCATGGAGTGGGACGTCCGGTCCGCTGCGGGCGCCGAGCGCGAGGAACTCAAGCGCTTCATCGCGTTGTACAAGGAGCACCGGGCTCTCATCCACAGTGGACGGATGGTCCGCGCGGATGTCCCTGACGAGTCGCTGATGGTGCATGGCGTGGTTGCTTCAGAGCACGACGGCGGCACTCCCGCAGGTGCCACAGCGGCCCTGTTCGCCGTGGTCAAGACCCGGACGGGCTTGAGCGAACTCCCGGGCCGGGTGGCGATTCCGGGGCTCGATCCGCTGCGTTCCTACCGCGTGGAGCTCCTCTTCCCGACCCCCGCCGACGCGGACTGCGGGCACACGTTTACCGAGGCCAAGCCAGCTCCTTGGTTGGCCTCAGGGGCGGAGGCCAGCGGGCGTTTCCTGGACGAAGTCGGGCTCCCGATGCCCGTGCTGAACCCGGAGCACGCCATCGTGCTGCGGCTCACCGCCCTGTAACGCTCCATCACATCCCACAGGCTTCCCGGGAACCCTCGCTCACATACCAACAGGTTCCCGGGAACCCTCGCTCACATACCAACAGGTTCCCGGGAACCCTCACTCACATCCCACAGGCTTCCCGGGACCCCTCACTCACCGGCGCCGGAGCGCTAGACGGCGTCAGCCAGGTAATCGATCGCCAGCTTGTACCCGAGCACGCCTGCGCCAACGACGATCGCGTTGCAAACTCCGGAGAGGTACGAGTGGTGCCGGAACTCTTCGCGCTGGTGGACGTTGGTGATGTGGACCTCGACGGCGGGCAACTGCACGGCCGCGATGGCATCCCGTAGTGCCACGGACGTGTGCGTGTAAGCACCCGCGTTGATGACGATGCCGACGGCGGTACCGCGGGCTGCATGGATGGCGTCCACCAGGTCACCTTCGTGGTTGGACTGCACACAATCCACCGTGAAGCCATGCGTGGTGGCCGCCGTCATGGCGAGGTGCTCGACGTCGGCCAACGTGGAGGTTCCGTACTTCTCGGGCTCGCGTGTGCCCAGAAGGTTGAGGTTGGGTCCATTGATCACAAGGATGGTGCCGCGACCGGCTTCGGTGGCGGGGGTGGCTTCAGTCATGGCTCCCAATCTATCGCCGCGAGAGAGCGTCCGGGAATTGCGCTCATTAGGTGAGAGAGCGTGCCCTAAAAACAGTCACTATGTGAGAGAGGGCCGCCCAAATGCCCGGGTGATGTGAGAGAGGGCTGGTTACTTGCGGGTGCACTGCCCGGCGGAGACCTGCTCACTGAGGCCTGGGGCCTGCGCCGCCACGGGCTCCACGTCGGTCATGGTCAAGGCGAAGCCCAAGGCCGCATCCGTGGTGGTCTTGGCGAAGATCAGGCCGGCTACCTGGCCGTCCATCGTCAACAGGGGTCCGCCCGAGTTTCCGGGCTGGACATCCCCGGCCAGCTTGTACACCAGCTCCGGCGAAGGATTGTTGCCATAAATATCCGGAACCAGGATCGGTGAAATCCCCTGCACTGTAGCGGGCTTCGACTGGAAGGGACCGCCATGCGGGTAGCCGGCAAACGCTGCCGGGCTTCCACCCGGCAGGTCCGCGCTCAGCGGCAACGGACTGGACTTCAGGCCATCCACGGCCAGCACTGCGATGTCCCGCTGTGGGTCGAAGTAGACCACGCGACCTGGCAACGCACCGCCGTCGGGAATTTCCACAACGGGCTGCGACACGCCCGCCACGACGTGCGCGTTGGTGACGACGCGCCCGGGCGAAACGACGAATCCGGAACCGGTCTGGTTCTGACCGCACTCGAAGGCCGTTCCGGCGATCTTCAGCACGGATTCGGCGGCCCGGTTCAAGGCCGGAGTATCGGTGGACTCGTTGGGAACCGGCACCGGCGTCCCTGGCCCGATGCCCTCAATCAGCTTAGGAATGCCGTCGCCGATCACCGTGGACCGCAGCTGCGCCATGGTGCTCTTGACGGGCGTGGGAGTCATGTTGTCGATGTAGCGGATCACCCGGGACTCGGCCAATTGCTGCGACACAAACGGCACGCCAAGGGAACTGATGCTGAACGCCAGCATGGACATCACCAGCGCGGCCACCACCACGCTCACCACGCCACCGATCAGGCGGTCCGCCGCATGCAACGGCTTGATCCGCACGGCGTGGCGGACTTTGCGGCCAATCATGGTCCCAAGCCCATGCCCCAAAGCGATGAGTACGACGGCGGCGCCCACCGTGGCGGCCAGCCTCCAGCCGCTGTCGGTCACCCAGTTGCTGACGAGCGGCACTGCCACGAATGCGGCGATGGCGCCGACGATGAATCCGGCAATACCGCCCAATGTGACCATGAAGCCGTTGCGCAGGCCATAGATCAAGTAGGACAGGAGCATCAAAATCAATGCCAAATCCAATATCGTCAAGCCAAACACCAATGCTCCTCATAGCCGGGTAGCGCCAATTGTAGTTGTGGACCCTGACAGCCAACCGTTAGTCACATCACCATGGGGTCACGGTCAAAGGTTGTTTTAAGGCGGTCCTTCGGGCCTTGAACGCCGCCAACCCGCGCCATTTCAGCGTTTCACGTGCCAAGTACGTCACAGAAGCTCAAAAATTCTGAAACAATGGCTGGAGCGCCACGACCGAAACTTATATTCAGGAGATTTCATGGACATCGAGGTATTGCGCCGCGCACCCCTCTTCGCCACCCTTGACGACGACGCATTCCGCCTGCTGACGGACGAACTCACCGAGGTGGACCTTTCACGTGGAGCTTCCGTGTTCCGCGAAGGCGACCAGGGTGACCAGCTCTACTTCATCGTTTCCGGCAAGGTGAAGCTCGGCCGTACCTCCCCCGACGGCCGTGAGTCCCTGCTGGCCATCCTCGGCCCGGGCGAACTCTTCGGCGAAATGGCGTTGTTCGACCCCAGCCCGCGTACCGCCACGGCCACCGCCGTTTCCGAAACGCGCCTTGCGGGCCTGAAGAACGAGAGCCTCAACGCCCTGCTCCGCACGCGTCCCGAGGTTTCCGCCCAGCTGCTGCAGGCACTGGCCCGCCGCCTGCGCCGGACCAACGATTCCTTGTCCGACCTCGTCTTCTCCGACGTGCCGGGCCGCGTTGCCAAGGCGCTCCTGGACCTCGCCGACCGCTTCGGCCGTCCGGCCACCGACGGCGTCTTGGTCGCCCACGAGCTCACCCAGGAAGAACTGGCCCAGCTGGTGGGCGCTTCCCGCGAAACCGTCAACAAGGCACTGGCCGAGTTCGTTCAGCGCGGCTGGCTGCGGTTGGAAGCCCGCGCCGTCGTCATCCTGGACATGCAGCGACTCCGCCAGCGTTCGCGCTAAAGAGCTTCACGAAAAAGCCGCCCCGGTTCGACGCCGGGGCGGCTTTTTTGGTGTCTTGGTGAGCGAGCGTTCGGCTCAAGCCGGTGGGATGTGAGCGAGCGTTCGGCTCAAGCCGGTGGGATGTGAGCGAGGGTCAGCGTTCGCGCTGGGGCTCGCCGGCGACGGTGCGTGCGGCTTCGACTTCGAGCATGAGCTGCCCGCCTTCGTCCACCAGCTTGGGCTGATACACGTGCGCTTTGCGCTTGTAGCTCAGGTACGCGATGCATCCATTGGCGTGGGCCATCTTCTCGAGCATGATCTCCGAGCCCGGCACCAAAAGCTGGCCCAAGTTCAGGCCGACGGTGTTTGGCTGGCCGATCTCATCGCCCAAGGCGGGAGTATCGCGCAGGGCAATGGCCTCGGACGCCGACACCCAACGGCCCCACACACCCTTGCTGCCAAGGATGCTGGGCTGCTGGTTCACCGGAACCGTGGCCGCGAAGTACCGGGTGTTGAACCGCGTGTGGGCGAAGTCCGGGCTGAGCCAGTTGACCAGCGGTTTCAGCAGATCGGTCCGCAGGGCAAGCCCACGCTTGGTGAGCACCTCCGTGAAGGACTTCTCCTGGGCGGCTACGGCTTCGCGGGCCCGCATCCACTCCACGGTGGAGTTGGCCTCCACAGTGGAGGAGGCATCCGGACCTGCCAGCAGGACACCGGTCTCTTCGAAGAGCTCACGGATGGCGCCTACCACGTGACGGCGGGCGAGCCCGACGTCGTCCGTCCCCATCTGCTCAGCCCACTGCTGGGGTGAGGGACCCACCCAAGCGATGGGGTCGTCGTCGGACGGGTCCAGGGACCCGCCGGGAAACGCCACGACTCCCAACGGCGAGGAACCAGGCCGGTATCCAAGCCAGGTCTCCAAGCCGGAGGGTGAATCGCGCAAAAGGACAACAGATGAGGCATAGCGGGCGGCCCTGGGGGTCCGCTCGCCGAGCTCAAGCCAGTTTTGTGCTGCCCCTTCGAGTGCGGGGGGCAGTACAAACAGGCGACGGGCAAGCTGCGGCACTTCGGTGAACCGGTTCCTTAGCTGAATTCAGCGATGAGCTCGACCTCTACGGGAGAGTCGAGGGGCAGGACAGAAACGCCGACGGCGGAACGGGCGTGAATGCCGGCGTCGCCGAATACCTGTCCCAGAAGTTCGGAAGCACCGTTGATGACGCCGGGCTGGCCGGTGAAGGTGGGCTCGGAGGCAACGAAGCCGACCACCTTGACGATGCGGGTGACGCGGTCGAGGTCGCCGATGACACTCTTGACGGCGGCCAGGGCGTTAATTGCGCATACGGCGGCGTAGCGCTTGGCTTCCTCGGGATCGACGGTTGCTTCGTCCGACGCGCCCAACTCGCCCAGCGAGACCTTGCCCGTAGCTTCGAGTTTGCCGTTAATAAAGGGCAGCTGTCCGGAGGTGTAAACGTAGTTGCCGGAGACGACGGCGGGCACGTAGGCAGCCACGGGGGCAGCGACCTCGGGAAGGGTCAGTCCGAGCTCGGCCAGACGCTGCTCGACGGCCGACGTCGGGGCGCCGGATTCCGCGGGAGAGGTGGTTTCTGCGGGGGTGGTCATGGTTACTGCTTCTCCCTCTTCAGGTATGCGACAAGGCCTTTGCCATCGGGGCCGCCGACAACCTGGACAAGCTCCCAGCCGTCTTCGCCCCACTGGTCCAGGATCTGCTTGGTGGCGTGAATAATAAGCGGAATCGTGGCGTACTCCCATTTGGTCATGACAGAAAGCCTAGCCCGTGCCGGTAAACTGGAAAACATGGTGACTCGCAAGAACCCCATATTCGACACTGCCACCACCCTCGGAAAGATATTAGGTTTCCTTGGCGTGAGTGCGATCTGTGGCGTCCTGGTGGCTGGACTTCTTGTCCCGGCCGCAGCCGTCTCGGGCAGTGCCGCAAGTGGTTCCATCCAGTTCTTTGACACTCTGCCGGCGGAGCTGCAGGTGGATCCGCCCAGCCAGAACACCACGATCCTGGCGAAGGACGGTACGCCGATCGCCTCGATCTACGCGGAGAACCGGACCAAGGTTCCGCTGGACGCGATGAGCCCGTTTATCAAGGACGCTGTCATCTCCATTGAGGACAGCCGTTTTTATGAGCACGGCGGCATCGACACTACGGGCATCATGCGAGCACTGGTGAGCACCGCCCGAGGCAACAAGCAGGGTGCGTCCACCATCACCCAGCAGTACGTGAACAACGTCATCAACGAGTCATTGGTGGCCTCCGGCAAGGGCGACGACGTCCTGCTCAACGGTGTCAACAAGGGCGTGGGTGACAAGCTCCGCGAAATGAAGCTCGCGATCGCCCTGGAGAAGAAGTTCTCCAAGGAGCAGATCCTTGAGGGCTACCTCAACATCGTCTTCTTCAACCGCGACGCCTACGGCATTGAAGCGGCATCGAAGTTCTTCTTCAGCACCACCGCCAAAGACCTGACTCTTCCCCAAGCCGCCCTGCTGGCTGGCCTGGTGAACAGCCCGTCGGCCTTTGATCCGATCACCAACCCGGACAATTCAAAGGTGCGCCGCGACCTGGTCCTCAACGCCATGTTGGCCCAGAAGAAGATCACGCAGGCCCAGCACGATGAAGCCGTGGCCACGCCGGTCACCACCAAGGTGACCCCGGCCCGCCAGGGTTGTGCCTACGCCTCGATGGCTCCGTACTTCTGCGACTACGTTCTCCACCTCCTGCTGAACAACCCGGCTTACGGTGACACGCAGGAAGACCGCGAAAAGCGCGTCATGCGCGGCGGCCTGACCATTCAGACCACCCTTGACCCGACCGCCCAGAACGTGGCGCAGCAGCAGGTCGACGCCACGGCAGGTGCCAACCCGGACAAGTGGGGTGCCTCGATCGTCTCTGTCCAGCCGGGCACGGGCCAGATCGTCAGCATGGCCCAGAACACCGTTTGGCTGCCTCAAGAGGGCAAGTTCGATCAGACACAGAACTTCAACGTTGATGTGCTCGACGCCAACGGCAACGACCTCAACGGCATTGGCGGGTTCCAGCCCGGTTCCACGATGAAACCCTTCACGTTCGCCCAGTGGCTGAACGAGGGCAAGTCGATGGAAACCACCATCAATGCTTCCAGACGAAACTATCCGCAGAACTTCCCGTGGAAGAACACCTGTCCGACGCCAGTCGACGGCTTCTACGACAGAAACGTGCCTGGCAGTTTCGACCTTCAGAACTCTGACGAGGGTTACTACAGGAACATGACGGTGCTGTACGGCCTCATGAACTCGATCAACACTGCAACGTTCGCCTCTGCGTCACAGGTTGATCTCTGTGGCATTCAAGGGATCGTAGACGCCACCGGCATTCACGGAGGGCTTCCGACCCGAGACGGCACCGGCAAGGTCACGGATCCAAACCCACAGGTGCCTATGACTCGACTGTCTAACCTGATCGGTGCAACCCAGACCGCCCCCCTGACCATGGCCGCGGCTTTTGCAACCTTCGCAGCAGATGGGAAGTACTGTGCACCGATTGCCATTACTTCGGTGAAGGACCAATCGGGCGCTGATCTTCCGGCCCAGTCGTCCAGTTGCAAGGACGCCGTGAAACCTGAGGTAGCCCGGGGCGTGGCCTACGCCATGGGCAAGGTGCTGGATCAAGGTTCCGGCTCGCTGATCCGCCCTGCCTTGAACTCCAAGAACTTCCCTGTTGCCGCCAAGACCGGCACCAACGACACCAACGGCTCCACGTGGGTTGTCGGCTACACCACTGGTCTCGCCACAGCGTCCTGGTTCGGAGACCCGTTGGGTAACCAGTCGCGCTACGGACGCAATCTCACGGTCAACGGCAAGTTCTACGATTTCGTTGACGGTTACATGATCGCCGGCCCGCAGTTCACCAATTACATGTTGGCTGTCGCTCCCGCCTACGGCACAAACCCGTTCCAGCAGCCGCCGTCCAACCTCACGGGCGCACCGACACCGCAACGCAACAACACGCCGTCGAACACGACGCCGTCTACGCCGAAGCAGGCGCCGAACCCGGCGCCGTCCACCGGAACCGGCAACAACGGTAACGGCAATGGAAACAGCGGCGACGCCCCGGGCAAGGACTAACGGGTGACGTTCCGGGATTCGCTGGCAGACCGCGTCCGTTCATTCGGGCGCGGTTTTGCCGTCACTGCTGCCGTGGGCGCAACGGCAGGCACTGCGGCTGCCGCCTACGGCTGGTGGGAGAAGGACCAGTTCGAGGTCCGCCACGAAACGTTGCCGATTCTCCCCGAGGGCTCGGCACCCCTTCGTGTCCTGCACCTGAGCGACATTCACTTTGTCCCGGGACAGGCCAAGAAGACCCAGTGGTTGCAGTCCCTGGCAGACCTCAAGCCGGATCTCGTGGTGAACACGGGCGACAACTTGAGCCACACCAAGGCCATCGACCCCCTCATCCAGGCCTTGAAGCCCCTGATGGAGTTCCCCGGCGTCTTCGTTCCCGGCTCGAACGACTACTACGCGCCGCGGATCAAGAACCCGGCGGGCTACTTCCGTGGTCCGTCGAAACCCAAGAAGGAACCCCTCCAGCTCGACTGGCCCAAGCTCCGCTCCGCCTTCGGCATGAGTGGCTGGATCGACCTCACCAACCGCGCCCAGTCGGTGGTGTTCAACGGTCTGCGGTTCGATTTCTCCGGCGTAGACGATCCCCACTTGGGGCGCGAACGCTACGCCGGCTGGCCCCGCGGCACCGTGAACCAGGATGCCCGGCCGCACCTCAAAGTCGCCGTGATCCACGCTCCGTACCAACGCGTGTTGGACCACTTCACCGAGGCGGGCGCCGACCTGATCATCGCCGGTCACACCCACGGTGGCCAGATCTGCGTCCCCGGCTTCGGCGCCTTGGTCTCCAATTGCGACCTCCCCACGTGGCGCGCCAAGGGCCTCCACGATTGGGAAAGCAACGGATTCACGACGCCGGTGAACGTCTCGGGCGGGATCGGCACCTCCCGCTTCGCCCCGGTCCGCATCGCCTGCCGCCCGGAGGCTGTACTGCTGACGCTGACGCCGCGCAACTAAACCAGCCCGCAACTAAACCCGGGGCAGCATTACGAACCTCAATAACTGGGTCAAACATTTCACCGGAGCTGCGTGGTCCTGTGAAACGAATCACGCCATGGCATAGGGTAGTTGCTACGGGAAACCACCTCCGCACCATCTGAAGATCCAGCTGTTGAGAAGCGGGCATGTCCAAGCAAACGTCATTTTTCACCTCCGTCGGCCGCCTGTATCCCCATGTGCGGCCCATCCTCCCCCGCCTTGTCATGGGCCTCATTTGCGCCCTGCTCGCCAGCATCGTCGCACTCACCATCCCGCAGGTTCTGCGGGTCCTGGTCAACAACTCGTTACAACCCGGCGGTTCCCCGGAAGCAGTCTGGATTGCCGCCGTCGTGATTCTTGGCCTCGGCGTGGCCGAAGCCGGACTGGTGGCCTTGCGCCGCCAGTTCGTGATCAATCCGGCCACCACGGTTGAGACCCGGATGCGTGTGACCCTTTACGGGCACCTGCAGCAGCTCTCGGTGGCGTTCCACGACCGCTGGGGCTCGGGCCAGTTGCTCTCGCGGGCCATGACGGATCTTAGCTTCCTGCGCCGGTGGATGGCGTTCGGCGCGATCATGCTGGTGGTGACGACGCTGACGGTGATCATCGGCGTCGGCGTCATGTTTTCCATGAGCTGGCAGCTGGCGCTCATCTTCCTGGCCGCGGCCGTGCCGATCATGATCAATTCCTTCCGGTTCCGCCGCCGCTTCAGCCTTGTCACTCGACTCAGCCAGGACCAGGCCGGCGACCTCGCCACCACCGTCGAAGAATCGGTCCACGGCATCCGCGTCCTGAAGGCGTTCGGACGGAGCCGTGAGGCGCTGGAAAACTTCAATGGCCAGGCCGAGGAGCTGCGCCAGACCGAGATCGCCAAAGCCAAACAGCAGGCCGGTTTCACGCTGGTGGTCACCCTGCTGCCTGAGCTCGCGCTGGGCGTCGGACTGGTGGTGGGCATCATGCTGGCCGCCAGCGGTCAGCTCAGCATCGGCGCGCTCGTTGCCTTCTTCGCTACCGCGGCGGTTGTGGCTACCCCCGTTGAATTTTCCGGCATGCTTCTGGCGATGGCACTGACGGCAAAGACCGCTCTGGACCGCCACTTCGAGGTCATGGACACCGAAAACACCATCACGTCTCCGGACGTGCCGGTGGTCCCGGTAACCGTCAAAGGCGCCTTGCGTTTTGAGCACGCAAGTTTCGGGTTCGACGACGGCGGCACCCTCCTGCACGACATCACCCTGGACATCCGTCCCGGCGAAACCATGGCCCTCGTGGGCATCACGGGAAGCGGAAAGAGCGCGCTGCTTCAACTGGTCCCCCGCCTCTACGACGTGACGGCCGGCGCAGTGACCATCGACGGCGTGGACGTCCGCAATTACGACATCGCGGAACTGCGCAGGATCGTGGCCGTAGCCTTCGAGGACACCACGCTCTTCTCCAGTTCGGTCCGGGACAACGTGCTCCTGGGCGCGCCGGATCCCAGCGATGCTGCCCTGGACGAGGCGTTGGACGTCGCGCAGGCCCAGTTTGCGTACTCCCTGCCCGAGGGCGTTGACACGCTGATCGGCGAGGAAGGCCTGAGTTTGTCCGGCGGCCAGCGGCAACGCATTGCCCTGGCCCGCGCCATCGCCGCAGCGCCGAAAGTCCTGGTCCTCGATGATCCCCTGTCCGCCCTGGACGTAAACACCGAGGAACGCGTGGAAGCCCGCTTGCGCGAGGTCCTCCGTGAGACCACCACGTTAATCGTCGCGCACCGTCCTTCCACTGTGGCATTGGCGGACCGGGTGGCGTTGCTCCAAAACGGGACCATCACCGCCGTCGGAACCCATACGGAACTGTTGGCCGAAAACGACCACTACCGCTACGTCATCGCCAGCCTGGACGCGGGCCCGAAAGACCTCGATACCGAACTGGACGAGCTCGAAGAAGCTGAGGAGGCCCGCCGGTGAGCGCCACCACCTTTGGTACCGCCAATGAGGACAACACCCTCCTCAGCAAAGCAGACAGCAAAGCCGTACGACGCCGGTCGCTCGCCTTGCTTGCCTCGCTCATCCGACCGGTGCGGTTGCGTTTCTGGCTGACGATCGTGATGGTGGTGGTTTCACAGCTCACCCGGGTTGCGGGGCCGGCGCTGATCGCGTTCGGCATCGACCACGCACTCCCGGCACTTCAGTCCGGCGACAACGGTCCGTTGGTGTTGGCTGGCTCGCTCTACTTGGCCGCCGCAGTTGCGACAGCCGGAATGACCGCGCTCTACGTGACCTCCACGGCCCGGCTGAGCCAGGCGATGCTCCTGGACCTCCGGCTCCGCGTTTTCCGGCACACGCAGCGCCTGAGCCTGGAATTCCACGAGAAATACACCTCGGGACGCATTATTGCCCGGCAGACTTCTGACCTGGAAGCGCTGCGGGAGCTTCTGGATTCCGGCGTCAGTTCCTTGGCTTCGGGCATGCTGTTCATGGTGTTCACCGCTTTCACGGTGTTCGCGTTGGATTGGCGCAGTGGCTTGATCATGCTTGCGGCCGGCGTCCCGATGTTCTTCCTGGCCCGCTGGTACCAGAAGCACTCGCAGATCGCGTTCCGGGAGTCCCGCGTAGTCTCGGCGCGACTGATCGTGCACTTCGTGGAGACCATGACCGGCATCCGTGCAGTGAAGGCCTTCCGCAAGGAGCCCGAGAACGCAGCCCGCTATGGCGAGTTGGCCGAGGACTACCGCAAGAACACTGTCCGCTCGATCAACCTGAACGGCATCTTCCAGCCAGGGTTGGTGTTGATCGGCAACGTCTGCGTAGCCGTGGTCCTGCTGTTCGGAGGCTTCCGGGTGCTCAGCGGCGAGCTCGCGGTGGGTGTCCTGCTGGCACTTATCCTCTCCACCAAGCGCTTCTTCCAGCCCGTTGACCAGATGGCGATGTTCTACAACTCGTTCCAGAGTGCCCAGGCCGCATTGGAGAAGGTCTCGGGGCTGCTTGAGGAAGTGCCCACGGTGCGTCCGCCGAAGAACCCGGTGCCGCTGAAGAGTTCACGGGGTGAGATCGACTTCAAGGGCGTGGAGTTCGGCTACAGCGACGGCCAACTGGTTGTTCCTGCCCTGGACCTGCACATCCCCGCAGGGCAAACCGTGGCCCTGGTGGGACAGACAGGTGCCGGCAAATCCACACTGGCGAAACTCATCGCCCGCTTCTACGACGTCACGTCCGGCTCCATCACCCTGGACGGGGTAGATCTGCGCGACTTGGCTACCACGGACCTGCGCCGCGCCGTGGTGATGGTGACCCAGGAGGCCTTCCTCTTCAGCGGTTCGGTTGCCGACAACATCGCCCTGGGTCGCCCGGAAGCTTCACGCGCCGAGATTGAGGCGGCTGCTGCGGCAGTGGGTGCCCACGACTTCATCATGAGCCTTCCCGAAGGCTACGACACCGACGTCAACAAGCGCGGTGGCCGGGTGTCCTCCGGGCAGCGGCAGCTCATCGGCTTCGCACGGGCATTCCTCGCCGCGCCTGCGGTATTGATCCTGGATGAGGCGACGTCGTCCCTGGACATTCCTTCCGAGCGCATGGTCCAGCAGGGACTGGCCCAGCTGCTGGAGGGTGTCGCCGGCGGGAACGATGCCCGCACTGCCATCATCATCGCCCACCGGCTCTCAACCGTTGAGACGGCGGACAGGGTGCTGGTGGTCCACGACGGACGCATTGTTGAAGATGGCTCGCCGGCCGAGCTGATCAGCGGGGGTGGCCGGTTTGCCCGGCTACACGGGGCCTGGCGGGATTCGTTGGTGTAGTCGTGGCGTCTGGGGCGAGTGTGGCGAGGAACACCCACTCCCCGATTTCGCATCCCGCAGCGATTCAGCTATCCTTGAACAGTTGCTTTCGCAGCGGATCGGGATGTAGCGCAGCTTGGTAGCGCGCTTCGTTCGGGACGAAGAGGTCGCAGGTTCAAATCCTGTCATCCCGACCAGAGTCGCTTTATTCGAACCATGGTTTGAATAGACCGACTTTAGTTTGAACAACAGAGATGGCGTCGAGAAATCGGCGCCATTTTTGGTTCCCCGGAATTGTGCGGCAAGTACGCCTGAATCGTCCAAAAACGGCCCTATTTGGGACGATCGGGACGATCCTGGACCAGATACCGCCTGTGGCGTTTTGGACGCGCGAAAGGCGATCTGAGCGGCGAAGATGTCGTCAAAGGGTTCGTTGAGATCCGCTCCCACCGCGCCGTCGTGATGGACAAAGAATCGCAAGAAGAAGGATTCGTTGAGGAGCCGCCGAACCTTGTCTGTCGCCTTCTCGTAGTACGCCTTCGGGTCTGCAAGCTGATCGAGCGCATTGGTCAGCAGCTGGCCACCAACGGCAATCTCTTCGCCGATATTGGCGAGACTGTCTTCAATACGGGAACGTTGCACACGCAGCTCGTGCATCTTCTCGCGAACCTTCGATACAGGCAGGATGCCGTCAGCAGCAACGTCGACGAGGCGACTCTCCTTGGCTTCGACCTCCTTCAGTTGATTGGTGTAGCGCGCATACATCTCCTTGATGTCCTTCTGCTCACCGAGAAGGGCCTCTTCCAGTCGCCTGCGCACATCCTGTTTGAAATCCTCGTCGAGAACGAGTCGGCCGTAAGAGTCGGCCACACTGTCCTCGACCAGATAAGCGGGCAGATACGGAAGGTCGCACTTGCCCTCCTGGCGAGCTCTGCAAAAGAAGTATTCGTGAGGGGTGCCCCCTCTCCCCTTTACTTTCGTATAGATGACACGGCTCTGTCGGCCGAGCTTGAAGCACTTGCCGCAGTAGAGCATGCCTTTGAGGAAGTGGTTGTGGATGCGGTCACGCGAGCCGGCACCACTCCGGGAGTTCAAAATATCTTGCACTTGATCGAACAAGTCTTGGCCAATGATTGGCTCATGCCGTCCGGGATAGGCGTCGCCCTTGTAGACGACATACCCGACGTAATACGGGTCCTTCAGCATCTGATGCAGCTTGCTGGCTGAGACGGGCCCTTCAGGGAACCGTGCGGTCTGGCGATTGGTTAGGCCGAGATCCGCCATCGTCGCTTCCAGCTGTTCAATTGAATAGAGGTTAGTGGCGTACAGCTCGAAGGCCTTGAGGACGAGCGGTGCCCTGACATCGTCGAGCCCAACGCTGTTGATCATGCGCCCGTCGATGTCCTTGCGTATGTTGAGGTATCCGAGCCGAGCCTTACCCAACGTGCCGCCATTGATTGCTTTGTTGCGCATCTTGATGCTGATATCTTCACCGCTCAGCTGGTTCTGTACCTGGTTCATGATGTCGGTGACAGCTTCCATCGCGACGGCGTAGGTCCCTTCACCAAAGTCCTCACGAGCAGACAATAGGCGCACGCCGAGCTTATCGAGATGACGCCGCGTAATCGCTGCGTCCGTGAAATTACGGAAGGCACGCGAGCGGGCGTAGACGATCACGTAGTCAACGTCTCGGTTGTTTTGCAGGAACCTGAGAAGGGATTGAAATACCGGGCGCTTCTCGATGGTCTGAGCGGAGACGCCCGGCTCAACAAATTCCTCAATGATGTCCGCGTTGACGGCTTCCGCCTTCTGCTCGCAGATGTCACGCTGCGTGGCGATGGAATTGCCATCCTTATCGATATCACTGGCAGTTTGCGTTTGCTTCTTACTTGAGACGCGCAGGTACAGAACTGCCTTACGCGGTCTCAGTGCTTCGACTTCTTCAATCGTCATCGTCAAACTCCTTGTATTTGGGTGCGGCGATTCATGCGGTACTGCCATGAACGGGAGAATGGGGTGCTTTGCGGCGTGCATCGCGGCGCAGGTTCGACGATGCCCGTCTGGCGCAGGCGTACGGTCATCGCGGTTTCGGAAACCTGGAAGTAGTCGGCGAGATCAGCCGTACGCTGCATACCGCCGTAGTACGCGCGCTTCAGTAGCTTTTTGGGAACCAGCAGGCAGCCGGCGAAGTAATCGGCAGCCTGCTCAGCCTGTTCGGCTGGGGTGGCATCACGGCTGCCGATGTATAGAGCGTCGGCGCGGTTGTGGTCGATGATGTGCTTGTACTCGTGGGCCAAGGTGAACCGCTGGCGGCAGTAGGGTTCGTGCTTGTTGAGCTGAATGATCCAGTTAGTGCCGTTCCAGAAGCTGGCGCCTGAGACCGGAGCGTCTACGATCTCGATTTCAATCTTTGGCAGATCGGCGATGAATTCAACCGGCACTGGACCAGTCTCGATCCGATGGAGCTCCAGCAGTCGGGTGGCTTGGTGTTCGGCGACACGCTTGGCCTCTTCCTGGGAACGAACTTCCCTGTTAGGAATAAGGCCTCGGAGAGTAGCCAGGACGCTCCGTTCGATATATGTAGAAATATGTTCGTTGGTCATGGCTTTCTCCTTTCTGAGAAGTCGTTGCGTTATTCGTCCTCGCCTGGGGCTGGACCGGTATTTATATCGATGCCATGCCGGGCGGCGACATCACGGAAATGGTCTTCAATTTCACGGACTGCGCTGTCGGGCATATCTTTGAACTTCGTCCGGAGATACGGACTGAGTGTCGGGAGGTCGGAGCCGCGCAGCAGACTCGACTCCGCCAGGATGTCGGTGAGCGGAAGCTGGAGAACGTCAGCGATGGCACGCAGGTTATCCATGCGAGGATTGGCGATTTGCCCCAACTCCAGCCGCGTAATGGTGCCTTTGGCCACGCCTGCCTGTCGGGCAACCTCACTGGCTGAAAGGCCAAGCTTCTGACGCTGAGTTCTGATGGTTTCAGCCAAGCCTTGTATATCTTTTTCCTGCATTTCTTCTGTCTCCAATTTCTGTTTGTATTATGAATCGCCCGTTCAATCCATTCAACGATTTAAGCGAATTCCACAACAGAAATTCCGTCAAGAAAGGAAGGACTTCCTTAACCGTTCCAAGGGGTCAATAAGGGTGTCCGGCAAGGACAGCGGAGGCGCTCTGACGAGTGCGGCTCACGCTGTCCCTGCCGATGGTCTCGAACTACCGTCCGCGAGCGGGGCGAGTTTTAGTCGCTTCCGAATCGCCACCGAACAACTGCGCGATCGCCTCACGGCGAGCAGCAGCTTCGCGCTCGATCTCCGCCATGGCGGATTCTGCCTGCGAGGCGAGATCCGTGCTGCCCTTGATGCCGTCAATGTGTGCCATCAGGGCCTTTCTGATCTCGTCGGTGATCGTGCTGTTCCGCAGCTGAGCAATCAGCGTCAGTTGGGTGTGGACGTCCGGTTCGAGCCGGATGGCAAGAGTTTTGATTCCTGCCGGATTCTGGCGATCGCCGCCAGTGATGGGTGTCGTCATGACAACTCCTCGGTGTGTGCGACCGGCGAGACTCCCCGGTGGAGTCTTCGTCACCAGCCGCGGTGCACCGATGAGGCTTCGACCGAACTACACGCCAGGCGGCGATCGCGGGCGCGCTGCGGCAATGCGGGCCCGAGCTTCTTCGGCAAACGTTGGATTGAGCTCGATCCCCACCCAGTGCCGCCCCAGGGCTTCGGCGACGACCGCTGTCGAGCCACTCCCCATGAAGGGGTCAAGGACGATACCTGGCTCAGAATCGCCAGCATGCCCACATGTTGCCTGAAGAGCTAGGCGCGTGGCTGTTGCGCCAAGCCGGCGAACCGGACGCCGCCAAGGGGCACGGCAGATTGCGCAGCGAGCCTCAGGAGTGCCGGCTTGGATGCACTGCCTAACGAGAGGCTCTGGGAACGTAGCGTGATGGCTTCCCTTGCCTGCAGACGTGGCGATCGTCCACACGTCGCCGGGATTCTTACCTAGCGGATGCCCGACGCTGCCCAGCGCTTTCATAGCTGCGAGGCCGGTTGTCGAGTCAGCGTTCGGCCCGCGCCACCGCTCCTTAGCCGGGCGACGAGTTCCAGGGCGGGGTGGCTTACCGGAACGTGAACGGTGCGGCCTCCGAATGGCGTCCAGATCGAAGTGGTAGCGGCCTTGCTTTGCAAACAAGTAGATGACCTCATGAGTGGCAGTCAGTCGGTCTCCCACACTGCTCGGCATCGGGTTGGGCTTGGCCCAGATGATCTTATTCCGCACTATCCAGCCGTCCTCCTGCAACAGCTGGGCGACGCGCTCGGGAGCCAGTAGCAAACTTTTCGACGGCGCACCTTGGCGAGGGTGGTTGGCGTAGGTATCACCGAGGTTGAGCCAGAACGTACCCGTCGGCACCAGCACACGGCGAACCTCGCCAGCCATCACCCGGATGGCCTCGGCCCAGGAATCGACGTTCGCCTCCAGTCCAAGTTGTCCGTTCGCGCCGTAATCACGCAGCCGGAAGTACGGCGGACTCGTCAGACACATATCAACCGAGTCCGACGGAAGCTTGCGCAGTTCATCCAGGGCATCGCCGACATACAGAACATTGACCGGCTCACCCATGACGAACCTCCTGGACCAGCTGCGCCGCCACCTCCTCAGCTGCCGTCACGCGGTAAAGCTCCGGCGTGAGCCTGACGCCTCGCGTCAGTGAGGCCTGCAAGGTTTGCCGACGTCGCTCGGCGATGTCGGGACGATAGGCGCCCATCACCCAGACCACGCGGGGAAAGCCGCCGAAATCACGCTGCTCGATACCGGTTTGGTAGTACGCCTCGTACTGCTGACACTTCCGCAACACCGTCGGTAGGCTTTCGTGGCCAAGGTCGATTTCCACGAAGAAAGCTTTGACATCCTCATCTCCGGGGCGGGCAGCGAGCTCAACGTACAGGTCAGGGCGCAGCACCTGAGTGCCGCCGAGACGGTCGATAAATGGGCGGCGAGCCTCCTTCTCCGGCGCCACCTGTACCACCTCTGCACCTAAGGCACCTGCCGCAGCTTTGATGCCGACTGCCACGTAAGCAATTGCCAGCGTGTGATCCAAGAAGCGCGCCGATGGTTCCGGGAAGCGTCGGCCCCGACGGCTGGAACCCCCTTGCTGCTGCAGACGTTGCCCGGCCGTGTCGACGAAGTACACCAGCCCCTGGGAGCCAGCCCGAACGCCACCCACTCGACGAGTGAGGACACCCAAAACACGCTCCCGGCGCAATCGGACCAGAACACGGCGACACGTTCGCCCACCTGATTCTGCCGAGGCATGGTCGTTGAAGTGCAGCGCCTCTATGTGTTCGGCAGTCAGGAACCGGAAGCGCTCGACAGACGCCAGAACGGCAAGGTCGCGGTCACTGAGTCGAGCTTCGACGGCACGCAGACGACGCTGGGTGGCACGCGGGGCTGCATGCGACTTGATGCTAGCGGAAGCACCATTATTCGGCGCCACTAATGGCAGGGATTCGCCGTCGAGCTGCGACGATGCCCCTTCTGGATCCGACGCGAACGGGTAGCCGACCGGTAGTGCATCTTTTGACGTCATGGCTGGCTCCTTCTGCGTCGCCCACTGGTCGCCTCGTCCTCTGCTGATGGGCGAAGGACACTCCGAAGCCCCTGCTCGATAGCCTCCGTGGACTGACCGAATTGTTTACGACTGCGCGTCCGGATCGTGCCAGGAGACGACGTTGGCTTCGGCACGGTGAGCGTGGCTCCTGATGCCCAGTCAGTGACCGCACCACTACGGACAAGCTGCGCGTAAATGTGACGTGCCGGCAACGCCATGAAGTCTTCCGGTTCAAGTCCGGGAGCCATTGCAGCGGCAGCCTTGGCGTCACGTGCGGCAAGTTGGAAGAAAACGCGAGAGCGGCAATTGGCTTCAAATGCGGTGCGCATGCTTGAGGGCAGCTGATCTAAATACTGATGCGCCACGTGAAAGGCAGCGCCCAGACCCCGGGAGGTCGCCAGTGCATCACCGATGTCAGTCGGCAGACGAAGGTACTCCTGGACCTCGTCGAGGTAGACCATGATCGGATGGCGATTGCTCGTCGGAAGGCTGGCACGTTCCTGTATGGCCTGCCAGAGTTCAGCAACCACCATAGCTCCAAGTATCTGGGCAGCTTCGGGCCCTAACACTCCCTTCTGAAGCGGCACGAGCAGAATCTTCCGCTCGGTCAGTACCTGACGGACGTTAAAGCGGGGCGTCGGCTGTGCAAGGACATGGCGCAGATGCGGGTCTAAGAGCGGGCGCAGCTTGTTCATGAGCGGAGCGGTGACCTGGCCACTTGCCTCAGGCGACAGCTGCTCATACCAGTGCCAAAATGGCCCTGCCGAGAACGGGTCGCCGCCAGCGATGTGCTGCGTAACTGACTGCCGGAACTTTTTGTTGTTGAGCAAAATCGGCAGCATAGCCAAGCTCGCATCCTTGCGCTGAGCCAGCACCAGCAGTGAGTGCCGCAGGATGTCAGAGCTGCGCGGACCGAGCTGATCACCGTAGAGCGCGTGGAAGGTGCCGAACAGTTGATCCGCGACAAGCGCGGGGCTGCGGCCGTGGCCGTCAAGCGGGTTGATGCCGACCGGTTCACTGTCGAGTGGGTCGAGCACAACAACGTCGTCTTGACGGTCGGCAGGTACATGCTTGAGGACGTCGCGAATGAGATCCTTTGGTTCGATCACAACGCAGCTCCGCCCTGCGGCCATGTCATCGATGATCAGCGATAAGAGCATGGAGCTCTTACCCACCCCAGTCGGCCCCATAGCCCAAACATGGTGGCAGCTATCGGCGGGCGATAAACCTAGCCGGACACCTGTGGATCCCGGCGCCGTCGCCGAGGCGATGATGCGATCCGTGGATGACGCCGCGAATGAGGGTCGGATCTGCCTCGGATGAGCTGGTGACTGGCCAGGGTAAGCCACAGGTCCCTCACCAATTGGCCATGCGCTAAGCATGCCGACTTCAATGGCAGATAGGCGCTGCCCAAAGGCGAAGCGCGGCCACTCAGAACTCGGGTGATTGAGCTTCTGGGTATGGTCAAAATCCACTTGAAAACGAAGTCCTGGCGCCACCATGGAGCGAAACGCGCTGACGACGCCACCAATAAGCGTTCGGCGACGGTCCTCCTCTCTGGCCCTGACGCCTATGCGGACATAGCTCGCAAAGCCATGCTCACCTTGCTTGTTTTCAACGCCACGGGAAACGCCACGACGCTGCTCCGGCTGGATGCCCCGAAGCACCATGGAAGCGATGCCCTGGTCGACCTGCGGTATGGTCCGGGGCGTCAGCTGCGGCGCAAACCTCGGCCCGAGGACAATCTGGATCACCAATCTCTCGTCGCCTTGGACGGCCGCCAGACTCGCTAGGAGAGAGCGTGTCGAGCCCTCCGCAGATCGAGGCTCTAGTGATTGGACAGGCGTGTTGACGCGCACTCGACGAACAGCTTGCGCCGGTAGCCGTTCGCCATCATCAGCAACCACGATGGTTCCAGCGACAAGGCGTTCGATGTCGCGGCGGATAGGCGAGGCATGCCGACGCTGAGAACCAACAAGGTAACGGATGCCAAGGCGGGTAGCCCGGGCTTCCAAGATAATTTGCGGTGCGTGGCTTTGCGCGCTCCATAGACGCAGCAGGTTGATAGCTTGCTCATCCTCAAGCGGACGCGGCCAGTGGATCTCCTGCCACACCAGCTGCCGAAGGACGGATTCAGGACTACTCATCAGCAGCGTCCTCCGGGCGACGCTCGGCGCTTTTCTGCTCGTGTTGGATCTGCGCTTCCCGCTCGGCTTCGGCCTGAGTCATGGCAATAACAGCGCGGCTCAGTTTCCGAAGATCAGGACGATCACGTTGCACGCCTCGAACAATGATCTTGCCGTCACGATGTGACGTAGTAGTGCGCCTCCGGCTTGGCTTTCGTTTCATGGACATAGTTGTTTCCCTCCTTCCTGCGGTGTTGTGGTTTGCCGCCAGCGTTCAACAAATTGAACGATGTCTGAGGTTTAGTATGCGTTCAATAAGTTGAACGTTCAACGGTTTTAGCGCAAACCACAACACCGATTGGAAGAGCTCTGATAGAGATTAGTGGCGACGGAATTAATACCGATTGCGCCGGTACTGAACGACTGCCCAGACCGCCCAAATGATCGATGCCACACCCACGCAGACAACCAGAAACGGCAGAATCGACTGCAGCACCTGCGTGGCGCAGTACAGGGCAATCACCGCCAACAGCACGGACATGCAGGCTCCTATCGCCCGGTCAAACCAGGACCGAGGGGTCGGATCGACGCTCACTGCTGACGCTCCATTTCTAGGTAAATGCCGGTGTTCAGACCATGGCGCACACAGTCCAGCGCGAACTGCAGCTGGTCCCCCACGTACTGCTTGGTGACGGCGTAGAACACAACCTGGCCGACCGCATCTGCCTCAAAAAGGTGCCATTCCAGATCGTCACGACTAAACCCGGCGCGCGCAAAGCGCCGCATCAGCCAGCGAGCCAGCGTGAACTCATCCGGCGATGAGAAGCTCAGCTCCTGCTCAACATGGGCGACGTCATGGACGTAGCGGTACGCCATGTTAACGTCCGGTAATCCTAAAACGACGCTGCTGCTGTTCTCGTTGGAAACGGGCAGCGGACGTCCTTCCCTATGCGAAACGGCGAACGCCTCACGGAGTTCCCTGTACTTCTCGGGAGCGTCAGCAGCCGGCTCCCACCCGAAAAATAGGCGCTGCTCAATCTGGTCGGCCTGATCAAGAACGTAGTCGCTCAGGCGGCGCTGGGCGTCCACGAGTTCAGACGGCGTAAAGGTTTCGGGCATGACAAATAACCCCTTTCTCGAGGCATATTCAAAGTGACTGAGACTAGGACGAGC
This sequence comes from Paenarthrobacter sp. JL.01a, assembly GCF_025452095.1. NCBI lineage: Bacteria > Bacillati > Actinomycetota > Actinomycetes > Micrococcales > Micrococcaceae > Paenarthrobacter > Paenarthrobacter sp. JL.01a. Next base: position 3,626,392 of record NZ_CP104877.1, read on the forward strand.
CGCCCGCTCTAGCGGCGGCGTATGTCCCTGAGCGCTTGGTGATACAGCGCCGTAAGTCGCTCAGCGGCATCGTGGGCATCCCTGGCGATGCTGGCGGCGCGCTCCCGCGAGGATGGGGACTGGTCGCGCCAGAAGTCAGCTGCGACGAGATAGGCGACGCCAATTGAGGCGGCGCAGGTGATCAGGATGGCAATCCAAAAAATCGCAGTCATGGCCGTTGTGGCTGCTTCGGCCATGTCTCAAGCGCGGTCAGCGCCAGAGCGGACATCTGCTGCGACACCAGCCGCAAATGCCGCGCTGTTGCTGGTGCGTATGCGGCCGCCCCTCTCGCCGCGCCGTCCAGTTCGTCGACTAGGGCCGCGACCCGTCCTATGAACAGCCGGACAGCGGCTTCATGCTGGAGAACCTGCGGCTCTTCGCCCCCAATCGGCTTCAGCAGGCTTACAAATTCGTGCTTCACGTCGCACCCCTACCGCTGGAACCGGCGCACTTCCCACGCCGCATACTCGGCGAAGGAATCCGCAATGTAGTTCAGTCGCTCGGCCGCCCGCGGGTCGCCATTCGCCTGAAACTCGGATTCACGGCTGAGCATGCTGGTCAGGTGCATACCCGTAGCGGCGACAAAGCCGGCAGCCTGAACGCGCGCCGCCGTGACGAGCCCGTTGGCCACCTCGGCATTCTGACGCCGTGCCAGCCCCTTGGCTTCACTTCGTGAGAACGATTCCGGTGCTGCTAATGATCGCCCCTGCTGCGAACTCGGAATGAGGTTACTCATGTCCCTGCCTTTCATTTACTGATTTGTGCGATCAGCAAGTGCTGATCTTGTACCAGCTTCAGCGGCGGGAGCGGGCGTCCGATAGGACAGATGATGGGCAACGAGTGGGTACATTTGGATGCGAGAGAAAGGCCGCTAATGGAGACGCAGCTTGTACCTCCGTCTCTGGAGGACATCACCAAGGCACTGCGCCCCATCGTCGCGGCGGGCCTCCCAGTTCGCCCCAATTTCAGCGACGAAACACTCCTAGCCTTGCGTGGGGTGGTTGCCCGCAGCATAGATCCGGACGATCGACTCAACCGCGTAAAGGCCCTTCAAGATCTATTAGCCCGTCTTCTTCTGCACTTCCCCAATGACCAGCTAGGCGAGTCGGCGCGAACTCTATTCGGCCTCACGCCGGGCACTCGCGGCAAAAACCTCACTGCTCGTCGCCAACAGGCCGCGGACGAAGCCGGCTACGAATCAGAGCATTTTCGAAAGCGCGTCGAGCCGCAACTTCTTCAACAGGTCGCGTGGCAACTACATCAGGATTCGCAAAACTACATCCCCCGATCCAGGGCAACACCTCCGCCGCTGGAGAACAGTGGTGATACGCCGACACTTAGGTGGGGAGACGTATCCAGCAAGGACGCATCAGAGCATCAGGAGCAAATCTCACGGTTATGGGCTCATGTGTATGCTCTCCGCGCGAACATTCTCCGGGTAGAGCGGTTGAAAGTCTGGCCATTTGACCCCTCTGAGCCAGCGACAAGTGAAGAAAAGCTCCAACAGGCCGTGGCCGCACGGAACCGAGAGGTTCAGGTAGTGAAAATCCTCATCCAGCGCTACATACAGACTTACGGCCAACGTATAGAGCACGGCGACGCGGAGTTCAACGCGGCAGCGTTGCTGCGCCTTGCAGGGTGGTCCCAGGATCTATAAGATATATGCCCCTTGTGGTATACTATAGGCCAGTTAGCGGGGCTGGTTGAGACTCCTCCCACCCGCAAACCTACCTGTACGGTCGGGCCTCATCTGGTTGGCCCCCACTCCCCGGTAGATTGAGATCAACACTAAGTAGCTACCGTCGTGTGGCTGGAGATTGCCACATGACAAGTTCAACTGACTCAGGATCAACACAAGGGGTACGGGCCGTGGCGCTCAAAAAATCGGACCTTTACAGCTCGCTCTGGAAGAGCTGTGACGAGCTACGTGGCGGCATGGATGCAAGTCAGTACAAGGACTACATCCTGACCATGCTGTTCGTGAAGTACGTGTCGGACAAGTCCAAATCAGATCAGAGCTCCCTGATCGATGTACCTATTGGCGGATCCTTCGACGACATGGTCGCGGTCAAGGGCGATAAGGAGATCGGCGACAAAGTCAACAAGATCATAGCTAAACTCGCCGAAGCAAACGACCTACAGAAAGTCATCGATCTAGCCGACTTCAATGATGAAGAAAAGCTCGGCAAGGGCAAAGAGATGCAAGACCGGCTTTCAAAGCTTGTCACCATTTTTCAAGAACTAGACTTCCGAGGCTCTCGTGCTGAAGGAGACGACCTTCTCGGCGATGCATACGAGTATCTGATGCGGCACTTCGCCACCGAATCGGGCAAGTCAAAAGGGCAATTTTATACTCCCGCCGAAGTGTCCCGAGTGCTAGCCAAGTTGATCGGCGTTACTCCACAAACTCCACGATCAGCCACCGTGTATGACCCCACCTGCGGGTCCGGGTCGTTACTACTTAAGGTTGCTGCAGAATCCCGTCTCGGCCTCACTATATATGGGCAGGAGAAGGACAATGCGACCTGGGCACTATCAAAGATGAACATGATCCTGCATGGTAACGAAATTGCCGACATCCGTAAGGGTGATACGATAACTAGCCCCCAGTTCACCAGCAACGATTCACTCGACACCTTCGATTTTATTGTTGCAAACCCGCCATTCTCTATTAAGTCTTGGAGCAACGGCCTAGAAAATGATTTCGGCCGATTCGAGTACGGCATGCCGCCGGAGAAGAATGGGGACTATGCCTTCTTGCTCCACATTTTGAAGTCCATGAAGAGCACGGGTAAAGCAGCCGTGATTCTTCCTCACGGCGTTCTATTCAGAGGCGGCGCCGAAGGCAACATACGTAAGCAGCTTCTAAAGCGCGGCCTCATTAAGGGCATTATCGGCTTGCCCGCTAACCTGTTCTACGGCACAGGCATCCCAGCGTGTGTCATTGTTCTTGACAAACAAAATGCCCAGGCGAGATCCGGAGTATTCATGATCGACGCCTCGAAGGGGTACTTGAAAGACGGTAACAAGAACCGTCTGCGGTCACAGGACATGCACAAAATTGTTGATGTCTTCACCAACCAACAAGAGGTCGACCGCTACTCGCGCATGGTCCCCCTTGATGAGATTGGTAGCACTACAAACGACTACAACCTCAACATACCCCGCTACATTGACTCTTCAGAGCCTGAGGATATTCAGGATCTGCATGCCCATCTGCACGGCGGCATCCCTAACCGCGACATCGATGCACTCAGCGCCAGTTGGGATGCTTTCCCCCAGCTTCGGAAGGTCCTTTTTCAGGAAACCGACTTGTCAGGCTACAGCCAGCTCAAAATTGATATCGATGAGGTACAGCAGTCGATTTTGGACTCTCAGGAATTCGCCGATTTTTCCACAGCGGCCCAGAGCCAGGTCATTGACTGGTATGCCGCGCATCGACCTTCGATGGAGAGCATTAGCCCCAGCACGAGTCCCAACGACTTAATCGCATCGATGGCCGACGACCTACTTGAACGCTTCAAGAGTACAGCCCTGTTGGATGAGTATGACGTGTACGAGCAACTCATGAGTTACTGGCACGCGGTCATGCATGATGACGTTTTTTTGATCATGCACGAAGGCTGGCTTACCGCCGCCAAACCTCGGAAGGCTATAGAAGACAAGGATCGGAAAATTACCGAGGTGCCCGACCTGGTAATTGGATCGGGTCGCGCCGCCGTAAAGTACAAGATGGACCTAATTCCGCCCACGCTTATTGTTGCTAGATACTTTGCAGCCGAACAAGAACACTTGGACACTCTGGTTACCCTCGCCGAAGACGCGGCGCGTCAGATCGAGGAGTTTACGGACCTGCACGCAACCGAAGAAGGATTGCTATCGGCAGCACTTGACGACGGCAAGATAAGCAAGGCTCTGGCTACAAGCCGACTACGTGATGCTAATCGTGAGCAGGGAGACCCCGAAGAAATTGAAGCACTAAAAACCCTCATCGAACTCTATAACCGGGAAGCTTCAGCCAAGAGGTTGGTCAAGGATGAGATCGCCACACTGGACAGCTTGACGCTCAGTCAATATGGAAAGCTCACTGAGAACGACGTCAAAACCTTGGTACTCGAGGATAAGTGGCACGCTTCAATCGCCGCTGCCATTTCTGGAGAGATCACGCAGTTGACTCACAACCTCGTTGCCCGAATCAAAGAACTGGGTGGCCGATACGACCAAACTGTAGGAGACCTCGACGCAGATCTCAAACAACTCCAACTCAAAGTGTCACAGCACCTTATGGAGATGGGGATCAGATGAGTCACGACGCCACACTTCTGAAAGACAAGTCAACGGAGATTGGCACGATTCCTTCTGACTGGGACGTTAAACCAATTAGCGAGCTGTTTGAAGTGACCGCTGGTGGCGACTGGGACAGAATGAATTCGTCCCGTTATGAGCAAGGGCCTTACAGGTATCCCATATATGCTAATGCTCTGAGGAACGACGGAGTTCAAGGGTACTGTAAATATTGGAAAATCCCCGGCGAGTCTCTGACAATTACAGGGCGCGGAGATGTTGGAAAAGCTGTATATCGTCCACGTCCTTTCGTCCCTATCGTCCGACTCCTGGCACTCGTCCCCAGGAATAGCTCTGCAAAGTTCTACGCTGAATACATAAACAGCAAGGTGTCGTTCGCACTCGAATCAACCGGAGTACCCCAACTCACTGCACCTCAGGTGAAACCGTTATTAGTTCCTGTTCCACCGGTTGAAGAGCAATATGCAATAGCGAATGCCTTAACGCAAGTCGACTCCTTGGTCACCGCCCTCGAGCGGCTGATTGTGAAGAAGGAAGCAATCAGAGACGGCATGATGCAACAACTCCTCACTGGAAAAACTCGCCTAGAGGGCTTCTCCGGCGAGTGGCTATCGCTCCATGTCGCATCAAAATCGACTCTGCGAGCACGTATTGGCTGGCAGGGCCTGACCACCAGCGAATACAAGACGACCGGACACTTTCGATTAGTGGGAGGAACGGAGTTCTTTGACGGATCGGTCGACTGGGGACGAACGCCATTTGTAGATCAGTGGCGTTATGAGCAAGATGCGGGCATCCAGGTACGTGAAGGTGATGTCCTGCTAACCAAGGATGGAACAATCGGAAAGACGGCCTACGTAGATCATCTTCCTGGTCCCGCGACACTAAACAGCGGTGTTTTTGTAATACGTCCAACTCGCAATGCTTACGACTCACGCTTCCTGTACTACGTACTGCGCTCTCGCGCTTTTGAAGAGTTCCTTTCACGGCTCACGGCCGGATCAACAATTTCGCACCTGTACCAGCGTGACCTTGTAGGTCTAGTTATTAACGCCCCCGCTACTTTAGAAGAGCAGGCCGCCATAGCGAGCGCTCTCGGAGACGCGGACTCGGAAATCCGCGCGTTGCGTTTACAACTCTCAAAGACTAAGTCTCTCAAACGAGGTATGACGCAGGAACTACTCTCCGGACGTACGCGTCTTGCGAACCAAGATGGATCTCCTGATCGCCAGAAGGAGCATCAATCGTGAATGCTCCACACGCAAGGCAATTGCATCGAAATCGGAAACAAGCATCATCAGATAATTGGAAATTGGGGGAAACATCGTGACTACAGTTGGACAGATTGAGCGCAAGACACAAGAACGCGTTGTGAACCTCTTCCAGCATGAGCTTGGGTACGAATACTTGGGCAACTGGGAGTATCGCGACAATAACTCCCATATCGAAGTTGGTTTACTTGAGCAAAATCTGCGAGCTCGTGGCTATGACGCGAATCTTGTCAACAGAGCCATTGAGCAGTTCAAAAAAGCCGCATCCCTGGGCGGTGGCCGCAACCTCTACGAAGCCAACCACGAGGTCTACAACCTGCTCCGCTACGGGGTAAAGGTAAAGCCAGGCATCGGTGAGAATACCGAGACAGTCTGGTTGATTAACTGGGATAATCCTCAGTCCAACCACTTCGTCGTTGCCGAAGAGGTTTCAATTAAGGGCGAGCACAACAAGCGACCGGATGTAGTACTTTACGTCAACGGTATCGCGCTTGGGGTCATCGAGTTGAAGCGTTCGAAAGTTGCCGTTTCTGAAGGCATCCGGCAGAACATCGGAAACCAGAAGAAGGACTTCATCCGTCCGTTCTTTACCACCGTTCAGCTCGTTATGGCTGGCAACGACGTTGAGGGATTGCGTTACGCCGTTATCGATACACCCGAGAAGTACTGGCTGGAGTGGAAAGAGCCATCTGATATTGACGAACCCCTGGACCGAGGCCTGTTGCAGATGTGCTCCAAGGATCGCCTCCTGGAGATCGTGCACGACTTCATGGTCTTCGACGGTGGGGTAAAAAAGACCTGTCGACACAATCAGTTCTTCGGTGTGAAGGCCGCGCAGGATCGGATTGCCAAACGCGAGGGCGGCATCATCTGGCATACTCAGGGCTCCGGGAAGTCCCTCACCATGGTGTGGCTGGCCAAGTGGATTCGGGAGCACCAGACACATGGAGAGAATCAGGCGCGCGTCCTCATCATCACCGACCGCACCGAGCTCGATGATCAAATCAAGCGAGTATTCAACGGTGTCAACGAAGACATCTACCGCACGAAGAGCGGCGCTGACCTTATCGGCTCACTCAATAGCAACGATCCTTGGCTGATGTGCTCGCTTGTTCATAAGTTCCGTGGCGGCGATGACGAGCAGGCACAGAACGAAGCCAGTGGAGACTTCATTGCCGAACTCAACTCGAAAATTCCTGCCGGCTTTAGCGCCAAGGGCAACATCTTTGTTTTCGTCGACGAGGCTCACCGCACGCAGTCCGGCAAGATGCACAAAGCGATGAAGCAATTGCTACCCGAAGCCATGTTCATCGGCTTCACTGGTACACCGCTATTGAAGGCCGACAAAGCCACCAGTATTGAAACGTTCGGCAGTTTCATCCACACATACAAGTTCAATGAAGCCGTCGAAGACGGTGTTGTGCTCGACCTGCGGTACGAAGCCCGCAATATCGACCAAGACCTCATCTCGCCTGCCAAAATCGACCAGTGGTTCGATGCAAAAACTAAGGGCATGACCGATCTCTCCAAGGCTGAACTGAAGAAGCGCTGGGGCACCATGCAGAAGGTCGTCAGCTCCGAGCCGCGTTCGAAGCAGATCGTCAACGACATTTTGCTCGATATGGAAACGAAGCCGCGCCTCATGGACAACCAGGGCAATGCTATGCTCGTTGGCTCCAGTATCTATCAAGCTTGCAAGTTCTACGAAATGTTCTGCCAAGCAGGATTCAAGGGTAAGTGCGCCATCGTCACAAGCTATGTCCCGCAGGCCAGCGATATCTCCAAGGAGGACTCGGGACATGGCGCGACGGAGAAACTGCGCCAGTACGACATCTATCGGCAAATGCTGGCGGACCATTTCGATGAACCAGCCGACCAAGCCGTCACCAAGATTGAGCAGTTCGAGAAGGAAGTCAAAGACCGGTTCATTAACGAACCTGGTCAGATGCGCCTACTTATCGTCGTTGACAAGCTCCTGACCGGCTTTGATGCGCCATCGGCGACGTATCTATACATCGATAAGAAGATGCGCGACCACGGTCTTTTCCAAGCCATTTGCCGCGTCAACCGTCTCGACGGCGACGATAAAGATTACGGCTATATCGTCGACTACCAGGACTTGTTCAACTCCCTTGAAGATGCCATCACGGACTACACTTCCGGCGCCTTGGATGGGTACGAAAAAACTGACATCGAAGGGCTGCTCAAGGACCGAGTACAGCAAGCTCGCGAAGACTTAGATGAAGCGCTGGAACGGGTTCGTGCCCTCTGCGAAGCTGTCGAACCGCCCCGCGGAACGCTGCAGTATCAGCACTATTTCTGCGCCCAGGAACAAGGCAATGCGCAGCAAATCAAAAGCAACGAAGCTAAGCGTGTCGAGCTCTATAAGTCCGTTGCTGGGCTAGTGCGTACGTATGGCGCGGTCGCGAATGACATGATCGAAGCCGGGTACAGTCAGGGCGAAGCTGCGGCGATCGCAAAGGACGTCGCCCATTACGTAGCTGTCCGTGACGAGGTAAAGCTGGGTGCCGGTGAGAACGTCGATTTCAAGCAGTACGAAGCCGGCATGCGATTCTTGCTCGACACATACATCCGGGCTGATGCTTCGGAAGTAGTTGCCGACTTCCAGGATGTGGGACTAGTTCAGCTCATCGTTGAACAAGGGGCCGCAGCCATCGACAAGCTACCTAGCGGTATCAAGAAAAACCCGGAAGCCGTAGCTGAGACCATCGCCAATAACATCCGCAAAGTCATCATCGATGAAAATGCGATGAACCCCAAGTACTACGAGAACATGTCCAGCCTGCTTGATGCGATCATCGAGCAACGCCGACAGGGCGCTCTCGATTACAAGCAGTACCTGGAGCAGCTGATTGCCCATGCCAAAAAGGTTGGCTCGAAGGAATCGGATACCGTTTACCCCACGTGGGCTGTTAACGGCGCGCAGCGGGCCATTGTCGACTTCGGATGGTCAGATCCTGCGACGCCGATTCAGGTCGACACTGCGATCATGACGAGCAAACCTCACGGCTGGGTTGGAAACACGTTCAAGGAAAAGGAAGTCGCCCGAGCGATTCGTCGCGTTCTGCCAGCGGGCTTCGATCGCTTCGACGAGCTGTTCGACCTGATAAAGGCCCGCAATGAGTACCGCTAGCGCCTACCTCAAAGTCTCTGGCATCGATGTCGATGTCATCTACAAGAACATCAAGAACTTACATATCGCCGTGTACCCTCCCCTGGGTCGTGTCCGAGTTGCGGCTCCCCAGCGGCTGGACGATGACGCTGTTAGGCTCGCCGTTGTCCAGCGATTGCCTTGGATAAAGAGACAGCGGGAGCAGCTTCGTAGTGCTGCACGCCAGTCGGAGCGCGAAATGGTCACCGGTGAATCCCACTACGTTTGGGGACAGCGATACCGGCTTAAAGTAATCAACGAGCACGGCCGAATCAGATTCGACGTCGCAGGAAAGCGACTGACCGTACACGCACCCGCCGAAAGCACTCCGGCCGCTCGTCGTGAGGCGCTCGAGGAATGGTATCGCGCTGCCCTAAAGCGTGAGATACCCGAACTAATAGCAAAATGGCAGCCCATCATCGGACGGGATGTTGCTAAATGGACAGTACGCCGCATGAAGACAAAATGGGGCAGCTGCAACCGCCAGTCAGCACATGTCTGGTTCAATCTGGAACTAGCCAAGAAGCACCCCCACTGTTTGGAATACATTGTCGTCCACGAAATGACCCATCTTTTAGAGCGGAATCACACCGATCGCTTCACTGAGTTGATGGACGAGTTCTTGCCTGACTGGCGAGCGCGACGCGAGGACCTCAATCAAGCTCCGCTTCGTAATGAACATTGGGGTGCGGAATGAAGCTGATGATTCATTACATAGCTGCCACGCCCTCGCCATCGGCCTCTGCCACTGGCCCGGAGGACTTCTCCACCAAGCTGGCCATTGCTGTCGTAGGCATACTCGGCACGCTTGTCGTTGCGCTACTTTCGGCCTTTGTTGGACGGACGCTTGCGGTTCGCGACAGACGCCGCGAACAGTACGGCGAGGCATACAAAACAGCTGTCGAGTGGCGGGAAATGCTACACCGTGTTCGGCGTCGTAAAACAAATGGTGACGGCGACGCTGACCTCGCCCAGAAGTTCCACGACCTGCATGAGCGCATTGCCTTTCACGAAGGCTGGATCGGCAGCGAATCAGAAGCCATGAGACGCGCCTTTCGCACGCTCCAAACAGCAGTTCGCGACGAAACCCGCGAAGACATTCAGAAGGCGTGGAAGGCAGATGCTACGAAATCGACTGAGGCTCTGGAACCACAACCGACCACAGTCAATCGTGCAGCGGATGACGCATTCCTCAAGGCAGTACGCAGGCACTTATCGTGGCAACCATGGCGACGCGTTGCGCTGCTGTGGTCCCAAAGGGAGAAGAATTGATGGGCACTGATGTATCAAACGAGTTCGAGAAGTTCCGTGCGGCTATATGTCTGACCCAAACCCAAGTTGATCGCATCGAGTCTGCACGGTCAGCTCTTGAGACATACCTGCTGAACAACGTGGACCATCTAAAGTCGGGAGACATCACGCTGCAAGGCTCCTACGCAAACGGGACAGCCGTGAAGCCTGTAGCCGGTGGCGAATACGACGTCGATATCATCGTCCGGTCGGCAGACTCAGGTGACACCGCCGATGACGCCCTGGAAGACCTCGCCGAGGTGCTGCTGCAGCATGGAACTTACAAAGGCAAGATCAAGGAAAAGACGCCCTGCGTCCGCGTTGAGTACGCCGATGACTACATCGGGGGCTTCCACGTTGACCTAGTACCAGTACGTGAAAGCACAGACTCTGACGCCCCACTCGACGCCCCTCGGCGTGGCAAAGGATGGCACCCAACGGCGCCGGATGAATACACAACATGGTGCGCCGACCAAGGTGACGAGTTCCGCCGCACCGTCCGCATGCTGAAAAGGTGGCGAGATGAGCAGCAAGACGTTCGTCATGGGATCAAATCCATCGTTCTTCAAGTCCTTGTCGCGCAACACTTGGCTACCGCCGACAACGATGCAGAAAGGCTGCGCGACACCTTTGAAGCGCTGCACACTTACTTAAGCGGGTTCACCGCACCGCCCGTAGTCAGCAACCCTGTTCTCATCGATGAGAATCTAACAGCCAGGTGGGATCAAGAGTCCTTCGACGACTTCAAGAAGGCACTTGCGGCAGCCGTGGAAGTATCCCGAGCAGCTGTCGACGCCGAAGACAAAACCGAAGCATGTGAGTCCTGGCGGACTCTACTCGGGGACGCGTTCCCGGAGTATGTCGCCAAGGGCCTAAGTGCGATGACCGTCGCCGACGTATCGCATGCCCAGTCCATCAATGCGAGAGGATGGTATGAACTTCCTGACCCTCGCTTTGAACTTGCCGTCACCTGTTTTGAAGGCCGCAACACCAAAAAGATGTCGCACTATCCGAGTGACTCGAGGTTACTCTTTGCAGGGAAAAAGCTTCGGTTTCGAGCCACGCTAGCAGGACCCACACAGGCCAACGTGTGGTGGCGGGTCACCAATACCGGCAAGCATGCCCGTGACCTAGATGGGCTGCGCGGAGAATTCCAGCGCGCGCAAGATCTTCGGAAGAAGCCATCAGCAGATCCACTCACCCACTGGGAGTCCACCGCATACACGGGGTCTCATGTCGTGGAAGCTTTCGCCGTCGTAGGTGACCGCGTTGTTGCCAAAAGCACCCCCTTCGTAGTCCGAATCCACCGTGCCGGTGTGTCGTGGGCATGGTAGTGATCGACTTGGACATTCGAGAAGAGCACTTAGGTGTTGACACCTAATAGAAAGATGCGTGCCGTGTCGTAGCTGCAGCCGACCCGCTTGGCAATCTCGCGAATGATCATTCCCTGTTTGCGCAGCCGCAAGATCTCCTTCTCCTTGGCTGGCGTCAAGCCGCGAGGCCGCGAGGCGACACCATGCTCGGCGAGCAATCGCAGGAAGGTTGACTTTGCAACCCCCTTCTCACGAGCGAGTGCCGTACTCATCTCGCCGGCTTGATAGCGAGCGACAAGCTGGGCCAGCTCCTCAGGCGTGAAGCGATCCGACAGGCGGTAGCGCTGAGTCTTACGTGGCGGCCGCACCGGGCGCGGCTTGATCTGGCCCCCATCGATGCGCTTGAGCGCAGCTGCGATGGTCGTCATCTGGTCGATTTTGAAGCTGGCGCGGTTCGAGTAACATCCTAGGATCTCGACCAATTTTAGAATGATTCTCAATAAGACCTATTGACAAACAGGGGTCGCTGAAGCAATTCGGCGACCTTTTTTGTAGTTACGGTACGGTTTTATGGCATCCAAGCTTGCTGTCATGAAGTTCTACTACCCCAGTGGAGGGGTTTGAATACCATGCCTAAGGTGTCCTCCGGTACGGTTTTCATTACAACAGCTACGACAGCGCTACCTCTGTTATTCCATTTTCAGATGTACCGCAGGTGTTGTATGCATCTCTACGTTTTCTCAGCTCACTAACAGTAGTCGAGCAATGGCATCGGTTGACCCTATTGCCCTTATGGTTCATACTTTTATCCAGCAATGTGGGCTAGCAAAAATAAACATACTACTATTCCCAAACAGGCCAATGGTTTCACCATTGTAGAACTTTTGATCGTAATCGTGGTGATCGCAATCTTGGCCGCGATTACGATTGTGGCGTATAACGGGATTCAAGATAGGGCTAAAAACTCGACCGCACAAAGTGACCTCGCGAACTTTGCCAAGAAGATTGAGGTTGTTAAAGTAGATGCCAGTGATGGACTGTATCCCGCATCACTCACCAGCTCGATGGATATCCGGGGCAGTAAAAGTGTCTACGCAGTCACACGCAATAACTGGTACTACTGTGTCAGCACTGATCGGACACAGTATGCGTTGGGTGTAGCCCTCACTAATGCTGGCGCCGGCTATTTCATGTCATCTGTCAATGGGCTGCAGGCAAGCACAAACGTCGCTGACGCCACGACCTGCCCAATTGTCGGTAAAGCAAGCGGCTCGCAGATGGGACATGTCTGGAACGGCACTTCAGGAAGTTGGTCGTCATGGGTCAATTAGCGATGCCACATAGATCATGCAGACAACCTAGAAGACCTCTTGGGTTTACCGTTGTCGAGCTACTCATTGTGATTGTCGTGATTGCAATCTTAGCAGCGATCACGATCGTCGCTTACAACGGAATCCAAAACCGCGCAAACGATTCGGCGGTTCAATCTGACCTCACGGCGATGGCTAAAAAAATATCTCTATTCCACATCGATAATGGACGCTACCCCAACACAACAGCCGAGCTAAACACATTAGGTATCAAAGCCAGCTTCTCCGCCTACGGCACAACACAGACCTATAATCTTCCTTATTGTATTGCTGCCGATTCCAGCTACTATGCGATCTCCGCACTGAGTAAGTCTGGTAACAAGTTCTACTTCAGTTCAAAAGTAGGAAGCGTAAAATCATACCCTTCAGCCTCTACTAATGACGGGATGCAAACTACCAGTAGCTGCTCGGACATTGAAGCCGGCACGACGCGGTCATTCATTGCCGGATACGGCGGTAATGCATGGCGAATCTGGGTCGGAGGAACGGCGTAATGGCCATACTAGCTACCAGTGAGCCGCGCCGCCAGGGCTTCACGATCGTGGAGCTGCTTATCGTGATTGTGGTGATCGCAATCTTGGCATCGATCACCGTCGTGGCATATAACGGCATCCAGGAGCGTGCCCGCACAACAACCGTCAATTCTGATCTAGCGGCCATCCAAAAGGCTATGCTGATGTACCGGGCCGACCACGGCACACTACCGCTCTCAGCCGATTGGTATAGCGGCACGGCAATGCCACCAACATCTCGCTGGTCGACAGAAATTATCGCGGGACTCAAGAACGAGAAGTTTATTCAAACATCAGGCCTCGACAAGGACCCGTGGGGTCAGTACTACTGGTACGACAATAACGACTGCTCCTTTGGCAGCTCTGGCAACTCACCCGTCAAAAGTGTCGGCCCGGATAGCCTTCTCAATACAGCTGATGATATTGGCATAATGATAAAGACTAATTGCTAACAACTATGATACGTAAACATCTCAACTCAGACATTTCTTTCAAGAATAGGCACTTAGGCTTTACCATTGTGGAGCTGCTCATTGTAATTGTAGTAATTGCTATTTTGGCGTCAATTACCGTCGTTGCCTATAACGGGATCCAGGGACGTGCACGTGACAACGGGCGAATTGCAAAGATCCAAGGCATAGCGAAAGCAATCGAGCTGTACAAGGTAGACAATGGCCGGTATCCACCAATTCTAGACGGCAACGGACGTGAGTCTACTTGTGGCTCACAAACCGAAAACTGGGGCCACTGCGATCGGAACAAAACATTGGCAGATATGCTAGCTCCGTACACGACCATCGACCCAACCTCACTCTCAGATGCAACCCAGGGCAGTAACTATTACCACTACACAAGCCAGGCAACCGATAATTACCAGACTTATGGGATGATGGTCTACCTAGAGGGCGCTGGCGGCCAAGGCGACGGTGGGTACTACAGCAATGCCTACGAAGTTGGCCCAAAGCCGAAGTACTGCGCTTCGACATACACAGGCACTGGTGCAAACTGGACTAGTTATAACAGCATTTGTAGCGGCGGCAATTAGTTAGCGACCGGTGCTCACTAAGTTGACCGGGTATAGCTTATGCTTCATAATCTCTACTAGTAATGTGGGCTAGCAAAAATACACGAACTAACACAGCAAAAGATCCTAGCGGCTTCACGATCGTAGAGCTTTTGATCGTCATTGTAGTGATCGCTATCTTGGCGGCCATCACCACTATAGCGTATAACGGCATTCAGAGCCGCGCGCAAACATCGAAGATTAATGCCGATTTCAACATGCTATCCAAAGCCATTGCAGCCGCCCAGGTACAAACAAACGGACCAATGAAAGATGTTGTGCTTGATTCTAACATCAATAGTAGTTGCCAGACGAAGCCTGCCGGCACGGATCTCTCAGCCCTGCCACGGAGCGATGCCTGCTGGGTGAAGTATGATGCCGCTCTCGACAAGCTGAGTATTGCCTCAAATATGAATGTTCGCGGGGTTGTAGATCCGTGGGGACGACCCTACTGGATTGACTCAAATGAAGCAGAAGCATCAGCGACCGATTGCCGAAAAGATGAGCTCGCCGTATACGTAAGACCCCTTAGTGGCACTAGTCGCACAAACAACGTCTTGCTTCCGTTCGTTACCCCAGCGTGCCTTTAGGGTAGTCTCGCAGATACTCATGCATCTGCCGTCTTTTCTGTCCGCACAAATGGACAGAAAGTGAGGCACCATACCACGAGTCGCCCAACGAGACCAATACAAACGTCATCTTTTCTTACGAACAGTCTGGACTGACCCAAGTAAACAGGCCTATTTCGCAGACCTATCAGCCAACGAACAGTGGAAGCTCTACAGCTTCTACCGGCCAAGCGAAGTGATGACACTCAAGCAATTCCGCGATCACCTACGAGCCGTCCGGTATCAGCATCCGCAGCTTTGCCACATCAGCGGCAAGCTGTATCGACGAGTCGAACATGCCGTCACTCAGGACGGACAATGACCAGCAAGACTAGAGAGGCAAGCACGACATAGGGTGTCAACTCGACGCGGCGGCACGATCGTTGCCTATGGCGTCGTCCGGCCGAAGCTAGATCTGAACAAGCTATTCAAAGCCCTGATCCAAATGGCCCGCGAAGGGCAAGACGAAGACGAGAAGCCAAAACACTAGTCCGAGGCACTACCCAAGAGAAACAGTCGGGCGGTGTCATAACTACAGCCAACCCGCTTCGCAATCTCACGAATGACCATCCCCTGCTTGCGGAGCCGAAGGATCTCTTCCTCCTTCCCTGGGGTAAGGCCGCGCGGTCTGGTGCCAACGCCACGCTCAGCCAGGAGGCGCAGGAAGGTTGACTTAGCGATACCGCTCTCACGAGCCAGTGCTGTGCTCGTTTCGCCCGCTTTATAGCGAGTAATGAGTTGGTCAAGTTCTTCTGGTGTGAAGCGATCCGCCAGACGGTAGCGCTGCGCGGGGCGAGGGCGCTTGGCCGGCGGACGGCGGAGCTCAGCGGCATCGATCTGATCGAGGGCATCGCGGATGATGTTGAGCTTGTCTATTTTGAAGCTGGCCCGGTACGAGTAACATCCTAGGACCTCGACCAATAACGAAAATGGCGTCGAGAAATCGGCGCCTTTTTCGTTTAACGCCCAAGCCCAAAGAATATCAACCGGCGGAGGTTATCCACAGGCGCGTGGCCGGCCGTTGCACGGCGGCTCCCCTGGCCTCTAGGCTCGCGCCTGATGACTGAATGCAGTCGAAGCAACGTATTTTGGGGGCGGTTGCCAGATGTCCAGCGATCAGATTGGCCTTGTCACAGGATTGGGCGTGCTCGGCGCGGTGCTGCTGGCAGGCGGCGTTCTTGGCCTCGGCGGCTGGCTGCCGATGAACCCGGTGATTGGAATCCGCATCCCATCGGTCATGATGTCCGATGTCGCATGGAGGGCTGGACACAGGAGTGCCGGCCCCTTCCTCATCCTCGGCGGCGCGTCGGCTGGAGCCGCCGCAGCGGTGACCACGTTGGTGCCCACGGCGAATCCTGTGACGGTTTCGCTGGCAGGTGGAGGAAGTGCAGTGCTGTTCCTGGTTATCGGAGCCGTCGTCGCCTCCAAGAGTGCGCTTCGGGCGGAAAGCCGCCAACCGGCGTCGACTCCTGGTGCGCCATGAGTTTTCCAGCGGCAGGGGGCAAAAGAAAACCCCGGGGCATCGCTCGTCACGCCCCGGGGTATCTTCGGATGTCTTGCTTACATCGGATCCGGCCAGTTGCCGATGGACATCGGCGTGGCGGTGGTGTCCGTTGTCTTGGTCGGCGCCGAAACGCGCATAGGATCAGGCCAGTTGCCAATGGCACTGACCGATGAGTTGGAATCTACAGCTGACGCTGCAGAGACGACTGCGGGAGCCGCAACCGACAAAGTCAGTGCGCCTGCCAAGGCCACTGACGCGGCGATTTTCTTGAACATGTTGTACCCCAATGCGAGTCGGATTCGTTACGGAAATTGCGCGGTCCCTGTTGACATACATTGTAAAATGTTTTCCACAGAGACTGTCAAGGTTTTGGTCAAAAGACACCTGTAGGAGGAACCCGTGGGAAACGGATTCGGCGAGAAGCTACGTGCCGAACGGCTCGAACGCGGGTTAACGCAGGCCGAGCTCGGCAAAAACCTGTACTCACCCAGCTACATCTCCCTGCTTGAAACGGGCCGTCGCGAGCCGACGGCCGAGGTCATCGAGGAACTTGCCCGTCGCTTGGAACTCGCGCCGAAGGCCCTGGAAGCGTGGAGCCAACCCGTTACCGTAAGCGACGCTGAATACGTCCTTGCCGGCTTGTACGCCCGCCAAGCATGGGACTTGCGCGATTACCAGCTCGCTGCCAGCCACGCCGCCACTGCCGCGCAGATTGCCCTTGAGGCCAAGAACAACAGCGCCTGGTGGAACATGACGTACATGCAGGCCGAATGCGTCATGAAGCAGGGCCAGCTGAAGGAATGCCAGCAGATTGTTGAGCACCTGTTGGAACATCCCATGGCCACCGAGTCCGCCGGCCTGGGAGTGCGCGCCTGGCAGATGCTTGCCGCTGTGTGTCACGGACAAGGGCAGCTGGCCACCGCCGTCGAGCATGCAAAACAAGCCGTCAAGCTCAGCGAGCAACTGCCCAAGGGCTCCACGCTCATCATTGGCGCGCACCGCGCGCTGATCGGCGCGCTGGCTGAGAGCGGCAAGCTCGACGAGGCCTGGGAGTACTGCCTGGCGATGATCGAGCATATGGACGAACACTCGATGTCGCAACTGGCAGGCGAGGTTGCATGGGTGGTTGGCAACGTAGCGTTCATGCGCCACGACTACACAGAGGGCATCAAGCACCACGAACGCGCCGCCAAGCTGCTTTCGCCCGCCAATGACATTGAACTGTGGGCCCGCTTCAACAAGGCCTCCGCGGCAGTCCGGCTGTCCTCAGGAATTGTGGAACCGGAAACTCTGTCCGCCATTGAACGCGCCGAGCTCGCGCTGTCCATTGTGGGCGGAAACAAGACGGACCAGCTGGAAGTCGCCTTCATCCGCGCCCGGTGGCTGTACCTGACCGGAGACATTCCGGCCGCCGTCGAGAAGCTGCGCGAAATCCATGCCGACCGCAAGGTTCTGGCCCGCCACACGGCTGGTGAGGTGTCGTTGCTGCTCGGCAAGTCCTTGAAGGCCGCCGGTGAAGCTGCAGAAGCTCTGACCTTCCTGGAAGAAGCACAACACGACTTCAGCGCTGCAGGCGCCTCGGACCGCGTTCAACAGGCCATGGACGCCGTACTGGAGATCCGCCTGGCCGAGCGTCGGGCCGCGAAGGAACACTCCGAAGCCTGATTAACCAAACTGGGGGACAGCACTTGTTCCACTGAGCGCTCAGTAGAACATGTGCTGTCCCCCAGTTGGGTGCGGGCTACGCGAAGGTGCGGCCCGTGAGCTTCTCGTACGCCTCGACATAGCGGGCACGGGTGCGCTCCACGACGTCGGCGGGAAGAGCCGGCGGCGGAGCATCCGAGGACTTGTCCCAGCCGGACTCCGCGGAGGTCAGCCAGTCGCGGACGTACTGCTTGTCGTAGGACGGCTGCGACTTGCCCGGCTCATACGTGGACGCGTCCCAGAACCGTGAAGAGTCCGGGGTGAGGACCTCATCGCCCAGCGTGATCACACCGGTTGCGGTATCGCTGCCGAACTCCACCTTGGTGTCGGCGAGGATGATGCCGCGTTCACGGGCGATCTCCTCGGCGCGGGTGTAGATCTTCAGCGTGAGCTCGCTCAGGCGGGCTGCGATGTCGTCGCCAACCATTGCCACGACGTCGTCGTAGGTGATGTTGACGTCGTGCTCGCCAACTTCGGCCTTGGCCGACGGCGTGAAGATGGCGTGGTCCAAACGGGAACCGTCCACCAGGCCCTCAGGCAGCGGAATCTCACAGACAGTACCGGATTGCTTGTACTCCGCCAGGCCCGAACCCGTCAGGTAACCACGGGCGATGCATTCCACCGGGAACATCTCCAGCTTCTTGCAGATCATCGCGCGGCCCTCAACTTCGGCCGGGACACCGCCCTCAACCGTTGAGGCCAGCACGTGGTGCTCAACCTCCAGCTGCTCGAACCACCACAGGCTGAGCTGCGTCAGAACGCGGCCCTTGTCCGGAATCTCGCTGCTCAAGACGTGGTCGTAGGCGCTGATACGGTCACTGGCGACCACCAGCACGCAGTCCTGGCCGAACTTGTCCGTGATGGCTTCATCGGCGGGGACATAGAGGTCGCGGACCTTGCCCGAGTAGACGTGCGTCCAGCCCGGAAGGTCCAGGGTCTCGGTCTCAAAGCCTCCGGTGGGAAGGAAGTCAGTCATGCTCAGGCCTGCACTTTCGGGATGGTGCCGGTAGCCGCGTACGGCACCCGGATTTCGCCGCGGGCGGCCTTGCCTGCGATATCCGTACGGAACTGCGAACCTTCAAGCTGAACCAGCTCCACGCCGTCGTACGCCTTTTCGCGCGCCTCAACCAGATCGGAACCAAGCGCCACCACCGCGAGGACGCGGCCACCGGCGGAGACCACCTTGCCTTCGTCGTCCAGCTTGGTGCCGGCGTGGACAACGTGGACGCCGTCCAGCTCGTCGACCCTCTTCAGGCCGCGGATGCGGTCGCCCGTGCGGGGCGCGTCCGGGTAGTTTTCGGCGGCAACGACGACGGCGACTGCCGTGTCCTTGGACCAGCGCAGCTCTTCTGCCGTGTCCAGTTCGCCCTTGGCAGCTGCCAGCAGCAGCGCACCGAGCGGCGTCTTGAGCCGGGCCAGGACAGCCTGGGTCTCGGGATCGCCGAAGCGGACGTTGAATTCGATGACGCGCGTGCCGCGGGAGGTGAGGGCCAGGCCGCAGTAGAGGACGCCAATGAAGGGTGTGCCGCGGCGGGCCATCTCATCGACGGTCGGCTGGGCTACGCGGTCGATGACTTCCTGGACCAGGCCTTCGGGTGCCCACTCCAGCGGGGTGTAAGCCCCCATGCCGCCGGTGTTGGGGCCTTCGTCGTTGTCGAAGATGCGCTTGAAGTCCTGCGCCGGGGACAGCGGAACGGTGGTGTGGCCGTCGCAGAGGACGAACAGGGAAACCTCGGGGCCGTCCAGGAATTCCTCGATCACCACGGTTCCACCCGCGTCGAAGCAGGTCTGGGCGTGTGCCAGGGCTTCGTCGCGATCCTTGGTGACCACGACGCCCTTGCCGGCAGCGAGTCCGTCATCCTTCACGACATAGGGTGCGCCGAAGGCATCCAGCGCGTCTGCGGCTTCTTCGGCGTTTTCGGCTACGCGCGCCATGGCCGTGGGGACGCCCGCTTCAGCCATGATCTGCTTGGCGAAGGCCTTGGAAGCCTCCAGCTGCGCGGCTTCCTTGCTGGGGCCGAACACAGGGATACCGGCTTCCCGGACGGCGTCGGATACACCCGCGGCCAGCGGTGCTTCCGGGCCGACGACAACCAGGTCCACGCCCAGCTTGGTGGCGAGGGCGGACACGGCTTCCGGGTTGTTCCCGTCAATCGCGTGGGTGGGAACGAGTTTGCTGATGCCCGCGTTGCCCGGGGCCGCGTGGACCTCCGAGACGTTGGGGTCTTCAAGCAGAGAGCGGACAATGGCGTGTTCGCGGCCGCCTGGGCCAATGACGAGTACCTTCACGGCTTAAAGGGTACTTTGTGCAGCGCGCTCGGCCTAAGCTGTGTCACGCAGCGGACCGGGTACGCACCCTGGCACGCACCGCGCACCCTGGCACGCGCGCGCAGCCGGGCATGACCGGAGAAACGCGCCACCACGCCTAGACTTGCTACATGCCCATGAGTTCGCATGAAACGTTCAACGTTGAGTCCGCCGTCGAACTGGCAGTGATCGAACGCAGTGGCTTTATTGAGTCCCGGCACGTTGGTGCGGCCGTGGTCCTCGCCGGTGACGGTTCGGTAGTCACACGACTCGGCGACATCGACGCTCCCGTCTTCGCCCGCTCCACCCTCAAGCCCTTCCAGGCCCTCGCTTCCATGCAGTCCGGCGTTCCGTTGCGCGGCGCCCAAGTGGCTGTTGCGTGCGGAAGCCACACCGGTTCCCTGGACCACATGGACGTTGTTGAAGGCATGCTCAAGGCAGCCGGGGTGCGGGAAGAACACCTCCAATGCCCCACGGCTTGGCCCGAGGACGAGACCGCCCGCAACTGGATGGTTCGCTCTGAGCGGGGAAAGTCGAAACTCGCCTTCAACTGTTCCGGCAAGCACGCGGCGTTCCTCTGGGCTTGCACGGAGAACGGCTGGGACCTCCGGAGCTACCTCGAACCCAACCACCCGCTCCAGCAGCGCGTGCGTTCGGTCATTGAGGAATACAGCGGCGAGCACATTTCCCATCTGGGCATTGACGGCTGTGGTGCTCCCGTGGCTGCGCTCTCCCTGACCGGACTGGCCCGCGCCTACTCCCGCTTGGCCAAGTCGCCGGGCGACAGCTCGTCCAACGCCCGAGCGGCCACGATTGCCACGTCCATGCTCGATTACCCGTGGGCCGTCCAGGGCAAGGGCGAATCGAACACCGTAGTGATGGAAGAGTTGGATGTCCTGGCCAAGATCGGCGCCGAGGGTGTCCTCGTCTTGGCCACCCCCACCGGAGCCACCGTGGCAGTGAAGGTGCTGGACGGCAACCTCCGCGCCACCTCGCTGGTGGGACTGACCCTGCTTGCCGTGAGCGGGGCCGTGGACATCCCGGCAGTCTCCAGCGTCCTGGAAAGAGTCGTGGAACCCGTATTGGGTGGAGGCCACGAAGTGGGCAGGATCCGCCTGGGCCACGCCGTCTCCGCCCTGCTCGATTAGTAGTTAAGAAGGAAACACCCATGGCCGTTGCACGTCGCCGCGTCGACATCTCCGAGGGCAAAGCCGCGCTGGCAGCCTGGCGGGCTGCCGTCGAACCTTCCGGCACCGACACCGCAGGCGGACCTGCCGCCGCTGCCGGGACTACGCCGTCGCGCGCTTTGATTGCGACGGCGGTGCGCTACTCCCTGGAGGAAGTCACCGCACGCGCGCCCGGCAATTCGGTGGAGGTCCGCGTCCCACCGTTCGGTGTGACGCAGTGCGTGGAGGGTCCGCGGCACACGCGCGGCACTCCCCCGAACGTCATCGAGACCGACGCCGATACCTGGCTGAGGCTGGCGACCGGGCGGATTACGTGGGGTGAGGCCGTGCAGTCCCACAAAGTGACCGCCTCAGGTTTGCGGGCCGACCTCTCTGCGCTCCTCCCCCTCTAAACGAGTTTTTGTACAGCTAATGCCCCTAAGACGGCGTCTTAGGGGCATTAGCTGTACAAAAAACCCGCGCAGGTTAGTCGGGGCAGACCGGTGTTGTCGGCTGGCCGGGCTTGCTCATCTCGAACTGCGGAATCTCATCCGCTGCCGGGCCGCCACGGAATTTCGGGGAGGGTTCCTGGCCGTCGCTGAGGCGCTTGAGCTCCTGCTGGGCGTAGACGTCTTCCTTGCCGAGCATGATGGCTGTGTCCTCGTTGGTGATTTCGCCGTTGAAGGCGCGGACCATAACGCTGCGGTCGAACTGGCCTTCCCACTTGGCCACCACGAACGTTGCTACGCAGTTGCCGAGCAGGTTGACCACTACACGCATCGAGTCCATGAGGCGGTCGGCGCCAAGGAGAAGCGCGACGCCGGCCACCGGGAAGATGCCCAGCGCGGCGGCAGTGGCTGAGAGGGCCAGGAAGGACGACCCCGGAACGCCTGCCATGCCCTTTGAGGTCAGGAGCAGGACGCCGAGTGCAGCCAACTGCTGGCCGAGATCCAGGTTGTGGCCGAAAGCCTGCGCCAGGAAGAGCAGCGAGATGGAGAGGTAGATCGCGGCGCCATCCAGGTTGAAGGAGTAGCCGGTCGGCACTACCAAGCCCGTGGTGGCCCTTGAACAGCCGGCGTTGGTCAGCTTGGTCATGATGCGCGGCATGACCGCTTCAGTGGAGGCCGTACCGAGAGCCAGCAGGAATTCCTCGCGGGTGTACTTCAGGAACTGCCACAGCGGAACACGGGCGAAGCCCCAGGCCACCAGGAACAGCAGGCCGATGAAGACGATTGCCGCGCCGTAGCAGGAGGCAATCAGCAGGGCATAGGTTCCCAGTGTGCCCACCCCGTACTGGCCGATGATGAACGCCATCGCGCCGAAAGCACCGATGGGGGCCACTCTCATGATCCAGGACATGATCTTGAAGATCAGTTCCAGCACGGTTTCCATGAGGCTGATGACCGGCAAGCACCTTTCGCGGCCGATGACCACGATTGCCGCACCGAAGAAGACGGAGAAGAAGAGCACCTGAAGCAGGCTGTTGCTGGCGAAAGCGCCGATCACGCTGGACGGAATGACATCCAGGATGAAGGCCGCTGCGTCCTTGGGGACTGCGTGGCCGGTTTTAGCGTCGAGCGCTTCCTGGGAAAGGGTAGCGGGATCGATGTTGAGGCCAGCACCAGGCTGGACAATGTTTGCGACTACCAGGCCGAAAACCAGGGCGAAGAGAGTGGCGCCGGTGAAGTACAGGAGTGCTTTGACCCCGACCCGTCCGACCGCCTTGACGTCGCCCACTGCCGAGATGCCCGTGACGATCACGAGGAAAATCAGCGGGGCGATGATCATCTTGATGAGTTGAATGAATCCATCACCCAGTGGCCGGAGGGCGGACCCGATGTTCGGCCAGAAATGACCGATGAGCACACCTGCGACGACGGCGATCAGGATTTGAAAAAAGAGCGACTGGTACAGCCGCTTTTTCTTCTGCGGGGCCGAACTCGCCTTCAGCGCCGCGGGGTCTGGGATCTTCATTGATCTGAACCAATCAGTTTGGGAACAGCCCCTCGTTTTGGGGGGATGTCTTCAATGTAAGCCGGGTCACATCATTCCGCAAGGGGAGATTCGATTTCCATATTGCGGAAGTCACAATGCGTTTGGTATGCCACTTTTCGTGCCACTACGACCAACATGGCAGGGGAAAGCCCCCAGAACGCCGGAAAATTCGGCGTTTTGGGGGCTTGGCGGCCTCAATGTTGGTCGTGGCGGCACGGGGGCGCGCCGGGGCAGCCGGGAGTTTAGCCGCGGCCTACGAAGGGCATGCCTGCCGCCGTCACCACCAGCGAACCGACACTGGCCGACGCGGGCATATTGGCCATCAGCAGCACAGCACGGGCGGCGTCATCCACGGGGAACATGGGCTCCACCTTGCGTGACCCGTCGGCTTGCAGCGCCCCCGAGCCAACGCCGATGGTGTCCATGATTTCGGTGCGGGTATTGCCGATGTCGATCTGCCCGCACGTGATCCCGAATTCCCGCCCGTCGAGCTCAATACTCTTGGTCAGCCCGGTCATGGCGTGCTTGGTCACCGTGTACGCCACCGACCGGGGCCTGGGCGAGTGCGCGGAGATGGAGCCGTTGTTGATGATCCGGCCACCCTGCGGCTGCTGGGTTTTCATGGTCCGGACGGCCTCGGAGGCACAGAGCATGGACCCTGTGACGTTCACCCGCAGCGTGGCTTCCCACTCCGCGACGTCAAGATTGCCCACGTCGCCGGATGGCCCAAAGATGCCCGCATTATTGAACAGGACATCCACCCGGCCCCAGCGTTGGCGGACTTTCTCAAAAAGGCGCGCGACGTCGTCGGGCACCGTCACATCGCACGGCACCGCCAGGGCATCCGGGTGACCGTCCGCCGTCTCCAGCAGCTGCGCTTCCCGCCGCCCAGCAAGCGCCACCCGGTAGCCGTCGTCGAGCATGAGCCTGGCCACCGCCCGCCCGATTCCGGACCCCGCACCGGTTACGACGGCGACCTTTGGGTCCGCGGGCAGGCTGGAGTCAGTCATGTGGTTGCCTTTCAGGTGGTTTTTAGAGCGCACTGGACTGGGCGACGGACGTTATCGGCCAGCCTATGACAGTCTTCGGGCGCGGCGTCGCGTAGGTTCGGACCTTGGACGTGGAGAGGCCAAGCCGGACGAGGGATTCTGCAATGGTGACGGCCGAGGCCACACCATCAACCACCGGGACTCCAGTGCGCTGGCGGATCTGCTCATCAAGCCCTGCCATTCCGCCGCAGCCCAGGACAATCACTTCCGCGTGGTCCTTGCTGACAGCCTCTTCAGCCTGGCCAACGATCGCCTCGACAGCACGTTCCGGGTACTCCTCCAGCTCCAGTACAGCCATCCCGCTGGCTCGCACGGAAGCGCAGCGGGCATCCAGGCCGGCCAGCTTGAGACGGTCCTCAATCAGCGGCACAGCGCGGTCCAAGGTGGTGACGACAGAGTACTTGTGACCCAGGAACATCGCTGTGCTGGCAGCGGCCTCCGTGATGTCCACGACCGGAACCTCCAGCAGTTCCTGCAGGCCCTCCCTGCCGTGCTCGCCGTAACCGGCCTGGATGACGGCGTCGAACGGTTCCGGATAGTTGACCACGGCATCCATGACCGCGATCGCGGCCAGGTAGCTTTCGAAGTTGCCCTCACAGGAGTCGGCGCCAAAACGCGGAGTGATGCCGATGATCTCGGTTCCGGGAGCTGCGGCAGCGCGGGCCTGGGCTGCGATGGAGTCCGTCATGGACTGCGTGGTGTTCACGTTTGCGACAAGAATGCGCATGGTATTTCCTCTCAACGGCAGCGCCCGCCCTGCGGCCGGTTGACCGGAAGGGCGGGCGGCGCCTTTTGTCACATGTCAGTGGGTGCTTGCGACGGCGATCGGCTCACCGGAGACGTCCTGGTGGACCTGCTTCTTGTCCGCAACGGCGAAGTAGGTGAGTGCCGCGACGCCGGCCCCGATGAACCAGGCGAACGGTGCCGCGGCGGCCAGCCCAGGGATGAACGCGATGGCGATCGCCAAGGCAGCGGCCGGAAGCATCGCAATGATGGCCTTCGGGTTGACGCCCCGCTTGTAGAAGTAGGCGCCTTTGGGGTCCTCCGTGTAGAGCTCGGGGACATTGACCTTGCCGCGGCGGACCAGCCAATAGTCAGCCATGACAACACCGAACAGCGGGCCAAGCAAAGCACCGAGGCCGCCCAGGAAGTACACGATCACAATCGGGTTGTTGTAGAGGTTCCACGGCAGGATGATCAGGCCAATGGTTCCGCTGACCCAGGCCGCCTTGCGGAAGTTCAGGTGCCGCGGGAACAGGTTGGTCAGCGCGTAGACGGGGGCCACGAAGTTGGCCATCAGGTTCACGGCGATGGTCAGGATCAGCAGCGCCAGGCAAGCCAGGACCAGCAGGAGCGTATTGGGAATGCTCTGGACGATGTCCGACGGGCTTTGGATGACCGTGCCGTTGATCTTGTACTGGCCGCCGGCCATGACGACGACGATCGCGCCGAACACGAGCATGTTGATGGGGATGCCCCAGAAGTTGCCCTTGACGATGGATTTCCTGGAGGTGGAGGAGCGAGTGAAGTCGCAGAAGTTCAGCACGAAGGTTCCGTAGATGGACACCCAGAGTGCACCACCGGCGAAGATGGTCAGCCACATCTCGGTGCCTTCGAGGCCCTTGATACCGGTCCACTGGATGGCTCCGCCGGCTTCGATGAAGACCCAGACGGCGATCGCGGCCATGGTGATGAGGATGATGGGGCCGGCGAAGGCTTCGTATTTACGGATCATCTCCATGCCGAAGCTGACGATGACCAGCTGCACGATCCAGAGGGCAACAAAGGAGAACCAGCCCAGCGTGGACAAGCCCAGGATGGAGTTGCTGTCCAGGTCCTTCAGCCCAGGAGCCATCGCCACGAGCATGACGCGCAGGACGACGGACGCCAGGTAGGTCTGGATGCCGAACCAAGCGACAGCGACGGCGCCACGGACAAGGCTTGCGATCTGGGCTCCCCTGATGCCAAAGCTGATGCGGCTCATAACCGGGAAAGGCACGCCTGTCTTCTGGCCCATGAAACCCGAGAAGTTCAGGAGGGCGAAAAGAAGCACGGCACCGATTCCCAGGGCTACCAGGATTTGCCAGCCACCCAGGCCAAGCGAGAACAGACCGATGGCAAAGGCATAGTTACCCAGGCTGTGGACGTCGTTGGCCCAGAGGGTAAAGATGCTGTAGCTGGTCCACTTGCGGCCTTTGGCCTTGGTGGGGGCGAGGTCGATGTTGTAAAGACTTGGACTGATGGTTTGGCCTGCGGCTTCGGAAGCAATCGCGCAAAGATCCGTGTTTCCCACGACCGGGTGGTTGGGGGCACCCTTTTCTGCGTCTTCCGGAGTCTCGTTGACGCCGACTGATGAAGTCGTCTGCATCGTGGATCTCCACTTCGTTTTGATTCCACATTATGGAATCAAGTTATTGAATAGTGAAAGAACTCTATGACGCAGGTCACCTCCAGTCAAGGTTGAGACTGTACGCCGGGTCACATTCGGTTGTTTGCCGCGGGGTTTCCCGATTGACTGAGCCGGATACCCAATCCGTGTTGACGCTGCCCACCAGCGCACGTAATCTCGAATTGCAGAATTTTATTCTCACAATACGAAATTCCTTGAGCGCCCCCACAGAGCAAGCGCCCATACATTCAATGAAGAGAGGTTGGACGTGGCTGCAGGAGAAGAGACCTCACACATCCTCAGCGGGTTGACTGCCCAGCTGCCTGATCGTGATCCGGAAGAGACCGCGGAGTGGATTGAGTCCCTTGATGCGTTGATCGCTGAGCAGGGTACCGAGCGGGCGCAGTACATTATGCGTTCGTTGTTGCAGCGTGCTGGTGCCCGGAGCGTGGGTGTGCCGATGGTGACGACCACTGATTATGTGAACACGATCCCGGTGGACCAGGAAGCGCCGTTCCCGGGGAATGAGGAGTTCGAGCGCCGGTACCGGGCGTATATGCGCTGGAACGCCGCGGTGATGGTCCATCGTGCGCAGCGCTCCGATATTGGTGTCGGTGGGCATATTTCCACTTATGCCGGTGCCGCGACGTTGTACGAGGTTGGGTTCAATCATTTCTTCCGGGGCAAGGACCACCCCTCGGGCGGGGACCAGGTGTTTTTCCAGGGCCACGCGTCCCCGGGGATGTACGCCCGGGCGTTCATGGAAGGCCGGTTGTCCGAGGAGGACCTGGACGGGTTCCGTCAGGAGAAGTCCAAGGAAGGCCACGCCCTGTCCTCGTACCCGCACCCGCGCCTGATGCCGGGGTTCTGGGAGTTCCCGACCGTGTCGATGGGTATCGGCCCGATGAACGCGATCTACCAGGCCCAGTCCAACCGGTACCTGCACAACCGTGGCATCAAGGACACCTCGGACCAGCAGGTCTGGGCGTTCCTTGGTGACGGTGAAATGGACGAGCCCGAATCCCGTGGCCTGCTCCAGCTCGCCGCGAACGAGAACCTGGACAACCTGAACTTCGTGATCAACTGCAACCTCCAGCGCCTTGACGGGCCGGTGCGCGGCAACGGCAAGATCATGCAGGAGCTCGAGGCGTTCTTCCGCGGCGCGGGCTGGAACGTGATCAAGGTCGTCTGGGGCCGTGAGTGGGACTCCCTGCTCGAAGCGGACCAGGACGGGGCGTTGGTGAAAATCATGAACGAAACCCCCGATGGTGACTACCAGACCTACAAGGCCGAATCCGGCGGGTTCGTCCGCGAACACTTCTTCGGCAAGTCCCCGCAGACCAAGGACATGGTCGCGGACCTGACCGATGAGCAGATCTGGGGCCTCAAGCGTGGCGGCCACGACTACCGCAAGGTCTACGCCGCGTACAAGGCAGCGACCGAGTTCAAGGGCAAACCCACCGTGATCCTGGCCAAAACGGTCAAGGGCTACGGCCTGGGCCCGCACTTCGAGGGCCGCAACGCGACCCACCAGATGAAGAAACTGACCATGGAAGACCTCAAAGCCTTCCGTGACCACCTCCGCATCCCCATCACCGACGAGCAACTCGACGCGGACCTCTACCGGCCCCCGTACTACCACCCCGGCATGGACGCCCCCGAAATCCGGTACCTCATGGACCGCCGGGCAGAGCTCGGCGGGTTCGTGCCCGAACGCCGCCGCACCCACACCCCCGTGACCCTGCCCGAGGCCAAATCCTACGACGTCGCCAAACGCGGCTCCGGCAAACAACAAGCCGCGACCACCATGGCCTTCGTCCGGCTCCTCAAAGACCTCATGCGGGACAAAAACTTCGGCCACCGCCTCGTCCCGGTCGTCCCGGACGAATCACGCACCTTCGGCATGGACGCGTTCTTCCCGACCGCGAAAATCTACAACCCCAAAGGCCAGAACTACCTCTCCGTGGACCGCGACCTCGTCCTGGCCTACAAAGAATCCCCCGCCGGACAACTGATCCACCCCGGCATCAACGAAGCCGGCGCCGTCGCAGCCTTCACCGCCGCCGGCACCTCCTACGCCACCCACGGCGAACCCCTGGTCCCGATCTACGTCTTCTACTCCATGTTCGGCTTCCAACGCACCGGAGACTCGTTCTGGGCCGCAGCAGACCAAATGACCCGCGGATTCATCATCGGCGCCACCGCAGGACGGACCACCCTCACCGGCGAAGGACTCCAACACGCCGACGGACACTCCCCCATCCCGGCCTCCACCAACCCCGCCGTCCGCACCTACGACCCCGCCTACGGCTACGAAATCGGCCACATCATCCGCCACGGCCTCGAAACCATGTACGGCGAAGACTCCGAGGATAAGAACGTGATGTTCTACCTCACCGTCTACAACGAACCCATCACCCAACCCGCCGAACCCGAAAACCTCGACACCAACGGACTCCTCAAAGGCATCTACAAACTCGCTGACGCCCCCCAAGGAGACACCAACCGGCCCACCGCACAAATCCTCGCCTCCGGCGTGTCCGTGCCCTGGGCCCTGGACGCCGCACGCATCCTCAACGAAGACTGGGGCGTCGCCGCGACAGTCTGGTCCGTGACCTCCTGGAACGAACTCCGACGCGACGGACTCGACGCCGACGACCACGCCTTCCTCAACCCCGGCCAACCCCCACGAACCCCGTTCATCACCGAACAACTCACCGGCCACCACGGACCCGTCATCGCCGTCTCCGACTACATGAAAGCCGTCCCCGACCAAATCCGCCAATACATCCCCAACGACTTCGCCTCCCTCGGAGCAGACGGCTTCGGCTTCTCCGATACCCGCCAAGCCGCCCGCCGCTACTTCAAAAACGACACCCACTCCATCGTCACCAAAACCCTCCAGATGCTGGCGGCGAGGGGCGAGGTCGAGGAGGGCGCGGCGTCGTACGCCATTGACCGCTACAAACTGCTGGACGTAAACGCCGGCACCACGGGAGGCGCAGGCGGCGACGCCTAGTCCCCTTAACGCCAGTGGCGGCAGTGTTCTCCATGAACACTGCCGCCACTTGTCGTTTGGCACGCGGAGCATCAGGTGCCCAGGTTCCGCCGATCAACCACGAAGCCAGTCGCCGCATTTTCGCGCACTGCGTTGATTCCAGCCACCACTGCCTTCAGGTTCGGAAATTGCGGCGACACTGCCACCACCGTGCCATCGTCTGCTGTGAGCCGGAAACGGAATGAATTGGTTCCCGCCTTGAGAATTTCGAAACTGCCCGCCATGTCCCCTGTTCTTTCACGCGTCGTTGCGTTCTCGAGCTGACTTCATAACTCCTCATCGACCATAACGGCCATTTCACGGGGTCAAAACCCCTACTCAGGAGTAGTTTGAAACCGATATCGGTAGATCAAATGGAAAGCCAGCAAGGAGCTAGAGACCCTATGGACCCCCGCGCGTATGGTGAGCATATGACTCAATCCGGCACGGCGCCCACCACGGGCGTCCTGCTCGCTGCGGGCGCCGGCACACGTTTGGGCCGTGGGCCCAAGGCGTTGTTGCCCTACCGCGCCCGAACTCTGGTGGAAGTCCTGGCAGACACGCTGTTCGACGGCGGCTGCAGCGAAGTTGTGGTGGTACTCGGCGCGGAGGCCGACCGTGTCCGCAGCAGCACGGACCTGGGTGCCTACAAGGTGGTGGAGAACCCGGACTGGGGCAAGGGCATGGCAGGCTCCTTCCGCGCGGGCATCGACGCCGCAGCGGCGGGCAACAGCATCATGGTCGCTTTGGTGGACCAGCCCGGATTAACCCCGACGGCGGTGAGCAGGTTGCTGGGCAGCCACCGTCCGGGACGGGTCACCGCAGCCGCGTATCCAGATGAGTCAGGCCGCCTGAAGCGGAGGCACCCGGTGATTTTCGACGTCGAACTCCGCTCCCAAGCGGCGGCAGCGGCCCATGGCGATACCGGCGCGCGCTCGTTCCTCAAGGCGCATCCGGGGTTGGTGGATCTGGTGGACTGCAGCGATCTGTGCTCGGGCGAGGACCTGGATACCAAAGACCAGCTTCATTTGCTGGAAATGTGAACCGGGTAAATTCGGGTTCATGATCCGCATTGAGACCGACGATCCCGCACGTCCCGACGTCCACGCCCTCCTCAGCGAGCATTTGGCTGACATGTTCGCGACATCGCCCGCGGAGAGCGTGCATGCCTTGGACCACTCGGCGTTGTCCCATGAGTCGATCACGTTCTGGACGGCCCGGGAGAACGGCATCCTGCTGGGCTGCGGTGCGTTGAAGGTTCTCGGCGCGCCGGGCGAGGCGGAGCTGAAATCGATGCGCACTGCCGCGGAGGCACGTGGGCGGGGTGTGGCAACACTCTTGTTGAAGCACATTGTGGCTGAAGCCAGGAACCGGGGCTTTGAACGGTTGGCGCTGGAAACGGGAACCGAGGACTACTTCGCTCCGGCCCGGCGTTTGTACGCCAAGCACGGTTTCACGGAGTGCGCTCCTTTCGCCGACTACACCCTGGATCCGAACAGCGTGTTCATGGAGCTCCCCCTTCAACCCAAGTAGGGGACAGATAACGTCGCTACGGGCGTCCATTGCGACGTTTGCTGTCCCCTAGTTGGGTCAGTTGGGGATGAGGGTGCGGTCGCGGAGGGCCAGGTAGATCTTGTCCCTGGCGATCGGCAGCTCACCGAAGCGGATCCCCGTGGCGTTGCGGATCGCGTTGGCCAGTGCGGGAGCCACCGGGTTGAAGGGGCTCTCACTCATGGACTTGGCACCCAGGGGACCAGTGGAATCGTTGGTCTTGGCGAAATACACCTCGCTCCGGGGTACGTCGGCGAACGACGGGATGTGGTACTGCCGCAGGATGTCCGTGGTGACCCGGCCGGCGTCGTCCACCTTCACTTCCTCATAGAGTGTGGCGCCAAGGGCCTGTGCAATGCCGCCCTCGATCTGGCCCCGGCATTGCCGCGGGTTCACCACCACTCCAGCGTCGGCCGCCTGCACGCTCTGCAGGATCCGCAGCTCGCCCGTGCCCTTGTTAACAGCAACGCGGAAACCGTGCACGTTGAAGGCAACCGAACGCGGGGTGCCTCCCCAGTTGCCGTCGGTGGCGAGCCGGACGCCTTGGAGCCTGGCGGCGTCGACGATTTCCTTCAGCGGAACCGAACGGTCCCCGCACTCAACCGCCCCGTCCACCAGACGGCATTCCGTCAGAGGAACGCCGGTCAGCGAAGCGGCGACGGTTTGGATGCGGGTAGCCAGCTCCAGCGCCGCACCGAGCGTCGCCTTGCCCGCAACCACGGTCCCGGCCGAGCCGAAAGCGCCGGTATCGTGCTCCACCAGGTCGGTGTCCGATTGCCGCACCAGGATCTCGTAGGCAGTGGTCCCCAACGCAGTGGCGGCCAGCTGCGCGTGCACGGTTGTGGTGCCGTTCCCGAATTCCGCAGTACCGACGTCGACGGCGAACTTTCCGTCCGCTTCCAGGCTCACCCGGGTGTGGGCGAAGTGGCCGCGGGGCGGGACGGTGTCGATCATGGACAGGGCTGAGCCCTCCCCCACCACCCACTCCGGGCCGAGGTCCTCCAGGCCAGCGGCACGGTAGCGTTCCTTGCCGCGGTCCAAAGCGTCCCGCACCAGCGCCACGCACTGGTCCAGGCCGTAGCTTCCGTAGTGCACGTCTTCTTCGGGCTCGGGAGTGGTGGAGAGCATGTGGTCGCCGGGCCGGACCATGTTCTTGAGCCGGAACTCCAGGGGATCCATGCCGATCCCGATGGCCAGCTCATCAATGGCCGACTCGATGGCGAAGATCATCTGGCTCAAGCCATACCCGCGGAAAGCCCCGGCGGGAACCGTGTTGGTGTACACGGCGTGGGCGTCCACCTTCTTGTTCACGCACTTGTAGACGGCCAACGATTCACCACAACCGTGGAACATCACGCCGGGAGCGTGGTTTCCGTAGGCCCCGGTGTTCGTAAGGACGTTCAGTTGCAGGGCAGTGAGGTAGCCGTCCCTGGTGGCCCCCGCCTTGAGGTGGATGGTGAACGGGTGCCGGGTTGTGGTAGCGGTGAATTGCTCGGTCCGGGTGAACTCCAGCTGCACCGGCCTGCGAAGGGCCAATGCAGCCAACGCCGCCAGGTCCTCGGTCAGCACTTCCTGCTTGCCGCCAAAACCGCCGCCCACACGTCCGGCTACTACCCGGATGGTCTCAGGAGCCAGGTTGAACAAGCGGCTCAGCGTACGCTTCACCAGGAACGGCACCTGCGTGGACGAACGGACCATCAGTCGGCCCTCCTCATCCACCCAGGCAATTGAGGCATGCGTTTCCATGGCCACGTGCTGCACGCGCTGCGTCTGGTACGTGTGCTCATGGATGAAATCGGAAGCTGCGAATCCGTCCTCCACGCTGCCAAGTTCGGCATGGACCTCTGCCACGACGTTCCGCAGCGGCCGCGAAATGCGGGAGAACACGCCGTCCTTCTCGCCGTGGATTGCAGGCGCTCCGGGAAGGATGGCTTCCTGCGGAGTGAACACGGGTTCCAGGAGTTCGTACTGGACCTCCAGCGCCCGGGCCCCTGCTTCGGCTGCTCCCACGGATTCGGCCACTACGGCGGCAACGCGCTGCCCAATAAAGCGAACCACGTTGTCCAAGACGCGGGTGTCATCGGGATCGTCCGTGTAGTTCTCGTGCTGGGCCGTGGAGAAGAGCTGCTGCGGAGCGTCCTCGTGGGTGAACACAGCCACCACGCCGGGAACAGCCAACGCGGGAGCCTTGTCGATGGACACAATGCGTGCGTGCGGGTGCGGCGAACGCAGGAGCTTCATGTGCAGCAGGCCCGGGAGCTGCTCAGCCGGCACATCCAGTGAGTAGCGGGCGGTGCCGGTGACCACGGCCAGGCCGGCGGGGGCGGGGACGTTATCCCCGAGCTGGCCCACGCCTTGATCCGCACCATGTTGGTGCTCGCCACCATGCCCGCACACGGCATCGGCAATTGAGCGGTAACCCGTGCAGCGGCACAGGTTTCCCTTGAGGTTGCGCGGCAGGTTGGCGCGTTGTTCGTCGTCGAACGTGGCAGCGGTCATCATCATCCCGGCGGTGCAGAATCCGCACTGGAAACCCTGGGCCTCCAGGAACTGCTCCTGCACTGGATGCAGGCCGTCAGCGGTCGCGAGGCCTTCGATGGTGGTGACGGCTTTGCCCTCGGCGCGAACAGCCGGGTAGATGCAGCTGTGGACCGGCGTGCCGTCGACGTGCACGGTGCACGCACCGCAGTCACCGCCGTCGCAGCCCTTCTTGACGCCGAAGTTGCCCTGCTCGCGGAGGAAAGTACGCAGGCACTGGCCGGGTCGGGGTGTGGCCTGCGAGGCAGCGCCGTTGATCTCAATTGCCATGGGAGGCCTCCTTCTGGGTGCCTGGAGTTTCGGGTTGCGTGGACGGCTGGGGCGAGGTGGCGTGCGGCGGCCAGAAATCGCCGGACACGGTCATCGACTCATCCAGCAGCTCCGCCCGGATCTCCTCGGCAAGCTTCACGGTCATGTCCCGACGCCACGCCGGAAGGCCGTGGATGTCATCGTGGTACAGCTCCTGCGGGATGGAATGCTCGACGGCGGCAGCCAACGCCGCGGCGTCAGGAACCTCGTCCGCGGCGAACCTCAGCTGCACCGGACGTTTGGTGGACGCGGTGACGGTGAGGACCAAGCCGAAAACGGGATCCAGCCGGCCTATCAGGAGCACACCGGAGCGTCCGAGGTTGCTCAGGGACAGCCGACGGAAGGCCACCCGGGCGGACAGTGCCTCGGCAGGAAGGTGGATGCTACGAAGCAACTCTCCCGGAGCCAGGACGTTCTCCATGTCCCCGGTCACGAAGTCCGCGACCGGGACGGTGCGGCTGCTGCCATCAGGGCTGAGAATCGTGGCGACACCGTCCAAACCGGCGCACAGTGAGGTCATGGGTCCTGCAGGAAGTGACGTGCAAATGTTCCCGCCCACCGTGGACATGTTCCAGACCTTGAAGGAGGCCACGAAGGAGTCGCAGCTGGGACGGATCAAGGCCAGTCCGGGCCACTCGCGGTGGGCCACTTCCGCGGAGTCAGGCAGGGCGTAGAGCTCCGCTACCGTGCAGGTTGCGGCAAGTTCGATGCCTTCGTCGGTGATGGTGATGGCGGGCCAGCCTGCGTTTCCAAGGTCCAGCAGCCGTTTGAGGACGGTGCTTCCATAGGAGAAAAGGACCGTTCCGCCGGCGAGCCAGGCATCGCCGTCGCGCCATTGAGCCGGGTCCGTGGTGGGGACCACGGCCTCGATGGTGTTCATGTCCATGGGTCCTCCTGGGTGAGGTGTTGGGGTGCTGGGTGGATTGGGCCGGTGCTGTCCCGCAGGGACGGAAAGCCGCTGGTCTTGGCGCCTGCGCCCCGACCCGCGATGATCTCGGCCGTGATGGAGACCGCTACTTCGGCGGGAGTTACCGCGCCAAGGTCCAGTCCGATGGGCGAATGCAGCCGTTCCAAACACTCGGCGGGAGTTCCTGCCTCGACGAGGGCGTCCACCCGTTGCCGGTGGCTGCGGCGTGAACCCATGGCCCCGACGTAGGACAAGTTCAGCCGGAGGGCGGCCTTGAGCAAGGGGATGTCGAATTTGGGGTCGTGGGTGAGGACGCACACCACTGCCCGGGAATCGAGCCGACCGGCGGCGGCTTCGGCTTCGAGATAGCGATGCGGCCAGTCGGTGACCACCTGGTCAGCGCCGGCGAAACGGGTCTGGGAAGCGAACGCGGGCCGCGCATCGCAGAGGGTGACGTTGTAGCCCAGGAGTTGCCCGGCCGGGAGCAACGCCGCGCCGAAGTCATTCGCACCGAAAACCAGCATGCGCGCTGCCGGCAAACGGCTTTCCACGAACAGCGTGATGGGTTGCGGCTCTTCCTCTTCCCGGGGCGGGGCCGCCAATCTTTCCGTGGTGACCCAGCCATCAATGCAGCCCTCGGGCGGAGCCAGGCGGACCAAGCCGGCACGGCCGCCTTGGAGCAAGGGCTCGACCTGGGCGGCGGCGGCAAAGAGTGTGGAGGGATGGTCGCCCACCAGCACGGCCAGTTCCTCGGATTCCATGGCCCGGAACCGCACAGGATCCTCGACCACCATGACCCCTCCCCCGGCATCGAGCCGGCGGATCAAGGCTGCGGGGCGTCGCTCCCCGGCGAACGCGGTAAGTTCAGGCGCTCCGGCACCGAAAGGCTGGATGTGGACTTCCAGCTCGCCCCCGCAGGTAAGTCCGACGGCGAACGCGTCCTCGGCACTGTAGCCGTAGGACTCAAGGCGCGGACCGCCGTCGCGCATGGCTTCCAAGGCAGCTTCCACGACGGCGCCCTCGACGCAACCACCGGACAAGCTGCCCAGGATATCGCCGTTTTCGGAGACCATCATTGAGGTCCCCAGGGGCCGCGGCACGGAGCCGCCGCTGCCCACGATCGTGGCCACCGCCAAGCGTTGGCCCGAGACCGCAGGCCGCCAGCCGCCCAGTGAAGGCATCAGATCCAGCATGGCAACACGTCCTTTTTCCAGGTGTCCCGGCAGGGATGGCCCGGCCGGAGCAGTGCGCGATCTTGCCCCATGTTCTCATTCGCAGAGGGTGTTGAGGGGTAGTCGCGGCATTTCGATAAGAGTTCATGACATTCCATAGGAACGGGGGCAAGGGCTTCATCTCCCTGCCCCCGTTCCCTGACGGAGCGTCGGCACCCGGCCGCCGCCCGCCGTCGTGCCTGTTCATCAGGGACGACGACGGCGGACGCCTATTCGTGCGGTGGGTACCGGCGGACCGTCGATCAGAGTGCCGGAAAGGAACCCGCCGGCGCGGGGTGCGGTCCCGGTCAGACGCCCATCAGGGCGTTGATGGGGCCGCGGGCGAAGTAGATGATGAAGCCAACCGTGACCACCCACATGAGCGGATGGACCTTCTTGGCCTTCCCCGACGCCGCGCTGATGACGGCGAAGGAGATGAAACCGACGCCGATGCCGTTGGCAATGGAGTACGTCAGGGGCATGGTCACGATGGTGAGGAATGCAGGGAGTGCGATGGAGAACTTGGTGAACTTGATCTCGCGGATCTGCGCCATCATCATCGCACCCACCACAACCAGTGCCGCCGCAGCTACTTCAAGCGGCACCACTGAGGTCAGCGGCGTGAAGAACATCGAGCCCAGGAACAGCAGGCCGGTGACCACGGAGGCCAGGCCGGTCCGGGCTCCTTCGCCGATGCCCGCCGCGGAGTCAATGTAGACGGTGTTGGACGAACCCGACGTTGCCCCGCCCACCACTGCACCCATGCCTTCGACAATGAAGGCCGACTTCAGCTTGGGGAACGTGCCGTCCTTGTGGGCCACGCCTGCACTCTTGGCCAGGCCGGTCATGGTGCCCATGGCGTCGAAGAAGTTGGTGAACACCAGGGTGAAGACCAACATCGTGGCAGCGAGCCCGCCGATCCGGGCGAACGAGCCGAAGAGGTCGAACTGGCCCACCAGGCTGAGGTCCGGGACGGATACCAGCTGGCCGGAGAGCACAGGGGTGTTCAGGTGCCAGCCGCCGGGGTTGGTGGCACTGCCGGGACCGATCTTGAAGATGGCCTCGACAACAGCGGCAAGGACCGTGGTGGCGACGATGCCGATCAGCAAGCCGCCCTGGATTTTGCGTGCCACGAGGATACCCATGGCGAGCAAGCCAACAATGAAGACGAGGGTGGGGATGGACGTGATGGAGCCGTCGTTGCCCAACTGGACCGGCGGGCCGCCCGCGGTAGGACGGACAAAGCCGGAATCGACAAAGCCGATGAAGGCAATGAAGAGGCCAATACCAACCGTGATGGCGGCCTTGAGTTCCTTGGGCACAGCCTTGAAGATCGCCGTCCGGGCACCGGTGGCACCGAAGAGGACGATCAGGATGCCGTTGATGACCACCAGGCCCATGGCTTCTGGCCACGTGACTTCCTGGATGACCGCGACGGCAAGGAAGGAGTTGATGCCCAGGCCGGCCGCGAGGCCGAACGGCAGGTTGGCGATGAGACCGAAAACAATGGTCATGACGCCGGCGGTCAGGCCGGTGACTGCGCCAACCTGTGCGGCCGACAACCAGCCGCCGGCCACATCCGTGGGAGCGTTCTCCGCGGAGAAGCCGCCCAGGATCAGTGGGTTGAGGATAACGATGTAGGCCATGGTAAAGAAGGTGACCAGGCCGCCTCGGAATTCCCGGGCCAGAGTCGAGCCGCGCTTGGTGATCTGGAAGAACTTGTCCAGGAAGTGTGGGGGCTTCTGGCCGTTGCCGTTGGCGGGGCCGGTTGCCGTGTGCTTTGCTTGTGCCGCTGTGGGCTCTGCGCTCTTGTTCCCGTTGGGGAGGAGCGCAGCCTGCTTTTCAGCTGCTGTCTGCATTTCTGCGGGATCCAGGATTGTCATGTCAGCCACCGGGCCCTAGTAGTCAATCCTGGAATCAAGCGTGTTCCATGTATTGAACGGCTGGAGGGCCTCCGGAGCCTGGGGGTCGCCCAGTTCCAGCTTGGCTACCGGCATCAGCGCGTCCCGGTTGTCGTTCTCGAAGTACTCGTAGAAGACGGCGTCATCGAAGCCAACGGATGCGGCGTCGTGACGGTCTGCGGCAAAGAACACGCGGTCCACGCGTGCCCACAGCGCGGAAGCCAGGCACATGGGGCATGGCTCGCAGCTGGTGTAGAGGGTTGCTCCGCTGAGGTCGAAGGTTCCCAGTTCGCGGCAGGCGTTACGGATGGCCGTGACTTCTGCGTGTGCTGTGGGATCGTTCGAGGCGGTGACGCGGTTGACGCCTTCGAAGGCTCGTCCGTCCGCGGTAACAATGACGGCGCCGAAAGGGCCACCACTGTTCAGGACATTGGCTGTTGCCAGCTCAATGGAGGTGGCCAGGAATTGCTCGGCCGTGACGGTTGTACTCATGTTGCGACTTCCTTAGTGCTGTGGAAGCCGGGTGAACCTGTTGGGGGCGCTGCAAATAGAGCTCCAGTTAGCTTGGTTACCAGGCTTCAGCATGTGCGTTGAAGGTTAAGTTGCGCCTGGTAGATAGCTTCCCGAAGTCCGGGTGCCCGCCTTTGGCAGTTAGAGCGTAGCACCACGCTTGTGAGCCGCGCCATAGTTTTTTGAAAACTTTATTTCGTCATACGAAATTAGTTAACCCACCTGTGTGGTGGCCAAATGTGACCGGCCGCGGGCGTTGACTGCCGCCGTCGAGCATCCTACTCTTTCTGGACCGGCGCCTCTCTGGCGACCGGTGCCTGGATCAGCAGACAGGGCCTAACTGAGCTGGAACGCATACATGCCGACCAGACAAGGAACCTGCACATGCTTTGGATCAAGAACCCACTGGGAGTCTTCACGGCAAACGACCTCGATGCCGGCAACGGACTGGTGGTCTCGGACGACGGTACGATTCTGGAACTCGTACCATCGGGCGCTCGCCCAACGGTTCCCTGCACCGAGTTCGATGCCTCCGCGCACGTGGTCCTGCCCGGGCTCATCAACACGCACCACCACTTCTACCAAACGCTCACCCGCGCCTGGGGACCGGTGGCCGACGTACCGCTCTTCCCCTGGCTGCAGAACCTCTACCCGGTGTGGGCGCGGCTCACTCCCCGCAGCCTCGAGCTCGCGGTGCAGGTCGCTTTGGCGGAACTGTTGCTGTCCGGCTGCACCACGGCCGCGGACCACCACTACCTCTTCCCGGATGGCATGGAAGACGCAATCGACATCGAGGTCGCCGCCGTCCGCTCCATGCGGATGCGGGCCACCCTGACGCGCGGTTCCATGACCTTGGGAGAGGACGACGGCGGGCTGCCGCCCCGGACCACGGTCCAGTCACCTGAGGCGATCCTTGCCGACAGCGAACGGCTGATTCGTACCTACCACGAGACGGGTCCCGGCGCTTCCGTCCAGATCGCGCTGGCCCCGTGTTCGCCATTCTCCGTGACCAAGGAAATCATGGCCGAATCCGCGGTCATGGCCGAACGGTTCGACGTCCGGCTGCACACCCACCTGGCCGAAACCATCGACGAGGAAGACTTCTGCCGGTCCATGTTCGGCCTGCGGACCGTGGACTACCTCGAATCGGTCGGCTGGCTTGGCTCCCGGACCTGGCTGGGCCACGGCATCCATTTCAACGACGAGGAGATCGCCAGGCTGGGAGCCGCGGGCACCGCCGTCGCGCATTGCCCAACCTCCAACATGAGGCTGGCAAGCGGAACAGCGCGCGTCCTGGAACTTGAGGCAGCGGGTGTCCCGGTGGGGCTGGGTGTTGATGGATCGGCGTCGAACGATGCCTCAAACATGATCCTCGAGGCGCGGCAGGCCCTGTACCTGCAAAGACTTCGCTACGGTGCATCGGTTCCGGTCTCGCGTGCACTTGGCTGGGCTACGCGAGGTTCTGCCGCAGTGCTTGGGCGTTCGGACATCGGGCAGTTGGCCCCCGGCCTGCAGGCTGACTTGGCCCTGTTCAAGCTCGATTCCCTGCGCTTCTCCGGAAGCCACGATCCCGTTGCCGCCCTGTTGCTCTGCGGCGCCGACCGGGCCGACCGGGTGATGGTTGGCGGTTCTTGGCGCGTTGTCGACGGCGAAATCCCCGACCTCGACGTCGCTGGGCTCATCGCGGAGCACTCTGCGGCTGCACGAAAGCTGGTGGCCGGGTAGCCTTTCGCGCGAAAACGCCGGAACGCTTCCACTTCGCAGGGAACGTTCCGGCGTTTTCGCAGCTTTCCAGCGATCTCGCGTTGGGGGGTCGCGTCGATCTCCAGCGTCGACGCGGCCCGGCTAAATGGTGATCTTGTAAATGTGGTGGGTGTACTCGTTTGCGAAGGTATCCGTGAACGTGCCGCCCTGGACGGGGATGCTCCGGTTCTCGTCCACAACTTCCACGTGCGTGCCTGTGATTCCTGCCGGCAGGGTGAAGGTCTTGGACCCGGTAGTGCCGTCCTTGCCCATGGCGAAGACATACGCGGAGCCGTCCTTGACCTTCAACATGGAGTCGATGCCGTTTCCAAAGTTCCAGACATACGACTGTGTGTTGATCACGGGGGCAAGGGCCTTGAGCTGGTTGTTGACCACCCCTGCTGCTGCCACCTGGTCCTTGAGGCACGCGGTCCCTTTGAGCCGGGCATCGGCGAAGGCGTCCCCACTGATGCAGTCGTTGATGTTTTGCTGGTCCGGCGACTGGCTGAACCAGACAATTCCACGGGCCTCATGGATGGTGCTCGCCCACACCTGGGCCTTTGTCTGCTCCGGTGTGAGTTGCCGGTAGCCTCCTGTGGACCCGCCCGTGGACACGACTGTCGGGAGAGCCCAGATGGGAGCCTGCACACCGCGGGCCGCATTGACCTCGTTTTGCAGCGAGATGATCTTGCCGTAGCTCGACGCCGTCCGGCAGTTCGCCGTCACGATCGGGTTCTGGCCGGCGGGCGTACGCCACCGAAGCTGGTTATCACCCCAGTCGCACTGCGGTACGGCGTAAAAGTACTGATCCACCGAGTTCACGTTGGCTGTGTTGTAGTAGTCCACGCTGAACTGCATGGACCGGTCGTAGGTGAGGATTCCGGACGTCCAGTTTGAGTAGGTGAAGCGGCCCGTTGTGGCGGGATCAGACTGCGCCGCCAGCGAACGCATATGCGCCAGGCCCGATGCAGTGTCAAATCGGCCGTCCACCTCATCATCCAGGAGCGTCCCCACTTGGCTGGCCCACCCCGCTGGAGCGTCAGTGGGCGAGAACAGGGTAAACATGCCGTTGGCCGTGATGCCCGCAGAAGGGGTTGCGGGGTTGCCCTGTGCGTAGGTGTTGATCCCGAGCGCTTTGTCATACTTCAGCTGGGCGTCGCTACCCGGGGAGCCGTACCAGACCACGATCGGCAGGAAGGTTGGATCGTCCCAGCCTGCTGCGTCAGCTTTCGGGAACTTCTTCCAGTAGCTGGGACCGCCATCCCAGGGAATCCGGGCCAGGGCATCGAGGTTGCCGGGGGCTGGGGTGGCGGTGGGGGTTGGAGTTGACGTGGGCTCCGAGGTCGGCGTGGCCGTTGGCGTAACGGTGGGCTCCGCCGTCGGGGTTGGGGTGGGAGTCGGTGTTGACGTGGGCTCCGAGGTCGGCGTGGCCGTTGGCGTAACGGTGGGCTCCGCCGTCGGGGTGGGCGTGACCGTCGGTGTTGACGTGGGCTCCGCCGTCGGAGAGCCGGTCGCCGTCGAGGTGGGCTCCGCCGTCGGAGAGCCGGTCGCCGTCGAGGTGGGCTCCGCCGTCGGAGAGCCGGTCGCCGTCGAGGTGGGCTCCGCCGTCGCCGTCGACGTTGCCGTGGGGCTTTCGGTGGGCGGGGGCGTTCCGGGGTCCGTACACCCGGCGAGTGCCAACGCGAGCACCGCCCCGAGCGTGAAAATAGTGGGTTTCATGACATTGATTTCCTTTGGGTAGCAGCCGCAAACGAAGCTGCTGCGTTGCCGGATCCCCACTCCCGGCTCTCTTTGTCTCCTGCAGGGCAGGGTTTATCGGCCGGGATCCATATCCCGGCACAGCTCGATGACGAGCGTCAGTCTTTGCCCGACCTGCTGCAATACGACACGTGCGGACGTGGGTCCGGCGCCATCGAGCCAGCAAGTGCGGCCCGCAATGGGGTCGCAACGGCCCTTTTAAGAACCCGGAGGGCGGCCGTCAGCCAAGCTTACGTGATCCACGCCACACGTCGTCGAAATGTGACGCGGGCCTATTCTGGCCAGTCCGGCGCCCCGAGGCCCCACGAAATCGCCGGAACCTGCCCAGTTCGCAGGGAAGCTTCCGGCGGTTTGGCATGCTTCCGGCGATTTCGAGGGCGGGCGGACGGGGCGGGCGGGCGGGAGGGCGGGCATGACAAGACGAAGCAACAACAAAGCGGGCGGCACCTCCCCAGGTGCCGCCCGCCTCGTTGGCTCTGTTGCGCAGAGTCCGCGCCCGTGATGCAGGAAAAATCAGGGGCGCTGCCGGCCGAACACCGGGAGCGCGCGGAGCCAACGGGAGAACCCGCCGGTTTTGCGGTCGCAGTCGGCCGGAATGTAGAAGTCCGGATCTGTCGCACCGAAGGGCAGGTACAGTTCCTGACCCGGTGCCGGGAATTCCACGACGCTGTTCGTATCCTTCGAGTCCATCTGTTCCTCCTCTTTCTCGTGCACAGTTTCCGCTCTTCGGAAATCTTTTATTGTTATGTGGAAAGTCTAAGCAGTGGGGAATCGAGCCGTCAAGACCCCCGAACCGCCCACAAGAAGTTGCCCCGGTCACATTTGGCTTGTTCATAACGATCTCCCGGCACCCATATACACAAGCCGAAACCATGCGCTACTCTCGAATCAGTTCGTGGCGTAGGTCACGTAACCTGAGAGCAGCAGGCAGGGTCGTAATGAGCTGGCATCCATGGATGCCGGCTCTTTTTTGTTGGGTCGGCGCCACCAGAAACGCAGTGGAAACACGCGCTTAATTTCATTGATGGAACCTGGGTTCCACCTCACAGAAGTTGGGATATGACCATGAGCAACAACATCGTCCTCGGCGAAAACCAGTACGGCAAGGCAGAAGTCCGCGTCGTCAAGGTCACTCGGGATACAGATCGCCACCACATCGAAGACCTGAACGTCACCTCGCAGCTGCGCGGCGATTTCCAGGCCGCACACCTTGAGGGCGACAACAGCCACGTCGTTGCCACCGACACGCAGAAGAACACCGTCTACGCGTTCGCCCGTGAAGGCATCGGCTCCCCCGAGTCCTTCCTCTTGCGCCTCGCAGACCACTTCACCGGCGGCTTCGACTGGGTCACCGGCGGCCGCTGGGAAGCCGAATCCTACGCATGGGACCGCATCCAGGCCCACGGCGAGGGTCACGACCACAGCTTCGTCCGCAACGGACAAGAGGTGCGTACCGCCGTCGTCGTCCGTGATGGCGCAACCACCCACGTAATTTCCGGCCTCAAGGACCTGACCGTCCTCAAGACCACGCAGTCCGGCTTTGTCGGCTACCCGCGCGACAAGTACACCACCCTGCCGGAGACCACGGACCGCATCCTGGCCACCGACGTATCCGCCCGCTGGCGCTACAACACCAACCTGGACGTCTCAAGCACTGACTTCAACAAGAGCTACGACGACATCAAGGCGCTCCTGCTCGAAGGCTTCACCGAGAACTACTCCCACGCCCTGCAGCAGACGCTGTTCGACATGGGCAAGAAGGTCCTGGAAGCACACAGCGAGGTTGCCGAGATCAAGTTCTCCATGCCCAACAAGCACCACTTCCTGGTTGACCTGAGCCCGTTCGGCCTGGACAACCCCAACGAGGTCTTCTTCGCCGCGGACCGCCCGTACGGCCTCATCGAAGCAACCGTCCAGCGCGAAAACATCGAGGCTGCACCCGTTGCCTGGAGCGGCATCGCCGGCTTCTGCTAAACCGCACCACCCTTCGGAGTTTCTGTACAGGTAATGCCCTTAAGCGCCCCTTTTAGAGGCATTACCTGTACAAAAACCCGACCTCAAAAACCCCACAACCAAAGATTTTGTTAGCCAGACACAGTTAGCCAGACGAAGACGTCTGCCATGAACCCAGAAAGTCTGCCATGAACATCAAGAAGAAGTCCCGCCCCGCGAATACCACCTCGTCCAACGAGCCACAGCGGCCCGAGGACAAGCGCC
Organism: Paenarthrobacter sp. JL.01a; assembly: GCF_025452095.1. NCBI lineage: Bacteria > Bacillati > Actinomycetota > Actinomycetes > Micrococcales > Micrococcaceae > Paenarthrobacter > Paenarthrobacter sp. JL.01a. The sequence continues at coordinate 3,671,131 of NZ_CP104877.1, forward strand.
TCTCCATCGGAAGCACCTTCGCCTACGGTTTCCAGCACGTGCTGACCATGTACGGCGGAATCATCGCCCCGCCGCTGATCATCGGTGCAGCCGCCGGCATGTCCTCGCAGGATATCGGCCTCCTGATCGCTGCCTGCTTGTTTGTCGGCGGCTTGGCCACCATCCTCCAGACGGTAGGCATCCCGTGGTTCGGCTCGCAGCTCCCGCTGGTCCAGGGCGTTTCCTTCGCCGGCGTTTCCACCATGGTGGCGATCGTCCAGGGCGGCGGCGGGATCCAGGCGGTGTTCGGTTCGGTGATCGTGGCATCACTGATCGGCCTGGCCATCACTCCCCTGTTCTCCAAGATCATCAAGTTCTTCCCGCCGGTGGTTACCGGCACGGTGATCACCACCATCGGCCTGACACTGATGCCGGTCGCCGCCAACTGGGCCATGGGCGGCAACGCCAAGGCTGACAACTACGGCAGCATTGCCAACATCGGACTCGCAGCAGCCACCATGGGCGTGGTTCTTCTCCTGAGCAAGGTGGGCAACGCCGCCATCTCCAGGCTCTCGATCCTGCTGGCCATGATCATCGGCACCATCATCGCGTTGATCGCCGGCATGGCAGATTTCTCCAAGGTTGGCCAGGGCGACATCGTCGCTTTCCCGACCCCCTTCGCTTTCGGCGCCCCGACCTTTGAGATCGCTGCGATCATCTCCATGCTGATCGTCATCCTGGTGACCCTGACGGAAACCTCCGCGGACATCATCGCAGTCGGCGAAATCGTTGACACCAAGGTGGACTCCCGCCGCATCGGCGACGGTCTCCGCGCAGACATGCTCTCCAGCGCCATCTCCCCGCTGTTCAACTCCTTCACCCAGAGCGCCTTCGCCCAGAACTTGGGCCTCGTGGCCATCACGGGCATCAAGAGCCGCTTCGTTGTCAGCGCCGGCGGCCTGATCCTGGTTGTCCTGGGCCTCCTGCCGATTCTTGGCCGGGTTGTCGCAGCGGTTCCGACGCCCGTCCTGGGCGGTGCCGGCGTCGTACTCTTCGGTACGGTTGCCGCCAGCGGTATCCGCACCCTCGCCAAGGTCGAATACAAGAACAACATGAACCTGATCATCGTGGCTGCCTCGATCGGCTTCGGCATGATCCCGATCGCCGCCCCGAAGTTCTACGACCAGTTCCCGTCCTGGTTCTCCACGATCTTCCACTCCGGCATCAGCTCGGCAGCAGTCATGGCGATCATCCTGAACATCCTGTTCAACCACTTCAAGGCCGGCAACTCGGACAACCAGTCGGTGTTCGTTGCGGGCACGGAGCGGGTGGTCACGCCCGAGGACATCAAGTGCCTTGAGCACGGCGACCGCTTCGAAAACGGCAAGCTGATTGACGCGGACGGAAATGAAGTCCCGCTCAAGAGCACCTCGGCGTCCGAGCACTAGCTCGCGGGCGAACAAGCAAGGCGGCAGTGTTTCCTTGGGGGACACTGCCGCCTTTCGCCGGCTTAAGAAGCATGCGTAAAACGCACGACGGCGGCGCGCGCCACCGGGGCCCACTGCGGTTAGGCTCGGCCCATGACCGAGCTACCCTGCTTCCGCTCACTTGCCCTTCGCGAAATCCCGAAGCCGGATTTCGCCGACGTTTGCCTGGCCACGCTTCCCGAAGGTTCGGACACGGATCCAACGCTCTGGGCGAACCGGCTGTTCTCCCTCGGATCCATGCCCAGGTGGGTTGCCGCGGCGCTGATGCTTCGGCAGGTCCTGGTGCCGCTGATCGGTGTTCCCCGGGCACCAGGGAACACCTTCGCAGTGACCGACCAGCAAGGCGACGAGGCGCTGATCTACTTTCAGGACAAGCACCTGGACTTCGCCGTTGGGGTGGGTGTGGATTCGGTGAGCCGGATCATCAGGGTGACTACCGCCGTCGAACTCAAAGGGTGGCAGGGAAGGCTGTACTTTGGCGTCGTACGTCCGCTGCATCCGATGGTCGTGAACTCGATGCTGAAGCGGCACACAAGCCCAAGGAAACCGCCGAAATGACAAAAGATGGCAATGTTTCAGGGAAACATTGCCATCTTTTGCCAACCCGGCGCAGGGCCGGGAGGGGAACGTTAGTTTTGGTTGAGCTCCGCGGAGATCGCCTTGGCAGCCTCGCGCAGCATGGGCACGGCCCGGTCGGCGAAGCTCTGGTCCACACGGGTGATCGGGCCGGAAACGGAGATGGCCGTAGGAGTCGGAGCATTCGGCACGGCCATGGCGAAGCATCGCACGCCGAGTTCCTGCTCTTCCTCGTCAATGGAGTAGCCACGTTCGCGGATGAGTTTCAGGTCAGCCAGCAGGGAGTCAATGTCCCCGATGCTCTTCGCCGTGGGGGTGGGCATGCCGGTGCGGGCAACGATGCCGCGGACCTGGTCGTCGTCCAGCTGGGCCAGGATGGCTTTGCCCACGCCGGTGTCATGCGTGTGGGCGCGGCGGCCGACCTCGGTGAACATGCGCATGGAGTGCATGGAAGGAACCTGGGCCACGTAGATGACCATGTCGGAATCAAGGACGGCCATGTTGGAGGTTTCGCCGAGCCGCTCCACGAGGGTCTTCAGCTGCGGACGGGCCACGGCGCCGAGCTGCTTGCTGGCACCTTCGCCCAGGCGGATGAGCCTCGGGCCCAGGGCGTAGCGGCGGTTGGGCAGCTGCCGGATGTAGCCCAGCGACACCAGCGTGCGCAGCAACCGGTGGATGGTGGGCAGGGGCAGGTCAGTGGACGACGAAAGTTCGCTCAGGGTGACATCGCCGCCCGCGTCCGTGATCAGTTCCAACAGTTCAAAGACGCGCTCAACGGACTGCACGCCTCCGGAGGCCTTTTCAGCCATTCCCTTGTCTCCAATGACTCAGATTCCGACAACTCTTATCCGCATCGTGAAAAGAATTGCTTAGAACACCCAAGATACAGCACGGGGCGCACCTCCGCGATGACACCGAACATGACCAAGCAAGGGGTTGTGTTTCCACTTTGTAGATAATAATATCCATAATACGAAAACATTCAGTTTGGAACGGCGGCCCGGGAACGGGCCTTACAGGAGGAATTTCAATGGCGAATCCGAGCCCCGGAAACTCGATCACCCTGCGCGTCGCCGCACCGTCGAGCTTCACCGCTACCAGCGAACTGGCAGCAGCCGTCGGCGCAGCCGGTGCCGCAATCACCGCGCTGGACGTCACGGAATCCCACCACGAGACGATCGTTGTTGATGTCACCTGCAACACCACCGACGACGACCACGCAGCCCGCGTCAAGGATGCCCTGAACGCCCTCGACGGCGTCACCGTCCAGCACGTCTCGGACCGCACCTTCCTCATGCACCTTGGCGGCAAGCTCGAGGTCGTCCCCAAAGTAGCCCTGCGCAACCGCGACGATCTTTCGCGCGCCTACACCCCCGGCGTCGCGCGTGTCTGCATGGCGATCGCTGAAGACCCGGCCGCTGCCCGCAACCTGACGGTCAAGCGCAACACCATCGCCGTCCTCACCGACGGATCGGCCGTGCTGGGCCTTGGCAACATCGGCCCCGCCGCCGCGCTTCCGGTCATGGAAGGCAAGGCCGCACTGTTCAAGCAGTTCGCGAACGTCGACGCCTGGCCCGTCTGCCTGGACACGCAGGACACCGAAGAGATCATCAAGATCGCCAAGGCCATGGCCCCCGTCTACGGCGGCATCAACCTCGAGGACATCGCCGCGCCGCGCTGCTTCGAGATCGAGAACCGCCTCCGCGAGGAACTGGACATCCCCGTCTTCCACGACGACCAGCACGGCACCGCAATCGTCACTCTCGCAGCCCTGGTCAACGCGTTGCGCGTCGTGGACAAGAAGCTGTCCGAGGTCAAGATCGTGGTTTCGGGCGTCGGCGCTGCCGGCTCGGCCATCATCCAGCTCCTCAAGGCCCAGGGCGCGCAGCACATCATCGCCGCCGGCCGCTCGGGCGCCATCCACTCGGGCGAAAAGTACGACGACGAACACCGCAGCTGGATCGCCGCGAACACCAACGAAGAGGGCTTCTCAGGAACCCTCCACGACGCCCTCAAGGGTGCGGACGTGTTCATCGGCGTCAGCGCGCCGCACGTGATCGGCGAAGAGCAGGTCGCATCCATGGCCGAGGACGCGATCGTGTTCGCCATGGCCAACCCGACGCCGGAAATCGACCCCGTGATCGCTTCCAAGCACGCTGCCGTGGTTGCCACGGGTCGCAGCGACTTCCCGAACCAGATCAACAACGTGCTGGCATTCCCCGGGTTCTTCCGTGGCCTGCTGGACGCCGGGGCTTCGGACATCACGCCGGACATGCTGGTCGCAGCCGCAGAAGCCATCGCCAACCGGGTAGCTGACGAGGAGCTGAACGCGAGTTACATTATCCCCAGCGTCTTCGATCCGCATGTTGCCGCCGATGTAGCGACCGCCGTAGCCAACGCTGCGCACGCCAACGCCGCCAGCGCTCTCTAGTACCGGCGCATACAAGAAAAAGGAATCCGCTCACATGGCTATCACAGTCACCGATCCCCGGCCGATCGATCGCGCCGAGGAAATCCTCACCCCCAAGGCCCTGGCCTTTATCGAGGAACTCCACAAGAACTTCGCAGGGACCCGCAACGAACTGCTCCAGGCCCGTAAGGCGAAGCGTCAGCAGGTTGCCGAGACCAGCCGCTTGGACTTCCTCCCGGAGACCCGGGAAATCCGCGACGGCGACTGGAAGGTTGCCGAGGCACCGGCAGCTTTGCAGGATCGCCGCGTTGAGATGACCGGCCCGGCGACCCCCGCCAAGATGGCCATCAACGCCCTCAACTCCGGTGCCAAGGTGTGGCTCGCCGACCTCGAAGACGCGTCCACCCCCACGTGGCCCAACGTCATCGACGCGATCCTCAACCTGCGTGACGCCGCCCAGGGAACCCTGAGCTACACCTCCCCCGAAGGCAAGGAATACCGCCTCCGCACGGACGCTCCCCTGGCCGTTGTTGTGGCCCGCCCGCGTGGCTGGCACATGGAGGAGAGCCACTTGCTGATCGACGGCGAACCGGCTGTCGGCGCGCTGGTGGACTTCGGTTTGCACTTCTTCCACATCGCCAAGCAGCTGCTCCTGAACGGCCACGGCCCGTACTACTACCTGCCCAAGATGGAGAGCCACCTCGAAGCACGCCTGTGGAACGACGTCTTCGTTTTCGCCCAGGACTTCCTCGGCATCCCCCAGGGCAGCATCCGCGCCACGGTCCTCATCGAGACCATTCCTGCCGCCTTCGAGATGGACGAGATCCTCTACGAACTTCGCGACCACGCCTCGGGCCTGAACGCCGGCCGCTGGGACTACCTCTTCAGCATCATCAAGTACTTCCGCGATGCCGGCGAAGAATTCGTCCTCCCGGACCGCGCCACCGTCGCCATGACAGCCCCGTTCATGCGCGCCTACACCGAGCTCCTGGTCAAGACCTGCCACAAGCGCGGAGCCTTCGCCATGGGTGGCATGGCCGCCGTCATCCCCAACCGCAAGCAGCCTGACGTCACCGCCGCGGCCTTCGAGAAGGTCCGCGCAGACAAGACCCGGGAAGCAAACGATGGCTTCGACGGCTCGTGGGTTGCGCACCCGGACCTGGTCTCCACCTGTCGCGAGGTGTTCGACTCCGTCCTTGGCGACCGCCCGAACCAGCTCGACAAGCAGCGCCCCGAGGTGAACGTCACTGCCGAGCAGCTGATCGACGTCGCCTCCGCCGGCGGTACCGTCACCGAAGCCGGCCTGCGCCTGAACCTCTATGTCGCCGTCGCCTATACCGGCGTATGGATCTCCGGCAGCGGTGCGGTGGCCATCCACAACCTGATGGAAGACGCCGCGACGGCGGAAATCTCCCGCTCCCAGGTGTGGCAGCAGCTGCGCAACAAGTCCATCCTCGCGGACACGGGCAACACGGTCACGCGCGAACTGGTGACCAGGATCCTCGGCGAAGAGACCGAGCGCCTGCGCATCGAATTCGGCGACGAGAACTTCACCAAGTACTACGAGCCCGCGTCCAAGCTGATCGAGGATATCTGCCTCTCCGACGAGTACACGGACTTCCTGACCACGCCCGCGTATGAGCTGGTGGGCTGATGAGTTCACTTTCCTCTTCCGATCTGGCCCACATCGAGGACCAGCTCGCCGCCACGGACCAGTTGCTCGACCGCAACTACCCCGGCGACGACGGTTCCCGCCAGCCCATCCACACCGTCTACGTGCCGGCCGACCGCTTTACACCCACCTTTGTGGCTGATTGGGGCGCCCAGGCACTGGCGACGGCGGAGGCACACGGCGGCCTCGAAAAGCTGGGACAGCTGCTGGGCCAGGAGCCCGACCTGGCTGCCGCTGTCGCGGCCCGGGTTGCTTCCAAGCTCGCTTCCGAGCCCATCGAGGACCTGCGTTTGGACTTCGAGGACGGTTACGGCGACCGTGGCGATGAGGCAGAAGACGCCGACGTCGTTGCTGCCGCCAAGGCCGTTGCTGCTGCGGTTGCGGCCGGAACGGCTCCGCCCTTCATCGGCATCCGCTTCAAGTGCTTCGAGGCACCCACCCGGGCACGTGGCCTGCGCACGCTGGACTTGTTCGTTACCACTCTGGCTGAGGCCGGAGAGCTCCCCGAAGGGCTGATCCTCACCCTGCCCAAGGTCACCACGGTGGCCCAGGTCCAGGCCATGGACTACGCGGTCTCCCGCCTCGAGGAAGTCCTCGGGCTCCCCGCCGGACGGCTCCGCTTCGAGGTGCAGGTGGAAACCCCGCAGCTCATCCTCGGCGCCGACGGAACCTCCCCCGTGGCACAGCTCCCGCACGTGGTCCCCGGCCGCATCAGCGCCCTGCACTACGGAACCTACGACTACAGCGCCTCACTGGGCATCTCCGCGGAATACCAGTCCATGGAACATCCCGTGGCCGACTTCGCCAAGGAAGTCATGCAGCTCGCCGTAGCCGGCACAGGCATCCGACTCTCCGACGGATCCACCAACATCATCCCCGTGGGTGACGCAGTGGAAGACGCCTGGAAGCTGCACGGCCGTTTGGTCCGTCGCTCCCTGGAAAACGGCTACTACCAGGGTTGGGATCTCCACGCCGCCCAGCTCCCCAGCCGTTTCTCGGCGTCGTACGCTTTCTACCGTGAAGGCCTGCCGGCCGCGGCGCTGCGCCTGCGCAACTACGTCGAGCGGACCGAAGGCGGCGTCATGGACGAGCCCGCCACCGCCCGTGCCCTGGCCGGCTTCGTCCTCCGCGGCGTCCAGTGCGGCGCAGTGGGGACCGACGAGGTAAAGGCGCTTGCCGGCGTCGAACTTCCGCAGCTGACCGCACTGGCGCACCCGCGGCTGGCACAACCGACTTCCCACTGATTAGGAGCACCTTGATGGGCAACTATTACTACCCGACCGGTGGCTTGCCGCCGCAGACCCACCTCACGACCGAGCGGGCCATCGTCACCGAGGCCTACACCGTGATCCCCAAGGGCGTGCTCACGGACATCGTGACCAGCAACCTTCCGGGCTTCACCAACACGCGGTCCTGGATCATCGCACGGCCGATCTCCGGCTTCGCCACCACGTTCTCGCAGCTGATCGTGGAGATCGCTCCGGGCGGCGGCGCTCCCAAGGCTGAGTTTGAGCCCGGCGTCGAAGGCGTTGTTTTCGTCACCAAGGGCCAGCTCAACCTGACCCTCGACGGCGAACTGCACCACCTCGAAGAAGGCGGCTACGCCTACCTTGCGGCAGGTGCGGAGTGGGGCGTGGAGAACGTCTCCGACGACATCGTCTCCTACCACTGGATCCGCAAGGCCTACGAGCGGCTCGAGGGCTACGAAGCCAAGTCCTTCGTCACCAACGAGAAGGACATCGAGCCCACGTCCATGCCGGACACCAACGACGTTTGGAAGACCACTCGCTTCACGGATTCCAGCGACCTCGCGCACGACATGCAGGTCAACATCGTCACCTTCCAGCCCGGCGGCGTGATCCCCTTCCCGGAGACCCACGTCATGGAACACGGCCTGTACGTCCTGGAGGGCAAGGCCATGTACTTGCTCAACAACGACTGGGTCGAGGTGGAGGCCGGCGACTTCATGTGGCTGCGCGCGTTCTGCCCGCAGGCTTGCTATGCGGGCGGCCCGGGCGAGTTCCGGTACCTGCTGTACAAGGACATGAACCGCCAGGTGAAGCTCACCTAACCTTTGGTCTGACGCCGAAATCGCCGGAACGCTGCCAGTTCGTCTGGAGTTTTCCGGCGATTTCGTCGTTTTCCGGCGATTTCGGCAGCGGCGGTTGTCAGCTCCGGCGACGACCAACGGCGAGCCCGGCCCGGAAGGCGAGGACCAACAGGCCCAGCACGGTCACGGTGAGGCCGATCTGCGTCCCCTGGCTGACCATGGTTACCCCGTTACCCAGGAAGAGCACGTCGCTCAACGGCGCATAGGCAACGAATCCAAAGTCCGTAGTCTGGTTGTTCCACGCCACGATCAGCCCGACAATCACCGCGATCAGCGCCAACAAAGGCACGACGACGGCGGTCGCTTTGCTGGCAGGCTGCGGTGAGTTGTGTTCCCCAAGTGTGTTGTTGTCCCCCATGCGTGCAAGCCTAACCCGGCGCGCCGCGCCGCGATCGCGGGAACGCTGCGACTTCGCAGGGAAGGTTCCAGCGATTTCGTGGCTTTCCAGCGAATTCGCGGGCAGCATGGCCGAGTTCGCGGGAACACTGCGAGAACCGCGGGCAAGACAATTCGGTAGAGTGCACGCATGGATGACAAAGCAACGTTGCTCAACTATCTCCGAACCCGCCGCCAGGACCTTCTCGGCAAAGTCGAGGGCCTCAGCGAATACGATGCCCGTCGGCCCATGACGCCCACGGGAACCAATCTGCTGGGCTTGGTGAAACATGTGGCCAGCGTGGAGCTCGGCTACTTTGGGGAGACGTTCGGACGCCCCAACGGACGCGATCTCCCCTGGTACGACGACAACGCCGAGCCGGACGCCGACATGTGGGTCCCGGCAGACGAGAGCATGCAGGACATCATCGACCTCCACCACTTCTCCGCCAAACGCAGCGACGAAACCATCGAGGCACTCCCCCTGGACGCCCCGGGCGTGGTCCCGTGGTGGTCCGAGGAAAAGAAGAATGTCACCCTGCACCAGATCCTGGTCCACATGTGCGTTGAGACGGCCCGCCATGCAGGCCACGCAGACATCATCCGCGAACTCATTGACGGCCAGGCCGGGCAAAGGCCAAATGACCCCAACATCCCTGAACGAACGGCAAACGAACTGGCCGCCCACCGTCAGCGCATTGAAGAAGCTGCCCTGGAAGCAGACGGACGGCCTTAGCGAACCCTCAAACTCCCCTGCCCGCCGCCACGCAAACTTGATGCGAAATTGAGCGAATCGAAAAGGTTCCTTGATGTAGCGGCGCCACGCTGGAATCAAACGGAAGACCAAACCAGAGGCCCTCCGACAACGAATTTCCGGTATGGAACACAACGATGTGGGGGACCCAATGGAACAGTCAGCAGCCTTGGACGACGTAGTAGCCGTGAAGGGCATCATCCAGGACCAGAACCCCGTGGACTTCTACGCTTTGGGGGTTGCGGGATGCATCGACCGGCTCGCCGCACCGCTCCGCCGCGCCGGGGTCACCGTCCACTGGCAGACTCCCCACCACGGCATCGAGATCTCGTCCTCCGCTGCGGCCCTGCTCTACCACGTGGCGCAGGAAGCCTTCAGCAACACGTTGAACTATGCCAACGCCACCGAGCTGACCGTCCGCCTCAACGCCGTCTACCACGGGATCCAACTCACCATCACTGACGATGGCGACGGCTTCGAGATCCACGCGGCACCGAGTGGTCGCCGGCACGGTTTCGGGCTGCTGCTGATGTCCATCGCAGTTCACGACGCCGGCGGGACAGTCGACATCGACTCCAGCGTTGGGCGGGGCACCAGCGTGCGGGTGACGCTGCCGCTGGATTGAGTCCGATTTGGGACCTTTAACGGGTACCTGCCCCATGGAACAACTAACGATCCGGACGTATTCTGTAGCTACTTTTCAGCCTGGCATCCCTACGGATTGGCACGAAAATGGCGCGGAACAACAAAGGACCACTGGGTCTGGGCAAGGTCCTGTTCAGAGTCCTGGCGTTTTTCGTCGTGAGCCTGCTCTGCGGGGTGTTGATCTCCGGCTTCGTGGTCCCCGTGGTCGCCTTCACCAGTACCACTGTGGGTGGATCCATTGGCTTCTACGAAAGCCTGCCCAGCGAACTGGATGTGGAATCGCCCTCCCTTTCCAGCAAGGTGGTCACCGCAGACGGCCAACTCATCGCCACGTTCTACGCGGAGAACCGGGTCAAGGTCCCGCTCGAGGACATGTCACCCTTCATCCGCGAAGCGATTGTGGCCGTCGAAGACAGCCGCTTCTACGAGCACGCTGGTGTTGATGCGCACGGCATCATGCGGGCCCTGACCTCAAACCTCACCAAGGGAACCAAACAAGGTGCATCCACGCTGACGCAGCAGTACGTGACCAATGTGCTGAACGAATCACGGTTGTCGCAAGGGCGCCCCGAGGACGTAGTACTCAGCGGCGAGAAAACGGTGGGTGACAAGCTGCGCGAGATCAAGCTTGCCTTGGAGCTGGAGAAGCGCTTCACCAAGGACCAGATCCTCGAGGGTTACCTGAACATCGTGTTCTTCAACCGGAATGCCTATGGCATCGAAGCGGCGTCACGGTACTTCTTCAGCACCTCCGCCGCGGACCTGACGCTGCCCCAGGCGGCATTGCTGGCCGGACTGGTCAACGGACCCAGCATCTACGACCCCACCGTCGACCCCGCCGCGGCGTTGGCCCGCCGGAACCTGGTGCTCGACCGCATGCTGGAACAGGGAAAGATCACAGCGGTTGACCATGGCGTGGCGGTGGCCACTCCCGTGGTGTTGAACATTACGCCCTCCTTGCAAGGCTGCGCCGGAGCCGCGATCGCCACCTATTTCTGTGATTACGTATCGCACCTCATCCTCAACGACGAGGCCTACGGTGATACGGTCCAGGACCGTGAGCGGCTGCTGTACCGAGGCGGACTCACCATCACCACCACCTTGGACAGCAGGCTGCAGGCAGTCGCACAGCAACAGGTGGACGCCTCCGCCGGTGATAATCCGGACAAGTGGGGCGCTGCCATGACCACGGTGCAGCCCGGCACGGGCAAGATCCTGGCAATGGCACAAAACACCGTCTTCGTTCCCCAGGACGGAAAGTTCGATACCCAGCTGAACTTCAACGTCGACGCCAAGGATGAGAACGGCTACGACCTCAACGGCGCCGGCGGTTTCCAGCCCGGATCCACCATGAAGCCGTTCATTTATGCGGAGTGGCTCAACGAAGGCAAGAACCCCACTGCTGTGGTGGATGCCTCCCGGAGGGTCTACCCCGTCGGCTTCCCCTGGCGTTCCAGCTGTGGCAAGGTCCTGGGAGGCTACAGCACAGCCCAAAAGGCGCAGAACCTCGGCGCCGATGACGATCTCCAGAACAACGACCCCGGATACTACCGCCCCATGCCCATCAACTACGGCCTTTACAACTCCATAAACACAGCAACCTTCGCGACGGCAGCGCAGCTGGACTTCTGCGGAATCCAGCGCATGGTGGACACTGTTGGCCTCCACAGCGGATTGGATAACGCACCGATCAACATGCACCAGATCGGCAACCTCCTGGGTTCCATCGGCGTCGCGCCTGTCGTCCTGGCGAGCGCCTACGCGACCTTCGCCAACGACGGCACCTACTGCAAGCCCATCGCCATCACGGAAATCAGCGACGCCCAGGGCAGGGAATATGAAGCCCAAACGCCCGACTGCCGCGACGCCGTCAAACCCGCCGTAGCGCGGGGCGTCAACGCCGTCCTGCAGGATGTGCTCAAGCTTGGTTCCGGCGTCTATATCGAACCGAAGGTCCAAAGCAGGGTTCCGGTAGCGGCCAAGACTGGGACGTCCAACAACAATGGGGCCACGTGGGTGGCCGGTTACACCACGACGCTCGCCACGGCGTCGTTCTTTGGAGACACGACGGCGGGACAACAGCGGGCGGGTCAGAACGTCACCATCAACGGAAAGTTCTACAAGTCCTTGGACGGCTACATGATCGCCGGCCCGCAGTGGGCCAACTACATGATGGAAGCCACCGCCCTCTACCCGAGCGGGCCCTTCCCGGCACCAGCTCCCCCGCCCGCGCCACAGCCCGGTACCGGCCCGACTACCGCACGGTAAGCCGGGAGCCCCTGCGTTGCGGGGCCTGCTCTGCGCCCCAAGGTGTCTCCCAAGCACGCACAGCAGGCCTCACAACCAGCGTGCGTACCGCTGTGTGAAGTTCCGGAGCACCCGCATGGGTTCCATCACGGACGATTCCCGGGCAGCTGCAATGAGCGCATCGGCTTCGTGGGGCGGAAAGTACCCTGCGTTCTTGTAGATATTGATTCGGGTTATGAGGCCATCGGCATCCAGCTCGGGATGGAATTGAGTGGCGTAGAGGTTGTTCTTGATCCGGAACATGTGAACCGGGCACGCCGCTGAGCTCGCCAGCAACACCGCGTGGCCCGGGAGTTTGCTGCAGGCCTCTTTGTGCCCCACGAATGCATCGAAGGTCGATGGGACACCCTGCAGCAGGGGGTCCCGCTCCCCTTCAAGGGTCAGACTGATCTCCGTGGCGCCCACCGGTTCACCGAAGCGGCGGTCGATGAGTGCCCCTTGGTGAACTCCCAACGTCCCGACGCCGTAGCAGGCACCCAGGAACGGGAAGTCCTCAGCCACGATCCGGTCCAGCAGGGCGGAGAGCTCAGCTTCGACACGAATCTGGTCAGGACTCTTGTCCTCCACAGGGTCGCTGGAAGTGTAGGGGCTTCCACCGACGATGACGCCGGAATAGTCCGCCAGGTCGATAGGCGGCATGGGATTGGATTCCAGGCGGACACGGACAAGCTGGGACGCATCCAGTCCGCAATAACGCAGGTACGCCTGGTACTCGTCATCGGCTGCGGCGTCTTCGGCCCGGGTGGCCAGCAGGAGAAACGGCTTCACAGGCCCAGTGTGCGGGAGGTCGCCCGCAGATTCCAAGTGCGTGGGTAAGTCTGACAGACACTCCCTCCGCGGGCCAACGTTGCGTAGCGTTGTGATTGTTCGCGCTAACGCCCCGAAACGCGACCCACACCAAAGGAGACGTCTTTGACGCAGGACCCTGCCGCGGCAGACACCCAGCAAGCGCCCAAGCCGGAGGAGGCGACATCCCGGGACCAGTCAGCAAGCCACCGGCCAGCCAAGATCCCTTGGGGTGGCCTGTTGGTGCTTGCAGCTGCCGGCTTCACGGCGGTGACAACGGAACTCCTGCCCTCCGGGTTGCTGCCCCAGATCAGCCGGGACCTGGGCGTGGAGGAATCAGCCGTAGGTTCACTGACGGCGGTATACGCGGCCATTATCGTGTTCACGGCCCTGCCCCTCTCGCGGTTCCTGGCCGGAAGGGTGCCCCGGAAAACCCTGCTGATAGCCACCGTCCTGGCGTTTGCCCTGAGCAATGTCCTGCTGGCGTTGAGCCCCGCCCTGGGTTGGGCCATCGGCGCCAGGCTCCTTGGCGGCATCGCACACGGCATGCTGTGGTCCAGCATGGCGCCCTACGTGGCACGGATCGTTCCTGCCCACTCGGTGGGCAAGTCGATGGCGGTAGTGTTCAGCGGCAACAGCATTGCGCTCGCCGTGGGTGCTCCGATCGGCACGCTCATGGGATCGCTGATGACGTGGCGGGCTTCCTTCCTGGTTCTGGCGGGTGTGGGTGTTCTCCTGGCGGTGTTGGCGTTCTGGCTTCTTCCGGGAGCACACGATCAGGGCAGCCGGAATGCTCCGTCGCTGCGGGCTGCAATGAAACTGCCGGGTGTGGTCGCCATCGCCATCGCCTGGCCCCTGCTGTTACTGGCCCATTTCACGCTCTTCACCTACGTTGCGCCGTTCCTGCTCGCATCAGGTCTTCCTGAATCCGCCACAAGCCTGTCCCTCTCCGTGGTGGGAGTGGCCAGCCTGGTGGGCATCTGGATTGCCGGCATGACCGCTGACTCGCACCCGCGGCGTTCGGTGATTGCCGCCGTCGTACTTTTGACGCTGTCTTTCGCCCTGCTGCCGGCGCTGGGTGGCACCTGGGTGGGCGCGTTCGGCCTGATGACGTTGTGGGGCATCGCGTTCGGCGCGGTGGGCATCTACAACCAGGCGGCGATCCTGCGCGCGGGCGGAGAGCACAAGGACGCTGCCAACGGTCTCACGGTTGTGACCATCCAACTGGGCATCGCTGTCGGCGCTGTGTACGGCGCGTTCGCCTTGACGAGCCTCGGCGCCCAACTGGTTCCGCTGGCAGCTGCGGTTCCGACGGCGATAGCGCTGGCGATCATCATCGCCAGCCGCCGCGGCGGCTATCCTGCGGGGCCGCGGGAGAAGCGCCGTTAACATCCTTGAAACATGCCAGTGACCTGATCTTCACGAACCGGAGATTTCTGTAACTTACCTGCAACTTTGCTCTTCTGAGTCGGAAACATAGCTCACCGAATATTGATCGGGGGGGCTAGCGAGGGCCGGATACGTCCAGCCCGTTTCGGACAGGCTTGATAAGAAGGGAACGCAGGTGGAGATCTCTGCGCAGAACGTCTGGATGATGTTGTCGGCGGCAATGGTGCTCTTCATGACCCCGGGCCTCGGCCTGTTCTACGGCGGCATGACCCGCGCCAAGGCAGCACTGAACATGATCATGATGAGCTTCATCTCGGCCGGCATCGTGGGCGTCGTGTGGGTCCTTTGGGGCTACTCGATGACCACCGGCGACGGCTTCCTGGGGCTCTTCGGCAATCCCTTCGCGCACTTCGGCCTGCAGGATCTCGTAGGCACCCCCGACCTCATCAAGGCCACCTTCGCTGCGACCTTCGCCATCATCACTGTGGCACTCATCAGCGGAGCCATCGCCGACCGGGCCAAGTTCGGCGCCTGGGCGTTGTTCGTTCCGATCTGGATCACCGTTGTCTACTGCCCCTTGGCCTACATGGTGTGGGGCGGAGGCCTGATGAGCGCCGGCGGCGCCGTCACCGAAGTCTTCGGCCAAGTGATCGATTTCGCCGGTGGTGCAGTAGTTGAGGTCAGCTCGGGAACAGCCGCTTTCGTCCTCGCATTGATCGTGGGAAAGCGCCACGGATTCGCCAAGGACCCCAACCACCGCCCGCACAACGTCCCGTTCATCATGATCGGCGCAGCAATCCTCTGGTTCGGCTGGTTCGGTTTCAACGGCGGCGCCGCGACCACCGCCGAACAGGCCGGCCTGATCTGGGTCAACACGCTGGTGACCCCGGCCGCGGCGATGCTCAGCTGGCTCGTCGTCGAGAAGATCCGGCATGGCCACCCGACCTCCCTGGGTGCGGCATCCGGCGTGGTTGCCGGCCTCGTGGCCATCACACCCTCCTGCGCCAACATCACCCCGCTGGCCGCAGTTGGCCTGGGCCTTGTAGCCGGAGCGGCTTGCGCAGTGTTCGTTGACCTGAAGTACAAGTTCGGCTTCGATGACTCCCTGGACGTGGTGGGCGTGCACTTCGGCGCGGGCGTTATCGGCACCCTTTCCCTCGGCTTCATCGCTACCCCTGTTGACGGGGTTGGCGGCGGCCTCTTCTACGGCGGGGGCCTGCAGCAGCTCATCGCGCAAACCGTAGCCGTGGTGATCACGATCGCACTGTCCGGCCTGGGCACCCTGGTGATCGGCCGGATCATCAACAAGACCATCGGCTTCCGCGTTCCGCACGAGCACGAAATCACCGGCGTGGATCTCACCCAGCACGCCGAGTCCGCCTACGAGTTCGGCCTCACCGCGCACGGCCACTTCCGCCAGCAGCAGGCACACCTGTCGGCGTTGATCACGCGGAAGCCTGCCGCTTCCGAGCCCGTCGCAGCCAAGGAAGACAGCCTGGCCTGACGGCACCACGACCCAAACAGCAGCCGACGGCGGGACTCGGGTTCCGCCGTCGACTGCTGTTGTGCGCGCCCCAGTTGGGTCAGCCGGAGCCGTTCCAGAGGCGCTGCCACCACGTGCGTTTGGTTTCCGTCACGGGTTCCGGTTCCGCTGGTGCTGAGGCGGCTCTGCGCTCCCTCCACCGCTGGACCTCGGAGTCCACCTCCCGGAGCTTTGTGATCACCGGAGGGCCGCCCTGCAACTGCCGTCTGGCTTCGATGACCCTCTTGTTGAAGTCTTCCAGGATATCCCGGACCTGTTTCTCGGTGTATTGCTGGTCCAGTTTTTCGTCGAGTTCGGCGTCTTCGATCCTCAGCAAAATGGCGGGAGGGCCGATCCCGCTCAGGCGTTCGCGTTGGATCAGGCCCTTGACCCACCAGTCGGGATCGTAGTGCTCGCCGAGCCCTGGAATCGGTTTGCCCGCGTATTTCAGGTTGTCGAACTTCCCTTGGTTCATGGCGTCGCGGATCAGGTATTCAACGCGGGCAGCGTCATCGACCTTCCGGCGTTTCTCGCGTTCCTCGGACTCCGCGGCTTCGAGCTCGGCGTCTTCCTGCGCGTTGCCGCCCCAGCCACGAACGGCACGAAGTTCCGCCCCGCGTTCGAGCCTCCGCCTGAAAGCGTTGTTCCCGTCATTCACTCTGTGGGCCACCTCCTCGAACGGCAGCCCTCGTCTGCCGGAATTCGTGGTTCTACGTCCAGTATTCCGCACCTTTCAATGGTTAATCCCGTACCCACGGAAGCGTCATCGAAACCACTGGGCGTAGCGTGTGCCGCCAGCACCGGCTTTGAAGCTGCAACAGCCCCGACACACCGTGGCTACGGGGTGCCGGGGCTGCTTCGCGGCCCAAAGTGGGTGGTGGCGGGCCGGGGCTCGGCCGCGACTGACTTAGCGGACGGCCATGCTCGGGTCCAACTGCTCGATTCCCTCGGGCGTTACCAGGACCACCCGGGCCGTGCAGATGTCGTAGAACAGCCCCGTTGCCTGCACCTGCCCTGAAGCCAATGCGGGTCCAGTGACGGGATGCTCGGACAACTTGCCCAGCTGGATGGCCACGTTCACCATGCTCAGCTGATCCAGGCGGCTGAATCCCTCGGCTTCGGCGGCGCGCGCCACGGGATGGCCCGCCAGGAGTGCCTGGTAGCTGGGCCTTGCATGTTCGAGCCAGGTGTCAAAGCCGCGTCCCAATCCAGCATCCGAGCCTTCGGCATCAGCGATGACGGCTTTCATGGCACCGCAGTTGGAGTGGCCACACACAACGATCGAGTCCACGGACAAGGCCTTGACCGCAAAGGACAGCGTGGAGTCGATCGAGGCGTCGTGGTCGTCGCTGCACACCACGTTGCCAATATTGCGGAGCGTCAGGAGATCGCCGGGGCCACTGCTGGTAATCAGGTTTGGATTAACCCGCGAATCAACGCAGGCCACGAACAAGGTGTCAGGATTCTGCCCCTCGGTGAGGTCCTGTACCAGGGGCCGGACCTTGTCTGCGTGGCGGCGATGGTACTTGTCGATGCCCAGGAGGATGGACCGCAGCGGCGGGTGAGGATCGCCGTCGTCGTTCCTCTGGTCTGCGGCGTCGGCAACCTGCCACGACGTGCGCGGCGGAAGCGGAAACTCGCGCGGTTCCTGGCGCTGCGGTGTGTTGTCCTCGGCATCGCTGAAGGCGGTGGTGCCGTGCTCTTCCACCACCACGGTGGCGCCGCTGTTCGCCTGCTGCTTCTCCCATGCCACCAAGGATTCGCGGAAAGCGTGGTCGAGGTAATCGGCGTTGAGTTCCACTACGGCGTCCTGGCCTTCGGGCACCGAGTGCAGGACACGGTTGAGCCGGGGCAGCGCGAAGAAGCTGCACGAGCCGGCGATGGTCACCCGCCACGGCAGGCCAGTCCCGGCTGGGGCGTGCGCCTGGATCTGCGCACGGAGTACCCGCCACAGCACGCACAGCGCGGCCAGGGCCAAGCCAATAATGACCCCCTCCAGCAGATTCAGGACCACGACGCAGACCACGGTGACGGCATAGACCAGCAGATCACCGGTGCGAAGACTGGTGCGGATATCCGCCACCTTGATGAGCTTCGCGCCGATCACCAACAGCAAACCGGCCAGCACGGACAGCGGAATCAGCTGGATAAGCCCGGCGAACAACGCGGAAAACACCAGCACCCACACGCCGTGCAAGATGGCGGACGTCCGGCTCTTTGCACCGGCCTCGACGTTGGTGGCGCTGCGGACAATCACACCGGTCACCGGCAGGCCCCCGAGCATGCCGGAGACCATGTTCGCCGAGCCTTGGCCGACGAGTTCGCGGTTGAGGTTTGTCCGGATCCCGCCATGCATCTTGTCGACGGCGACGGCGGAGAGCAGGGACTCGATGCTGGCAATCAGCGCCACGGTGATGACGGCCATGGCGGCGGCGCGCCAGTTGCCGTCGGGCAGGCTGGGGAGGGCGACGGCGTCGAAAATCGAACCGTTGAAGCTGATCCGCTCCACGCCTGGCGCCACCGCAACGGACAGCGCCGTGACGGCAACGACGGCGGCAAGCGGCCCTGGCACTTTTCGCACCGTGGCGGGAAGGAACTTCCAGGACAGCAGGATCGCGACGACGGCCAGCCCCAGCAGCGCCGAGTGCAGCTCGACGTTGGTGACGGCGGCGGGAAGCGCGGTGAGGTTTTCGACGGCGGACCCTGCGGCTTGCCCGCCGAGCAGCACATGGAGTTGCTGCAAAATGATGGTGATTCCGATGCCCGCGAGCATGGCCTTGACCACCACCGGCGACACTGCCAGCGCGGCCCGGCCGATACGGCTGACACCCATGAGCAACTGTACGACGCCGGCACCGACCGTGATGGCGCACGTCACCTGCCAGCCGAACTCGGCAACCAGACCGGCAACGACGACGGTCAGACCCGCGGCTGGGCCGCTCACCTGCAGTGGGGAGCCGCCAAGGCTGCCGGCGACAATTCCGCCCACGGCCGCGGCGATAAGGCCGGCCATGATGGGCGCTCCGGAGGCGGCGGCGATACCCAGGGAGAGCGGGAGGGCTACGAGGAAGACCACCAACGATGCGGGGAGGTCGGCGCCGAGGTTGCTGAGGAAGCTGGGCTTTCCGGTGCTGGGCTTCTTGGGGCTGGGCCGGCCGGTTCCTTGGCCCGGCGGGCTGTGGGAGTCGGCGGGGATGGTGGCGGATTCGTTGGATTGAGGCATTGGGTTCTCCTGGCTCGGAATCGGCTGACCCTTCCAAGCTACGGAATCTGTCATGACTAGTGACAAGTTGATGTGACGGGCATGACAAAAGTTGTGAAGATGCGGTGTCATGTGGCGACAAAGGGGAACTTTTGCAGGGGGTGGGCTCGTTGGGGGCGGTTGGCCTTCGAACGACGGCGGGAACCTCCCGCCGTCGTTTCTTTTCGCCCGCAGCTAAACTAAGGGTCCTTAGAATAGGCTGGGTCCATGAGCGCACCCGACCCCCAGCCCGTACGCATCAGCTCGGTCCCTGTACAGCTCCAAGCCCTGGAGCCGCTGCTCCAGCAAGTGCGCGATGCCGTGGGCAATGTTCCGGCGTTGCTCAGCATCGCAAAGGACATTGGGCAAACAGCTCCCATGCCCGGTGAAGGCAACACGGCCAAGCTGTGGGAACTCCTCTCCTCAGTGACGGCGGTGGATGTGGCCGCGGGGCGGGTCCTTGAGCCCCACTTGGATGCCCTCGCGATCCTGTCCCAGTCCGGCGCCGAAACCGACACCGCGGGTGCTTGGGGGGTTTTCGCGGCCGAGGGTCCGGGGATGAAACTCGAAGCCAAGCGGACCGCAAACGGCAGCTTCGTTCTCAGCGGCTCCAAACCGTGGTGCTCGCTGGCCCAGTACTTGGACGGCGCCGTGATCACCGCGCACCTTCCGGACAACGGCGGGCGGGCCGCGTTCGCGGTGAACCTGAAGAACCCTGGCGTAGCGGCTGAGACGCCGGCCTGGACAAGCCGCGGCCTGCAGGAAATCCCCAGCGGCACAGTTAACTTCGACAACGTCCCCGCCACCCCCGTCGGCGGCGATGACTGGTACTTCAAGCGCCCCGGATTCGCGTGCGGCGGCATGGGAGTGGCCGCCTGCTGGCTCGGCGGGGCTGTCGCAGTAGCACGGGACTTCGCCGCGGCACTCACGAAAGCCGCAGCCAACGGCCGCGAACCGGACCAGATTGCGTTGGCCGCTTTGGGAGACATCGACCGCACCATCAGCGGAGTCATCGGCTACCTCGCCCAGACAGCCGAACGCATCGACGCCGGCGAGGCGTACGCCGTCGAGCTCGACGCCGAAGCCGATCCCGACGACGCCACCCGGGACAACCCGAGCCCCTGGAGCGACGCCCTGCGTGTCCGCGGAACTGTAGCCGCCGCCGTCGAGCGCGTCCAAACCCTGGTGACGCAGAACCTCGGCCCCGGCCCGCTGGCGTTCGACGAGGCATACGGAAAGCGCATGGCGGACCTGTCCCTGTACATCCGGCAGCATCACGCCATGCGCGACGATGCCCAGCTGGGCGCCTTGACGCTGAGAGGGGACCGCAGTTGGTGACCTTCACGCACGCCGATGCCGGCACGTCCGAGGCCGATTGGGCTCGCAGCGGCGTCGCCGCCCTTCCTGAACTCCCCCTGGACCAGGATGAACTCGCGGGCATGACGTTCGTTGTGCTCGCCGCGCATCCGGACGACGAAACCCTCGGCGCCGGCGGCCTCGTCGCCAAACTGCACGCGGCGGGCGCGGACATCAGGTTCCTGCTTTGCACTGCCGGAGAGGCGTCCCACCCGGAATCGCCCACGACGACGGCGGAGCAGCTTGCCGCTGTCAGGCTCACAGAGTTCGGCACGGCTGTGTCCGGGCTGGCTCCCAGCGCGGATTGGCGGTTTTTGGAACTGCCGGACGGACAACTGGCAGCCAATGCGGACCGGATCTCGGCCGTGTTGCGGGAGGTCATCGAGCTCTCATTGCGGCCGGCGGAAAACGTGACGATAGTGGCCCCTTACCGCTCCGACGGCCACACCGACCACGACACCCTTGGCTCGACAGCTGCGGAGGTTGCCAGCACCGGAGGCTACGGCCTGCTCGAGTACCCCATCTGGTACTGGCTGTGGGCGGGACCGGACGATGGAACGTGGCGGAACTGGGTCCGGGTACCCCTCTCGGCTGCGGAACGGGACGCGAAGGCCAAGGCCATGAGCACCCACGCCTCCCAAACGGAGCCCCTGTCCGCAGAGCCCGGCGATGAGACCCTGCTTTCAAGCACCTTCCTGGAACACTTCGGCAGGCCGTGGGAGACCTTTGCCTGGCAGCCATCGACGGTGGGCACCAACAGCGCCAAGGACGCGGAACGGATCTTCGATGAAGTCCATTCGAGGGAGGAGGACCCCTGGAGCTACACCACCAGCTGGTACGAACGCCGGAAACGGGCACTGACCCTGGCCGCGCTGCCTCGGGAATCCTATGAATCAGGCTTGGAACTGGGCTGTTCCATCGGCACGCTGAGCCAGGAGCTCGCTGAGCGCTGCGAGTCATTCCTCGGCGTGGATGCCAGCAGCAAGGCCTTGGAGGAAGCCCGGAAACAATTCTCCGGACACTCTTCGGCCGCGTTTCGCCATCTCACTGTGCCTCGCGAATGGCCTGAAGGTACCTTCGACCTGGTGGTGTTGTCCGAGACCGGCTACTACCTCTCACCGGAAGAACTCAACGAACTCCTTGCACGGATCCAAGCCTCCACCCGTCCCGGAGGCACGCTGCTTCTGTGCCATTGGCGGCACCCGATCTCCGGCTGGCGGCTCGACGCGGAAGCGGTGCATGCGATGGCCCGGACCACGCTTCAGTGGCCAACACATGGGATTTACCGGGAGAAAGACTTCATCCTGGAGGTTCTCCTCGCCCCGGACACCGCGACATGACAAACCCGGAATCGCAGGGCATCCGGCAGTTGGCGGTCGTCGTGCCCGCCCACAACGAGGACCAGCACATCGGCAACGCGCTGGCAGCACTTGGAACGGCTGCGGATGCCCTGCAGCAGGCGCTACCGGAGATTCAGGTCAGCATCACCGTTGTCCTGGACAGCTGCACTGACCACTCGGCAGACATCACCGCTGCCTACGTGGCCGGCGATCCCCGATTCAGTGCAATGAACGTTGCGCTGCGCAGTACAGGGGCCAGTCGGCGTCTGGGTATCCGCGCAGCGCTGGAGTCGCTGGCCACACTGCCGTCGCAGCCAGATTCGCTGCAGGCACTTTGGCTCGCGAATACCGACGCCGACTCCACAGTCCCAGCGAACTGGTTGACCCGCCAGGTGGAGCTCGCCAACGACGGCGCCGATGCCATCCTGGGTTCCGTGGAACCTGACCCCAACGACCTGGACCCGTCAGTGTTGGGGCGATGGTTGCAACTGCACCCGTTCCGCGAGGACCACCAGCACATTTACGGCGCGAACCTGGGTGTCCGGGGCTCCACGTACCTGGCCGTCGGCGGCTTTCCCAAACTGCGGACCCACGAGGACCGCGTGCTGGTGGAGCGTCTTCGCGGCCGAGGATTCCGGGTGGTTGCCACCGACACTTTGCGGGTCCTGACATCCGGCCGCACTCACGCCCGCGCCCCTGAGGGCTTCGCGGCCTACCTTCGCGGGCTCGGGAGCGAACTCCCGGCGGCGACTGGCTAGGACGCCAACGCCTTTTCGACGGCGGCAATGGCGGCAGCCGTGATGTTTTCACGCTCGCCCGATCCCTCAATCGTGAGCAAAATCCCCCGCTGCGCGTAAGCCGACAGCACTGCCTGTGTCTCATCCCGATACAGTTCCAAGCGCCGTTGGATGACATCTCCCGTGTCATCGCGGCGGCCCTGTTCCTTGGCACGCAGCAGCATACGGGCAACCAATTCTTCATCCGGAACTGTGAGCGCAAGGACGACTCCCAGAGCCTGTCCCCTCATGGCCAGCAACTCGTCCAAGGCCCCGATCTGCATCACCGTCCGGGGATAGCCATCCAGCAGGAAGCCATTGGCCGCGTCGACTTCCTCGAGCCGCTGTTTGAGCATGTTGGTGGTGACGTGGTCCGGCACGAACTCCCCGCGGTCCATGTAGGCGCCCGCTTCCAAACCGAGTCCGGTCCTCTCCCGGGCGTGGGCGCGGAACAGGTCCCCCGTTGAGATGGCCGGGACGCCGAAATGCTTGGCGATGTGGACCGCCTGGGTGCCTTTGCCGGAACCCGGAGGGCCCATGATGATGATTCGCGCCATGACACTGGTCCGTTTCGAGAGGCGGCCGGGGCTTTAACGATACGCCCGCAGCAGCGCGGCCGTCCCGGCGTCGTAAGTCCCGTGCCTTCCCGACCCTCTTTGCCGCGCCTTGAAGCGATAAGCAGCCGGTATGGGTTGATTTTCCCGCAGCGTCGCCCGAAAGAGGGTCGGGAAGGCACGCCCGGCCTCTGGCCCGCGGCTCCAAATCCCGATATTGTAAGGATGCTGATCAATTGGATGCAGCGAGGAGGACACCGTGACCGAGAAAGATACGGAACGCACCACCGCAAGCGAGGACACCTTGAATCCGATCACCCACCCCTTCGACCAGACCAATGGTTTGGCCGACGACCTTGAGGGCGATTCGGACGGCACGGCCGAGAGCGACACCCGTAGCGAGGCCGAGCGCTCGGACGAGGACGAGTCAGGTGCCGGAGTCTTCCAAGGAGACACGTCGGAGGACGCCACCGGACCGGACGGCCGGCGCGGGCCGGGTGCCATACCACCGCTGGGTGGTTCGCTCGGCCAGCACTGACAAGCCCAGGCCAGCACTGACAACAAGGGCCGCCCGGGACGCGCTGTCCCGGGCGGCCTTTTTCATGTGGCAGCCCTCCAGCGCTCTCTCACGTTCCAGCCCTTTCCCGTCGACCCTCTATCACCACGTGAGAGAGGGTCGGCCGGAAGCGGGTGTTATGTGAGAGAGGGTCGACGGACCTCCAGTTTCCCTGCCGCGTTAAGGACTCATCAAGAATCCTCCCGGTCCGGTACCAAGCATCCTTAGCGGTGCTATGTTCAGCTCAGATCGAATGAGCGTAGGGCTGGGAGGAAACCCATGACCACGTTAAGCAGGCCCCCGGCAGACCCGTCAGCGCAGGGGCCCAAGGGCTGGACATCGTTCCGGATCTGGCTCCTGTTCGGCCTGCAGGACAACAAAGGGCGACACCCCGGGCCAGGCGGCGTCAGCGCGGCCCATGAAAAGAAGCACCACTGGTGGCAGGTCATGTGCCTGACGGGCGTGGACTACTTCTCCACATTGGGTTACCAGCCGGCCATAGCCGCGCTTGCTGCCGGGGTGATCTCGCCGTTGGCCACCATCGTCCTTGTTGCCGTGACCCTGCTCGGTGCACTGCCTGTGTACCGGAGGGTAGCCGGCGAGAGCCCCCGGGGCGAGGGTTCCATTGCCATGCTGGAGCGGCTGCTCCCCCGCTGGGGCGGCAAGCTCCTGGTCCTGGTGCTCCTGGGCTTCGCAGCCACGGATTTCATGATCACCATGACCCTGTCCGCTGCCGACGCCACAGCCCACCTCATCCAAAACCCGGTCATGCCCGGCTGGTTGCAAGGCCAGAACGTGCTGGTGACCTTGTTCCTCTTGGCTCTCCTGGCGGCGGTGTTCCTGCGCGGGTTCAAGGAAGCGATCGGTGTCGCCGTTGTCCTGGTGGTCCTCTACCTCGGGCTGAACGTGGTGGTCGTCGCCACCACGGTGGTGGAAGTGCTCACCCATCCCACCGCGGTGGGGAATTGGTGGCAGCTGCTGTGGACCTCTCACGGCAACCCGATCATGGCCATAGCGATCGCGTGCATAGTTTTCCCCAAGCTCGCGCTGGGCCTGTCCGGCTTCGAAACCGGCGTTGCCGTGATGCCGCAGGTCCAAGGCGATCCGGAAGACACCGAGGCCAAGCCCACGGGCCGCATCCGGGGTACGCGGCGGATGCTGACCACAGCGGCCTTGATCATGAGTTCCTTCCTCATCACGTCCAGCTTCACCACGGTGGTCCTGATCCCCGAACACGAGTTCGAAACGGGTGGCCAGGCAAACGGCCGCGCCCTGGCCTACCTGGCCCACGAGTACTTGGGCCTCGGCTTCGGGACCGTGTACGACGTCAGCACAATCGCCATCCTGTGGTTCGCCGGGGCCTCCGCCATGGCCGGCCTGCTCAACCTCGTCCCGCGCTACCTCCCCCGCTACGGCATGGCCCCCGACTGGGCCAAGGCAGTCAGGCCACTGGTTCTCGTTTTCACGCTGGTTGGGTTCTTCATCACCGTGGTCTTCAACGCCGACGTCGACGCCCAGGGCGGTGCGTACGCCACCGGCGTCCTGGTGCTCATGACGTCAGCTGCCGTGGCCGTCACGCTGTCCAGCCGCCGTCGTCGTCAACGCAAGCGCACTATCGCGTTCGGTGCGATAGCGACGGTCTTCGTTTACACCACAGTGGCGAACGTCGTCGAGCGCCCGGAAGGCATCCGGATCGCGGCAGTCTTCATCGCGGGAATCATCGGCATTTCCCTGCTGTCCCGGGTGCGGAGGTCCTTTGAGTTGCACGCCACGCATGTCCACATGGACCGCAACGCCCTCGAGTTCATCCTCGACGACGACTCCGGTCCCATCCGACTCATCGCCCATGA
Organism: Paenarthrobacter sp. JL.01a; assembly: GCF_025452095.1. Taxonomy (NCBI): domain Bacteria; kingdom Bacillati; phylum Actinomycetota; class Actinomycetes; order Micrococcales; family Micrococcaceae; genus Paenarthrobacter; species Paenarthrobacter sp. JL.01a. Next base: position 3,696,816 of record NZ_CP104877.1, read on the forward strand.
ACCCCGCAGGCTCACGGTCGAGGCGTACCGGGAGAAGCTGGTCTCGGCCATCGAGGTCAGCCACCTCCCCCTCAACTATCACGGCATGTTCCTGGAAGTGGTGCTGGACGACACGTCCGATTTCGAGACAGAGCTCTACGTCAAGGGCATCGAACGCCACGGCTACCGGATCCTGGAGGTCCACGGTCCCGTGGTGGCGAACACCATTGCCTCCGTGCTGCTCCATATCCGCGATGTCACAGGCCTGATGCCCCACATCTATTTCCGCTGGACCGAAGGCAACCCGATCACCAACCTGCTGCGTTTCCTGTTCCTGGGCGAGGGCGAGATCGCCCCTGTCACCCGTGAAGTCCTGCGGGAAGCAGAACCGGACGTGAGCCGGCGGCCGTGGGTCCATGTGGGTTGATCTTCACAGTGGCCCTGTCAGTACCTGTTAACTCAGGCACTCCCTCAGCCGTGGGGAGTAGCGTTCAGTTTGATAGGTCAACCATGAAAGGAACCACATGACTACCTGGCTCATCACTGGCTGCTCCACGGGACTTGGCCGCGCACTGGCCCAAGCGGTCCTCGCGAAAGGCGATAACGCCGTCGTCACCGCCCGCAACACCGATTCCCTGCAGGACCTCGCCACGGAATTCCCGACGACGGCACTCGCCGTAGCGCTCGATGTCACCAACCAGTCCCAGGTGGACGCGGCTGTGAAGCAGGCGGAGGAACGTTTCGGCGGCGTCGACGTCCTGGTCAACAACGCCGGCTACGGTTACCGCGCTGCCGTTGAAGAGGGCGACGACGCCGATGTCCGCGCCCTGTTCGACACCAACGTTTTCGGTCCCGTCGCCATGATCAAGGCCGTCCTGCCCGGCATGCGTTCCCGCCGTTCCGGTGCGATCGTGAACATCTCCTCCATCGGGGCCCGGATTTGCCCTCCCGGTTCGGGCTACTACTCGGCCACAAAGGCTGCGCTGGAAGGCATTTCGGGCTCCCTCCAGAAGGAACTGGCACCCCTGGGGATCACCGTGACCGCCGTGGAACCCGGTGGTTTCCGGACCGACTTCGCAGGCCGTTCCCTGACGCAGTCCGCCGCAGCCATCGACGACTACGCCGAAACCGCGGGCAAGCGCCGCAAGGAAAACGACACCGTACACGGCACCCAACCCGGCGACCCGGACAAGGCCGCACAAGTGATCATCAGTGCCGTCGAGGCTGACGAAACACCGGGATTCCTGCTGCTCGGAGCCGACGCCGTTTATGCCTACAACGCCGTGGAGGAAGCCATGCGGGCCGAGGTTGAGCGGTGGCGCGAGCGCAGTGCCGCCACCGGTTACACGGAGTAATGAGGAACGTGTAATCGGTCACACTTGTGCCGTTTGGCTTGTTTTTCGGGGTGGGCAGCATGAACCATGAATGAGGGAATCCGTTCCCATACAAGCTGAATCAGCAATCCTCACCGACGAGGATGCGGCCCCGGGCGAAGAGGCTTGGGGCTGTCAACAGCCTGAGTGAAAGTACTGACAATGACGACACATACTGACTCCATCACGCTGAAAATCTGGGACAAGTCGGCCATCGACCACACCATCGATGCCGCCATCCAGTCCCTCTCCCACCGCGCTGCCGCTGAAAACTGCGGAATCGCCGTGACCCTCAGCGGACCGAAAACCTTCACGGTTGCCCTGAGCCGCTAAGCAGCTCGAAACAAACGCAAGAGGACGACGCCGGGACCTCCCGACGTCGTCCTCTTGCGTTTAAGCGCGAGTTCGCGGGAAGCGAGCGAAACCACCTGCAAGTTACCCCCGTTCCCGCACCGCTCCCACGAACTCGAGTGCCGATAAGTCCTGAGGAAACCTTGAGTTTTCCTTGACGGTTTGCCTGCCCCTTTCTTGCGTTCGCGTTGGAACTCTAAATGAGACAACGCAATCAACGCAGGAACGGAGGGGTCCCCATGCTCACCGACAACAAAGTCCACACGGATGCGCCGGACCCGGCCGTGGCACCGCGCGGATCCCACCGAGCCGCCGGCGGGGTAGTCACCGTGCTGGTCCCGGCCCACAACGAGTCCGCCGGCATCACCGAAACCCTCGTTTCCCTGAACAACCAGACCCATAGGCCTGACCGCGTGATCGTGGTGGCCGACAACTGCACGGACGACACCGAAGAACTCGCTTTGGCGCAGGGCGCAGAGGTCATCCGCACCGTGGGGAACAAGGACAAGAAGGCCGGGGCACTGAACTTCGCCCTCAGCCGGCTCCTACCCGATGCCGATCCCGAAGACCTGATCCTGGTCCAGGATGCCGACTCACAGCTGGCCTTGGATTTCATTGAGAACGCCACTGCAAACCTCCTGAGGGACGAGCTGCTCGGCGCAGTGGGCGGGGTCTTCCGGGGAGGTCCCGGTGGCGGTTTCGTCGGCCATCTCCAGCGCAATGAATACGCCCGCTACGCCCGCGATGTGAAGCGCTTGCACGGCAAGTGCCTGGTGGTGACCGGCACGGCTGCGCTATTCCGCGTCAAGACCCTTCGCGACGTCGCCGCCGCCCGCCTCAAAGGCACCCTCCCACCCGGTAACGGCAACGGCGGCATCTACGACACGTCCGTCCTTACCGAGGACAACGAACTCTCCTTCGCCCTGCTGACACTGGGCTACCGCATAGCTTCTCCGGCCAACTGCACTTTGGTCACGGAGGTCATGCCCACGTGGCGCGAATTGTGGGCACAACGGCTCCGGTGGAAGCGGGGCGCGGTGGAGAACTGCGTGCAATACGGGTGGACCAAAGTGACCAGGCCCTACTGGGGCCGCCAGTTCCTTTCCATGATCGGCGTCGTAGTGACGCTGGCCTACTTTGGTTCCATCCTCTTCGCGCTTATTTCAGGAATGGGCCTGAACCTTCAGCCCTTCTGGATTGCAGTCACCGGCATCTTCATCCTCGAACGCGTCGTCACCGTGCGGTTCCGGGGCTGGAGGTACATGCTGCTGGCCGCAACCATGTACGAAACCGTTATCGATGTCTTCCTCCAGGCTGTCCATGCCAAGGCGTACCTGGATGCAGCATTCAACCGTAAGAAAGTTTGGTAGGTCCCCGATGTACAACAACCCTGTAAACCCCATTGCCGGAGCAGCTGCGGGCGGGATGGGATCCGGCACCCTGGCAATGACAGGAGCCGGCGATCTGTTCTGGCTCGCTTTGGCCGCTTTTGCCATGCTGGCACTGGGCTTGGCGATCAAGAGGATCGTTCCCGTCCGGGCAGAGAAGAGCCTGCCTTCCGCCTCCTAAGGGACCACCGCAGTGCTGGCCGAGAACTTGGACGCCGTGGTGTAGCCGGCTTTGGTTCCCGTGACCCGGACGCTCATGGTGTCCGCTTGGTCAGCAGCCACGAGCTTGTAATTCTTGGACGTTGCCCCGGCAATAGGGGCGCCGGAGCGGTACCACTGGTACGCCAACGAGGTCCCGGAAGTCCACGTTCCCGGGTTGGCGGTCAACGTCGAACCCACGGTGAGCGTGCCGGTGATGGTGGGGGTGGGGGCCACCAAGGTTCCTGCCACCACCGCCGCCGTCGGGGCGGACTCCTTCGTCGCCGAGGCATAGCCGGTCAGGCTTCCGGTCACACGAACGGTCAGGCTGGCACCTTGGTCGGCGGCGGCCAGGACACGGGTGGGACCCGTGGCCCCGGCAATCGCAGTGCCGTTCTTGAACCACTGATACGCCAGAGTGGTCCCGGCTGGCCATGCACCCGGCACAGCCGTCAGCGTCGATCCCACCGCGGCTGTGCCCGTGATGTTGGGAACCGGCCCGGTGAGTTGGTTGGCCGGTACGAAGGAAAAGTCCCTGATGGTGACTGATTCCGGCGCAACATGTGCCGCATCTCCGCCTCCACCGCCGGTAACCCACAGGTTGAAGTGGATCTGCTCCTTGGCGGGCGTGGGAACGGTGGAGCCCTCCAGGACGGTCCTCTTCAGAAGAGGTCCGTTGTAGCCTTCCCCTGCAAACGTCTCGAAGGTGATCCTGCCTGGCTCCCAGACCATCCGGTGGGTCAGGATCGGCGCATTGGTGACGTCGAAATTGACGGTGTTGTTGCCCTGCCCGGGAGGCAAGGTGGCGTCGAACCAGTACCCGTGTCCCTGGGTGACCGGCCAGCTTTCGCCGTATGCGGCACCGCCGCCCCACGCCGAGGCCTCACACAGGTCGATCTCGGTGTATCCGGGCGTGGCGTTGGGATCGTAGGTGAACAGGCAGCCCCACACCACCTCTTTTTGAAGCGCACTGACGTCCTTTTCCACAGTGGTGCTGTACGTGCCGTAGCCGAAACCTTCACGCGTGGATTGGAATTCCGCGCCCACCGGAGCCGACCCGCTGGGATTGCTGATGGACAGTTTCACATAGCCATTTGCGTCCGGATTGCTGACATTGTTGGCATCCCAGCTTGCGTTGTACATGGGCGCTCCGCCCCAGAAACGCTTCTGCCAATTGAATCCCTTCCACGCAAAACTGCCCAAAGGGCCAGGATCATCGGCCATGGGCGTTGTGTCCGCCGCGTTGGATGGACCAATTCCCGCAAACATCGACAAGGTAACCGCAGCAACCACGGCGACCCCCATCATTTTTCTTCCCCCACGTGGAAGGAGCCTCACTGATCTTGCCATAGCTGTTTCCTCCTGCTGATGCGCCCGGAAATGCCGGCGGCTGGTCCCGCCGGCCGCAATACCTTCCACCCCCGAAGAAGGTACAACTCCTCGATTATCAAGGAGCCGCAGCCCTGTCGGAAGTGAAATTGGCACCGGGAATCCCGGAATTAACATCGATTGGATAACGACGGCGTGCGGCGGCGTAGCCTTGAGGTGTTCTTGTGAAATGTGCAAGCAGCATTTGGCCCGGGAGGCACCATCAGTATCCGCAGCGCAGGCATCATCCTTTACCGGCGAAACAGCGCCGAAGAATTGGAGCTCTGGATAGCCCATATGGGAGGGCCTTTTTGGGCCCGGAAGGACCAGCATGCCTGGTCAATTCCCAAAGGTGAATTTTCCGACGACGAAGACGCGCTGGCTGCCGCACGCCGCGAATTCACCGAAGAAATCGGCACTCCTCCCCCACCGGCTGAGTACGTTTTGCTCGGTACATTCCGGCAGCCCTCCGGCAAACTCATCACTGCGTTCGCGGCTGAAGCCAATGATTTTCAGCCCGAGGAGATTGTCAGCAACACCTTTCCCATGGAATGGCCCAAAGGCTCCGGCGCCATCAAGGAATTCCCGGAGATCGACGATGCCAAATGGTTTGGAGAAGCCGTGGCCAGGACCAAGCTCGTCAAAGGGCAACTGCCGATCGTGGATGCCTTGGTCCAGCGCCTCACCGGGGCGGGCTAGCGGCTCCTGCGTTCAATGAACTGCCGGATCCACTCGACAGTCTCCGGATGGTCCAGGTGGAGCCCGTGCCCCGCGCCGGGAACCCTGACCAGCACGGAGCCGGGGATGTGCTCGCGGAGAAGCTGGGCGTTAAGCAAAGGAGTCAGCCTGTCCTCGGTGCCGTGCAGGATCAGCGTAGGAGAGCGGATGGCGCCCAGTTCGCTCCACGCATCGTGCTCGCGGCTGGCCTTGAAGTGACGCGCTTTGGCCCACGCCGAAGCCCGGGAATTGAAGAAGGTGTGGATCGCTTCGGGCTTGCTCCGGGCCCAGCCTGCTTCGAAGAAGAGGGGTTCAAGACGGGTCGCGTCGCCGCTCACCAGGGCCTCCAGCGCAGCCTTATCGGGCATGGTCCCGGCGTCGGGCCACTTCCCGCCGCTGGTTGCAGCCAGAATGAGGGTCCGCACTTTCCGGGGTTCATCGATCGCCAGCCACTGCCCGATGCGCCCACCCATCGAATGCCCGTACACATGTGCTGAATCCGCGTCGGCTGCGTTCAGGACGGTCACGGCATCCTGTGCCAGAAGGCGCGTCCTGTAGCGCTCAGCTTCGCCCTTCCCACTCAGGCCAATCCCCCGGTGATCAAAGCGGATGACGCGGTAAGAGCGGGACAGAAGTTCCGCCGTCGGGCCCCAACCGTCCATGGCTGTCGCCTGTCCGGCGATGAGCAGCATCGGCTCGCCCTGGCCTTCGGCCGTCCAGGCGAGCTGCGCGCCGTCGGCCGCTTCAGCAAAGTTCACCGTGCCACTGTATCCGGGCAGGCGGATCACTCTGCAGTGAAGATGTCCTCGATGGCGCACCCGAAGGTCCGTGCGATGAGGAACGCCAAAGGCAGGGAGGGGTCGAATTTCTCCCGCTCGATGGAGATGACGGTCTGGCGGGACACTCCGAGCGCGGCGGCCAGGTCCGCTTGGGTCCAGTTGCGGCCGGCCCGACGCTCGGCGAGGTTGTTCTTCACTTCAGTGCTCGACGGCGGATGGCCACGTACCGGAGGCCGGCATCCACGACGCTTAGGGCAACAAGTCCTGCAAGTACCGGGAGCGCGTCGATCTGGAAACGGCCGATGGCCAAGACCAGCACAGCAATGATCGTGGCCACCAGAACGTCCAGGAATGTCCCCGCGCCTGCCTCGCGCATCCATTGCAGCTCGACGCTTTGCTCCCCGTGCGCATCCCGGGTGATGGTGTTATTGGAGACGAAGATCCGCACCCCAAGTGAGAGTGCCGGGTACGCGGAACACAACGCACCAATCCCAGCGGCGGGCCAGAGGTCTCCCGGGTTGGTAGCTCCGACCACTCCGGCGACAGCGGCCGTCAGCACTGCCCCCAGCACGACGGCCAGGACGTAGTGTCGGGCCGGTGCCCTACGTGATGTAAAGGAAGCTTTACTCATAATCAAAGTAAAGCACGCTTTACATGACTGGACAATGGGTCCTGCGCTGCGCGCCAACTGGGGCTAGCGTTGAGGGATGACAGCTGAGTACAGGTACGACGTCGACGTGCTGCACCTTTTGGTCTCACCGGGGCACGCCTACTTTGGCCGCGCCCGCGAAGGGGCGGCTGACGTTCCGATCACCGACGCCGAGCAGGCTGAGTTGGTTGCCGGCAAAGGCATTGTCGGGGACAGGTTCTTCGGCAAGGCCGCCCACATGGATGCAGCGGTGACCGTCTTCGCCGTGGAGGCACTCGAAGCCATCGCCGCCGAACTCGGAACCGGACCCTTGGACCCCCTGCTGACCCGCCGGAATGTTGTGCTGCGCGGTGTGGAGCTCGCTCCCCTGCTGGGCCACGAGTTCGCCCTTGAGTCCGGTGGAGATGTGGTGCGCTTGAAGGCCGGGCGCCCAGCCCACCCCTGCGCCTGGATGGACCAGATGCTGGCTCCCGGCGCCCACAAAGCGATGCGCGGGCGGGGTGGTGTCCGCTGCCAGGTCATTTCCGGCGGATGGCTGCACCGTGGGCCAGCCGTTCTGCTCAGCCCGGTGCCTCTGGATCCCGCCAGGGCCGGCGAGGCGAACGTGCTGCGGCCATCGCGGTTGCCCTAGCTCCGGGCCGCGTGCCGCCACGACCCACTTTGATGCCCTGGAAGTCCAAAAACAACTAGAAAAGGTTGGTTTTGGAGCGGCTTGGTCCGAAAGAAGGTCGTGAAGGCACGGCCCAGTATTAATCAGGCTCCTGTCATTCGCCGCGTGGACCGCATAGGGTGATCGGGTGGAGACCGCGAGACGCAGGAAGACAGTAAGCAGCAGGAAAACACTGGGCAGCAGGAAGTCAATATGCAGCAGGCTACAAGCCCTGGCCGGCAGGGCGTTTGCTGGAATTTTCAAAGCGATCAAAGTGGTACGCCCGCACCGGCCAATCCATCCCAAGGGCATCCGGCTGGTTGGCACCCTTGCCCGGGACGAGGGCGCACGACAACCTTCAGGCATTCCCTGGCTGGATGCCTCAGGAAGCACGCAAGTTGATGCCCGGATCTCCCGGTCCATCGGGTTACCGGACGCCCTCCCGGACATCATTGGCCTCGCAGTGCGCTTCACGGAGCAGGGCAAACGTTCGGACATGTTGCTGGCCACCACCGGGCTGGGCCGTTTCATCCTGAGGCTCCGGCGGGATGCTGCGGGCGCTGTCTTCTCCAGCATGATGCCCTACAAGTCGAATAAGGGCCCAGTCCTCATCGCCGCCAGGACCATTGGAGGACCGCAGAAGCTGCCCATGGACCCGGGCGCCTTCAACTCACTCCTGAGAGAAAAGCCATGGACGCTGGAACTCCATCACGCAAGCCCGCTTGGGGCGTGGACAAGGTTTGGAACCTTGACGCTCAGGGTCGCCGATCACGCCGAAGACACCGTTGAACGGTTCGACCCGGTCCTGAATCCGCTGCCCACGGCCGGGACCTACGACTGGACCAGGCGGCTGCGGGAACCTTCCTACGCAACCGCCCGGCGTCGAGAGTAAATCCCGCCTCAGACCTCCGCCACCGGTGCCGCGAACTGGGCTTCGTACAACCGCGAGTAGGCCCCGCCGGCTGCAAGCAGCTCCGAATGGGTCCCCTGCTCCACGATCTGCCCGGCCTCCATCACCAGGATGAGGTCGGCGTCGCGGATGGTGGAGAGCCTGTGGGCAATCACAAAGCTGGTCCGGTCCGAGCGCAGGGCGTTCATGGCCTTCTGCACCAACACCTCGGTCCGGGTATCGACGGAGCTTGTGGCCTCATCCAGGATCAACACCGATGGCCGGGACAGGAATGCCCGGGCAATGGTCAGCAGCTGCTTTTCGCCGGCCGACACGTTGCTGCCCTCGTCGTCGAGGACGGTATCGTAGCCCTCCGGAAGCGAACGGACGAAGCGGTCCACGTAAGTCGCTTGGGCCGCCTCCACGATGGCAGATTCGGGAGCATCAGGCCGGCCATAGGCGATGTTGTCGCGGATGGTCCCACCGAACAGCCACGTGTCCTGGAGGACCATGCCCATCCGCGAGCGCAGTTCCTGCCGGGACATGGTGGCGATGTCCACGCCGTCCAAGGTGATCCGGCCGCCGTCGAGCTCGTAGAACCGCATCATGAGGTTCACCAGCGTCGTCTTGCCCGCACCGGTGGGCCCAACAATGGCGATGCTCTGCCCGGGCTCGGCCACCAAACTGAGATCCGTAATCAGCGGCTTGTCCGGGGAGTAGCTGAAGGAGACGTTCTCGAACACGAGACGGCCTCGACCAGGCCCCGTGTCAGAGGCAGGAGGTTCAGCCGACTCTTCCTCCTCATCGAGCAGATCGAACACACGCTCGGCCGAGGCGACACCGGATTGCAGCATGTTCGCCATGGATCCGAGCTGCGCCAGGGGCATGGTGAACTGCCGGGAGTACTGGATGAAGGCCTGCACATCGCCCAGCTGCATGGCCCCGGAAGCCACCTGCAGGCCGCCAACCACGGCAATCCCCACGTAGACGAGGTTCCCGATGAACGTCATGGCCGGCATGATCAGACCGCTGACGAACTGCGCACCGAAACTAGCCTGGTAGAGCTCGGCGTTCTTGGCCCGGAACTTCTCCTGCACCTCGTTCTGCCGTCCGAAGACCTTCACCAAGGCGTGCCCGGTGTAGGTTTCCTCGATCTGCCCGTTGAGCTCTCCTGTGTTCTTCCACTGCGCCACGAAGAGCTTCTGCGAACGCTTGGCGATCAGCATGGTGATACCCAGCGTCAGCGGGATGGTGACCAGGGCGATCAGCGCCAACAGCGGCGAGAGGATGAACATCATCACCAGCACGCCCAGCACCGTCAGCAGGGATGACACCACCTGGCTGATGGATTGTTGGAGGCTTTGCGAGATGTTGTCGACGTCGTTGGTTACCCGGCTGAGCAGCTCACCGCGCTGGATGGAATCGAAGTAGCGCAGCGGCAAGCGGTGGATTTTCGCTTCGATGCGCTGGCGGAGGCGGTACACGGTCCGCTGCACGACGCCGTTAAGCACGTAGGCCTGCATCCAACCGAACGCTGAGGCCAGGACATACAATGCCAGCGCCCACAGCAGTATGGAAGACAGCGCACCAAAGTCGATTCCGACGCCGGGTGTCAGTGTCATGGCGCCCAGCATGTCCGCTTTGCTGTTCTCCCCTGACGCGCGAAGCCCGGCAACGATCTGTTCTTTGGAGACCCCTGCAGGCAGCTGCTTGGACACGATGCCGGCAAAGATGAGGTTGGTCCCCTCGCCGAGGAGCCGCGGACCGATCACGGACAGCGCAACGCTTGCCACGGCCAACACCAGAACCAGGGTCAACCAGAGTCGTTCCGGCTGCAAGGTTCCCAGGAGCCGACGGGCAGAGCCCTTGAAGTTGGAGGCTTTCTCGGCAGGAATGTTCATCCCGGCGAACGGCCCTCCCCTGCCCGGACCCATTGCCGGGCGCTGGGGACCACGCGGTCCGGCTGATACAGCGCTCATGCTGCCTCCTCCGCTGCCAGCTGGGACGACACGATTTCCCTGTACGTTTCGGATGTCTCCAGCAACTCTTCGTGCGTTCCCTGCCCAACGATCCTGCCGTCGTCGAGCACCAGGATCCGGTCCGCGTCGGCGATGCTGGACACGCGCTGGGCGATGATCACCAAGGTGGCGCCGTTCGTGTGCCGTTTGAGCGCTTGCCGCAGCCGGGCATCGGTGGCGGTGTCCAGCGAGGAGAAGGAATCGTCGAAGATGTAGAGCTCAGGCTGCTTCACCAGCGCCCGGGCTATCGCGAGCCGCTGCCGCTGCCCACCCGAGACGTTGGTGCCGCCTTGCGAGATGGCCGCATCCAGCCCGCCCTCCATCCCGCGGACAAAATCATCCGCCTGGGCCACACGCAGCGCCTGCCACAGTTCCTCTTCTGTGGCGTCCGGTTTGCCGTATTGAAGGTTGGTGCGGATAGTGCCGGAGAACAAATACGGCCGTTGCGGCACGAGGCCAATATGCCCCCACAACAAATCCGGGTGGAGGTCACGGACATCCACTCCGTCCATTCGGACCGAGCCCGTGGTGGCGTCGAACAGCCGTGGCATGAGATTGACCAGCGTGGTTTTGCCGGCACCCGTGCTGCCGATGATCGCCGTGGTTTGGCCGGCCGACGCCGTGAACGAGACTCCGCTCAGCACGGGCCGTTCGGCACCCGGGTAGGCGAATCCGACGTCGCGCATTTCAAGCTCCCCGCGGCGGCGGCCCGTGAGGGAAACAGGGTTCGACGGCGGCCGGACACTGGAGTCGGTCTCCAGCACCTCGCCGATGCGGTCGGCCGAGACGGAGGCGCGCGGGATCATGACTGCCATAAAGGTTGCCATCATGACAGACATGAGGATCTGCATGAGGTAGCTCAGGAACGCAATCAGGGTTCCTACTTGCATGGATCCGTCCTCGATCCGGAACGAGCCGAACCAGATCACCGCCACACTGGATACGTTCATCACCAACATGACCACAGGGAACATGAGCGCCATCAACCGGCCGGCCCGCAGCGCAACGTCAGTGACGTCGTCGTTTGCCCTGCCAAAGCGGGAGACTTCCATGTCCTCGCGCACGAACGCCCGCACCACCCGGATGCCGGTGAGCTGCTCGCGCAGGACGCGGTTGACGGCGTCGATCCGGACCTGCATTTTGCGGAACAGCGGCACCATACGCGAGACGATCAGGCCCACCGCAACCAGCAGCACCGGCACGCACACAGCGATCAGCCACGACAACTGGCCGTCCTGGCGCACCGCCATGATCACGCCGCCGATACTGAGCATCGGCGCCGTGACCATCAGCGTGCACGACATCAGCACCAGCTGCTGGACCTGCTGGACATCGTTGGTGGAGCGCGTAATCAGCGACGGCGCGCCGAATCTGGTGATTTCCTGTTCCGAGAATTCGCCCACCCTGCTAAAGATCGCGTCACGGACGTCGCGCCCCATTCCCATGGCAGCCTTCGCGCCGAAGTACACCGCAACCACGGCACAGGAAATCTGCAGAAGCGTGATCAGCAGCATCAAGCCGCCCATCCGCAGGATGTAATCCGTGTCGCCAGCGGCAACGCCGTTATCAATGATGTCGGCGTTCAGGGTTGGCAGGTACAGGGATGCGATCGACTGCGCCAGTTGAAAAACGACGACGGCGACCAGCAGCCGCTGATGCGGCCGCAGGAAGCGAACCAGTACCTTCCAGAGCATGCTGTCTCCGAGCCTCGATGTGAACCGAAGGCCAGTTTACGTCTGGTTGCTGTGGGCAACTAGAGGGAATCAGGGCTATGTGGACACAGCCTGATCTCGCCTGTCAGCGGGGTCTGCAGCGCGCCGGGAACCACGCCGGCTGGCAACCTACTTCTTGAGCCGCAGCTTCAACACTTTGGCGCTCTTCTTCAGGTACTTGCGCTGCGCAGCATCCGAAACTGTGCCTTCCACGGCATAAAGCACCCCGTAGGTGAACGCCGCGTTCCCCGCAGCGGCTGCCGAGCCAAGATCCAGCAACTCGCGGCGCGCCATCACGCTGTCCTGGCGGGTCCCAAGGATCGACTGCACGCTGTGCGCAGCCTTGCCAAGCTTCGCAGCGCGTTTGCCGTGGACGCTTTCCGCGGCAGCAGCGGCGAAACGCAGCTTTTTGGCGGATTTCCGAACGCTGTGGAAGGCTTCGTCGCGTGAATGCCCGACGGCGGCCGCCACCGCCGCGTCGTGGCGTTTGCGGAGTCGTCCAGCTGCTTTGTTGACGAGCTTCGCGGTGGCTTTCCCTGCGGGCTTTCTTGCCTTTTCCGTGAGGGGTGGCGCCTCGATTAAGGCTTCGAGGTCGTCCAGGAGGCGGAAGTAATGGGGGCTGGTCAGGCGTGCCTGGATGGCGGCCTTCGCAGTGTAAGCCCTGACCTTCATGCGTTCATCGAGCTCATCATGGAGTGGGCCCAGGACAAGATCCTCAGGGAGATCATCAAGGGAGGTGCGGAGGTGTTGGTGCAATACTTCCGTGTCACGGTAGCGGCCCAGGGTTTCCGCCAGGGACTTCAACCCCTGCTCAAGTTCAGCAACGGGCTCGGGCTCAAACAGCTCCCGGTAACTGTGCAGCACGGAGCGGATCCTGCGCGTGTAGGCCCGCATTTGATGAACGGAATCGTCCCGGTGCAATCTGACGTGGGCATCCTGGAGGAGCAGGCCGGCCAGCTGCGCACGCAGATAGCTCAGCACTGGAACGGATGCCTCGGTCTTGGCGGCCTTCTTGTCCTTCTCCTCCTCGACCTTCCCGGTCACAGGCCATTGCCCACCCAGAGCCGTGGCCAGCTTGGACGACCGCTTGCTGGGAGTCGCGCCGGCCTCGGAAAGTTGCCGGGTCAAGTCGGCCAGCAGAGAATCACCTGTGCCGTCGGAGGCCGCCAGTTCCACCTCCCACTCCCGCCACTGCAGCTCGCGGGCCTCCCCCACGGTGACGTTGGCGCGGACATGGTCATCCACGAAGTCAGCCACACGTTCTCCGTGACCTCCGTACAAGGCGTAGCTCGTGCGCTCTGTGCGCAGGGTTGCCACGACCGAGACCGCGTGGGCCCTCGTATACGCGAGCACCCGGTCCATGAGCTCCGCAGGCACGATGTCCTCGCTGCCTAACGGAGCATGGATTTCCGTCCGTTTGCCCGGGCCAAGCGGAAGTTTCAGGTGCCAGCCGGCATCATGCCCTCCAGTACGGCGCCGCAGGGTGATCCCGTGCTTGGCAAGGGCGAGCTGCCTCGTGTCGAAGTAGGTGGCTTCCAGAGCATGCCTGACCGGTTCGCCGACTTTTCCCACGCCGTCGATGGTCTCCAGCGTCGGAAGCGGAGTGGACTCCACGGCGTCGAATTTCTGCTCTGCTTCCACGCTGCTGGACGTTGGCATTGCCCTCATAACTCCCTCGTTGCGACTTGCTCCAAGTATGCCGCGAGGGCCGGCCCGTTGAAATGGCCGACCCTCGCTTGGGGCTGAAACTTACAGACGCGCTCCGCCTGTGTCATCCACATCGCCGCCGGACACCGTTCCGCGCCAGGCGCCGGTTTCATGTCCTTGGGCTTCAATGAATTTCTTGAACTTGTCCAGGTCGGCACCCACCCGTAGCTCGTCCACGCCGAGAGCCGATCCCGCCTTTTCGGCAAGGCCTTCCGGCTCCCAGTCGATGGCCACGTTAACGCGGGTCCGCTCGTCCTCCAGTGGCACGAAGCTCACCGTTCCGGAGTTGCGCGGCCCGTCAACACTGGCCCAGCTCACCAACGCGTCGGGGACCTGTTCAATGATCTGGGCGTTGTACTCCCGTTTCACACCTCCCACGTTGGTGGAAAAATGCAGTGCCGTGTCGTCGATCTGCTCCACAGCCTCCACGCCATTCATGAAGTGGGGGAAGGATTCGAACTGCGTCCATTGGTTGTAGGCCACAGATACGGGCACGTCTACGTCAATTGACTTGTTAACCGTTGCCATGGGTTTTGCTCCTTCGATCTAGTCTCTGTTTCCAGATTCGGGATTTCCGGCGGCGCACCAGCCGGCTGGCTGCTTAACCAGTGGCGCGCCAGTCTAAGCGCGCCAGCCAAAGCTATTTAGCCGGCGTCAAAGTTTTCTTCGTCATCGTCGTTGGGCGACTCTTCCTGCGGGAGGTCGTTACCACTGCCGTCCGGCAGTTCATCAGCGTCTGCCGGCTGCGACGACTGCTCCGCGTGGGACTGTTCATCGATCCCGCCAAAGCGGCCCGCGCCTGGCTCTCCTGAGCTGTCCGAGTCTTCGGGATCCAAGTGGCTGAGGTTCGGCGCGCCGGTTCCCTCTCCCAGCGCGGCTTCATCGATGTCTTCCTCGACGCGCGGCTGGGCCTGGCCTCCGCCTGATTCCTGCTCTGCGGTAGGAGTGCCGTAGCCCCCTACTTCCTCTTCCGGTGTGGCGCCCTGCTCGTCCATGTGGAGTGTCCTTTCCGATGCGGCGAACGTGTTAATGGAACACTTCGAACCTATAAGGATGCTTAGTGGCATGTCCATGCCTTTGACGAAATTATCAGTAAACTTAGCATTTGGTCACCATTTGGTTTATGGTGCCAGCCGCGCGTCGTAGGCAGTGAAGTCCGGCCGCAGCCCCACCTCCTGCGGCCCCATCACGGCGATGTCCTCCCACAGCACCAGGAACGAACCCCTGTGCCACCACCGGAACAGCTGAGCCAACGGCCATGGCTGGGTGAGGCCCTGCCGCTCGTAGCCAAGGAAGGATGCCGCCGTTCGCGGGCTCACCACAATGCCCGCGAGCCTGGCAGGACTCAAGAGCTGGCCGCCTGCAGTATCCAGCACGAACCGGAAGTCCGAAACTTCACCCAGACGCTCCCCAGCCGCATCCACAACGTCAGTGGCCAGCAGATCATTAAGGTTCATGCCGGCCTCCAGGAATCCGGGCGATCACATGCGTCCGCAGCCAACGTTCCACCCACGAAGCATCCATCGAATCCGCGCGCACGCCCAGCGTCAGCACCGTGTCCACGTCGGCCACTACACTCCAAGGGACCCGGATCAGACGGCTCGACGGCGGCCTGCCGCCAAAGATGCGCGTCCCCAGCACCGGCCCCGTGAGCAGGGCCGAGATCTGCGGCGCCGACGTTCCCTCGGGGATTGCTTCGCCAGGTTCCAGGCCACTCAACTCGATGTCGTCAACAGTGGTGACGGGGACGCCGTCGACATCCAGCACCTGCCTGTCCAGCAAGTGCAGCTGGGCATCGAGCACCAGCCCCGCCAGCTGGGGCGCGGCGTGTATTTCCTGCGGCTGGACGCGCTTGTTCTTGCTCATGCTCCGGCTCCTGTGACAATCATCAATGGAATGGCGGCCAAGGATGCCAGCAGGATGATGAACAGGTAGATCACCCCTGCGATGTTCACCGCCCGGCTGTTGACGTGCTTGCCCATGTACTGCGGATCGTTGGCCACGATGAGTATCGGCAGGTAGGTCAATGGAAGGGCTATTGCCGAAAAGACGACTGAGTATTCGGTGACCAGGATGGGGTCGACGCCCGTCGCCAGCACCGCGACGCCGGCCAACAGCACCACGATCATGGACACGTGGAAACGGGCGGCCTGGGCGGGACTACGGAACTTGCCCCAGGACCAGCCGAAGTACTGCGCCAGGGTATATCCGCTGGAAAGCGTCGTCTCCAAGGCCGCCCCGAACGTTGCCGCCACAATGCCCAGAATCAGCACCGCCAGGGCAAGCTGGCCGCCCGCCTGGGCAACCGGAAGCGCCACCTGCGACAACGACGTGACGCTGATGCCTGCCGGTAGAAGAACGACGGCGGCGCAACCGGCGATCGCTATGGACAGGAACCCTCCCAGCGGGAAACCCAGGAGCACGTTGAGTCGCGACGTCGCCAGGTCCTTGATCTTCCAGCGTTCCTCCACGGCACCTGAGGAGAAGAAAAACACCTCGTAGGGCGTCATTGCGGCACCGAACAATGCAATGGCGTAGTACCAGTAGGTCCCGGCGCTCTCGCTTTCCGGTACCGCCGGGGGCAAAGCTTGTCCGAGCAGCGAACCCCAGTCCGGCTTCAACAGGAACAGAGCCACCGCGAAGACCACCAAGGACAAACCCACGAGCCCCGTGACGTTTTCCATGATTTTGAACTTGACCCGCCAAACCACCAGCCACACGGCCAGCAGGGCAAAAGGAACCCAGAGAATGTAGGCCACTCCACTGGCCAGTTGGAGCGCCAGGGCTATGCCACCGATTTCCGCGGTGACGGTCATGACATTGATAAGGAACGACGCCCCCAGGTTGGCCAATCCGGCCCTGGCACCCAGGCGCTCCCTGATGACCTCGAAGGTGGCCCGGCCGGAGACGGCGGCCACCCTTCCGGACATATTGGCGAAGAGGCAGATACCCACGACACCCACCAGCACCACCCACGACAACGCCATGCCGAACCGCGAGCCCACGACGGCGTTGGTCACCAGGTCCCCGATGTCGACAAAGCCCCCGATCGCAGTCAGGATGCCGAGCGCAACACCGAGGAGCCGTTTCACTGGATGCCGGCCCTGGTCATGAGGTTGTCGAGTTGGTCAGTTGCAACGCGGAGTTCCCCCTGCACAACGGAAAGTTCCGCGCGACCTTGCGCATCATCGGAGACGCCGGACGTCGGGGAGAGCGCATCCCGGGCGTGCAGGAGCGCACGGGAAACGGTGGAAAACGCCGCCAGGGCGTCATTGCGGAGCATGCTTTCTTCCTGCGTTTGGGACGAAAGCCGGTGCACGTGGTCCGTGGCGGATTCGACGTCGCCGAGCATGTCGTCGGCAGTGGTGGACGCGGCGGCCGCCGTCGTACTGTTTTCAATCCTGAGGTCCAGCGCAAGGCTGGCCGCGCGCACGGCGGAGGAGACCTCTTTGGCAGGTCCTTCCAGGGAGTCGGCGGAGGGCTGCTGTCAGCAGCCAGCCAGCAGCGCGGCGAGGATCAGGAGGAACGTCAGGGCCACCGCGCGGAACTGCCGGGCGTTTCTCATGACGGCTTCGGAATCTCGCATCCGCCCTGGGGATTCAATCCGGTGTAATTCAGTGGGCCGGCAACAATATTCAAGGCAATCGTGGCCACCTGCGAGCATTGGGCGGGCGGGGCGCTGTAGTATCCCCTTTGGCCGGCGGCTACTGCCCCGATAATGAGCCAAACAACGACGAATAGCCCGAGGATTGAGCCGATTCTCATTTCTACCCCTAACGCTATGTGACGACGTTCAGCAATTGGAAACAAAGTTTCCTGAAGAAGCACGGCGGCGGACCGGATTTCTCCCGCCCGCCGCCCGCTGATCCGATCAATCCGTTGGATTGGTTTCGGTTGTCAGACCACGGTCGTCCGCGGTCTTTTCATCCTTTTCTTCTGCCGGTCCGGGTGGATTGGCAGATTCGCTGGGACCAGCATCGACGGCGTCATCCTGACTGCCCGACGATGCGTCACCGGCATCCCCCGGACCGCTGGTTTCTGGCACCCCCGGGTCCCTGGGAATGGGATGTCCAGGGGTGGTGGTTCCATCGCGAACCTGGGAAAATCCGGCAACTTCGCTTGGATCAGTTGTCATACGCGAGACCGGCCCCTGCCGACGACCCAACCAATAAGTGCCAGCACGAGCAGGATAATTCCTACCCAGAGCAGGAAACTAAGGGCCTGGTTCAGACCGCCAACAAGAAGCAAGATGATCGCGATTACGCCTGCGATTATGAGGAGTGTGTTCATTGAGCTACGCATCCCTTTCAATAACTGTTTGTCTATTCAGGAAGGCGTCCGCTGGTACCCCACACCATGTGGAGCGCCACCCATGCCAACGGGCACCGGTTGGAGAAATTCATCTCCATATTTCTTACGTACCCCTGTGGAAAAGGATCCAAACGAATCTTTCCCGCGAGCGGTCCGTACATAGCATCATGATAGGCGTGCATCCTCCTTTGGCGTAGTAGTTCGTCAGGAAACTTACTACCGTTTCGCGGAACCTGTCCAGCACCCGCTTCCCGGCGTGTTCCCGCAGGGCTGCGGTTCGACTCGCTTCGCGTGTCGCGCACCCCCTCTTCGAGTTTTCGTACAGATAACGCCCCTAAGAGCGGCTCTTAAGGGCGTTATCTGTACAAAAACTCCGGCGCGTTAGGCGCGGGGGCGCATCAGCGGCGGGTTCAGCACCGCGCGGGTGGGGTGGCCCGCCGTCGGACGCGATTCGGGGGCGAGCCTGAACAGCGTGGCGGGGCGTCCGGCGTCGCCCGTTGTCATGCGGCCGGTGTCCTCCAGGAAGCCGGGCGTCCCGGTCGCTTTTCTGTGGAAATTGCGCGGATCCAGGCGGGTGCCCCAGACGGCTTCGTACACGGCGCGGAGCTGGGCGATGGTGAATTCCTCGCCGCAGAACGCCGCCCCCAAGGGCGAGTATTCGAGCTTCGACTTTGCCCGCTCCAGCGCGTCGTCGAGGATTTTCGCGTGGTCAAAGGCGAGCTCCAACTCCCCGTCGAGAACCTCCCGGACCGGATACCAGGCCGCCTGCTCAGCGTCGCTGCCGGCGGCCAGCACCGGGAAGTCGGGCGCCAGCAGCAGGTGAGCGACAGTGAGCACATCACCACGGGGGTCACGCCCCTTGGGCCCATAGCTCCCCAGCTGCTCGAGGTGCCCGGGCAAGCGCTCGACGCCGGTCTCCTCCGCAAGTTCCCGGCCAGCCGCCTCCAGCAGGTCCTCGCCCGCGAGGACGAAGCCGCCGGGCAGTGCGAGCTTGCCGCGGAACGGCTCAATGAGGCGCGTGATGAGCAGGACGTTCAGCTCGCCTTCGCGCACGGTAAGGGCGACGACGTCGACAGTCACCGGAAAGCGCTCGGGAGCCGGATGGGTTTCTGGCATGAAGCAATCGTAGGGGAATTATCGTCATGTTGACAATAAAGCTCCTAGCTGCTTACAGTTTTGTTATCGTCAAATTGACGACAACTCGATGAGAGAGGCAAAGCATCATGGCAACCATCAAGCGCTATCCCTGGATCAACCACTTCCTCGGCAGCCCCACCGGCTACGTCGTGCACCTGCAGAAGGGTGCCGTCAAGCACCAGGGAGTCGGCCAGGCATTCTTCTTCCGCCCCGCGAACTCCGTGCTCAGCGAAGTTCCAGTGGACGACCAGGAACTGCCCACCCTCTTCCACGCCATCACCCGGGACCACCAGGACGTCAGCGTCCAGGCCAACGTGACCTACCGCTTCATCGACCCCGTTGCGGTCTCCACCCGCCTCGACTTCGGACTTCAGACTTCAGGCAAGGCCCCCGCGACCGGACGCGAGCAGGTGTCCACCATCATCGGCCAGCTGTGCCAGAGCCACGCGATCGACCAGATCGCCACCACCACCCTCGCCGAGGCCCTGGAACGCGGAGTCAGCCAGCTGCGCCTGGTCCTGACCGATGCACTCCGCGCTGACGCAAGGCTTCAGTCCACCGGCATCGAGATCCTCGGCGTACAGGTCCTCGCCGTGCGACCGGAAGCCGATGTGGAACGTGCCCTGCAAACCCCCGTCCGCGAGCAGCTCCAGGCCGAAGCGGACCGGGCCGTGTACGAACGGCGGGCAGTCGCCGTCGAACGTGAACGGACCATCTCCGAGAACGAAATGGCGAGCCAGATCGAACTGGCCGTCCGCCGTGAGAACCTGGTGGCGCAGGAAGGCGCTAACGCCCGCCGCGCTGCCGAGGAGAAGGCAGCTGCCGGGCTGATCGAAGCGCAAGGATCCGCTGAACGGCAGGGAATCGGCGCCGCCGCGGAAGCCAACAAGATCCGCCTGGTGGGCGAAGCGGCAGCCGCCCGCGAAGCCGCCACCATGGAGGTCTACCGCGGCATGGACCAAACCACCCTCCTCGCCTTGGCCCTCAAGGACGCAGCCGGAAGCCTGCCGAACATCGGGAACCTGACCATCACCCCGGACCTGCTCAGCGGAGCACTCGCCGGGCTGTTCAAGGAAACCGCCACCGCCGAAACCACCAAGTAAGGTCGCACCATGGCAACACCGCGCATCGTCATCGTCCACCGGCGCACCGAGCTCCAGGAACTGTTGGACCGGCACGCCACCCGGGGCCAGGCGGAGTTCTTCCTCCGCACCCGCGGCCGAAGCATCCAGGACGTGCAGGACCGCCACGATCGCCTCACTGACGCTCTCGCGGCAGTGCGGTCGTCAGTCCCTGCTGACTGGCGACAGGCCGAAGTGGAACGCGCGGACCTCAGCCGCTTCCTGCTGACGGACGAAGACATCATCGCAGTCGTTGGCCAGGACGGGTTGGTGGCGAACGTCGCCAAGTATCTGAAGGGCCAGCCTGTGATCGGCATCGATCCGGAGCCCGGAGCGAACCCCGGCGTGCTGGTGCGTCACACCCCCGCCGCGGCTGCAGCCCTTCTGGCTTCCGCCGACGCTGGACGGCTGCGCTGCCAAGACCTCACCACCGTGACAGCAACGCTCGACGACGGTCAACAGCTTTCGGCGCTGAACGAGGTTTTCGTCGGGCACGCCTCGCACCAGTCGGCCAAGTACACCCTGACCGCACCGAGTTTCACCCAAGCCGGCGGACAGACCGAGCGGCAGTCGTCGTCGGGCCTTATCGTTTCCACGGGGACGGGCGCCACCGGGTGGTGCGCTTCCATTGCCCTCGAACGCGGCGGGCGGACGCTGCCCGCACCCACCGATCCCCGGCTGGCATGGTTTGTCCGCGAGGCATGGCCGTCACCGGTCACGGGCGCTGCGCTGACCGAAGGTGCGCTGGAAGCAGGCGAAACCCTGCGGATCACCGTGGCATCGGACCAGCTGGTGGTGTTCGGCGATGGCATGGAGGAGGACCGGCTGACGGCTTCGTGGGGGCAGGAGATCACGGTGCAGCTGGGGCAGCGGCCGCTTCGGTTGGTTGTTTGATAGGCCATGTTGGCGCGGATCTTTGTGCGGCCAGCAATACACACATCCGGCAAATGAGGTAGCATCACAAGTGCAACGGGCAGTAGCCCTGCGAAGTGGGTCTGGCAGTCTTCCGGATGGTATGACGAGCCGGACCTGCGGTATTTAAGGAGCGCAGTGGATGATCTCTTCCACGAGCGGCATGGCCGTCACCGGTCACGGGCGCTGCACTGACCGAAGGTGTGCTGGAAGCAGGCGAAACGCTGCGGATCACCGTGGCATCGGACCAGCTGGTGGTGTTCGGCGATCGCACGGGGGAGGACCGGCTGACGGCTTCGTGGGGGCAGGAGATCACTGTGCAGCTGGGACTGAGGCCGCTGGTGCGGGTTGTTTAGGTTTTGGGCACGCCTCGAAAATTGGGCGAATAGGCACAAGCGCCTTACTGCGCAGGGACACAAAGCTCCGTTATGGTGGGCACACCTGTCCAAATTAAGACCAATGGGGGTCACATGGAATTTGCAGAACGGTTGGCCGCGCTGGCCGCCAAAGTCCGCCAGCAGCGCGGCGTAATTGAGACAGAAGAGGCGACGAAGAATGCGTTCGTCATGCCGTTCATCTCGTCCATTCTCGGCTATGACGTGTTCAATCCGCTTGAGGTTGTTCCTGAATTCACAGCGGACGTTGGGATCAAGAAGGGCGAAAAGATTGATTACGCCATTGTGAAGGATGGTGAAATCCAGATCCTCATCGAGTGCAAGAAGTCGGTCGAGCCGGTGAAGATCGAGCACGCCTCCCAGCTCTTCCGCTATTTCGCCGTGACCAACGCCCGAATCGCCATTCTCACCAACGGTGAAATTTATCAGTTCTTCACGGACCTCGATGCCCCTAACCGCATGGACGCGAAGCCCTTCCTTGTGCTGGATCTGAACGATATCGACGAAACCCTGCTGCCGGAACTCCAGAAGCTCTCGAAGGACGTCTTCGATCTGGACTCCATCATCAGCTCAGCCGGCGAACTGAAATACATCGGTGAACTCAAAAGGACGTTGGCAGCACAGTTCCGCGAGCCAGAAGACGAGTGGGTAAAGTTCCTGACATCCCGCGTTTATACGGGTCCATATACGCAGCGCGTGCGCGAGCAATTTACGTCGCTGGTATCGAAAGCGACAAAACAGTTCCTCAACGACCAAGTCAACGAGAGGCTCAAGAAGGCCCTTGGCGCTCAGGCATTTACACCCGTCGATGAAGTGTCAACAGCAGCCGTCTCAAGCAGGCCTGTAGCCGAAGCGGATCTGGCAGAAGCTGATGCCATTGAAACGACGCTTGAGGAAATCGAGGGTTACCAGATCGTTCGCGCAATCGTCTGCAGTGAAGTGAAACCTGCGCGCGTCGTTCAACGAGACGCGAAGTCATACTTCGCAGTGCTCCTCGACGATAACAATCGGAAGCCGATTGCACGGCTGCACTTCAACCGAACGCAAAAGTACATAGGACTCTTCAATGAAAGCAAAGAAGAGACCCGGGTCCCGATCAGCTCGTTGGAAGAGATCTACGAGCACACGGAGGCGTTGCGGGCCAGCGTGAAGAGCTACCTCTAACCTCGCAGGCGGGAGGCAATCCTCGCCTCCCGCCCTCGTCGAAAAGAATTAATCCATTCAGTGTAGAGTTGGCGACTGGCCAATGAACATCCCCGCCGCGCAATCCCCGATACCAAGGAGCTTCCGTGAGCCATGCCCACCACGCAACTGAGCAGGTGCCGGCGTCGGAACATCCTCAAGGCAGTGCCGTCCAAGCCGCAGTCGCCTTGCTGATCGGAGCTTTTGCCGGCGCGCTTGGCCTTCTCCCCTGGTGGGTCACCGGCGCGAAGCTGCCGCTGCAGAACCTCTGGGCCGACCCGGTCATGCCGGAACAAATGCCCTTGGCGCTCCTGCCTCTGAGCCAATACGAGGTCCTTACCCTGATCGCGTTGCTGACAACCGGCGGTGCGCTTGCCGGGCTGGCGTCACGGCTCTGGAATCCGGATCACCGGACCATTGCGATGTGGTGCGCGGTTGGCGGCGTCTTAATGGTCCAGGTGGTGGCAACAGCACAGTCCTTTACAGTGCTCAACGACGGTCTCGCCGGCGGCAAGCTGGCCGGCTTATACTACTTCGGCCTACTTGCCTGCGTCATCCTCTCGATTCTCGCCAGCGTCGTGGCACAGTTGCTGATCGGTGCGAAGTCCCGCGCTGCCACAGCACTGGGGGCGGGATTCGTCGCCGTACCCGTCACGTCCTGGGCCGTCCAATGGGTTATCGGCTTCGCTGGGCGCAGCAATATGCCCCTCGAGGTGCCGACCATTGCCCATTGGGTTCCCGCTGTCCTGGTAGGTTGCGCGCTGGCTTGGTGCGGTCTGAAACCCGCCGCCCGCATCACAGTCTGGGTCCTGGACCTCGCGTTCCTTTGGGCTGTCCCCGCCGTCTTCACCGCGGTCCAGTCGGTGTTGGCCACCCGCGCAATCGCCGGTGACATTCCCGAGATGCTGTCCATGGGCCTGCAGATCCTAATCGCCGCTTTAGGGCCCGACGGCGGTGCTTGGCAAACGCTGTTGCTCGCCGTGGGCATCGGGCTGGCTGGTGCAGGCATTCGGGCGTTCGCCGGCCGAAGGAACCAAGAGCGGGCCTGAGCCGCAGTCGTTGGTTCGAGAATCAACCTTTGTCCCTCGCAGAGCCCACGGGGTAGGGTGGCCAAACCGTTCGCCACATCATCGTCTGGGAAAATTCTGGGAGAAACCATGACTCATGTGAGACGTCAGCTGGCTGCTGTCACAGCAGCCTTCGCACTGGGCGCTACAAGCCTGGGCATCGCCGGTCCGGCTTCCGCTGATCCCCGTCAAACGGAGAAAACAGCTACGGCCACCGGCTATGGCGGAGCTGTGAGCACCGTTGATCCGGAAGCCTCCGCGGCCGCCATCGAAGTTCTGAAGAAGGGCGGCAACGCAGCCGATGCCGCCGTTGCTGCGGCTGCAACCCTCGGTGTCACAGAACCTTACAGCGCGGGCATTGGCGGTGGCGGCTACTTCGTTTTCTACGACGCCAAGACCGGCCAGGTCGGAACCATCGACGGCCGCGAAACCGCTCCG
The DNA here is from genome assembly GCF_025452095.1 of Paenarthrobacter sp. JL.01a. Lineage (NCBI taxonomy): Bacteria > Bacillati > Actinomycetota > Actinomycetes > Micrococcales > Micrococcaceae > Paenarthrobacter > Paenarthrobacter sp. JL.01a. Next base: position 3,721,156 of record NZ_CP104877.1, read on the forward strand.
GCAGCGATGCCGAATGATGCCTTCATCGACCCGAGCACCGGCAAGCCGTACCCCTTTACTACGCAAAACCCGGCGCTGCCCACAAGCGGGGTATCCGTGGGCGTCCCCGGCACTCCGGCTACGTGGGAACGCGCCTTGGAACGCTGGGGAACCCTGAAGCTGGGTGAAGCGCTGAAGCCCGCCATCAAGGTGGCAACCCGTGGCTTCGTGGTGGACGAAACCTTCCGGAACCAGACCAAGGACAACCAGGCCCGGTTCAGCAATTTCACCTCCACCAAGGACCTCTTCCTTCCCGGTGGTGACGCTCCCGCCGTCGGAAGCGTCTTCCAGAACCACGATCTCGCGGCGACCTATCGGCTGCTGGCCGAGGAAGGCACGGACGCCTTCTACGGCGGACCGCTTGCTGCCGAGATCGCCAACACGGTGCAGGCGCCGCCAAAGGTCGCCAAACCGACCCTGCCCACTCCCGTTGGTTTCATGACCGCCCAGGACCTGGCGGATTACAAAGTGGTGGATCAGGACCCCACGCACATGAACTACCGGGGCTATGACGTCTATGGCATGGCTCCGTCCAGCAGCGGCGGAACCACGGTTGGCGAAGCCCTGAACATCCTGGAACCGTTCAACCTCTCCGAGATGACGCCGACGGACGCGTTGCACCACTATTTCGAGGCCAGTTCCCTTGCCTTCGCGGATCGTGGCGCGTATGTCGGCGATCCCGCGTTTGTGCAGGTTCCCACCAACGCCCTCCTGGACACTGCCTTCGGCAAGGAACGCTCCTGCCTGATCGATCCGGCGAAGGCGGCACTCAAGCCGGTCGCTCCGGGCAACGTCAAGGATTACGACGGCGTGTGCCCGGCTTCGGCGGCACCGCACGCCAAGGAGTCCGATACCGAGAACATTTCCACAACCAACCTGACCGTTGCGGACAAGTGGGGCAACGTGGTGGAGTACACGCTCACGATCGAGCAGACGGGTGGCTCCGGAATCGTTGTTCCCGGCCGAGGCTTCCTGCTGAACAACGAGCTGACCGACTTCAGCACCGTTTATAACGCCGATGATCCGAACCGTATTCAGCCAGGGAAGCGGCCCCGGTCGTCCATGTCGCCGACCATCATCCTGAAGGACGGGGATCCGTTCCTGGCCCTCGGTTCCCCGGGTGGTTCCACCATCATCACTACCGTCCTGCAAACCATTATCAACCGGGTTGACCTGGGCATGACTGTCTCCGAGGCCCTCGCAGCTCCCCGGGCAGCACCCAGGAACGGTGCATCCGTCAGCTCGGAACCGGCGTTCATCGATGCCTACGGCCCGGCGTTGAAGGCGAAGGGGCACGTCCTGATGCCGGCCGGTGATGCGTTCACGTCCGCTGCTGAGATAGGCGCGGCAACCGCCATTGAGTTCGGCGACGGCGGGAAACTCACCGCGGTTGCCGAGCCGACCCGTCGCGGAGGGGGTTCGGCGATGGTGGTCTCCGACGATGGCCGAGGCCCTGGCAAGGGTCCGAAGCCCAAGTAACTCTCTACCTCCGAGCATCGACGCGGGCCGCGGCATTCTCAGCCGCGGTCCGCCCTGCTTTCCACCCTGGAACGCCAGTAGGCCGTGCAGGCAGCGAGGGCGCAGATGACACCCGTGACGAGTGTCCAGACAGAGTCGCTGCCTCCCGAGATGAATACATAGAGGGAGTAGAAGCCCAGGACCATGGCCAGGATCAGCCAGCTCAATGATCTGTTGCTCATGGCCGTTCCTCTGCTTTCGCGGTGGCTTGTTGTCTTGCGGCACACACCCAGAGCTCGAGTTCGTCAATGCCCTCCTCCTGGCTGTCCGCCCTGATGGGACGGCGGTCCAGAACCGTGAAACCCTCAGCGGCGAGGTCTTCTTCAATGAGTAGGGTGCTGACGAAAGCGACTTCACAGGAGTAGGCCGAGGACCTGTAGGTTCCGTGCTCATTGAAGCTGACGTGGCTCGTGCTCACCTGCCGTGCACCATTGAGGGCATCCCGGCTTTCAACGGTGATGAGGAAGGAGTCCTCCCCCAGCTGTGAAATCGTGGCGCCGTTGTTGGTGGTCATTGACGCATGGCGGTGGTCCGGATTCAGCACGGTCATGAGAAAGCGGCCGCCCGGCGCCAAGCACTGATTCACCTTGCGGAACAGCGTTCGTCTGCTGCCCGGGTCGAGAAGAGTGGCGTAGCTGGCACCGAGGATGACACAACCAAAGGCATGCTCAGGCTGAGGGTCTGAGGGGTGCCGGGCCACCGTTTCCCGGCCAGTTGGCTCGGCCCTCTTAGTGAGCCGACCGGAACCCCGCGCCAACTCAAGGACCGCACCCGTGGTCTCCGCTGCAGCTGCCAGGATCTCCGGAATCTCAATGAGGCTGTTGGCGATGATGTGGTCGTAAAGGCGGGTTCCTGAGAGATCCCGTCTTCCCTTCCCGCCGCCCATAGTTCTCAGAGTTTGCAGGATAGGGTCGACGGTTCGCTCTGGCACTGTTGTCATCTACGGCACTCCCCAAGCGTGGCGTTGGTGTTTGTTCTTGGAACCGACACTACGGGCGGTTTACGTCGACCCGGTGCGGAATGGGAAAACTAGGTGGTGGATTGGGCGAATTTAGGTGCATTTTCGCGTCGTCTAGGTGGTGGAGGGCCGACTTCTAGGTGTAGTGGCCAATCCGGGCGTCAAGATCCACCAAAGCCCGCATCGAGTCAGATGCGTTCACTTCACCACCTAGACCGGTGGCTGAAGACACTCATTTCCGGCCGATTGAGCACCTAATTTCGGCCCCATGACCACTCATTTCAGCCCTCTCGAGCACCTAGTGCCATTTCTGCCTTGCAGGCTTATTCCGACGCGATTCCCGATCTAGCCCATGGGGGAATCCCGTTACCAGGAAAGCTATTCCCACTGACAAGGAGAAGAAATGAACTGGCAGCAATTGAGCTGTTTGGCTGGGTTCCTATCGCACGTCATAGCTACGGGCTCTCTGATCGCAGCGGCCTTCACCGGCGGTGCAACACTCGTTATCGGCGGCATCGCGTATTCGGTGAGTGCACTCGCGACGATGCTCGGCTGCAGTTAGCAAGAAATGAAGTTACTGACGCTCACGGCAGCTGCCATGTTCTTCATTACGGCTGTCATCGCGTTTTTCAGTAATCCCACGATGGCAGCACTCTCCCTCACGGCATCCCTAGCAATGGTTGCGACGTGGGTCGTCTACAAGAGGCAGAGCAAGTAGTCGTTCATCATTGAGCCGCGCTCGACGCTTGGTCAGGCCGGGCGCGGCTCTCCAATGCGAAGGGACTCCAATTGAGGACGCATGAATTTCATCAACGTTGAGCATCTCTCCAAGGACTTCGGGCAATTCCGGGCGTTGAATGACATCAACTTCTCGGTGGCAGAGGGGAGATCAATGGCCATCATCGGTCCTAACGGTTCAGGAAAAACCACCCTCGTCCGGTGCCTGTTGGGCCTTGTGGCACCGGACTCCGGAAGGGCAGACATAGCCGGGCTCCCCTACGACTCCGGCCATCCAACCCGCGTGGGCTACCTTCCCGAGGAACGTGGCAACTTTCAACGCGACACCCCATTGGATGTGATCCGCCTTTTCGGAAGGCTGCGTGGCCTCAGCTATAGCGAGGCCACTTCCCAAGCCTATGACTATCTCGACGACGTGGCTTTGACCGCTCATGCCCGGTCCCCTATCCAAACTCTGTCCAATGGCCAGCAGCAGAAGATTCATCTGGGACTCACGTTTATTGGCAGCCCCGATCTCCTGGTCCTGGACGAACCGACCCGCGGATTCGATCCAATCAACCAGGCAATCTTCAAAACACATTTGCAGAGGCAACTGCATGAAGGGACCACTCTGATCCTCGTGACAAACCAAATGCATGAAGTAGAAGAACTGACTGACTACGTCCTCTTCCTGCGTAACGGTGACCAACACTTTGCGGGGGAAGTGAAAGACGCAAAGCAGAAACTTGGTGGCCGCCGCACAGTGTTGACGTATACCGGCGAACTTCCTGCGAGTGCCAGGAAATGGGACCTGAATGTACAGGCTACGGGAACAGCCGTGATGGACTCTCCCCATGAAGTGGGATCAGCCAAGGAACTGCTCGGACAGCTGGTCAGTGATGGGGCGAAGGTAACCGACTTCAGCACGAGGTTGTCGAGTCTCGACGAGATCTTCGTGTCGGTTTACGGCGAGTCAGGTCAGTTCGGAAGCCTGAACTGATGGACGCTCCAAACCGGGTCCTCCTCGCCTTCGAACTCAAACGGCACTTCAAGAAAAAGAGCTACTGGGTACCGATCGTGCTGGTCCCTCTGGCGGTCATCGTTCTGGCAACCTTGGCACAATTGGGAGCCGCAGCCACTGTAAAGAACGGCGCAAACGGAACAGTTGGCGTCATGAAGTTCCACTACGTGGATCCCGGCGGTTTCATTGACGCAAAGCTGGCTGAAGAGGCCGGCGGCACCAAGGATGTCGATGCCCCGGCTGCCATAAAGGAGGTCACCGCCGGTGGGCTGCAGACATTGATTGTGTTCCCCGGCGACCTCAGCAGCGGCCGGATAGACATCTATGAAAACAACAAAGGTTTGGTTGGTGACCAACAGTCCACTGCATTGGCCCGTCAGCTGCTGCAGACCTCTTTGGTGAGGGGTCTCAAATCCCCCGAACTTACCAAGCCTCTGACCGGGACAATCGAGGTCAACCGGGTGGGCTACAGGAACGGCAGCGTTGACCCGGGGTTGTGGTCCGTTGCTCCTCCGCTGGTCTTTTTGCTCTTGTATTTCGCGGTTACTATCTTCCTTGGAAACCAGATCATGTCGAGTTTCGCTGAAGAGCGGGAGCAGAAAATTCGTGAAGTCCTCTTTCTGGACGCATCGCCGTCGAGCGTTTTCCTTACGAGAATCCTGACGACCGCCATCCTCGGCCTGGTTCAGTTGGCAGCGATGTCACTGCCGCTATTGCTCTTCTACCTGCTGGCCGGCCGCGATCTTGGCCTTCCCCTGCCCGCGTTCAAACTCTGGGTCCTCGATGCCTCGAAGATGTCGGCAGGGCTGGTGGTTCTCTTGCTGGGCGTGCTTTTCATGGTTGCAAGCCATGCAGCGATAGGCGCCCGAATCAGAAGTGCACGGGAAGGTTCTGCGTTTGCCACACTTTTTGTCATCATGATGTTCGCCCCGGGCTATACGTTGGGGCTGCTTTCCGAGGAACCTGACTCAGCCGTCGTGCGAATCCTTACCTTCTTTCCACCGACCGCTCCAAGCACTTTGTTCTTCAGGAATGCTTTTGGAAACATCCAGACGATCGAATTCATCTGCAGTTGCGCCTGGCTGTTGGCAGTCAGCATTCTCGTCCTGGCCATAGGACGGCGCGTGTACTCCGGCAGTCCGTTGTGGATAACCAGGCCAATAAGCAGCAGCCGGCACAAAACCCCCATAGGCTGAAGTTCACGACGACGGGAAACTCGAGCTCATGTACAGCACGCAAAGAAGTGCAAACAGCTACTGGTTGACGTTGGCCGCCTGCTACGGACTGACAATCGGCGCTGCTACGACGATAGCTATGCCTTGGCTTCTGATTGTGGCTTGCGTTTTCATTGCCTTTCCGCTGATCGTGGGCTTCTTTTATGGCCAGATAGGCTCCCGTGCCCGCCGCGATAAGGTCCGTGAAAGCCCGGTGATCACCATAGCGGCCACGGCCTTCTCAGCAATTGCCCTACTCCTGCGCGACTCCCCGGTTGTCGGCTGGGCGGGTCCTGTCCTTGGTGCGGCCAGCTTCGCGGGAATGTATCTCTGCCTGCGCCGGTATGGCCATTTCCACATGCCTGCAGGGCGCATTTCCCGTAATCAAGAAGGGATGAAGCTCGGTGACCGATAACCCGGGAGTGAAATTTGCCCGTCAGTCCGAGCAGTAGCATGCACTATGAAGTCCTTCACTTGGGCAAGAGCCGCAACGGATAGTCCGGAAACCAACAAAGTAGCTGTAATGCTGCCTGGCTCCGGCTACCCGGTGGAAGTGCCCGTTCTCTTTTGGATAGGCGAGATGCTCGGCGCCTTGGGATGGCAGGTACAGGCTGTCAAATGGACGCCCGAAGATTCTCCCGGTGCTGATCCTCACGAATTCGCTGCCATGGCCGCCCAGCAAGCCTTCGCGGAATCACCCGAAGCGCATAAGCGGCTTATCGTGGCCAAGTCATTCAGCACTCTGTGCATCCCCTGGGCCGAAGAGACATTGACTCCGGGAATCTGGCTGACACCACTCCTCACCGATGCCTCAGTGAGAAGCACGATCGCGGCCAGCCCCAAGTCTGACCTGTTCATCGGTGGATCAGAGGACAAACTCTGGGATGGAGGACGCCTATCGGAGACCAACGGCACGTTTATTGAAGTGCCGGGGGCCGATCATTCCCTACAGATTCACAATGATTGGCGTGCTTCCCAGACGGCGCAATCCAAGATCTTCGAAACGATCGAAGAGTTCGTTGTGAGTGCCTTCTAGATGATGCACGCCGACTTCTCTTAAGGGGCTTCGGGCATCGAGCCTAATCTGAACTTCTCAGGGAACCCCAACGGCGGGTCGGCAATAATCATCTTCTGCTGCGCGTGCCACGTATTCCTCGGCTTTTGGCTTTGGGTGACGGAGAAGCGTCTCCTTGCCAGCGCCATTGGCCAAGCGCTTTTCCCCGCACTGGTGATCGTCTTCTACGTTCTCTTCCAATAGTAGGCATGGCGGTCCGGATACGCGCGACGCAAACGGGCCCACACCCTGGCGACCGATAGTCTTATCTCAGCTGGGAATCCCCGGCAGTAAATGCAGACCCAATGGGGGAAATAGAGTGAAGAAATTTGCGCTGCAGAGCGTCGGAATATCGGCGTTGGTAGTGATGGCACTGACCGGATGTGGTGGGTCAACGGGCTCCACGAATAGCGCTTCGCCTGAGGCTACGGCGTCACCCACGCCCACCGCCGCCAAGCAGTACACCAACGACGAGCTCGTTGAACTCGTCAAGCAGATCAAGCCGAAGTCGGGCAAGGAATTGACCGTGGCTTCCAGCGAGGAACTCGCCCAGGAGAACCCCATCAAGGCGCTCATGAGCATGTTCACCATTGAACCGGCGGAGTGCAAGGACCTTGCAACGCTGGGCGGAACTGAAACCCTCGCCGGTTCGACAACAGCCGCCGGTGCAGATCTGGACGCTGCATCAGGGGTCATGACAATGGTGACCCTAACGTCCGGACTCGAGAAGCAGAAGCTCCAGGACAGCATCGACAAGAGCGGCGCCGAGGTTGAGAAGTGCTCGAAGATGACACTCTCCATGTCCGGTCAGTCGATGAACGTCTCCACTGAAAAGTTCGACGGCATCAATGCAGTTCCAGGAACCGTGGCCTACAAGACCGAGATGTCGACGGCCAGCGGTTCGGCACAAACCACCTACATGGCTTACGCCATCAAGGATGGGGTGCTGATTTCTGCAACGGCGTCCGGCAAGGGCGCTGAAGCCAACGGCGTTGCCACGGCCAACGACCTCATGCAGCAGGCCGCAGCCCTGGTTAAGTAGCAGTACCGCAGGCTCAGGGCCGCGACCCTCAGGGGGTCGCGGCCCTTTCGTTTGTTCCAAAACAGGCTTTCGCGTCGCTCCAGATCTAAGCTGTTAAACCACGACGCCGGCACGCGCCTCCCGCACTATGCCCGCCAGCCGCCGGCAATCATCCGCCGCGAACCCGATTCCTCGAACACAACACAAGCTATGATTAAACATGTCTAGAGCATGTATAAACCTATTTTAAGAGGGTTATGATGGCTAAGCGGAATGTACCATTGCGCCCGCACGTCCAGGACGCGCTTACCATTTGGGGGCAGCTCATCAAGCAAGGTCGAATCGACCGTAAGTGGACAGCCAAAGAGCTCGCGGCTCGCGCCAACGTCTCTGAGCAGACGGTTCTTGCAGCCGAAGCCGGTAGCCGGGGCGCGGCCGTAGGCACAGTAATAGACCTCTCCGACCTCGTCGGAATCCCAATATTCGGACTTGAGGACCGTGCCGAACTCGCCATACGCCGAAAGCGAGGCGAGGAGATGCTCGCCCTACTCCCCAGCCGAGTGCGTAGAGCCAAGAGCGGAAGTGCAGATGACGACTTCTAATGAGCTATACGTCTGGACGTGGCTGCCAGGCGAGACTGAGCCCGTCGTAGCCGGGAGAATGGAGCAGTCCGGCCCCCTCGTCACTTTTGTCTATGGTCTCAGTTACCGTTCCCGGCCAGATGCAATTAGTCTGTTCGCCCCGGAGCTTCCGCTGCAAGCCGGTGTCCAAGAACCTGCCGATGGGCTGAATATTGCAGGTGTGCTGAGGGACGGAAGCCCCGACCGGTGGGGCCGGGGTGTCATCGAAAGGCGCCAAGGCGCTGCGCCCAACTCCCTTACCGAGCTCGACTACATGCTGAGCTCCGGCTCGAATCGTTTCGGGGCCCTGGACTTCCAGCTCGATCGTGAAGTCTACGAGCCGCGGGACGAGTCCGTTGTCCTCGACGAGCTACATAAGGCAGCGATCATTCTCGACGAAGGCGGAGAGCTATCTCCGGGTCTGGACGCTGCCCTGATGCACGGTACGAGCCTTGGAGGCGCCCGTCCAAAAGCGACACTGACCGATGAGAACGGCGGCGAGTGGCTGGCGAAATTTTCGTCATCGGACGATCGCATTTTCTCCGTTGTGAACGCAGAAGCAGCGATGCTTGAACTGGCCCGTAGGGCTGGCATGAACGTCCCCGAGAGCAAAGTAGTCCCATCCCTCGGAAAGGAAGTTCTCCTTGTCCGGCGTTTCGACCGAGATGGAGTTGGCGGACGACGCCACGTGGTCTCCGGCCTAACGATGGCTCAAACCGACGAGATGTACGCACGGTACGTGTCCTATCCGCAGATTCTCGACGTTCTTCGCGAATTCGGCAAGGATGCGACGCAGCCGGGACCAGAGCTGTTCCGCCGCATTGCGATGAATATCGCCATCAGCAACAACGATGACCACGCCCGCAACCACGCCGCGTTCTGGGACGGGACACATTTGGAGCTAACTCCGGCCTATGATCTTGCTCCCGGACAACGCTCTGGGGACACGTTCGAGCAAGCGATGCCGTATGGGCGAGGCGACCGCGGAACAAAGATCTCGAACTTTGCGGCATTGGTTCGTGAATCCGAGACATACGGACTCAGCGCGGCTGAGGGCCGTGACATCATCGACCAACTCGTGTCCAGCATCCGCGACAACTGGGACGCGGCTGCTGAGGTGGCCCGGCTAAGCTCCGCAGACAAACAGAAACTCTCCGAAAAGCAACTGCTACCGCGGGCGGCGTTTTTCGACTACGAACCCGAAGTGCTTTAGGCCAGCGCCCGCTCGCCCTGGATCCGGTCGGGTTTGGCAGCGGCAACCCCCGTCACCACACTCCGGTTCCGCGCCGACTCTTCGACGGCGGCCAGCACCCGCTGGACCTGCAGCCCGTCGTCGAACGACGGCGACGGCGCCTCACCATCGCGGATAGCGCACAGGAAGTCCCGGATCTGGTGCGTGAACGTGTGTTCCCAGCCGATGATGTGCCCCTGCGGCCACCACGCCTCAACGTACGGATGCTCCGACTCATTGACCAGGATCCGCCGGAACCCTTGCTCCCGCACAGGCAGCGTGGCGTCCAGGAAGCCGAGTTCGTTCAGGTTCTCCAGGTCGAACGTCAGCGAACCCAACGACCCGTAGATCTCTATCTTCAAAGAGTTCTTCTGTCCGGTAGCCACGCGTGACGCTTCCACGGAGGCACTCACGCCGCCGGTCAGCCCCAAAGTGGTCCACGCGGCGTCGTCGACTGTCACTTTCTCAAGGCCCGACGGACCTGGCCGTTCGGCCACAAAAGTCCGCAGCGTCCCGGTCACCTCGGTGACCGTCTGCCCGGTAAGGTACTGAACCTGGTCAATGGCGTGCGAAGCGATGTCGCCAAGGGCCCCGGAGCCAGCGGTCTCCTTCCGGAGCCGCCAGCTCATGGGGGTTTCGACGTCGGATAGCCAGTCCTGCAGGTAGGCGGCACGGACGTGCCGAACGGTTCCAAGACGGCCTTCGGCGATCAGCTCGCGGGCCAATGCGAGCGCTGGAACGCGCCGGTAATTGAACCCGACCATCGACTGCACGCCCTGCTCCCGGGCCGACGCTGCGGCGGAAACCATCAGCTCAGCCTCCTCCAGCGTGTTGGCCAGCGGCTTCTCCACGAGCACGTGCTTCCCGGCTTCCAGGGCGGCGATAGCGATCTCCGCGTGCATCCAACCCGGGGCGCAGATGTCCACGATGTCGATGTCGTCCCGCGCAATTACGGAACGCCAGTCGGTCGCTGATTCCGCCCAGCCGTACTTGCCGGCGGCCTCGGCAACCGCCAAGGCGTCCCGGCCGACGAGCACGCGCTGCTCGAAGGGCGGGACGTCGAAGAAGCTGGCCACGTTCCGCCACGCGTTGGAGTGGGCCTTTCCCATGAAGGCGTAACCGATAGCGGCCACGCCCAACGGACGGCCAGCGGGAAGGGAAGTGATCATGCTCAATCTCCTTGGATAGACAGGCCTAGGCGAACCAGTCCCGCGACGGGTTGGAAACCTCGGGCGCCTCGCGGAAGACACCCGGCTGCGCAACCCAGCCCACGCCGTTGGCGATGACCTTCTGGATCTGCGGCTGGTGGTACACCGGGTATTCCTGGTCGCCGGGGCTGAAGTAGAAGATCCGTCCCTTGCCGCGCGAGAAGGTCACGCCGGAGCGGAATACCTCTCCCCCGGTGAACGAGCTGATGAAGATCAGGTCGTCGGGTTCCGGGATGTCGAACAGTTCCCCGTACATTTCCTGCTGCGGAATCACGATCGGGCTTTCAATCCCGGCCGCGATCGGGTGCGAAGGCTTGACCGTCCACACCAGCTCCCGTTCGCCCTCATTGCGCCACTTCAGCGAGCACGTGGTCCCCAGCAAGCGGGTGAAGATCTTGGCGAAGTGCCCGGAGTGGAGCACCACCAGTCCCATGCCGCCGAGCACATGCCGCTGCACGCGCTCCACCACCTCGTCGCTCACTTCCTGATGCGCAATATGCCCCCACCAGAGCAGCACGTCAGTCTGCGCCAGGACTTCCTCGGACAACCCGTGCTCCCGATCAGCCAAGGTAGCCGTGGTGATTTCGGAGTCCGGGTAGAAGCCGCGCAGGCCAGCGGCGATGGCGCCGTGGATGCCCTCGGGGTACATGTCCCCGATGGTGGCGGGCTCGTTGCGGGCCTCGTGGACGCCCTCGTTCCAGACGACGATCTTCAGTTTCGTATCAGACATGTCAGAGCCTTACTTCGCGTTGTTCCACGGCGGATTTGTAGCAGGCGTCGAGCACCAGCGCCCGGCTGAGGGCGAGCGATCCGTCGTGGCTGCCCCAGACGGTCTCGCCGCCGCGGACGGCAGCAACAAAATCGTCGACGACGGCCTGGTGCGCCTTTCCGGGTTCGGCTACCACCTCGAAGTCGGCATTCTGGCCGTCCTTCTCGGTGAAAATGTGCACGTCTGCGACGGGGTTCTCGGAGGCGCCGACCGAGCGCAAGTCCGCACCGCCGTCGGTCCCGTAAACCGTGAAGTCCATCAGGTCCCGCTCGTCACGGTAGGTGGCCCAGCCCGCTTCGAGGATCAAGGTTCCGCCGCCTTCCAGCCGGATGAACGCTGAGGCGAAGTCCTCCACTTCAAACTTATGGCTGGAGTTCGACGCCGTATACCTCGCGTTGCCGCCGAGGCCGCGGGGACCCAGTTCGGAATGGGTCGACGCCGAAACGGCCAAGACCTTCGGCTCACCCAGCAGGTGCAGCGAGTAGTCCAGGACGTGCACCCCGATGTCGGCCAACGGGCCACCGCCGGCGAGCGCCGGGTTGGTGAACCAGCTGCCGAGCATCGGAATGCCCTGGCGGCGAAGCCAGGAAGCCTTGGCGTAGTACGGGCGGCCGAGGGTCCCTTCGTCGATCACGTTCTTGAGCGCCTGAATGTCGCCGCGGCGGCGGTGGTTGAACGCGACGTCGAGGACGCGGCCCGCCTTCCGGGCGGCGTCAACCATTGCTTGACCCTCGACGGCGTTGCGCGCCAGGGGCTTCTCGCTCAGCACGTGCAGGCCCCGCTCAAGCGAAGCAATCGCGATCGGCGCGTGGAGGAACGTCGGCACGGCGACGCTGACGGCGTCGAGGTCCTGGAGTTCGATCATGTCCTCCCAGCGCGCGAACGCGTTCGGAATGTTGTACTCCTCCTTCAGCTGGGCCAGGAGCTCTGGTTCCATACCCGCGACGGCGACAATTTCGACGCCGTCGATGTTGCTGTACGCCTTGAGGTGCTGCTGGCCGGCCCAACCGATGCCCACAACTCCCACCTTGAGGGTTGCGGTGGTGGCCTGCTGCTGAATACTCACGTTATTCCTGTTCTTTCTGGGTTTCTTGATGGTTTTGAAAAGCTGTTAGCCCTTGACCGCACCCGCGGTCATGCCGGACACGATGCGCTTCTGGCAAAGGAGCACCAGGATCACGAGCGGGACGGTGATGATCACCGATGCCGCGCTGATGGTGCCGAGGGGCTGGTCGAACTCGCTGGTTCCGCTGAAGAACGCGATCGCGACCGGTACCGGACGGGCTTCCGGCGAGGTGGTCAGCGTGACGGCCAAGAGGAATTCGTTCCAGACCGAGATGAACACCAGGATCGCGGTGGTCGCCAAGCCAGGCACCGCAAGCGGAAGGATGACCTTGCGAAACGCGGTGAACGGCGTAGCGCCATCCATATACGCCGATTCCTCGAGTTCCCGCGGGATCTCCTTGAAGAACGACGTCAGCGTGTAGATCGCCAAGGGCAGCGCGAACGTCAGCTTCGGGATGATGAGGCCCAACAGGGTGTCGTACAGCCCGATTTCGCGCCAGATGGAGAACATCGGGGCTGCGATGGCGATGGCCGGGAACGTCGTCACCGAGAGGATCAGCGTCAGGATCATCGCCTTGCGGCGCATCTTGAGCCTCGCCAGCGCATACGCGGCGAAGGATGCGAACACCAGCGCCACCGTTGTAGTCACGACGGCGATGATCACCGAATTGCGCAAGGCCAGGAGGAATTCGGGGTTCTGGAAGACGACGAGGTAGTTCTCCAGGGTTGGCTGGCTCGGGAAGAGCTCGCCCTTGGACAGGCTCGCTCCCTTCTTAAGGGAGGTGTTGACCAGCCAGTAGAAGGGGATGAGCGAGAAGCCCATGACCGCGACGACGAATACCCACACCAAGGGATGCAGTTTCGCCTCCCCACGCAAGCGGCGCTTAGGCGACTTGCGCCCGGTGTCGGGTGCCGGCGTCGTGCGTTCTTCCGTCAGCGTGCTCATTGCTCCTCCTTCGCGACGTCGCGGATGTTGCCGCCGGCGAAGCGGACGTAGATGACCGAGACAACCATGACGGTGAGGAAGGTCAGGATGGAGAGCGCCGAGCCTTCGCCCACCAGGCGGTTCTCGCGCAGTTGGGTGTAGGCGAGCATGGACATGGATTCGGTGCCGTTGGCGCCGCGGGTGAGGACAAACGGCAGGTCGAAGACGCGGAGGGCATCCATGGTGCGGAAGATCGCGGCGAGGACGATCGCCGGACGCAGGAGCGGCAGGGTGATGTGGACAAAGGTCTGCCACTTGCTGGCGCCGTCGAGCTCCGCGGCTTCGTAGGTTTCGGCGGAGATGACCTGCAGGCCGGCCAGGATGATGAGTGCCGCGAACGGCGTCGTCTTCCAGACGTCGGCGAGGACGATCACCGCCATGGCGTAGCCGTGCTCACCGAGCCACACGACGTCGCCACCCGGCAGCCCAAGCGCCGAGAGGACGTTGGTGACCAGTCCGAGGTTGGGCTGGAACATCGTTTGCCAGGTGATGGCGCTGACCACGGTGACGATCGCGTACGGCAACAGGACCACCGTGCGGAGCAGGGCGCGGCCCTTGAACGCGAGGTTGAGCAGCAACGCCATCGCCGTGCCGAGGATCAGCTCCAAGCTGACCGAGAGGCCTGCGAAGAGGAACGTCTGGCCGAATGCGGCCCACCATTCGTGGCTGGCCAGGGCGTTGATGTAATTCTCCAGCCCCACGAACCGCGAGAGCCCGGCCGTGCGGACGCTGTACTGGTTCAGCGAGAGCCAGATTGCGTAGCCGATCGGGACCGCCGCCACCAGGGCCATGAGGATCAGCGACGGCGCCGTCATACGTAAGGCGAGACGGCGTTCGGCGCGGTCGCGGCCTGACACGCGGGCGGGGGCGCCGCCGTCGTTCGTTCCGCGGGCGCCGCGCTTTGGCGCCCCGCGACCGGGTTGGAGGGTCTTGATGGCCATGATTAGAAGCTCGACTTGGCCGCAGCGACTTCGTCGGCCATCTTCTTCACGGCGTCCTCGGTGGAGGTGGTGCCGGACAGGACGGCGTAGACGTTCTTGTAGATCGCCTGCGAAATCTGCGGGTAGACCGGGGAGATCGGGCGCGGCTTTGCACCCTTGACCGAGGCGAGGAGTTCGGTAGCGAACGGCATCTTCTGGAGCACCGCGGCGTCGGAGTAGGCAGCCTCATTGACCGGGGCCTGCGAGTAGTCCATGGCGACGTGCTTCTGCCAGTCCGGCGTCGTGGCGAAGTCGATGAAGGCAACCGCCCCGGCCTGGTTGGTGGAGTTGGCCGAGATCGCCAGGTTCCAACCGCCGAGCACGCCCGAGGCCTTGCCGCCTTCCCATGCCGGCAGCGGCGCGACGGCGAAGCTGGACGCGAGCGGCGTCGCGTTCAGCAGGCGGTAGACGTGCGGCCAGTTGCGCTGGTATCCGAAGTTGCCGGACTCGTAGGCGAGGCGGGCCGGGTCCTCGTTGTAGGTGAGGACGGCGCGGTCGGCTGAACCGTTCTTGAGGCCGTCGGTCATGAAGTTGAGGACGTCGCGGGTTTCCTGGGAGTCGATCTTGACGTTGCCCTGGTCATCGAGGACTTCGCCGCCGGCGCTGTAGAGCATTTCGAGGAAGTTCACCGTCAGGCCCTCGTACTGCTTGCCCTGGTAGACGAACCCGTTGCCCGGTGCCTTGGCGGCCTCGGCGTAGAGCTGCTGCCAGGTCTCCGGCTTAGCTACTTTGTCCTTCTGGTAGTAGATCAGGCCGGCGTTGGTGAAGAACGGCGAGGCCCAGTACTTGTCCTGGTACTTGGTGGTTTCCACAGTGGAGGGAATGAGGCGGTCCTTGTTGGCTTCCACCAGCTTGGTCTGGTCCAGCAGCCAGCCCTGCGATGCGAACTCGGAGGTCCAGATGACGTCCGAAATGAAGATGTCGCACTCGGTGGACTTGCCTTCGAGCCGCTGCACGATCTGCGTGCGGGCTTCGTCCGTGGTGGCGCCGATCTCGGTGTACTTGGCCGTGACCTTGCCGTTTGCCTTGGTGAACGCTTCCGCCGTGCCCTTGTAGATGCCGCTCGCGTCCTTGACGCCGCAGACGTTCACGTCGCCGCTGGCATTAGCGCCCGACGACGGATCGGCGGCTGCCGCTTGCTCCGCACCTTGGGGAGCTGCTCCCCCGCCGCACGCGCTGAGGAGGAGGGCTGCGGCTATGGCTGTGGCGGCGAGGGCTGTGCGTTTGGTGGCTTTGTTCTGGAGCGGGAGAGCAGGTCGGTTCAAGTCCACAAGTGGCTCCTTTGGTGACTGTGGGGATGTTCAGTGCGGCGCTTTGGCTGTTGCGCAGTCCTGAGTTTGGCTTCGTTGCCGGGTGCTGTGCTGAGTGGTGGAATCGATTCCAAATGATGCTTTGAAAAAAGGCCTTGCGGCCCGTGGAATCGATTCCAAAGTAGTTTTGCAGTGGTTGCTCGTGGCTGTCAACCCTTTTATTTAGTGGAGTCCCGGATGACGAGTTGGTGAGGGAAGAAGGTCCGTCCCTTACGGTGCGCGCCCTCGACAGTCATCCGCTGCAGGAGCTCGGCGAAGGCCGCTCGCCCCATCTCGTACGCCGGCTGCCTTACCGTGGTCAGCTCGGGGACGCACATTTCTGCCTGGGCGGAGTCATCAAAACCTGCGACTGCGACGTCTTGCGGGACTCTGAGGCCAGCGTCGGTGAGCTCCCGGACGCAGCCGGCGGCGACGACGTCCGTTCCGCAGAAGACGGCGTCCGGGAGGTCCTTGGCTTCCAGGAGCTTCTTTGTGAGATTGCGGCCGGCGTGGAAGCCGAAGTTGCCTTCACCTAGGAGGACGCGGTCGGGTGCCAGGTTTGCCTCGTTAAGTGCCTGGCGGAAGCCTTCTTCCCTGAGCCGGCCGGAGCGGGCACCCCTATGGGCGAGCATGGCGAGCTTCTTGGCACCCGTGTCGATGAGGTGTCTGGTGATGTCGTAGCCTGCTTGGCGGTCATCTATGGACACCCCGAAGGCGGCCTCGGCATCGACGATTTCGCAGACCTGGATGACGCTCAATTGCTCGGCGACCGCGTTGACGTCCTCGTCGGGCATGGTTGGCGAGAAGATGACCAGGCCGTCCACCGACCCGTTGCGCAGCATGTCTACAAGCTGCTGTTCACGGTCGCGGTCTCCATCTGTGGCCGCGATGAGGCTGACGTAGCCGTTGTCCGCGGCTGCGTCTCCTACACCTCGGAAGACTTCGCTGATCACGAGGGAGTCCAGGTTCTTTGCCAAGGCCAGGACTCGCATGGTGCGGTCTCTTCTTAGGTCCCTTGCTGACGCTAACGGGCGGTAGCTGAGCTCCTTGATGGCGGCATTGACCTTTTCCTTTGCCGCCGCACTGACAGATGAGCTCCCGTTCAAGACGCGCGACACCGTCCCAACGGACACACCCGCGGTCCTGGCGACGTCCTGAACTGTCGGCCGAGCCATTCGATTGTCCTTCCGCGAGCAGCCCTTATGGCTTTGGCCGATGCCCCTTCGTTCCTCAGCTGAGCTGGCTCCAAAAGCACGATCGGTAACCATCGAAAAACGATCATGACTGCTGCCCCAGAGTCTTGGAGCAACAACGTCGACTGATCTGGTCGCGCCGATTCTAGCCAGCACCCTCTAGTAATAGGTAAAGCGCTGTCAGAAGCAAAGACAAAAAGAGAACAGACTTTGCCGGCCCCTATCCCGATGAGCGACGGACTTTGCGTTACTCCTCGGTAGGTACGTTCGTCGTAGCTTCTGACTTCACCGAGAAGATATCCGCAATTTCTGGCGCCTCCTTCGACTCAGCACGCTCTTTCATACGACTGACCAGCAAGTTCAGGCGCTTGGTGTCGAGACTTTTCACAGTGAGAGCGTCCGAACAAGCCTCGACAACCAACCGATGGACACGCAAGGAAAGTTCATGCTGACTGTCCCCGAGGCCTGTTTGGATGGCGACGTGGTCCGCCTCTGCAGTAATCCGAACCGGAAAACGTCCGACCGTTCCTTCTTCGCCACCAATGGAAGCGTGAAGAGCAATTTCCACAAGTGGGCGGCTCTCCAATGTCAGTAATCGGCAGGCAGCAACAGAATCCAACAGATGCTGACCTTCGAACCGGACGGCTCTAAGCTCGGGGCGCCTTTCGTCGACAGTTCGGGTGCTATGGACGTCACTTCCAGGTCGCACGTTGAACCGGGCTACCGTCAGATTTATGTCGTGAAGTTCCGAACTGATGAGTCGGTTCTCGAGTAGGTCCAACAAGTATTCTGAGGTCGGGTGGAGGGTTCCCGGGATACCCTGAGATTTCTTATCCGCCAGGGGAAGATAACCCTTTGCATTCTGACCCGTGATGACTTCGAAAGCATTGACCGCAGCCTTGGCAGGAACAGCAGAGGCGCCTTCAATGCGCAATGAAGCACTTTTCCCCAACAGCATGCGAACGCTTGATTCATGAGGCGTTGCAGAGAGACTGGCCGCATCAGAGCGTTCTTCAACAGATGCCTGGTACGTCTTATACGTCCCTTGAACTTCGAGGCTTTCATTTAAATTTCGGCAATTATCGAAAAGGAACCACCGAGCAACACCAATCCGGATGTAACGACCGATCACCGAGGATAGCCGTTTACGCGCCGCATTGACGTCAATATCCTCCACCAGTGGGAAGACTCTGCTGATGTGACCGCGTTCAATGGACGGCTCGTCCTCATTTGCAAGGATCAACCGAGCTACCGCAACCCTGTCCCAGCTATAACGCTGGGCGATCCGGGTAGCCACGTCCTCTTGACTACCACTTGAAGCTGTACCCTCAGCTTTTGCAATTTTCCGCAGAGTGGCAAGCTTAAGACTGACCAGGGCCTTCTTAATTACTTCACGATCAACTTCACTGTCGTCGATGCCACCATTCTGGATCTCGGTAATGGGGACAATCTCATCTTCGAGACTCTCACGTATTGCAGCTTCGAGCTTGTCCGAGATGTCTGGGACCAGAACGGAACTGAGGGGTTCGACCGATTCTTCCCGCAGGGCCGCGCCTAGGTCCGTGGCAAGCTTATACAGCTGGGTGACATGGGCTTGGAGGTCGTCTTCCAGGAGAGCCTTATGTATGTGGTGTTCAGTACTCATACCGGCCAAGCTCCCTTCTCCACATCGTTCCTATACTCTTGCACGATCACCCATGCAGCTGCCGTGCACATCTTCATCCAAGCATCATGGTCTGACACTGAAGCGCCGACTTTGTCCACGACGTGGTCGGCCAGTGAATACTCGGTGTGCACCGCCACGGCCAGCATAGCGGCAATGCTCTTATTCTCGGCCTTCTCGCCACCTGAAAAGCCCTCTAGGTGGTTGATGCAATCATCGATGGCCGAGAACCAGGCTTTTCGTTGTGGAGCCTTGCTTTTGAACCACTTCTTGGCGGCAATTTCCTTGGCTTTGTCGCGCACATCTGCGGGGATCTTGATCCTTGCCACGCTAGTCCTCCGACCTGGCCCCAAGGGCCAAGAGGACCGCGAGAATCGGCTGCGCAACTACAGCCAGGAGCAGCATCACTGCGATCCAAAGCTGCCTGAAAGGCAAGATACTCCCACTCCCGTACAGACCAATCCACGAGGCGAGGGCGGCTGTCCCCAGAAGACAGCAAAGAATGGAAGCACTCAGGGCAATGGCTGCAGCAGGTACCGGCAGCTTGGCCATTCTGCGCCTCCCTGCGGAGCCCAACGTGCTAGCGAGGCTAACCGTGGCAAGCAGGAACCCCTCTATCGCCAAGCATGTCGTCAGCGCTTGCCCATCGGCAAAGGACGCCTGTAGCTCCACGTTTCCCCCCGCCTTGCCGACTGTGACCTACAGAGGTTACCGCGAGAATCACGAATTCTGGTATTCAGGATCGTAGATTGAGCTGCGTCTTGCGATTCGGTCGAAATCTGGACCCTATTGCCCGTTCGCTGCTTGTGTGGAGTGTGTGAGCTATGCAGTGCTGGGGGCAGCTGTTTTGGTTTAACGCGTGCTGCTAGACGTCTTCATGCTGTCAGCTTGGCGTTACGCGGGCTACGACGTTGACTCGACAGTTGAGCTAGACGTGAGAACCGCGCCATTATTCGGCAATAGCACTCGTCCATGGAGCACGGAACACAGACTCGCGGCAGTTCCGTGCGCTCGACGACCGCTCGGAAACGTCGTACCGTGATGTTCATGAGTAAGACTCCGATTCTGCGCATCATCTGGCTGAGACCACCCGGTAGCCAAACGTTGCCAGAGTCGGTTTTACGTGCGCGTGTAGGGGTCATTGACTCGACTGTCGAGGTCGAGACGAGGACCGTAGACAGGTGGGGTGATGCGACCATTCCTTCGGGCGCTCGGGACGAGTCAGGTTCAGTTCTCCCTCTTTTGAACGTGGGATATGCGGTGCTCCCGCCCGAAGGCAGGGTCTTCCTGCTCCAAGCTGAATGATTACCCCTCCCGTATGTGGAGGCGCAAAGCATGAGCTACAGCTCAATTCCGAGTGCGTCGCACTCAGCTTTCAATCTATTCAATGGTTCGGCGAGCTCTACATATATGGCACCTGAACAAAACAGACTCAGCACTGTCCAGAAAGCCTGGGCACAGGTTGACGCAGATAACTGAAGATTGGGATTCCCAGATCCTGCATTGGGACGTCGCGCATGCCCATACCCCCATAGGCTCACACCCATTTGCCCTACGACTTACGGCGAGATTGCCTATGGCTTTTAGCTATGCTCCCTCATATGGATGAACCTAAAGGGTCCGAGGATTGCGACAAGAGAAGAAGTCACAAGGCTGCAATTGCCCTTGATGTAGGGGTTTCCGTTGTTACCGTCGCCTTGGTCGCCTTTGTTTGCGCATTTCTGTGGAAAACAGGTGGTGGCAGCTGGTTTGAGCAGAATCTCCTGAACGTAATCGGGTACGTCGGTGTGGCTATCTCACTGGTCGGCGTGCTCCTCGCTTACCTCATTTTTAGGAGGCAATCTAGGGAGGGCAAGAGTATTGATCGCTACCAGCGTCTGGTGCTCAAGGATCTTCAGAAGCTACTGACCGGGGTCGACGAAAAGGTTACGAACCTAGCATTACGACGCGCAAGCGACAGTATTTCGGATGCTGATGCCGAGCAGACTACGGGAGCTGACGATCTTTGGGCAGCTTTCACACCCGAGAGCGACGAGAGCTCTGTCTACCTAAGCAGTCCTTCCGGAAAAAGGCGGCGGGTGTATACCGCGGAAAATGTCCCTCTCGCTGTGATCGGAGCACTGGTGAAGAAATGGGACGAGGAAGGATTAACGGGACGTTGGACCCTCGGCACACTGAGAGGTGCTTTCCGTGCGGAAGGTAAGGGCAACCATCCGTGGTATTTAGTCTTCGTGCCTCCAGGCGGGGACACTCCGATCATTTGGAAGGTTAGCCGGGGTCCCGGTGGAACCGATCATGCCGTGCCAGTTAAGGACCGAGGGCAGTTCTGACGACCTTGAGAAGACAGGACTTACGTAAGAGTTACAGCCTAGTGGTTGAATGAGACAGTCGATTTGATTTGCTTTCACTTACAAAGCAAGTAAACATGTGGACACTAGGTAGGTGTCAAAGCGGCATGTCTCACTCCTCCCACTCCCCAGCCCCAGACGTGTGGTTTCGATCCCTGCCCCTTGCTGAGGAGGACCTCTCCAAGCGAACACGCCCCTGAAGGCCAACTTGGAGGCATAGGGTGAGTGCGTCACACTCCGCAATCCTACGAGACCGTAAGGTTGGATCATGGTTACCTTAGTGGCCGAGGTTATGAGTCTCCGTCCGACACTTACCGGCGGCAGCTCTTGAACATCCTGCCCTTGTTCGTCGAGTTCGAGACCGACCACGTTCGCGCCTGCATGCGTCAAGGCACGCTAATCTCTAAGACCGTATGCTGGCTTGGCGCCAAGCCATCCAAACCCTCTAAAAGCCGGGGAAGACAGCACACCACTTCAGATATGGCCACGCTGCTCAAGCTTGCGTACGGCACCGTGCGCAAGCTTGCGCTTCGGAAATTGCAGAGGCATGAAGGCGCACAGACTCGAGAACAGACGCTTTACTGCATCAACGGGACGACGGCGTGAGTGCCCTGCCTGGTGGCGCCGCGGACAAGCTCGGTAACCAGTTCGAGTCCTGGTGGACACTCAACCGCGTGTCAGCCCTGCTTCGAAGTGAGGCCTCAACCATGCGGATTGAGCCTCCCGGAGATGAAGGGGAAGGAATAGAGTTCTGGATCGAGGAACACGGCGTACGATGGTGCGAGCAAGTGAAGCACGTTCCGTCGACAAGGAACTGGACAGTCGGCGCACTAAAGGAACGGAAGGTCCTTTCCCGTGTCCTGGGGCATCTGGAGGACGGCCACAAAATCCGTTTGGTCCTGTCGACTCCTTCACCCGATCTAGCGGATCTTACGTCACGTGCCCGAGATTCGGCCACCCTCCCAGAGTTTCGACAAATCGCGGCCGGATCCTCCGAATCGCATCTGGAAGCCATCGCGGCCCACTGGGGTATCCCCGACGACGCTGCATGGAGACACCTCCGCAATATTCATGTTGAGCAGCACACTGAGCATGACTTGGAATCGCTAGTACGGGCCAAGTACGAATTGCTCTTTAGCAGCACCCCTGAAGTCGTCATGAATGAACTCACCGGTTGGCTGCTTTCTCGACTCCACCGGACTGTGACGGGACCGGAAGCCTGGGCGCATTTGCAGCAGCAGGGGTTCATACGCCGGCATCTCGTAGGGGATCCTAGGACACTTGAGTCCCTGATGGCCACAATCGAACGGCATCACAGAAGGACTTCACAGCTCAGACCTTTCACGCCCCTGCTGGATAACGCTCGGATCGACGGCGTCATCAATTGGCTGGTTGCGACAGAAACAGCCGGGCAACAGATCCTGCTCCTTCACGGGGACGCAGGGTCAGGCAAATCAACCCTCGTCGATTCCGTCCTCGAGCGGCTCTCCGTCATGGGCTGGTTCTGCGGGGTGCTCAGCATGGACCGAACGTCACCCGGCATTTATACCTCGGCGGCACTCGGCGAAGCAGCTGCGCTGTCAGCTTCACCGGCGGTCCTACTGTCGGGTGTGTCAGACAGCTCGCCAGCCGCGCTGTTCATCGACCAGCTTGATGCGGTTGCTACCTACAGCGGCCGGATGCAGGACAACTATGATGCTGTCGACGAGGTGCTCGCAGAAGCTGCGGCCAATCCAAACCTCAGGTTGGTTCTCGTTGTCCGCACAGTTGATCTGGAGGAGGATCCCAGACTTGGGCGGTTGCGGGCGGACAAAGAACGGGTCTCGGAACTGAGGATCGACCGGTTTACCCCGGCCCAGGTAGCCGAAGCGCTGGACCGATCCGGCGTTGATCCCAAAAGTGTTGATGCCCCGACCTTGAAACTGCTTGAAGTGCCCCTCCACTATGCGATCTTCAGCCGATTGGACGCGTCGGAAAGATCCGGGTCCTTTTCGACCCTCCCTGATCTCTACGAACGGTTCACGGTACAAACAACCCGCGAGGTACGAGCCCGGGTGGGTTCTCTTGACTGGCACGCCATTACCGGACGGCTGGTCACACACATGAGCCAGAACGAAGTGCTGCGGGCTCCTGCGGCCATACTGCGTTCGGCAGATCCGGCCGAAGTGGACGCGCTGATTTCGTCCGGTGTGCTCTTCAAGGAAAGCTCAACACTCTCCTTCTTCCATGAAACTTACTTTGACTATCTGTTCGCGGAGGCTTTCGTTGCCGACGGCGGAGACCTAGAGGAATTTCTTGTGGAGTCCGGCCAAGCCCTGTTCCGGCGCGCCCAGACCAGGCAGATCCTTGAATACCTAGCCAAGACGAACCGGCAGGGGTTCCTTTCTAGCGTGGTAAGCGTGCTCTCCAGCCAATCGATCCGGTCCCACCTGCTGGATATCCCCCTAGTGCTCCTGCGCCAATGGGATGCGACCGCAGAGGATTGGCAAGCCGTCAGACCCCTTGCATTTGGACCCACCCGACGTTCACGGCAATTGCTAGGACTCCTGTCATCTCCAGCTTGGTTTGATGCCGCTGATACGGCCGGCGACTGGGAAGCGATGTTGGCCGACGAGGAAAAACTTGCTCTGATCCCCAACCAACTCATTTCCGCCGCACGGGTTAGGCCAGAGCGAGTAGCCCAGTTGGTAAAGCCGCACGTCGGCCAATCGGACCTGTGGAAGTCCATCTGTGTCGGGCTCGTGACATGGTCCTTGTCTCCCGGTCTCGCACCTTTGACGGTCGAATTACTGGAGGGAGGCCACGTTGACGGCGTCCGGGGTCCGATAGCGGTCAACAGCGATTTTTGGTCCATCCTCTACTCACTGGCCGAAGAAGCTCCCCCGGCCGCCGCTCGTGTCGTTGGCGCCTACCTGCGCCGTGCGACGGCTCTGTCACTCCGGGATGGCGTTACCGACCCCTTCGACAGTGGCCACTTGCCTAATAGCTCCTCGTCGGGCGGCGAAGACATAATACTGAAAGTCGCGTCAGGCGCGCCGGAGTACTACGTCGCCGAGGTACTTCCCTTCGTCACACGCGTGTTGGCGGACGCAAGCGCAGTCAGCGAGGATGGCGGTTTACTGCACGGAACCCGTTGGCATTACCGATTCCCCGGCGAACCCTTGGGAATCGATGATGCACTGTTCTTCGGCTTGGAGACTGCCCTGCGAACCCTCGCTGCTCAGCGAGAGCCGGGACTGCTGCAACTACTCCGCCCACTAATGACCAGCGAGTTGGAGGAGTTGCGGTTTCTATCCTGCCGCGCACTAGCCACCTCTTCCATGGCGGACGAATCCATTCAGTGGCTATCCTCGGACACGCGAAACCTAGATCTTGGATACATGAACAGTTCTAGGTGGGCGTCACGTGAGCTAATTGAATCCGCAACGAAGACGTGCGATTCAGGCCTCCTGAAACAGCTTAGTGACCTTCTCCTCAGCTACTACACAGACTACGAGAGGAGCCCCCTTGGGCGTCGTTCGTTCGGGTTCGCCCAGTACGAGCTGTTAAGCGGCATCGACCGCAACCGCCGAAGTACCTCGGTCAATCGCCGTCTACAGGAACTGGAACGCAAATTCGAGAACCGGTCACCGGCCGCACCACTTCCAGTGACCGCAGAAGTTGTAGGAGCTCCCGTGCCAGAGTCGGCGCGCTATCTTCTAACCGATGCTCAGTGGATCGAAGCAATCCACACCCATGAAAGCGATACTGTCGACTGGTCCCACCATGGCGGACCCCGCGGGGGCATTCGAGAGTTATCGGCGTTGCTGGGTCAGCAGACAGCAGACGAGCCAACCCGCTTCGCAAACCTGGCTCTGAGCCTAGATAATCCCAGACATGCGGCGCACGTGGGGTCAGTAATCCGCTCCGCTGCCGGGAAAATTCCCATCGAGCTGTTCTCAAGGTTGTGCGTGCACGGACGCCAACTAGCCGGACAGAACCTGGGCCGAGACATCTGCGCCGGCATCCGCGACGTTGCTCCCGAAGCAACAGACGACCTTATCGAGTTGATCATCTCCTGCTCCTCAGATGACGACCCAGCGCGTGAGACTGCAGGGGCCTATAACGGAGACCTGTCGATGGCCGGTCTGAACTGCACCCGGGGTGCCGCCGCCGGTTGTCTGGCGCGTGTTCTCTTCACCCAACCCCGCTACTCCGCACTGCTACTGGAGACCGTGCGAAAACTGGCCAGGGATCCGATTCTGGCCGTAAAGGTTCGCACCGCAGAAGCCATTCTCGCACTGTTCAACACAATCCCCGATGAAGCGCTGGACATCGCCGAATCAATGTTTGACGACTCGCCGGCGGAACTTTTCGACGCACGCGAAACGACCGAACTCCTGAAGCATGCGTGCCTGAGGCGCCCAAAGACTTTCGCACGCCACCTCTGCCGGGCCCTTTTGGCCAATGAATCCACTGCTAAAAGGGCGGGATACCCTTGGATTGTCGCCTATGTAAACGGCGCCTTGGAGACCCCGGCCCCGAAAGAACTTTCCGGCCTTAGTGCGGCCGCCCGTTCCGGGGTAGCAAAGAGCCTCTTCCACTCCCCGGGAGCTGCCCTGGACGTACTGATTCAACTTTTGAACGACGAGGATAGCAACGTTCGCAAAAGTGCCGCACGTGCCGTGCGTAATACCCACGAAGTGACCACTGATTCAGCAGAATTGCTCGTGCACGAATTCGTCCAAAGCCCCGCTTTCCCAGAACACATGGAGAACCTGTTTGCCTCGCTGGACCGCAGCAGGGTCCTCCTGCCGTTATCCACGATCGAGGCCTGCGAACGGGCGGTGGACGTCAAGGGTCCTGATTTGGGGGACATAAGACTGGAGGGGGCGCTCATCAGCACCCACCTCATAGCAATCGTCCTACGCCTATACAAACAAGGGAACGCCGAGATCCGGGACCGCTGCCTCGATGTCATCGACAAATTGTCGGACATCGGAGCATACGGACTGGAAGGATCCCTGGACGATGAAAGAGTCTGAGGATGCGGCGGGTATACCGGACCACCGTAAGCCTGTCGAAACCCGCTGGCGGGCAGTGACCCAAAGTCGTGAATTGGAGGTCACTTTGGCTGCTCGTCATGTCACCAAGAGACCTGTTGCGTCGACCCTACACAGCGCTTTGAATGGTCACGTGGTAGGCGACGGCTTGATCCACTTCCGCGCGGTCATTTCAAGTTCCCCGGTTCCTTCCAATCATGCTCGCCCCTGCCCCAAGCGCGTTGCCGGGGCCAGCGGATAACCCGTCCCTGACCGCTGGTGTAGCTATTCGTGAATTACCGGCGAGCGGGCTGCAGTTGTATCTGGCGCAATGGCAATCCTACGGTGCACCCGACACGCAGGAAGTGAGCGAAGTCAACGCCCACCTCCCTGGAGCGTCCGCCCAAAGCCAGCGAAGGTACCTTGCACGGCTGAAATGAAGACGCGCCACAGGACAGCAAGACACCTCAAGTGCCCACCCTTGGTATCCCAAACCCCCGCCTCCCCAACCACCCCCTTGACTCGCACCCCCACCTTCCCTAAACTTTTCATAAAGCAGAATCTAAATTCCACAAAGCGGAAACGAAGCCAAACACCACGGCCAACAAGAAGCACACAGGAAGATAGATCAAAGCCCCTCCTCGGAAGGACCTACGATGACGTACACAGTGAACTGCTCCATCCTCCTGACGGAGCTGCCCTTGCTCGAGCGCCCCGCCGCCGCGAAGGCAGCCGGTTTTGACGCCGTCGAGTTCTGGTGGCCCTTCGAGACCTCCGTCCCCACAGACGCCCAAGTAACCGAGTTCGAGAACGCCATCAAGGACGCCGGCGTTCAGCTCACGGGCCTGAACTTCAACGCCGGCAACATGCCCGGCGGCGACCGCGGCCTCGTTTCCTGGAAGGGACGTTGCTCCGAATTCAAGGACAATATCGACGTCGTCGCCGGCATCGGTGAGCGCCTGGGTTGCAAGGCCTTCAACGCCCTCTACGGCAACCGCCAGGACGAGTTCACCCCTGAAGAGCAGGACGAACTCGCCGCCAAGAACCTCGCCGCAGCAGCTGCCGGCGTCGCACGTATCGGCGGAACTGTGCTCCTCGAGCCGGTGAGCGGCACACCCAAGTACCCGCTCCTCACCGCCGAAGACGCACTCAAGGTCATCGCCCGCGTCAAGGCAGAATCCGGTGCACAGAACATCAAGCTCCTCGCCGACTTCTACCACCTGGCAGTCAACGGCGACGACGTCGAATCCGTCATCGAGAACCACGCCAAGGACTTCGGCCACATCCAGATCGCCGACAACCCCGGCCGCGGCGCCCCCGGCACCGGCAACCTCCCCCTCGGCGAGTGGATCGCCCGCAGCCGCGAACTCGGCTACGAGGGCTACATCGGTTTGGAATACAAGGAACCGCAGGAGACGGCATTCAGCTGGGCCATCCGCCAGCGCGCCGCAGCCAACTAAGCACCCAGCTCAACAAGCACACCTGAGCTAAAAAGACTTTAGAAAGAGAACCACAATGAGCAACGTTGCAGTCATCGGCCTCGGAATCATGGGCCTCCCCATGGCCATCAACCTCGTCAAGGCAGGCCACACGGTCACCGGTTTCAACCGCAGCCAGGACAAGATCGACAAGCTCGTCTCCGAAGGCGGCCAGGGCGCCAGCTCCATCGCGGACGCAGTCAAGGACGCCGACGTCGTCATCACCATGGTGCCGGACTCCCCCGATGTTGAGGGTGTAGTCAGCGGCAAGGACGGCGTCTTCGCCAACGCCAAGAAGGGCACCTTGTGGATCGACGCCTCCAGCATCCGCCCGGACGTCGCCAAGCGCCTCTCGGAAGAAGCAGTAGAAGCAGGCATCCGCCCCCTTGACGCCCCGGTATCCGGCGGCGAACAGGGCGCCATCGACGCCGTTCTCTCCATCATGGTCGGCGGCGACGCAGCAGATTTCGAGGCAGCACAGGATGTCCTCAACGCAGTGGGCAAGACCATCGTCCACGTCGGCCCGTCCGGCTCCGGCCAGACCGTCAAGGCAGCCAACCAGCTCATTGTCGCCGTCAACATCCAGGTTCTCGGCGAGGCCATCGCCTTCCTCGAGGCTTACGGCGTAGACACCGACGCAGCTCTCAAGGTCCTCGGCGGCGGCTTGGCCGGCTCCAAGGTCCTGGACCAGAAGGGCCAGAAGATGCTCGACCGCAACTTCGACCCCGGCTTCCGCCTCGCCCTCCACCACAAGGACCTGGGCATCGTCACCTCCGCAGCCCGCGAAGCCAACGTCGCCGTCCCGCTCGGCGCCGTCGTCGCGCAGCTCGTCGCCGCAACCGTCAACCAAGGCGACGGCGGACTCGACCACTCGGGCCTCTTCAAGCAGGTCCTCCAGCTCAGCGGCCGCAAGTAAGGCACTAAGCACCAAACCAAGGGAACCCGCCGTCGTAAATAACGACGGCGGCTCCCTCACCACACCCTTTTTCCGCCCCCAACCCGGGGCGAACCCAAGATTTCAAGGAGCACACCATGGCAAAGATGCGTACCGTTGATGCGGCCGTAGCCATCCTGGAAAAGGAAGGCGCCACCGAGGCGTTCGGCCTGCCAGGCGCAGCAATCAACCCCTTCTACTCGGCAATGCGTGCCCACGGCGGCATCCGCCACACGCTGGCCCGCCACGTTGAAGGCGCCAGCCACATGGCCGACGGCTACAGCCGCGCAGCTGATGGCAACATCGGCGTCTGCATCGGCACCTCGGGCCCCGCCGGCACCGACATGATCACGGGCCTCTACGCAGCCCAGGCCGACTCCATCCCGATGCTCTGCATCACCGGCCAGGCACCCGTTGCCAAGCTGCACAAGGAAGACTTCCAGGCCGTGGACATCGAGTCCATCGCCAAGCCGGTCACCAAGTTCGCCATGACCATCCTGGAGCCGGGCCAGGTTCCCGGAGCTTTCCAGAAGGCCTTCCAGGTAATGCGTTCGGGTCGTCCGGGTCCGGTTCTGCTGGACCTGCCCATCGACGTGCAGATGGCCGAGATCGAGTTCGACATCGACGCCTACGAGCCCCTGCCCGTGGAGAAGCCCAAGGCTTCCCGCAAGCAGCTGGAAAAGGCACTGGACCTGCTGACCGCAGCCAAGCACCCGCTGATCGTTGCCGGTGGCGGCATCATCAACGCCGGCGCTTCGGCCCAGCTGGTTGAATTGGCCGAGATCCTGAACGTTCCTGTCATCCCCACCCTGATGGGCTGGGGCGCCATCCCGGACGACCACCAGCTGATGGCCGGCATGGTTGGCCTGCAGACCTCGCACCGCTACGGCAACGAGACCTTCCTGCAGAGCGACTTCGTGATCGGCATCGGCAACCGTTGGGCCAACCGCCACACCGGCGGCCTGGACACCTACACGGCAGGCCGTAAGTTCGTGCACATCGACATCGAGCCGACCCAGATCGGTCGCGTTTTCTCCCCCGACTTGGGCATTGCGTCCGACGCCGGTGCGGCGCTGGACGGTCTGTTGGAGCTGGCACGCGAGCGCCAGGCAGCCAAGACCCTGCCGGACTACTCGGGCTGGGTTGCCGAGTGCCAGGAGCGCAAGGGTTCCCTGCACCGCAAGACCAACTTCGACAACGTGCCCATCAAGCCGCAGCGCGTGTACCAGGAGATGAACAAGGCCTTCGGCAAGGACACCACCTACGTGTCCACCATCGGTCTGTCGCAGATCGCCGGTGCCCAGATGCTGCACGTGTTTGGTGCCCGCAAGTGGATCAACGCAGGCCAGGCCGGTCCGCTGGGTTGGACCGCTCCGGCAGCCCTGGGTGTTGTACGCGGCACCCCGGACGCCACCGTTGTTGCCCTGTCCGGTGACTACGACTTCCAGTTCATGATCGAAGAACTGGCTGTGGGCGCACAGTTCAACCTGCCGTACATCCACGTTGTGGTGAACAACAGCTACCTGGGCCTGATCCGTCAGAGCCAGCGCGGTTTCAACATGGAGCAGAACGTTTCCCTGGCCTTCGAGAACATCAACTCCCCGGAGACCAACGGCTACGGCGTGGACCACATCAAGGTTGCCGAAGGCTTGGGCTGCAAGGCCATCCGTGTTGAGAACCCGAACGACCTGCCCGCCGCCTTCGACAAGGCCAAGGCACTGGCCGGCGAATTCAAGGTTCCCGTGGTTGTTGAAGTAATCCTGGAAAAGATCACCAACATCTCCATGGGCGTTGAGATCAACGGCGTGAACGAGTTCGAAGAGCTGGCCGAGACCGCTGCGGACGCACCCACCGCGATCCTGACCAAGGCCTAAAGAGAAACAGTAAGGAGGCACCGGAATGCGTGTTGTCATCGCCCCGGACAAATTCAAGGGCTCGCTGTCCGCGCCCGAGGTCGCCGAGCACCTGGCAACAGGCCTGCTGGTGGGCTTCGGCCAGGGCATACAAGCAACACGCATTCCGGTGGCCGACGGCGGCGAAGGAACCATCGACGCCGCCATCGGTTCCGGCTT
Organism: Paenarthrobacter sp. JL.01a; assembly: GCF_025452095.1. Classification (NCBI taxonomy): domain Bacteria; kingdom Bacillati; phylum Actinomycetota; class Actinomycetes; order Micrococcales; family Micrococcaceae; genus Paenarthrobacter; species Paenarthrobacter sp. JL.01a. The sequence goes on from NZ_CP104877.1 coordinate 3,751,554, forward strand.
CAGCCGCCGGACCACCACCGTCACCGGCCCCCTCGGCGAACCGGTCAAGGCCGACTTCGCCATCCGCGGCGAGGAAGCTGTCATCGAAATGGCGGCAGCTTCCGGCCTGGCCCTCCTCCCCGAGGGCCCCACGTCGAAAACAGCCAAGACCGCCAACAGCATCGGCACGGGCGAACTGATCCGCGCCGCATTGGACCTCGGCTGCCGGAAGATCATCCTCGGCGTCGGCGGCAGCGCCAACACCGACGCCGGAGCCGGAGTCCTGCAGGGCCTCGGGGCCGTCTTCCTGGACAAGAACGGCAACGAGCTCCCCGGCGGCGGCGCCGCCCTCGCCCAGCTCGACAGCATCGACTTCGCCAACTTCGACGTACGGATCGAAGCAACAGAGTTCGTGCTGGCGTCCGACGTCGACAATCCCCTTTTGGGGGCCAGCGGAGCCCCAGCCATCTTCGGTCCGCAAAAGGGCGCGACGCCGGACGACGTCGCCGAACTGGATGCCGCCGCAAGCCACTTCGTCGACGTCCTCGCCGCAGCAACCGGGCAACACGCCAAGTTTGCGGCCAAAGCAGAAGGCGCTGGAGCGGCTGGTGGCGTTGGCTACATTGCCATCGCGGCACTGAAGGCAGAGCGGCGGCCGGGTATCGACGTCGTGCTTGAATTCACTGAGCTGGAGAACAAGCTGAAGGGCGCCGATCTGGTGATCACCGGTGAAGGCAGCCTGGACGAACAAAGCCTGCTCGGCAAGACCCCCATGGGTGTCTCCAGGGCAGCAACGCGGCAGGGCGTTCCCGTGATCGCAGTCTGCGGCCGGAGTACGCTGAGCCGGGAACAACTGAACGACGCCGGTTTCCACACGGTCCACGCCCTGACCGACCTGGAAAAAGACGTCCAAAAATGTATCGCTGAAGCAGGTCCGTTGCTTGAACAATTAGGTAAGCACATAGGCGTGTACCTGGCGGAACGGACCGAAAACAAGGAGTACCTCAATGTCTGAAGCAATCGGCGCCTATGACCTCGTTATCCGGGGACAGCGCATCCTGACCACTGCCGGCCTCGCTGCACGCGAAGTTGGCATCCGCGATGGCGTAATCGTCGCCATCGAACCCCTGGGCAACGGCCTGACGGGCAATGAGGTCATCGAACTCGCAGACGACGAAACCCTCATCCCCGGCCTGGTCGACACCCACGTCCACGTCAACGAGCCCGGCCGCACCGAGTGGGAAGGCTTCGCCTCCGCCACCCGTGCCGCTGCTGCCGGTGGCGTGACCACCATCATCGACATGCCGCTGAACAGCATCCCGCCCACCACCACCGTCGACGGCCTGGAGCAAAAGCGCGTGGTCGCCAAGGACCAGGCATTCGTGGACGTCGGATTCTGGGGCGGTGCCATCCCGGGCAACAAGGCCGACCTCCGCCCGCTGCACGACGAAGGCGTCTTCGGCTTCAAGTGCTTCCTCCTGCACTCCGGCGTGGACGAATTCCCGCACCTGGACGCGGACGAGATGGAAGAGGACATGAAGGAACTGAAGTCCTTCGACTCCCTCATGATCGTCCACGCCGAGGACTCCCACGCGATCGACCGCGCCCCGCACCCCGGCGGCGACCACTACGAAACCTTCCTCGCCTCCCGCCCCCGCGGTGCTGAGAACAAGGCCATCGCCGAGGTCATCGAACGAGCCCGCTGGACCGGCGCCCGCGCCCACATCCTCCACCTCTCCTCCTCAGACGCGCTCCCCATGATCGCGTCGGCAAAGCGCGACGGCGTCAACCTCACCGTTGAGACCTGCCCGCACTACCTGACGCTCATGGCCGAAGAAATCCCCGACGGCGCCACGGCCTACAAGTGCTGCCCGCCCATCCGTGAGGCCTCCAACCGCGAGCTCCTCTGGAAGGGCCTGCAGGACGGCACCATCGACTGCATCGTCTCGGACCACTCCCCCTCCACACTGGACCTGAAGGACCTGGAGAACGGTGACTTCGCAGTGGCCTGGGGCGGCGTTTCCTCCCTCCAGCTGGGCCTGTCCCTGATCTGGACCGAAGCGCGCCACCGCGGCATCCCGCTGGAACAGGTCGTCTCGTGGATGGCTGAGAAGCCCGCGGCCCTGGCCCGCCTGCACAACAAGGGCCAGCTCGCACTGGGCTACGACGCCGACTTCTCCATCTTCGCCCCGGACGAAGCCTTCGTTGTGGACGTCACCAAGCTCAAGCACAAGAACCCGATCACGCCGTACGACGGCCGTCCGCTGGCCGGCGTGGTCCGCAAGACCTACCTGCGCGGCACCCCGATCGACGGCCAGAACCCCGGCGGCAAGCTGCTCCGCCGCGGCAACGTTTAGGCCAACCACCATGGCAGTCAATGCCTATGGGCCGCCGCCCGCACGGTTTCCCAGGCGCTCCAGCAACGGAGCGCCGGGGGCCGCGCGGCAGCAAGGCCTGACAGCACACGGTCTCGCGCTCTGGGTCAACCCGGCCGAGGGCGACCCCGTGGATCCTGAAATTTGGGAGCGGGCAGCACGACTTGTGCTGGCCCGCGCCATGAAACTTGCCCCGGAGGCGGAAGTCCGCATCTGGCCCGCCATCGGGGCACAGCACTCCGGCGTCGGCGACACTTCCTGGGGCGGCACTCCGCAGGAAGCCGCCGACGCCGGTACCAACGGCTCGCTCACCCTCGCCGATGCCCTCGCTGAGGCCCGGTCCAAAACCGCGCCCGACGTCGGCAACCGCACCGAAGTGGGCGGCAGCACCGCCGTCGAGCCCGTAACGTTGGCGAGCCGTCGCAGCCAACTTGCGGTGGACCTCGCTGCTGAAGTAGTCCTGCTTGACGGCGAGCCGGTTTCCTTTACTGGCATGGAATACAAGCTGCTGCGCTACCTGGTGGTGAACTGCTCGCGGGCCATCAGTCGTGAAGAATTGCAACGTTTCCTGGAGTCATTTGACCTTCCCGGCGCGGCTTTTCGCTCGATCGACGTTTATGTTGGAAGGGTGCGGCGGAAGCTCGGCTCCGCGCGCCACACCGTCGCCACCGTCCGTGGTGGTGGCTACCAGTTCGTGCCAGGCCCCTATGCCACAGTGCGCGGACCCGCGGAATACAGCATCTAGGTTCGCTGTTCTACATCTCGAATCCGCTTTATTTTGAATGACCAAACGCCGGTGCACACCGGTTGAATGTAAAGGATCGCCATGACCCAGAAACTCATCGTCGGAACGCAAGCACCTGACTTCACGCTGCTCGACGCCGACGGCAACAAGGTCTCGCTGTCCGATTACCGCGGACGCAACGTCATTGTGTACTTCTACCCGAAGGCAGCCACCCCCGGCTGCACCACCGAGGCTTGCGACTTCCGCGACAACCTCGCCAGCCTGCAGGGCTCCGGCTACGAAGTCCTCGGGATCTCCCCCGACGGCCCCGAAGCCCTCGCCAAGTTCACCGGTGACTTCGCCCTGACCTTCCCGCTGCTCTCCGACGAAGACCACGCCGTGGCATTGGCTTACGGCGCATGGGGCGAAAAGCTGGTCGACGGCGAGATCGTTGAAGGCCTGGTGCGCTCCACTGTCGTCGTGGACGGCGAAGGACTTGTCCGTCTGACCCAGTACCAGGTCTCCGCGCAGGGCCACGTCCAGGCGCTGAAGGAAGAGCTGCTGGGCGTCTAACCCTCGCTCACATCCCCCGCGCTTGAGCCGGACGCTCCTGCACGTCCCACGTGCTTGAGCCGATCGCTCCTGCACGTCCCACGTGCTTGAGCCGATCGCTCGCTCACATAACTGCACAAATCTTGTAACGCCCGCTCACCAAAAGTGAGCGGGCGTTTCATTTGACGTGACTAAACGTGACAAATACCCAGCAGCATTAGTTAATGGAGCCATGGTCTCAACCTCGCCCCCGCGCCATGCCGTCGTTGTCGAAGACGACGCCGACATTCGCGGCCTCCTCGTCCTGGTCCTTGAGCAGCTCGACTTTGTGGTGACAGAAGCGCCCGACGGTCTTTCCGGCGTCGAGGCCGTCCGCCGGACGAACGCCGAACTGGTGACCCTGGACATCAACCTCCCGGACATCGACGGCATGGAAGTCTGCCGCCGCCTCCGCGAATTTTCGGACGCGTACATCTTGATGCTCACGGCCCGCGCCGACGAGATCGACCGCCTCAACGGCCTGGATACCGGCGCGGACGACTACATCAACAAACCCTTCAGCCCAAGGGAGCTCCAGGCCCGCATCCGTGCACTGTTCCGTCGGGCCCGGACGCCCGCCGCCCCTGCGGAGGACCCGCGCCAGGTCGACGAACTTGAGCGGGCGGCCGTCGTGCAGCAAAGCCTCCTCCCGCGCGAGACAGTCCGCCTGGAAGGATACGACGTCGCTGGCGCCTTCCGTCCGACGCGCAGCGTTGGCGGGGACTTCTACGACTGGTACCAGACCCGCGACGGCATGCACCTGACCTTCGCCGACGCGATGGGCAAAGGAATGGGCGCCGCGCTGATCGCCGCCACCGTCCGGGCCGTGATGCGCTCCGTGGCCGACACCCCGGCCATCGCTGATGCCTTCGCCTCGGCCAGCCTCACCATCGCCTCCGACCTGGACCAGTCCGGCTCCTTCGCCACCATGTTCCACGCACGCCTGGACAGCGCCTCCGGGAAGCTCAGCTACATCGACGCCGGACACGGGCTCGCGCTGCACATCCCGGCAGAGGGGACCGCACAAAGGCTCATCTCGGCCGGCCCACCCGTCGGCATCCTCGATGGCCAGCACTGGCCGGCCTCGGAACTGGAACTTGAGCCCGGCGATTCCCTGGTGATCGTCAGCGATGGGGTGCTGGACGCCCATGAGTCGTTGGAAGACTTCGTGCGGAACGTCGAGAAGGCGGCGCGCACCGGCCCTACCTCGGACGACGTCTGCGCTGCCCTGCTGGAGCTGGCACCAGCCGCAACAGCCGAAGACGACGTGACCGCCGTCGTCGTTCGCCGTAAACCTGACGCAACGCACTAAAGCCACAAAGGGGGGATTGTGACACGTTTCTGGACCCGGTTGATCGTAGTCCTGACAGTAATTCTGGGCGTCAACTATGTGGCCTGGCGTTGGATGGCGTCGCTGAACTGGGATGCCTGGTGGATCGCGGTCCCGCTGGTGATGGCCGAGACGTACAGCCTCATCGACGTGATGCTGTTCGGCCTGACGGTGTGGAACATCAAGTTCCGCAAACCACCAGCCCCGGCACCATCGGATGCAACGGTGGACGTCTTCATCACCACCTACAACGAGCCACTGGATCTCGTCCTGACCACGGCCCTGGCTGCAAAGAAGATCACCTGGCCGCACAGCACCTGGATTCTCGACGACGGCAACCGGCCCGAGATGCGTGAACTCGCCGAAGCCCACGGGATTGGCTATGTGACACGCACGGCGGACTGGACGCCCAACATGCCGCGGCACGCCAAGGCGGGCAACCTGAACAACGCGCTGATGCTCACCTCGGGCGAATACCTGTTGATTCTCGACGCCGACCAGATCCCCGAGCCGGACATCCTGGACAAGACGCTGGGCTACTTCAACGACGACCGCGTTGCGTTGGTCCAGACCCCGCAGTACTTCATCAACGTCCCCGCCGACGATCCCCTGGGCAGCCAGGCACCCCTCTTCTACGGCCCTATCCAGCAGGGCAAGGACGGCTGGAACGCTGCGTTCTTCTGCGGCTCCAACGCCATCCTCCGCCGGGAAGCCCTCATGCAGCTGGGCCTGGTGGGCTATGTGAAGGCCACGGAGAAGAGCATCCGCCGGGCCCTCGCCGCCTCGCGCACCGCCATCAAGAAGGCACGCCGCTCCCCCGAAGCCGAGAACCCGTTGGTGGAGCAGATGCTGAACGAGGTGGAAGCCGCCACCGAATCAGCCCAGAAGGAACTCGACGCCGGCGCGTCCCTGAGTGAGATCACGTTCCGGGTACGCCGCAAAGTGGACGACGCCGTTCGCACCCTTGTGGCCGCGGACTTCTCCGCGCTGCAATCGGACCTCGAAGAGATCGCCGCGATGGAACTTGCCCACGTCGGGGAGTCGGGCGTCACCACTTTGGCCAGTGATGCCGTCGACCGTATGTCCGGTCGTGACTGGTCGCCGTTGGGTGCCCTCGAATCCGTCCACGCGGTCCTGGACGCCATCTCTGTCGAGCGCACGGACGAAGCCCAGCCGATCATGCCGCTGGCCACCATCTCGGTCACCGAGGACATGGCCACCGCGATGCGCCTGCACGGGCTGGGCTGGAAGAGCGTCTACCACCACGAGATCCTGGCCAACGGCCTCGCGCCCGAGGACCTCAAGACCATGCTCACCCAGCGCCTTCGTTGGGCCCAGGGCACCATCCAGGTCCTCCTGCGCGAGAATCCACTGGTCCAGCGCCGGCTCACGTGGGGACAGCGGCTCATGTATTTCTCGACGATGTGGAGCTACCTCAGCGGTTTTGCCGCCGTCGTGTATTTCGCCGCGCCGATCATTTACCTGACGCTCGGCATCCTCCCGGTGAGCAGCCTCAGCTACGACTTCTTCATCCGCTTCATCCCGTTCATGGTGGTGAACCAGTTGCTGTTCCTGGTGGCCGGGCACGGTATCCCCACCTGGCGCGGGCAGCAGTACAGCCTCGCGCTGTTCCCCACCTGGATCAAAGCGTGCACGACGGCGGCACGGAACGTTTGGTTCGGCCGTCCCCTTGGGTTTGCGGTCACCCCCAAAGCCCGGCAGAGCGGCGGACCCAGTTGGAGCTTGATCCGGCCTCAAATCATCGTGGCGGTGCTGCTGACAGTGGCGTTGATCGTTGGCCTGATCCGGCTGCTCGCTGGAATGTCGGAGCCCTTGGGCACCTTGGTGAACGTAGCGTGGGTGGCGTTCGACCTCGTGGTCCTGAGCGTGCTGGTCAAAGCAGTTTTGTACAAGGGTTTTGAGCCTCAAAGTGGGCCTGAGCACCAAGAAGAAAGGAATGCAGATGCAGTTTAGCTATGAGGTCAAGGACTCCTACGCGGAGGTCAAGAGCGTGGGCCGGCTGAACATGGTGGCCGCGCCCAAGCTTCGCGAAGTGGTGGCCGAGGTAGTAGCCGGTGGTTCGAGCCGCGTGGTGGTCAACCTGGCCGAGACGGACTTCATGGATTCCTCGGGGCTTGGGGCGCTCATCGGTTGCCTCAAGGCTGCCCGTCAGGCCGGTGGCGACCTGCGCATTGCCGCCGTCCAGCCGCAGGTCAAGATGGTCCTGGAACTGACCAACATGGACCGGGTCCTCACCGCGTACCCCACGGCCGAAGACGCTTTCGGCAATGACTGATGTAGTCGCCCGCCGGGGATTCCACGGGCCCTCCAACGACGAAGCCATCGAGTCCATCCACAACGAGCTGGACGCCCTGTGGGATGACGCCTCTTTTGTGCCGGACATGGACCGGATGACGTTCGCTACTGCGGTCATTGAAGCAGCGGCGAACATCGTGCAGCACGCGCTCCCTGCGGCAGAGAAGCCGGTGGAGATCGACGTCGACATCAGCGTGCGCCCTGCCCGCTTGGTGGCCCGGGTCAGCGCACACAATGCCCGGGAACCGTTCGCCGACGACATGCAGGCATCGATGCCGGATTCCGATGCTGAGTCCGGGCGTGGGCTGGCGCTGATCGAGGCTTTGGTGACAACTGTGACGTTCGAGCGCCAGGACGGCACCAACACCTGGATCCTCACCCGCGAAACCTGACCCTCGCTCACATCCCACCCGCTTGAACCGCACCCTCGCTCACCACCATCCACAGGGGCGTTCTCCCCATGGCCGGACGCAAGGCAAGTGTAAAAGCATGTGGTGACTGCCGCCGTCGTGCATCAACGCGCAGGCAAGCGCAACGGAAACCGGGGGAAGAATGCCAAACACCATCAAGCTGGGCAGATGGGCCGTTGTCTTGGCCTGCGCCCTCACGCTGGCCGCCTGCAGCCAGGCGCCGGGCGGGCCGACCCGGGAAACAAGTGACTCCCCAACCCTCACTCCAGCCCCGGTAGCCGAGAGCTTCGCCAAGTACGACGCCCTTCGCACCGAATTAATTGCCGCCTTGGAACAAGAGCTGCCCGGGATCACCTGGAGTGAGGACAAGCCGGCGTCCATGTCAAAGGCGGGCGACGGCCTCTGCATCCTGCAGCCGGCGAGCGTGAAGAGCAGTGCGGACATCGTGGAGCCGTCCCGGAAGTTCGAGGATGTCTTCGCGGCCGGCAACCCTGTCCTTGGCAAGCATGGCTTTCCGGAATTCGGGGGCACGGATGATGTCCCTGGAGGCTGGGTGGTGGCACGCAGCACGGATGCGGTGGGAGCCACCGTAAGCATCGAGTCCAAAAGCCCGGCATACCTGCGAATCACGGTCCCGGTAACTTCAGCCGCTTGCGACTCCTCGGAACTCCCCACCGACGCCGGATAACGCACCTTGGGATGTGAGAGAGGAAACCGGAAATCCGGGAGGGACGTGAACGAGCGTTGGGTTCAAGCGGGAGGAATGTGAGCTAGCGTTTGGCTCTGGCGTTCGCGATGGCCTCTTTCAGCGCACCCAGGACCAAAGTCACCGAAGCACTGTTGGCATTCGGGCCCATCATGCCGATACGCCACACCGTGTCCGCGAACTCCCCTACACCCGAGCCAATCTCGATACTGAAGTGCTCCAAAAGGTAAGCGCGGACGGCCGCCGAGTTGACGCCGTCGGGCACTTTCACGGTGGTGAGGCTCGGCAGGCGTGAGCCCTCGGCGGCGAAGAGTTCCAGTCCCATCTCCTGCAGTCCGCCTTGCAAAGCAGCGCCCGCGGCGCGGTGCCGGGCCTGCACGTTCTCCAGCCCCTCCGCGAGAATCCGGTCCAGGGCGGCCTCGAGCCCGGCGATCATGGTGACGGGAGCGGTGTGGTGGTACGTACGCGCGCCTGAAGCAGCCCCGACATACCCACCGAGCAGCCCAATGTCGAGGTACCAGGAGCGGGGATCCTTGACGCGGCGCTCGAACGCGCGGTCTGACACGGTAAAGGGCGAGAGTCCCGGCGGGACACCCAGGCACTTCTGGGTGCCGGCGTATCCGACGTCGATACCCCAGTCGTCTGCCCGAAGTTCCAACCCGCCGATGGACGTGACGGCGTCTGTGATCAGCAGAGCGTCGCCCTTCCCTGCTCCGAGGGCCGCAATGTCCGAGAGCACGCCGACCGACGTCTCGGCATGGACGGCGGCGATAACCTTCGGGTTCGGGTGCGCGGAGAGGACACGGTCGGCATCCACCGGCTGGCCCCACTCGTGGTCCACCCGGATGACCGTCGCCCCGCAGCGCCGGGCGACCTCACACATGCGCGCCCCGAAAAGTCCGTTGACGGCGATGACTGCCACGTCGCCGTCGGACACGGTGTTCACGAACGCCGCTTCCATACCGCCGGAACCGGTGGCGCTCAACGGAAGGGTCCGCGCGTTGGCCGTGCCCCACACTGTCCGTAGCCCCTCGCAGGTGTGGTCGAGGCGCTCGATGAACACCGGATCAAGGTGGCCCAGCACCGGGTAGGCCAGAGCGGCCATGGCTTCGGGGTAGCAATTGCTCGGACCGGGACCGAACAAGAACCTGGATGTCAGAATGTCGTGCATGCGAACTCCTTCAGTTGAGGTCATTCTGCCCGAGCCTGGCTTGCGAAGCGAACCACCAGAGGTGAATTTACCGGCGACATAATCCGCAGAATAGCGATGGATTTCTCAAGCAGATGGCATCATGGCCTTAGTTTGGGGAATACCACAATGCCGGTATGAACCAGGGGTGTGGAAAGCCGAGACTGTGCTGCCCGCTTGGAGAAAAGGGGATCTTTTGAAACAACGTATCGCGGGCCTCAAAGCTGTCCTTATCGTTGCCGCGGCTGTGGCAACTTCATCCTGCGCTGCCCCGGCCGCACCGGCGCCGACAACCTCCGAGCAACCGGAGTCCACTACGCCCAGTCAAAGCGCAACCAGTCAGTCAGCTTCTGCTTCTGCGAGCTCCAGTCCTTCGCCTTCCAAGAGCCAGTCGTCGACGCGTCCAACTGCCACGAACTCATCCAGTGCGGGCGCTTCCTCAGGGGCCCTTGCCACTGAAAAAGCAGGCTCGTCATTGTCGTTGTCCAACTTCTTCGAACCTGAGAGCAGCTGGACTGAGAACCGTTATGACGTCGCCGACAAATCCGGGGTCAGCGGAATCGCCACGACCATCAGCAGCTACGGAAGCCCGGAAACCCTTGAACTGCGCTTGGCAAATAACTTCAACAGCTTGACATTCAACGTAGGCCAGGCAAACGATTCCAAGTCTTCGGACAAGATTCTTCTGGTCCGGGTTGTCGGCAACGGCAAGCAACTCGATGTGCGCAAGGTTCCTTTCAACACCATTCAGGAAATCTCTGTGCCGGCCAAGGGTGTTAACGCACTAAAAATTGAATTGTCCTTGGATAACACCCAATCGAGTGATTCCAAGTCCATTCTGGCTGTGGTCTCTGACGTCGTTGTCGACTGACGCCTATGAACATCCCAGCCCCACCTGAGCGTCCTCCCGCCAAGAAATCGTGGCTGAATCTGGGGACAATGGCCGCCCTCGCAACAATTGCTGCTCTGATAGTGGCGGTTGCCACATTTGTGCTGCAGTTCTTCGGACCATCCTCAGGTCTGGGGGCAGCGAGTGTACCTGCGCAAAGCACAGCCGCATCGAGCCAGGCAAGCGTTCGAACCGAAACCTCGAAATCCGCGGATCCTGGCCCGACTGCTGTTGAGGGACACTGCCTGGATGGGTCGTGGGCGTCCGCGTCCTGCGACCGGACGCATGCGGCCGAGCTGGTTTCGGACGCTGGTCCTTGCGATCTTCAGGCGCTGACCCAGTTCGCGGGAGGAAATGTCCCGGCCGACACCTTGCGGCATGACCTTGTTCCCACAGTGCAGGACAGCGTGGGGTGCGTGGTGGCTGTCCCCCCAGGTCTTACCGCCACCATCCAGAATGGCCTATCCGGTCAGGAGCACGCCGCGCTCAGGCAGTGCTGGGACCGTTTTGCGGACCGCGATGTCAGCTGCGACCAACCGCATACAGCTGAAGTGGTGTATACGGGCCCTGGCGCCGAGGCGGGGAACTGTCATTCGCAGGCCGATGCTTACACAGCAGATGCCTTCAGCCGCTATGAGGCGAAACTCGAACTGCTTTCACGAGACGCAGACGGCGGCGTGAGCTGCCTTGTACAGATCAAGGGCAGCAATGTGCTGAAGGGCTCCTTGCGGAACCTGGGAACCAAGGCACTCCCTTCCTCTCCGCGTAGTTAAGCCCTTTACATCGCCGAAGAAGTGCCCGAAAACCCAAAAATGCTAAGGTTACTCACTAATATCGAAGCCGCCACGATAGGGGACGAGAGTGACGACTGAAGGAAACAGCCCCGCAGAACAGGGCGTACGGGGTGAAGTAAACCAGGACCGCTTCGTCGCCGGCCAGGACCTGACGCGGTGGAAGTCCCCGGCGGGCCAGACCTTGGCAAAGGGCGCGGAGCGGGTCACCAAGTTCCTGGGCCCTTACGCAGCCCTCATCATCACACTCCTGGTGGGACTTGGTGTCACGTTGGCGCTGGCTTTGGCCTTCGGGGAGGTCTATGAGTCCGTCACGGAAGCCAACGGCGTCGCAAACCTGGACCACCCCGTCCTGGAAGCTGCCAAGTCCGTCCGCTCCCCCGCTGTGGACTCAGCCGTCACCGCCTATACAAATGTCGGCGGCACCGTTGGCATGCCGCTCATCGCCGTGGGCATCATGATTTTCCTGGCAACCCGCAGGCGCTCCTGGACTCCGGTCATTCTGATGCTCGCAGCAGGCTTGGGTTCGCTCCTGATCACGGTGCTGGGAAAGCCGCTCTTTGGCCGAACCCGCCCGGACCTTGCAGACGCGATCCCGCCCTACGAACATTCGGCTTCATTCCCCAGCGGCCACTCCCTGAACTCGATCGTGATCGCTGGAATCGTGGCCTACTTGATTATCCTGAGGCTCAAAACCACCCGGGCCCGCGTCATCACGGTGGTCATTGCGGCCGTCTTCGCTGTGACCATGGGCCTCAGCCGCGTCTACCTCGGCCACCATTGGCTGACGGATGTACTCGCCGCGTGGGCCATTGGCATTGCCTGGCTGGCCTTGGTCATCACGGCTCACCGCCTCTATCTGACTGTGCGCACGCGGCGTCACCACGAGGTAGTCTCTTGACACCAGCCGGGCCACTCGGCTTAACTGAATTACGTATGCTGAAATAACAGTTCCATGATGCGGAAGCAAGAAAGCACATGCTTCCTCCTGAACCAACAGGAGTTCCGCATAGCCCACACCATGGATGCCAGCATTTTGCACGAGGATGACAAGCATGGAGCTTGCAGTATTCAACAGCGTCGACCGGGACGAGGCCATCAGGATCCTCACCCCTTGCCTGGATATCAGCCGCTGGGTGGAAACCATCGTCGACGCGCGCCCCTACGCCAGCGTCGATGAACTCCTGGCACAGGCCCACCGCGCCGCGGAGCCCTTCACCGCGGCCGAGGTGGAATCAGCCATGGCCCACCACCCCCGCATCGGTGAACGCCCCAAGGCACAAACCACCGAGGCGGCCATGTCGCGTTCGGAACAAGCCGGCGTCGACCCCGGGGACAACCAGACGACAACCGCGCTGGCAGAAGGCAACCGGGCGTACGAAGAGAAGTTCGGCCGCGTCTTCCTGATCCGCGCCGCCGGTCGCAGCGCCCAGGAAATCCTCAGCACGCTGCAGGAGCGCCTCAACCACACCCCCGAAGAAGAAGACACAATTGTGGCCGGACAGCTGCGGGAGATCGCGCTGTTGCGTCTCTCCGGCCTGGTCAGCGAAGGAGTCAACGCATGAGCGTTTCACAAGTAACCACGCACATCCTGGACACCGGTTCCGGCCGCCCGGCAGCGGGGGTCGCCGTCGTGCTTTACGTCCGCGAAGGCGACGAATGGACCCTGGTGGCCAAGGGCGAAACTGATGCCGACGGCCGCATCAAGACCCTTGGCCCGGAACGCATCCCGGGCGGCGCCTACCGCCTGAACTTCGCCACCGGCGCGTACTACGAAGGCCTCGGCACCGAGACCTTCTTCCCGGAAGTCGACCTCAACTTCACAGTTTCCGACGCCGGCGAGCACTACCACGTGCCGCTCCTGTTGAGCCCGTTCGCCTTCTCGACGTACCGCGGCAGCTAACCCGCCAAGGTTTTGTACAGGTAATGCCCTTAAGGTGTCTTCTTAGGGGCATTATCTGTACCCAAACGCGGAAAGGTACGCTTGAAGGTATGGCTTCAGAGGACACCAACCCCAACACCGCCCGCCGCGAAATCACGGTTCGCCGGGCGCCCAAGTTCGTTCCCTTCATGATTTTGGGCGCGGTGGTGGGGGCAATCGTGGCCGCAATCATCGCTTACGGCCGCCCGGCAGATCCCGCCTTCGACGCCAGCACAGTCTTCGGATTCTTCCTCACCGTGTGCGCCGGCGGCGGCGTCATCGTCTTCTCCATCCTGGCCCTGGTCCTGGACCGCATGAGCGTTAAGCGCTCCGAGCGTGCGGTGGTGGAGGCCGTTCCGGATTCGGTTCCGGACGAGGGACCAGAGAACGACGGCGTCCGCTAAGTCACGCGCCCACCCCGCCCTTTTGCGGGGGAGCCAATGTGAGACACACCGCATTTTCGGCCCGACACGCCTGTTCCACGCCGCTACACGGGGTCACATAGGCTGCGGGGGAACGTACCACGCCCGCGACATGAGACAATCGACCAGTGGCACGTGGCGACGGAAAACTTTCTCATGATCTTCTCCCCGGCGAAAAAGGCCCCCAGGACGCTTGTGGCGTCTTCGGGGTTTGGGCTCCCGGTGAAGAAGTAGCAAAACTCACCTATTACGGGCTGTATGCGCTGCAGCACCGCGGACAAGAATCGGCTGGTATTGCTACCAGTGACGGCAAGCGCATCAACGTCTATAAGGACATGGGCCTTGTGTCCCAGGTGTTCGACGAGACAACCCTGAACACCCTTACCGGGCATCTGGCCGTTGGCCACTGCCGGTACTCCACCACCGGTGCGAGCCACTGGGCCAACGCGCAGCCGACCCTCGGTGCGACAGCAACCGGCACGGTTGCCCTGGCCCACAACGGCAACCTGACCAACACCGCTGAGCTCAGGGAAATGATCCTTGAGCGCAACGACGGCCAGCTGACCGGCGAGATGAAGCAGGGCAACACCTCCGACACCGCCCTGGTGACGGCCCTACTTGAAGGTGAAGAGGGCAAGACCCTGGAGCAGACGGCGCTGGAACTGCTGCCCAAGATCAAGGGTGGCTTCTGCTTTGTCTTCATGGATGAGGGAACCCTCTACGCAGCCCGTGACACCTACGGCATCCGCCCGCTGTGCCTCGGCCGCCTGGAGCGCGGCTGGGTTGTCGCCTCCGAGCAGGCCGGCCTGGCCACTGTCGGCGCCAGCTTCATCCGCGAGATCGAGCCCGGCGAGTTCATCGCCATCGACGAGGACGGCGTCCGTTCGCAGCGCTTCGCAGAGCCGACGCCGGCCGGCTGCGTGTTCGAGTACGTTTACCTTGCACGTCCCGACGCCGCCATTGCCGGCCGCTCGGTCTACGAGTCCCGCGTGGAGATGGGCCGCCAGTTGGCCCGCGAAAACACCCACGAGGCTGACCTTGTCATTCCGGTGCCCGAGTCCGGCACTCCCGCCGCTGTTGGCTATGCCGAACAGTCCGGGATTCCGTTCGCACACGGCTTCGTCAAGAACGCCTACGTTGGCCGTACCTTCATCCAGCCCTCACAGACGCTGCGCCAGCTCGGAATCCGGCTTAAGCTCAACGCCTTGGAATCGGTGATCCGCGGCAAGCGCATTGTGGTGGTGGATGACTCGATCGTCCGCGGCAACACCCAGCGCGCCATCGTTCGGATGCTCCGCGAAGCCGGAGCCAAAGAGGTCCACGTCAAGATCTCCTCTCCCCCGGTCCAGTGGCCTTGCTTCTACGGCATCGACTTCGCCTCCCGCGCGGAGCTGATCGCCAACGGTGCCACCATCGACGAGATCTCCCAGGCCATCGGCGCCGACTCGCTGGCCTACATCTCCGAAGACGGCATGATCGGTGCCACCCAGCAGCCGCGCGAACGCCTGTGTACCGCCTGCTTCACGGGCAAGTACCCGATCGAGCTGCCGCACGCGGACAAGCTGGGCAAGAACCTCTTGGAGCGCACCGACCTGGGTGGCCTCACCCCTGCTGAAGACTCCGTTGAAGAAACCGAGGATCCGGCCGAGAAGCCCGGTGCCACGGGCTGCGATCCCGGGCCTGACGCCGAATTCGAGAACCTCCTGACCGACGCTGATCGTTTGACCGACGCCGACAAGAAAGAGTCTGTATGACCTCCGCAACCCCCGCCGCTGACAACAACGCCGGCATCACCTACGCTTCGGCAGGTGTCGACGTCGAAGCGGGAGACCGCGCAGTCGAACTCATGAAGGGCGCCGTCAAGGCGACCCATAACTCATCGGTGATTGGCGGCGTCGGCGGTTTCGCTGGCCTGTACGACGTCTCCAAGCTCCTCACCTACAAGAAGCCGCTCCTGGCGACCTCCACCGACGGTGTTGGTACCAAGGTGGCCATTGCGCAGGCCATGGACATCCAC
Source organism: Paenarthrobacter sp. JL.01a (assembly GCF_025452095.1). Classification (NCBI taxonomy): domain Bacteria; kingdom Bacillati; phylum Actinomycetota; class Actinomycetes; order Micrococcales; family Micrococcaceae; genus Paenarthrobacter; species Paenarthrobacter sp. JL.01a. The sequence goes on from NZ_CP104877.1 coordinate 3,767,214, forward strand.
GACACCATCGGTTTCGACCTGGTGGGCATGGTGGTGGACGACATCGTCGTAGTTGGCGCCGAGCCTCTCTACATGACGGACTACATCGCGTGCGGCAAGGTTGTTCCGGAGCGTATCGCTGACATTGTCCGCGGCATCGCTTCGGCTTGCTCCGTGGCCGGTACCGCCCTGGTGGGTGGCGAAACCGCTGAGCACCCGGGCCTCCTGGGTGAGCACGAATACGACGTCGCAGGTGCAGCCACCGGTGTTGTGGAAGCTGACGCACTGCTCGGCCCGGACCGCGTCCGCGCGGGCGACGTCGTGATCGGCATGGCGTCCTCCGGCCTGCACTCCAACGGTTACTCCCTGGTCCGCCGCGTCATCAACCACGCTGGTTGGGCACTGGACCGCCAGGTTTCCGAGCTTGGCCGCACGCTGGGTGAGGAACTTCTGGAGCCCACCCGCGTCTACGCCGCCGACTGCCTGGACCTGGCCCGCACGTTCCCGGTTTCCGCCGGAGCAGCTGTTCACGGCTTCAGCCACGTCACCGGTGGTGGCCTGGCCGCCAACCTGGCACGCGTCCTCCCGCAGGGCCTGGTTGCCACGGTTGACCGCGCCACGTGGGAGCTCCCCGCGATCTTCAAGCTGGTTTCCGAGCTGGGCAACGTCCCGTTGGCCGACCTGGAGCGCACGCTGAACCTCGGCGTGGGCATGGTTGCGATCGTTTCCCCGGAAGCTGCCGACGCCGCCGTTGCCCGCCTCAACGAGCGCGGCCTGCCGTCCTGGGTCATGGGTACGGTTTCGGAGAACTCGGACTCGATCGACAAGACCGGCCCGGATTACGTCCAGGGCGCCAAGGGTGTCGACGGCGGTGCGGTCCGTTTGGTGAACGCCTACGCCTAAGCGTCACCTTGCCTAAACGAAGCGGCCCGGCAGTTGGGATCAACTGCCGGGCCGCTTTGTCACTAACTCCCCAAGCTCTCCACTAACTCCCCATCTAGGGGACAGCACATGTTCTTATGGGGGCCCATTAGGGCATGTGCTGTCCCCTAGTTGGGTATTAGACCTGGATCAGGCTCAGGACCCCACCTTGCGGATCCATGATCGTGGCCAATGACCCGGCTTCGGGTTGGTCCTCGGGTTCCACCAGAAGCTCTCCCCCGGCCGCAACGGCTGCGTCGGCGGCCTTCCGGACATCAGCCACTCCAAAGTACACCTGCCACGCGGCGTCGTCGCCCTCCTCGGCAGGGACAATGCCGGCCACCTCATTGCCGGAAACCAGCAGCGTGCTGTAGCTGCCGCCGTCGTCCTGGGGGTATTCGGTGACCTCGTATCCGAAAAGCTGCTGGAGAAACGCGACGGCGGACTGGGGCTCAGGAGTGAGAAGTTCGGCCCATGCCAACGCACCGTGCTCGTTGTACAGGTGGCTGCCAATATGCGTTCCTGCCTGCCAGATCCCCGTGGCTCCTCCGCCGGCCGCCTCGATGAACGCCAGCACTCCCGTATCGGCGACAGCCTCCGGACCGAACTGGAGCTTGCCGCCGGCTTGGGCGGCGTCCTCGGCCACCTCTTCGGTGTCCGTCGCAGCCAGGTAGATATTCCACTGTCCGTGCGTCCCGGCCGATTCCTGCAGGGGGTTCTGCGGGGCGATCACTGCCACCAACTTGTCCTTCACGAACGCCTGCGCATAACTGCGTCCGTCCGGAGTGGGCAGGTCCTTGTACGACCACCCAAACAACTTCTGGTAGAAATCCTTGGCAGCCGCGACATCCCTGGTCTGCAGGTCCGCCCAGCAGGGCTCACCGCTGGCGTAGTGCTTTCTCGCAGTCATGCCATCCATCCTGTCACGTTGATGAAAGCAACATGCAAAAAGAACCCCCAGGGTACGCCAATGAACGGCGTGCCCTGGGGGCCCTTTTCAAAAGATGTACGGCATCCGGGGATGCGCGATGACCTTATGTACGACGGCGGTACGCAACTCAGTGCCAGCGGCACCTGTTGGTTACGACAGCTATCCGATACGGCGGGTGTCTACCTCGTCGTCATCATCTTCCGCGTACTTGTCCTCGTAGGCCGAATAGTCCGGCTCCGGGGGATCGTCGGGGAAGTGGCTCTTGACACGACTGGATGGACCCGTGAGCTCACGCTCAAGTGCCGAATAGTCAGTGTTCGGGGAGTAGTACTTGATGTCCCGAGCCTGCTTGGTAGCTTTTGCCTTTTGACGGCCGCGCCCCATGGCGTGACCCCCTTTTGTACTTGGACCGGAGGTGGTCACCTTGGCTATCGGTGAGGCCCCGGAATGTTTGGTCAATTTGTCGTATGTCTAGATTACATGCTTTCAGGGGTGCCTGTGCGCCATATCGACCCCAAGTCAGGGCCCCATGCCGCCAAAACCGGCCATACGCACCTCCAAGCTAACGGAAAATTGGGTAGAGTCGGGCTCAATGCGGCTCCACAGCAGGAAGGCACACCCGGGAATATGAGCCAGGACAACACCTCACCGCGTGATGGTTCACCACACGATCAGGGCAAGGCGGGTGCGTCCCCTGCGCCCGGAGCACCTCGCCCGGCACATGGCGAACAAGCTGAAGCAGCGCCGTCTACGCCGCCGTCGGGCCTCCAGCCGGACCCCGCACCGGAGCTCGATCCCGACTTCGTCCCGAACCCGGCGGAGCAACCTGATCCGGCGCTGCCCCCGGAAACCCATGCGGCAAACACAGACCCAGCGCCCGGCGGTGAGCCGAACTACCCGTGGCAGCTGCCTTATACGAACCAGCCGCGGCCGGGCCAGCCCTATACGGGCCAACCGTACCCGGGACAGGATGCAGGACAGCCTTACACGGGCCAGCCCTATCAAGGCCAGCAAACGGTCCAGGACTGGCAAGCGGAGCCGCACGGTGACCACGTCAAGCGTCAGCGCTTGGTCATTGGCGGAATCGTTGTCGGTGTCTTGGTTCTCATTGGCGTGGTGATTTGGGTTCTCCTCAACCTGCTTGGCAACCGGCCGGAAGCCAGTGTGGCGAGCCCCAGTGCCTCGGCAACGCTTGGCCCGCTCCCCCGCGACACGAACGCGAAGGACTTCCAGATAGGCGATTGCTTCGCCAGCTTCGACCCCAAAGCCAGCGAGGCCAGGGCGGTTGCCTGCGACACTGAACATTCAGCCCAGCTCGGCGCAGTGTTCAGCTATGGCGCTGACGAGTCCTTCCCGGGCGCCAATGCCCTGCGGGACAAGGGCCGGGAAGTGTGCAAGACCGTGAAGCTCAACGATGCGGCCGCCAACTACGTGCTGCTCCAGCAGAACGTGTACCCCAGCAGTTCCAGCTGGGACCGTGGCGACCGCCGCGTCGATTGCTTCATCGTGGTGGACTCCGGCAATACCATCAAGGAAGACCTCCTCGAGAAGTAGTGCCGGACCGTCCTACTTCCGGCGGACGGTGAGGCCCGTACCTGCGGGAGCGCCGCCGTCGGCGTTTGACAACGCTTCCAAACCGTCGATGGTGAGTTCGTCCAGGTCGGCCGCAGTATCGACCAGCACGGTATCGCCGTCGCTGATTTCGCCGGCCAGGATTTCCTTGGCCAGGCGGTCGCCGATCTCGCGCTGGACCAGTCGACGCAGAGGCCGGGCACCGTACGCGGGATCGTAGCCGGACATGGCCAGCCACGCACGGGCACCATCAGTGACTTCGAGCGTGAGCCGCCGGTCCCGGAGCCGCCTGCTGAGCTCGTCGACATGCAGCTCCACGATCCGCGCCAGTTCCTCAACGGACAGCGGTTCGAAGAGCACGATCTCGTCCAAGCGGTTCAGGAACTCCGGCTTGAACGACGCCTGGACCACGGCCATGACGGCTTCCCGCTTTGCTTTGGCATCCAGCGACGGATCCACCAGGAACTGGCTGCCCGAGTTGGACGTCAGCACAAGGATGGTGTTCCGGAAGTCCACGGTGCGGCCTTGCCCATCGGTGAGGCGGCCGTCGTCGAGAACCTGCAGGAGGATGTCGAACACCTCAGGGTGGGCCTTCTCAACCTCGTCCAGCAGCACCACGGAGTACGGCCGGCGTCGGACAGCCTCGGTGAGCTGGCCACCCTCTTCGTAGCCCACATATCCCGGAGGGGCACCCACCAGGCGGGCCACAGCGTGCTTCTCGCTGTATTCGGACATATCGATCCGGATCATGGCTCGTTCGTCGTCAAACAGGAAGTCAGCCAAGGCCTTCGCCAGCTCTGTCTTACCAACGCCGGTGGGGCCCAGGAACAGGAACGAACCAGTGGGCCGGTTGGGGTCGCTGATCCCCGCACGGGCACGGCGGACGGCGTCGGACACGGCCTGTACCGCCTTGCTCTGTCCAATCAGGCGCTTGCCGAGCTCTTCTTCCATATGCAGCAGCTTCTGGGACTCACCCTGGAGCATGCGGCCGGCCGGGATACCCGTCCAGGCAGAAATGACCTCGGCGATGTCGTCGGCAGTGACTTCCTCTGCCACCATCAGGTCCGGCTTCGATTCGCCGCGAGCTGACTCCTCCTCGGCAGCGGCGCTCAACTCCCGTTCCAAGGCGGGCAGCTCGCCGTACAAAATCCGCGACGCCGATTCGAGGTCGCCTTCGCGTTGGTGCTTGTCCGCAGCCGAGCGCAGTTCATCGATCCTGGCCTTCAGGTCACCCACACGGTTCAGTCCGGCCTTCTCGGCCTCCCAGCGCGCGTTGAGGGCGTTGAGCTCTTCCTTCTTGTCCGCCATGTCGGCGCGGAGCGCGGCAAGCCGCTCAACTGAAGCGGGATCGGTTTCGTTCTGGAGGGCCAGTTCTTCCATGGTCAAACGGTCGACGGCGCGGCGGAGCTGGTCGATCTCTTCAGGCGCCGAATCGATCTCCATGCGGAGCCTGGACGCGGCCTCATCCACCAGGTCGATGGCCTTGTCAGGCAGCTGGCGCCCCGAGATGTAGCGGTTGGACAGCGTGGCTGCAGCCACCAGCGCCGAGTCGGCGATGGCTACCTTGTGGTGCGCCTCGTAGCGCTCCTTGAGGCCTCGGAGGATGCCGATGGTGTCTTCAACGCTCGGCTCTCCCACGTAGACCTGCTGGAAGCGGCGCTCCAGGGCAGGGTCCTTCTCGATGTTCTCGCGGTACTCATCCAAGGTGGTGGCACCGATCAGGCGGAGTTCCCCGCGGGCCAGCATGGGCTTGAGCATGTTTCCGGCGTCCATGGCGCTCTCGCCCGTGGCGCCAGCGCCAACAACGGTGTGGATCTCGTCAATGAACGTGACAATCTGCCCGTTGGAGTTCTTGATTTCCTCCAGGACGGCCTTCAGGCGCTCCTCGAATTCGCCTCGGTACTTTGCGCCAGCCACCATGGAGGCGAGATCCAAGGCGATGAGCGTCTTGCCGCGCAGGCTCTCCGGGACGTCGCCGGCCACCATCCGCTGCGCGAGGCCCTCGACGACGGCGGTCTTGCCAACGCCGGGCTCACCGATCAACACCGGGTTGTTCTTGGTACGGCGGCTCAGAACCTGGACGACGCGGCGGATCTCGCTGTCACGCCCGATCACGGGGTCCAGCTTGCCGGAGCGGGCCACCGCAGTCAGGTCCGTGCCGAACTTCTCCAAGGCCTGGAAGGTGTTTTCCGGATCCGGGGAATTGACGTTCCTGTCACCGCGGACACCCGGCAAGGCGGCGAGAAGCGCCTCATGGGAGGCACCGGCGTCGCGCATTAACTTCCCGACGGCGTCACTTCCGGCCGAGAGCCCCAGCAGTAGGTGCTCGGTGGAGACGAAGGAGTCGCCGAGTTTGTCGGCCTCGTTCTGGGCGGCCTGGATGGCCTGCAGTGACTGCCGCGACAACTGCGCCTGCTGCACCGAGGCACCAGACGATGACGGAAGGGCCTTGATGGCCGAGCTCGCCTGGACACTCACGGCATCGGGATCGGCTCCCGTGGCACGCAACAGGGCAACAGCGACGCCCTCCCGCTGGTCCATGAGGGCCTTCAGCAGATGGGCGGGTTCCACTTGGGGATTTCCCGCGGTTGATGCGTTCATGGCGGCCGCAGAAAGGGCCTCCTGGCTTTTGGTAGTGAATTTGACGTCCAAAGAGAGCTCCCTTTCTGGAGAGTGACCAATACTTTCAAAGTTGAGTCTACTACGCTCAAGTTTGATTTGGTGGTCACTTGTTCCATGTTTGCCCACGGCGAAACCCATGTCCATAGCTGCGCGGTTAGGCTGGGGCCATGGACACGATTTCCTCCGCCGCTGAACTCGAAGACCTGATCGGATTGCCCCTTGAACGGACGCGCAAGAAGGTGCGGACCTCGCTTAGCGACTTCGACCGGCAATGGCTCGCCGCCAGCCCTTTCTGCGTCCTCTCGACGACGGATGCGCAGGGCCGCGTGGATGCCTCCCCCAAGGGTGATCCGGCCGGCTTCATCCACGTCATTGACGAGCACACCATCGCCATCCCGGAACGCCCCGGCAACAAGCTAGCCTTCGGTTTCCACAACATCCTGGAGAACCCGAACGTAGGGATCCTCTCCGTAGTCCCGGGCCGCACCGACACCCTGCGAATCAACGGCACAGCTCGAATTGTGCGTGACGCCGACTTCTTCGATCAGATGGTGGTCAAGGGACACCGGCCCCGTGCCGCCGTCGTGGTTTCGGTGGAGGAAGTCTTCACGCACTGCGGCAAGGCCTTCATGCGCAGCGGCCTGTGGCAGCCGGAAACGTGGGAACCCGAAGACCTTCCGAGCATCGCTGTGCTCGCCCAGGCGTACACCCAGCCGGAGACGCCGCTGGAAGATCTCGAGACCTACTACGGGCCGTCCTATGCGGAGCGGATGTACCGGGAGTAGCGGGGAACCTGCCCTAGGCTTGCACCATCAGGCAACAGCCTGCTGTGCCGTTAACGAACGAAAGACCCGACTGGCATCGGGTCTTTGTTCTGAGCGGTTCGCTCATTGGTGCGGTAAGAGGGCCATAGAACCTCAAACGCCACACTTTGAGTTTATGGCCCTACGCCGGGTACACCGACACCAGCGCGGACTTCACCACGAACCGCACCTCCATGCCGGGAGCCAGGCCGAGGTCCGCCGAGGCCGCTGGCGTGACGTCGGCGGACAGCGCGCTGCCCTCCCCCGGACTGGCCCGGACCCGGATCTGGTCGCCGTGCGGTTCGAGGTCCGTGATGGTCACCGGGAAGGAATTGCGCGGGCTTCCGTGGACATCGCCGAGGAAGACGGAAACGCTCGACGGCGGGAACGCCGCCACGCCTGCCTGACCTGGCACAGGTGACCAGTCGGGATCGTGCTGCCCGGCGAAAACCCGGCCATCCGGCGTCGTAATTCCCTCCCGGCTGAGGGACCCGGTGACGAGATTCAGGCCGGCGAGTCCGGCCGCGAAGTGGCTTCTGGGCCGTTCCAGGACTTGGCGGGTGGGGCCTTCCTCCACGATGCGCCCGTCTTCCACCACTATCACGCGGTGTGCCAGCATGTAGGCGTCCAGGACGTCGTGCGTGACGATGATGGCCTTCCTGCCTTCGAGCACGCGTTTCAGGACCCGGCGGAGCATGGGCGCTGCATGGATGTCCAGGGCAGACATTGGTTCGTCGAGGAGGAGCAATTCCGGCTCGGCCGCCAGGGCTCGAGCTACGGCCACGCGTTGGGCCTGGCCTCCGGAAAGCTGGGCCGGCTTCCTGCCTGCCAGCGTCAACGCGTCAACTTCGGCCAGCCAATGCCGGGCAGCTTCCCGGGCAACGACCCTGGAGCCACCTGCACTGCGGGGGCCGAACGCGACGTTGTCCAACGCACTCAGGTGCGGAAACAGCAGTGCCTCCTGGGCCAAAAGGGCGATGCCGCGAAGGTGTGGCGGGTCCCATTGGCGGGTACCGGCGTCGAGCTTGAACAGCTGGCGCCGGTCAATCGAGGCGGAGCCGGAGTCTGGCCGCAACAGTCCGGCGATCACCCCCAGCAACGTCGACTTGCCGGCACCGTTGGGACCGAGAATTGCCACGGTTTCGCCGTCTCCGATACTGAGGGACATCTCGAAATTCCTGGCCTTCAGGCTGGCACGCATCTCGAAGCTCACGGCTGGACCGCCTCTGGTGCACGTCGCCGGCCGCCATAACTGAGGCCCACCACCGCGACTGCCACGGCAACCAGGACCAGGGACAGCGCAACGGCGGCATCGGCGTCGGTCTCGCGCTGCAGGTAGATCTCCAACGGCAGCGTACGGGTGACGCCTTCCAGGCTGCCCGCGAACGTCAGCGTCGCGCCGAACTCACCCAGACTGCGCGCGAATGACAACACCGCCCCGGACGCCAACCCCGGCAGGACCAAGGGAAGGGTGACGCGGCGAAGCACCGTGGTGGGCTTGGCCCCGAGCGTCGCAGCCACGGCTTCATACCTGCTTCCCGCCGACCTCAAGGCGCCCTCCAAACTGACCACCAGGAACGGCAGGGCGACAAACGTTTGGGCCAGGACCACCGCGGTGGTCGTAAACGCGATCTGCAGACCGGCCAGCTCCAGCGACTTCCCCAAAAGGCCCTGCCGCCCGAAGGTATACAGCAGCGCAATCCCGCCAACCACCGGCGGCAGCACCAGTGGGAGGAGCACAAAGGACCTGAGGAGTTTCTGGCCAGGGAACTCACCCCGTGCAAGCACGAGGGCCAGCGGGACACCCAGCACAATGCAGAGAGCCGTGCTGGCGGCAGAAGTCCGCAGGCTCAGGGCCAGGGCTGCGAGGGACGACTCGGACGTGATCAGGGGGATGAACTGGGGCCAATTCACGCGCAGCAGCATCGCCGCCAGCGGAAGGATCACCAGAAGGCCACCCACTGCTGCCACGGCATGGATCCATCGCGGAATGCCGTGATAGCCGGTGGTGGTGGTCTTCATATTCTCCCTACGGTGTGCCGAAACCAGCGTCGCCCAGGACCTGCTTGCCCTTGTCCCCGGTAACCGTGGCAATGAAGGCCGCCGCCAGCGCCTTGTTCTTGCTGGAGCCTACCGTGGCAATCGGATAGGTGTTGACCGCCTTGTCCGATTCGACGAACGGGATGCCCTTCACCTTGTCCCCGGCTCCCTTCACATCGGTGATGTACACCAAGCCCGCGTCCGCTTCACCGGAGCTGACCTTCCCCAGGACATCCGTGACGGACGACTCCTCGCTGACCGGGCTCAGCGTGGTTCCGGAGGCTTTCTCGACGGCGTCGGTTGCGGCGCCGCACGGCACCTGGCTTGCGCAGGTGACCACTTTGACGCCCGGCTTTGCCAGGTCCGCGAAAGAAGCGATCGACGCCGGATTGCCGGGTGGGACAGCGATCTCCAGGACGTTGGTGGCGAAGTTGGTGGCAGCGCCCTCCACGAGGTTCGCATCAGCCAGTTTGGACATGTTCTTGGTGTCGGCGGAGGCGAACACATCCGCCGGGGCGCCCTGGGTGATCTGCGTGACCAGGTCGGAGGAGCCAGCGAAGCTCAGCTTCACTTTTGTGCCCGGGTTGGCTGCCTCGAAGTCCTTGGCCAGCTGCGTGAAGGTTCCTTTGAGGGACGCAGCAGCGAAGACGGTGATTTCGCCTGAAGGTGAGGTGCTTTGTTGCGACGTTGGGCTCGCCCCTGGGGCGCATCCCGCCACGCTCGATGCCAATGCCCCGGCCAGCAGCACTGCAGTAAGGGGTTTGAGGTTCATATGATGCTCTTTGCCTGGGGTGTTTCGATGATGACGGTGGTGGCCTTGACCACGGCGGTGGCCACTGATCCAAGCTCAAGCCCGAGTTCCCGCACGGCCTCGCTGCTCATGAGGGACACCACGCGGAACGGACCACACTGGAGCTCCACCTGCGCCATGACCTTGTCGGCCGTGATCCCCGTAACCAAGCCGATGAAGCGGTTCCGGGCTGAACTGCCCGGGCGCGAGGGGTCGTCCGGGAGGTGTGATTGGTCGCGGGCAAGCGTGGCAAGTTCCAGTCCATCCACTGCGAGGCGCCCTGCCGGATCTTTCTGCGGCGTGAGCGTCCCGTTCTCCGTCCAACGCCTCACGGTGTCGTCACTGACACCCAGGAAGCGGGCGGCCTCGGAAATTCGTATTTGCGGCATGGATTGATTCTAGTTCCGAATTTGCGCATGAAAGAAGCACCTGCGCCCGCAAACGCAATGTGACTTTCGGTTGGTGAGTGGACGTCGGCTCTGGCCGGAGTCGTGGCGTCGGGTTGCGCTGGCGCACCTGGGGACGCCTGACGCACCCTTTCCGCGCATGGGGCGCACCCCTTGCCGCGGAATGCACCCGTAAGCTCTGGCGCGCAGGGCGGAAAAGGGTGCGGGCCGGGGCCGAAGCTGCGGCCCGGCGTCGTCGTTTCCTCGCCAACGCCTCCGCACCTCGGACGAACTTGCTCCCCCACCCGGATGAACCTGGGCCAAACAACGCGAAAGCCCGGGCAGCCCACCCTAGGGTTGAAGCATGACCCCACGAATCCGGGCGCTCCGCCCCGCAGCCGCACCGTTGGCGGGCCTTGGCATGCTCGTGGCACTCATGATTCTCGAGGAGCGCAACTTCGATTCGGCGAGCGCCCTGCTGGTGGCGCTGGCTGCCGCTGTTGCTGCCGCTGAACTGATCCCTGTCCCGGCCGTGATCTTCGCCTTCGCTGCCTTGGGTTTCCAGGCCTTTGGCATCTTTCCGGATCTCATGTTGTCCGGCGCCACCCCCTATGTTTGCCTGCCTGTGCTCTTCTTTTTCGCGGCTCTCGGCTGGGACGAACCTCAACGTTGGCCCCTGCCCGTTGCTACGGTGACCGCCGCCGGGCTGGTCACCTTGAACTGGTTTGCCGACGTCACTTGGATCAACTTCGTATTCGGAAAGCAGCTCGCCGAAGCCGGGACACTGAGGATTGCTGTCTACGCCTTCCTGGTATTCGCGGCATTCTCTGCCCTCAACCTCGCAGGTTGGGCTGCCGCTGCGTCGATCCGCCAGGCCGCTGCCAACCGGCTGGCCAAGGAACAGGCTGAAACACAGCTCGAATCTACTGCCAGTGCCTTGGTGATCGAACAGGAGCGCAACAGGATCGCCCGCGAGCTGCACGACGTCCTGGCACACTCCCTCGCCGTCATCACAGCGCAGGCCGAGGGTATCCGCTACGTCCACAGGAGCGAGCCGGAACTCGTGGAGGAAGCGGCGCAGGTCATCGCGTCCTCGGCAAGGAGTGCCCTTCAGGAAACCCGGCGGCTCGTTCAAAGCTTCGGTTCCGAGCTGGAAGGCCCTGCCCCTGGAGCCGCTGAGCTACCCGTATTGGTCCACCACTTGCAGAGCAGCGGTATGCCCGTTGAGCTGCAGACGAGCGGGCTGGAAGGGTTGTCGCCGGTAAGAGGATCTCACCGTGTACAGAATTGTGCAGGAAAGCCTCACGAACGCGTTCAAGCACGGCGACCGGACCGCCGGCGCAGTGGTGACCGTCGCCCGCGACGGCAGCGGCCTGCGCCTGAAGGTCCGGTCAAGGCTGGCCGACGGCGGCGCGGAAGTGCCGCCGTCGGGAACCGGACGCGGCATCCCGGGGATGCGGGAACGCGCGACGGCGGCAGGCGGGCAACTCACGACGGCCACTAACGGTCAGCTCTTCGAAGTGGAGGCAATCCTGCCATGAACGAAACACCTATCCGCGTTGCTTTGGTGGACGACCAGCCCCTGTTCAGCGCCGGCCTGAAGATGATCTTGCGCAGCCAGCCGGATCTAGACCTCGTGGGTGAGGCCACCGACGGTGAGCAGGCCGTTGAACTTGCGGGAGCCGTGGAGCCCGACGTCATGCTGATGGACATTCGGATGCCGGTCATGGACGGGATCACGGCCACCCGGCGCATCACCGAAGGCAAGGCAGGGACCAAGGTCATCGTGCTTACCACGATCCAGCACGACGAAGCCGTTGTCCGCGCCATCCAGGCAGGTGCCGGTGGTTTCCTCACCAAGGATGCGACACCGGAGTTCCTGCTGGCCACCATCCGCACCGTTCACTCGGGCCATGCGGTCATGGCGCCTTCGGCCACCAATGAACTGCTCAGGGACTACACCACTCCCGCGGAGTCGAACACTGCTGTCCTGGCGCCATTGTCAGCCCGTGAGCAGGACGTGTTCATGCTCGCAGCGCAGGGTCTGGCCAATGGGGAGATCGCCGCGTCCCTGGTGCTCAGTGATGCCACTGTGAAGTCCCACATCGGGAACATTTTGTCCAAGCTCAACCTCAAAAACCGTATCCAATTGGTCGCGTTCGCTTACCAGAACAAGCTGATCGCCTGAATTTCCCAGCTCCAACCAGGCCCTGGAAGCACCAGGGTCAGCCACCGCATTGCCAAAAACCGACGATAATTCGTCATGAAGGAGAAACAGTGAAAAAGAAGACTATTGGGGCACTGATCCTTGCCGCTGGCGCAGCTGCAACATTGGCGGCCGCTGCCACTCCGGGAGTTTCCTCCATGCTGACCAAGCCCGCGGACCATCCTGTATCCGGGACCACCCTCGCCGCGGAGCAGTTTGCCTCGGCGGACCCGGTGGCCGAAAAGGGAGTGGCAGAAGCCGTCCGGCGGTGCATGGCCAAGGCCGGTTACGACTACACGCCCGTATCCGCAGGGCAGCAGTCCGTGGATCTCAAGAACTACGTGGGATTCGATACGCTCACGGTTGAGGCTGCACGGATTTCCGGCTACGCCTCGTCCAAGCCCAAGGGGCCAGGTGAGCCTGCCCCGGACTCCACTCTGGGAAAGCTCATGGCCGATCCCGGCTTTCAGCAGGCCCTGCACGGAGGCGGGAACCCCGAACAGAATGTGGTCCAGTCCTCGGCCGGGACAGGGATGCTCTGGGGAGGGTGCACGGCGGAGGGGGTCACCGCGATCTATGGGAATGCCGACAACTACATGAGGGCCACCGGGTTGGCTTTCAACTCCCTGATGGTCGCCACCAACGCTGCCGGCCAGGATCCGGAGATCCAGGCGGCTGTGAACTCCTGGAAAGAATGCATGTCCACCACAGCGTTCCCCTACAGCCACCCCGGCGAAGCAGTCTCTGCCGGTCTCGAGGCAGGAGGCCAGAAGGAACTGAAAATCGCCGTCACGGATGCCACTTGCCGCCAGAGCACAGGGTTCGATGAGAAGATCACCGCAGTGCTGGATAAATACCTGACAACGCGGATGAAAGAGCTGGAGCCCGAGGTGGAGGCTGTCAAGCAGATCCGCGCCGACGCCTCGGCCAAGGCGAAGGTTCTGCTGGGCTAATCCGGCCCCCGAAACCATTCAGTAAGCTTTAGCCATGGCTCCCCGGATGCCGCCGCAGTACCCTGTTCGAGGGAGAGAGTCTCAGGCGCGAAGGAGCGTCCCATGGAATGGATTCGACCGGACAACCCGAACTATGACGAGGCCCGGAAACTCTTCAATGCGATGATCGACCGAAAGCCGGCTGTCATTGCCAAATGCGCGGATCCCGGCGAAGTAGCCGAGGCGCTCCGATACGCCCACAACCACAATCTGGACGTAGCCGTGCGGTCAGGCGGTCACTCAGTGGCGGGCATGTCCACCAACGACGGCGGCCTGGTGGTTGACGTCCGCCCCATGAAGTCCATCAGTGTTGACCCCGAAGCCAAAACTGTGACGGTAGGCGGCGGCGTTACCTGGGGAGAGTTCGACCGTGCTACCCAGCAGCACGGGCTGGCGGTCACAGGGGGACGGGCGTCCACCACAGGTGTCTCCGGCTTCACCCTGGGTGGAGGCTCAGGCTGGTTGGAGCGATGCTACGGATTCGCGTGCGACAACCTGGTATCCGTTGACCTCGTCACTGCTTCGGGGGAGCACGTGACCGCCAACAAGGATGAGAACCCGGAGTTGTTCTGGGCGCTCCACGGCGGGGGCGGCAACTTCGGCGTAGCAACGTCCCTGACCTTCGCGCTGCATGACCTCGGTCCCACCGTGATGGCCGGGCTCATGTTGTTCCCGGGGCAAGACGCCCTTGATCTCTCCCTGGCGTTCCGCAGCATCGCGCTGGAAGCACCCGACGCCGTCGGGACCGCTTTGGTCTATCTCACCGCTCCCCCGGAAGAGTTCGTCCCGGAGGACTTGGTGGGCAAGCTGGCGGTGGGCATGGCCTACCTCTACGCGGGCTCCGTGGAAGCAGGCGAAGAACACGCAAAGCCGTTCCGCGAGCTTGGCCCTGCAGTGGATCTTGTCTCGCCCATGGGCTACGCGGACTTCCAGTGCATGATCGACGATCCCCCGGACCACTACAACTACTGGAGCGCCGATTACCACGACGAACTCGACGACGTCGCCTTGGACCTTTTGGTCGATTCCGCCCAGCGGCTCCCAGGCCCACATTCGCAGCAGTTGGTAGCGCGCTGGGGTGGTGCCGTATCCGGACCCGCCGCGGCCAACACTCCCTTGCAGAACAGGGGCGCAGCGTGGGTCAGCCACCCGTTCGGGCTCGCGGAAACCCGGGAAGGCGGGCAGGAAGCAAAGGCCTGGGTCAAGCAGTTCCGGCATGACATCGCACCCCACACCACGGGCGGCGTCTGGCTGAACTTCATCGGCGACGAGGGCCAGGACCGGATCATGGCGGCCTACGGTGAACAGAACTACCGTCGGCTTTCCCTGGTGAAGGGCCAATTCGATCCCGACAATGTATTCCGCGGCAACCAGAACATCCTGCCGGCGGAACGCTGAGGTCTCCCCACTCCTTCCCAGTTGCCACGAACGGCAAGAGCACTGGCGCCCCTGTCTCCGGGACGGCAAGTACGGCGGTAGACGTCCCGACGGGCGGCAACTGGGAAGGATCGCCGGGATTACACTTTGGCCATGGCTATCTACGTCGATCCGCCTCTGTGGCCGGCCCACGGTACGGTGTTTTCGCACTTGGTGTCGGACACGTCGTTGGATGAGCTGCACGCCTTCGCAGCGGCCGCGGGCGTACCCGGGCGGGCCTTCGACGGCGACCACTACGACGTCCCGGAACGCCGCTACGAGGACCTGCTGCAGGCAGGGGCCATCCCCGTGGAGGCCCGCATACTGGTCCGCAAACTTATTGCCAGCGGGCTGCGCATCCCCGCCCGCGAACGCAGCAAGGCGCTGACCGTTCCCCTGTTGGAACGCTGGAATACCACGTATCCGGGCCACGAAGAACTTGGCCTCGAATTGCTGGAACGGTGGGGCGAGAACGGCCGGAAATACCACAGCCGGACCCACCTGCTGGCCGTCCTTGAAGCCCTGGACACCCTGACGGAACCTGCCTTGCCCGCCCGCACAGTATCGCTCGCGGCCTGGTTCCACGATGCCGTTTACGAAGGAGTCGCCGGGCAGGACGAGGAAGAGTCGGCACTCCTGGCCGAAAACCGCCTGACCTCGGCCGGACTGGCTCCCGCTGATGTAGCCGAGGTCGCCCGGCTCGTCCGGCTCACGTCCAGCCACCAACCCGAACCCGGTGACCACGCCGGGGCCCTGCTTTGCGATGCGGACCTCTCCGTCCTGGGAGGGGACGAACAGTCATACGCACGGTATCTGGCCGCCGTCCGCGAAGACTACGGCCACGTCAGTGACGACGACTTCGCCAGGGGGCGGGCCGCCGTCGTACGCCACCTCCTGGACCTGGACCCGCTGTTCCATAGCGAACGCGCACAAGGCCTCTGGCTAGACGCCGCGCGCCGGAACCTCGCCGCCGAATTGGCGTGAGCACCGTGCTCAGCGAACCAGGGGAGGCGCAGCGGCAACTTCCGTACTCGGTGCGGTTCGAATGGGGGCTCGACGGCGCACGTGCGGTGGTGCCGGGAGCCGACCTCGCGGTGGTGGTTGACGTTTTGTCGTTCACCACGTGCGTCAGCGTTGCGGTCGACCGCGGGGCGCAGGTCTTCCCCTATCCCATACGCGATGCCGGGGCCAGCGAATTCGCGGCGCATCACGGTGCTTCACTGGCGGGTCCGAGAGGCTCCGAGGGGTTGAGCTTGTCGCCCCGGAGTCTCCGCGCGGCGCACACCTTGGACCGGGTGGTTCTGCCCTCCCCGAACGGCTCCACCATCAGCCGCGAACTCGCCGGCTCCGCACGGAAGGTGGTTGCTGTTTCGTTGCGGAATGCCGCTGCAACTGCCGACTGGGTGCACTCCGCGTTGCCCGCTGATGCCGTAATCGCCGTAATTGCGGCGGGTGAAGCGTGGCGTCATGGCGCGTTGCGCCCGGCGCTGGAGGACGAACTCGGAGCGGGCGCCTTTCTCGCCGGACTGGCAGCAGCAGGGCGGCACAATTTCTCCCCGGAGGCCGCAGCTGCGGGGGCAGCCTTCGACGCAGCAGAACCCCATTTGGACGCTGTTTTACGGGGTTGTTCGAGTGGTCGCGAGCTGGTCGACGCCGGGTACGCGGAGGATGTTGCGATCGCGGCCGAGTTGGACGCCAGTTCAGTGGTGGCAGTGTTGGAGGGCGGTTGTTTTCGGGGCATTCCCTGGAGTTAGAGTAAGAGGTGTGACCTCCTACCTCCCCGCCTCCGACGACTCCCCTACTGCCATTCCAACAGCCGAGCACGTCCTGGCGGTTCGTGGAACCTTCGGCTATCGCCAGTACCGTATCCCGGCCCTGGCGGTCAGTACGCGCGGCACCGTGCTCGCTGCCTACGACGGCCGGCCCAACCTGGATGATCTCCCGAACCCCATCGATCTCCTTCTTCGGCGAAGCCATGACAACGGGGCTACGTGGGAGCAGCAGCAGGTGGTCCGCACGGGCACAGGGCTGCAGGGCTTCGGCGATCCGAGCCTCCTGGTAGACACACAGACCGGGCGCATCTTCATGTTCCACGCTGCCGGTACCCACGCGGGCTTCTTTGAATCGGCCACCGGCTTGGAGCCGGAGGACGACGTGCAGCACGCTGACGTCAGCTACTCAGACGACGACGGCGGGACCTGGCACCACCGTCGGCTCACCGCACAGCTCAAGAACCGCGGGGTTGCCGGGCTTTTTGCCGCCGCCGGGCAAGGCATCCAGCTGCACACCGGCCCTTTTGCGGGCAGGCTGGTTCAGCAGTACGTGCTCTTGGTGGACGGATCCATCATGGCCGCCTCTGCGTTCAGTGACGACCACGGAGAGACATGGAAGCTGGGCGATCTCATCGGTCCGGGCCAGGCAGGGACAGGGCCGAATGAGAACAAGGTTGTATGCCTGGACGATGGCCGGCTGCTCCTGCATTCCCGGGCCACTCCGTGCCGGATGTCTGCTGTGTCCGAGGATGGCGGGCAGACCTGGAGTCCCCTGCAACCTGTACCGGCGCTCCCGGATCCCAGCGACAACGGCTCCTTGGCCCGTTTCGACGGACTCCCCAGCGTAAATTTCGCGGCTCCGGAGACGTCATCCTGGCTTCTCGCCAGCAACAACCACGACCCCCATCTGCGTCGGAACACTGTCCTGAGCCTCTCCACGGATAACGGCGCCTCGTGGCCGGCAAAGCTTGTAGTGTGCCCGGGCAGCTCCGCGTACTCCACTGTGACTCGGCTGCCGGATGGGAACATCGGCGTGTTGTACGAGCGGCAGGGGTACCGGGAGATCGTGTTCGCTTCCATCCCCGCTGAGCAGCTCACGGAGCAACTTTCCGCGCCAGCGCCAGCCCCTCTGGATGGTTTGGTCTTCGACATGGAGCTGCGCTCCCTAACCCCAGGCAGGCCCGCCATATGGCAGAACGCCGGTGAATTCCACGTGATCCCTTCCTCGGGCGGAGATCAATGGGACGTCCAAACGTGGAAGGAGATCGGGCAGGGCTACACCGGCGAGCAGATTCTGGGCACCCGGGAGGCCCAAGACCTCAATTACGGCCCCATCATCCCGGGCTACAAAGCCGGGGACATCCTTGCCTTCACCGGACGCGCCCGCAACTGCTCCGCGGAGGCGATGACCGGCGTCGAACTTCAAGGGCAGCACCGCAACCCGGCCGACTTCCCGTCGGCGGACCTGCAGCCCGGTGAACACGCGCTCTACTTCACGCCGACGTACGCCATCAGCTCTTTGGATATCGATCGGGGCGCTTTGGAACTTTGCTTCGCCGTGGAGGCCGACGGCGGGGCGGTGCGTCGGGAGCGCACGTTCCAGTTTGATCTGCGGACGGGATCAGTTGGGGTTTCTTAGCGGTAGCTGGGGACGAAGGGCTGATTGGTGGGCACGATCTGCTTTCCGAGCGGCATGAGCGATACCGGGATCAGCTTCAGGTTGGCGATGGCCAACGGGATTCCCACGATGGTGATGGCCATGGCGAACGCCGTGACAACGTGTCCGATGGCAATCCAGATGCCCGCCACCAACAGCCAAATGACGTTGCCCAGGAGCGCGAAGACCCCGGATCCGCCCGGCTTCTCCACCACCATCTGCCCGAAAGGCCACAGGCAGTATGCGCCGATCCGGAACGATGCGATGCCCCATGGGATGGTCACGATGAGGACGCAGCAAATGATTCCAGCCGCGAAATAACCCAAGGCCAACCAGAAGCCACCGAAGACAAGCCAGATGATGTTGAGCAGCGTTTTCATACTCTTCATTCTGCCCTGTGGCCCCGACAAAAGGGCTCGGGGTCTGCCCTGAAATTCCCCTGACTTTTCCCCAACCCTCCATCACATCCCCGCCACTTCACCCCAACCCTCCATCACCACCAAGGGGACGTGAGTGAGGGTTCGGCTCAACCCAAGGGGACGTGAGAGAGGGTTCGGCTCAACCCAAGGGGACGTGAGTGAGGGTTCGGCTCAACCCAAGGGGATGTGAGAGAGGGTCAGGCTTTGGCGGCTTGGACGAACGCGCGGATCTTGGCCAGGTCCTTCACACCCCGCGACGATTCAACGCCCGAAGAAACATCCACGCCCCAGGCCCCTGCAGCCGCGGCGGCGAAGGCCACGTTGCCTGGCTCAAGCCCGCCGGCAAGCAGCCATTCGCGGCCGTCGAGCCCCTTCTCCCGCACAGAGGCGTAGTCCCAGGACTCCCCCGACCCAGGCACGGCGGCGTCAATCAGGAACAGGTCCTCGCCCAGGTCAGCGAACTCGTCCGGGGAGGCACCCATGGTGACGGCCCGGATGAGCCGCATACCGGCGTCGTGCACTGTTTTGACGTCGTCGGCGGTGCGGCGACCGTGCAGTTGAACCCATTCCAGCCCGGCCGCCCGAGCAGTAGCTACGGCATCGGCAGCGGACTCGTGGCGGAAAACCCCTACAGCCTTCACGGAAGCAGGCACCAACGGATGCAGGATGCGGACCTGGTCCGGGCCGACTTCACGCGGGCTGGCGGTGAGGACGAAACCGACAGCGTCAGCACCGGCGTCGACGGCTTCGCGCACGGATTCGGGCGTGCTCAAGCCGCACACTTTGACGAACATCCAGCGCCTCCAGCCAATCCCGCAACGTTTTCCACATATGACGTTAGCAAGCCGCGTTGCCACCGGAGAAACGGCGTCCACCACTAGGCTGGTCGGATGGAGATTATCCGTTTTGCCGATGTCCGTCCCGAACCGTGGCGCAATGGGGGCGGTGTGACGCGTGAGATCGCGAGCCATCCACAAGCAGCCTCCGCTCAGGATGGCGCCTGGGATTGGCGGGTCAGCATCGCGGACGTCTCCACAGCGGGCGATTTTTCCGTTTTCCCGGGCATGGAGCGGGTCATCACCATCATCGACGGCGAGCTGCTGCTCCTGACCGTCGACGGCTCCGAGCACCCGTTGGAGAAGTACCGCCCGTTCCGTTTCCCGGGTGAGGCAGCATCCTCGGCCACCCTGCCGACCGGCGATATCCGGGACCTGAACGTCATCGCACGCGAGGGCGCTTTCAAGGGCTACACGTCCATTGTGGAGATCTCGAAGAAGCGCCCGCACCCGGTATTCGAGGGGCAGCTGGCGGTCCTCTTGGAGGGCAAAGCTACCGTTGCGCCCCGCGCACCTGTTGAGGAAGAGTCCGACGGCGGCGAGGCGGCCACCGGCGCGGCCGAACCCGTGGAGTTGTCCCGCTACGACACCGTAGTTGGCTCCGATACCCGCAGTCCCGAGATCTCCGGACGGGGCTTTGTGGCTGTAATCTCGATCGACCACGTCGGGTGACCTTCGCCACCACAAGTGGCCACCCCGCGCGGGAGTTGCTAGCCTGAAATGAAGGTTCCGCTCTGGAACCTCCGGACGACGGTTCAGTACCCGGCACGCGACAAGACTGGCCAAAGGAAATGTCATGTCGTGGTTAATTCTCATTCTCTCCGGTGCGCTTGAGGCCGTCTGGGCCGCAGCCCTGCACCGTTCCAAGGGCTTCCGCAAGCCTGTTCCCACAGTTGTCTTCCTTGTGGCAGTCGTCGCGAGCATGGGCGGCCTGGCCATCGCCATGCAATCCATCCCCACCGGCACGGCCTACGCAGTCTGGGTTGGCGTCGGCGTCGTGCTGACCGCCGCTTACGCGATGGTCACCAAAGTTGAACCCACGACGACGGCCCGGCTGCTCCTGCTTGCCGGCATCGGCGCGTGCGTGGTCGGCCTGAAGGTGGTGGCGTAGCCATGACTGCACAGGCAAACAAAGCACAGAACACCGGAATCTTCTGGGTCATCCTCCTGGCATCAGCACTGCTGGAAGCCGTGTGGGCCACCGCCTTGGGTCTCTCCAACGGCTTCACGCAGCTCCTGCCGACAGTCGTCTTCGCCGTCACCGCCGTCCTGAGCATGCTCGGATTGGGTGTGGCCGTAAAACGCATCCCGCTTGGAACCGCGTACGCCGTATGGGTGGGTATCGGTGCTGCACTGACCGTTGGCTGGGCAATGATCACCGTCGTGGAAGCGGCGAGCCCGCTGAAGCTGCTGTTCATCGCGGGCATCGTGGGCTGTGCCGCAGGTTTGAAGGCGTTGCCCTCCGGCACCTCCGGAAAAACCCCGGCCAAGGCGAACCAAGGCAGGGAATAGCCTCAGCCACCCTGGGGTTCACGCCTTCAAGCACCCAAACGCGCATTGGAGACGTTCATGACTGCAGTTCAGCTCGGAGATGGCCTCACTGTCAGCCCCCTCGGATTCGGAGGCATGGCCCTTACCCCCGTTTATGGCGGGATCGACCCCGAAGAAGGCCTGCAAACGCTCAGGCACGCCGTGGATGCGGGCATCACCTTCATCGACACGGCGGATGTGTATGGCGCAGGCAGCAACGAGGAACTCGTGGGCCGGCTCCTCAAGGAACGCCGTGACGAGATCCAACTCGCCACCAAGTTCGGGATTGAGGGCAACCCCGCGGACGGCTACTCAGGCGTCCGCGGGGATGCCGCCTACGTCAGGCAAGCGGCGGAAGCGAGCCTCCGCCGGCTGGACACTGATGTCATTGACCTCTACTACATGCACCGCCGTGACCTCCGCGTTCCGATTGTGGAAACCGTGGAGGCCATGGCGGAGCTGGTCCGTGAGGGCAAAGTCAGGCACCTCGGTTTGTCGGAAGTGACAGCCGAGGAGCTCAGGCAGGCCAACGCCGTCCATCCCATTGCCGCGGTCCAGAGTGAATGGTCCATCTGGAGCAGGGATGTCGAGCTCAATGTCGTGCCTGCAGCCAAGGAGCTTGGCGTTGGGTTCGTGCCGTATTCGCCGCTGGGCCGCGGGTTCCTTACGGGAACCGTCAGCGCGGGTGACCTTGGCGAGAATGACTTCCGGCACAAGATCCCGCGCTTTGGCGAGCAGGCACTTGATGCGAACCAGGCTGTGGTGGCCGCAGTCCGCGAGGTAGCCAGCGGGCTGGATACAACTCCGGCCCAGGTAGCCCTGGCTTGGCTGTTCGCCCAGGGTAAGCGCCTTGGGATTTCCGTCGTTCCCATCCCCGGCACGCGCAAGGCGCACCGGATCGACGAGAACCTTGGCGCGCTGTCCGTGCAACTGGGAACAGCGCAGCTTGAGGTGCTCGACCAAGCTGCAGCCGCCGTCGTCGGTTCACGATCCGCCGACCCCAACTGGGTCTCGCAAGGCCGTGAAGCCGACCACGTAGGCTGACATCATGGATTCGCTTATTCACTCACTGCGCGACGTCACTATCCGCAGCATCTCCGTCAGCGAAATGAACAACAACGTCTACCTGGTGACCTCCAAGTCCACAGGCGAACAGGTGTTGATCGACGCTGCAGACGACCTCCCGGCCATCCAGCAACTCCTGGCGGACTCCGCTGCCGACTCCGCCCAGCCAACCAAACTGGCCAGGATCGCCACCACCCACCAGCACTGGGACCACGTCCGTGCGTTGGCAGAGCTGGTGGAAGCGACCGGGGCCATCACCTCAGCAGGATCGGACGACGCCGATGCGCTGCCGGTTCCGGTGGACATCCGGCTTGGTCACGGCGACGTTGAGCGGTTCGACGGCTTCAAGCTCACGGCAGTCCACTTGCGCGGACACACCCCGGGCTCGATCGCGTTCGTTTACCAGGATCCGGACGGGCCGGCCCACATTTTCAGTGGCGACTCGTTGTTTCCGGGCGGCGTCGGCAACACACAGAACGATCCCGCACGCTTCACGTCACTGTTGAACGACGTGACGGAACGGCTGTTCGACGCCTACCCGGATGACACCGTGGTGCACCCCGGCCATGGTCTGCCCACTACCCTCGGAGCCGAGCGGCCCCATCTGGAAGAGTGGCGCGCCCGGGGCTGGTAGTGCACGCGTTGCGAGGCCTGCTCTGCGCCCTAAACCCAAGGAATAGGACGCAGAGCGGGCCTCACAACTGGAACTTACCTAGCGGCCGCGGCGCTCGTTCGAGGCCGGAGCCGACGCACGACGGGGGCCGCTGCGGGCCGGACGACCCGAGCCGGAACCACCGCGACCGGAGTTGCCGGAGCCCGAACCGAAGGATCCGCCAGAAGTTCCACCGGTGTTCGAAGACCAAACAGCCTTGTTACCGGTGCCGCGGGTTGTGGTGGCCGAGGCCGAACGCGGAGCCGACGCCGAGCGCTGACCCGTAGCCGGACGGCCACTGCGGCCGCCCTGCCCCTGCGAACCTGGAACGTCGTTGCGGTGCGTGGCACCCGACTTGCCGCGACCACGTGAGTTGCGGGCGACGTCGTCGTTCATTGCTGCGCGACGCTCGGCGCGGTTGACGTCGGTGCGGACCGGCTCGGCCGAAACCTTGCCACGTCCGCCGCGACCGCCGCGGCCACCAGCGGTGGGAGCAGCCTGGCCGGAACGGCGGGCGCGCTTGCGCTGGGCGTTGGCACCGGTGGAGGTGCCGCCACCTTGCTGCGGAGCCTTCGCCGCGAGCAACGCGGCGCGGGTGCGGGGATCAACCTTGTCGGCAATCTCGCCAACGAGGTCGGCCACCAACGGGGAGTTGGCAGTGACGCGCTCGAACGAAACGTCAACGCCGGCAGCCTTCATGAGCTTCTTGACGTCGCTCTGCTGCTCAGGGAGCGTCAGCGTGACCACGGTGCCATCGGAACCGGCGCGGGCCGTACGGCCGGAACGGTGCAGGTAGGCCTTGTGCTCCGTGGGCGGGTCAACGTGGATGACGAGTTCGACGTCGTCAACGTGCACACCGCGGGCTGCGACGTCGGTGGCCACCAGGACGCGGACGTCACCGTTGGAGAACTCGGCAAGGTTGCGGTCGCGGGCGTTCTGCGACAGGTTTCCGTGCAGGTCGACGGCGGGGATGCCGGCGTCCGTGAGGGTCTTGGCAAGCTTGCGGGCGTGGTGCTTTGTCCGCATGAAGAGGACGCGGCGACCGGCGCCGGAGGCCAGTTCAACGATGAGCTGCTTCTTGACCGTCTGGTCGTTGACCACCAGGACATGGTGTTCCATGGTGGTGACAGCGGCCTGGGGATCGTCCACGGAGTGCGTCAGCGGGTTGGACAGGTAACGGCTGACCAGCTTGTCAACACCGTTGTCCAACGTCGCGGAGAAGAGCAGGCGCTGGCCCTGCTTGGGGGTCATGTCCATGAGCTTCTTGACCACCGGGAGGAAGCCGAGGTCGGCCATGTGGTCGGCCTCGTCAAGCACGGTGACCTCAACGGCTTCGAGGGTCAGAATGCGCTGGCGGATCAGGTCTTCGAGGCGGCCCGGGCAGGCGATGACGATGTCCACGCCGGCACGCAGCGCCTTTTCCTGGCGTGCTTGGGAGATGCCGCCGTAGATCACCGTGGTGTTCAGGCCCATGGCCTTGGCCAACGGCTCGATGGTGGCGTTGATCTGGGTCGCAAGCTCGCGGGTCGGTGCAAGGACCAGGCCCATGGGGCGGCCGGGCTTGCGGAAGTGCTTGGCTTCACGCTCGGCCAGGCGGGCCACGAGCGGGATGGCGAAAGCGATGGTCTTGCCGGAGCCGGTGCGGCCACGGCCCAGGACGTCACGGCCTGCGAGGGTGTCCGGGAGGGTCTTCACCTGGATGGGGAATGCCTCTTCGATGCCGTCTGCGGCGAGGGATTCAGCAATGGCCTTGGGCGTGCCAAGGGCAGCAAAAGTAGTCATAAACTTCATGTCTTTCGGGCGGTGTCCAGTTGCGGACATCGGCCCCCGACGCCGGTTGGGCCAGGGGTTCGCCGAGGAAAAGTCAGGTGGTCTACCGATTCGCTGCAACAGCGGTGGCCGGGACCAAATGGAACGCGTTCATCGACGCAGGATGTGCCTCTCACATGAAAAATGCCCCGCCGCGCAGCCGTTCAGGCCACCTGCTTCAGGGCGTCACCGCACATCAAGTGTTCTTATTCTAGCAGTGTTCGGGGAGGAGCCTTGCATCGGGCAGCGTTGCGCCCGCTTACCCCCGCCCAACTGGGGGACAGCACATGTCGCAATGAGCGCTCATTGCGACATGTGCTGTCCCCTAATTGGGTTGCGTCAGTGAGAGGTGGGCCTCGGCGTCGGTCCGGGGCGCGGATGTGGCGGCGCGGGCGGCGACCCTCGGCGCAATGACGACCCCGACGACGGCGATCACCGCCGTCATCGCGAAGACCCCCGCAAACGGGTTCGTCGTCGTGAATGCCGCGAAAACCAATCCCGTGGCGGCGAGAGACAACGCGCCGCCGAGTGAGTCGGAGATCGACATGGCCGCACTGTTGAAGCCCTGGTTTTCCTCGCTGGACAGCGCCAGCGTCATGACGGACAGCCGCGGGTACATGAGCCCCATGCCGCCGCCGGCCAGGATCCAGCCACCGATGGCAACCGCCGGAGGCAGCGCAAAGGTTACGGTCGCAAGCGTTAGGACAATGGCCACCAGCACCAGGGCGGCACCGGTTTTGATCGCGCGATCATCGGCCAGCCGGGCGCCCAGCCGCCCCTGGATTGCCGATGCGCCAGCCCACGCCAGTGCCGCCCCGGTCAGGGTCAGCCCGGCAAATGTCGGGGTAAAGGCGTAGCGCTCAGTCAGCAGGTACGGCAGGTAAACCTCGGCCCCGAAGAACGCCGCAGACGCCAACCCGCGGGTGAGGATGACGCTGGGCAGACCCCGCTTTGCGGTCAGCGTCCCGCGCGGTACCAGCGGCCGCAGGGCCACCACTGCAAGGACAAGTGCGACGGCGGCAATCACCCCGCCAACGCCCGGAACCTCTGCGGACAGGTTCAGTCCCAGCACGGCAAGGGCCGCGAGCGCCGCCCATCCCATGCGCCCAAAGGCCCAGGGAACGGATTCGGCAGCGGGTTCGGAATCCATCGCCCGCACGGCAGGCACCACCATCAGCAAAGCCGGAACAACCAGGCCCACGACGCCCAGGAACACCCAATGCCAACTGCTCAGCTGCGCCACAACCCCGGCGGCGAAGGGACCCACCAGGGAAGGAACCACCCAGGACGCGGCGAAGGCGGCGAAGATCTTGGGGTGCAGCCCGGGCGGGTAGACGCGGGCCACCAAAACGTAGAGGGCCACGGTCATCGCGCCGCCTCCCAGGCCCTGGACCAGGCGCCCCAGCACCAGGACCTCCATGCTTCCCGCCATTCCCGCGATGAGCAGGCCCAGCACGAACAGCGCAACCGAGGAGTAAAGGGGCGCTGCGGGACCCCGCCGGTCGGACCAGTTGCCCGCCGCCACCATCCCCATCACGCCGGTAGCCAGCGGTCCGGCGAAAGCCAGCGCGTAGAGGCCGGCTCCATCCAGGTCGCGGCTCACGAGCGGCATGATGGTTGTCACCGCGAGGGATTCGAACGCGCTCAGGAAGACCAGCGCGCAGGCCCCAACGGTGGCAAGGAGGTAGGGGCGGCCCAGAATTCCAGCCGTTGAGGTGTCAGAGGTCATGGACGCCAGCCTAAAACCTCAACTAATGTTGAGGTCAATCCAGCACGCCCTACCGGAAGCAGTCCCATGTCCTCCGCCCCCGCCCACCGGCCGTTGACCATTGGTGAGCTCTCCGAGCGCAGCGGAGTATCGCCGTCGGCCCTTCATTTCTACGAACGCAACGGGCTCATCGAAGCCGAGCGGACGGCGGGGAACCAGCGGAGGTATCGTCGCGACACCTTGAGGCGGGTGGCGTTCATCAAGACCTCGCAGCGGGTGGGCTTGCCGCTGAAGGACATCCGGGACGCCCTGGATTCCTTGCCCGAAGGCCGCACGCCCACCAAGCGGGACTGGAGCAAGTTGTCCTTGCGCTGGCGGGAGGAACTGGATGAGCGGATCGCCGCGCTGCAGCACCTGCGCGACGACCTCGATGGGTGCATCGGCTGCGGCTGCCTGAGCCTGAAATCCTGCACGCTGCAGAACCCGTCGGACGAGCTCGGCGCCTCCGGGGCCGGGGCGCAGCGCTGGACTTTGTCAGCACAGGAGCCCGGCCTGAAATAGCAAACCTTGCCGAAACGGCAACAGGCATTGCCTTGCGCTGGAGCCTCTTGGCACGCTTGGGTCATGACTGAACACACGCACGACGCCGGCACTCACCAACACGGCGTCCAGCACGAAGGCGCCCGCCACGAAGGTGCCCAGCAGGGTGGGCTGAACCTCCACAAGGACGCGGACAACGCAGTGGACATGTGGGATGGCATGTACCGGGAGCGGGCCAAGATCTGGAGCGGCAATCCGAACCCGCAGCTGGTTGCCGAAGCCAAGGACCTGAATCCCGGCAAGGCCCTCGACCTGGGCTGCGGGGAGGGCGGCGACGCCATCTGGCTCGCGAAGCAGGGCTGGACGGTCACCGCCCTGGACGTGTCCGCCGTCGCGCTTGAACGGGCAGCTGCCCACGCCGAAGAGGCGGGCGTCGCTGACCGGATCACCTGGCAGCAGCAGGACCTCACCGAGTGGGAACCGCAGCCGGAGTTCGATCTTGTCTCGGCGCAGTTCCTGCACTCGCCTCTTTTGCCATGGCGTGATTCCGTCACTTCAGCGGCAGCCGCGGTGGCCCCCGGCGGTACGTTGCTGGTGGTCGGGCACCACCCTCATGGCCTTCCATCCTGGAGCCAGCACCACCACGAGGCCGGCCTGTTCTTCACTCCGGAGCAGCTTGCGGGAGCCCTGCGGCTGGATCGTGAGCCGTGGTTCGTGAACGTCCTGACGGACAGGAAACGGACTGTTTCAGGTCCCAGCGGCGAATCCGGGACCACTCTTGACACCGTCTTGAGGGCCACGAAACACGCTTAGACGCCCTCCGGCAGCAACTCGCCATAGGGAGGCACCACTGTTCCTGTTGCGGTCGAGTCCGGGTTCAGCATCCACCCCACGCGCTTGGCGGTGTTGAGCATCACCACACTCTCCACCAGTTCGATGCCCGGGATCCGCTGCTGGATGGTGAGCTCCATTTCCATGACATCCGCCAACGAGCGCAACCACATGATCATGGTGAAGTTGGTCCGGCCCGTGGTGGACGCGGAGAAGCGGACGTTGCGGATGGCCCTGAGTTCCGTGGCGGCGGCCTCATGCTGACCTGCCGGGACGTTCGCAAACCATTGGACTGTGATGGGGAATCCGGAGAACTGCTGGGCGATCTCGCAACGGAAGGACAGCATCCGGCTGGCCAGCACGCGCCCCAGTTGGCGCTGGACCGTGGCCGGGTTGCGGCCCAGCGCCCGGGCGATCTCTGCGGCTGTGGCACGGCCGTCCCGGGCAAGGAACGGGATGAGCGCCAGGTGCGTTTCCGGCAGGGGCGCCACCACCGTATCCGGGGCTGAAGGGTTGACGGCTTCAGGGCCCGCGAGTGCCCGCAAGGCCTGTTGTTCGGCTTTGCTGAGCACATTCAGCCGCCAGGCGTAGCCGCTGGTGTGGATCCGCGTGCACAAGGCCGTGTGGTACTTGGTGAGTCCGCGGATTTCCTTGAGCCGCGGCAACACCTGGGTGCTGAACTGTTCCAGGTCCTGGGTAATCACCGTGAGCGTCAGGTCGCGGTTACTGGCGGCCTCTTCCACGGTGATGACCTCGGGAAGCTGCGCCACAGCGGCAGTGACGTCCGGCCGCAAGTGCATTTCGCAGTCGATGTCCACCATCGCAAGGCACATGTCCTTTGGATCGCCCATGAGGTGCGCCGTCGTCCAGGCAGCGCCCGCGGCCCGAAGACGGTCCCAGCGCGAGGCAAGAGTGGTGGCGTGGACGCCCAGGACGCTGCCGGCGTCGGACCAACTGATCCGGGGCGATATCTGCAAGGCGTTGACCAAGCGCAAATCTTCTTCGCTGAGCTCCATGAGTTGATTATCCCAAAGTGACGCATGAATCCTGCCTATCGGGGCATATCAATGCATATTTACAGCTCTTTCCGTGCGTGTGAAGCAGGTCACCCCACAATGGCATGAGTAAAGCATCACCGGATAGATCCAGGAGAATCATGACCATCGTCGCTGACGCCAAGGAACTGCGGGAGGACATCGTCCGCCTCCGCCACGACCTCCACCGCGAACCGGAGATCGGCCTGCAACTCCCCCGCACCCAGGAGAAGGTGCTCAAGGCGCTGGACGGACTCCCGTACGAAATCACCTTGGGCAAGGAGACGACGTCGGTCACCGCAGTCCTGCGCGGCAGTGCGGCGCACGCCTCGGCTGAGAAGCCCGTGGTGCTGTTGCGGGCGGACATGGACGGATTGCCCGTGCAGGAAACAACAGGCGTCGACTACACCTCCCGTGTGGATGGTGCCATGCATGCCTGCGGCCACGACCTCCACACGTCCATGCTCGCCGGGGCCGCCACGCTCCTTGCCGAGCGGCAGCACCAGTTGGCCGGCGACGTCATCCTCATGTTCCAGCCGGGCGAAGAAGGATTCGACGGCGCCAGCTACATGATTAAGGAAGGCGTCCTGGATGCCGCCGGCCGCCGCGCCGATACCGCCTACGGCATGCACGTCTTCTCCTCCCTGGAACCGCACGGCCGGTTCGTCACCAAGCCCGGCGTCATGCTCAGCTCCTCGGACGGACTGGTCGTAACCGTCCTGGGCGCCGGCGGCCACGGCTCAGCCCCGCATTCGGCCAAGGACCCCGTAACAGCCGCCGCTGAGATGGTCACCGCGCTCCAGGTCATGGTCACCCGGCAGTTCAACATGTTCGATCCCGTAGTCCTGACCGTGGGCGTCCTCCATGCCGGAACCAAGCGCAACGTCATCCCCGAGACCGCCCGCATCGAAGCAACCATCCGGACCTTCTCAGAAGAGTCACGCCGGAAGATGATGGAGACAGTACCCCGGCTGCTCCACGGCATCGCAGCAGCCCATGGCCTGGAGGCCGATGTGCATTACCAGGAGGAATACCCCCTCACCATCAACAACGACGACGAGACCACCACTGCAGAGAACGTCATCGCCGGGATGTTCGGTGAGTCCAGGCACACCAGGATCGCCACTCCCCTGAGCGGCTCGGAAGACTTCTCCCGGGTCCTCGCCGAGGTCCCCGGAACGTTCGTCGGACTCAGTGCCGTCGCTCCGGGAGCCGACCACACGACGTCGCCCTTCAACCACTCGCCGTACGCAACGTTCGACGACGGCGTCCTCACCGACGGCGCGGCGCTCTATGCCGAACTCGCCGTATCCCGCATCGCCACCCTCGCCGGCAACTAAACCCCCTGGAGAACCCCATGACCACCACCGTTGGAACGTCCCCCGACGCCAAGGTCCACAAGTCGCACGTCCGCACACTGGTCGGCACCGGCATCGGCAACGCCGTTGAATGGTACGACTGGGCCATCTACGCCACGTTCTCGCCTTTCATCGCGGGCGCGCTGTTCAGCCAGGCCGATCCCACGTCAGCCGTGCTGTCCACCTTGGCGATCTTCGCCGTCGGATTCGTAGCGCGACCGTTCGGCGGGTTCCTCTTCGGCTGGATCGGTGACCGGATCGGCCGCAAGACCTCGATGACCATCGCCGTTGCGCTGGGTGCCGTGGGCAGCCTGTTGATCGGTATCGCTCCCACCTTTGCGGCGGTCGGAGCCTTCGCATCCGCGATGCTTCTGGTGGCCCGGCTCATCCAGGGCCTGGCGCACGGTGGCGAGTTGCCGTCGTCGCAAACGTACCTTTCCGAGATGGCGCCCAAGGAGAAGCGCGGCTTCTGGGCGACCCTCATCTACACCTCCGGCACCGCCGGCATCCTGGCCGGCACGCTGCTGGGCGCGATCCTGACCGCCGTCCTGAGCAAGGACGACATGAGCGCTTGGGGCTGGCGCATCCCGTTCCTTATCGGTGGCGCGCTGGGCATCTACGCCTTGATCATGCGCTCCAAGATGAAGGAAACCGAGGCGTTCGAAGCCGAGGCGCCCAAGGAAAAGCGTGCCCCGATGTGGCCTCAGATCGTCAAGTACCGCAAGCAGGCGCTGCAGGTCATCGGGCTGACTGTTGGCCTCACGGTGGTCTATTACATTTGGGGCGTCGTGGCCCCAAGCTACGCGGCAACCGCCCTGAAGATGGACCGGGGAGCGGCGCTCTGGGCAGGCGTCATTGCCAACGTGGTGTTCATCGCTGCCTTGCCGTTCTGGGGCAAGCTTTC
The DNA here is from genome assembly GCF_025452095.1 of Paenarthrobacter sp. JL.01a. Taxonomy (NCBI): domain Bacteria; kingdom Bacillati; phylum Actinomycetota; class Actinomycetes; order Micrococcales; family Micrococcaceae; genus Paenarthrobacter; species Paenarthrobacter sp. JL.01a. The sequence goes on from NZ_CP104877.1 coordinate 3,797,987, forward strand.
GGACCGTATCGGCCGCAAGCCCGTCCTGATCATGTCCTCCGCGGGTGCTGCGCTGCTCCACTTCCCGATGACGTGGCTGCTGAAGGATTCCCCGTGGCAGCTCACGGTGTCCATGTCCGTGATGCTGTTCTTCATCGCAGGCAGCGCCGCGATCGTTCCGGCCGTGTACGCGGAGCTCTTCCCGACGCACATCCGTACCGTCGGCGTCGGCGTTCCGTACTCCATCTGCGTCGCGGCCTTCGGTGGAACGGCGCCGTACCTGCAGACGTGGCTGGGCACGATCGGTCACGGTTACCTGTTCAACGTCTATGCCGTGGTCCTGCTGGTGATCAGCATCGCGTTCGTGTTCACGATCCCCGAAACCAAGGGCAAGGACCTGACCGTCTAACCCCCCTCCCCCAACTAGGGGACAGCTAACGGCCCACTGAGCGCTCGCTGGGCCGTTAGCTGTCCCCTACTTGGGTTAAACGAAGCGGTCACGGCCGGCCCGATAACCGAAGAACGCCGCCAGCAAACCGACCACCAGGAACAGGATCCCCGCCGCCGCGAAGCCTCCCGTTGCCTGATGCAACTGACCCACCATCAGCGTCCCTGTGGAGCCCAGCCCATAGCCAACCCCCTGCATCATCCCGGAAAGGTGCGCGGCAGTATGGGCATCCCGGGTGCGGACCATGATCATCGTCAGGGCGACCGCCGTCAGCGACCCCTGTCCAAGCCCATTCAGCCCGGTCCACACCCAGATGAGTTCCGTGGGTCCGAATATGGTGAGCGCGAAGCCGCCTCCCGTCATCAGGGCCACCACCATGTTGATGATCCGCTGGTCCTTGAAACGGGTAGCCAGCGCAGGGGCAAACAGTGAACCGAGCATCTGCAGCACGATCGACACCGACACAATGAGCCCGGCCGTTGCGCCGTCAATCCCCCGGTCGCGCAGGATGGGTGCCATCCACGCGAACACGCTGAAGGACATCATCGCCTGCAGCACCATGAACAGGGTCACCTGCCAAGCCACCGCCGAGCGCCACACGTTCACGCCTCCGTGGATGGCTTGGTGCTTTACGGACGGCTGGCGGATTGCCAACGGCAGGAACAGCAAAAGTACGACGGCGGCCGGCACCACCCAGAACCACAGCGCCGACGTCCAGTGGCCGGTTGCCGTAAAGACCGGGTACGTGAATCCGGCACCGAGCGCGGCTGACGCGCAGATTGCCGTCGTATAGAGGCCGCCCATCAGGCCAAGGCGGTGCGGGAAGTCCCTCTTCACCACCCCGGGGAGAAGGACGTTGCACAGCGCGATCGCGGCACCGCACGCGGCGGTTCCGGCCAGAAGTGCGGGGAGATGCCCGGCCCCTGGGATATCCAGCGGCCTGAGCAGAAGGCCCGCCGTGAGGACTGCCATGGCCCCGAGCAGCACTCTTTCTGCACCAAACCTCCGGGCCAGGATTGGGGCAAGCGGCGCGAACACGCCCAACAAGGTGACCGGCACCGTGGTGAGGACCACCAGCGACCAGCCCGGCAGACCGGCGTCGGACGTTATTTCGGGAAGGACCGCTGAGAAGCTCGAGAAGACCGTTCGCAGGTTCAGGCCGATAAGGACAAGGCAGATGCCGAGGTAGACCAGGCCCCTCTTGCCACGGAGTTGCGTGGGGTGCGCCGGGGGTTCGTCATCGATCTCCGCGTCCACGGCGATCCCGGGCAGGACGGATTTCTCTGTTGCGGCGGGCTTCTGGGAGGAGGTCACACGTCCTATTCTGTCAGGCCGTCGCACGCCCTTTCCCGACCCTCAATTTCGTAATACGATTTAGACATGAGTGCTGAGCGGATCAATGGTGCACCAGTCACCCCTGAGATGATCCAAGCCTGGGCTGACGAGGCCGAGCGCGGATACCCAACTGAGCAACTTCGCAAGCGTGGCCGCCGCCCGGTTGGCGAGGGCCCCGGCGAAGTGGTGCCCGTACGCATGGACGCGGAGCTGCTTCGGCAGCTCTCTGCCCGCGCCGAGCATGATCACCTGAGCCGCTCAGAAGCGATCCGCGCAGCCGTCCGGGCGTGGATTAGCGCGGCGTAGTGCAGGCGCATGCATCTGCGCTTAAGCACGGCATCCGTGCTGAGGACGCCATTCACGCGGCTGAGCAGGCCATCTACATCGCGGACCTCGATGAGGACAGCCCGGCACGGCAGTTGAGGCTTGGCTTCGACCCCACTGGCCGCCTACTCGAACTCGTGGTACTCAGGTTCGACAGCGGCAATGAGCTTCTGATTCACGCCATGAAGGCTCGACGGCAGTACCTGGATCTGCTCATCTAGGGTCTTGGCAAATGCCGCCGGGCACTTGGGAGGATCCCTGCGCGCGCAAAGTATTCTTGAATGGACATGAGTGAAACCCCAGATACCCCACGCCCCATAACTCCCGGCAGCCAGGCTTCCTTCGGAACCTATGGTGGCCGTCCGGTCAGTTTCGTGCGCCGCGGCACCCGCCTCCAGGGACGCAGGCAGGCGGCGTGGGAAGAGCACGCCGAGCGCTGGGCTGTCCAGGTTCCCCGTCACGTGGCCAACACGTCCGTGCACCCGGATTACACCTTCGACGCCGAGGCCGTTTTTGGCCGCAAAGCTCCGTTGATCGTGGAGATCGGTTCGGGACTGGGTGACGCGGTTGTTCACGCCGCCGAGCAGAACCCGGACAAGGACTTCCTTGCCGTCGAGGTCTACACTCCGGGCCTTGCCAACACCATCATCAAGATCAACAGCCGCGGACTGACCAATGTGAGGGTGGTGGAAGCCAACGCCCCCGAGGTCCTCGAATCCATGCTTCCCGCAGGCTCCGTCAGCGAGCTCTGGGTCTTCTTCCCCGACCCCTGGCACAAGGCCCGCCACCACAAGCGCCGCCTCATCCAGCCGGCCTTCGCCTCTGTTGCCGCCAAGGCCCTGCAAAAGGGCGGCTACTGGAGGATCGCCACCGACTGGTCCAACTACGCAGTCCACGTCCGGGAAGTCCTGGCGGGCTCCACGGAGTTTGAGAACATGCACGAAGGCGAGCGCAGCGGCGAGGAGAGCCCGTTGACGCAAGTCTGGCAATCCGGCGTCGAATCCGTTGTGGGCGGCGCGCCTGTACGTGAAGGCCGGGCCCCCGTCAGCACGGAGCACACCGGCCCAAACGAGGGTGTGGACCAGGAGGGCGGCTGGGCGCCGCGTTTCGAGGGCCGCATTCGAACCAGCTTCGAGAACAAGGCACACGAGGCCGGCCGGATGATCTTCGACCTGACGTACCGCAAGCTTTAGCCAACGGATTTTGGGGGGAACCATGAGCTACCAGCCGCCGGTGGACCAGTACCGGCAACCACAGCGCTTCGGCACGCCGGGTCTGGGCGCCGGTATCACGAGCATCATCTCGGCGGTCCTTTCGCCCATCGCCGCCGCGGTGAGCATTCCGCTGGGCATCGCAGCCGTTGCCTCGGCCATGAGCCGCTACAACCAGGGCAACGACGCGTGGTGGATCGGCGCCCTGGTCCTGGCCGGGACGGCAGTGCTGTTAGCCGTCGTCTCCGTGGTCAGCGGGCTGCTTGCGGTCTTCCGCGCCGGACGAATGAACGTCGGCCGGGTCACCGGGATCGTTGGACTCTCGATCATGGCGATCAACATCTTCGGCGTGGTCTTCATCGTGTTCCTGGTGCTCGGCTCCGGGCAGGGATTCTGATGCCCCAAGTCCGCGCCGAACGATTCATTCGCCTCGACCCTGAAACAGCGTTCGCCCTCTCCCAGACCACGGGCGCGTTCAGGCTCAAGTGGGACCCCTTCATTTCCGCCCAGTCCTTCATGGATGGCGCCCGAGCTGCGGGCAAAGGTGTGCGGACCCGGACGGTTTCGCGCATGGGCCTGAAGATGGTCAGCGAATACGTCTCCTACACTCCCCCACGCAACGTGGGCATGACCATGGTGTCCGGTCCGTGGTTCTTTGAGAACTTCGGCGGCGGCTGGCGGTTCACCCCCGACGACGGCGGCACCCGGGCCGTCTGGAAGTACACCTTTTCGTGCCGCCCGGCTCTCATCAGACCAGTGGCTGAGAGAATCGGCAGTTGGCTGCTGGGCCGGGAAATCGAACGACGGATCGAAGCCTTCGCCCGGGCCTGCGAGGATCCGGCGCTGGTGGCCGAGTTGAAAGCCCAGTCGCGGCAGTGACTCATCACGGCACCGACCCTCACGGCACAGAGATCGACGCCACCGTTTTGTCGGATTCGTCCCTGAGCTCCACTCCGGCGATGCCTGCCAACTGCACCGGGGTGGCGCCCGTGATCTTGATGCGCCCACTCGGCGTGGCCGTCCACCCGCACGTACGTTCCTCGGCCCCGTCACGGCCCTTCACCCAGAGGTAGAGCGTCCCTTGGAGTGGCATGCTGCGTCCTTCGACATCCAGCTCTGTGCCCCAGGTCTTCTTGACCATATCCACGGTCAGCTGAAGCCCACCGTCCGACTGCACTGAATAGCTCGCATCCGGCTTCGGAGGTTGGTTCAGCAAAGGGCCACCAAAAAACCCAAGCGCCAGGCACGCAGCGGCGACCGCACCAACAACAGCTGCCCACCGGCGTCGTGATTTCCGCCTGCGGACCGCAAGATCAACCAGAACCTTTTCCGGAAGCTGCTCCGCTTCCGTTCCCAATGGCGCCGGCGTTGCGTTGCCACTTGAGGTGAGCGCGACGGCGTCGGCAGCGGGGACTGCGTCCAGGAGCGCGGGAAGGCTCTCCAGCTCTTCCAGTTCACCGCGGCACTCGGCACACCGGGCGAGGTGGTCTTCGAAGGCACGGGCTTCTTCCGGCTCAAGGCCACCCAGCAGATAGGCGCCCAGCAATTGGTGGACGGACTCGCCGTTCATCGTTCCACCCCCATTTCATCAAGGATCGTTCGGAGGGCCTTCACAGCGTAGAAAGCCCGGGATTTCACAGTTCCCGCAGGAATGTTCAGCTGGAGCGCAGCCTCCACGACAGTGAACCGCTGATAGTGGAGGGCTACCAGGACCTCGCGGTGTTCGACGCTAAGCCGCAGCAGCGCTTCCTCCATGAGCACGCGGTTGAGGAGTTCGTCCACGCGTTCGGTGGCTGCATGGTCCGGCAGGTCATGCTCGCCCGTTTCGGTGGGGCGGCGTTGGGCCTTCCGGTAATTGTCGATGATCACGTTCCTCGCGGTCCTGAACAGGTAACTGCGCAGGCTTCCAGTGATCTGCGGGGCGTGCTGCCACACTTTGAGGATGGTTTCCTGCACCACGTCGTCGGCCAGATTGGCGTCGGGCGTGCAGCTGAGCACGAAGCGCTTCAGCGCTACGCCGTGGTCGCGGTAGATCGCTGCCACCACGTCCTCATCCAACGGCATAGCCACCTCCTTCGCTGTGTCACCCGATACGACGACTTACGTCGCGAAAAGGTTCACTTGAACCATTCTCGCCCGACCGGCGTCGTACGGGTTAGCGCCGACCCGTCCGGCCGGCTCGTCGAAGGAGCTAGGGATGAAAAAGCAACTCAGCATGGGAATCGGGGCTCTGGTCCTGGCCGCCGCGTTGGCAGGCTGTGGTGGTAGCTCCGGAACATCGACGTCATCTTCGGCGCCGCCTGCGGCCTCGTCAACTGCAGCCACATCCTCTGCAGCCTCCAGCCCTGCCGCCGCGGCCGAGATGAAAACCGCGTCCTCCAGCGCCGGCCAGATCGTGGTGGACAGCAAGGGCATGAGCCTGTACTTCTTCACCAAGGACGTGAAGGACTCGGGAACAAGCGCCTGCACCGGCGCCTGCCTCACGGCCTGGCCGGTATTTACGACGACGTCGGCCACCCCGAGCGTTGATGGCGTCACCGGCACAGTGGGAACCATCGCGACCCCTGACGGAAAGAAGCAGGTCACCCTCAACGGCATGCCCCTGTACTACTACGCCAAGGACAAGGCCGCCGGGGATGTCACGGGCCAAGGCGTTGGCGGTGTCTGGTACCTCGTGAGCCCGAGCGGAGAGATGGTCAAGGGGGCCGCGGCTACGGGTTACTGAGGGCTGTTCTGTTCCCCGGCCCCGCCGACGCCGAGTTCGCGGGAAGCCGACCGCCCCCGCATCGAATTCGCGGGAAGCCTGCCAATACCCCTGCAAACTTGCGGCGGGCTCGCAGGCTTCCCGCGAACTGGGCAAAGCCACCCGTCATCCAAGGGCCCGGAGAATACGTTCCTTGAAGGCCCGTTCCTGGAACAAGTCCTTCCACTCGATCCGAATGAAGCGCCAGCCATCTTCCATAAGTGCCTTCTCACGCCGGCGTTCCTGGAAGATGACCTCTTCCGTTGGCTTGTAGTCGAAGTACTTGGTTCGCCCGTCAAACTCCAAAGCCAGCTTCACGTCTTCCCAAGCGAAGTCCATGCGATGGCGGCCAATCCGGGTTTGAACCTCAAATTGCGGCTGAGGGGGCTTGATGCGCAATCTCTGCATCAGGTCACGGGTGAGCGTCTCCCCAGCAGACTCGGAGCGCGGATCTGCGTTCTCCAGTGCCTTGCGCAGCGTTCGCACACCCCGTTTGCCGCTGGAGGCCGCCAGCATCCGGTTAAGCGTTTGGATGTCCCCGCCCAATCGCAGCCCATGGTCCATGATCACCAGAGCCTTTGGATAGCTGAGCATTCTCGCGCAGTCGAACATGGTGCGCTCAAGCGAGGTCGCCCGCAGGCCCCGAACCATCACGACATCGTCTTCAGTGAAGCTCTCTGTATGTCCCGTGACATCCTTGCCCCAGCGGTCCGGAGAAGGCCTGACTGGAGAAAGCACGTGGACCTTGTCATCAACACCCCACACGAACAATCCGTGGAGTCGCGCCGCGGAGAGGTGGCTGTAAACGAGACCGCCCGACGACGTTGTCAGCGTGCCATGGGCGTGCGCCACGATGCGCGCCATCGCCTTCCGCCTTGGACCCAGGGCGTTCCACTTGCTGGACCTGATGTAGCAGCCGTACCTCAACCGCTGCAATTCCCCGGCGTCTACCAGCGCCCTGATTTTTCTGGCATTTAGCCCGAAGCGGAGCAGTTCATCGGTCCTCCACATATGGCCGCGTGAGGGTAACGGCAAGACGGGGATGACCGGAGTTGCTGACGTTGATTCCATCGGCCCAGCATCACCGGGCCCGATCCTGTCGCAGAAGGGCCGGCCCTCGCTATGTGGAAAGCCCGGGCCGAAATAGTGGAAACGCTGCGAAGCCGCCCGCAACCTTGCGGCGACTGCGCACGCTTCCCACGAAGCGGCGGGAGCAGACGCAGCGTACGGTTGAAACAGCGGACGACGTCGACCACGAGTTGCCGGGCAGCTCACCGAGGCAGGACTGCAACACTCCGGGGGGGAGAGAACATGACACAGAAGGGCACCACGAAGAACCGCGCAAACCTGTCATTCCTGGTTCTCCAGGAGGTGGCGTGGATACTGGGTTTGGTGGCGATGACGCTCGACTTCGTAAAACATGGGCCGGGCTGGATCTGGATTAGCCTGCTTGTCTGCTGGCAGGCGGCAATCCTCTGGGGCTTCGTCAAGCTGCGTAGGGCCAGAACCGGCTAGCGCCTCGACCCAGTCCAAGTCGCCGGAAGCTGCCGGGATCGCTGGAAAACTCCGGCGATCCCGCAGCGTTCCAGCGATCTCAGCGAGGCGCCCGGCGAGGCGCGAACGGCCTAGGCCCCCACGAACTCGTCGGACTCCTCGAACTCCACAGCCGCAATGATTTCCTTGGTCTCTGGGTGGATCATGAAGGCCTCCTCGTCGTCCTCGATCATGAGGTAGTCCCCGTGGTCGGTGGAGAAGTGCCAGGCGAGGGTCTTCACGCCGTCGTGCTCGTAGTTCGGATCGCCCATGGTGATCTTCTCCAGCGCAAAGCCGGCCACATTGCACAGTTCCCGGATGATGACCTCGAACTCGGGAGCGTTGGCGAGTGCTTCCTCCTCAGCTTCGGCCTGGCGCTCGGCCAAATCCGGGATGAGGGCCACACGAACTGCGATGTGTGCCTCGATTTCTTCGTCGGAAAGAACCAGCAGCTCGGACTGGTCGCGGAGGTACACGGCGTTGAGGTCGATAATGTCCTCCTCTTCAAGCAAGGCTTCAAACTCACCGTCCAACTCGTCCAGCGCCTCAACGGCAGGAACGGGCGACTCGGCCTCATCCAGCTCGCCGTCAAGATAGGCTTCGGCTTCGTCCTCCGTCAACGCATCAAACGCCGAAGCAGTGCGGTCGAAGAGATCCAGGTGCCGGGTAGCGCCCATGGCTTCAAGGCCCGCACGGACGTAGGCATCAACCTCTTCACGCTCAGGAGCGGTGAACACGTACTGCGCGAACCCACCCGAGAGCGCCTGGGTCAGGTAGAAGTCCACAAAGTAGCTGTTGAGCGCGGCGGGTGAGATCTCGTCGCTGTTGAGGAGTTCGGCGTACATATGGTTCACGACCGTGACGTTGGAATCCACTACATCCCCGTTGCCGGCTGCGAAAGCGCTCTTGTTCAGGACGACGGGGTATTCGTTGGTAGTCATGGGAAATCCTCACTGCTGAAAGCTGATGGTGCTCCGGACACCTACAACGTACGCGTGGCAGTGGCGCCGCAATCGAGGTGGAGGTGAACGGTGGGCGAAGTTTGGGGGCCGCTGGGGGCTGACTAAGATTGAGCAGATAACCTCCTGCCGAAAGTAGCCCGACGCATGCCGTCCCCCACCGACGAATCCTGGGAACTGGCCATTCAGACTCCAGCCATCAACGACCGCTCCTTGGCGGCCGGACTGGCGTATGCCATGGGCAGCCGGGTGAGCGGCATTTCCTTCGATCCGGCTACCGGGCTTCTCCTGGGCAAGGTCCGCGGCAGCGGCCCGCAACCGTATTCGACGTCGGCCAAACTGGTCCGCAAGCCCGCCGGCTGGAGCTGCACTGTGGGGATCTGCAGCTGCCCGGTCCGCAAGGACTGCAAGCACGTGGCGGCCCTGCTTTTCACCGCCGAAGACCACCCCACCATCCGCGCCCAACTTTTGTCGCAAGCGCCAGGCATCCAGACAGCCAGGCCGTCGGAGATCGGCGCAGCGCGTCCCGCTTGGGAACAAGCCCTCAACAGGCTGATCGCCAAGCCCGGCACTGCGCCCTCCGCCGCGGGAATCCCCCTGGCCCTCCAGTTCGAAGTGGAGGAACCGGCCGCGCACTTCTCCTACACAGGCCGGCGCGACCCCATGCGCAGCGTCCGCCAGCTCAAGGCCCGCCCCGTCATGATGGGCGCCAAAGGCAAATGGATCCGCGGCGACGTGTCCTGGAACAACCTGAGCTACGTCAGTTTCCGGCGCGAATTCAACGAGGTCCACGTCGAGTGGCTTCAGACTTTCCTGGCCGCCCACGGTTCCAGCAACGGACGGCAACAGCCCTCCGGTGCGATGTGGCTGAGCCTGAACGACTTCGCCGCCAAGAACTTGTGGACCCTGCTCGATGAGGCGAAAAAGGCCGGCCTCCCGCTCATCCACTCCGCTGGGAGCGAGCCTGTCCGCGTCGAGGCCCAACCCGCCGTCGTCGGACTCAGTCTGGCGAGACTGGACGCGAACGGAACCGAAAGCGCAACGCACGACGGCGGCCTGGAACTTGCGCCGTCCGTCACCGTCGGCGGGGATGCCGTAGACCCCGGGACCCTGGGTTTCCTGGGTAAGCCGGCCACCGGCATCTTCTTTACCCATTCCGGCGAAACGCTGCCCGGAGTTCCGCAACAGAAGAACCTGATCACACTGGCCCCGATCGAGGGTGCCATCAGCGACGAGCTGCTCGAATTCGTCACCGAGGGGCAGACGCTCCAGATACCCGCTGAGGACGAGAGCCGCTTCCTGACCTCGTTCTACCCGAAGCTGCGGCAATCCACGCCCGTCCAGGCCGCCGACAAGTCCGTGGAGCTGCCCACCCTTGCCGTGCCGACGCTCTCGCTCCTGGCCAACTACGGCAACGACCACAAAGTCCGGCTGCACTGGGAATGGCACTACACCTCCGGAACGCTCGTCACCGCGCAGCCCCTGTGGCGGCACCCGGACGACCGCGGCTACCGGGATGATGCTGCCGAGGCACGCATTCTTGAATCGCTCGGCCGGCCGTGGGACGCGGTCCCCGCGCTCGCGGAGTCGGCAACGGGAGGGTGGGGTGCCCCGCGCCTGGCCGCTACCGCGGAACTGGGCGGCCTGGACACCCTGGCCTTCACCGAAGAGGTGCTGCCCGCGCTCAAGGAACTGCCCGACGTCGTCGTGGAAACTTCCGGCGACATCGCCGACTACCGGGAGGCTGAAGAAGCACCGGTAGTGTCCATCTCCACCAAGGAAACCGCCAGCGGTGACTGGTTCGACCTCGGAATTGTGATCACGCTCGAAGGCGAACCGGTTTCCTTCGCGGCTGTTTTCTCCGCGCTCGCCGCCGGCCAAACCCGTATGCTCCTTCCCAGCGGCGCGCACTTCTCCCTGGACCTGCCCGAACTGCATCAGCTCCGCGCCCTGATCGACGAAGCCCGCTCACTTCAGGACAACCCCGACAACAAGGACGGCACCCTGCAGATCAGCCGCTTCCAGGTGGGGCTCTGGGATGAGCTCGCGCAGCTCGGAATCGTGGACGAACAGGCCGCTGCCTGGCGCGAGGCTGTTGGCGGACTGCTCGACGACGGCGTGACCGGGCTGCCGCTGCCGGCCGGCCTTAACGCTGAGCTGCGTCCGTATCAGCTGGAGGGTTTCAACTGGCTCAGCTTCCTGTACAAGCACAGCCTCGGCGGCGTGCTGGCGGACGACATGGGCCTGGGCAAGACCGTGCAGGCGATCGCGCTTATGTGCGCGGCCAAGGAGCTCGCCGTCTCCGATGGCAATGACAGGGCGCCGTTCCTTGTTGTGGCTCCCACCAGCGTCGTCAGCAACTGGGCGTTGGAAGCGCAGCGGTTCGCTCCAGGCCTTGTGGTGCGCACGGTTTCGGAGACCTTCGCCAAGAGCGGCCTGTTGCCGTCGGAAGCCATGGCGGGGGCCGACGTCGTCATTACCTCCTATGCCTTGTTCCGGATCGATTACGAGGCCTACGCCTATTTCCAGTGGGCCGGGCTGATGCTGGACGAGGCCCAATTTGTGAAGAACCACCAATCCAAGGCGTACCAGTGCGCGCGGAAGCTCCCTGCCCGGTTCAAGCTCGCGATCACCGGTACTCCTCTTGAGAACAACCTCATGGAGTTCTGGGCGCTGACGTCCATCGTGGCGCCCGGTCTGTTCCCGAGCCCCAAGAGGTTCGCCGAAAACTACCAAAAGCCGGTGGAAAAGAACGGTGACTCGGCGCAGCTGGACAAGCTCCGGCGTCGTGTCCGTCCACTGATGATGCGCCGCACCAAAGAGCAGGTCATCAAGGATCTGCCGCCGAAGCAGGAGCAGATCCTCGAAGTGGTGCTCAACCCGCGGCACCAAAAGGTCTACCAAACACACCTGCAGCGTGAGCGTCAGAAGATCCTGGGGCTGATCGACGACGTCAACAAGAACCGATTCACGATCTTCCAGTCATTGACCCTGCTGCGGCAGCTGAGCCTGGATGCGTCGCTGGTGGATTCCTCGCTTGCTGCCGTGCGCTCGTCCAAGCTGGATGTGCTGTTCGAGCAACTCGAGGACATCATCTCCGAGGGACACCGGACGTTGATCTTCAGCCAGTTCACCGGATTCCTGGGCAAGGTCCGCGAGCGCATGGACGCGGAGGGGATCGAGTACTGCTACCTCGACGGCAGTACCCGGAACCGTGGAGACGTGGTGAGTGAGTTCAAGAACGGCACTGCGCCGGTGTTCCTGATCTCCCTCAAGGCCGGTGGTTTCGGTTTGAACCTGACCGAGGCGGACTACGTGTTCCTGTTGGATCCGTGGTGGAACCCTGCCTCCGAAGCCCAGGCCGTGGACCGCACCCACCGCATCGGGCAGGCTCGGAACGTCATGGTCTACCGGTTGGTGGCGAAGGACACCATCGAGGAGAAGGTCATGGCGTTGAAGGCCAAGAAGTCGCAGCTGTTCGCGGATGTGATGGAGGGCGATGCACTGGCCGGCGGTTCGTTGACGGCGGAGGACCTGGCGGCGCTGTTCGCGGAGTAGGGGTGGGGCACGGGCGAGACTCAGCTGGAGCGGAAGCCTGGGTTTGTCTGCCTCTCCAGCTGCTCGACCCGGCGCTCCAAATTCGAAAGCCTTTCTTCAAACGGTTGGGGCTGAGGATGGAAGGAACGTGCATTCCTCAGGTTTCCCTTATCGGTCGCCGTCAATGGCTTTGGATGATCCCGTAATGCTCGAGAAAGAACACCCAGGACCAGCTCTTTCCTCCATCTCGGATAACGATGAGGCCCATCCGCCGTCGCAACCGTAACGTAGATTGCTGCACCGGTTCTGAGCGCTTCACCGCTGGGATCTTTGGATCCATCCTGCAGAAGGCCCACCAAGCGCAACAACGTACCAACGTATTGCGGGGTTGTACGTAATTCGGCCCCTAACTCTTTCTGGCCCCAAAAGGCATCACGACTGACTTCCATGCCATTGTCGTCAAAGATGGGGGACAGCGGTTTCTCCATGGAGTTACTCCTTTGCTTCGGATGCCGATGACAGCTTGTTGCGCCGTCTCTTCCTGTCATGCAGCGCGCCTCCGAGAACGGAGAGGCCAACTGTTACACCAACCACAGGGCCGGATACGTAGCCAAAGAGACCGCCAACTGCCAACGCTCCTGCAAATGCTAAAAGTCGTGACTTCAAGGGTTCCTCTTCTGACTTCCGGTCAGCGTGATATCCGTGCGCTCCGTGGCGTTCCTAATCGTGATCGCGACATCATCCTCGACGCTGAAAAGACGTTGCCCGACGCCGTTGACGTAGACCCAGACGCCACTGCCATCCGGCATGACATTCACAACCACGCCCGCATCAAGGGCAGCACCTGGTTGCTTGACCTCGACTTCGTCACCCGGCACGAAGTACTCCCATGCCTTGTAGTAACGCACCGGCAAATTCTCCGGATCCGACATCACGAACACAGTGCTTTCTTCCACTGGGAACCGTCCCCCTCACTTTCCCGCTTAACTAGCAGTGAGGCGAGGGGCCAGAACGTGACGGGTGGATCAGTCGTCCAGTCGCACACCCCGCAGCAGCAGCATCGTCCCGCCCACGGCAACCGCCGATGCAAGGAACACCCCTGCCGCCCCCAGACCCACCGCGACTACACCGATGGCACTGGGCAGTACCACTTGGCCCACGCGGTTGCCAGCCAAACGAAGAGCCAGCGCGCGCCCGCGTTGACCGGCCGGCGCCTGCGCGGAAAGCCACGACATCGTGAGCGGCTGACCGATTCCCAACCCGAGCCCCAGGAGTGCCATGACCACGAACAATAGCCACCCGGGCATCGGAATCGCCGCTACGGCAAGGGCGATCGTGGAGATGGCCAAGCTCAGGACCAGCAGCCGCATCCGGCCGAGCTTGCGGGACATGCTGCCCAGGCCGATCCGGGACACCATGGAGAACAGGGCGCGGACGGTCAGCATGAGACCCACCGTCGCGGCGGACAGCCCGCGCTCGGCACCAAGCGCGGGCAGGTAGACAACAGTCAGGTCGACGACGGCCAGCACGGTGGCGCTCGTCGCGAGGGCCCGTACGACGCCGGGCGTCTTCAGTAGCGCGATCGCGCCACCCTTGGGGCCATTCCTGGCCCTTGTTCTGCCGGTGCGGCCACTGACACCGCGTGAGATGACGAACGTGGTCAGGAACAACACCAGGCTCATGCCAACGGACAAGATGAAAATCGCCTGCGTGTTGGGGTGCACGGAAGCCCCGCCCACTACGGAGATCGCCAGCGGGCCAAGGGCTTGCCCCAGCGACGCCGCGAACGTCAGGTAGCCGAACGCCGAGTCCAGTCGGGATGACGCAGCATTGTTCGCCACCACCGCCTGCTGGCCCACCACGCACGCCAACTGGCCAGCACCAAGGAGGGCCGTTCCGGCCACCAAGGCTGCCACCGACGTCCCCCAGAAGAGCAGGAACGCGGAACAGCCAAGGACGACGGCGGACCCGGTCGCCATGAGGCGACGCTCTCCCAAACGGTCCACGAGGCCGCCGATCGGCAGTGCCAGCAGCAGAGGGAAGACGGCGTAACTGGCGGCCAGCACGCCGAGGGCGAAGGCAGGGACATCAAGTTCCAGGGCCCTGTAAGTCGCAGCGGGCCGGACCAGGAAAGTCACGGCCTGTATCAGCGCAGAGTGGATGAGAAGCGCTGTAGACGAGCGGCGCCCGAGTTCGCCGATCATGAGACGTCGAGACCGTGCTGGGAAATGACCCGCAAAGTCTCATCCCGGGCACCGATGACGTGCTCGAATGCGATCCGGGCGGCTTTTTCCGCATCCTTGGACGCAATGGCATCCACCAGCAGCCGATGATTGGCAAGTGCTTCGTCGCGTCGGTGGGGAGCGTTGTTGGTGAAGTATCTGTAGCGCTCAACGTGGCTGGAGATCTGCCCGTGAAAGCGTTGGGCCCAGGAGTTGCCTGCGATCCTGGCAATCGTCGCGTGCAGGGCGACCCCGTATTTCATGGCTTCATCCGCGAAGTCCACCAGCGCCGCGTTGCGGGCCACGATCCCCCGAAGCTCTTCGAGGTCTACCGCGGTGGCTTTGGCGCACGCTTCCCGGGCCATCAAGGACTCCAAGGCAGCACGGACGTCGTACATCTCTGAAATGGCTTTTTCGTCGAGCACCGGAACCAGTACTCCGCCGGTGGGTTGCTGCTCCAGGAGGCTTTCAGAGATCAGCCGGCGGATGGCTTCCCGCAGGGGCGTCCGGCTGACCTGCAGCTCATTCGCCATGGCGGGTTCGTAGATGCGCTCACCAGGTTTGAGTTCCAGGCTGAGGATTCGCCGCTTGAGTTCGCTGTAGACGAGGTGGGCGCCGGTGTTCCGGGCTTGTGGGTCTGTCAATTCTGCCGCCATGTAGAGAAGGTGTACTTGTATACATATATACACTCTGCTGCGCCGCATGATTGTCAGTCCGAGGCGATAGGGTCCCTTGTAAATAAATGATTGCGAACCCTGAGCTGCCTTTCCTTCACCCTCGCCTCATGCGAAGAGCAAACAACAGCTCCACTATTCGCATTTCTGGCATAAAATGCGAATAACGCTTGGGTTGTTCACTCTTCTGGAGGGTTGATGGGGACATGGCCGATTCACGGCAGTGAGGTAATGCCTTGGAAGAGCTCCGGCCGTCCCCCTCGGGAAGACCGAATGTTCACCGAGGTGGAAGTCTCGCTCCCGCCGGAGATTAGAGAACTTTGGTACGAGCCTGGACGGGAAACGATCGTGACCCTCGAAGAAGCCGCCATCGCCGTGGCCTCCCTCGACGTGAGGGCGGGTTCACGGATGGCGGCCATCAGCGGCTTCTTGCTGCGGAGCGAAGCGGTTTCATCGTCAAAGATCGAGCATGTGGACGCGAACCGCAATGACTATGCCAGAGCAATTGTTGGACTCAAGGCCTCCGATCAAGCCAAGTCCATGGTGGCTGCGGCAGAGGCCGTTCAGAGCATGATTCAGGACGCGGGTGAAGCTGGCGAGGTTCGACTGCAAGCCCTCCTGGCAGCTCACAGGAAGCTCATGAAGGACGACCCGGTCGACGGGCACAACGCCGGTTTGTTCCGGAATGTCCAGAACTGGATTGGGGGAAGCGACTATTCACCAAGAGGCGCAGTGCATGTTCCGCCTCCTCCCGCGCTGGTTCCCGGTCTCATGGATGACCTCTTGTCGTTCTGCGCGCGAAGAGACGTCCCTATCATGGCGCAAGCAGCCATTGCCCACGCTCAATTCGAGTCCATTCACCCCTTCACCGATGGAAATGGCCGCATCGGACGGGCCTTGATAGGCGCCATTTCGCGACGACGGGGCCTCACCAGAAACACTGTCACTCCTATTGCCTCGGCGATGGTCGCAGATATCGATACTTACTTCTCGCTGCTGAACATCTACCGCACGGGAGACCTGGATCCTTTCGTGCTCTATCTGGCCAGGTCCTCTCTGCGTGCAGCGGAAGCTGCAAGTGAGTCTGTGACTGCCTTGGATTCTCTGCCTTCGGCGTGGGTTGAGGTTGTGCGTCCACGCAAGGGCTCATCCGATGAAAAGATCCTCCCTTGGCTGTTGGAACGGCCGGTTTTCGAAGCCCACAGCGCCGCCTATGTTGCGGGCGTTGATGAACGTTCCATCTACAGAGTCCTGGACAGGCTGACTGAGGCTGGAGTGCTCTCACTGATTACCCAGTCAAAGCGGAACCGCGCGTGGGCAGCTACGGAAGTGCTCGATGAGGTCGACAGGCTCAACAAACGCCTAGCCGGCCGCGCTCTTTAGCTCCGCGCCCAGTGGTACGGCGTCGTCGTCGAGACCTTGAGTAAACCGGAGCGCTCCAGGATCGGGCGCGAGTATTCGGTTGAGTCGCTCTGGATGAAGGATTTGCCCTTCGCGAGCGCCGACTGGGCGCGGCGCGCAGTGAGTGCACGGTAAATTCCACGGCCTCGCCATTCCGGGCGGGTTGCCCCTCCCCAAATCCCGGCAAAATCGGTCCCGGCCACGGGATCCAGGCGTCCAGCGCTGACAACACGACCCTCCGCTTCAGCGACCCACAGCTCCATGCCGTCGTCCAACGTCAACCTGTGCAGCAGGCCATCGGCCATCTCGTCCGACACAGGATCACCGAACACCTCGTCCTGCATCGCCGTCATGGCCCGCACATCCGGCTCGTCGACGACGCGACGCAACGTCACGCCGTCGGGAAGCGGCACGTCCGCACTGAGCGCCTGCGCCTCCCCGATCATGATCGATTCGGGCTCCCCAGCGGCGAAGCCGTTGGCGAGGAGAGCTTCGTGGAGGCCAGGGGCGTCGTCGTGCCCGCGGGTCTTCCACTCGGCCCTGGTGATTTCAGGCCGGCTCTTGAAGAACGCAACACTGTCAGCAACCAGGCCACGGATACCTTCCTCGTCCGCCCCACCCAGGTCCCGGTAGGTGATGAAGCCGCGGCCACCGAAGAAGGTGGCCAAACGCAGCGGCCCAAGCGACGTAACTGTCAGCGCATCCGACGTCTCCGCATCAGTACGAAGCTGCTGGTCATAGGCGGCGAGAAGACGTTTCTTCGCATCAGCGTGGCTCATTGTGGAGAGCCTACTGCACACGACAACGCTCCCCCACCCGCAACTCCGGAAGAGTGCTGATGGGGGAGCGTTGAAACGGTAAGCGGTTACTGGCCGCCGCGGCAGAGCTGGCCGTACTTGCTGCCTGCTTCCTGGTATGCGGTGGTAAGTTCACCCAGCTTCTTCTCGTCCGGGTTCTCCTTGGCCTGCTCGTCGAAGAAATCGAGGATGGAGGTCACCACCGGCTTCATTTCGTCGGAAGCTACGCCTTCAATGGGGCGGATGGCGTTGGCTACGCGAGTCGTGGCCGTCTTGTTGTTTTCCTGGGTCAAACCTGCGGCGGCGGCGGCCATCCTGTCACAGGTCTGTGCGGTGGTCAGCTGCGGTGCTGAACAGGCGGAGGCTGAGACAAGCAGCCCGGCAGCAATCAGGACAGTGGTGAGTTTCTTCATGATTCCCTCAGTGGTCGACGTCCCTTTGATTGTAAACAGAGCAGGGCCAAGCCCACGCATCGGGCTTGCTTAGGGACAGGATGCGGGCTGCCCTAGGCTGGGGGACATGGCGATCATTCACAAAGCAACCCTGTCCCCTTCCAAGCTCGAACTCATCGCTGACTACCTGCCCACGCAGCCGTGGTTCATCCAGGACGGCGCCCCTGAACTCGTCGGTGCCTACCGCTTTGACGATCCCGCAGGCGAGGTCGGCCTCGAGACCCATGTTGTCGCAGCGGGCGAGCGGATCTACCAGGTTCCCCTTAGCTACCGGGGCCACGAGCTGGGCGGCGCCAACGAATGGCTGATCGGCACCATGGAACACTCGGTCCTCGGCAAGCGCTGGGTGTACGACGCCTGCGCCGACCCGGTCTACGTCAAAGCCCTCGCCACAGCCATCCTCACCGGCCAGGAAGAGGCAGCCTTGCTGGTCGACGGCGAGTCCGAACCCCGCCCCAGCGGCGTTACCGTCAAGGGCAGTGGAACGCTCGACGGCGGTTTGCCCACCGTGAGTGCGTCGGCGCCGGTATCGGGCAGCGGCGTGACAATCATTGATGCCGGTGATCTCCGGTTGAAGGTGATCCGTGTACTGGACGCTGCGGCGGATGCATCAGCTGCCACGGCCGAGGCACAGGAACTTCACCACGAGCTTGTCCTCAACGGACAGTGGGCTGGCCTGGACAAGCCGGTGGAGCTGGCCTCCGTGATCCGGAACTAGGTTCCGGGGCCCTCCTGCGGGCCTGTTGCCTGTAGGAAGCACGGCGTAGGCTGGCTCACGGGGCCATCTACTCCGATAGGGGTGCACAATGTACAAACCGCAGAACATCTTTGCAGCGACCCAGGATCTTGCCCGGGAATGGGTAAACCACGCAGCAGAGGGAACCAGCTCACAGACCGATGCCGTGGTGCGGTGGGCCTTGGCCAGGATTAACCATGCGGATGTACCGTCGGTGGTTCATGGCGTGATGCTCACCCTCACCGGCAACAAGAAGACTGCCAAGGAAGCCCGGCGCACCGCTGCCAAGGCCGTAAGCCGGGCAACGCGCACTTTGTCCCGCCAGACCCGGAAACCGACAAACCGTCCGCGGGGCTTGCTGATCGCCCTCCTCGCCGCCCTTATCGGCGCCGGCGCCGTCCTTGCGTGGCGGACCATGATGCCCTCCGCCGATCCTGATCCCGTGAAAAAGGCGGACGGGCCTGTGCAACCTCCCGTGCCACCCGTCCCCTGAAACGCGAGCGCCTGCTGGCTAGCCCGAAGAATCCCTGCCGCGCCTGCCAATGCGCCGCCGCAAGGAAGATCCGGCCAGAAGCAGATACGCTCCTGTGCTGGCCAAGAGAAATCCGACCACGCCCAGTATCACCAGCTGCGTGGTGATTCCCACGATCACCATCACGAAGCCACCCACCAGGGCAAGGACGCCACCTGTAGTCCGGGCCATTGCACCTCGAAGGCGGCCCGACTTCAGTTCAAGGGCAAGGTCCGGATCCGTTGCCGCCAGATCCCGCTCCAGCTCCTCCAAGCTCCTGCGCTCTTCATCCGACAAGGACACCGGAATCTTCCTCACCACGCGAGCAGCATGGTTGTTGTGGCACTGCTGCTCAGATATCGGCGCGGACGCTGCTTGCCGTGCCTTGCCTTCATTATCTTCCTGATCCTGCCTCACAGCCACTGCCCTTCCAGCCGCTGCCGCGACTGTCCTTCACCTGCTGCCACGCCACGCGCATACTGGGTCCATGAGCGACAAGGATGACTTTTTGGCATGGCTCCGGACGGCTTTGTACAAAGCAGAGTTGGCCCTCCATAATGGCGATGCGGCACCGCGCCGGGCCCTGTGGTCCCGAAATGAACCGGTCAGCGTGCTGGGTGCCTTCAAGAATGCCTACGGGCAGCAGGAACTGAATGAACTCTTCGAGGCACTGGGGGCCAGCTTTTCCGACTGCACGTCGTATGAATTCGAGCTCCAGGCCTACGACGTCATCGGGGACATGGCCTACACGGCAGGGTTGGAGCACACCTCAGCCACGCTGAATGGAACCCCACGGACCTACACGCTCAGGGCAACCCAGGTGTACCGCCGCGAGAACGGCGAGTGGAAGGTAGCGCACAGACACGGCGATACAGTGGCAGACTGAGTGGGAGTTCTTCCCTGTAATCGGACAACGAACCACTGATCGGAAGGTTGCGTCTTCCCATGGCCAAAAAATCCACAGTCACTTCCAGTCCCGTAAAAACCGTCCGCGTTCCCAGGAAGCGTTCACGCGGGCGCACGCTCTGGCTCATCGCCGCAGGACTTGTCGCCGGCATCGCAGGCGGCGTCTTCGCAGTCAGGATGCTGGTGCCGCCCGGCGAACCTGAACCGGTTCGGGACCTTGAACCCCAGCCCAGTGAGACGCTCCCCAGGGAAGAACCTGTAGAAATCTCGACGAGGATGCGCCCGGGCGAGTGGACCGAAGAGTCCCTTCAGGCGCACGTTGAGGACTATCGGCACCGGATCCGGGAGATGGGCGCCAGGGAGTCGCAGATTGTCACCAACGTGGAGCGCACGGAATCGGGAGCCGCCCGGGTGGTGGTCAGTTGGGACCGGACCCGGGACTAGCTCCCGTTCCTAAAGTTCTTCCCCCGACCGCGGACGCCATACGACGACGGCCTGGGACCTTCCGCGCGGGCGCTGGCCCCGGGCGAGGCTCACCACGTCTCCGGCGGCTCCGGCCGCGAAGATCCTGGTGTCCACAGGCGTCCGGCGCCGCGACAGTTCCTCGGTCAGCTCAGCTACGCGGTATTGCAGCGCGGCTACCTGGTTTTCGAGGTCCAGGATGCGTTTGATGCCCTCAAGGGACACGCCGGACTGTGAGAGGCGCTGGACCTCACGCAGCTTGTTGACATCGTTTTGCGAATATCGCCGGGATTTGCCCGGCGCACGGCTGGGCGAGACGATGCCCAGCCGGTCGTACTGGCGCAACGTCTGCGGATGCATGTCGGCAAGCTCCGCAGCTACGGAGATGACGAAGATCGGCTGATTGACGTCGATTGCCATGACCCTCTCCTTACAACCGGGCCTTCGCGGCCAGGTCGTGACGCGGATTGGCGTCGGAGGTGGCTGCAGCGAACGCCTTCACAGCTTCTTCAGCTTCCTTGTTCAGGTTTTGAGGAACGGCGACGTCGATGGTCACCAGCAGGTCGCCGGTCCCCTTCGATGTCTTCACGCCGCGGCCCTTCACCCGCAAAGTGCGGCCAGCGGGTGTGCCCGCCGGGACACGCAACTTGACGGTGTCGCCGTCGAGCGTTGGAACCTCAATGGTGGCGCCGAGCGCCGCTTCCGCGAACGTGACGGGCACGTGGATGCGGATGTTGTCGCCGTCGCGCTGGAAGAAATCGTGGGGTTTCACGTTGACCGTGATGATGAGGTCGCCGTTTCCGGCCGGGCCAACGTTGCCCTTGCCGCGCTGGCGTACCTTCTGCCCGTCCTTGATTCCCGCGGGAATCTTGACGTCGATGACGTTCCCGTTGCTCTCGCGGAGGCTCACCGTGGTGCCTTTGATGGAACCCGCAAACGAGATCGTGGTGGACGCGGTGCGGTCCGAACCCTTCTGTGGTGCGCGTTGGAAGCCGGTGGGGCCGCCACCGAATCCGCCCCCAAACAGGTCAGCAAACTCCGGCGGAATACCTCCGCCCTGTGGCTGACGTGCGCCTGCGCCGCCGCCGAACAAGCCACCGAACAGGTCCTCAAACCCGCCGTTGGCCCCGGCACCGCCACGTCCGGCGCCCGGAGCGAACCGCGCACCGCCACCCATGGCCCGGATGGCGTCATACTGTTGCCGGTCCTCGGGACTCGACAACACCGAGTAAGCCTCGGAAATATCCTTGAACCGCTTCTCCGCAGCAGCATCCCCGGCGTTGGTATCGGGGTGGTACTGCCGGGCAAGCTTGCGGTAAGCCTTCTTGATGTCAGCGTCGGACGCGTCCTTGGCAACACCAAGGATCGCGTAAAAATCCTTTTCAACCCAGTCCTGGCTGGCCAAGAGCGTTTCCTTTCGTTGGTAACGAGATGGCAGTTCGTCCCAATGTTCTCTTCAAACACTGTCACGAACTGCCATCTCGATGAGTTGTTACGCGGGTACAGCCACAATCACCTGGGCTGCACGGAGGACACGCTCGCCTGAGCGGTATCCGGAGCGCAGCACCTGGCTGACAGTGTCAACCTGGATGTCTTCACCGGGCTGCTGGATGAGTGCTTCGTGGATGGTGGGGTCGAATTCGACTCCCGTGTCCGCGATGCGTTCCAGTCCGTACGTCTTGAGCGCGTTCTCCAGCTTGGTGGCGATGGCGGCGAAGGGGCCGTCTTCGAGGTCACCGTGCTGGCGAGCGGCATCGACGTCGTCCAGTACCGGGAGCAGGGAGTTCAGGACGCCGATGACGGCCATCTCCCCTGCTACGGCGCGGTCGCGCTCGACGCGCTTGCGGTAGTTGACGTACTCAGCCTGGAGGCGAAGGAGGTCATTGCGGAGCTCCGCTGCCTGGGCTTCGGCTGCCGCACCTGAGGCTACCGACTCTTCAGCCGGCACCTCTACCCCGTTGAGGATTTCCTCAGCCTGGGAGAGGGCGTCGCCGTCTGTCGGAGCAGCGTTGCCTTCGGCGCCCGCTTCGCCGTGGGGGTGGCGGGCGGCCCCGGTCTCCGGGTCAACCTTGCGGTTGTCCCGGATAACCGGCTTCTGCTGGCCTGATCCCTCGTTGGCGCCGCGTTCGTCAGAGTGCTCTGCTTCGTTGCCGTGATGAGGCATGGCTACTTCTTCGCTTCGTCTTCGTCGATGATTTCGGCGTCAACGATGTCTTCGTCGTTGGCAGCCTTGTCACCGGCGGGAGCGCCTTCAGCACCGGCACCCGGAGCGTCAGCTGCGGAGGCCTGCGAGTAGATGGCCTCGCCGAGCTTGGTCTGGGAAGCCTGGAGCTTCTCGAACGCCGTCTTCACGGCTGCGTCGTCGGTGCCTTCCAGCGCGGACTTGAGGGCGTCGACGTCGGCCTTGACCTCAGTCTTGACCTCTTCAGGCAGCTTGTCGTCGTTGTCGGCGATCAGCTTCTCTACCGAATAGGCGAGCTGTTCAGCGGAGTTACGGGTGTCCGTAGCTTCGCGGCGGGCCTTGTCCTCTGCAGCGTGCTCTTCGGCTTCGCGGACCATGCGGTCGATGTCGTCCTTGGACAGTGCCGTGCCACCGGTGATGGTCATGGACTGTTCCTTGCCGGTGCCCTTGTCCTTGGCGGACACGTGGACGATACCGTTGGCGTCGATGTCGAACGTGACCTCAACCTGCGGAACACCACGAGGTGCCGGAGCGATGCCCGTCAGTTCGAACGTGCCCAGCGGCTTGTTGTCGCGGGTGAATTCGCGCTCGCCCTGGAAGACCTGGATGGCCACGGACGGCTGGTTGTCGTCGGCGGTCGTGAAGGTCTCGGAACGCTTGGTCGGGATGGCCGTGTTGCGCTCGATGAGGTGCGTCATGACACCACCCTTGGTTTCGATACCGAGGGACAGCGGCGTGACGTCGATGAGGAGAACGTCCTTGCGCTCACCCTTCAGGACACCGGCCTGCAGTGCAGCACCAACGGCCACAACTTCATCCGGGTTGACGCCCTTGTTGGGTTCCTTGCCGCCAGCGAGTTCCTTGACGAGCTCGGAGACAGCAGGCATACGGGTGGAGCCACCGACGAGGACGATGTGGTCGATGTCGGAAACCTTGATGCCGGCTTCAGCAATGACGTCGTGGAACGGCTTCTTGGTGCGGTCCAGCAGGTCCTTGGTGAGGTCCTGGAACTTGGCACGGGTCAGCTGCTCATCCAGGTGGACCGGGCCGTCGGGGGTGACGGAGAGGTACTGGAGGGAGATGTTGGTGCTGGTCGAGGAGGAGAGTTCCTTCTTGGCCTGCTCAGCAGCCTCGCGGAGACGCTGGAGGGCGATCTTGTCCTTGGAGAGGTCGATGCCCTTGACCTTGAGCTGGCTCAGGAGCCATTCAACGATGCGGTTGTCCCAGTCGTCGCCACCGAGGCGGTTGTCACCGGCGGTTGCGCGGACCTGGATGGTGGAGAAGTTGTCTTCGTCCTTGCCAACCTCGAGGAGGGAGACGTCGAAGGTACCGCCACCGAGATCGAAGACCAGGATGAGTTCGTCTTCCTTGCCCTTGTCCAGACCGTAGGCCAGTGCGGCCGCGGTGGGCTCGTTGACGATGCGCAGGACGTTGAGGCCTGCGATTTCGCCGGCTTCCTTAGTGGACTGGCGCTCGGCGTCGTTGAAGTAAGCCGGAACGGTGATCACAGCGTCGGTGACCTTTTCGCCCAAGTAGCTCTCGGCGTCGTTCTTAAGCTTCATAAGGATACGCGCGGAAATTTCCTGCGGCGTGTACTTCTTGTCATCGATGGCGACGGTCCAGTCGGTGCCCATGTGGCGCTTGACCGAGGCGATGGTGCGATCGATGTTGTTGACGGCCTGGCGCTTGGCGATCTCGCCAACCAGAACCTCGCCGGACTTGGAGAACGCGACGACGGACGGCGTGGTGCGGCCGCCTTCGGCGTTGGCGATGACGGTGGGCTCGCCACCTTCAAGAACAGAGACCACGGAGTTGGTGGTTCCGAGGTCGATACCTACTGCACGTGACATATCTTGCTTCCTTTCAATGACCGATGTTGATGATTGCATCCGGCCCGCAAGGGTCCGCTGGTGCGGTCTTGCTGGTTCGGGAGCCTGCTCAACAATCGGCTAGTTGAGCGTTCTGCACTCAACTGTACTCAGCCTCGGAAAGATGTCAATCCAAAGTTGAGTCGAGTGCGCTCAACCTTGTCCACCAGACCGACTACTTCCCTGTGTTTGCAGGGATTTCATCACCCTTTTCGCTCACGGTGAACTGTTCCAAGGGCTCCGGTTTGTACACCCATGCCACCAGTACCACGGAGATAATCATCAGCAGGAACCATGCCAGGAGCTTGTCAATGGACACCGCCTGCCAGCCCGCCAGCTGGTTCGGATACAGCCACGCACGCGACCACGTGCCGATGTTCTCCGCAAACCAGATGAACAGCGCCACCAGCAGGAACGACACCAGGATCGGCATGCGGAACCGCTTCCGGAACACCCTGAAGTGCATCACGCACCGGCCGTAGACAAGCACGACGGCGGCCAGCAGCACCCAGCGAAGGTCAAGGATGTAGTGGTGCGAGAAGAAGTTGACGTAGATCGCACCGGCAACAAGGGCAGTGATCCAGCGTCGAGGGTAGCGGTCAAAGCGGAGATCGAACAGCCTGAACACCCGGACCATATACGAACCCACGGCGGCGTACATGAATCCACTGAACAGCGGCACGGCGCCGATCCGGAGCACCCCTTCAGCGTCGTAGGCCCAGGAGCCGACGTCCGTCTTGAACAGCTCCATCACGGTCCCCACCACATGGAAGAGCAGGATCACCCGGAGCTCGCGCAGGGTCTCGAGTTTGAAGCAGATCATCAGGACCTGGATGACGACGGCGGCGATGGTCAGGAAATCGTTGCTGGCCAAACCAGCGTCAGCGGGATACCAGAGCCGGACTCCGATGATCACCACCAGCAGCAAAGCACCGAATACGCACGCCCACGCCTGTTTCAGGCCGAAAACCACAAACTCGGTGAGCTGCCCTCGGAGCTTTCCCCCGGAGCGGTCCAGGTAGCGGTGCGCAGCCTGGTCGATAGCCTGCTCCACCGATGTGGAATTACGCATGTGGCGCCCCCCTGTCCACAGCAAGCTGCCTCAAGTAGTAGTCCCGGGGCCAGTGCCGCACGCGCTGCGGCAGCCGCGGGTAGACACGCCCCACGGTCCTCATGATCCTGTTGAAGCGGCGCTCATGCCCGGCGCTCCACTCAAGGCCGTAGGCGTCCCGCACATGATCGGGCAGCAGGCCGGCCGTCAGGAATCGTGCCAGCGGCATGGCCAGTCGCAGCAGCTGCGGGCCACCTGAGGGGTGGAGCAAGTCCCGCGCAACGCCCAACGCCTTGGCGTCCGGCTGCAGCGCGGCGACTTGAGCATCCCAATATTCAGCGAAGGCGGGCCGATCCGGCGGCCACAAGCTGGCCGGAAGCTGCAGGGCAGTCCCGATCCGCGCGTACTCGCGATAGATGCGGTCGGCGGCGTCGTCGTCGAGCGTCCCATGGACCTGCTCGTAAACGGTGACGGCGGTCTCGTACAAGGTGGCGACCACCCACAGCTGGGATTCGGCGTCGAACGCGCTGTAGCCTGCGGACGATTCATCGGCTCCCCGGCGAACCGGCGCGTGGGCACGGTTGACGGCTCGGCGGACGGCCTTCACTTGTTCCTCGGAGCCGTAAACCACCGCATAGACGTAGGTCATGGTGGCGCGGAGCCTGTCCATGGGACGCTCGGCGAAATTGCTGTGCTCCGCCACGCCGTGCCCCACGCGGGGGTTGGCGATTTGCAGGAGAATCGCGCGTCCCGCACCTGCCAGCAGGACGCCCTCCGCACCAATATCCGCCAATCCCCGAACCATCCGAATACTCTAGCGCTCCCGCCTTAGAGCCCGGCCACACCCTCGAGCACTGCCAGCTGATGCTCAAACAACTCGTCGCGGGCCTTGAAGGTGTCCGGACCGTACTGGCCGAAAACTTCGAAGCTGATCGCGCCAAAAATGGAGGTCCACGCGAGCACGCCGCGTGCGAGGGACGATTCCGGGACCTCAAGGTTCAGTTCGGAGCGGATGGCGTCCAGGTCCGCGGCCAGCGCCGGAGGAATCACGACGCCGGGACCCACCTCCGCGTTGAGCGCCCCGGCCCGCTGGGCTGCGTCGAAGATGCCCACCAATCGGAAAATCACCCGGGTTCCAGGGACGGTGGTGCGCTCCCCGGGAGCCTGGTATCCGGGCACGGGACTGCCGAAGAGGAGGGCGTAGCTGGCAGGCTCCCGGATCGCCCACTGCCGGACGGCACGGCCCAGAGCCCTGAATTGCCCGGGGAAGTCCGCCTCCGGGACGGCTGCCACGGCTGCGTCCACCTGGTCGCCGAGCTCGTTGTAGCCGTCGATCAGCAAGAGCGTGAGGAGTTCGTCGCGGTTCTGGACATAGCGGTAGACCGCAGAAGATACGACGCCTAGATCCCTCGCCACGGCCCGCAAGGACAGGGCAGCAGCTCCATGGACAGCCAAGTGCTCCCGACCAATCCTGACGATATCCACCAGCGTTTGGGCGCGGGCACGTTCGCGCGGAGTGGCAGCTTTGGCATTGGAGGCTTTTGCGGCAGACATGGCTACAGCTTGCCACAAGAGAGAGCGCTGTCAACATTCGAGAGCAGTGCTCTTGACATTCAGATGGATAGTCGCCATTCTGAATGAGAGAGCAGTGCTCTCTCATTGCTTTCAGCCAAAGAATCCCAACCACGAAAAAGGCCACCATGTACGTTGTCACCGGAGCAGGACCTGTCGGATACACCATTGCTGAACAACTCGCGGAGCAAGGCCACCAGGTCCGGGTGCTGACCCGCTCAGGCAACGGCCCGGAACATCCCCTCGTGGAAAGGAAGCGGGTGGACGCCTCAAATCCCGCGCAGCTCAACGAAGCCGTGGCAGGAGCATCGGCAGTATTCCACTGCATCCACGGATCGGCCTACCGCGCCGCAGCGTGGGCCGCCGAACTCCCCCAGGCCGAGCAAGTGGTGATGGATGCAGCGGCAGCCGCGGGCGCCGTCGTCG
Source organism: Paenarthrobacter sp. JL.01a (assembly GCF_025452095.1). NCBI lineage: Bacteria > Bacillati > Actinomycetota > Actinomycetes > Micrococcales > Micrococcaceae > Paenarthrobacter > Paenarthrobacter sp. JL.01a. The sequence continues at coordinate 3,825,316 of NZ_CP104877.1, forward strand.
TCTTTCCTGAAAGCCTGTATTCGTACAGCGAGCCGGACCGGGTCATGACGGAGGCCGGGCCGCGGGCTGCCAGCGGCGGTAAACGCGGCATCCGGACCGCCCTGTTGAACGCGCGCCAGGCACACGCGGCGAACACCGTGAGCGTAGTGGCAGGGGACTTCTACGGCCCGCTCGTGAAGATGGCCCACGCCGGCGAGCGCATGGTCACGCCACTCCTGGCCGGTAAGGCCGTGCAGGTCATCGGGAGCTCGCGCCAGCCGCATTCGTTTACCTATGTCCCCGATCTGGCCGCCGCCATGATCGCTGCAGCCGGGAAGCCCGAACTTTGGAATACCGTGCTGCACGCGCCCACAGGTCCTGCCATCACCCAGCGCGATATGGCAGCAGCGTACGCCTCAGCCGCCGGCGTTGCTGCGCCGAAGGTGGGCGCCGTGCCTGGCTGGGTGCTGCGGACAGCCGGGGTGTTTTCCACGGACATGCGGGAACTGGCCGAACTGCTGTACCAGTTCGAGAAGCCGTTCATCATGGATTCCGCCGAAAGCCAGCGACTCCTGGGACTCGAACCGACTCCACTTCCGCAGGCAGCCGCAGTTACCGTGGCATGGTGGCGGCAGGCCGCCCGGCAAGCGGACCAGGCAACGGCTTAGCCCCTGGCTGATGTCGCCTCGATGGGTTTATGGGTTCATCCCTACCCCTGGATCCCAGTGACTACACGGAATTGCGGGAGTAGCCTTGTTCCAGTTGTAGTTGTGGATTTTTGTCCGGCTGGGGTTCTGCCGTGGGCCATGTGCATGCGTCGCTGTCCGACCTTCTGGGGGTACTTTCCGACGCCGTCGCTCCCCAGCACGTAAGGTACGACGACGGGTCCCCCACTGCCGTTGTTCCGCCACCTGACGCTCCTGTTACGGTCCGCGCCGTCGCCCTTACCCGGGTGGGAAGGTCCCGGCGGGATGGACCTGTCCTGGACCTCGAATTGAGGGTGGCCGTGGAATGCCATGGACCGGAGCAGCTGGACAACATGGAGCAGCTCCTCCTGGCGGTTGAGCTCCACACGCACTACTCAGTGGTGTCCAATGGGGAGTTCCGGCTTGAAGAGTACTCCAATGCCATCCAACAGGGACTGGGGTTCATGGTCCGCGTTCCGGTGGCACTCCCCTTTGAGGAACCCTCGGATCCTCCCTTCCGTGAGCCGGTTGCCGGGAACGCCAATGCCGGCCGTAGGATCCGCGGGCGATTGGTCGACGCGCACAACAAGGGGATCCCGGACGCCTACATCCATGCGCATTCCTCGGCCGTCGCCGTCGTGAGCGATGCCACCGGGCACTTCGAAGTGCTGGCCTCTGCTGACGACCTTCAGCATTTTGCCGTGGCAGTGGGCGGCACGGAACGGGAAGTATCGGCGACCACCCGCAGCCTCCCAGTCATTATCCGTTGGGTTTAGGGGATCACTTTCCGGAATGGTTTGCCCGCCGGTGCCCATGCCATGAAAAGATCAACCATGCGTCCCATGCAGCACTCCAGCAAACTACAGAACGTCCGGTACGAACTCCGCGGCCCCATCCTTCAGGCAGCCAAGGCCATGGAAGCCGAAGGCCACCGCATTTTGAAGATGAACCTTGGGGACACGGCACCGTTCGGGCTGGAGGCGCCTGAGTCTGTGGTGGTGGACATGATCCACCACATCCGGGGGGCGCAGGGGTACAGCGATTCCAAGGGAATCTTCTCCGCACGCACGGCGATCTCGCAGTACTACCAGACCCGCGGACTGATGAACATCGGCGTCGAGGACATCTTCATCGGCAACGGTGTCAGCGAGCTGATTTCCATGACCCTGCAGGCATTCATGGAAAACGGAGACGAGATCCTTATCCCTGCGCCGGACTACCCCTTGTGGACCGCCGCTGTGACCCTCACGGGCGGCAAGCCCGTGCACTATCTCTGTGACGAGGACGAAAACTGGTGGCCGGACATGGCCGACGTCGAAGCCAAAATCACCCCCCGCACCCGCGGAATCGTGATCATCAATCCCAACAACCCCACTGGCGCCGTTTATCCCCGGCACATTGTGGAACAGTTCGCGGCCCTCGCCCGGAAGTACGATCTGGTGCTCTTCTCCGACGAGATCTACGAGAAGATCCGCTACGTCGATGCCCCGCACATCCACACGGCCTCCGTCGCGGACGACGTCTGCGTGCTCACGTTCAGCGGCTTGTCCAAGGCCTACCGGATGCCCGGTTACCGCGCGGGCTGGGTTGCGGTGACGGGTCCATTGGCTGCCACTGCCGCCTACCGTGAGTCCTTGGAACTGCTGGCCTCGCTACGGTTGTGCGCCAATGTGCCCGCGCAGCACGCGATCCAAACCTGCCTGGGCGGTTACCAGAGCATTGAGGCCCTCATCGCCCCGGGCGGCCGGTTGCGGGAGCAGCGTGATCTCGCATGGAAGCTGCTCACCGCGATTCCTGGCGTGTCCTGCGTACCGGCAGCCGGGGCGATGTACCTTTTCCCGCGCCTTGATCCGGAGATCTACCCCATCGCATCGGATGAGAAATTCGTCCTCCAGCTCTTGCAGGAACAGAAAATCCTGGTGTCCCACGGAACGGCCTTCAACTGGCCCACTCCGGACCACTTCCGTTTCGTGATCCTCCCTGCAGTTGGGGACATCGAGGAAGCCGTACGCCGGATCTCGCACTTCCTCGCCGCGTACCGGAACCGCCCGACGGAGGACTGACTCACAAGGCCTACAGTCCCCCTGTATCAGCGGCCGACTCCCGCAGCGCCTTCTTGGCGATCTTCCCGGTTGATGTCTTGGGGATCTCGGCAATGATGACCACCCGTTCCGGGATCCACCACTTGGCTACCTTGCCCTCGAGATGCGACTGCACGGATTCTGCGGTGAGGACGGCGTTCTGCCGGGGAGCAATGTAGGCCACCGGCCGCTCGCCCCACTTCTCGTCAGGAACAGCGACGACGGCGGCCTCCCACACCTCGGGGTGGCTGAGTATGGCGTTCTCCAACTCCGTTGAGCCGATCCATTCTCCGCCGGACTTGATCAGGTCCTTGAGGCGGTCCACCACATGGACGCAGCCGTCCGGATCGATGGTCCCCACATCGCCGGTCTTCAGCCATCCATCGGAAGTAAAAGCCTCCGAGCCGTCCGATGCACCGAAGTATCCTCCGGCGACCGTGGCTCCGCACACTTGCAGCTCCCCCGTTTCCTTGCCGTCGTGTGGGGCAAAGGTTCCGTCCGGCCGCTCGACGCGGAGCTTGACCAAGGGACTGGGATAGCCCGGAGCGCACATCAGGGCAAGTGCCTTGTCTCCCGTTTCGTCCCCGGCGGGCCACTCCCCTTTGGCTGGTGTCCGCGAAGAGGTAAGCAGAGGGCTTGCCTCCGTCATCCCCCAGGTTCCCACCAACGGCACATTCAGTTCCTCAAGATACTGGCGGGCCAACTCGACGGGCAGCGGACTTCCACCGTTGGCCAGGCGCCGCAGCTTGGACAGGTCCCGCCCCTGCAGATGCGGCAGCAGGCTCTTCCAGACCGTGGTCACGGCGGCCGACACCGTAACCTGCTCCTGTTCCATAAGTCCGGCCAGCTTTTCCGGCGCCGTGGCCCGGCCCGGCAGGACCAGGGATGCCCCGCACAAGGCAGCGGCATAGGGAAGGCCCCACGCGTTCGCGTGGAACATGGGAACGATCGGCATCACGACATCGCCCTCGCCGAGGGCAAAGACATCAGCGAACAGCAGGGACATTGCATGCAGGATGATGGAGCGGTGGTCGTACAGCACCCCCTTGGGGCGGCCTGTTGTTCCTGACGTGTAGCAGAGTGCGGCGGCTGTTCGTTCGTCCGGGACATCAAAAGCCTTTACGCCACGCGCCTGCTCAAGGATCGATTCGTAGTCCAGGATGCGAGGGTCGCCGGGCACAGACGGCTTGTCACAGTCATCCATGACCACGATGTGCCGAAGCGTGGGCAGCTTGTCCGCGATCGGCCAGAGGACATCGAGCAAGGAGCGGTCCACGAAGAGGACGTCGTCCGCGGCATCGTTGATGATGTACTGAATGTCGGCGGGCGCCAGTCGATGGTTGATCGTATGCAGCACCCTTCCCGAACTGGGCACCGCCAGGTACAACTCAAAATGGCGCTGGGTGTTCCATCCGAGGGTGGCAACCCGGGCCGATGCCGGCACGCCCAATGTGTCCAGGGCACCGGCCAGCTTCCTGATCCGCTGCGCCACTTCGCCGTAGTTCGCAGACCGCCGGTCATCGAACCCGGCCGTGACCGCCGTCTTGTTGGCGAATGCTCCTTCGAGTCGGTCCACCAGCATGGGCGTGGCAAGGGGATGGTCCTGCATAAGTCCGTGCATCGTGTCAGCCTTCCTGCCGTGAATCCATGAGCCCGTGGGATGACAGCGCGCCACGCTCCCCGTCCGGATCGACCGTGATCGCCGAGCCACGGTCCTCGCGCTTCAGCGCCCACGTGAGAACCGGGGTAAGGGCTACGGAGATCCCGGATGCGGCAATGATGATGAAGAAACCGGTCGCCGGATCCCCTGTCGCCGTCTCGGCCACTCCGAAGAGATAGGGACCGACGAATCCTCCAATCAGTCCGATCGTATTGATGAACGCCAGGCCGGCAGCGGCCACAATCCCGGACATACGGGCCATCGCGATGGACCAAAACACCGGCAATGTACCGAAGATGAAGACGGCTCCGAGCGCGATGAGCACCACTCTGGCCACCGGGGGCTCAACGAGGACGTAGGCAACAGCTGTGGCGAGGGTACCCAGCGCCATGAAGCCGACCCAGGCAGCCTCTTTGTTCGAACGTCGGAACAGCCTTGGGATGAGCAGGACGCCGATCGTCGCGCCGATCCCGACGCTTCCGGAGATCAACCCGATCATGAACGGGCTCTTCACGTGCATGGATTCAATGATCGCCGGAATGTTGAACACCAATCCAACGCTGCTTACCTGGTTCAGGAAGTAGACAAGGGCAATGATCACAATGAAAGGACGGCCAAAGGCCCTGCGCAGGTTCCCCCGGATGCGGTGGTCGTGCTCGTCCGGCTTACCGGCATGACGGGACAGGCTGTCGGCTTCGTCCGCGGTCAGCCAGCGGGCTTGCTGGGGTGTCGACGGCAAGTTGAACCACACAACCACGCCGACCACCATCGTGAGCAGGCCCTCGATCATGAACATCCATTGCCAACCGTGCAGGCCGAACAGGGAGTCCAGCTCCATCAGGGCTCCGCCCGCGGGGCCGCCGATGATGAGGGCGATTGTCGGTGCGAGGTAAATGAATCCCATGACGCTGGCACGCTGATTCTGTGCGAACCACACAGTCACCATGTAGGCCAACGCGGGAAACAGCCCGGCCTCCGCGGCACCCAGAATGAACCGCAGGATGTAGAACGATGCTTCTCCCTGCACAAACATCATGAGGGCGGAAATTGCACCCCAGGTCAACGCGATCCTGGTGATCCAGGCCCGCGGCCCAACCCGGTACATGATCAGGTTGCTCGGGACTTCGAGGAACGCGTAGCTGATGAAGAAGATGCCGGCGCCCAGCCCGTAGGCGGCGGCGCTGAGTCCTATATCCGCCTCAAGGTGGGTTTTGGCGAGGGAAACGTTGGTCCTGTCCACGTAGGACATGAAGTACACAACGCAGAGCAATGGAATCAACTTCAACAGTGCTTTGCGGGTAGCTCTTGCGTGAACGACGTCGGTACGCAGAGATGGTTCGGTCATGGTGCCTTGATCCTCGCTCGGAGTGGTCTTGGATTGTGCCTTGAAAGGGTGGGAGGTCAGCAGACTTCGAACAGACCGGCGGCTCCCATTCCGCCGCCGACGCACATGGTCACGACGGCGTAGCGCGCGCCTCTGCGGCGGCCCTCCAGGAGGGCATGGCCCACCATCCGGGCGCCGGTCATTCCGTAGGGGTGGCCGATGGAGATGTCCCCACCATTGACGTTCATCCGGTCCGGGTCGATCCCCAGCCGGTCGCGGCAATACAGGGTCTGTGAGGCAAACGCTTCATTGAGTTCCCACAGGTCGATGTCCTCCACCCGCAGCCCGTGTTCCCGCAGCAGTTTGGGAACCGCGAAGACTGGCCCGATGCCCATTTCGCCGGGCTCGCAACCAGCCACCGCCATGCCGCGGTAGATGCCGAGGGGTTCAATTCCCCGGCGGTGCGCGAGATCGGCCTCCATGAGCACCAGGGCTGAAGCGCCGTCGGAAAGCTGGGAGGCGTTTCCGGCCGTGACCGTCGACGAGCGGGATGCCTGGCCATCGGCAAGAACCGGTCGCAGGGACGCCAATCCCTCCTTGGTGGTGGAGGGGCGGTTGCCCTCGTCGCGGGCCAAGGTGGTCTCATTCCCTGCGTCACTCTCCTGCCCGTTTCCCGGCACGATGAACGGGACGATCTCGTCGTCGAAAAGTCCTGCCGCCTGCGCTTGGGCGGTGCGTTGCTGCGACAGCAGCGCGAACCTGTCTTGTGCATCCCGGCCGATCCCGTAGCGCTCCGCGACGATTTCCGCCGTCTCAAGCATGGACAGATACATCGACGGGCGGCGCTCCAGCAACCACGGATCCTGGGCCAAGTAACGGTTCTGGTGCTCGTTCTGGACCAGCGAAATGGACTCAACGCCGCCCCCAACCGCAATCGACATACCGTCCGCAACGATCTGCTTGGCCGCTGTTGCCACGGCCATCAGCCCTGAGGCGCACTGCCTGTCAATGGTCATGGCCGGTACGGAATCGGGGAGCCCGGCACGGAGCACGGATTGCCGGGCAACGTTGAATCCCGTGGTGCCTTCCTGCATGGCACAGCCGAGCACGACGTCTTCGATCTCTTCGGGCTGCACGCCGGCCCGTTCGACGGCGGCCGCGATTGCGTGGGCGGCCAGCCCGGGACCGGTAGTGGCACCCAGCGTTCCCTTGTACGCACGGCCAATGGGCGTTCTCGCCGTCGAAACGACAACTGCCTCCCTCACAGCGCGGCCTCGGCAACGTCGTCACGTTGCGCGATGGCGATGTACCGGCGCGTCTGGTCGAAAGCGCTGTTCGTGAGCACGGAACCGGACATGTCACTGACCCGCGACCACTCGAGGGCAAGCTGCTCGGGCGTTCGCTTATCCTCCGGAAGGTAGACGCCTGCCGACTCTTCCATCCGGGCGACGGCGAACACTCCCGCGCCCGCTGCCAGGATTGTCTTGGTGGGGGCCTCCGGCGACACCATGAACACTGCACCAGGAGACACCGACTCGGGCGCCAACAATGCAAGCTCCCGGGGTTCAAGGAGGTCCTCGGTCATTTGCGTCGCTGCGGTGGGTGCCAGGGAGTTGACCCGGATGCCTTTTCGCTCGCCCTCGATTGCCAGCACGTTCATCAGCCCGACAACAGCCGATTTGGCCGCGCCGTAGTTGGCCTGGCCGAAGTTGCCGTAAATACCGGAAGCCGACGTAGTCATGAGGATCCGCCCGTACCCCTGCTCGACCATGTGTGGCCAGACCGCGTGGGAGCAGTTCACCGACCCCATCAGATGGACATCAACTACTGTGCGGAATGCCCGGAGGTCCGACTTCGCGAAGGACTTGTCCCGCAGGATGCCTGCGTTGTTGATGAGGATGTCCACGCGCCCCCAGGTGTCGATGACCTGGGCAACCATCGCGGCAACAGCTTGTTCGTCCGAAACGTCGCACAGCACCACCATGGCCTCGCCGCCGGCATCCTGGATCTCCCGCGCCACCCCGGCGGCAGCGGACTGGTTGCCTGAGTCGCCTGCCGGCCCGCCGACGTCGTTAATGGCAACCTTGACCCCCCGCTCCGCCAGCGCCAAAGCGTGTGCCCGCCCCAGTCCAGCGCCGGCTCCGGTGATGATCGCTACTTGCCCGCGGAAGTCGATGCCCACAGATGTCTCCTTTGTTTCGCCAACATACTACTCAGTATTATGTTGTGGAGATCACAGCGTCGTCAAGGGACCAGGGAGAAGCGATGGCATGATGTTTTGGGACCAACGCCTGATGGAGGACAAGTGACCAATACTGCCGACGCCGACCCCGGCATCAGGGCGCGCGTCCTGGATGCAGCCGCTGCGGCGTTCGCGCGCAGGGGATTTGCGAAGACGACGATCGACGACATCGCCTTGGCCGTGGGGGCCACCAAGGGCCTGGTCTACTATCACTTCAGATCAAAGTTCGATATCTTCCTGGCCGCGTACGAGCTCGGGATGCACAAGGTGAAGGCAGTCGTGGAGCCCCTGGCTGATTCACCCGGATCCGGGCTTGAGCGGCTCAAGCGCATGGCGACTGCCCACGTGATCAACCTGATGGAGGACGTGGACTACCACCACGTGGTGCATCAAGGGGTGCGGGACCAGTCTTCGGAGTCGCTAACGGTGGGTCAACGTGAAGCCCTGGTGAATCTCAACCAGCTCAGGAAGGACTACGAGCTCCTGTTCCGGCGCGTGGTGGAAGAAGGCGTCACCGACGGCTCACTCCGGAAGGTCGACCCACCCCTGGCCACCCGTGTTCTCCTGAGCAGCCTCAACGCCGTCGATGTCTGGTACCGCGAGCAGGAGAAGCAGCACGCGGAGGGCATCCGGGCCTTGGCCGGGGACGTGGTTGAACTCATCCTCGGTGGAGTCGCCGCCTCCTGACGCGACCAGCCCACTCTGGAACTAGAGCGCCGGGTCAATCATGGTCATGCCCGCCGGATTGGCCTTGTCGAAGCCGGGCAGGAGCTCTGCGGCGTCCTCCAAGCCAATGGTGCGTTCAATAAGCAGCTGCGGCTGGAGCGCCCCCTGCTCAATGAGCGCCATCATTCCCGGATAGTCCACGGCGGCCATGCCGTGACTGCCCAGCACGTCGAGCTCCCAGCCGATCACCCGGGCCATGGGAACCTGGGGGTATCCGTCGATCGAGGGCAACAAGCCGATTTGGACGTGCCGTCCCCGCCGTCGAAGGCTGAGGATCGCGTCGACACAGGTCTGTTCACTTCCGACGGCGTCAATCGCCACGTGGCTGCCACCATCAGTCAGCTGGGACACCGCTTCCGGAATGTCCGTACCGTCAGCCACCACAGTGTGTTCGGCACCCAAACGCGCAGCCACAGCCAACGCCTCCGGGTTCCGGTCCACGGCGATGACCCTGGCGCCCATGGCCTTGGCGATCATCACTGCGCTCAGCCCGACGCCACCCGCCCCCACCACAGTGACCCATTCCCCGGTCTTCACCTGCGCCCGGGCAGCCAAAGCGCGGTAGGCCGTTGCGAAGCGGCAGCCGAGGCTTGCCGCCGTCGTAAATTCAACGTTGTCCGGGAGGGCAACAAGGTTGCTGTCGGCGGCGTGCAGGGCAACGTACTCGGCGAACGATCCCCAGTGGGTGAAGCCTGGTTGCTGCTGCTCCGGGCAGACCTGCGCGTCGCCGGCGAGGCACCATTCGCAGGTGCCGCAGCCGCAGACGAAGGGCACAGTGACGCGGTCGCCGATCTTCCAGTTCCGGACGCCTTCGCCCACGGCGTCGATGACGCCGGCGAGTTCGTGGCCAGGCACGTGGGGCACGGCTATGTCGTCGTGGCCGGCCCAGGCATGCCAGTCGCTGCGGCACATGCCCGTGGCCAGCACCTTCACCACCACACCCCCAACAGGGGCGCCGGGCTTGACGACCTCCCTTACCTCGGGCTGGGTCCGGACCTCATCAAAAACAACTGCACGCACGGACTGACTCTAACAATCGGCCGGCACTGTCACACTTTCGCTGCTGCTTCCGACATCACTGATGTAACGCAAAAACTCTGAAGGGAAGTCAGCATGACCCGCATCAACATCGGTCGCAGCAACAAACTCGGCTACGCTGCCGTCATTGGCCTGGAAGGTTACGCCCGCACCGCTGTGGATCCCGATCTGTACGAGCTGATCAAGCTCCGTGCCTCGATCCTCAACGGCTGCGGATTCTGCGTGGACATGCACGCGACAGACGGCCGGAAGCGTGGCATTCCGGCCCGCAAACTGCATGCCGTGGCCGCCTGGCAGCACTCGAAAGTGTTCTTCGACGCCCGCGAGCAGGCCGTCCTTGCCCTCACCGATGCCTTGACCCAGTTGGGACCCGACACGGTGACCGACGAGATCTGGAATGCTGCCGCGACGCATTTCGACGACGGCCAGATGGGCGGCTTGGTCCTGGCGATCTCCACCATCAATGTCTGGAACAGGATCGCCATCAGCACGCAGATGGAACCGCAGGTGGATGAGAAGAATCCGCTGGTCTGAACGGTAACGTGGGCAGCATGACTCTTGCAGTCTCGGCCACTGTGGCGTGGCAGAGCGAACGGAACCGCCTGTTGGGGATTGCCTACCGGATGCTGGGCGACTTCGGCCATGCCGAGGACGTGGTCTCCGAGGTTGCGATCGACGCCGTACGGCAGGAACGGAACATCGACGGCGGCCGCGTGGTCTCCTGGCCGGCGTGGCTGACCACCGTGTGCGTGCGCCGTTCCATCGACCGTGTGCGCCAGCTCGCCGCGGTCCGGGAAGACTACACCGGACCATGGCTGCCTGAGCCCGTGGACACCGCGCAATTGCCCGAGGAAGCAGTGGCCAACCGCGAACTGCTGTCCTTGACCCTGCTGCATCTGGCCGAGCAACTGGCACCGGAGGCGCGGGCGGCGTTGGTCCTCCACCGCGCCTTCGGAATGACCGCGCCGGAGATCGCGGACATCCTGGATAAGACGCCGGCCGCCGTTCGCCAGCTGATTTCGCGGGCCGAACGCCGCCTGGACATCGACCCCGATGCACCCGCTCCCCGGGCCAAGGACCGGGCCGTGCTGGACAAGCTCGTCCAGGCCATCGAGCAGGGTGAGATCAACACGGTGGTTTCGATGCTCCACCGCGACGCCGTGCTGTGGGCCGATGGCGGCGGCAAGGTCAAGAGCGCGATGAACCCGCTGTTCGGGGCCTCGAGGATCGCGCGATTCTTTGCAGCCATCCTTGGCAAGGCGGTGGCCTTCGATCCCGTGGAGCCGATCCGGGCCTGGGTTGTGGAGATCAACGGTGGAGCGGCTTTGGTGCTCAGGCACAACGGCCGCGCCGACGTCATCGAGGTGGACGCTGCCCCGGATGGAAGTATCCGGGGGCTGCGGCAACTGTCCAATCCGGACAAACTTACGAGGGTCTCCCGTTCCTAGCCACGAGTTCGCGGGAAGGCTGCGGGTTCGCCGGGAAACTTCCCTGCGAAGTGGCACGCTTCCCGCGAACTCGCCCGGCAACCAGGGCGGCCACCCCCAGGCCTGCCGGGACGAGCAGCGCCCATCCACTGAACACGAGCACCACCAGCATCACCACAGCCGCCACGATCACGCCGTACCACGCCGGAGTTCCGCGGCGGAGCAGGACCACTCCGGCTGCCAAGCCAAAGGCCGTCACCGCGGTGAAGCACGCCGAGGCCGCGCCGATCTGGAACTCCATGCTCAGCAGCCCGGTCGCAGCCAGAACAAAGGAAATTGACGCCATCACTCCCAGGACGCCGAGACTCACCGAGGGGACCTCCCCCGGCCCGGCGCCACGCGCCAATGCCCGCGGCAGCACGCCGTCGGACGCCAACCTGGCACCGAGCTTGCTGGCACCGGCGACGAAAGTATTCAACGGACCGAACGTCAGGACAGCCGCCGCGACAGCGGTCACCGGTGCTGCCGCGGGGCCGAGCCCTTTGGCCAGCAACTCGGCAACCGGCACGTTGCTGCCTGCCAGCGCAGGCCCCAAAACAGCTACGCACGCAGCCACGAGCCCGATGTACACCACACCGACGACGACGAGCGTCAGCCAGGTTGCCCGCTTCAGGTCGCGCTCGGGGTTGCGGAACTCGCCGGCCAGGTGCGTGACGGCTTCCCATCCGGCGAAGCAGAAGAACAACAAGCTGGCCGCACCTCCCACAGCCCAATAGCCATGCGGGGCGAACGGCTCAAAGTTCTCAGGCCGGGCATAGGGTGCGGCCACGGCAACAGCGAAGGCAAGCAACGCCACCAACAAGACCATCAGGAGCAGCTGCAGTTTGCTGGAGACCCTGATTCCCACCGCGTTGCTCAGAAAACCGGCCGCAAGGATAAGCCCCGCGGCAATCAGGGCCGTCTCCCGGCCACCTCCCATGGCGTGCGCGATGTACTCCCCGCCGATCACCGCGGTCGCGGGCGCGCCGAAGGGAATGGCGAAGTAGAACAGGTAGCCGGCCACCACTGACGCCCGCTGGCCAAAGGCCCTCGTCACAAACGTTGCGATGCCCCCGGCGTCGGGCTGTTGCCTGGACATTTCGGCGAAGCTGAACGCCACAGGAGTGCAGAACACAAGGAGCAAGCCCCACGCCAATATCGACGCCGGTCCGGCCACTTGTGCGGCGATGGCGGGCAACACCAAGACTCCCGAACCCAGAATTGCGCCCACGTAGATTCCCGTTGCACGGAAGAGACCCAGACCTGAACCTTTGACAGCTTTGTTCACCGTTCCACTGAACAGTGTTCGGAGGGGTTCCAACAAGCAGGGAAACTGCCTGCGAGGAGCAATATCCTGCCGAATTTCCGGGACACCTGATCTAGGCGGCCAGAGCCTGCGAGCGCCTGAGGCGGGCCACCAGCGTGGAGGCGAGCAACGCCGTCGTGATTTCCAGTCCGATCACCAGCAGCAGTTGCGCGGCTCCGCTTATATCAACAGCGTTCGACGACGACCTGCCGCCGTGCGCGTGTCCGGCACCGCCCGCGCCGAGCAGCAGCGCAGCGTGCAGGGCAACCATGGCAAGCGCCGAGCCGGTGACCTGGTGGAGGGCCCCGACGCGGCTGTGGCGCCAAATGTGGATGGTGCACGGAACGCACACGGCCGCGAGGGCGATCATGAGCACGCCGACCCAGGCTTCGTGGTGTCCGGAGGCGGCCAGCCAGAGGTGTACTGCGCAGGAAATGGCGGTGAGGGCCGCGCAGATCCGGGGATGGAGGACGGGCCCGGCTTGGCGGACCCGTCCTGCGATGATCGCCATGGCTAGTGGCAGTGTCCGGAGGCTTCGCCGTGCCCGGATTCAGGGGCAGCCGCGTGACAGCTGGAGCCTGAGGTGTTCGCGGGCACGTCCAGCACCGGGCTGCGGTCGAAGAAGCCCTCGGGACGGAGCTTGAAGCCGACCGTGTCCACGGGCATGATCGGCCAGTCCTCCACGCGCGGGAAGTGGGTCAGGCCGAAGGTGTGCCACACGACGATGTCCTGCCCGTCGATGTCGCGGTCCTGTGCCACAAACGCGGGAAGGCCTGCGCCGCCGGAGTGCTGGTTCACGAAGTCGCCCGTCGGGTAGCGTTCCCCGTCCGCGTAACGGGTGACCCACACGTCCTTGGTGGCGAAGGCTGCACGCTTCGCGATGGAGGAGCCAGGGTCGGCCAGGAGCGTGGGCTGGTTCTCGGCGTGGAGCTTGTAACCGACGGGTTCGCCCAGGCGGTTCTTCGACTCCGGGTTGGAGATGATCCAGGTCCGTCCAACGCGGGCGTCGGCTTCGCGGACACCTTCCGACTCCTTGGTCAGCGCCGTGCGCTTGCGGGAGAACGCGTTCCCCCGCTCGTTACCCGGTCCCATGGGCTGGCGGACCACGTCCTCTTCTTCGACCCTGTTGGTGAAGCCGTCTATCGCCATATCCAGGCGGGCGCTGAAGAGGTGCTGGTGGAACGGCGCGCCGAGCCCGGGAGCGAGCTGGGAGATGTTGTCCGAGCCGCCTTCCGGGAACGCGGAGGTAAACACGACGCCGGTCGCCTTGGCTTCGAACTCGATGGTGCCGTCCAGGTAGAGGTACCAGTAGAAGCCGTAGTCGTAGTTGCCGATGGTGGTGAAGAAGGAGATCACCAGGCGGCGGTTGCGGCGGGTGTAGTTGATGCCCGTCCACAGGTCCGAGTGCTTGGAGAGGATGCCCCAGTCTTCCTCGTGCATGCAGATGCCGTTGCGGATCTCCCGGGGGTTGCCGAACGCATCGCTGATGACGGGACTGAGGTAGGTGATGTCCCCCAGGCAATCGCACCCGAGTTCCAGGGAGTTGGCGTACTGGCCCACGAGGTATTCGCCGGTATCGAAGTAGTTCTGCCAGGACCGGATCGGCGAAGGGTCGCCGTAGGGAACCACCATTTCGGCGATGGAGGCCCGGTTGATGATGGGCCGCTTGCGGTCCCCATCTTGGAACGCCAGGTTGTGGAGGACGACTCCTTCGCGGACATCGAAGCCGACATCCACGCTCCACTTCTCCCACTCCACGTGGTTGCCGCCGGTGACGGTGAAGCTCGGCCCCTCGGGCTGGGTGATGCTGATGGGCTTCTGGGTGTCGCGGAGCGGTCCGGTCAGCTGGGGGTCGGTGTAGTTTCCGTGTTCTTCAGGAATCGGCATGACCTCAAGGTCAATGACCTGTGTGACTTCCTTGTTGACTACGTCCACATAGGCCACAAGTCCGTCCACGGGATGGGCCCAGGCGCTGTCTTCAGGGAAGTCCTGCACGAAGGCCAGCCCACGGAGGATGCGGCGGCCACGCTCTTCCTCGTACTCGAACACGCCGGCGGACAAGGGAGCCACACGGACTTTTTCCACCTCCAAGCCTCGGGCGGCCAGGGCGGCGAGCCAGCGCTCGTCGGTCGCTAGTAGCGTCTCGACTACCTCGAACTCCTCTTCAAGGACCGGCAGTTCGCCGGAGACTTTGGTTTCAAGTTCGACGGCGGACAGGACCTGCCCGCGGGTGGCGGAAACGAGGACATCGGTGGGAGCGCCGCCGGAGATGTCATGGATGAACACCCGGAACCGCCGGTCGTGTTCCTCGGCGCTGCGCGATGGATCCACCAGGCCCAGGTAGGCGATGCGGTGTACGTCGCGGAGGTGTCCCGCAGCCTGCAGGATGCCCTGGACCGTGACGATTTCTTCGGCGGTGGCAAGGCCGTACTGGGTGGAACTTTCAGTTGCTGTGGGCGTCATGGCTGCCTCTGGTCCGGGACCTGTGACGGTCAGGATTTATTTTCTATAGTTGTAGAGAATAACCAAAACGTAAGATGGGTCACAAGACCTTTCCGCAAGAAATTTCCAGGAGCCCCGCCCGTGCCAAAGATTGTGGACCACGATCAACGACGCCTCGAACTGGTGGACGCCACCTGGCGGATCATCGCGAGGCTTGGCATGGAAGGCGCCACCATGCGGGAAATCGCCGAAGAGGCAGGCTTCGCAAACGGCGCCCTCAAGCCCTACTTCCCCACCAAGGACCTGCTGCTCACGTCCGCGTTTGGGCACGTATTCAACCGGACCAACCAGCGCATCACAGTCGTGACGGAAGGGTTGTCAGGACTGGCGGCCCTGCGCGCCTTCTGCGCCGAGGTCCTTCCGCTGGACGAGGAACGCGTCAACGAAGCGCGCATCGTGATCCCCTTCTGGCAAAAGGCACTCAACGATGCCGACATGGCCGCCCTGCACAGCGAATCCATGAACCAGTGGCACACCACCATCACCGCCCATGCCGCGGCAGCCCGGGCGGCCGGCGAGATTACCACCCCACTGGAGGATGCCGCCGTCGCCGACCACCTGCTCAACATGATGCTGGGCGCTCAGATCGTTGCAGCGCTATCGCCTGCAGAGCATTTTTCGCAGGACCTCGAGGGCCAGCTAGACAACTATCTGGCGCTGCTGGCGGCGTGAGGCGGCCCCCCGCGAGATTGCACATTCATAGCGGTATCGCCATGAATGTGTAATTTCCCCAAGCGGCGCCGAGAGCCATTACATATTCATAGCGATACCGCTACCATTATGAAATGACGCTGAGCATCTCCGAGCTGGCCAGCCGCCTCCATGTGAACGAGAGCCGAGCACGGCACCTCGTCAATTCCGGACGCATACGCGGGCAACGGGTCGGTGGACGCTGGATCGTTGAGGAAGCCGATGCCGCGCAATACCGCCTGGGCAGGCTTGCGGGCCGCCCGCTTTCCGAGCGAAGCGCGTGGCTGCTCATGTCCTCATTGTGGGACGAAGCCCCGCACCCTTCCCTTGATTACTTGGAGCTCTCACCCATCGAAAGGCATCGCCTCAACGAACGGATCAGGCGGCTCCAGGACTCTCCCGATCCCCAGGAACTCCTCGCTGCATGGCTCGCCAATCGCGCGGAAAAGTTTGCGTTCTCCTCCGACCCGGCAGATATAGCCGAGCTTCGTGAAGACAAACGAGTCCACCCCTCCGGGGTTTCACACCCCCGGTCCGGTCTGCTGGCGAACTCAGAGTTGGAGGCCTACGTCCACCGCGACCAGCTAAAGAGCATCGTCAAAGACTGGTTCCTGGTTGAACCGGCCTCCGGTAAGAGACCCAATGTCATTCTCAGGGCGGCCGATCAAATCCCGGATGAACTGCCACCACTTGCTGTGGCGGCAGACCTTGCAGAGTGGCCAGGCGTCCGCGAACAGCAAGCCGCGCGGGAAATCATTGGGAGCATTCATGCCCATTGAGCTCCCGGCGATGCTCCCCGAACAAAAGTAAGCATGGCAGGCGGTCTTCGAAATCCATGGCTCCATGCCCGACGGCTGGGTCTTGGTCGGCGGCCAGGCCGTCTTCCTGCACGCCGTGGAGCGAGGAGCTCCGAGTGTGCGGGCTACGAAGGACGCGGATATGGCCCTGGACATCCGGGCATTCCCGAGGATGCTCCACGACTTCACCGAGCTCCTCGTTCGGCTCGGATTCGAGTCCGCAGGGGAATCGCCGGAGGGCTATCAGCATCGATGGAAACGCGGAGAGGCCGTGATTGATGTCCTGATCCCCCGCCATCTCGGTGAACGCGCCGGGAAGCGACGCGGCGTTACGGGTGGGACCACAATTGCTGCACCAGCCAGCCAGCAAGCGATCGACCGTTCGGAGACCGTTGCCGTTCAGGCAGGATCAGCGACCGGCAGCGTGGTCCGGCCCACGCTCCTGGGCAGCCTCATCGGTAAGGCCGCAGCGCTGACCATCATCAACGACCCCCGCAGGCAGCGGCACATCGACGATTTCCTCACCTTGGCCTCCGTGGTCCGGGCGTCCGACCTTCGCGGCGTGACTTACAAGCCGGCTGAACGGGACCACCTGGCAAATATGTTGGGGCGCCTCGCCAATGAACCGGGGCTTATCGACCGGGTGCCTGAAGGTGCCGAGGGAGTGGAACGTCTGCGTCTCTCGTTGAGCTAGCTCGTCGCCCCCGACGCCACCACACCCACGCCCAGCCCCGCGATAATCCCGCTGGAGGTACGTTCGACGACGGTGCTCACCTTGGGCTTCTTGAGCCACCTCATTGCCTTGAAGGCCACGACGGCGATCATGGAGATGTAGGCGAAGGCGATCACGGCCACCACCACACCAAGGATCAACGACGTGCCCATCGTGTCGCCGCCGTGCGGGATGAACTGCGGGACCACCGCCAGGTAGAACAAGCCAACCTTCGGGTTGAGGAGCGTTGACAGGGCCCCGGCACCAAGCGCCGAAAGCCGGTTGTACGGCAAAGGCTCCTCAGCGGATGCACCGGCGCCCGCCTTCGCAGCACGACGCGACTTGATGAATGAAGAGATCCCCAAGTACAGCAAGTACAACCCGCCGGCGATCTTGATCCAGCGGAACAGCTCCGCGGACTGCTCCAGGATCGCGGCCAGGCCAACGCCAACCAACGCTGCCCACACAATCGCCGCGCCCGCCGAACCGGCAGCCGCGGCAATTCCCGCCGAAGGTCTGTTCAGTGCGATGCGAAGCACCAGGAAGGTGTCCGGCCCGGGAGTCACGGAAAGAACCAGGCAAAGACCGGCAAAAGCAGCAAGGGAAGCGAGAGTCACAAGAGTGATTGTGAGGCATACCGGCAGGTAGCGAAAGCCGGGAAAGCGTTCGCTTGCCGTCAAAGCCTGTTCGTCCAATGACAAGACCGCTCCACGTGACGCCAACCACACTGGAAACATCGCCGCGGCTTACGGGCCGCCAAGACTTACTACCTGAGCGGAGTACCAATGGAGACTTACGACGCCCTGCTGGCCTCGATCACCGCAGCCCCCGGCCAGAACAGCCGCACCATTTTCGATCCCGCCACGGGCGAAGCAGTCGGCGAGGCCCCGGTCCACACCGTCGAGGACCTCCAGCGCGCAATCGATGCGGCCGCCGCCGCCCAGCCAACTTGGGCGGCCTTGGGCCACGACGCCCGGTCGGCTGCGCTCTTGAAAGCAGCCGACGCCGTCGAGCGCTCCGCCGAAGAACTCGCCCAACTGCTCTCCCGCGAGCAGGGCAAGCCGCTGAACGGCCCGAACGCCCGCTTTGAGGTCGGCGCCTGCGCCGCGTGGCTTCGCGCCACCGCCGGAACGCCGCTGGAACCCGAAGTGGTGGTTGACGACGGCGAAACCCGCGCCGAGCTGCACTACCGGCCCATCGGCGTCGTCGGCGCAATCGGTCCGTGGAACTGGCCCATGATGATCACGGTCTGGCAGATCGCGCCGGCCCTGCGCATGGGTAACGCCGTGGTGGTCAAGCCATCGGAGTACACGCCATTGTCCGTGCTGGCGCTGATCTCGATCATCAACCAGGAACTCCCCGAGGGTCTGCTCACAGTGGTGTCCGGAGGCCGCGATGTCGGTGAAGCGCTTGCCTCGCATGACGCGATCGGCAAGGTCATGTTCACCGGCTCCACTGCCACGGGCAAGGCGATCATCCGCTCCTCCGCAGACACCGTCAAACGGCTCACCCTGGAACTCGGCGGCAACGACGCTGGTATCGTCCTGCCCGATTCGGATCCCAAAGCGATCGCCGAGGGTTTGTTCTGGGGTGCGTTCATCAACACGGGCCAGACTTGCGCCGCCCTCAAGCGCCTCTACGTCCACGAGTCCCAGTACGAGGCCGTCTGCTCGGAACTCACTGCAGTTGCAGCGGCGATGCCGATGGGTGTTGGGCTCGATGAGAACAACGTCCTCGGCCCCCTGCAGAACCGCCAGCAGTACGACATCGTGGCCCGTTTGGTTGACGCAGCCCGCGAGTCCGGTGCCCGCATCCTGCTGGGCGGCAACCCTGACCCGGACCAGCCGGGCAACTTCTACCCCACCACGCTGGTTGCGGATATCGACAACGACAACCCGCTCGTCGCCGAAGAACAGTTCGGCCCTGCGCTGCCGATCATCAAGTACAGCACCGTTGACGAGGCCGTCGCCAAGGCGAACGCGCTCGACGTCGGACTCGGCGCCTCAGTCTGGTCCTCCGACGTCGCCGCCGCGCGCGAAGTCGCCGCCAGCATCCAGGCCGGAACCGTGTGGATCAACAAACACGGCGCCGTGGACCCCCGCGTCCCGTTCGGTGGCGCGAAGCAATCCGGCTATGGCCTTGAGTTCGGCGCCGAAGGCCTCAAGGCCTTGGGAGTGCCGCAGATCATCAACGGCTGATCCCCTTCCCCGCCCAAGTAGGGGACAGATAACGTCGCACTGAGCCTCCACAGCGACGTTATCTGTCCCCTACTTGGGCCGCGGGCGGCTGAGTCGGTCCCCGCGGGCCATACGGTGGACGCTTTTGCGCCGGCGTATGCCCGGCATGAAACCATGAGCAGCATGGCCCAGAAGATTGCGTACCAAGGTGAGCCCGGAGCCAATTCGGACCTCGCGTGCAAGGAAATGTTCCCCGAACTCGAAAGCGTGCCGTGCGCAAGCTTTGAGGATGCGTTTGAGCTTGTCTCAAACGGGGATGTCGACCTGGCCATGATCCCCATTGAGAACTCCATCGCCGGGCGGGTGGCCGACATCCATGTGCTGCTCCCCCAGTCCAATCTGCAGATCGTCGGGGAGTACTTCCTGCCGATCCACTTCGACCTGATGGGCATTCCCGGCAGCACCATCGAGGCAGCCACGGAGGTGCACAGCCACATCCATGCCCTGGGCCAGTGCCGCCGCATCATCCGTGAGGCCGGCTTGAAGCCGGTCATTGCTGGCGACACCGCCGGTTCGGCACGGGAAGTCCGGGACTGGAACGATCCCCGCAAGCTCTCGCTCGCTCCGCCGCTGGTTGCCCAGTTGTACGGGCTCGAGGTCCTTGCCTCCGGCGTCGAGGACAACCCCACCAACACCACCCGCTTTGTTGTCCTGGCGCGTGAACGCGAACTTCCCACCAAGGAAGAACTCCCCGGCCCGGCGATCACCAGTTTTGTGTTTCGCGTCCGCAACGTTCCTTCTGCCCTGTACAAGGCGCTGGGTGGCTTCGCTACCAACGGGCTGAACATGACCCGGCTTGAGAGCTACATGGTGGGCGACGAGTTCGCCGCCACGATGTTCCTTTCCGACGTCGAAGGTCACCCGGAGGACGCCCGTCTGCGCCGCGCGCTGGAGGAACTGGAGTTCTTCACCACCGAAGTGCGCGTCCTGGGCGTCTATGCGGCGGATGCATATCGGGAGCGGAACACGGTCAAGGCCTGAGGATGAAAGCTGAAGAGCACGTGCTTTACGTCCACCGGATTCAGCACCGCGCGGACGTCTACAAGCCTCGCTGATTCGGCCAAGCTAAAAATGCGTCGGCTCCTCCACAAGTGCCGTGGCAATGCTGTCGGCATCTTCCAGGGCTGCCAGGTAGCGCTCAGCATCCAGCGCTGCCGAACATCCGGTTCCCGCGGCCGTGATCGCCTGCCGGTAGCGGTGGTCCACGGCGTCGCCGCAAGCGAACACACCGGACAGGTTGGTGCACGTGGTGGGCGAATCCACCTTGATGTAGCCCTCCGCGTCGAGCTCCACCTGTCCAGCCACCAGCTCGGTCCGCGGCAAGTGTCCGATTGCCACAAAGATGCCGGACGCTGCCTGTTCCCGGGTTTCGCCCGTGCGGGTGTCAGTGAGGGTCACCCCCGTTACCTTGGTATCTCCATGGATCTTGGTGATGGCTGAGTTCCACGCGAAACTGATTTTCGGGTTGTCCTTGGCCCGCTGTGCCATGATGCGGGAGGCACGCAGTTCACCCTTGCGCACGACGACGGTCACGGACTTTCCGAACCGCGTCAGGAACGTCGCTTCCTCCATGGCTGAGTCTCCACCGCCGACCACAATGATGTCCTGCTCGCGGAAGAAGAAACCGTCGCAGGTGGCACACCAGGACACACCATGCCCGCTGAGCTTCTTCTCCTCCGGCAAACCCAGTTCCTTATAGGCCGAACCGGTCGCCAGGATCACTGCCGTAGCTTCGTGGGTCTCCCCGGCTCCGGTGACCACAGTCTTGACGTGACCTGTAAGCGATACTTCAGTGACGTCGTCGAACACTATCCGGGCGCCGAACTTTTCCGCCTGGGCCTGAAGCCCGTCCATCAGCTCAGGGCCTTGTATACCCTCAGGGAAGCCGGGAAAATTCTCCACTTCCGTGGTGTTCATGAGGGCTCCGCCAGCGGTGACGGAACCAGCCAGGACCAAGGGGTTCAGGCCTGCCCGGGCTGCGTAGATTGCTGCCGTGTAGCCCGCAGGACCGGACCCGATGATGATCAGCTGTTCCATTGATTCTCCTGGATTGATCTGGTCGGGGTCGTCCGCACCCGCTGCCACGAAGAATACATCCATGTGCTGAAGATGGCTTCGTCTGCCGGCAATTTTCACAGGCGGGCAACGGCTGGATAGAGGTCCTCATATTCGCCATTGCCGGCGGAAGGTTCCGCTGGCCTTCCGGTCAACGGACCCACCGCCGGACAATGGCGCGACACCCGGCTGCTTGAGTGCCGCACGCCCGCCATGGATTGACGGGACGGGCACGATCTACCGCCCCATGGACGCCGCTTCTTCCTCACGCTCCCCACGCGGATCAACTGGGTCCGCCGAAGATCCGCGCCCGAGCTTGCTTGGCCACCAGATCTTGTTTCCGATGTCGTAGGCCAGGGCCGGGACCAGCAAGGACCTGACCAGCACGGTGTCCAGGAGCACGCCAAACGCCACAATGAACGCCAGCTGCACCAGGAACATGATGGGGATGACGCCCAACGCTGCGAACGTGGCGGCGAGGACCACGCCGGCCGAGGTAATGACACCGCCAGTGACCGAAAGACCCCGGAGGATACCCGGACGCGTCCCGTGCTTGAGTGACTCTTCGCGGACCCTGCTCATCAGGAAGATGTTGTAGTCAACGCCCAGCGCAACCAGGAACACGAAGCCAAACAGCGGCACAGTGGCGTCAGCTCCCGAGAATCCAAAGACGCCGTTGAACACCCAAGCGGAAACACCCATCGCTGCGCCATAGGACAGAACAACCGAGAGCACCAGCAGCACAGGCGCCACCACCGAGCGCAGCAGCAGCATCAGGATGAAGAGGATGACCACCAGCACGATCGGAATGATGACTGCCAAGTCACGCTGTGCAGTGGTGTTGGTGTCCAGTGCTGTGGCAGTGACACCACCGACCAACGCTCCCGGGTCTGCTTCCTTGACGGCAACACGCAGCGCCTTCACGGCATTTTCGGCCTCGATCGAATCCGCTGCGTTGTTCAACGTGGCATTGATGAGAACTTTTCCGTCCCGGACAGCGGGTTCAGAGGGCGTCCCGGGCGCACCGGTAATGGGCACGCTTCCGTCGGCCAGCAGGTAGGCGTCGCCAACGCCGTCGGCTGCTTTGACCTTGTCCAGGACCTGCTGCGCGGCCCCTTGGGAGGCGACCACGACGGCGGGGCTGCCGCTGCCGGCGTCGAAGTGGCGCGCCAGCGCGTCCTGGCCGTCTACGGCGTCGGACTTGGACAAAATCACGTCCGTCTGCGGTACACCGTTGGCTTTCAACTGCAGGACTCCCGTTGCAGCCACCAGGAGCAACAACACCGAAGCAACCCAGACGACGCGCGGGCGCCGGGAGACCAGGCGGCCGGTAGCGCGCCACAGACCCTTTTGTCCCTCAAGTCCAGTGACAATTTCAGGTTCGCGTTCGTCGTCGGGCAGCAGCTTGGGCCGGAAGGGCCAAAAGGCAGCGCGGCCCAGCAACGCCATCAACGCGGGCAGCAGCGTCAGCGCAGCGAACAGTGCGCACAGGATCCCCGCCGCAGCCACGGGACCCAGCGCCTTGTTGGAATTCAGGTCGGAGAAGAGCAGGCAGAGCAGGGCGATGATGACCGTGGCGCCGGAGGCAAGAATCGGCTCGAAGGACGCCTTCCAGGCGGTCAGCACGGCATGCGTGCGGTTGCGGGTGTGGGTCAGCGCCTCACGGAATCGAGCCACGAACAACAGCGCGTAGTCCGTGGCGGCACCGATCACCAGGATGGACAGGATGCCTTGGCTTTGGCCGTTCAGCTGGATCCAGCCGATCTTGGCCATGCCGAAGACCAGCAGGATCGCGGCGCAGAGGGCAAAGACCGAGGTGAAAAGCACCGCCAGCGGAAGGACAACTGAGCGGTACACAAGCAGCAGGATCACGAATACGGCACCCAGTGCAACCAGCAGCAGGATCCCGTCAATGCCGCCGAACGCGTTGACGAGGTCGGCAGTAAGTCCCGCAGGACCTGTCACGAACGCTTTCATCCCGTCCGGGGCGCCGGGCTGCACGACGTCGCGCAGCTCCTTCACTACGTCGCGGATCTCATCGGATTCGGCGATCGGAACGATGTACTGGACGGCTTTACCGTCTTCCGAGGGAATAGGGCCGACGACGGCGCTCCCCAGCTTGAGTGCCTCGATGTCGGCTTTCAGCTTGGCTGCTTCGCCCAGCTGTGCCGGGGTGAATGCTGCGTCATTTTCAACGATGACCACAGCGGGGATCTCTTTGGAATCACGGAACTTGGCCTGCCAGTCGCCGGCTTCGGTGGCTTCGGCCCCGGCGGGCAGGAAGGATGCCTGGTCGTTGGAGGAGACCTCATCCAGGCGCCCGAAGGTGGGGCCGCCCACCCCGGCAATTCCAAGCCAGGTAATGACGAGCACCACGGGCACCAGCCAGCGTAGCCAGAACGGTACTTTCTGCGGATTCATTAGTCCTTCTTCTTGGGGAAGCATTTGAGTGGTTTTATTAGACTATAGAGTATCTCCATCATGGAACTAATCAAATGGCCTGCCTTGACGGATGCGCTGAAGGGGCGTGCCGGAGAGTAATATCCGGAGGGCAGAAATGACTCAAGGAGGGCAGATGGCGGACACGAACGGGCAGCAGACAGGCAACCCTGCCGCCGCGCCGGAAGGTGCCGTCCCGCCGTCGGACGCAGCCCCGGAAGGTGCCGTCCCGCCGTCGGGCCCCTCCCAGGACCTGGTCCGCCTGCTCCAGGACTTCACGCTGGAAGCCAACCACTACGTGGACGCCGCCGGCGGAGCGAACGACATGCACCGCACCGACCTCAACGCCTTGGCGGTGATCATGCGACATTCGGCCGCCGGACTCGTGGTGACGCCGGGAGTGCTACGCAGCGAACTGCGCCTCAGCTCCCCCGCCACCACCGCGCTGGTCGACCGCCTCCATGCGAGCGGCCACGTGGTCCGCGAGCGCCTGGGCACAGACCGCCGCCAGGTCCAGCTCCAGATGACCCCCAAGGCGTATCAGGACGGCAGTGCCATCTTCATGCCGCTCGCCATGCGCATGGGAAAGGCCATGGCCTCGTACACCGCGGAGGAGCTGGAACTCCTGAGCCGCTTCATGGCCGACATGGTGGAGGCGACCATCGAAGCCCGGCACCAAGCCACCCACCAGGAACCCAACTAGGGGACAGCAAACGGCCCAATGAGCCCCTATTGGACCGTTTCCTGTCCCCCAATTGGGGTGGGGTGGCTGTAGCGTTTCCCTATGAACGCGCAGCAGCCAGAAGATGTCTATACCCACGGGCACCACGAGTCGGTTGTCCGGGCCCATGCCTCACGGACTGTCGAGAATTCGGCGGCGTTCGTGATCCCCCATCTCACCCCCGGAACGTCGGTTCTCGACGTCGGTTGCGGACCCGGGAGCATAACGTGCGATTTCGCGGGGCTGGTTGCGCCGGGGCAAGTGATCGGTTTGGACCGGTCGGCCGATATCGTGGCGCAGGCAACCGAGCTGGCCAGGGAACGCGGCGTGGACAACGTGAGCTTCCAAACCGGCAATATCTACGATCTCGACTTCGAGGACGAATCGTTCGACCTCGTCCACGCCCACCAGGTCCTGCAGCACCTCACCGACCCGGTCGCGGCCCTGCGTGAGATGCGACGCGTAGCAAAACCCGGTGCCATCGTGGCCGTGCGCGACGCCGATTTCCACGGGATGAGCTGGTACCCGGAAGTACCGGAACTCGACGATTGGATGGAGCTGTACCAGAAGATCGCCCGGCGCAACGGAGCAGAACCCGACGCCGGCCGGCGCTTGGTCTCGTGGGCGCAGCAGGCAGGTTTCACGCAGGTGGCCCCCACCAGCAGCAACTGGCTCTACGCCACGGCCCAGCAGCGTGCCTGGCAATCCCGGGTCTGGAGCGAACGGGTACTCCATTCCGCGTTCGCCGAGCAGGCCTTGGAATACGGCTTGGCCAACGAGGCCGACCTTGCCCGGATCGCCGCCGGCTGGCACCGCTGGGGCGCCACCGAGGACGGCTATTTCCTCATTCCGAACGGCGAAGTCATCGCCCGCGCATAAATCGCAAAAAAAATTTCCGGAAGCATGTAGAAAATGCCATCGCCAGTTCCGACCCATGAGTGAAGCACCCACCCAGGGCGCCACGCCACAAGGAGTTAGACATGAAATACATGATCATGATGTTCGGGTCCGCAGAAGGCATGATGGAGACTGCCGACCCCGAATGGATCCGGGAAATGATCGGATTCATGATCCAGATCGACAAGGATCTGACCGAATCCGGGGAACTCGTCTTCAACGCCGGCCTGACCGACGGCAGCACCGCCAAGCTCGTCAAGCAGACCCCGGACGGCGTCATCACCACCGATGGCCCCTACGCCGAATCCAAGGAATCACTCGTCGGCTACTGGGTGGTCGATGTAGCCAGCGAGGAGCGAGCCGTGGAAATCTGTTCCAGCATTGTGAAGTACTCCCAGGTGGTTGAGCTCCGTGCCCTCGCGGACGGCCCTCCGGAGGTTTAGCCCTTGGCCCAACCCGCCCGCGACACGCGATTAGAGGACCTGCTGCGCACCCTCGCGCCGCAGGTCCTCGGCGTGCTGGCACGCAAGCACGGCCAGTTCGATGCCTGCGAGGACGCCGTCCAGGAAGCGCTGTTGGAGGCCGCCATGCAATGGCCCTCTGCCCTGCCGGACAACCCGAAAGCATGGCTGACGGCGGTTGCATCACGCCGCTTGGTGGATTTCTATCGGAGCGAAAATGCCCGGCGCGCGCGTGAGGAACGGGTCGCGGCCATGGACTTCCAGTACTGCGCCGCCCCGGAAACAGACGACACCCTCACCCTCATGTTCCTCTGCTGCCACCCCGCGTTGTCGGCACCGTCGCAACTGGCCCTGACGCTGAGGGCAGTTGGAGGACTCACGACGGCGGAAATCGCCTCTGCTTTCCTCGTCCCCGAAGCGACCATGGGACAACGCATCAGCCGGGCAAAACAGGGGATCCAGAAGGCCGGGGCAACCTTCAGCATGCCGCCGGCTTCCGAGCGGAAGGCGAGGCTCGGCGTCGTACTTCACGTCCTGTACCTGATCTTCAACGAAGGTTACGCTGCGAGCTCCGGTGCGTCGCTGCAGCGCGAAGAACTTACTACGGAGGCAATCCGGCTGGCTCGCCTGTTGGTGGCCGCTGCCCCCGCCGAGCCGGAGGCGACCGGACTGCTGGCGCTGATGCTGCTCACCGACTCCCGGCGATCGGCGCGGACTCTGCGCGATGGGACCCCGGTGCCGCTGGCTGAGCAGGACCGAAATCTGTGGAACCGCGCCCAGATCGACGAGGGCATTGCGCTGTTGTCATCAGTGCTGGGACGCGGTGCTGCCGGACCGTACCAACTGCAGGCCGCGATCGCGGCCGTTCACGCGGAGGCGGCCTCCAACGAGGAAACCGATTGGCCGCAAATCCTTGCCCTCTACACGGTGTTGGAAGCTGTGGCGCCGAGCCCGGTGGTGACGCTGAACCGCGCAGTGGCCCTGGCCATGGTGAAGGGGCCTGCGGCGGGTCTTGAGCTGCTTGCAGGGCTGGATGCTGGGCTCGGTCGCTCGCACCGGTTGGACGCCGTGCGTGGGCATCTGTACGAGATGGCCGGCTCGATTCCGGAGGCCCGTGCCGCTTTTCTTGCCGCAGCCAAAAAAAACACAGAGCCTCCAGGAGCGTCGCTACCTGCTGGGGAAGGTCACAAAGCTGGACGACGGCGGGTCCTGACCCCCTATAGTCGAAACCATGGAACAGCGCATACTTGGCAAGACCGGCCGTCCCGTTTCAACCGTTGGCTTGGGAACGTGGCAACTCGGAGCCGACTGGGGTTCCGTCACCGAAGCGGACGCCTTTGCCGTGCTGGAAGCTTCGGTGGAGCACGGTGTCACGTTCTTCGACACCGCCGATGTGTACGGCGACGGGCGCAGCGAACAGTTCATTGGCCGTTTCCTCAGTGAGTACCCGGAGCTCAACGTCACGGTTGCCACAAAGATGGGGCGCCGCGTAGACCAAGTCCCGGAAAACTACACCCTCAGGAACTTCCGGGAATGGACCGACCGTTCCCGTCGCAACCTTCAGCAGGACACCCTGGACCTCGTCCAGCTGCACTGCCCGCCCACCTCCGTGTACAGCAACTCCGAGGTCTACGACGCCTTGGACACCTTGGTCAGCGAGGGAGCCATCCGCAACTACGGCGTCAGCGTGGAGCGGACTGACGAGGCCCTTGAAGCCATCAAACGCGGCAACACGGCCTCAGTCCAGATCATCCTGAACGCCTTCCGTTTGAAGCCGCTCGATGAGGTCCTGCCCGCAGCCAAGGAAGCCAACGTGGGCATCATCGCGCGTGTGCCGCTGGCTTCCGGGCTGCTGTCCGGCAAATACACTCCGGAGACGGAGTTCCCGGAGAATGACCACCGGAACTACAACCGCGACGGTGCTTCCTTCGACGTCGGCGAGACCTTCTCCGGCGTGGACTTCGCCACCGGCGTCAAGGCAGCGCAGGAGTTCAGCGCTTTGGTTCCCGACGGCGTCACCACCCCGCAAGCGGCCCTCGCCTGGGTCGCGGCCCAGGACGGCGTCACCTCGGTGATTCCCGGAGCCCGCTCGGCCGAGCAAGCCGCGGCGAACGCCGAAGCCGGAGAAATGCAGGTAGTCGGCGCAGGATTGTCGGACGGTGTGCGGGACATCTACGACCGCTACTTCCGCGAAGCGATCCACCCGCGCTGGTAGGCGGCAGGCCGGCGTCGGGCATTTTTCGGCTTTACCAACCGCTGCGTGTCGGCGTGTGGCCCTTCCTTGCTTCCTCGGGCATCGACATTTCCGCCCTTAAGCCGAGGAGGCGGATCGGGCGCTCGGGTTCGATTTTGGCGGAAAGGTCCAGCGCCTGGGCCAGGACTTCGTCGCGGTCATAGGTCTCGGGGATTTTCCTCGCGTAGGTCTTGGTGAAGAAGGGTTTGTAACGGACCTTAAGGGTTAGCCCGACCACGGGCCGGCCCTCGGCGGCGACGTCTTCCAAAACGCGGGCGGTCAGTTCCTTGAGGGCGTTTTCGATCTGGCCGGGCTCGGTGAGATCCTGCTGGAACGTGGTTTCACGGCCGTGGGCGCGGGCAACCCAAGGCGTGTCATCCACCTCCGCGGCGCCCTCGCCTCTGCCGAGTTGCGCGTACCACGGACCCATTTTCGGGCCGAACTCGGGGACCAGGTCCTGCGGATCGGCGGCGGCGAGTTCCTTCACCGTGGTGATTCCGTGGGTTGCCAATCGCTTGGAAATCTTGGGACCTACGCCCCACAACCCGATGGTGGGCTTCTCCCCCATGACATCCAGCCAGTTGTCCTTGGTCAGGCGGAAGATGCCGGCCGGTTTGCCGAAATCGGTGGCGTTCTTTGCTCGGACCAGGGTGTCACCGATGCCTACGCTGCAGTGCAGCTGGGTGTTCTCGAGGACGGCGGTCTGAATCTGCTTTGCGTACGCCACCGGGTCCTCGGTGCGGACGCCGACAAATGCTTCATCCCAACCGAGTACCTGGACTGTTGCGCCGGGCTGTTCGCGAAGGGTGGTCATCACGGTTTCGGAAGCAGCCAGATAGGCCTCCTGGTCGACGGGCAGGATGATGGCGTCCGGCACCTTCCGGGCTGCTATGCGCAGCGGCATGCCGGAGCCGACGCCGAACGCCCGGGCTTCGTAGGACGCCGTAGACACAACAGCCCGCTCAGTGGGGTCCCCCCGGCCACCAACGATGATCGGCTTTCCTGCAAGCTCCGGGCGCCTCAGTACTTCGACCGCCGCAATGAACTGGTCGAGGTCAACGTGCAGCACCCATGGAGTTCCGCTCACGGGATCAGTCTGCCTCATTGGGTGCGGGCTTGGCTGTAGCGTCACGACCCTCTTTCAGCTGGGTTGCCCTTGAAATCAACCGATTCCGGGTGCATTCAGCGGCCTGCGGCGTGAAAGAGGGTCGGGGCGACACTCGTCCCGCCGCAGGCACGGAGCTTTCTCAACAAAGTGGCAGGGAAGCGATCCACAGCTTCAAACCCCTCGGGGGAAAGAAGCTTGCGTTCGCTTAGGGTTGGAGGACCAGGAAGAAGTCCTGTGGTGCCGTTAAAGAACAATGGACCCGACGGCAATCGGGTCCCTGTTCAGCGCGGTGCGCTCATTTGGTGCGGTTGGAGGGCCATAGACCTCAAACATCACCCCTTGAGTCTATGGCCCCTCACGCTATAGGTGCAACGTTCCTGAAGCTCCTCGTAGTGTGGCCGCACCCTGTTCCCATGGAGGAGGTGCCGGCATGACTTCCAAACGTAAATGGAAGGAATCATGGGGCGCCTGGAACTTGGTGGTCAACTTCATGCGGCTAGCCGTTGATGTTGCCCGCTGGTTCTGGCACAACATCCCGTAACAGGGAGCGGTGGCCGCCAGTTCCGGCTGGCGGCCACCGTCCGGGTGCATTCAGCGGCCTGCGGCGTGAAAGAGGGTCGGGGCGACACTCGTCCCGGGCACCGGCCGGCCCCGCATAAGCTGAGGTGGTGCAGTTTTCACTTTGGCTGGCCCTGGTAGGCGCCGGCACCCTCATCAGTTTCACTCCCGGCGCCGGCGCGATCTTCACCATGAGCAACTCGCTCAATTCGGGTTTCCGACGCTCCATCTGGGGCATCCTCGGCCAACAGGTGGCCCTGATCATTCACATTTTGATCGTCGCTCTCGGTGTGGGCGTCCTGGTCTCCAACTCGCCCGTTATCTTCAATGTCATTCGCTACGCCGGTGCCGCGTATCTGGTGTACCTGGGCATTCGTCAGTTCCTGCACAAGCCTGACCTGGACAAAGAGCAGGTCGATAACAAGAAGAACGAGCCCGCCCTGTCCATGTTCCAGCGCGGCATCTGGGTCAACCTGCTGAACCCGAAGGCGATCGTTTTCTTCCTGGCCTTCATGCCGCAGTTCATCCGCCCGGACCAACCCCTGGTACAGCAATATGTCGTGCTGACCGCCACAGTTCTGGCCATCGACATCATGGTCATGTGGTTCTTCTTCGCCTTGGCGGCACGTTCGTTCCAGCGGTTCACCCATGACCAAAAGGGCCAGACCATCCTCAACCGGATCTTCGGCTGCCTGTTCGTACTGGTCGGCATCCTGCTGGCAGTCATCCACTAGCCAGTTCCGGGAACGCGTGAATGCTACGGTCGGAGGCATGGAACCGGACTGGATTGAGCACCGACGCGCGGACGACGGCGAGCACGTCGGATGGATGAAGCCGGTCGACGAAGGTTTTGTTGCCGTCGACCTCTTGGGCCGTCCGCGAACCGAGGTGGTGGACTGGTTGAGCGCGGAGGAAGTTCTCGATGACCTCGGGTTGCGCTACCTGGCCGACCCCCACGAACTACGGCTCGACGACGGCGGCTGGCTCCGCGTGCGGATCGCCGAAGTAACGCCCTCCGCAGTCCGGGTCAAGAAGGACGACTGGGGCGACATGACCGCTCCGCAGATCTACTTCACAGTTTCCCTGCCCGTCAGCGAAGACAAACTTCGCCCACTGACCCGATAGCTAAGAGGTAGATCCCCGCACCACCAACGAGCTCTCCAGCGTCACGTGCGGCTCGGCCAGCGGTGTGCCTTCCATGAGTCCTCGAAGCTGCTCCCCCGCTTTGCGCCCCAAAGGCGTCGCGGGCAGGTGCACACTGGTGAGGCTGGGGTTGCTGGTGGCGGAGTAGGGAAGATCGTCGAACCCTGCCACCGCCAGCTCCTTGGGGATCGCCACCCCCTCCACGCGCGCTTCCTGCAGCACGCCGTAGGCGTGCGTGTCAGTACCGCAGACGACGGCGGTCACCCCCTCGCGCTGCCACCCGGGCCAGGCTTGGGCGAACGCGGCAGCGGCAGCACCGACGTCGATCGCTGTACTGACGACGTGCCCGGCGTCGACCACCAGGCCGCAGGCTGCTGCTTCCTCAAGGAAGGCGTCGCGGCGCAGCTGGAACGTGGTGGTCCCGGTGACGCCGTCGACGTAGGCAGCGCGGGTGTGCCCGGAGGAAGCCAAATGGCGGGCCAGCTCACGCGCACCTTGGGCAACGTCGAGGTTCACCGAGGGTGCATAGGCTTCCAACCCCGGGGCGTCCAGCAGGACCAGTGGACCGGCCGCGGAGAGATCTTCAAGGAATTCGGCGCTCGGAGCTCCCACCAGCAGGCCGGCAGGGCGGAGGGCCAGCAGTTTGCGCACGTCGGAAGCCTGGGGCGATTCGCCGGCGTCTGTCACTGAGAGCAGCAGCTGATACTCCGCGCCCAAGGCTTCCCTGACCCCGGCGATCACGTTGGCGAAGAACGGGTTGGACACATCGGGCGTCACCAGGATGACGATGGAGCTGACGCCGCGGGCAAGGGAACTCCCAATGCTGTCCACCACGTAGCCCAGTTCGGCGATGGCGGAGCGGACGCGGGAGATGTTGTCGTCCGACACCCGTCCCTGGGTCTTGCCGTTGGCGACCAGGGAAACCGTGGCTGTGGAAACACCCGCCCGCGCGGCCACCATGGCAGCCGTTACCCGGGGCGAGCGATGTGCGCGGCCACTGCGCCGCTCCAGGGATTCCATGTATCGATCGTAGCGTTGTTATACGGTCCTGAGCTGCGAGAAGACATCAAGCGCTTGACGCTCTCGACGTTAAGCGTTTGACGTAGCCGCCGAAGCAATGCCAAAATCACCCTGAATGCTTATCGCCCTGCCCCGGGCATATTCGTGGCAGGCCCCAATGACGTGGAGAGAAACGTGGAAACCAACCCCCGCAAAAAGATCATTCTTGATTGCGATCCTGGCCATGACGACGCAGTGGCATTGCTGCTGGCGCACGGAAACCCGGACATCGAGCTGCTGGCCGTGACCACTGTGGTTGGCAACCAGACCCTCGAGAAGGTCACCCGCAACGCGCTTTCCGTAGCCACCATCGCAGGCATCACGGGCGTCCCCTTCGCCGCCGGTTGCGACCGCCCCTTGGTGCGGACCATCGAAACCGCCCCCAGCATCCACGGCGACTCCGGCATGGATGGGCCGGAGCAGCCCGAGTCCGCCATCGAGCTCGACCAGCGCCACGCCGTCGACCTCATCATCGAAACCGTCATGGCGCATGAGCCGGGCACAGTCACCCTGGTTCCTACCGCGGGCCTGACCAACATCGCCATGGCTGCCCGCAAGGAGCCGCGCATCGTGGAGCGCGTCAAGGAAGTTGTCCTGATGGGCGGCGGCTACCATGTGGGCAACTGGAGTGCCGTGGCTGAGTTCAACATCATCATCGACCCCGAAGCCGCGCACATCGTCTTCAACGAGAAGTGGCCCGTGGTGATGGTGGGCCTGGACCTGACGCACCAGGCGTTGGCCACGGATGAAGTGGTGGAGCGCATCGCCAAGATCGGCACCAAGCCCGCAAAGTTCGTCCTGGAGCTCATGGAGTTCTTCAAGAAAACCTACAAGGACGCGCAGGGTTTCGACTTCCCGCCTGTGCACGACCCCTGCGCCGTCGCCTACGTCATCGACCCCACTGTGATGACCACCCGCAAGGTCCCCGTGGATATCGAACTGCAGGGGAAGCTCACCCTCGGTATGACGGTTGCCGATTTCCGCGCCCCCGCCCCTGAGGACTGCCACACCTCGGTCGCCGTTGAGCTGGACCACAAGAAGTTCTGGGATCTGGTCACCGACGCGATCGAACGGATCGGCGAGCCAACGCACGACGGCGGTGCTTCCTCTGGCGCGCAGCTCGCCGAAGCGGTTCTGGCAGGAGAGGCGAAGTAATGTCCACCCTCGCTGAAACCAAATCCACCCGGAACAACGTCACGGCCCTCATGGTCGCCCTGCTGGCAGCCTGCGTGGCGTTCCAGCTCAACGCTTCCATGCTCAGTCCGGCCCTGGTGACCATGGGCAACGAACTGCAGACGGACCAAGCCACTATCGGCCTCTCGCAGACCTGGTTCTTCACCGCCGCAGCGCTGTTCTCCCTGTTCCTCCCGCGCCTGAGCGACATCGTCGGCCGCAAGAAGATCCTTGTGGGCATGATGATCCTCATGGCCGTAGGCTCGGTCATCGCAGCCGTGGCTCCGGACGTGACGTGGCTGTTCGTGGGCCGCATCATCCAGGGAGTCAGCGGCCCGACCGTTCCGCTCTGCCTCATCATGCTCCGTTCCGCCGTGAGCAACCCGCGCAAGTACGGCGCACTCATGGGCCTCATTACGGCCGTCAATGGCGGCGTGGCCGGCGTCGACTCCTTCGTTGGCGGCTACTTCGCCGAAAACTTCGGCTTCCGCAGCATCTTCTGGCTCATGGTCGCCCTGGCCGTCGTCGCCACAGTTTTGATCGCCTTCCTCGCCAGCGAGAGCAAGCCGGCCGCCGGAACCACCATGGACTGGCTCGGCGTGTTCTTTATCGTCATTGCTGTCGGTGCCCTGCTCACCGCACTGAACGAAGGCTCCAAGCTCGCGTCGGCATTCGACGGCGGCACGCTGGCCCTCGCCGTCGGCCTCACGGTAGTTGCCGTGGTGGCGTTCGCCGCCTTCTGGACTGTGGAGAAGCGCGCCAAGCAGCCGATGGTGGAAACCGTGCACCTGCGCCAGCGCTCCACGTGGGCTCCCCTGCTGACCACGACGCTCACCATGACCGGTATCTTCGCGGTGATCAACGGCATCGTCCCGGCATTCGTCCAGGCCGCGGATCCGGGCTTCGGGGTGGGACCCACCGAAATGTCGCTCATGATCCTCACCCCGTACGCCCTCCTCGGCTGGGTCTTCGGTCCCATCAGCGGCCGATTCGCCCCGGTCCTGGGCTACACCAAGGTGCTCCGCATCGGCCTCATCGGCAGCCTCGTGGCCTTGGCCATCATTGCGCTTTTCGGCCTCAACAACCTGCCCATGATGATCTTGGGAACGGCCTTGCTGGGCATCATGTACGCCGGTACCGTCAACATCATGCTCAACGGACTCGGCGTGGTGCTCTCGCCCAAGGGCAACCCCGGCTTCCTCCCCGGCATGAACGCCGGTGCCTTCAACCTCGGTGCAGGACTGAGCTTCCTGGTCCTGCCCGCCGTCCTGGTGGCTACCTCAGCGCTCGGTGACGCGAAAGCGTCCTACCTGACCGTCGTCGTCGTTGGTTTTGCCATCACGTTCGCCGCTTTTGCCGCCTCGCTGCTGATTCCCAAGCCCGTCGATGCCGAGGTCCACGAAGACGAAGAGGTGGCCGCGTGAGCACGTCCGGAATTGTCGTCGTCGGCTCGCTGAATGCGGACCTGACCATCTACACCGAGCGACTCCCCCAGCCCGGCGAGACCGTTCACGGCAACGGTTTCGCCGTGAATCCCGGCGGCAAGAGCGCCAATCAGGCGGTTGCGGCCAGCAAGCTGGGCGGCAACGTGACGCTGATCGGCGCTGTGGGCGAGGACCCCAACGGGACCATGCTCATTGAGTCCACTGCAGGTGCCGGCGTCGATGTTTCCCGCGTCCGACGCTCGGACGTTGCAACCGGAGTAGCTGTCATATCCGTGGACGCCAACGGTGAGAACAGCATCATCATCTCCGCCGGTGCCAACGGCACGCTGGCCCCCGCCGACGTCGACTTCGCCGCTTTCCGGGGCGCCGCCGTCGTGTGCCTCTGCCTGGAGGTGGGCATCGATACGGTTGTGGCCGCCGCGCAGGCGGGGCACGACGCCGGAGCTACAGTGCTGTTGAACCTCTCGCCATACGCTGAGGTGCCTGAGTTGTTGGCGGGCTTGAGCGACGTGCTGCTGGTGAACGCGCACGAGGCCGCCCTCTTCCTTGGCTCGGAATCGGACATCCCTTCTGCCGATGCGGACGCCGAAGCGTGGGAGCCCGTCCGCAGCCAGTTCGCCGACCGCGGCTTGCAGCGGGTGCTCGTGACCCTTGGTTCGCAAGGGTCCGTGGTGCTGGATTCTTTGGCTCGCGGGGAGCAGCTGACCCGGATCGCTCCGACGCGGGTTTCCGCCGTCGACACAACGGGTGCCGGCGATGCGTTCACCGGTGCCGTGGCCGCGCGCTTGGCTGCCGGTGATTCGCTCGTTGATGCGGCGTCGTTTGCTTCAGTAGCCGCCGCGTTGGCTGCGACGAAGAAGGGTACCCAGGCCGCCTACGCAACCCTCGAGGAAGTCGAAGCCGCGCGCACCCCCTAACCCCCGTGTACCCAACTGGGGGACAGCTCCTGCTCCACTGAGTGCTCAGTGGAGCATGTGCTGTCCCCCAATGGGGTTAAGCGGACTTGCGGGCTGCGCGCTGGGCTGAACGCTCGACCGCCCTGCGGCTCAGCGCACCGTGTCCGGCCATGAGGCGGGGCACAACCACATACACGGCGGTGGGAACCACGAACGCGGTCAATACCAGGGCACGAAGGACCGGGTGCCACGGTTCCATGATGGGGCCGAGCAACAGCATGCCGATGGAGACCAGCGGGAAGATGGCGATCCACGTGATGAGCGCCCGCATGTGGACGGAAGGCCCCTGGGGACGGACGACGGCGGCGCTTGAGTTGGGCGCGACGGCCGGGGCTTCCGGGGCAGTTGTTTCGGCGGCGACGGGGGTCGTCATCAGATTCTCCAACCAGATAGTTGTAATTGATGTGAGATCACCATAACCCTGCGCGCAGCCAATTACAACTACTTAGTTGGAAACTGCTAATATGACCCCATGGCATGGGACACCGAACGAACCAAGGCCCTGCTGCTTGAGGCCGCCACCACCGAGTTCTGCACTCGCGGATTGGCGGGCGCCCGCATCGACAGGATCGCGTCCGAGGCCGGGGTCAACAAAGAGCGGATCTACCAGTACTTCGGCAATAAGAATGCGCTGTTCGACGCGGTTATCGTCACCGCCCTCAGCTCCCTCATGGACGAGGTACCCATCGAAGGTGACGGCCCCGAAGCCATGGCCGACTACGCCGGGCGGCTCTTTGACCACCACCAGAAAGATGCCACGGCGCCCCGCCTCCTGTTCTGGGAGGGTTTGGAGCGCGGCACCGACGTTGTGGGCTTGCCCAAACGCATGGCCAACTGCGCTTCCAAGGTCAACAGCACCATCGCAGCCCTGCCCGGTATCTCCAGGGAAGATGCCGGAGATCTCCTCATTACCATCGTGAGCCTCTGCGATTCGGCTCCCGTCCTGCCCGCGTTGGACGGTCTCATGGCAGGCAATGACCCCGGCCGCATCCACAGGCGACGGGCCGCCGTCGTCCGTACCGTCCACTTGGCGGCAGCAGCACTGGCGGCCGAAGCGGCCGAAGCCGCCACGGCCTGACGCAGGCGCCCTGGGCCCACGCTGTGACAGCTTTGACACCAAAAGTGACTCACTTGTGAAGTTGCCCCTAGCCAAGAGGGGGTGACATCGACCATGCTTGCTGAATGTACTCAACGACGAGCCCATACCGCATCATCACGGTCTGCACTGGAAACATCTGCCGCTCGCCCATGGCCGCGCTCATGCTGACCGAGGCCTTCGCCGCGGAAGGGCTCGGCGGACTCGTCGTGGTGGACTCCGCAGGCACCACTGGATACGAGGTCGGCCACCCCATAGACCCCCGCGCGGCCCGGGTCCTGACCGCCCAGCACATCGCCTCCGAGGACCACGTGGCCCGCGAATGGAGGCACGAATGGTTCGCAGGCCGCGACCTCATTCTCGCCCTCGATGTGGACCACTTCGGCTGGCTCCAGGAAGGGGCTCCGGACCGCGGATCGCTGGAAAAAGTCCGCATGCTCAGGAGCTTCGACCCGCAGGTGGCAGGGCGAAACACCCTCGATCTCGGCATCGAAGACCCTTGGTACGGCGGGCACACAGATTTCGACAACACCTGGACGCTCATCAAATCGGCCGTCCCCGGAATCGTGGAGCATGTCAAAGCCGCCATCGCCTCCGCAGGCATCGAAGCAGGCCACGAGCACCAGCAGGTAACCTCTATGACATGACCCCTGCACCCGTGATCATCGCTGTTGACGGCAGGTCCGGCGCAGGCAAAACCACTCTGGCCGTGGAACTGACGGCCCGGTTGCGGCAGCACCACAAAGTATCGCTTTTCCATCTGGAGGACATCTATCCCGGATGGAACGGGCTGCGCACGGGCATTGAACGCTACGTGGGCACCGTCCTGGCGCCGCTTCGCGAGGGCAAGGCGGCCGAATGGGTCAGCTGGGATTGGGAACGGCATTACGACGGCGGCCTGAACGTCACGCTGCCTGCCGAGATCGTCATCGTCGAGGGTGTCGGAGCTGGAGCCGAAGCGGCCCGTTCCATGCTGGACGCTGTGGTGTGGGTGGAAGCGCCAGGCGAGGATCGCCGTCGTCGTGCCCTGACGCGCGACGGAAGCACCTATGAACCGTACTGGGACTCCTGGGCCGCCCAGGAGGAGGAGTGGCTTGCCACGGATTCGGTGACCGAGGACGCCGACATCCATGTCCGGAATCCGGCCGACGGCAGCGCACCGGAGGATGTCCTGCAGGCCCTGATGTACCTGCCGTCGCTGGCGGCCATCCTCTCCCCCGAGCTCAGCGCCCGCCGCGGCTTGCAGTTGCGGTCCGAGCGCCTGGAAGCAACCCCGGA
Organism: Paenarthrobacter sp. JL.01a; assembly: GCF_025452095.1. Lineage (NCBI taxonomy): Bacteria > Bacillati > Actinomycetota > Actinomycetes > Micrococcales > Micrococcaceae > Paenarthrobacter > Paenarthrobacter sp. JL.01a. The sequence continues at coordinate 3,863,384 of NZ_CP104877.1, forward strand.
CGCAGCGCTGCTCTTCGAAACCCTCTATGGCCGCTCAACGAACGCTGTGTGGCTCGATTCCTCGAACGCCGCCGCGGTTGCCGGCCGCTCCCAAGCCGCGGCCCGCAGCCGCTTCAGCATCCTGGCCGACGACGGCGGAACTTTCGGCCAGTCGGTACTGCACCGCTCCGGGGCCACCAAAGTAACTGCGGGGTCCGCCACTGTGACCACATACAGCCCCTTCTTCCGATGGCTGGACTCAGTCTGGGGCAGGCGGGCCGTCCGCGCACCCAGAGGCTACGACGCCCAGTTCACGCTCGGCTGGCTGGGATACCTGGGCTACGAACTCAAACGTGAAACCGGCGGCAACGACGTCAACTCCGACACCCCTGACGCGGCACTCCTCTTTGCCGGCCGGGCCGTTGTGCTGGACCATCGCGAACACACTGCCTGGCTGCTCGCCTTGGAAGCCCCCGACGCCGGCGACTGGCTGCGGGAGGCGCGTACCGCCGTCGTCAGGGCTTCCGACGGCGGTGCAGCCGCTGCTTTAGGCGGCTCCGGCGCCGCGAGCACCCTTGGCGCAACGGTTCCCGAGTTCGCCAGCCGCGATTCCGCCACCGACTACAAGCGCAAAATCGCCGACTCGCAACACCAGATCAGCGAAGGCAACGCCTACGAAATCTGTCTGACCACCACACTCGAGGCTCCCGCCGGGGAGCTGGACGCGTGGAGCAGCTATCTTGCCTTGCGACGCCGGAACCCGGCGCCGTTCGCCAGTTACCTCCGGTTCGGCGGACTGGAGATTGCCAGCACGTCGCCTGAGCGGTTCCTGCGGATACTGTCCGACGGCGGCATGCGCGCCGAGCCGATCAAGGGCACCCGGGGCCGTTCTGCTGACCCGGCCGAGGACGCTGCGTTGCGGCAGGATCTTGAGACATCAATGAAGGATCGCGCCGAAAACATCATGATCGTTGACCTCCTGCGTAACGATCTCAGCCACTTCGCAATCCCCGGCTCGGTAACGGTGAGCAGGCTTTGCGCCATCGAAAGCTACGCCACCGTCCACCAGATGGTGAGCACTATCGATGCCCACCTCCGGCCGGGCGCTCCCCGGGCTGAAGCAGTCGCCGCGGCATTTCCCGCAGGGTCCATGACAGGCGCCCCAAAAATCAGCACCATGGACATCCTCGACCAGCTCGAATCAGGGCCGCGAGGCATCTACTCCGGCGCCATTGGCTACTTTTCCCTGAACGCCGCCACAGACCTCGCCGTGGTCATCCGCACACTGGTGGTGAACCCCGACGCTGACGGCGGCCGGACGTTGTCCCTGGGCGTGGGCGGGGCCATTACCGCGGATTCCGTCGCGGATGACGAATACGAGGAGATCCGGACCAAGGCGTTCGGCGTGCTCTCAACCCTTGGCTCCGACTTCCCCCACTGAGTTTTTGTACAGCTAATGCCCTTATAAAGGCTCCTTAAGCGCGTTAGCTGTACAAAAACTACTGCAGCGTCGCGGTCAATCTGGCGACGTTATCCACATACTTGGCCAGAGGGGGTCTGTCCATCCAGTCGTCCAACGTAAGCTCGCGGGATACCTCGCGATACGTGAACTCCACGGCCCGCATGAGGTTCACGGTTTCGGCACCCAACAGCATCACCGAAACCTCCATGTTCAGGGAGAAGGAGCGCATGTCCATGTTGCTGGAACCAAGAACGGCTACCTCGTCATCAATGGTGAAGTGCTTGGCGTGGAGGACGTACGGCGCCCGGTACAGGTAGATCCGCACGCCCGCATCCAACAAGGCCTCGTAGTAGGAACGCTGCGCGTGGTGGACCAGGAACTGGTCGCCCTTCTCCGAGACGAACAGCTCCACATCCACGCCCCTTTGGGCAGCCGTGGTGATGGCATAAAGCAGGGAGTCATCAGGGACGAAGTACGGGCTGCAGATGGAGATCCTGTGCTGTGCCGAGTAGATCAGCGTGTTGAAAAGGCGGAGGTTGTTTTCCGTGGCAAACCCGGGCCCACTGGGCACTACCTGTGCTGTCACCTGCCCAGGAGACGGGAGCGGCGGAAGACGCAGCTGGTCCTCCAGGGATTCGTCAGTTTCACTCAGCCAATCCGTCGCGAACACCACGTTGAGGGTGGGCACAATCGGTCCCTCAAGCCTGGACATCAGCTCAACCCACTTGCGGCCAACTTTTCGGTGCTTGGGATTGTTGTAGGAAGGGTCGATCAGGTTCTGTGAGCCCGTGAAAGCAACTTGCCCGTCGATCACCATGATCTTGCGGTGATTCCTGAGGTCCGGACGCCGCCATTGGCCGTGGATGGGCAGAAGCGGCAACATCCGCTTCCATTGAATCTTGCCTGCCTTGAGCCTGCGGATCAGGCGGCGGTAACCCTTGACCCGCAGCGTTCCGATGTGGTCGAAGAGGAGCCTCACGGTGACACCGCGTTCAGCGGCGTTCTCCATCTCCGTTAGAAGCTCGTCCGTTACGAAGTCACTGCTCATGATGTAGAACTCGGCGTTGACGTAGGTCTTGGCACCCCTGACCGCCTCGGCCATGGCCTTGATGGATTCCTCGTACCCCGGGATCAGTTCCACCTTGTTGCCGTCAACCATGGGCAAGGAGCCCAGCTGGTGATTAAGCTCACCGGCCGACTTCACCCATTCGGGGCCGGAGTAGAGGCTCACCGGATCGGCGAGATCCGAGGTCACTGCACGGACACGGCGGTTGACCTCTTCCTGCTGCTCACGCCTGCGCTTGGAGAGTTTGAAGTTGCCAAAAAGCAGGAACAGGACGAAGCCCACGGAAGGAATGAGGAACACAGCCAAAAGCCACGCCATGGCGGTGGTGGGACGTCGGTTGCCGGGAATGATCCCCAGCAGGACGATCCGCATGACCACTTCCGCGATGGCCCACGCACCCAACAACCAGGTCCACTCCTGGCCAAACGGAAAAGGAAAGAGCACGTGACAAACCCCCACGGTTCATGAACAACAGTGACCACAGCCTATCCGGCAAAGCCGCCGGCAGTAGCCCGCACTAAGCTGGGACCATGACTTCAGTAGCTCCCACCGTCCTCGTTTTCCTGGATCCCGCCTTCGAAAACGGCCGCATTGTCGACTCCAGCCAACCGCAGCTCATGGCCACGGACTTGGGAGCTACCCGGGGCGATGGCGTGTTCGAGTCGCTTCTGGCCGTGCAGGGCCGTGCCCGGAAGGTCCAGGCACACCTCAACCGCCTGGCCGGCTCCGCGGCAGCATTGGACCTGAACCTGCCGTCACAGGACGCGTGGCGAAAGGCAATCGAGACGGCCATCACGGAATTCCGCGAAGTCCACCCGGCGCCCACGCCCGAGGAAGACGAAGTAGTGGTCAAGCTCATCGTCACCCGAGGCGTCGAAGGTGCAGCGAGCCCCACGTGCTGGGTACAGGCGTCGCCCTCACCCGCGGGCAGCCGCCGGCAACGCGAGACGGGTATCGACGTCGTGCTTTTGGACCGTGGCTTCGACACCGAAGCCGGCGAGCGCGCGCCGTGGCTGTTGCTTGGCGCCAAGACGCTGTCCTACGCCGTCAACATGGCCGCGCTGCGCTACGCGCACAAGCAGGGCGCGGACGACGCGATCTTCACCTCGACCGACGGCCGCGTCCTGGAGGGGCCGACGTCGACTGTGTTGCTGGCGCACCTTGAGACAGTCGACGACGGCGAAGGTTCTGTCAGGACTGTCCGTCGCCTCATCACGCCGCAACTCGACAGCGGGATCCTCCCGGGCACCTCGCAGGGAGCGCTGTTCGCCGCGGCCAAGGCGGCGGGCTGGGAACTGGGCTACGGGCCGCTTGAGCCCCAGGACCTGTTCGATGCCGACGCCGTCTGGCTCATTTCAAGCATCCGCTTGATCGCACCGGTGAACCACATCAACGGCAAGGAAGTAGGCACGCCCGCCATCCGAAAGCAGCTTACGGCCGAACTGAATGAACTGTTCGCGGGCATCGAATAGAGTCCAGCATCGCGCATTTTCCGAAAATGCTCCGCTTGGAACCTAGCAGGTCACAAGTAGAGTAATTGCTCGCATGACTCAATGATAAGAAACTCTTGGCCTCGGCCGTGACCTTGTTGTGCGTTGAATCGCATTTCTTATCCTCCTTGAAATGGTCATTCGTCATGTGATGAATCTTGTTCTCGTGTTAGTTGGATCACGTCCGACTGGCACTTCCTTCAGACTTTGCTGGCTAACTTCCCGGAGGGAATATGGGACTCAGCTCCCCCACAAAAGCCGATGCATCGGCAACCGAAGCGCAGTCCGCGACTGCCGCTTCATCATCAGGACTTCGCCGGTCCATGGAGGCCCGGCACCTGGTCATGATCGCCATGGGCGGCGTCATCGGTTCAGGCCTTTTCGTCAGTTCCGGCTACACCATCGCCACCGCCGGCCCCCTGGGTGCGGTACTCGCCTTCCTTATTGGCGCCGTCGTGGTTTATCTGGTCATGGCTTGCCTCGGGGAACTCGCTGTTGCGTTCCCCGTCTCAGGCGCATTCCACATCTATGCGGCCCGGACCATTGGACCGGCCACGGGCTTTGCCACCGCCTGGCTTTACTGGCTCTGCTGGGCCGTTGCCCTGGGCTCGGAATTCACGGCAGCGGGCCTCCTGATGCAACGGTGGTTTCCCGGCGTCGACGTCTGGATCTGGTGCTTCGTCTTCGCCACGGTCCTGTTTACGCTGAACGCCATTTCATCGCGTGTCTTTGGTGAATCGGAGTTCTGGTTCGCGCTGATCAAGGTCGCCGCCGTCGTCGGCCTCATCATCCTGGGCGGCGCCGCACTGGCCGGCTTCCACCCCCTTGCCGCGGGCGACTACCCCTCATTCGGATCGAACTTCAGCACCCCTGACGGGCTCTTTCCCAATGGCTTCACCGGGGTTTTCGTCACCTGCCTGGCTGTGTTCTACGCCTTCTCCGGCTCTGAACTGATCGGCGTTGCGGCCGGCGAAACCGCCAACCCCGGCGCCACCATCCCCAAGGCCATGCGCACCACGGTGATCCGCCTCATGATCTTCTTTGTCGGTGCCATCACGGTCATCGCGGCGACTATACCGTATGAAAAAGTCAGCGTGGACGAGAGCCCTTTCGTGACCGTGTTCTCCATGCTTGGCATCCCCTACGCAGCGGACATCATGAACTTCGTGATCATTACCGCGCTGCTTTCTGCGGGCAACTGCGGCCTGTTCTCCTGTGCCCGCATGCTCTTCTCGCTGGCCGACGAAGGCCACGCACCGCAGGTCTTCAAGAAGCTCACTAAGCGCGGCATTCCCTTGGTTGCCCTCTGCGTGAGCATGCTCGGTGGGCTGGCTTCCCTCATCAGCAGCGTTGTGGCGCCGGCTACGGTCTACCTGGTGCTGGTCTCCGTAGCCGGCTTCGCAACGGTTGGCGTGTGGATGTCCATTGTGGCCTCACACTTCATCTACCGGCGGACCTTCGTCAGGAACGGCGGCGACGTCAACACGCTGCCGTACAAGGCGCCGCTCTTCCCCCTGGTGCCGATCCTCGCGTTCGCCCTGTGCGTGGTGTCCCTTATCGGCATTGCCTTCGATCCCAACCAAGTAGCAGCCCTCCTGTTCGGAGTTCCATTTGTGGGCGCCTGCTACGCGTTCTTCTACTTCAAGTACGGACGCCGACGCTCACTCAAGAGGGCCCTGGACGCCTAGCTCCGTGGCTTCCTGACCCTCTTTGGAGACAGATCAGCCCTTGGCCAACCTATTCCGGTTGACCAAGGGCTGATTGGGTCTGGAAGCGGGTCGTGGCGGCCCGCTTGGGGCTCGCCGTTGTGCTGAAAGCACGACGCCGGCCCTCACCACACCAGCGCAGGCTCACCCACCGCATCCTCCCGGCTTGGTAGGCGGGCAAGGTGGCTCCGGCTACTTCTTGCCAGCCCTGACGGGGTGCTCGCTCAGAATCGACAGGCGATTGAAGGCGTTGATGCCGATCGCAGCCATGCAGATGACACTGATCTGCTCGTCGCTGTAGTGCTGGCGCGCTTTGGCGAAGAGCTCAGGGCTGGGCCGGGAGCTGCTCATCCGGGTGATCTGCTCGGCAATCTGCATGGCTATGACTTCGGCGGGCTCGAAGAGCTGCACTTCCTTATACACGGCTACCAAGGACAACCGCTGTTCAGATTCCCCGTACTTCAGGGCCCGGCGATGGTGCAGGTCCAGGCAAAACGCGCAGCCATTGATCTGCGAGCACAGGTAATTGATGAGTTCCAGGGTCTGGCGTGAAATGCCGAGCCGGTCGGCCTCGTCAACGAGTTGCTGCGAATAATGACTGAGCGTTGCATAAAGGTCGGGCTGCTGCTTATCGAGGTAACCAGCGAGCCGGGGTTTCGTTTCCTGTTCGGGCATGTCTGGAGCTTAACCCACCCTGCACTGGGGCCACGAAGTGAGCGAGCGTTGGCCCCAAAGGGTGCGGACGTGAGCGAGCGCCGGCCCCCAACCCGCGGGAAGTGAGCGAGGGATCGCCCCAAAGGGTGCGGACGTGAGCGAGCGTCGGCCCCCAACCCGCGGGACGTGAGCGAGCGTTGCTAGTCCCGGGCGTCCGGGATGTCGGCGGAGAGGCGGATGCCGTTTTCAGCCAGCCACACGGGGTTGAAGGCCTTGCTCATGTAGTTCGTACCGGCGTCGGGCGCTATGGCCACCACAAGCGAACCGTGAGGCGCGGCCCGGGCTACCCGCACTGCCGCTGCCACAGCGAGCCCGGACGAGGGGCCCAGCGCCAGTCCTTCCTCATCAAGGAGGCGGTGGACGGTGGAATAGACCTCGTCGTTGGGAATGCGGAGGAAGCGATCGACTATGGAGCGGTCGAAGATCTTCGGCCATTCAGCCTGCGGCCAGGAGTTGCCCACGCCATCGACCAGGATCTCACCGGGGTGGCCGCCGCTGTAGGCGGAACCGTAGGGATCGGCACCCACTACTTCCACATGGCCGCCCGGACGCGCGGCCGCCACCTGTTCCTTCAGGTACCGCCCGTTGCCGCTGATGGTCCCGCCTGTACCGATCCCGGCCACAAAGTGCGTCACCAGTCCACCCGTCTGTTCCCAGATTTCCGGCCCGGTGGTCTCGTAGTGGGCCAAAGGGTTGGCCGGGTTGTCGAACTGCATGGGCCGCCACGCCCCCGGGGTCTCTGCCGTAATTCGGGCAGCCACGGCTCGGGCGTTCTCCGGCGACTCCGATGGCGCGTTCCAATCCGTCAGGATCACCCGCGCGCCGTAATTGTGGAGGGCGGCGAGTTTCTCCTGGGAGATGGTGTCGCCGGTGACCACTACAACCGGATGGCCCGTGAGGTGTCCGATCAGCGCCAGCCCAATACCGGTATTGCCGGACGTGCTCTCAACGATCGTGGCACCGGGCTGCAGCTCCCCCGAACGCTCAGCCGCCCGCACCATACTCAATGCCGTCCGGTCCTTGATGGAGCCGCCCGGGTTCTCGGACTCCAGCTTGATATGAATGGAACTGCCCAGCCCGCGGCTGAGCGCCTCCAACTTCACCAGCGGAGTGTTGCCAACCTTGTCCAAAACCGACGCATCGAGCCCATCAAGAGCCGCGGGCATGGTCTGCAGCCCATGTTTGCGGGTTGCCGTACTCATGGCGTCTCCTCCTCAGTTTCAGGAAATAGTTGGTCCACGGCTTCCCGCAGGATTGTCCGAGCCCGCTCCACCAGCTCTGGCGCCGACGGCCGGTCTGCCAGCACGTCGGCCAGCCTGCCAACCACCAGCCCTGTCCCGTTTCCCAGAGGCTGCGCCGCTTCCGCTTCGAGCAAAAGGTACGACGCCGTCAGGGCCTCGATCGCGAGGAGCTTCTCCGCCGCATCAATGGACTTCTCCAGTTGCTGCAGGGCCAGTGGCGCCAAGGTGGAGTGGTCCTCGACGTCGGCCGAAAGTGTGGGGGCGCCAAGGGTCGCCGGGGCTGCCAGGAATTTGAGCTCGGCCAACAGTCCCGCAGCGGAATACCAGAGCAGCCCGGGCAGTTCCTCCTGGATTAAAGCCGACGCCGATCCTGGTTCGGAGGATGCCGCTGCCAGGTGTCGTGCCCTGATGGCCCGTTGCGGTGGATACAGCTTGGCAATACGTCGTTCGCTGGAAATCCCCACATGCGCCAAGGCCAGCCGCAGCCCTTCAAAGGACAAGGCCAGCTGCATCGGTTGGAAGTTCCCGCCGGACACCATCGCACCGGACCCCACATCCACCAATGGGTTGTCGCCCCGGCCGTTCAGTTCCACCTCCAGGGCCGAACGGAGCTGCGACACCACGTTCCGGAAGGCACCGTGGGTCTGCGGCGCGGCACGGAACGACAACGCGTCCTGCACCGACACGTCGGGCCGGACATCCTCCAGCCATCCCCCGCTCAACAGCCGGCGAACAGCGGCAGCCGAATCGCCCTGCCCGTCCACTGCCTTGGCCGCCTGGATGGCCGGCGAAAAGGGAGTGAGGTTCCCGCCGCCGTCGTACCTTGCAATGGTCTCCAGCGAGAGTGAAAGTGCGACGTCGGCCAGGCGGGCCAGGTGCCGCAGGCGCACCAAGGCGAGGGCGCCTGCGCCAACGGAGTAGGCGTTGGCGCTCACTAAGGCCAGTGCCTCACCGGCAGCGGGCTGGAGCGGTTGAAGCCCGGCGTCGGCGAGGGCCTTGGCACCCGGGACCAGCAGGCCGGAGGCGTCGAAGGCTTCGCCCTCCCCCAAGGCAACAGCGGCGACGGCGGCCAGTTGGGTCAGGTCGGACGAGCCCACCGAGCCCTCGCCCGGGATGGCAGGAAAGACGCCGCGGTTGAGCAGTTCAGCATAGAAGGCCGCGGTTTCGGGACGGACGCCGGAGCCGCCCCGACTGAAGCCTATGAGGCGGGCAAGGATCACTGAGCGGGCGGCAGCCCGGTCCAAGTACGGGCCAACCCCACTGTTGTGATACCGGACCACCTGTACTTGATAAGCCAGCAGCGACTTCTCCTCCACGTCGGTGTCCCGACCGGATCCGAGCAAGGTGTTCAGGCCGTAAACCCGCTGGCCGGACGCGGCAGTCTCTTCCACGACTTCCCGGGATCGCCGGAGCAAATTCAACGCATCTTGGTTGAGTTCCACGTGAAACGTCGGATCAGCAGCCGCCTCCGCCACAAGCAGCGCGGAAACTGTCCCGGTTCCGATGCTGAAGGTCCCCACTAGAAATCCAAGAGATTCTGCCGGAAACCGCCGTTGCCGTAACTTGTCCTCAACAGGCCGCGCCGCCGCAGTTCAGGCGTGAGTTTGTCCAGAACTCCATGGACTGTAACCGGATCCACGAAACCGGAGAACAGGAACCCGTCGCCGCCCACAGCCGAGCCGGTTTCCTCCAGGTAGTCGGCGATTTCACCGACCGTGCCGATGATCGAGTCCCCCGCACCGCCGCTACGTGCCTGGAGGATCTCGCGCAACGTGGACCCGGGAGGGGCAGCCTTGGCGAAATGCTCCAGCGTGCCTTGGTTGCTGTTGGTGGTGAGCTCGGGGAGGGGCTGATCCAGGTCGAACTGCTTGAAGTCGATCACGGAAAGGTAGGAGATGGAGTTGAGCTGGCTGTCGATGTCGCGCTGCGTCAGCTCCCGACGCTGGGCCCGCAGTTCCTCTGCCTCCGCGGTGGAGCCCACCACGGTGGGCTTCAGCACGAAAAGTACCTTCACATCGTCGGGGTTCCTGCCGGCCTTCGCGGCCTCGGCGCGGATGGAATCGCGGTATGACTTCATACCCTCAACCCCGCGGGCCAACGCAATGGCAACATCCGCGTGGCCGCCGGCGAACGCCTTGCCTCGCGGCGAAGCCCCAGCCTGAACCAGGACAGGTTCCTCGGGCAAAGGGGCTGTGTTCAACGGACCCCGGACTTTGAAGAACTCGCCTTGATGGTTGATGGGGTGGACCTTGGTGTGGTCGGCGAACCTCCCGGCGTCCACATCCTCAAGCACGGCGCCAGGTTCCCAACTCCGCCAAAGCCGCCTGACGACGTCGACGAATTCCTCCGCCTTCTCATACCGGAGGTCGTGTTCGATCTGCTGGTCCAGGCCGTAGTTCTGTGCTGCGAGGTCGCTGCCCGAAGTGACCACGTTCCACCCGAGCTGCCCCTCTGAGAAGTGCTGCAACGTTGCCAGCAGCCGGGCCGCCGTGAAGGGAGGGTAGAAAGAGGCGCTGACGGTCGGCACAATTCCGAGGTGTTCGGTGGCGGAAAGCAGATACGGGACAAGCGCCAGGGGATCGTGCTTGGGCGCAAAGGAGGCATGGGCCAGGGAAACCTCGGCTGTGCCACCATAGGTGTCGGGGACGGTCAGGGAATCCTCGATGATGAACAGGTCCAGCCCGGACCGCTCAAAGGCCCGGACAGCCTCCTGGTAGAGGGCGGGCTTCTTCCAGTCATAGCCCAGGCTGTAGCCGGGAGTCCCCCAACCTTGGACCCCGAATCCGTGGCCCACGAACCATCCAAAATGAAGCATGGGCTTGAGTGTAGAACTGCTCTGTCCGCTCACCGCGACCTGATTTCACACGAAGTTACAGGGGGTCGTACTGCGTCAATTATGCTCCCGGGAGGTCACATTTGGGGCCTGTCTTCAGCGGCCCGCCCAGGGACCGATTACGCAACATGACGACGGCGGCGCTCTCCCCGAATGCGGCGAAGGCGCCTTGGATGTTACGTTCTTCTTGAGTAATGAGCACCAGCGTTAAGCCCTGACTTGCTGGTCGGCAACCCTCTCCCGCGGCGGGGTGCCTCAGGTGACTACTCGGCTTATTCGACACTTCGAACTGCAAGCGTGACTGAGGAGCACCACGAATGCCTGAACCCACTGAAGAAAAACTCGCGTATCGCCTGATCACCGGTCCCGACACCCGTGAATTCTGCGAACGCATCAGCAATGCCCTGGCCGAGGGCTACGTCCTGCACGGCAATCCCGCAGCAACCTTCAACGGCACCGACGTGATCGTCGCCCAGGCCGTGATCCTGCCTGCCGCCGTCGCCAGTTCCGACGCCGCAGTAGCAAGCGCCGTGGACGAGTTGGAAAACTACGAAGAATCATTCGAGGGCCACGCATGAGCTACGCAGGTGACCTGACCCCGCACGACGCGTGGGCCAAACTTGAACAAGGCGCCATCCTGGTGGATGTCCGCACTGAGGGCGAATGGGCCCATATCGGCATCCCCGACACCAAGGCCACCGAGAACGATCCCCTGTTCATCCAGTGGAACCTCGCCGGTGGCATCCCGAACTCCCGTTTCATCGAGGAGCTGCAGCAGCAGGCTCCCGAAGCCGACGGCGTGGAGCTGGTGTTCCTCTGCCGGTCGGGCCAGCGCTCAATCGCCGCCGCCATCGCCGCCACGCAGGCCGGATTCACCGCCTACAACGTGCTGGAAGGCTTTGAGGGTGAGCCGGACCGTTACGGCGAACGCACTGTAAACGGCTGGAAGAACCGCGGCCTGCCTACCAACTTGGGGAACGACTAAAAGTGACATTCAATCCTGACGCCGCCGGCTGGAGCCCTGACACCCAGGCCGTCCGCGGTGGACTTGACCGTACCAACTTCCAGGAAACGGCCGAGCCCGTTTTCCTCAACTCCGGCTTCGTGTACGAATCCGCTGCCGCCGCCGAACGCGCTTTCACCGGCGAGGACGAACGCTTCGTCTACTCCCGCTACGGCAACCCGAGCGTGGCCACCTTCCAGGAGCGGCTCCGTCTGCTTGAAGGAACCGAGGCGTGCTTTGCGACGGCGTCCGGCATGTCCGCTGTGTTCACCGCCTTGGGTGCCCTGCTGGCTGCCGGAGACCGCGTGGTTGCCGCCCGTTCCCTCTTTGGTTCGTGCTTCGTGATCCTTAACGAAATCCTGCCGCGCTGGGGCGTGGAGACCGTCTTTGTCGACGGACCGGACCTGGAGCAGTGGCGCGAGGCCCTCTCCGAGCCGACCACCGCCGTCTTCTTCGAATCGCCGTCCAACCCGATGCAGGAGATCGTCGACATCGCGGCCGTCAGCGAACTGGCGCATGCCGCCGGGGCGACCGTCGTCGTCGACAATGTCTTTGCCACTCCCCTGCTGCAGCGTTGCGGTGACCTTGGCGCCGACGTGATTGTCTACTCGGGAACCAAGCACATCGATGGCCAGGGACGCGTCATGGGTGGTGCCATCCTGGGCACCAAGGAATACATCGACGGCCCGGTCAAGCAGCTCATGCGCCACACCGGCCCCTCGCTGTCCTCCTTCAATGCCTGGGTGCTCACCAAGGGCCTTGAGACCATCGGGCTGCGCGTGAACCACAGCTCGGCGTCGGCCCTGAAGATCGCCGAATGGCTCGAACAGCAGCCGGCCATCAGCTGGGTCAAATACCCGCTGCTGAAGTCGCACCCGCAGTACGAGCTCGCCACCAAGCAGATGAAGGCCGGCGGCACCGTGCTGACGTTCGAGCTCTCCCCCTCGGATGGGCGCAGCGCCAAGGAAGCTGCTTTCGCGCTGCTCGATGGCCTGGGCGTCATCGACATTTCCAACAACCTGGGCGACTCCAAGTCCCTCATCACCCACCCGGCCACCACCACGCACCGGGCCATGGGTCCGGAGGGGCGTGCGGCCATCGGATTGTCCGACGGCGTGGTCCGTTTGTCTGTGGGTCTCGAGGATGTGGACGACCTCATCCTGGATCTGGAGAAGGCCCTCAAACAGGTCTAACCTTGCTGGCATGAGGCATCCATACCGCCGGGCGGGGGCTGTCATCGTTGCGGGTTCGGTCGTTTGGCTGGCCGGGATTTCGCCGGTGCCACGCGTGTACACCACGCTGGATCCGGCCGAGCGTTTGCGGCTGCTCGTCCATGGTGAACGGGGCTGGATCATCGGGCATCATTTGGCCGCTGCGGGAACAGCCGCGGTGCCGCTCGGCATCGCGGCCTTTGCCGGCGCGCAACGTCCCGGCGCCTCCAAAACGTGGGCTTCCACGGCTGCTGCGGCATTGCTCGCAGGAGCTCCGCTTTTCATCTACAGCCTGAGCCGCCGCGCGTCGGACCTTGAGCGCTTCGCTTCATTCCGGGGGTCCAACGCGCCGTTCCTCGGTTACTCCTGGCTGCACGTGGCGGGTCTGGCGGCACTGGGAGGCAGCCTCCTGAAGTCCCCCGCCAAACGATGGGTGGGCATCACGGCAGCCGGGGTGGCCACTGTTTCCGGAGCGGTCCTTGCAACGGCCAAAGACATTCCGCCCTTCGTCTTCTATCTCACCGAAGGGGCCGTGGGCGCGTACCTGGTGGCCTGGGCTGAACCCCCGGCCAACGCTGAACAACCAGACTAGGGCCGCCGCACCCTGGTCATCATGGGTGAGGGGTCCTTGGGCCCGGTCGGCGCGCTGCCACGCACAGTCACCTTCGCAGCATGCGCGACGACGGCAGCGAGCGTTTCATCGTCGGGCGGACTTCCGGGCGGGTTGCCTCCGTCGCGGCGCCTCTGGCTGTACCGCGCCGCCGCGTCGCGTTGCTCGAAGGCCCCGTTGCCGCGCTCAAGGATCTCCGTGACACCAGCTTTGACGAGCGTCAGTTCGCCCTGGTCATCCAGGACAGGGCTCAGGTAATCCACCAGCGCCCAGACCACGTCCTCAGCCGGTTGGGGGCGGAAATCCCCGAAGTCCAGGAGATCTCCGCGCAACCCTGAATTACTGGCCCGCCACCCCGCCATCCGCAGCAGTGCGGTCGGCACAGGGGTGGGATCCACGCCGTCGAGCATTTCCAAAGAAGCCGTCTCCACCAGTGCCCGCACCAGCACCGCGATGAGGGCCGCGTCCTCCGCGCGGAGGCAGACATCGGCCACCCGTACTTCCACCGTTGGGTGATTTTTGGAGATCCTGGCGTCGAAGTAGATCATGCCCTCATCCAGGATGACCCCGGTATCAAGCAGCCGCTGCACGACGCGTCGGTAGGCCGTCAGCGAGCCGAAGAGGGAGGACGGTCCCGACGTTGGCCACCGGTTCCATGCTTGCGTTCGGTAACTGTCAAAGCCGGTGGGCAGTCCGCGCCAGTAGGGTGAATTGGCGGAGAGCGCGGTGAGGACGGCCAGTTTGTCCCGGATATGGTCCAGCACCACCACGCCTTCTTCGGGTGACTCAACCGAGGTGTGCACATGGAACCCGCAGGTCAGCTGCTCGGTGGCGATGATTCCAAAGTTGTCCAGCATCGCGGCGTAGCGCGGGTCCGGGGTGGTGTGGGTGTTCGAGGCCAGCGGAGAGGTTGCGATCGCAGCAACCCTTGCGCCGTGCTGCCGGGCTGCTTGGTCTGCCATTGCACGGCCCCGGCGGATCTGCTGGAGGATCTCGGCGTAGCTGTGGCACGGACGTGTCTGGGTTTCGATCTGCTCCAGCTTGAGTTCCGGGCTCAGGCCAGTGGCTGTCGCAGCTTCGTCATGGCCTGCCAGCAGCGCATCCGCGAGGGCCAAGGGCGCGCCCGTCACGGGATCCACAATGAGCAGTTCTTCCTCCACCCCGAAAGTCCGCATGCTCCATTTTGCGTCACGAGTGGCGTTGCCCAACACAGGGTGGAGCGTGTGGTGCGGGCTACGGCAACGGATTCTGCTGGATGATCGCCACCGGCAGCGGAGCCGACCCCCCGGATTGTCAGGTCAGGCAGGCCGGCCAAGGCCGATGATCCAGCAGGATTGTCCACATACGTGAAGATTCCGTGCCGGAGAACGTCAAGTCCGTGGCTGACTGAGCCCATGAACGCATTCGAATTCTTGTCCTCGGTAGGTGGAGTAGCCAAGGTGGGCTTCCTCAAGGCACACGGGCACATGCCGGCGGACCTGAAGAAGCTCAAGGGGGCCTATCAACCGCGGCACGGCATATGGGCTCTCCCATCGGCAGATGCTGAGTTTGTCTTCGCCCTAGTGAACAACGGCCTTATTACGTGCGCCAGCGCTGCTGTCCGCTACGGCCTCTGGCTCAAGGACAAACCGGGAAGACTTCATTTGGCAACCAAGCACAACCGAGGCCGGGGGTTTATCCGGCTCGGCGGTTCAAGGCTGGGCCCGGAGTCCCATATGCCGGTTGCATCCTTGGAAGACACCGTTGTTCACGCTCTCACGTGCCTGCCGGAGGTCGACGCTATTGCCGTGGCGCAGTCCGCGATGAAGAACCGTGGAGTTTCGCGGGACGTCCTGGAGGGCGAGTTGCGGGCCAAGTACTTCGGGAATGCGAGGAAACGACTTCGGATGGCCGATGGTCTGTCCGAGTCCGTTCCGGAGATCAGTGCCCGTCTGCTTTTCGAGTCAGAGGGTCTTTCATTCAGACGCCAGGTCCGTATCCCCGGAGTGGGCCGGGTGGACACCCTGATTGATGGTTGGCTGATTGTGGAAGTCAATGGCTATCAGTTCCACAGCTCAAGGGACGCGTGGCGTAAGGACATGGGCAGGCTGAACGCGGCACAGGAACGGGGTTTCACCATCCTGAGCTTTGCTCCTGAGCAGATCTGGCGTTCTCCGGACGATGTCATGGCGCAGATTCATGGGTTTCTTGCACGGGGACGGCCGCACACCCGGCCCTGCCCTTGAGTTTTCTGCTGGATCATTGCAGAGAGAAGGAAGAGGCAACCCCTTCATTCCGGGATTGCCTCCTCCTTCTCACACGGATGATCCAGCAGATTTACCGGCCATCAGTCCTGGAAGTACTCGACCTTCGCGCCAATGGTGTTCAGGCGCTCGGCCAAGTCCTCGTAGCCGCGCTCGATTACGTAAATGTTGCGCAGCTCCGAGGTACCCCGGGCGGCCAGCATGGCCAGGAGCAGGCAGGCGGCGGGGCGCAGGGCGGGCGGGCAACCGACCTCGGCGGCGCGCCACTTGGTGGGTCCGTTGACGTAGATCCTGTGCGGGTCCAGCAGCTGTACCTGGGCGCCGAGCTTGTTCAGCTCCGTCAGGTAGATGGCACGGTTCTCGTAGACCCAGTCGTGGATCATGGTCTGGCCCTCGGCATTGCCGGCGATGACGGCGAAGAAGGGCAGGTTGTCGATGTTCAGGCCCGGGAACGGCATCGGGTGGATCTTGTCCTGCGGGGCATGGAGCTCTGAAGGCTTGGTGGTGACGTCCACCAAGCGGGTGCGGCCGTTGCGGGCCATGTATTCGCCGGAGACCTCCAGCTTCTGGCCCATCTGCTCCAGGGTGGCCAGTTCGATCTCCATGAATTCAATGGGGACGCGGCGGATGGTGACCTCGGAGTTGGTCACGATGCCGGCGGTGATCAGGCTCATGGCCTCGATGGGGTCCTCGGACGGGAAGTACTCGATGTCCACGTCGATTGCCGGCCGGCCGGTGATCTTCAGCGTGGTGGTGCCGACGCCCTGGATATCAACACCCAAGCCCTCCAGGTAGAAGCAGAGGTCCTGGACCATGTAGTTCGGGCTGGCGTTGCGGATCACCGTGGTGCCTTCACGGTGGGCAGCGGCCATGATGGCGTTTTCCGTGACTGTGTCGCCGCGTTCGGTCAGGACGAAGGAGCGGTGGTGTCCGTCGGCCGGAGGAGCTGCCACCGAATAGAATCCGGATTTTGCTTCAACGGTCAGGCCGAACTCGCGCAGCGCCTGCATGTGGGGTTCAACGGTTCGGGTGCCGAGGTCGCATCCACCGGCGTACGGCAGCAGGTATTCACTGGTCTCATCCAGGAGCGGTCCCAGCAGCATGATGACGCTGCGGGTACGGCGGGCGGCGTCGACATCCATCGATTCAAGATCCAGGACCTCAGGCCGGCGAATGCGCAGATCGCTGCCATTGAGCCAGGTGCACTCCACGCCGATGGATGTCAGGACTTCAACAATCCGGTTTACCTCTTCGATCCGTGCCAAACGCCGCAGGGTGGTGGTGCCGCGGTTGATGAGGCTGGCGCACAGCAGGGCCACACCGGCGTTCTTGCTGCTGTTGACATCCACTTCGCCCGAAAGCGTCCGGCCGCCTTCCACCCGCAGGTGGGTCATCTGCGGCTTGCCTACTTTAACGATGGAACGGCCGAAGATCGCCTCGAGGCGTTCGATCATCCGGAGGCTCAGGTTCTGTTTACCTTGCTCCATCCGGGCGATTGCGCTTTGGCTGGTTCCCAGCTCAGTAGCCAACTGCCCCTGCGTCCAGCCTTTTTCTCCACGTGCATTGCGGAGCAGGAGGCCGACGTGTTCTGCGGTAGGTTGAGTCATACCCAAGAAATATCACAAATGAGTTAGAACTGGCTACCGAAATGCGGTTTGCGCGGCAAAAGTCACACCCTACCCGTTTTATGCGATAACGAACGACGGCGGCGCGCAGCAAACGGCGGCGCGCAGCGCCAGATGGAGATTTCCACATGGGCACCGCTGCCCATTGTTCCGTGGGAAGAGATGGCTGACCATGAACTGGAAACCACAGGGGGAAACATGCCTTTCTACGGCGCCGACGTCGACCAACTCAAAGCACTCTCAAAGTCCCTGGCCAGCGGCGCCCTGGCGCTGTCCGGGCGGGCCCGCGAGCTTGACTCTCTCATCACCCGAAATGGTCATTGGCGCGGCAACGACTCAGAGCGCTTCGCGGCTGAATGGCAGGGGAGCCTTCGACCACTGCTGGAGAGGACCTCGCGGCAGATGGACGAGGCCTCCCGGTCAGTGCTGGCCAATGCAGAGGAGCAATCTGCCGCATCCACGGAGGGCGCACCCGGCTCCACTGGCAAAGGTCCTGGGACTTTACCGACCGTCAAGGCGGGAACCGTAGCTGCAACGGATGACCATCGTCCGTCGCCCCAGGAAATACTGGAGCAGTACCAGGTCAGTGACGCCAAGACCACCAATTGGCCCGGCGACTGGGACCCGCTGCGCTTTGTGGTTGACCAAAGGGTGGTCACCGAGAAGTAAGCAGAACTGCTGAACGGCCTCGGGCCATTCGAGATGAACGCTTTCAAGGGCATCCACGACGACGCGTTCAGTGTTGCGGATGAGCGCTTCCCCAGCGCCGACCAGAACGATGACCAGAATGACGCCTTCCGGCATGCGTACTGGAACGCCCTGATGGTCAAGGAGTTCGGCGCTGAATGGGCTGAGGACTACGCCACGGCACACGAACAGCTGCCCGGAAACCCGGCTCCCCGCGAAGCCATGGATCTGTACAACAATGAAGTAGGCCGCAACGTGGCTATTGCCCACCCGGACGCCAGCGCTGAGGAGCTTGCCGATTTGATTGAGAAAGCCGTGAACAACGGCGATACCGTGGTGGTGGGGCCGGACCTCTTGCCGCACCCGTCCAACGAAGTTCCCATGGACCAAACGGGCGACGCGAACAACGCCGAACCGGCCCCGGGCAAGGACCCGGACTTCAACGACGAGTCGAGGACAACCTCGTGAGCGTCCCGCACCAACAACAAGCCCGACGGCGGACGCGGACTACCGCAGGCCGCGCCACTCTCGCCTGCCTGCTCACCTTTGCCCTGGCCTTCACTCTTGCCGCTTGTTCCCTGGGAGGAACCGTTATGCCCGAATCGAACGAGTCACTCAACAGCAAAGTGCTCGATTCCGCCACCAGTGGCACGTCCTTGAAGTTGGCCGATGCCACGGACTTCGAGTGGGACCAGGCCGGGTTTGTCCTGTCGGGAACGCCGGCGAAGGACATCGAGGACGCCTTCGGCGAACCCCTCACCAAGGAGAACCGCTACACCGCATCACCGGCGCTGTTCGTGTTCCTGAAGGGCGGTAAAGTGGCCAAGGCAGTCCGCATAGTCCCGGATGCGTTTTTCGGAGCCGACGCGAAGAAGAAGTATGGCCGGGATGTGGTGCTCACCCCTCCTGAAGGCAAAAAGGGCTTCCTGAACTGGCGCGAGTAAGGACCTGGGCCCGCCAGTAGCCCAACGCATCAATCCGGTGCTTGTCCACGCCCAAGACCTTCCGCAGATGCTTGACGATTGCCCGGGTACTTGACGCTTCGCACGCGATCCAGAAGAAGTCTTCCGCCACGGCCACGGAACCGGACGTCAGCGAACCACACACCTCCTCAACCAGGGCCGCCCCGTCGCGTTTGCGCGGAATCCAGGTGACCACATCGGAATCCGACGCCCGCACCTCAAGGGAGGGGTCGGCGTCGTGCTGGTATTCAAGCCAGGCGGTGACCGGGACCTCTCCCCGCACGTCCAGCAGTGAGTTGATGGCGGGAATGGACGCAGGGTCACCCACTACCCAGATGCGGCGCGGCGCGGGCTGCGGAAAGCTGAACGAGCTGCCTTGGACGGTGGCATCGATGGTGTCGCCGGCTTGGGCAGTGCGCGCCCAGTCAGCCGCCACCCCGCTATGCATCGCGAAGTCCATGCTGAACGTTCCGGCCACCGGATCCGCGTCCACCAAGGTGTAGGCGCGTTGGTGGGCCTTGCCGCAATCGTCGAACCACAGCCGGATCCACATGGTGGGGTGCAGGCCGCTGGCCTTCAAGAGTCCGCCGTCGCGAACGTGCACGCGGAGGAAATCCGGCGTGATCTCTTCCCGGCCGGTCACCTTCAAGGTGAAGTCCTTGGCACCCATAACCTTGAGGACGACGCCTTCCCAATTGCGCTTCAAAAAGCATCCCTTCACGAACGGCCACAATTTGTGTGCGCGGCCGATGCCACCTATCTTGAACTTAAGTAAGCCTAACCTAAGCCCGAAAGCAGCCAGAGAACATGACGCCACCCTCCGCCCCGGCAGGTGGTCCCGGAAGCTACCGGGACAACTGGGGCATTCCGCATCTGTGGGCTGAATCGGCGGATGAACTCGCCTTCCTTCAGGGGCGGAACGCGGCGACGGACCGCTCGTGGCAGATCGAGCTGGAACGCTGGCGATCAGAAGGCCGCACCGCCGAAGTGCTGGGCCCCGACGCCGTGGTCTGGGACCGCTTTGCCCGGCAGGCCCGGCTCAATGACACAGCACGCCGCTGCTTCGACAACCTCCCCCACCAGACCCAGCGCTGGTGTGCCCAGTACGTAGCCGGCATCAACCAGGCCCTCGACGACGGGCTTCGCCGCGGCCGGGAGTTCGACGAAGCCCGCTGCGCCCCCGAGCCGTGGCTACCGTGGACCCCGTTGGGTGTCTTCCTGGTGCACCACATCCTCTTCTCGACGTTCCCCAACAAGATGTTTCGGTCCCACGTCGCCCGGACCCTCGGTGAAAATGTCGTCGACCTGTTCAGCATCGAAGCCCCGGTCTGGTCCGGCAGCAACGCCTGGGCCGCCCACGGTTCCACGACGGCGAGCGGGCAGCCGTTGATCGCCGGAGATCCCCACCGCCTCATGGAACTGCCCGGCGTGTACCAGCAGGTGCGGCTAGCGTGCCCGGAATTCGACGTCGTGGGCTTCGCGTTCCCCGGCGTCCCGGGCTTGCCGCACTTCGCCCACACCGGCCACACTGCTTGGGCCGTCACCAACGCCATGGCCGATTACCAGGACCTCTACGTGGAGGAACTCCGCAGGATCCGGGACGCCGACGGCGAACACGTCGAGGCCCGCGGCCCGGAAGGCTGGGAAACCGCCGTCGTCAGTTCCGAAACCGTCAGGGTACGCGGCGGCGACGCCGTTACGGTCGAAATCATCGAGACTGCCCGCGGTCCAGTCATCTCTGAAACGCCCGACGGCGGCGCCCTGAGTTTGCGCTTCCCGGCGCGGGTTGAGGGGCGGCTGGGTTTCGAGGCGCTCCTGCCGCTGCTGCGGAGCCGGAGCGTCGCCGATGTCGAGGCTGCCTTCGATGCCTGGGTGGAGCCCGTCAACAGCGTGGTTGCCGCCGATTCGTCCGGTGCGGTACGGCATTTCGTGGCCGGGCTTGTTCCTCAGCGCAACCCTGCAAACCGCCGCTTGCCTGCACCCGCCCCATCGGGCCGCCACGCGTGGGAGGGGCACTATGCAGCGTTGCCCCGGACCGAGGTCCAGCGGTTTGCCGTGAGCGCGAACGACCGGGCAGCCGGCGGCGGGGAAGCCACCGCGATGGAGTTCGCGCCTGCCCACCGTGCCAGGCGCATCCGGCACTTGTTGGAGTCCGCGCCCGCGGGGACGTTGACAGTGGACGATATGCAGGCCATCCACACTGACACGCTGCTGGGCCCTTGGCCAGTATTCCGGAAGATTCTCAGCGGGCTGCACCCCGGCGCGCTCTCCCCGAAGGCAAAAGACGCGAGATCACAGCTGATGGCCTGGGATGGCCGGATGGACGCGGACAGCCACGAAGCGGCGCTCTTCGCAGCCTGGCGTGGTTCTTTGGTCCGTCGCTTCCACGGGCATGCGGCCCTGGCTCCGTTGAACACGCCCAGCGGATACTCCCCGTTGTTCGGGCCCTGGTTGTCTGTGGCATCGCGCATCGGCTTTGCACTGGAAACGCTGCTGGCCCGGGCCCAGGAACTGGGCATCGACGTGATGACGGAAGCCGTGACGGCGTTGGAGGACACAGCACTGGAAGAGGCCTTGCGGGATGGAGCTTCGTGGGGCGATCGACACAGGCTGTTGCCCGTCCACGTCCTGCCCGAGGCTCTTGCAGCAACGGTGCCCACGGTGGCCCTGGGTGGAGATACCGGTTGCGTGCTGAGCACCGAAAGCCTCCCCGGAGTGGAGGACCGAAGTTTCAGGGGTCCTGTGGCCCGCTATGTCTGGGACCTGGGCGATCGGGCCGGCAGCCGATGGATCGTGCCCTTCGGTGCCTCGGGAGCACCCGGCGACAGGCACTTCGCAGACCAGCTCCCGCTGTGGACCGACGGCCGGGTGGTCCGTGTGACCACCGACTGGTCCGTTCTGGCCAAAGACACCCACTGACACCGGCACCAGCCGCACCAACCGAAGGAAGCCATGACCACCACTGCCCAGGATTTTGCTGCCCGCACCACTGTCTACTCCGAGCGCCTGGACGGCTGGGGCTCGCTCAGGATCATTCCCCTCGTACCGGCCGAGGACATCGGCCTCATCCACGAATGGGTCTCGCAGCCCAGGGCCAGGTTCTGGGGAATGACAGAGAAATCCCGCGAGGAAGTACTGGAGATCTACGAATTCCTGGACTCCTTGGACACCCACCACGCGTTCCTGGTGATCCTCGATGGCGAACCTCTGGCACTGTTCCAGACCTATGAGCCGTTGCACGACCCTGTGGGAGAGGCCTATCCGGCCCGGGCCGAGGACATCGGAATGCACCTGCTGCTGGCACCGGCAACCCGGCCCATTCCGCACTTCACACCCCGCCTTGCAACCGCCCTCATCAGGTACATGTTCTCGCTCCCCGGCAAGGACCGGATCATCGTGGAGCCGGACTCACGCAACGCAAAAGCCCTGCGCCGGCTGGAAGCGACATGTTTCGAGCTGGGCCCCATCATCCAGCTGGAGGAAAAGGAAGCCCAGCTGGGGTTCCTCACGCGGGCCGATTTTGAGGATATCCAGGAGCTGCCGGCCCGCTAGCGCCAGACAAAACTCCACGTCCCTGCGCCCACGGCGGTGAGCACCGCGGCTGCGGCAACCAGCACGCCACCAAGGACCACCCACACGTCCAGGAGTGAATACGTGGATTCGCGCGCCCAGGTCCGTTGGCCGCCGCCGAAGCCACGCGCTTCCATGGTCACGGCCAACCTCGAAGCACGGCGGACAGCCTGGACCAGCAAACCGAAACTCTGCCCCAGCGTCGCCTTGAGCCTCTGCAACGGACTGCCCTGCGAGCCGACGCCGCGGGCGCGACGGGCCATTCCGATGGTCTGCCATTCCTCCGCCATGAGCCCCACCAGCCGCATGGCAGCAAGGGAACCAAGGACAAAGCGGTGCGGCAGCTTCGCTTTCTGGGCCAAGGCGTCGGCAAGGTCGGTCGGGTCTGTGCACGACATCAACAGGATCGCCGGGAGGGCGATCGCCAAACCGCGCAGCATGAAACCCAGCCCCAGCTGAAGGGAACCTTCGCTGATGGACCAGAGTCCGACGTCGAGCAGTACAGCGCCGCTGTCAGCGGCCACAATGGGGGTACTCCAGCCGCCGATGACCGCCGCGATGATCAACGGCCACGCGCGAAGCCACAACAGCCGCAGCGTGAGACCCGCCAACGGGAAGAGCGCCAGTTCCGCAACCAGCGCTGTGGATGCCGAAACCCAGTCGATGGACAGCGCCAGGACCAGCGAGATGAGGAAGACCGCCACGAACTTGGCCAAGGGGTTCGCGCGGGTCAGGAGTGCGTGGTTACCGCGCAGGTTCAATGCGTCCCTCATGCGGCGCCCGCTTCCTGATGCGCGGTTTCGCCCTGCGCTACCGGCCCCAGCCGCAGTTCCGTGCCGCCCAGGACCGCACTGAACTCCTGGTCGTGGGTCACCGACACGACGGCCGTCCCGGCATCGAGCAGCTCCGAAAGGAACGACGCCAGCTCAGCCCAGGTATTGGCGTCCTGGCCAAACGTGGGCTCATCCAGGACCAGCACCTTGGGGTGGGCCGCCAGCACGGTAGCTACCGAAAGCCTCCGCTTCTCCCCGCCGGACAAGGTGTAGGGATTCGCGTCCACCAAATGGCCCAGCCTCAACCGCTCCACGAGTTCGTCAACGCGCTCTTCCCCGTGGCCGAGGTGCTTGGGGCCGAACATGAGCTCGTCCAGGACTTTGCCGGTGACGAATTGGTGCTCCGGCTCCTGGAAAACTGTCCCGATTCGCGAGATCAGCTGATCGGCTTTCCACTTGTACGGGTCAATGCCCGCTCCCTCTGAAAGCTCGACGGCGGCACTCACGGTGCCGCCCACCGGCACCAGAAGGCCGGCCAACGTGAGCGCAAAGGTCGATTTGCCGGCACCGTTCGGCCCAGTAATGGTCAACGCCTGGCCTGCCCTGACCTGGGCGGTGATGTCTTTCTGCGCGGGAACGGGCGGTATGGTCCTGAAGCCCTTCCGCTTGGGCTTTTCCCGTGAAACGGCCAGGTCCTGGGCTGCGAGGAGCAGCTGGTTGGGGCCGTCCGCCTGGCTCCGCGCCCGCGTCGAAGGGACGTAACCCGGGACCCACACGCCGGCTGCCATCAGCATCGACCGTGCCTCGGCGAGAACCTGGTCCGGTGGTCCGTCCAGCAGCGTTCCACCACCGGCAGAACCGGGCTGCAGGACCACGATCCGGTCCACCAGGTCCTTCCATACGGACACCCTGTGTTCCACGACCACCAGCGTGGCGCCCGTCTTGTCCAGGCAGCGCCGCACTGCGTCCCGGACCTCCAGGACACCTGCGGGATCGAGGTTGGCCGTGGGTTCGTCAAGCAGGATCAGCCCGGGCCGCATCGCCAAAATGCCCGCCAGCGCAAGCCGCTGCTTCTGGCCTCCGGAAAGTGCCGCCGTCGGGTGGTCCAGCGCCAAACCGCCGCCCGCAGCGGTACGCAAGCCGACGTCGTCGAGCGCTTCATGCACGCGGGACCAAATCTCGTCCCGGGGCACGGCCAGGTTCTCCGCACCGAAGGCGACGTCGTCGCCCACGCGCGAGAGGATCACCTGGGTTTCGGGGTCCTGCTGCATCAGTCCCGCCCGGCCACGGGACTCGCGGGGCGCGACGCCGTCGATCAGCAGCGAGCCGGTCTCGTCCGAGTCGTCTTCCTCATCACCCAGCACCCCGGCCAGGGCGTGCAGGAGCGTGGACTTGCCGGCCCCCGAAGGACCCAGCAGCAGGACCCGCTCCCCCGGTTCAATCCGGAGGTCCAGGCCCTGGATGGCGGGGGTGGAACGGCCGGCATGCCGCCATCCCCACCCCGCGGCGGAAATGGCGGCAGGCATCATCGAACCGCTGTGTGTGGCGGGCATCAGCTGAAGACTGGCTCCGAAGCGGCCTTGCGCGAGGCGAAGGAGCTCAGGACGCCCGTCTTGGCCAAACCGCGGGTGGCCACCCAGGAAAGGGCCCCTGCGATGATGGCGCCGGAAAGCGTGCAGAATGCGATGTAGGTGAGCTTGTCGATGGCCTCATAGGCGATGTTCCAGCCCCACGGGAGGAAGGAGTCGTTGAGGCCGCAGAAGAGACCCGCGCCTGCGCCTGCGAGGAGCGAGGTGGGCAGGTTGAACTTCTTGTAGCGGAACGCAGCGAAGATGAGTTCGGCTCCCAAGCCCTGCAGGATGCCGGAGATGAGCACCGTGGTGCCGTACTGCGAACCCATGATGAGTTCGCCGGTGGCGGCCACAGCCTCGCAGAACAGGGCTGCGCCGGGCTTGCGGATGATGAGCATGCCCAGGACCGCGGGGATCATCCAGCCGCCGGCGATCAGGCCGGTCAGCGGTGGGTAGGCCGCGTTCATGGGGATGGATACCAGTGCGGCGCCCTGGGACCAGGCCCAGAAGATCACGCCGCCGGCGATGGCGATAAGGGCTGCCACCACGATATCTACAACACGCCAGTTATAACTGGTCTTCTTCACGTTTACCGTGGTCATTTTTCTGCCTCCTGAGGTTACAGGAGGGGAAAGTGCTCCCCGGCTTCCGGCCGGCGTGCGCCGTCCGGACCCGGACACTCTGAGAAGCTCGACTCCCTTGCGCCGGTACTAACCGGATCAGGTTCGAGGGTCTGCGGCTGTCCGCACTCTCAGCGCCCTCGCGTCTCCTGCGTGGTGCAGGATTCGACGGCGGCGCTCCCCTGTCGTTATCAAATCTGCCCTGATGGGCTGGTTCAGTTTACACCTTGGCGTGCTTGGGAGGCCGGGCCAGGCGGGGTAGGCAGGTCATATTCCGCCCTTGCCGTTGCGAGGCCCGCTCTGCGCCCCATTCCTCGCTCGTAGCACGCAGAGCAGGCCCAGCAACGCACCTGCAAGAATGACTTCATGACGGATGTTCCCGGTTCCAGCCTTCCCGACACCACGCCAGTGTCCGAGCCACGCCTCGCAGCCAGCGTGATCCTGCTCCGCGATGCCCCCTCCGGGCTTGAGGCGTTCGTCCAGCACCGGGTGAACACCATGGATTTCGCAGCGGGGATGGTGGTGTTCCCGGGCGGCCGGGTGGATGCCGCGGATCAAGCCGGATGGGATTACCCGGCGGAACTTCTCCACAGCCACGCTGCCGCTTGGGGGCAGAGTTCGATTTCCTCGGATCCAGCCCAGGCACAGAAGGCCGCGGGAGCTGTCCTGGCGGCAGCCATCCGCGAAGTCCAGGAAGAGGCGGGTCTTGCCATCGAGGCCGCAGCCCTGCGCCCGTGGGCCAACTGGATCACCCCCGTCGACATGCCCAAGCGTTTTGATACCTACTTCTACATCGCCAAGCCAGCACCGGAGGCACAGCCCCGGCACCAAACCACGGAGGCTTGGCAATCATTGTGGATGCCTGTCAGCGGGATCCTGGCTGCCGAAGCCGAAGGCAGGCTCAAGTTGATGCCGCCCACGTATTACCTGCTCAAGGAAATCACGGCCTTCGACTCCGTGGACGCCGTTTGGTCGGCCGAACACCCGGTGGTGCCTGTGCTGGCCCCGGTGGGATCCTTGACTGCGTTTCTCAAGGAACGGGAGAACCGCAGGTAGCCTGCCGTACAGCTAGGCTGGGGGCATGAACCTCTTTTTCAAGCTGTTGGGCGCCGGGATCAGCCTCGGCGCAGGCTTTGTCGGTACCAAACTCGTCAACAAAGGCTGGGAAAAGGCCACGGGAAGCAAGCCACCCACAGGCAACGACGACATGGAGACGAGCCTCCGCTCGGCCCTGACCTTCGCCCTTATTTCCGCCTTCGTGAGCACGGTCATCCAGGTCCTTGCCAGCCGGGGCACGCAACAGGCCATCGCCCGCTTCGCCAAGAGCGCCGACATCGTCTAAGCCCGCCTACAGAAGCAACGCGGGGTCACTTATGGCCCTTAAACCCCCTTGGGATGGGCCATAAGTGACCCCGCGTTGCTTTAAGGTTCCAGGGGCTCCCGGCCGGCGGCAGCCCTCTGGACCACGGCTTCGAGTTCGTCCTTGGTGAGCTTCTCGCGGTGTCCGTGCTTGGTCCGGTAGGCGGAGCGGCCCACCATGTGTGCCGAGACCGGTGCCGTGAGCAGCTGGAAGATCCACGCCACCACCAGGATCGGCCACACCCACCACGTGCGCATTTGCAGGCCGATGGCTGAGAGCATCAGGAACAGGCCAAGCACCTGCGGTTTGGTGGCTGCGTGCATGCGGCTCATCAGGTCCGGAAACCGCAGCAAGCCGATCGCCGCGCCAAGGGACATCAACGTGCCGACAATCAGGAACACCACGGTGACGGCATCGATGACGAGGTCCACTCCGGAGGCATCAGGATTCATTGCTCTGTTCCCTCCTCTCGGCCACAAAGCGGGCAACCGTCACCGAACCGATGAATCCGATGATCGCAAGGGCCACCAGCAACATCAGGTTGTTGAGGTGCCGGTTAACTGCCATGTCCACGGCAAGGGCTGCGCCCACGATGGCCAGCAGGACGTCGGAGGCAAGGACGCGGTCCAGCAAGGACGGGCCGATCGCGATGCGGATGATCGCGCCCGCAGCTGCGAGGCTGAGGATCACCGCCGTCGCCACCAAGACAAATTCCTTCACAGCGCTGCCCCTTCCAGGCCGGCACGAGGTTCCGCTTTGAGTGCCTCGACCTCTTCCCGCGTGCCCATGATGCGGATCAGCCCGGCCTCAATGTTCTGTGTTTCCTGGCGTATCTTGGCGATGTCCGCTTCCCCGTAAATGTTCATTGCGTGCAGGTACAGGGTGGACGTGGAACGGTCCACCTCCACCACAAGGGACCCGGGGATCAACGATATGACATGGCCCGTGGCAGTCACCATGAGATCCGAATGGCTCCGCAGGGGAACAGCGACGACGGCGCTGCGGACCTTGGGGCCCTTGACCACCGCCAGGTACAGGACCAGGAAGCTCGCTGCCACCACTTTCACAAGGAAGACCACGGCGAACGGAATGGCACGCAGGATGTTGAACCTGCCGCTGAGTTCAACAGGCGGAAGGTAGAAGAACTTGGCGACAAGTACGGCGATGAGGGCGCCGAAGAGCAGGTTTCCGGGACTGAAGTCGCGCCACAACGCACCCCAGACGATGACCAACCAGATGAGCAGCGGCAGCTCTGTGCGGAACGAGGTAGGTTTGCGGCTCATTTCGCACCACCGTTCTGAGGCAGGGGCGGTACCTCGACGGCGTCGCCCAGCACCGAATGGATGTAGGCCGAGCGATCCAGCATGATTTCCGCTGAACCGTCCGCAATCTGGAAGAGAGGGCCGGCGAAGACCGTCAATGCCACACCGAACACCACCAGCGCCGCCGTGGAACCCACCATGGTCCGCGGCAGGACTCCCACGTTACCGGGGGTCAGCAGCACTGGGTCCGGGTACTCGGCATCTTCGGGTTTGCGCCAGAAGGCCCTGTTCCAGACCCTTGCGATGGCCAGCAGTGTCAGCAGGCTTGTGACCACGCCGCCCACCACCAGCACGATCGCCAAGGGGGTTCCGAGCTCCACGCCCGCCTGCAGGAGGCCGAGCTTTCCAAGGAAGCCGGAGAACGGTGGAATACCTGCCAGGTTCATCGCCGGTACGAAGAACAGCAACGCCAGCAAGGGCGAGAGCTTGGACAGGCCACCCAGCCGGTCTATGGAGGAGCTGCCACCACGACGTTCGATCAGGCCCGTCACCAGGAACAGGCTGGTCTGTACGGTGATGTGGTGGGCCACGTAGAACACAGCCGCCCCCAGGCCGGACACGGAGCTGATGGCCAGCCCGAACACCATGTATCCGATATGGCTGACCAGGGTGAAGGACAGGAGACGTTTGATGTCACTCTGGGCCAGGGCACCCAATATGCCAACCACCATCGTCAGCAGCGCCACCACCATCAAGGGGACGTTGAGGGTGTCTCCAGGGAACAGCAGGGTCTCAGTCCGGACCATTGCGTAGACGCCCACTTTGGTCAGCAGGCCGGCGAACACGGCGGTAACGGGCGCCGGTGCCGTGGGGTAGGAGTCAGGAAGCCAGAACGACAAGGGGAAGACAGCCGCTTTGATGCCGAACGCCACCAACAGCATCACGTGCAAAAGGTTCTGCGTGCCCGGGTCCAGTTCAGCCAGCTTGACCGCCAGGTCCGCCATGGTGATGGTTCCGGTAGCCCCGTAAATCATGGCAATGGCAATCAGGAACAGGACGGACGACACCACTGAGACCACCACGTACGTGACGCCGGCCCGGATGCGCGGACCGGTGCCGCCCAGGGTCATGAGCACGTAGCTCGCGGTCAGCAGGATCTCGAAGCCGACGTAAAGGTTGAAGAGGTCACCGGTGAGGAAGGCATTGGACACGCCCGCCACCAGGATGAGGTACGTGGGGTGGAAGATCGAAACGGGCGCTTCCTGGTCGCCGTCGGCCATGCCCTGGCCCGTCGCGTAGATCAAAACCGCCAGGCTCACCACGGACGAAACCACCAGCATGAGTGAGGAGAACTGGTCCACGACCAGCACCACGCCCCATGGCGGCAGCCAGCCACCCAGGGTGACGGAGGTGGTACCGCCGCTCCAGACGGAGAACAGCAGCAGGCATTCCAACAGCAAGGTGCTGCTGAGGATGCCGATGCTGACTGCCCGCTGGGCGGTCTGGTGCCTGATCAGCAGGAACGCCAGCGCGGCGCCCAGGATGGGAAGAAGGACAGCCAGCGGTGACAGGTTTGCGAGATTCACGCGCTGCCTCCTTCCTGCGTCGTGGACGTGCTGGGGGTTTCTGTGGCTTCCGGGTGGAATCGGTCGGAGGTACTGGACGGGGTGACCGCGAACTCCGAGGTTTCCAATGGCACGATCGCGTCGTCCTCGGCGTCGAAGCTGGGGGTCTTTGCGACGCGGACGTCTTCGAGGTCGTCCTGGATCTCATCCTGGCGGGCAAGGACCCAGGTGCGGTAGATGATGCCGAGCATGAAAGCTGTCACCGCGAAGGAGATGACGATTGACGTCAGGATCAGCGCCTGCGGCAGGGGGTCATTGTAGGAATGCGGATCGGTTTCCTTGGCGAAGAAGGGAGCCAGCCCGGCGTACCCACCTGTGCTCAGAATAAGGATGTTCGTGGCGTTGGCCAGCAACATCAGCCCCAGCAGCACGCGTGTGAGGCTGCGTTCGAGGATGAGGTAGATGCCGCACGCGTACAGGACGCCCATGACGATCAGCAGGGTCAGGTTGATGCTCATGCGGTGCCCTTCCCGGAGGCGGCAGAGTCAGCAGCGGCTTCCGCCACTCCGGCAGGTTCAGCTTGCGCGTCCCGTTCGGCCTGTTCGGCGTCCTCTTCGGATACAAGCGGTGCGCTTTGACCTTCAAAATGCTCATCGATTTCCGCACCGAGACTGCGGAGGACGTCCAGCGCCAGCCCCACCACCACGATGTAGACGCCGATATCGAAAATAGTGGACGTGACGAATTTGACGTCTCCGAAGACAGGCAGCCAGAACTCGATTATGGCGCTCTGGAACACCTGTCCGCCAAGGAACAACGGAACGAAACCGGACGCTGCCGCCGTCGCAAGTCCTGTTCCCAGCAGTGTTCCGGCGCTGACCGTCGCGGCCTCGCTCAACTCAAACCGCCCGCCGGCAAGGTACCGGATGGTCAGGGCGAGTCCGGCCGTCAGGCCGCCCGCGAAGCCTCCACCGGGCAGGTTGTGGCCCGCAAGGAGGAGATAGATGGAGAAGACGATCAATGAGTGGAAGATGAGCCGGGTGACGACTTCGAAAATGATCGAACGCCGCTCCGGTGCCAAGGTGCGGCCAGCCACCAGCCAGGCGTCACGGGTGACTGCCGTGAACTTCCGGGCGACGGCCAGCGTCGCGCTCGTCCGGGAGTCAGGCTCGACGCCGGTGCGGCGGCCCACGCTGCCTTCCGGCACAGCTTCGGAGGTTTTGATGCGGTCGCCGCGGCTTCGAACGAAGATCAGGCTCGCCACGCCAGTGGCGGCGATGGCCAGCACGGAAATCTCGCCAAAAGTATCCCAGGCGCGGATATCCACCAGGGTCACGTTAACCACGTTCAGGCCTCCGCCGCCTTCGTAGGCGAGACGGGGGAAGTCGAGCGACACCGGGGTGGCCACACGTGCGCCCATGGCGTAGATCGCCACGAAGATCATGGTGATGCCGAACGCGGCGCCGATAATGACGCGGATGACCCTGAGCCGGCCGCCGGTCCTGTCCCGAAGCTCGGCGGGCAGGCTGCGCATGGCCAGGACAAAGGCCACCAGCACAATGGTTTCCACCAGCATCTGCGTCAGGGCCAGGTCCGGCGCACCCTGGAGCGCGAACATGAGGGCGATGCCGTACCCGGTGACAGACACCATCAGCACGGCAAGGAACCGCCTGTTGGCCCGGACGGCAGCCAGCGCTCCCACCACGATCCCCACGCCCAGCACCATCTGCAGCGGCGAGTTCGGATCGATGAAGTAGATCCCGTCGGGCAGCGGCTTGTTGGCCATGATCAGTGCGGCCAGGGGAACGGCGAAGGCGACAGTGAGGATCACAGCCAGGTAGAAGTACAGCGAACCCCTCTGGGTGCGGCCGGTGACCCAGACGGCCACATCGTCCAAGGCACCAATGGTGTTTTGGTACGCACGGTCCCCGTCGACCCAATCGGGAACCACGCCCTGGACCCGGGCAACGACGTTGCGGCCGAAGAACATCGCCGCTCCCAGCACGAACGTGACCGCCGTCAGGCCCAGAGCGGGCGTCAGGCCGTGCCACAGAGCCAAGTGTCCGGCGTCGACGGCGTCCGGTCCGGTGGCGAACAGCGCAGCGTAAGGCTGGATCCAGGTGTCCACCGGCGTGGGCCAGATTCCGTACACGATGCTGAGCAGGCTGAGGATCGCAGGGGCAGCAAGGAACGAGGGCTTGATGGGTTTGAACGGGGTAGGCTCCACGCCCGGCTTGACGGCGAACGCTCCCCACATGAAGCGGGCACTGTACGCGAAGGTCAGGATGGAGCCAATGACCAGGCCCATCAGGATCCAGATCCCCAGCGCGGCTTCGTCGCCTGTTCCGTAGTGGACGAAGGCCTCAAAGACCGACTCCTTGGCAACAAATCCCGCAAGGGGCGGCACACCGGCCATTGAAGCGGCAGCGATCGCCGCAACCACGCCCAGCGCCCGCGACGACCGGAAGACGCCCGAGAGCTTACGGATATCGCGCGTACCGGACTGGTGGTCGATGATGCCCACCACCAGGAACAGCGTGGCCTTGAACAAGCCGTGGGCCAGCAGCAAACCGAGGCCCGCCAAGGCGGCATCGGGCCGGCCCAGTCCCACCACCATGGTGAGGAAGCCGAGCTGGCTCACGGTGCCGTAAGCGAGGATGAGTTTGATATCCGTCTGCCGCAGCGCACGGTAGCCACCGATGATCATGGTGGCCAGGCCAAGCCCGAGGACCAACGGCAGCCAGAACTCCGAGGACGCGAAGCCCGGCGCCAGGCGGGCCACGATGTAGATGCCCGCCTTCACCATCGCGGCCGCGTGCAGGTAGGCGCTCACTGGAGTCGGCGCCGCCATGGCGCCCGGCAGCCAGAAGTGGAAGGGGACCAGCGCGGATTTGGTGATCGCACCTACCAGGACCAGCACGACGGCGGCATCCACCGCACCCTGCATGGGTCCGGTCATGAGGGCCCCGGCTTGGTCGAGGATGGCAGAAACGCGGTACGTCCCAGCGGCCTGGCCCAGGATGATCAAGCCCACGAGCATCGCCAAGCCACCCGCCGTGGTGACCATCAGTGCTTGCAGCGCAGACCGTCGCGCTGCCAAACGCGTGCGGGCATAACCGATCAGGAGGTACGACAGGATCGTGGTGAGCTCCCAGAAGATGAAGAGCATCAGGAGGTCATCGGAGGTGACCAAACCGAACATGGCACCTGCGAACGCCAGCAGCTGGGCGCCGAAGCCTCCCAGGCCGGAGTCTTTGTTCTTGAAGTACCTGGCGCAGTAGACGAGTACCAGGGAGCCCACTCCCAGGATGAGCAGCGACATGACCCAAGCAAGGGGGTCCATGCGGAACGCGAGTTCCAGATGCAAACTGGGAATCCAGGGCAGTACTTCTTGTATGCCCCCACCGGAATATACGGCGTTGTACTGAAGGACCAGCCAAATGAAGGCAGCCGCAGGAACAGCGGCCAGCGCGTAGAAAGCATTCCTCCGCAGCGAGCGGAAGATCAAGGGCGCCACAGTTGCCGCTGCAAAGGTGATGGCGAGAACTGTGATCACTGTTTTCTCCGCAAAGTCAGGAAAGAATTGTCAAAAGTTGGAGCAGGCGGTCATACGTTGGGTTCAGTTCGTACAGTTTATCAAGGGGGCACGACCCTTTTAGGCCACTTCCCTGTTGCGGCCGACCGACGACTCCTGTTGTCCACATAGCGGTCTGTCATCCACACGCAGTCCTTGCCGCCCCGATAGCATTCACACTATGAACGCGGCCGCAGTTCCCGAAGCCTCACACCCGACCTCCGAGCTTGCCTCCGGTCCAGTCACCTCAAAAAAAGGACAGATCCTTGCGTGGGCATCCTGGGATTGGGGATCGGCAGCCTTCAACGCCGTCATGACGACGTTCGTCTTTACTGTGTACCTCACGTCCAATGCTTTCGGCGGAGAGGACGCCGCCTCGGCCGCCTTGGGCGCCGCCCTTGCCATCGCGGGCCTGGCCATCGCCCTCCTGGCGCCGGTCACGGGCCAACGCTCCGATGCCGGCGGCCGGCGGAAGCTTTGGCTCGGCGTAAACACAGCCGCTACGGCACTGCTCACCGGTCTGTGCTTCTTCGTCTTTCCCCGGCCCGAGTTCCTGCTCCTCGGAGTCTGCCTGATCGCACTCGGCAATGTGTTTTTCGAGTTCGCCGGAGTGAACTACAACGCCATGCTGGCCCAGATCTCCACCCCCCGGAACATCGGCAAAATCAGCGGCTTCGGGTGGGGAATGGGCTACTTGGGCGGGATCGTGGCACTCCTGCTGGTTCTGCAGCTTTTTGTCCAGCCATCCTTCGACTGGTTCGGTGCCTCCACCCGGGATTCGCTCAATATACGGCTGGTCGCCGTCTTCTCGGCCCTGTGGTTCTTTATCTTTGCCCTCCCGGTGATGTTTGCCGTCCCTGAGGTCTCCGTGAAGAAGGACACTGCGGCCCTGGGATTTGTCGACTCCTACAGGCTGCTGATCCGCCGTATCGGGGCCATCTTCAGGACCAGCCCGCACACCATCTACTTCCTGCTGTCCAGCGCCATCTTCCGGGATGGCCTCGCCGCGGTCTTCACCTTTGGTGGCGTGATTGCCGCAGGGACCTTCGGCTTCGAGCTCAAGGAAGTCATCTTCTTCGCCATCTTCGGCAACGTAGTCGCCGCCGTTGGCGCAATCATCGGCGGCTTCCTGGACGACAGGATCGGACCCAAGGCCGTCATTGTCTTGTCTTTGATCGGTCTGCTGACCGCGGGAACCTTCATTCTGGTCCTGGGCAACGGAGACTACGTCTTCTTCGGCAATGCCTGGCCGGGAAGTTCAACCTTCTGGGTCTTCGGGCTTCTTCTGTGCTTGTTCGTCGGACCGGCACAGTCCTCCTCCAGGGCCTACCTCGCCAGGCTCGCACCGGCAGGTGAATCCGGGGAGTTGTTCGGTCTCTACGCCACCACCGGGCGGGCGGTCAGCTTCCTGGCACCCACCCTGTTCACGCTGTGCATCACCATCGCCTCTCCCCTCGTCGCTGCCGGGGAAGCACAGCGCTGGGGCATCCTGGGGATCATGGTGGTGCTCCTGGCGGGCCTGCTGGTGATCCTTCCCGTGAAGCCGCCGACCAAAGTGGAAATAGCCGTAGTACCAGAGCGTTAACTACATAGGACCTGTTGGACGTCGACAACGTACCGGACCGGTTCAACAGAGTTTAGGGTGGAGCTATGAACGTGGATGAGACCGAACTTCCGGGCCTTGGCATCCGGAAGGACTTCGTGACGGCCTCGGGCCGCCGTATCGGCGTAGTGGAACTGCGTGAGGGCGAAACGGAGCTTTTCGTCTCAACGTGGGATGACCCCGATACCTGCCAGGCCTCCATTCCGTTGACAGCGGACGAAGCATCGACCCTCGGGAATCTTCTCGGCGGCCAGCACATTGCCATGCGCCTGGCCGAAGCACACCGCGAGGTCCCGGGCATCGTCACGCGCCAGTTCTCCATTACCGCAGATTCCCCGTTCGTGAACCAGGCGATGGGGAAGGCCCAAATCCGAACACGCAGCGGTGTCTCCATCGTGGCGATCATGCGTGAAGGTGAGGTCGTCCCCTCGCCGGCACCCGACGTCGTTCTTCACACTGGCGATCTGCTCGTAGCGGTCGGCACCCAGGAAGGACTTGACTCGGCAGCCGACATCCTCCGCAACGGCTGACCGGAATGGATCCGCTCGCATTAGCCCTCGTTGAACTGGGGGCCGTCGTCTTCTGCCTCGGCCTCCTGGCTCGGTTAGCGGGCCGAATCGGCATGTCACCCATTCCCCTCTATCTTGTGGGTGGCTTGGCCTTCGGTGCAGGCGGGTTCGTCAAGCTGGACGGGATGCACGAGTTCTCGCACCTTTCCGGTGAAATCGGCGTCATCCTGCTGCTGCTTATGCTCGGATTGGAATATACGGCGTCGGAACTGGTCACGGGGCTTCGGCGCTCGTGGCAGGCCGGCGTCGTGGACTTTGTCCTGAACTTCCTGCCAGGCGCGGGGCTGGCCGTCCTGCTGGGTTGGGGGCTGGTCGGCGCGATCGTCATGGGTGGCGTTACCTACATCTCGTCATCGGGCATCGCTGCCAAGGTCATCACAGACCTTGGCCGGATCGGCAACCGTGAGACACCGGTGGTGCTGTCCATCCTGGTGTTCGAAGACCTGGCGATGGCCATCTACCTGCCCATCCTCACCGCCATCCTGGCGGGGGTAGGGTTCCTGGGCGGGCTGCAGACGGTGGGAATCGCCTTGGCCGTGGTCACGGTGGTGCTGGTCATTGCCCTCAAATACGGGCAGCGGGTCTCGCAAGCCATCCACAGCGAGAACTCCGAAGTCTTCCTGCTCAACGTGTTGGGCCTTGCACTGCTGGTGGCAGGAATTGCCTCGGCCCTGCAGGTTTCCGCCGCTGTGGGAGCGTTCATGTTGGGCATCGCCATTTCCGGCGCAACCGCCCACACCGCCACCCGGATCCTTGAACCGCTGCGGGATTTGTTCGCGGCTATCTTCTTCGTGGCTTTCGGACTCAACACCGACCCCACCTCGATCCCGCCTGTCCTGGGCTGGGCCCTTCTGCTGGCCCTGCTCACGGCAGCCACCAAGATGCTTACCGGAATCTGGGCCGCCAAGCGGGCGGGCATCGCCAAGCCCGGCCGGTTCCGCGCCGGGGCCGCGTTGATTGCCCGCGGGGAGTTCTCCATCGTCATCGCCGGTTTGGCAGTCGCTTCCGGAACTGTTCCCCACGAGCTCGCGGCGTTGGCCACTGCCTACGTTCTCATCATGGCCATCCTTGGCCCGTTGGCCGCGCGTTTCGTGGAGCCCGTGGTCAAGGCCCTCCGCAGGACTCCCAAGGCCCCGCCACGCACCCCGGACCGCGCTCCGGCGTAATACTTCCGCACGTGCCCGGCGATCGGCGAACTCCCAAGCGAAAGAGTCCACCAAAAAGGCGAGAGCCCACGCGAAGTCGAGAAAAGCTAGATGGACGTCCGGTGGAAGTTCAGGTGGCTGCGGCTTGCGGTGGGTCCGCGCTGGCCCTGGTAGCGGTTGCCGTATTCGCCGGAACCGTAGGGGTGCTCAGCAGCGGAGGTCAGGCGGAAGAAGCACAGCTGGCCAATCTTCATGCCCGGCCACAGCTTGATGGGCAACGTAGCCACATTGGAGAGCTCCAGCGTGACGTGTCCGGAGAAACCGGGATCGATGAAGCCGGCGGTCGAGTGCGTCAGCAGCCCCAAGCGGCCCAGGGAGGACTTGCCTTCCAGCCGCGCGGCGATGTCATCGGGCAGGCTCACGGTTTCGTAGGTGGAGCCGAGCACGAACTCCCCGGGGTGCAGGATGAAAGGCTCGTCGCCTTCCACTTCCACCAGGCGGGTCAGCTCAGGCTGCTCCTCTGCCGGATCGATGTGGGCGTATTTGTGGTTGTCGAAGAGCCGGAAGAACCGGTCGATACGCACATCCACGGAAGACGGCTGCACCATCGCGGGATCGTACGGCTCAAGAACAATCCGTTGGGAGTCGATTTCGGCACGTATGTCGCGGTCAGAGATCAGCACGTCATCAAAAATACCCCATAGGCCAAATACCCCATGCATTGTTCCGGCTGCCCCATGGGACTATAGTTCCCGGACATGTAAAGCCGCGCCCGTACTTGGGGGCAACGAGCAACCGCGGGGTAATTGTGAACAAACTGGCAGCGCCTGCCGCTCTTGTGCTGGCTGGCGCACTGGCACTTTGCATGGCCGCATCCAGCCAGATACTGCCGGCGACCGAGGCGGCACCTGGCGCGAGCGCCACCCCATCGTCCAGCGTCCCTTCCGGACTGTCGGTCCCTGAAGAAAGCCCGACGGCGGCTCCGTCACCTTCAGCGGCGGGTCCTGCCGAGGGCGGGTCTCCCAGTATCGAGCCCACAACGGAGTCGCCCGCGCAGACACCCGCGGTGCGCGAAAGCGGTCCGGTGGCAGTGGATCCGGTGTTCGAGACGCCTCCTCCCGTGCCGAACATCGGGCCATCGTGGGGGCCGGACAATCCCTCGCAGCCCACTCCTGCCACAACGCCCATCACTACCCAGCCCACGCAGGCACAACCGACCCGGCAACCGGGCGCCGGCACTGTTCCCTCCACCTCAACGCCGACAGCCGAGGCCGCCGGACCGGCCCCCACGGAAGAGACGCAAACCGCGTCACCAACAGCCGAGCCGACGCCAACAGCCGAGCCGACGCCCACAGCAACACCGACACCCAGCCAAACGCCGTCGCCAATAACTTCCCCAAGCGCCACCGCGCCGGAAAGCCCGGCAGCCCCCACGGCCCCGGCCCCCGTTCCCAATACCGACGCCCCCACACCATTCCCCGGCAAGGCCCCGAACCACGATCCGCAGCTCGAAAACGGGGCAATGGCGCTCCTTCCGGATAACAACAGTGCGGCCATCCTGACGGTGTTCAACGCGATCAACAGCTACCGGGCATCGCTCGGCCTCGCCCCGGTGAAGTACCACGCGACGGTGGCAAGCCTGGCGCAGGAGTGGTCCAACAACATTGCAACGCGCGAAGTGATCCAGCACCGCCCCAATTTCTGGACCGACCCCCGCGCGATGAACCCGAACAATGGGGCGGGCGAAGTCATTGCTGTGCGCTGGGACCGCGACGCCGCGCAGCTTGTGGAGTGGTGGAAGGGCTCACCGGGGCACGATGCTTTGTTGCGCGATCCCCGGTTCAATGTGATGGGCATTGGCATCACGTACACGGATGGCAATTGGCAGACGACCCCCAACCGCTACACGCTCTGGGGCGTGGTCAACTTCTTCGGCTATACGACGCTGCCGGCGGGGACGACCAACAGTCCCGGCGGAACGGTCACACCGCCGACTGATCCCGTGGCTGTCTGTGAACCCGGCTCGAAGCACCAGCCACCAACGGTCGACTTGGGTGCGGCCTCGATCAGCAGCGCCGCCGATCTTGTGTCAATCGCAGGTGACGGTTCCGTGGTCGCGTATCCGTCGTGGGGCAACGGCAGGTTTGGTCCGGGCAAGCGGATCGGGGCCGGATTCGTGGGCCTCAAGGATCTCTTTGTGACGGACTGGGACCGCGATGGGGTCTTCGACCTTCTGTATCAACGCCTTGACGGCGCCTTGATGGTCTATCCAGGCCTGCAGACCGGCGGCTTCAAGGACCCGGTGCTGTTGGGCCAGGGCTGGGGAACGCTGAACATTTCCGTGGGGACCTGGTGCGCCAACAACAGGCTGCCCCAGATCGTCGCCATGGACCAGGGCGGCAACCTGTATCTGTATAAGAACACCGGGTTGAGCTATATCCGCAGTCAGGCAGCGATTGGGACCGGCAACCCCTCTGTCCGGGTGACCATGGTGGACTACAACGCCAATGGTTTCGAGGACCTGCTTACTACGGAGCCGAACGGGACCCTTCGGCTCTACCGCGGCAGCGGCTTGGGCACGCCCAAGCAGGAATCCCGGCCCGTGGTGGGCAGCGCCTGGACCGATTACATCGGATTGAGGGCATTGAACGGGCTCACTGGGCCTGACTCGGTGGGCGTGGCCGGCCTGGACCGCAATGGCATGGTGGAGTACTGGGACCTGAGCACGGGACGACTCACCACCCCCGTGACCATCGGCAATGGCTGGGGTGGCCTGAGGTTTGCCAGTTAGGAGCTGGCTTCGATCGCGGTCTTGAGCCGTTCCAACTGCCCGACCTCGTCTTCCAAGGCCTTCTGGATCATTCCGTTCATGAGCTTCCGCAGCCCTTTGGGATGGTACTCCAGCGCGAAGCGGAGCCGGGTGGTGGCGCCCTCGGTGCTGAGGTAGTAGCCCCCTGTGGGCCGGGCGGGTCCGGCGACGACGGCGTAACGGACTTCCGCTCCGGGGCGGGCCTCGGTGATGGTGAAATCGGCTGCGATGGGACGGCCGCCGGGTCCGGCAACCGTCTGCTGGTACAACGCGCCTTTCTGGCCGCGAATGCCGGACCGCAACGCGATGCTGCGCACGTCCGAGCGCCAGAGGGAGTTGTTCATCCCGTCCATGAGGAAACCGTAAACGGTCATGGCGTCGCGGCTGATCACCACTTCATTGGCTGCGAATGCCACGGAAAACCCACTTTCGGCCTACGGTTCAAATGTCGTAGCCGGGTTCCCCATACGCTGCAGCTAACACCTTCAGAATAGTCAGCGCAGCGCCGGGCGCGACGCACGGGCACCGAGCCTTGACCGAATGGTTACCTGATGACTTTTTTGCTGCACACTACTGACACGCGCCGTCCTGCCGGGTAGAGTCCTGCCGCTGGCCAAAAACCGAGTGGGGGACGACATGCGGGTTCAGGATCGAGCAGGGACACCGAAGAATGCCCGACGCCGTTTGGCGGCTCACGCTGCCCTCCTCGCCACCGTTCTGGCCGGCACCCTCGCTGCCGCGGCTCCCGCATCAGCCACCCCCATGACGGCGGCGACCCGGCACCCGGGCGCAGCCACCACAGCCGAAGTACCCACCGCCGTCGTGAATGCGCTGGTGCCGTCAGCGGCGAATCCTTTGCCAGGGCTCGACCCCGTGGGCGATCCTGCCAATCTGTCCGTACTCGTGAACAAGTCCAGACCACTGAACCCGGCGACCTACGCACCGGGTGACCTGGTGAACGTTCGTGGTTCGGGCCAATATCTGCGGGCCCAGGCGGCGGCCTGGCTGAACGGGCTGTTCCAAGGCGCCGCCGATGCCGGAACGGGTGGGCTGGCTGTGGTGAGCGGCTACCGTTCCTACGCCCAACAGCAGCAGGTTTATGCGTCCTATGTGAACCTCTATGGCCAAGCCCAGGCGGACCTGATCTCGGCCCGGCCCGGCTACAGCGAGCACCAAACAGGGTTGGCGGTGGACGTCGGCAACGCCAACGGTTCCTGCGGGCTAAGCACCTGCTTTGGCGACACAGCCGCGGGCATGTGGGTGGCGGCGAACGCATACAAATACGGGTTCATCATCCGCTACCCCAACGGCTACACGAACATCACGGGGTACAGCTACGAGCCCTGGCACCTTCGCTACGTCGGCGCCGACCTGGCAACCGATATGAAGCGCCGGGGCTTTTCCACTTTGGAGCAGTACTTCGCCGGCAACCCTGCCGTGTATTCGAGCATCACTTCCGGCGCGGACCTGGTGGCGGCGGACGCATCGGGACGTCTGCTCCGCTACCCGGCGCTGGCCAGCGGAGGCTACGGAGCTCCGGTCCAGATAGGTTCCAACTGGACCGGATTGAAGCAGGCTTTCGTGGTGGATTGGGATTCGGACGGGGTCTACGACCTCCTGGCCCAGTGGGACAACGGGACCCTGGGTCTGTTTAAGGGCTGGCCCGGCGGCGCTTTCTCCACCCAAATCGTTGTGGGCACCGGCGACTGGGACGCCATGACCATCACGGTGGGCAAATGGTCCAGCAACCAGGGTTATCCGGGCGTGGTGGGCTACTTCCCTGACGGCGGTCTGCGCTACTACCCCAACACCTCCGGCAGGGCGCTGACGTACCGGGTCGACATCGGAACCGGTTGGGCCGGCATGGGCCTCACCATGGCCGATTGGGACGCAGACGGCGCCAACGACATCCTCGCCACCACCACCTCCGGAGTCTTGCTCAGCTACCCGGGCAACGGCCTCGGCGGTTTCAGGGGACTGCCCAGCAGCATCGGATCCGGGTGGGGAACCATGAAAGCCCTCGTCCCAGGCTTCGGTTTGTCGGGCCCGGGAACGCGCAGCATCACCGCTCAAACAGTCGACGGGTACCTGGTGGACTACGGATTGGGCAATGGCGTGTGGGGCGCCCAACGCCAGGTAGGCAACGGCTGGAACGGCATGAAACTGTTCAAGTAGGGCACTTCCGACGTGCGGTGAGCCAGCCGGAGTGCTTGTCATGGGCACGCGCGCAACTGCGCTAAGCTAGGACTCGCCCGGTTGATTTACGGCCGGGCAGCGCGGGCGTAGCTCAATGGTAGAGCGCTAGCTTCCCAAGCTCGATACGCGGGTTCGATTCCCGTCGCCCGCTCACAGCGAACCCCGGATCCATTGGATCCGGGGTTCTTTTGTTTGCATGACTGGAACCCGAGGGCGGCTCCCGCCGCCACCGTAGTCAGGCCGTCTGCGGTTCTTGCACGATCCGAAGGACCCGGCGCCGGTCCCGCAGGTCCACCTTGATATGCAGCGAGGACTTCCGGGCAAGGACGACGGCGACTACCGCCGCAGCGATGGCCGGCACCCCGCCTGCCACAAGGATGGCAACGTGCGGACCAAGGTGCTCGGCAAGCCAGCCCATCATCGGGCCGCCGATGGCCTGCCCGCCAATGAGCACCACCAGGTAAAGGCTCATGACCCGGCCGCGGATGCTCATGTTGGAACTGGTTTGGACCATCTGGTTGGCGGCGGTGAGGAACATCAGGCACCAGAAACCGGAGAGGACCATGGTCGCGCTGAACAACACCATGGACGGCATCACCGACGCCAGGCAGAGCATCAGTCCGTACAGACCGGCGGAGAGCACCACCGAGCGCAGCCGCAGCTGCCTGCGGCGGGTGGAGGCGATGGCGCCTGCCAGTGCACCGAGCGCAACCATGGCGTTCAGCAGTCCGTAGCCTCCGGCGCCGGCGTCGTACACGTGGTCCGCGAAAGCGGCCAGCAGCACCGGCAGGCTCATGGCGAAAACGGCGACGAATCCGGCCATAAGCCACGGCCAGTAGATGGTGGGCTTGCTGAGCGCGTAGTTGAGGCCTTCACGCAGCATGCCCTTCTTCCGCGGCGTCGGCTGGCTGAGGTGGAGCTGGTCCTTGCGCAACAGCATCAGCATGGTCACGGTGGAGCAGCAGGCCACGGCGTTTCCGGCGAAAGCCCAGCCCGCACCGACGGCGGTCAGCAACCAGCCGGCGAGGGCGGGGCCGATGAGCCCGCCGAGCTGGAACGTGGTGGAGTTGACGCTGATGGCGTTGCGCAGGTACGTGGGTCCGACGAGTTCGTTGACGAACACCTGCCGGGCGGGCTGGTCAAGGACCGTGACGAAGCCCAGAACCAACGCGATGACGTAGACATGCCAGACCTGCACGGTGTGGGTGAGGGACAGCACCGCAAGGACGGCCGCCAGCACCGCTGCCGCCGACTGGCAGATGATGAGGATCTTCCGTTTGGCGAAGCGGTCGGCAATCATGCCTCCCCAGGGGCCAAGGAACAGGGACGGCATGAACTGCAGCGCTACGGTAATTCCGACGGCGGTGACGGAACCGGAGAGTTGGAGCACCATCCAGTCCTGGGCGATGCGCTGCATCCAAATGGCGATTACCGCGATGAAGTGGCCGATCGCGAAGATCCTGAAGTTGGGCACCTTCAGGGAAATGAAGGTGTGCCGCCAGGGCAGCTTTTCACTCACGACGGCGAGTGGCTGGGTGACGGTGTCCGGCTGCTTTGTCTCCGGCAGGGGACCATCGGACAGGGAATCGATGACGGGCTGGCTGACGTGTGCCGCTGAAGGCG
Source organism: Paenarthrobacter sp. JL.01a (assembly GCF_025452095.1). Lineage (NCBI taxonomy): Bacteria > Bacillati > Actinomycetota > Actinomycetes > Micrococcales > Micrococcaceae > Paenarthrobacter > Paenarthrobacter sp. JL.01a. The sequence continues at coordinate 3,906,456 of NZ_CP104877.1, forward strand.
GTGGGGGTGCCAAAAGTAGTCCTCGGATGGGAGTTTCGGTGGGATGCGTTTAACGCTAGGGTTGCCAGCAGCAATTGTGGAAGCGTATTGCGCCTATAACTAGCATTGCGGAATGCAATGGGCTCCCGTCCCCTGCGCAGCACCCGTGCCCTGCGCTGACCTGCGCTTTGAGGAGTTCCGTGTTCGAACCTGTCCAGCTCCGCTCCTTCCTCGCCGTTGCGGAAACACTGAGTTTCACCAAGGCCGCAGAGCGACTTGGGCTTGCCCAGCCGACAGTGAGCCAGCACGTCCGGAAGTTGGAAGCAGCCGCCAAGCGGGTCCTCGTTGCCCGCGATACGCGCGAGGTCAGGCTCACCGACAACGGCGACGCCATGGCCGGTTTTGCCCGCAGCATCCTGGCAGCCCACGATTCGGCTGCACGCTACTTTTCGGGATCGGCCATGCGCGGGCGCCTCCGTTTCGGCACTGCCGACGACCTCGCCATCACGGGCCTGCCCCGGATCCTTCGCGAATTCCGGCAGTTGTACCCGCAGATCAACCTCGAACTCACCGTCAGCCAAAGCGACCAACTGTACAAGCGGCTCAACGCCGGGCAACTGGACCTGGTGTTCGTGAAGTGGGTGGCCGGGGCCAAGGAGGGAACAGTGGTCCGGCACGACAACTTCGCGTGGGTGGGTGTGGAACAGACCGTTCTGGAGCCCGGCGCACCCGTCCCGCTCATCGCCTACCCCGCCCCGAGCCTTAGCCGGAAACTCGCCATCGATGCTTTGGAAGCCGAGGGCCGCACCTGGCGGATTACCTGCAGCACCAAGCAAATCAGCGGCGTCCTGGCAGCGGTCCGGGCCGGCATCGGAGTTGCGGTCATGCCCGCTTCACTGGTCCCGGAGGATCTGAAGGTGATCACCCAGCGGTTCGGGCTGCCGCCGGTGGGCGACGTCGACTTCACCCTGATCCGCAATCCGCTGGCCAACGCGGAGGTCATTGATGCCTTGACCCAGGCCATCATGGGTAGGACGCTAAGCAAGTCGAATTAGCCTTCGAAGGCGTTCGAACGGACACCTTGACTAGGCAGGAAAGCGCATTCCCGATATGGTGGGGCACATGACCGATCACCCCCCGATTGCTGAGTTGACCCCTGGCATCTGCTCCGTCACCCTCCGCTCCCATGGAATTCAGGATGTCGTCCGGATTGCGGCTGACGCAGGCCTGGCAGGAATTGAGTGGGGCACGGATGTCCACGTCAGCGACGCCGCGTCCGCAGCCCAAGCCAGGGAGGCTACGGAAGCCGCCGGGCTCGCGGTCCTCTCACTGGGTTCCTATTACAGGAGTGGGGCTTTCGGGGATTTCGAACGCGCCCTGGAGCTGGCCGCAGCATTGGGAGCACCCAGGATCCGCGTGTGGGCCGGCGAACTGGGTTCCTCGGAGGCAAGTCCGGACCATTGGGAGTCAGTGGTGAAGGACGGCCAACGGATCGCGGACCTCGCCTCAGACCGCAGAATCGCCCTCGCCTTCGAGTACCACGGCAACACCCTCACCGACTCCCCCGCTACGACGCTCGAACTGCTGGACCGGATCGATCACCCGAACGTCGGCACCTACTGGCAACCCGCCGTCGGGCTTTCAGACCAGCAGGCACTGGACTCGCTGCACGAGGTTCTCCCGCACGTCGTGGGCGTCCACTGCTTCTCCTGGGGACCGGCGGGCGAGCGATTTCCATTGCAACTCAGGGCCCGGCTCTGGCAGGGGGTCGCTGAGGTCCTGCGGAATCATGGGGAAGACCTGGACATCATGTTGGAGTTCGTCCAGGACAACCTGCCGGAGAACGTGCTCAGCGACGCCGCGTTCCTGCACGCGCTCACCCTGGGCGAGGACTAGGGCGGGGGCAGGGCAGCGAGTTCGCTGCAACGCTGCGGTTTCGTATGGAAGCTTCGGGCCAAATGGCAGGTTTCCAGCGATTTCGGCACAAGCAGGCCTTAAAACTCCGTACTGCGGCGCAGCTGCACAGCTCCGCTGACCGGAGGCGTATCCTGATCGCCCGCCGCCAGGCGCCCGATATCTTCCAGCGGCAGGTGAACCGTGGACAAGGCGGGGCGGAAGTCACGCAGGGTTTCGATGTCGTCGAAACCGGCCACGGTGGCGTCGCGGGGAATCCACACACCCTCCGGGCGCAGGGCTGCCGTGACCCCAATGGCCATGACGTCATTGACAGCGAAGATGCAGAGTCGTTCTTTCGAGGCCTTGATGCGTTCCGCCAGCGCCTGGCCGGCCTCGAAACCTCCGGCACGATTGAAGCCGGTGCGGATGACTTCGGCAGCCGGCCGACCGGCGTCGGACAGGCCGCGCTGGAAGCCGCGAACGCGGTCATCGGAGGTTAACAGGCCCTCCGGACCGGCAATAATCACGAATCCGCCGTCGTGGGCGGCTGCGAGTTGTTCAGCCAGCCCCACAGCCAGCTCCTCATTGGGCACCTTCACCACGTGATAGCCCTCCGTCGCGGTGGCTCCCACCACGGGGTGGCCTACAACGCCCACCTGTCCCCCGTTGCGGCAATAACGGTCCAACTCGGCAGCCAGCTCGGCGTTGCCCTGCTTGTCTTCATCGCGTGCCGAGCGTGAGCCTGCGATCACGATGGAGTCGGCGCGGCGTGCGGCGAAGGCAGCGACGGCTTCCTTCTCATCTGCGGGAGCTCCGGAGGTGCTGGCCAGCAGCACCATGCGGTTCTGCTGGCGGGCAGCCTCCTGGACGCCGCGCGCGATGGCTGAGAAGTAGGGGTCGGCGATGTCGTGGACCACCAGTCCAATGAGCCCCGAGCTGGATTTCGCGAGGGCCTGGGCTTGGGCGTTGGGAACGTAGCCGAGCTTGTCGGCGGCCTCCCGGACGCGCTCCGCAATGTCTTCGGCTGGCTTCCGGGACGAGCCGTTCAGGACCCGGGAGGCCGTGGCCAGGGAAACCCCGGCCAGGCGGGCAACTTCACTCAGCGTGCTGGCGGCCACGGGAGACTCCTCTTCTTCACGCGCCGGGGCTGGCGCTAAGGAAATTATGGCAGCTACTCGGCAATTTCGGGAAAGCGCTTGCCAAGCCAGCCGGGAATGGTGCATCATCGATTCCAATGGGAATGCGCTTTCCAACACACTGAACACCAAGCACCGGCCTCCACACAGCGACCGGCACACAAGGCACTGGAGAAATACATGGGTTTCGAAACAAAGACGATCCGCATCGCCATGAACGGCATCACTGGACGCATGGGCTACCGCCAGCACCTGCTGCGCTCCATCCTCCCCATCCGTGACGCAGGCGGCTTCACCCTGGAGGACGGCACCAAAGTCCAGGTCGAGCCCATCCTGGTAGGCCGCAACGAGGCCAAGATCCGCGAGCTGGCCGAACTCCACAAGGTTTCCGAATGGACCACGGACCTGGACTCAGTCATCGCCGATCCCACCGTTGACATCATCTTTGACGCCTCCATGACCAGCCTCCGCGCAGCCACCCTCAAGAAGGCAATGCGTGCCGGCAAGCACATCTTCACCGAGAAGCCCACCGCAGAGACCCTCGAAGAAGCCATCGAGCTGGCACAGATCGGCAAGGAAGCCGGAGTGACCGCAGGCGTCGTCCACGACAAGCTCTACCTGCCCGGACTGGTGAAGCTTCGCCGCCTGGTGGACGAAGGATTCTTCGGCCGCATCCTCTCCATCCGCGGCGAATTCGGCTACTGGGTCTTCGAAGGCGACGTTCAGGCCGCCCAGCGCCCGTCCTGGAACTACCGCAAGGAAGACGGCGGCGGAATGACCACGGACATGTTCTGCCACTGGAACTACGTCCTCGAGGGCATCATCGGAAAGGTCAAGAGCGTCAACGCGAAGACAGCAACCCACATCCCCACCCGCTGGGACGAAGCCGGTAAGGAATACAAGGCCACTGCCGACGACGCCTCCTACGGCATCTTTGAACTCGAGACCCCGGGCGGCGACGAGGTCATCGGCCAGATCAACTCCTCCTGGGCCGTCCGCGTCTACCGCGACGAACTGGTGGAGTTCCAGATCGACGGCACGCACGGTTCCGCCGTCGCCGGTCTGAACAAGTGCGTTGCGCAGCAGCGCGCCCACACCCCCAAGCCGGTCTGGAACCCGGACCTTCCCGTCACCGAGTCCTTCCGCAGCCAGTGGCAGGAAGTCCCCGCCAACGCTGAACTGGACAACGGCTTCAAGCTGCAGTGGGAAGAGTTCCTGCGCGACGTCGTCGCCGGCCGCGAGCACCGCTTCGGCCTGCTCTCCGCCGCCCGCGGCGTGCAGCTGGCCGAGCTGGGCCTGCAGTCCTCGGCAGAGCGCCGCACCCTCGACATCCCGGAGATCACCCTCTAATGACGTCACTGATCCTTCCCACCGACGACGGCGGCACCCGCGAGTACCGCCTCCAGGCCGCCACCACGTGGGCCAAACCAACCGCTCCACTGAGCGCCCGCCGGGCCTACGCCGCGGCCCACGTCATCCCCGAAGTCGCTGCCGACAACACCCCCGGCGCGCCGGCACAGCTCGACTGGGACGCGACGCTTGCCTACCGCCACGAGCTCTGGTCCTACGGCTTGGGCGTCGCCGACGCCATGGACACTGCCCAGCGCGGCATGGGCCTGGACTGGGCAGCAACCCAGCAGCTCATCAAGCGCACCGGCGCGGAGGCCGCTTCGGTTGTTTCAGCAGGAAACGCAGCAATTGCCGGCAAGTCCGTCCGCGACCTTGTGTCCTGCGGCGCGGGCACCGACCAGCTGGACATCACTTCCCTTCCCGACGGCGCAGCCGGCGTCCAGGCGGTGATTGATGCCTACCGCGAGCAGATCGCCGTCGTCAGCGAAGCCGGCCCCAAGGTGATCCTGATGGCGTCCCGTGCGCTGGCCAAGGTGGCCCATGGCGCCGACGACTACCTGCACGTCTACTCCACGCTCCTGCAGGAAGTGGACCAGCCCGTCATCCTGCACTGGCTCGGCACCATGTTCGACCCCGCGCTGGCCGGCTACTGGGGCTCGGACGACGTTTCCGTCGCTACCGAGACCTTCCTCAGCTTGATCCGCGAGCACGCGGACAAGGTCGACGGGGTCAAGGTTTCGTTGCTGGACGCCTCGCACGAAGTCGCCCTCCGCGCGAACCTCCCGGAAGGCGTCCGCCTGTACACCGGCGACGACTTCAACTACCCGGAACTGATCGACGGCGACCAAACCCACCACTCGGACGCATTGTTGGGCATCTTCGCGGCCATCTACCCTGCCGCTTCGGTCGCCTTGCAAAAGTACGACGCCGGTCATGGCGCCGAGGCGCGCGCCATCCTGGACTCCACCCGTGAGCTCGGAAAGCACATCTTCAGCGCCCCGACCTTCTACTACAAGACCGGGATCGCTTTCCTGTCCTGGCTTAACGGCAAACAGCCCGGCTTCCAGATGGTGGGCGGCCTGCATTCGGGCCGTTCAGTGCTGCACCTGGCGAAGACCTTCGAGCTGGCGGACCAAGCCGGCCTGCTGAAGGACCCCTCCCTGGCAGCCTTCCGGATGTCCGACTACCTGCGCATCAACGGGGTGGGCGCATGAGCGACTTCTCGCGACTCTCCCTCAACAGCGCCACCACCAAGAAGTGGACCCTCGCCGAGGCCGTGGATGGTTGCGCACAGGCAGGCATTCCGGCGATTGGACCGTGGCGGGACCGCGTGGCAGAAGCGGGTTTGGAAAAGGCCGCCAAGCTCATCAAGGACGCCGATCTCCGTGTCTCGTCCTTGTGTCGTGGCGGGTTCCTGACCGCGGCCGACGCCGAGGGACAGGCCGCCGCGCTGGCCGACAACTTCGAGGCCGTCCGTGAAGCGGTGGCCCTGGACACGCAGGAACTGTTCCTGGTGGTCGGCGGGCTGGCTCCCGGAGAGAAGGACGTCGTCGCCGCCCGCCAGCGCGTGGCCGATCGGTTGGAAGAACTGGTCCCGTTTGCGACGAAAAACGGCGTCCGCCTGGTCCTTGAGCCGCTGCACCCGATGTACGCCGCTGACCGCGCGCTCATCTCCACCCTTGGCCAGGCCTTGGATCTCGCCGCGCCGTACGACGCGAAGGCCGTCGGCGTCGCCGTCGACACTTTCCATGTCTGGTGGGATCCGGAGCTGAAGGCTCAGATCGAACGTGCCGGACGCGAAGACCGCATCGCCTCCTATCAGGTGTGCGATTTCAACCTGCCGATCGCCGCCGACGCGTTGCTCTCGCGCGGCATGATGGGCGACGGCGTCATCGACTTCGCGACCATCGGCACCTGGGTCAGGGACGCCGGATACACGGGCGACATCGAGGTTGAAATCTTCAACCAGGACATCTGGGACGCGGACGGCGACTCCGTCCTGGAAACCATGAAGCAGCGCTACGCGGAGCTCGTCCTCCCGTTCGCGTAAAAGCGTGGTCCTCCCGCCGATGCCCTAAGCTCCGCGGGAGGACCGCTCCAAAATCCAGCGGGCCCCTGCCACGGTCACGGCAGGGGCCCGCTTTGCGTCCGAAGGGCGTGCGGCCACCACCTACTTTGATTTCGGAGCTGACCGGACGCGCCGGCTTGTGGGCGTGTCCCGTGGTTTTGAGTTTCATAAGGGGTGGTGACCGCACGCTCGACATTGCTTTCGATGCAAGTCTCAGCGCATCACCTGCCCGTCCCAGGACCACGTGGGAATTGGCAGTCCGGCCGGAACATCCTGGGCTGAGTGTTCGTAGCGGGCCATGGTGTTGGTGGTAGTCCAGGCAAAGTAGTCGTGTAGGACGCTACGGAGACGGGCATCCACAGGTCCGACGTCCGCCAGCGCTTGATCAAAACACTCGATGGCCCGGCGATCCATCTCCGAGTGGGGCCCGTTCCCGCTGTGCATCCTTACTACGGACGACTCATCTCCATAAACCCCGGAATAGAGCCGGGGACACCCAGGGCCTCGCACCAGTAGGCGGCCAATCGCTGGACATGTTCAGGATGTACTCCGTGGCGGAACGCGTGGCCCACTACTTCGTCCGCCACAACCCTGGCATGCCACGCCGCGGCCAGCCTCAGGAAAAAGTTGGTACCCCCGGCCGCCTCGTACAACGTCTGCATGCTGAACACCATGACATGGTCGACTCGCGGCGTGAAGGGCAAAACGCAAACCCCGCACACCCTGTCAAGTTTTCGCTGCCAGCTCCACCCGGGTCTTCGGCAGTCCGATCAAGGTGACCAGTCCGCCGTCGTGCCCTTGCAGTTCGAGCCGGATGTTGTGCGAATCCAACTGCGGCTCGACCGCGCTGACCCGGAAGACTTCACCGCCGATCCGCAGCCGGTCGCCGTTCCTGACCGTCTTGAGCTTTGTATCTTTGCTTGCCGGCATCTATTTGTCTTTCTTGGAGTCTTCGCCGTGGGTTTCGCGGAGTTCCTCGCCACGGCTGACCAACTCTTCTTCCTTCTTCTGCTGCTTCTCGCTGCGCTTGGTGTCCCGGGGAGGCAGCTGAAGGCTTTCCTCAGCCTTGATGCCGCCTTGGAGCTGCCGGCCGCGTTCCATCTCGGCGTCGAATTCGGCACCGAACAGCAGGGACATGTTCAGGATCCACAGCCACAGCAACATGATGATGACGCCGGCCAGCGCACCATAGGTCTTGTTGTAGTTGCTGAAGTTGGCCACATAGAAGCCGAAGCCCAGGGAAGCCAGGGCGAAAATCACGAGCGCGATCAGCGAGCCCATGCTCATCCAACGGAACTTGGGCTGCTTGACGTTGGGAGTGAAGTAGTAAAGGACGGCGATGATGGCCACCACGATCACGATGAGGACCGGCCACTTGGCGATGTTCCACACGGTGACGAAAGCTTCGGAGAGGCCGATGGCCCCGCCGATCGCCTCGGCTACGGGCCCGCTGAGGACCAGCATGGCCGCCACCAGGGCAGCACCCACCACGGCCACGACCGTTACGGCGAGCATCGTTCCGCGCAGCTTCACGAGTCCGCGGCCTTCGTCCACTTCGTAGACCCGGTTCATCGCCCGGCTGAAGGCGGTGACATAGCCCGAGGCGGACCAGAGAGCCGCCAGGACACCGAAAACCAAGGCGAAGCCCGCAGCGTTGGATCGGGTGAGCTCCTCGATTGGTTGGCGCATGGCCTCCACACCAGGTCCTGGCGCGAATTGCTGGACGATATCGAGGATGGCTGAGGTGGTCTTGCCCGCATCGCCAAAGAGTCCCAGGACCGACACCAGGGCCAAGAGCGCCGGGAAGAGCGACAAAACAGCGTAGTACGTCAGACCTGCGGCGGCATCGGGGCACTGGTCCTTGCTGAACTCGCTGAGCGTGCGCTTGGCGATGTAGGTCCACGTAGGCTTGACGAGGTCGTTGGGACTATCCGGCTTACTGGAATCTTCCGGCGAAGGCGCGGTCTGCGCTTTGGTTGTACTTTTGTGGGCTGAGTCTTGTGTAGTCATGAGGCACTCGTCCGTGGGTAGTTTGCGCGAACAGCTGACTCCTCAATACTAAGCATACTGATGAAAACTCCGGAAGAAGCCCGCCTAAATTCCCTGTACTTCAGGCCAATTTGCTCGCCAACAGAAACTCGAAAGGCGACTCGATAACAGAGCGGATCACCTGGCCGGCGGCACCCAGGAGCGTGCCGGAATGCTCCAGCCCGGACACCGTGAGGTTTTCCGGAGCCAGGAGCCCGGGCGCATGCCGTTCCAGGCTGGCCAGGAGGGAGGGCCTGAGCCACTCGCCAAGAACAGCGAAATGCCCGCCGAGGACCACGGCTTCAATATCCATCAACCGCGCGGCCGAGGTGAGCGCAACGCCCAGGTAGCGACCGGCGTCGTGAACTGCCGCGGTGGCCCTGGGCTCATGGGCGGCCAAGGCCGCCAGCAACATGTCGGTCCGCTCACCCAGTGCGCCCGCGGCAATCCCTGCCGCTTCGAAAATGGCTTCCTGGCCGGCAAAAGTCTCAAGGCAACCCGCTCCGCCGCACGAGCATGCAGGGCCCTCGGGGTGCACCACAATATGCCCCAGCTCGCCCGCCGATCCCCCTGGTCCGGTGTACAGCTCGGAGCCAATGATGACGCCACCACCGACACCGACCTCGCCCGAGACGTACAGGAAGTCAGTTGGCCCTCCGCCATACCAGAGCTCGCCGAGGGCTGCGCTGTTGGCCTCGTTGGAGAGCTTGACGCCAAGCGGTGCCCCCTCGAGCAGGGACCGGGGATGCAACTTCTCGTTTTCCCAATAAAGGTTGGGGGCGGACAGCACGACGTCATTCCTTTCGTCCACCAGCCCAGGAACGGCCAGCCCCCCGCCCAGGATGGCAATGTCCTCGGCGGCTGCCGCAGCCTTCGCTTCTGCGGCCAAAACAGCCAGCTGGTCCATGACCTGTGCGGGAGGCACTCCACGGTTCCGCGACTCAACGGCAGAATGGAATCGAAGGTTTCCCGCGAGGTCCACCAGGCCCACGGCCAGATAGTCCACGTTAATTTCCATGCCCACTACGCCCCGGCGGGAGTTCAGCTCCAGGCCCTGGCCGGGCCGCCCGCGCTCTCCGTCGCGATACAGGCCAACTTCGGACACCAGGCCCGATTCGACCAGGTCCGCCACAAGACTGGAAACCGCAGCCTTGGTCAGGCCGGTGCCGGCGGCGAGCTGGGCGCGGCTGGGCTTGGCATCCACTGTTTTGGCGATCGAGTCCAGCACCAGCGAGAGATTTCGACGGCGGACGTCACCCACGCGTCCGGGCGCAGTTGGCTCATTCATCAGCAGGGACCTCCTCGCGGATTCAAAATTTCTTGCGGACTTTCATTGACCATGATCCATCATGGCCCATATAGTTCAGATTGAAAACTAATTGGAGTGATGTTTTTCACCTCTTTCCCGTTGCCTTGCAAAGGAGCAATCATGACCCCGCAGCCCACCCCTGCAGACAAGTTCACTTTCGGTCTCTGGACGGTCGGTTGGACCGGCGCCGACCCCTTCGGCGTGGCAACCCGCCAGGCTTTGGACCCTGTTGAAGCAGTCCACAAACTGAGCGAACTCGGCGCATACGGCATCACCTTCCACGACAACGACCTCATTCCTTTCGATGCGAGCGCCTCCGAGCGCGAACTCATCCTGAAGAACTTCAAGGCGGCGTTGGCTGAGACCGGCCTGAAGACGCCCATGGTCACCACCAACCTCTTCAGCCACCCGGTCTTCAAGGACGGCGGGTTCACCTCCAACGACCGCTCCATCCGGCGCTTCGCACTGAGCAAGATCCTGCGCAACATCGACCTCGCGGCTGAACTTGGTGCCGAGACCTTCGTCATGTGGGGCGGCCGTGAAGGCAGCGAGTACGACGGATCCAAGGACCTGGCAGCGGCACTGGACCGCATGAAGGAAGGCGTTGACACCGCCGCGGGGTACATCAAGGAGAAGGGCTACGGCCTGCGGATCGCCCTGGAACCCAAGCCAAACGAGCCGCGCGGCGACATCTTCCTCCCCACCGTGGGACACGGCCTGGCCTTCATCGCCCAGCTGGAGCACGGCGACATCGTTGGCCTCAACCCGGAAACGGGCCACGAGCAGATGGCCGGACTGAACTTCACCCACGGCATCGCCCAGGCACTGTGGGCCGGCAAGCTCTTCCACATCGACCTCAACGGCCAGCGTGGCATCAAGTACGACCAAGACCTCGTCTTCGGCCACGGCGACCTTACCAGCGCCTTCTTCACCGTGGACCTCCTGGAAAACGGCTTCCCCAACGGTGGTCCCAAGTACACCGGCCCGCGCCACTTCGACTACAAGCCCTCCCGCACCGATGGCTACGACGGCGTCTGGGAATCGGCCAAGTCCAACATGTCCATGTACCTGCTGCTCAAGGAACGTGCCCTGGCCTTCCGCGCGGATCCCGAAGTACAGGAAGCCCTGGCAACCTCGGGCGTGTTCGAACTCGGCGAAAGCACCCTGGCTGCCGGCGAAACCACCGCTGACCTGCTGGCTGACGCCAGCGCCTTCGACACGTTCGACGCCGACAAGGCAGCTGAGCGCTCATTCGCCTTCATCCGCCTCAACCAGCTGGCCATCGAGCACCTCCTCGGCGCCCGCTGACCCACTCCCAACACCGCAAACCCGCCGCCGGGCCTGCCCTTGGATATCCCAGGCAGGCCCGGCGCGGTTCTCCAAAGGAACAACGCATGCCTCTCGTAGCCGGGATCGACAGCTCCACCCAGTCCTGCAAAGTGGTCATCCGGGATTCAGCCACCGGTGCCTTGGTGCGCCAGGGCCGGGCCTCCCATCCGGAGGGTACCGAAATCCACCCGGATCACTGGTGGACCGCCTTGCAGGAAGCAATCGAAGCAGCGGGCGGGCTCGACGACGTCGATGCCGTCTCCGTCGGCGGGCAGCAGCACGGAATGGTGTGCCTCGACGAAACCGGCAACGTGGTCCGCCCTGCCCTGCTGTGGAACGATACCCGCTCCGCGCAGGACGCTGAGGAGCTGATTCTCGACGCCGGACATGGTGATCCCGTAGCGGGAGCCGGGTATTGGGCGGGCAGCACGGGCACAGTTCCAGTGGCGTCCCTGACGGCCACCAAACTGCGCTGGCTCGCCCGGAACGAGCCCGAAAATGCGCAAAGGACGGCCGCAGTGTGTCTCCCCCATGATTGGCTGTCCTGGCGGCTGGCCGGTCATGGCCCGGGAACAGGCCCGGCGTCCTTGGAGCTCCTGCGTACGGATCGCTCGGATGCTTCGGGCACTGGCTACTTTTCGGCAACCGCCGGCGAGTATCTTCCGGATGTACTGGAGAGCACCCTCAGGCACGTCCCACTCCTGCCCGGAGTCGTTGGGCCGCTGGAGACCGCAGGCAAAACCCCTGCCGGTGCATTGATCGGACCCGGCGCGGGCGACAACGCAGCCGCAGGTCTGGGCGTGAGTGCCGGCGTCGGGGATGTCGTAATCTCCATAGGAACGTCCGGAACTGTATTCGCGGTCTCCGACACTCCCGCCAAGGATCCAAGCGGACTGGTGGCGGGCTTTGCCGACGCCACAGGCAACTACCTCCCACTGGCCTGCACGCTCAACGCCACGCGGATCTTCGATGCCACAGCTGCATTGCTCGACGTGAGCCTGAACGAGCTGGGTACTTTGGCGCTGTCTGCGCCGGAAGGCGCCGGGGGCTTGACGCTGGTCCCCTATTTTGAAGGCGAGCGGACCCCCAATCTGCCCGGGGCCACCGGCTCCCTTCATGGGCTGACCCTCTCCAACTACACTCCCGCCAACCTGGCGCGGGCGGCGATAGAGGGAGTTGTGTGTTCACTCGCTGACGGCTTGGCAGCCCTCCAGGCCCAAGGTGTAGACGCCCGGCGCATCATCCTGGTTGGTGGGGGCGCTCAATCCGAGGCTGTTCAACAAGTGGCTGCCTCCGCGTTCGGACTGCCGGTCTTTGTTCCGAAGCCCGGAGAATACGTGGCTGACGGCGCAGCACGGCAAGCGGCCGGCGTCCTCACGGGCCAGTTGCCCGAATGGCCTGTGGACGGCCTTACCGTGGACCACGCTGATCCGAAAGGGGTGTCGCCCTTCCTGGAGAGGTACCGCCATTACGCCGCCAAGGCAGCCATCGGCTGATCGCGGCTCCCGGTGCTCTATCGTGACAGGGTGAGCTCAGAACAATCTGCATCAGCCCGGCCTCCCGTCATGGAGGACGTCGCCCGTGTGGCAGGTGTTTCCCACCAGACTGTCTCCCGGGTCCTGAACAACCACCCCAACGTGAGTTCCAAAACCCGCGAACGGGTAGAGCAGGCCATCACCGAGTTGGGCTACCGCCGCAACACAGCTGCCCGCAGCCTGGTGACCCGGCGGTCCCAGACCATCGGGGTGCTGGGCAGCGAACTTGCCCAATACGGGCCATCACACACCCTCCTCGGGGTGCAGCAGGCAGCCCGGGATGCGGGCTACTTCGTCAGCGTGGCCGGCCTTCGGGAGGTCACTCCCGAGACCATCAAGGATGCGCTGGCACACTTCATGGACCAGGGCGTGGACGGCATTGTGGTGACGGTTCCACATCCGGGCACATTCGAGGTCCTCAAGGATGTCACTTCCCAGGTTCCGCTGGTCGCTGTGGGCTCCGTGGGCGATGAGGAACTCGCCGGTGCCACCGTTGACCAGCGGCAGGGGGCCCGGCTCGCCGTCGAGCACTTGCTGGATCTTGGGCACCGGCGGATCGGACATCTTTCGGGCCCCTCCAACTGGATCGACGCCGCGGCCCGCATCGACGGCTGGCGTGACGCCCTGGATGCGGCCGGTATTGAGCCGGGAACCTTGATCGAAGGGGACTGGAGCGCCGAATGCGGCTACCGGGAGGGCCTGAAAATTGCCGCTGAGCGGGCCGTCACCGCACTGTTCGTGGCCAACGACCAGATGGCACTGGGCGTATTACGCGCTTTCCATGAAGCCGGGGTGCAGGTTCCCGGTGACATCAGCCTGGTGGGTTTCGATGACCAGCCCGAGTCGGCGTACTTCATCCCGCCGTTGACCACGGTGGCCCAGGACTTCGAAGAACTCGGCCAACGGTGCATCGGATTGTTGCTGGACCGCATCGAAAGCGGCAGCACCGGCACGGCGGCTACCGTGAATCCGCGGCTCGTGGTCCGTTCCACCACCGCCCCGCCCCCAACTAAGTAGCAGCAGATGTCGTATTGAGTTCCCAATACGACATGAACTGCGACCTACATGGGGGTGTTGGGGGCCACCCTCCGTCTTGAGCACCGCTTCGCCCTGAGCGGCTCTTGACATCAATGTTGTGAGCGCTAACAATTGCATCAGACGTTCTTCACTTTCCACCCCGACCCCCGGCAATGAGGCCTTGGCCAGCCGGATGGAGACACCCATGAATACCTCAGAAAACCTCCCGCTCGACGAGCAGTTCGTCATCGGCGTGGACTACGGCACATTGTCCGGGCGCGCCGTCGTGGTGCGCGTCTCGGATGGCGCCGAGATCGGCAGCGGCGTGTTCGAGTACCCCCACGCAGTTGTTTCGGACCGCCTCCCCACGAGCGGGCAACGCCTCCCCGCCGACTGGGCCCTTCAGGTCCCGAACGACTACCGCGACGTCCTGCGCAATGCTGTACCGGCCGCCGTCGCTGATGCCGGCATCAACCCGGAGAACGTGGTGGGTATCGCTACCGACTTCACCGCCTGCACCATGGTTCCGACGACGGCGGACGGCACACCGCTGAACGAACTGGAACGCTTCGCCGACCGGCCGCACGCGTTCGTGAAGCTGTGGCGCCACCACGCTGCGCAGCCGCAGGCTGACCGCATCAACCAGCTGGCAGAAGAGCGTGGCGAGTCCTGGCTGCCCCGATACGGCGGCCTGATCTCCTCCGAATGGGAATTCGCCAAGGGCCTGCAGCTTCTCGAGGAAGACCCCGAGGTCTACGCGGCGATGGAACACTGGGTGGAGGCGGCCGACTGGATCGTCTGGCAGCTCTGCGGAAGCTACGTCCGCAACGCCTGCACCGCCGGCTATAAGGGCATCTACCAGGACGGAAAATACCCCTCGGAGGATTTCCTGGCAGCCCTGAACCCTGACTTCAAGGACTTTGTCAGCAGCAAACTGGAACACACCATCGGGCGCCTGGGAGATGCTGCAGGCTACCTCACCGAAGAAGCCGCCGCTTGGACCGGACTCCCGGCCGGCATCGCCGTGGCGGTAGGCAACGTTGACGCCCACGTCAGCGCACCTGCCGCGAACGCCGTGGAACCCGGACAACTCGTCGCAATCATGGGCACCTCCACGTGCCATGTCATGAACGGTGACGTCCTGCGCGAAGTCCCCGGCATGTGCGGCGTGGTCGACGGCGGCATCGTGGCCGGCCTGTGGGGCTACGAAGCAGGCCAGTCCGGAGTGGGCGACATCTTTGGCTGGTTCACCAAAAACGGCGTGCCACCCGAATACCACCAAGCCGCCGCAGCCCAGGACCAAAGCATCCACGAGTACCTCACGGAACTAGCGGAGAAGCAGGCCATCGGAGAGCACGGGCTGATCGCCCTTGACTGGCACTCGGGCAACCGCTCGGTGCTAGTGGATCACGAACTGTCCGGCGTTGTGGTGGGCCAGACCCTGGCAACCAAGCCCGAGGACATCTACCGGGCGCTGCTGGAGGCCACGGCGTTTGGAACCCGGACCATTGTCGATGCCTTCCGCGATTCCGGCGTACCGGTCAAGGAGTTTATCGTGGCCGGGGGCCTGCTGAAGAACAAGTTCCTGATGCAGGTCTACGCGGACATCACCGGCCTGCAGCTCTCCACCATCGGCTCGGAACAGGGTCCCGCACTGGGTTCGGCCATCCACGCCGCCGTTGCTGCCGGGAAGTACGCAGACATCCGCGAGGCCGCCGCTGCCATGGCGGCCGCGCCGGGTGCGGTTTATACCCCGGTCCCGGAGAACGTGGCCGCATACGAGGCCCTTTTCCAGGAATACCGCACCCTTCATGACTACTTCGGCCGTGGAAGCAACAATGTGATGCACCGCCTCAAGTCCATCCAGCGCCAGGCGCAGGGCGCCGGCGGGGTGGCCGAACCGGCGTCGAACTCCTCCACCGACCAGGCTGAGCGGGTGTCCGCATGAGCAACCTCCTGGACACCATCGCCAAGGTCCGCAAGGACGTCTGCGAACTCCATTCGGAACTGACGCGCTACGGGCTGGTGGTCTGGACGGCAGGCAACGTTTCCGGCCGCATTCCAGGTCATGACCTCATGGTCATCAAGCCCTCGGGTGTCTCCTACGACGACCTCACGCCCGAACTCATGGTGGTCACCGACCTGTACGGCACCCCGGTCCGGGGCATGAATACCGGCAGCAACGGCACCATCGACTGGGGCAACCCCGACCTCTCGCCGTCCTCGGATACCGCTGCGCACGCCTACGTGTACCGGCACATGCCCGAGGTCGGCGGGGTGGTGCACACCCACTCCACCTACGCCACCGCATGGGCGGCCCGGGGCGAGGAAATTCCCTGCGTGCTGACCATGATGGGCGACGAATTCGGCGGGCCCATCCCCATCGGTCCGTTTGCCTTGATCGGAGATGACTCCATCGGCCAAGGCATCGTGGAGACGTTGAAGGACTCCAACTCTCCGGCTGTCCTGATGCAGAACCACGGCCCGTTCACCATCGGCAAATCCGCCCGCGAGGCCGTTAAAGCCGCCGTGATGTGCGAGGAAGTGGCAAAGACTGTGCACGTCTCGCGCCAGCTCGGCGAGCCGCTTCCCATTGACCAAGCCCAGATCGAGTCGCTCTACGACCGCTACCAGAACGTTTACGGCCGCTGAGGCGGACCAACCAACCAGCCCGCCGCTTTTCAGCAAATACCCAGGAGCCTTCAAATGCCCAACGCCAACAACACCTCGCTCGACCAGTACGAGGTCTGGTTCCTCACCGGCAGCCAGCACCTCTACGGTGAGGATGTCCTCAAGCAGGTCGCTGCGCAGTCGCAGGAGATTGCCAACGTCCTGAACACTGCCGGTGATGTGCCGGTGAAGCTCGTCTGGAAACCCGTCCTCACCGATTCCGATGCCATCCGCCGCACCGCGCTTGAAGCCAACGCCGATGATTCCGTGATCGGCGTGACCGCGTGGATGCACACGTTCAGCCCGGCCAAGATGTGGATCCAGGGACTGGACGCACTGCGCAAGCCCCTGCTGCACCTGCACACCCAGGCCAACCGGGACCTCCCCTGGGCAGACATCGACTTCGACTTCATGAACCTCAACCAGGCAGCCCATGGAGACCGCGAATTCGGGTACATCCAGGCCCGTCTCGGCGTGCCGCGGAAGACCGTCGTCGGGCACGTCTCCAACCCTGAGGTCGTCCGTCAAGTGGGTGCCTGGCAGCGCGCCTCCGCCGGCTGGGCAGCGGTCCGGAACCTGAAGCTGACCCGCTTTGGCGACAACATGCGCAACGTAGCGGTCACCGAAGGCGACAAGACAGAAGCCGAGCTGCGCTTCGGCGTCTCGGTCAACACCTGGTCCGTCAACGAGCTCGCCGACGCTGTCCACGGCGCCGCAGAGTCCGACGTCGACGCCCTGGTTGCGGAATATGAGCGGCTTTACGACGTGGTTAACGAGTTGCAGGCCGGCGGTGCCCGGCACGAATCGCTGCGGTACAGCGCCCGGATCGAGCTGGGCCTGCGCAGTTTCCTGGAAGCCAACGGTTCCGCGGCCTTCACTACCTCTTTCGAGGACCTCGGCGAACTCCGGCAACTCCCCGGCATGGCTGTGCAGCGGCTCATGGCCGACGGTTACGGCTTCGGAGCCGAAGGTGACTGGAAGACTGCCATCCTGGTCCGCGCGGCCAAAGTCATGGGTTCCGGGCTTCCCGGCGGCGCTTCGCTCATGGAGGACTACACCTACCACCTCGAACCCGGTTCGGAGAAGATCCTCGGCGCGCACATGCTCGAAGTTTGCCCGTCGCTGACTGCGAAGAAGCCGCGCGTTGAGATCCACCCGCTGGGCATCGGCGGCAAGGAAGATCCCGTGCGCATGGTCTTCGACACCGACGCGGGCCCCGGCGTCGTTGTCGCGCTGTCCGATATGCGCGACCGCTTCCGCCTGGTCGCCAACGCCGTGGACGTCGTCAACCTCGACCAGCCGCTTCCCAACCTGCCCGTCGCCCGCGCGCTCTGGGAACCGAAGCCGGACTTCGCCACCTCAGCTGCCGCGTGGCTCACAGCCGGAGCCGCGCACCACACGGTACTCTCCACGCAAGTGGGCCTTGAGGTGTTCGAGGACTTCGCCGAGATAGCCCGCACGGAACTGCTCACCATCGACGAAGGCACCACCATCAAACAATTCAAGAAGGAACTCGCCTGGAACGCGGCGTACTACAAGCTGGCCGGCGGCCTGTGAGCACTGAATACAGCCTGAAAGCCGGCGGCTACGAGGCGGTTGTCACGGAACGTGCCGCAGCGCTTCGCGTCTTGCAGTTCCAAGGCCGGGACCTTGTGGTTCCGTTCCCCGAAGGCGGCCCGATCCCGGATTACCGCGGCATCATCGCCGCGCCGTGGCCGAACAGGGTCGCGGACGGGAAATACACCTTCGACGGCGTCAGCCACCAGCTGGCGGTCAGCGAACCGGAGCGGGGCACGGCGCTGCACGGGCTCGCTTACCCGCTCGACTGGACCGTGAAGGAACACGACGCCGGTTCGGTCACCTTGACGTGCACGGTGGGGCCGACGACGGGCTATCCCTTCGTGGTGGAACTCTCGACGCAGTATGTCCTGGACGAAACCGGGCTCCACACGTCCGTGACCGCCCACAACGCAGCGGACGTTGCCGCGCCCTACGGCGTGTGCCCGCACCCGTACTTGGTGGCCGGTTCTTCGCCTTTGGATGAGTGGATCCTTGAAGCGCCCGCCTCGACGTTCCTGGAAGTCACCCCGGACCGGTTGCTGCCTGTTTCGCTGAAGCCGGTGGCAGGCCATGAGTTCGACTTCCGTGCGGCCCGCCCGATCGGTAGCACCGAAATCGACCACGCCTTCACGGACATCACGTTCGACGCCGGGCTGGCGCGGCTTTCGCTGGGCGACCCGGCGGGCACCGGCGTCGGAATGTCGTGGGACGGAAGCTGCCCGTGGCTTCAGATCCATACGGCAGACAAGCCGGCACCCATTCCGAGTCGTATTGGGCTGGCCGTGGAACCGATGACGTGTCCCCCGGATGCGTTCAACAGCGGCACGGACCTGATCCGCCTCGAACCCGGCGAAACCCACACCGCCTCCTGGAGCATCTACACCCTGTAGCGACCCAACTAGGGGACAGCACCCGTCCTACTGAGCACTCAGTGGAGCAGGTGCTGTCCCCTACTTGGGTTAGCCGATCAGCCGCGCGTCGCCGGTGTTGATCGAGGATGCCGGGAAGCCGTTCTTCACCACGATCTTCTCCAGGCTGCCATCCTTGCGGAGGCTGTCCACGTAGTCGTTCAAAGCCTTGAGCAAAGCAGTGTTTCCCTTGGTCACCGGCAGGCAGGTCTGCGGCGGTTCGAGGGAGGCCTTGATGGCGTCGTCAGGCTCGAGAACCTCTACCTTGAGGCCGTTGCTGTTGTTGTGGGCCTCGCCAAAACCATCGATACCCACGTCCAGCCGCCCGGACTTGAGGTCCTGGAATAGGTCTACCGGTGCTTTGTAGAGCTGGAGGTCCCCGCCGAGGTAGCTCTTGGCGTCGTCAACCCATACATTGCCGTTGACCGTCCCCACCTTTTTGCCCTTGAGGTCGGCGACTTTGTTGAGCCCGTCCTTGGAGATCAACACCATCTGGTCGGTGTAGATGGGGTCGGTCAGGTCCAGGATTTCGGCCCTGGCCTTGGACCGCCACCAGCCACCGGTTGCAATGTCGGCGCGTCCACCTTGAACCGTAGGGATGACGGCCGCGGCAGCAGCGGAAACAGTGGTGATGGACAGGCATTGCTTCTGGGCGAAGCCCGTGAGGATGTCGCCGTCAACGCCTCCGAGTTCATTGCCCTTGAACGTGACGTAGGGAGGTGCCTCATAGACAGCCACCGTCAGGTTGCCCTTCTTGATGGTTCCGACGTCGGATGCCGGTTTACAGTCGGCGGAGACTTTGGACCCGGCTGCTTCCGTACTGCCGCCGCAGCCGCTGAGCGCCGCCGCCAGCGTCAGGGCAGCCACTGCCGAGGCGATCATTCGTAATTTCATGGTGGTTCCTTTGCCTAATTGGCGTGTCAACGGTGACGCGCCAAACGATGCTCAACGAAGTTGCTCAGGGAACTCGCAGGAATGGTGATCAGGGCGTACATCAAGCCTGCGAGGGTAAGGATGCTCAAGTAGCGGAACGTGATGGAGCCGATGGAGTAGGCCTGGCTCATCAGTTCCGGCATGGCAATGGTGTAGGCCAGGGAGGTCGCCTGGAACACCATGATCGCGAATCCCATGAGCGGCGGGATGGCGATTCTGATCCCTTGCGGAATCACAACAAATCGGAGGATGTCTCCACGGCTCATGCCGAGGGCATGGCCGGCTTCCACTTCTCCGCCGGGGACTGCCTGCAGGCCGCCCCGGATGATCTCGCTGGTGTAGGCCGCGGTAGTGAAGGCGAGCGCCAGCGATGCTGCGACGAAGGAGGTCAGCGTCATTCCGGCCGAGGGAAGGCCAAAGTAGAACAATTGCAGGACCACCAGTGCCGGGGTTCCACGACCTACCTCGATCACACCGATCGACAGGACCCGCACCGGCCGGTTGCCGGAACCAGCCCCGAGGGCCAGGACAAGTCCGGCCGGCAGGCCCATCAGCAGCGTCACCAGCGTCAGCTGCAGGCTCACTCCGAGCCCGCCCAACAGGTCCGGGAAGTAGTCCACCCAGTCGTTGAAGAACGTCATCGCGCAACCCTCTTTCGGAGCTTGGCATCCAGCAACCGTGTTGCCCACGCACAAGGAATGGTCATGGCCACATACAGCCCGGCCGCCCACAGGAAGGGCACGATCGCATCCCCTGTCACCGTGGATTCATGGCTGGCCCAATAGATGGTGTCCTGGACACCGATGACCGAGGCCACGGAGGAATCCTTCAGCAAACCGATCGCGAAGGTCGCTGCCGCCGGAATGGATACGCGGAGAACCTGGGGACCAATGATGCTGAGCAACGTCGCCGCACGTGAAAGGCCCAGAGCGTCGCTGGCTTCCCATTGGCCGTCGTGAATGGCTGTCAGCCCGCCGCGGTAGATTTCGGCCATGTAGGCGGAGGACACGAGGCCGAAGCCTATCACCGCAGCCGCGAAGGAACTGAGCTCAATCACACCCGTTCCTACGCCGAAATAGATGATGAACAACCACGCCAATGGCGGGATCCCGCGCAGCAGTTCAATGAAGGAACGCGCGATGAAGCGCACTGCCGCCAGCCGGGACCGGCGGCCCAGGGCCAACGGGATGCCACCGATGGCGCCAACCAGAAGCGAGGAAAGTGTCAGCGCGAGCGTCATGGAAACGCCCTGCGCCACCACGCTGAGGTGATCCATGTCAGCGCTCCAATACGGCACGCAGGAACCGGCGGGTGCGGTCCATGGCGGGAGCGGTGAAGACGTCGGCGGGGTCGCCTTCTTCGAGAATGGCACCTTCGGCCATCACCACTACGCGGTCCGAGACATCCCTGGCGAACTGCATCTCGTGGGTGACCACCACCATGGTCATCCCTTCAGCGGCCAGCTCACGCATGACCGCCAGGACCTCCAGGCCCACTTCGGGGTCCAGGGCCGACGTCGGCTCATCGAACAGCATCACCTGCGGGTCCAGAGCAAGAGCCCGGGCGATTGCAATGCGTTGCTGCTGGCCACCGGAACAGCGGCCCGGATATTGCCTGGCCTTGTCTGCCAGCCCTACACGCTCCAGGAGCTTCATGGACCGTGCGTCAGCTTCTGCCCGGCTCCTGCCAAGGACGCGTTCCTGGGGAAGGGAGATGTTCCGCAGCACTGTCATGTGCGGGAAGAGGTTGAAGGACTGGAACACCATGCCGACGTTGCGGCGCAGCCGGACCAGGTCCTTATGGCTGATCTCCGTCCCTGCCACTACCTGGTTTCCCTCAACCGTGATCCGTCCGCTGTCAGGGACTTCCAGCAGGTTGATGCACCTGAGCAGCGTGCTCTTTCCAGCGCCACTGGGTCCGATGATGGCGATGACTTCGCCTTCCCGGACCGACAAGGACACGTCATTGATGACCGTGTGGTCCCCGTACCGCTTGACGACTGATTCCAGCGAGATGGCGGTCCTGCCCTGCTCGGTGTCTTCATGCATGACTGACTCGTTCCTGACCTGTGTCATTGGCTCAAGGCGGCGCTGACAGGCGCCGGTGCCGCACCGGCGTCGAACCCCTTGCCCAGGGCGTTCAACGCAAAAGAGGCGATATCGAGGATCGGCACGTTGGTGTATTTGCGGATCTCTTGGCGGAATTCGGGCAACAATGTGCATTCAAGGACCAGGACACCGACGTCGGCGAAGCGGCCACCGGGCCCGAACTCACGCTTGACCACCCTGGCGACGCCTTCCTTCAGCAAGGCCTGGTCCCAGCCGTTGCCCAGCGCGTGATCGTTGGTCAGCATGGTTGCCCAGCCGGGCTCGCCTTCCATGCCGGCGATGACGATCTGTGCCGACAAGGGGTGATCGGCCAACAGCTTGGTGGCGAGTGACTCCGAGACGGTCAACACACCGATGTAGCCGCTGGACAGCACCGAGGCGATGGGGAGCAGATCCAGCCCACTGGTGATGACGTTGCTCGTCTGGCGCTTGTCTTTGCGGGCGTAAAAGAAGAAGCCGCAGTCGGTGATAACCAAGGGGCAGTGCGCCAGCTTCTTGCTCGCCTTCCAAAAGGCCTCCACAGCTTCGGGCTCACCGTTCACAAGAGGCTCCACCCGGGCACCCCGCGCCACCGCGTAGGCCACGGGAAGGCCTTGCCAGCTGGCGGGATTCTCGAAGAAGCCCACGGGATTGTCACTGATGCCGGGCGCATCCGGGGTGAGGCATTCCACGTAGTCCACCGGATACGAGTCGAGGTCGCAGAGAATGACGCCAAGCTGGGGCTTGACTTCAGTCATTGCCGGCCACCTCCACGGGAATGTCGAGCGTTGCCTGGCTGCCGCCGTCGAACGCTTCTACGCGGGTGGCGGCACTGCCGACAATCGCGACGGCGTTGACCTCCACCCGGATGCCCGGCAGGTTCAGCTCCTCACCGATCAGGATGCCGGTCGCCGTGGGGCCGGGCGCCGGGAAGTAGCTGAAGCGGATGTCGTAGGTACGCTGCCATTCTTCGTAGCTGAGCTCGCCGGCGTAGAAGGTGTTGAACTGGACGACATCGCCCATGGTTCCGCCGAGGCTTTCGATGACCCGTTTCAGGGATTCCATGACGTTCTTGCACTGCGCCACGATGTCGCCTGGGTTGTTGACGTTGCCGTCAGCGTCGAGGTCCTCCTGGCCACCCACATAAATCATGTCCCCAACGCGGATGCCGTGGCTGTGGTTGATCTTGAAGTGGCCTGGCACCTGCCAGTGTCCGGGAACCTCTGCGAAGCGTCGTTCGAGGGTGGTCATTTTTCGTTCTCCTTTGTGGTGATCGTCACTGATCACTTCAAGCATGGAACGAAAAGAGGGCTTTTAACCCGGCAACAGTGCGAGGTCTGCTGGGGCTGCCGCAAGAGATTCTTGGGCCTGGCCCTGGCGGCTTAGGCGGCAGCGGCACCCAGGAGCCCATGGACTTCGTCCAGGACGGCTTTCACGATTGGCCGCCGGGCGTCGCTGCTGCGCGTTACCGTGAGCACCCGGCGTTGGATCCGGGGCTTGTCGAAAGTATGGATTCCCACCGGCGCCACCGCACTGTCCACGGAAAATGGCGGGAGCAAAGAGATGCCCCTTCCCCGCGAAATGGCTTCGACCAAGAGCAGAAGATCGTCCACAACCCACCGGCTGTTGGGTTCGAATCCCTCGTTCCGGCAGGCGAAACGGACCGCCTGTCCGCAGGCACCCACCTCGGGGGTCAACACCCAGTCCGCGTTCTTGAGGTCGGTCAACTTCAGCCGCGGCGGCACAACGAAGTCGGGTGGAGTGATCAAGGCCAATGGCTCGCTCATGACTTCCCTGGTCACCAGGTAGTCGGGAAAGGCGACGGGCACATTGTCGTAAAGGTCCACAATCGCGATGTCCAAAGCACCGTTCAGCAATTGCTCGATGCTGTCCACCGGCTCAACAACGTTGACTGTCAGTTCGACGTCGGGAACACTCACCTCGAGCTTTTCGGCGACCGGCAGCAGTACGTTCCGGGCAAGGGAGGGAATGGATCCGATCCGGACCCGGCCGGCAAGCTCGCCGCTGAGCTGGTCCATCTCGGCGCGGGTCGCCTCCAGGAGCCGGACCACCGCGCGTGCGTGCTCTACGAGAATCTCCCCCGCACCCGTCAGCCCGACGCCCCTCGATGAGCGGTCCAGGAGCTGGACGCCGGTTTCCCGTTCCAGGATGCTGATTTGCTGCGAAACAGCTGAGGACGTGATGCCCAGAACCCGGGCCGCGCCCGCCAGGGATCCTTGCTTCGCTACCTCATTGAGGAGGCGCAGCCTGGTGACGTCCGGGAGGGGCTTTTCGGTCATGAATCATTCTTGCACAATAAGCTGTTCTTAAGGCACTTGTAGATGTATCTTAAGTAAAACAACGAGCCAAGCCTGGCGACAACGACGTCGCCGCTTGGCCGGCCTACCTCCCCCGAAAGGACGCCACGTGAACCCCGTGGATACGCCCCCGTCCCCCTTGGCCCTGACCGGCATCCTCGGTGCCCCGGACTCACTTGCCAGGAACATCACTGCCACCATCGATGACCTCACCCCGGACCTCCAGGAACTCAGCCACGGAATCCACGGCATCGCGGAAGTCGGCTTCGAGGAACGGCTCTCCGTAGCCTTCGCCGCCGAATTCCTTCGCTACAGGGGCTATCCGGTCCAGGTGGGAAGGTATGGCCTGCGCACTTCGCTGCGTGCCGAAGCAGGCTCGGGCTCACCCAAGGTGGCCGTTCTTGCCGAATACGATGCCCTTCCGGGGGTGGGCCACGGATGCGGGCACAACGTCATCTGCGCCGCGGCCGTAGGAGCCTTCCTCGGCGTCGCCGCGCATGTTGAAGAGCTTGGCGGCTCTGTTGTGCTGATCGGCACGCCTGCAGAAGAGAACGGAAACGGCAAGGAACTCCTGGCCAGGGCAGGCGCCTTTGCCGACATCGACGCCGTCGTGATGCTGCACCCCTTCACCGGGGAGTATGAGGTCGCGTCCTTCGCATCACTGGCCGTCCGCGACGTGGAGGTAACCTTCCACGGGGTGGCCGCCCACGCGTCGTCGGCACCGCATATGGGGCGCAACGCCCTCGACGCCGTGGTGGCCGCGTACCAGGGGATCGCCGCCCTGCGCCAACACATCCCTGCGACGGACCGCCTGCACTGCCTCATCACGGAAGGCGGCACGGCAGTGAACGTCGTCCCTCATGTGGCGCGCGCCGTCGTCGAAATCCGCTCCCTGGACCCCACCGGACTGGTGGACATCTCGCAGAAAGTGCAGGACATCCTGGAGGGGGCGGCGCTCATGACAGGCACCCGACTCGAGACCACCTGGGACCCATTCCCCGCCTATCTTCCCGTCCGCAGCAACCACGCATTGGCAGCCCGGTACCACGTGCATATGTCCGCGCGGGGCCGGAGGATCACATTGGAGACTGAGCTGGTGGGCGGTGGCTGGTCCACGGATCTGGGCAACGTCAGCCTGCGCATCCCGTCGATCCATCCCACAGTGAGCATTTCCCGCGAAACTGCCGTGATGCACACGGAGGAGTTCGGCCAGCACTCCATCAGTCCCGTGGGCGACGCCGCAGTGGTGGACGGCGCCGTCGGTTTGGCCCTGACGATTGCCGACTACCTCGCGGACGCCCGGCTCCGGGAACAGGTGCAGTTGGATTTTGAAGCCGCCGGCGGCGCCGTTGATGTCGAACAACTGCTCACGCCACCCACGCAGAAGTAGCAAGGCCATGCTAAATCCAGTTCATTTGCGCACACTCTCCGTGGTCCTCCGTACGGGCTCTTTCGCCGACGCCGCGCGCGAAATCGGCTACACCGGCTCGGCCGTCTCGCAGCAGGTGGCGGCGCTGGAGCGGGCCGTGCAGGCGCCGCTGGTTGAGCGCGACGCCCAGAGCATCCGCCCCACGGAGGCTGCCAAGTTCCTGGCCGCACGCGCCCACGACATCATCAATGCCCTGGGTGCACTCGAAGACGACATGAAGGGCTTCAGCAAGGGCGACTACGGCCTCATGCGGCTGGGCAGCTTCAGCACGGCCAGCCAAAGGCTCCTGCCGGGAGGATTGGCCTCCTACCTCCGCAGGCACCCGAACTCCTCAGTGGAACTGGAGGAGAGCGGACCTGCGGAACTTGCAGCCATGGTCCGGGATTCGACACTGGACGTGGCCGTGGTGTTCCACTACGATCTCGTCCCGCAAAAGTGGCCCGCCAATGTGGTGGCCGTTCCGCTGCTGGCCGAGGAGCTGGTCCTGCTGCTCCCGGAGGGCCACCGTTTGGCCGGGGCGGAAGCCATCGTCGTGCAGGACCTGGCTGAAGAGAACTGGGTATCCACCAAGGAGGATTCCTCCGGCGATGCCTGCCTGCGCCACCTATGCGCCGGCGGCGGCTTCACTCCCCGCATCAGCGTTCGCAGCAACAATTACGACGCCATCCGCAGCATGGTCAAGTCCGGTCTCGGCGTCGCCCTGGTTCCCGCGCTGGACCACGTTCTCACGGAGGGGATCGTGACCACCGGCATCCGCGGTTGCACGGCCCGCAGGCACATCTCGGCATTGCGGCAGAAAACGGAGGCGGGGATCTCCATAACCAGCATCATCCAGTGCCTTGGTCGCTCGGCGGACCGACTGGCCGCCTCCACTCCGGGCCTGTTCCGTCAGACGAAGCAGCCCGACGCGATGGTACCGGTGGAGTACCTGGCCGGGCTCCGCGCGTCGTAATCCCGCCCAACCAGGGGACAGATAACGTCGCTCTGAGCCGTCAGTGGAACGCTATCTGTCCCCTAGTTGGGGTTCGGGGGCGGTGCTTTGGCGCACCACGAGTTCGGGGGTGAATACGACGGCGCGGTGCTTCGTGCCGCGGTTCTCCTGCTCTTCGGCAAGAAGCTCGACGGCGGTCCGGCCCAACGCCTCGGTCGGCTGGCGGATGGAGGACAACGGAACGACGGCGGAGGTTGCGAAATCGATGTCGTCGTACCCGATCAGGGCAATATCCTCAGGAATGCGGACGGTGCGCAGCATGGTCAGGGACGGCATGACTCCCAGCGCAAGCAGGTCATTGGAGCAGAAGACGGCATCCGGACGTTCCTCCGGTTTCCGCTCCACAAGCTCGTTGCCGACCTGACGTCCGGCCAGGACCGTCTGCCCGTCAGAGTCGAGTACCTCGATCGACGCTCCCTCCACCTCGGTGGCCGCCCGCTGCGCGCCTTTGAGGCGATGCGCCACCTGGCGGATTGCGGGACTTCCGACGAAAACCAGACGACGGCGGCCGATGTCCAGCAGGTGTTTGGCCGCCAGATAGCCGCCTTCCTCATCATCGACTGAAACTGAACTGCAGCGTTCCGTGTCGGCGAGCTGGTCCACCAGGACGGTGGGCACACCGCGTTCGCGGAGGTGGTCGATGCGGTCCGCGACGTCGCCCACAGGCGACAGGAGCAGCCCTTGCACGCGCTGCTCCTGGAAGAGGTCCATGTAGTGCGCCTCCCGGGAGGCGTCCTGTCCACTGTCCCCTACCAATACAACGCTTCCCAGCGCGGTGGCGGCGTCCTCGGCTGCGCGTGCCACGGAGGAGAAGAAGGGGTTCCCGATGTCCAGGACCACCAGGCCGATGGTGCGGCTGTGGCCAGCGCGGAGTTGGCGGGCTGCGTCATTGCGGACAAAGCCCAGCTCTGCGATCGATTTGAGGACGCGCTCTTTGGTCTTGGCGGAAACCCTGTCCGGATAATTCAGCACGTTCGAGACTGTGCCCACGGCAACGTTGGCGTGTGTGGCAACGTCCTTGATGCTGGCTGTTTGGGACATGCGTTCCGTTCTCCCTGGCTCGTCACCGACTCAAGTCAAAGGGTCAGTAACGTCTTGACACCCTCGTTTGCCCGGGGGTAATTTGAATCGTAACAAATGAAACGATTCAAAGACGAGTGACCCGGAGATCCGCATGAGGGTATGTTTCCGCTCCTCCGTCCAGCCGGAGTTGATGGACGAGTACAAGCGACGCCACGCGGCCGTATGGCCCGAGATGCTCCGCGCCCTGAAAGATTCGGGGTGGAACAACTACTCCCTTTTCCTGGCGCCGGACGGCCAACTCATCGGCTACCTGGAGTGCGAAGACTACGAGGCCGCACGTGCCCGCATGGCTCTCACCGACGTCAACGCACGCTGGCAGGCCGAGATGGCCAGCCTCTTCGCCGACAGCAATGTCCCTCCGGACGAGGGCTTCGAAATCGTCGAGGAAGTTTTCAACCTGGAAGACCAACTGGCTTCGGCCAGCAACTCCACCCATCAGAAGGAACAAGCATGAACACCACAGAATCGGCCCTGGGCCGCTTGGGAGAATTGGCCATCGAAGTGCCGTCCTGGGCCTACGGGAATTCGGGGACCCGGTTCAAGGTCTTCGGCACCCCGGGTACGCCGCGCACCGTCCAGGAAAAGATCGCCGACGCCGCGAAAGTCCACGAACTCACCGGTTTGGCGCCCACCGTTGCGCTGCATATCCCGTGGGACAAGGTGGATGACTACTCCGCCCTGCGTTCGTATGCCGAGGGGCTCGGCGTTGGTTTGGGCACCATCAACTCCAACACCTTCCAGGATGACGAGTACAAGTTCGGTTCCCTGACTTCGTCCAACGAGTCCGTCCGCCGCCGCGCGATCGAGCACCACCTGGACTGCATCAGGATCATGCACGCCACAGGGTCCCGGGATCTGAAGATCTGGTTGGCCGACGGCACCAACTACCCGGGCCAGGACGACATGCGCGGCCGGCAGGACCGGCTCGCGGAAAGCCTGCAGGAAATATACGCGGCCCTGGGTGACGAGCAGCGCCTGGTGTTGGAGTACAAGTTCTTCGAGCCCGCTTTCTACCACACCGATGTTCCGGACTGGGGTACCTCCTACGCCCAGACACTTGCCTTGGGGGAGAAGGCCTTCGTGTGCCTGGACACCGGCCACCACGCCCCGGGCACCAACATCGAGTTCATCGTGATGCAACTCCTGCGGCTGGGCAAGCTGGGGTCGTTCGACTTCAACTCCCGCTTCTACGCCGATGACGACCTGATCGTGGGTGCGGCTGACCCGTTCCAACTCTTCCGCATCATGCACGAGGTGATCCGCGGCGGCGGCTTCGGGACGGACTCCGGTGTCGCGTTGATGTTGGACCAGTGCCACAACCTGGAGGAGAAGATCCCGGGACAGATCCGTTCGGTGCTCAACGTCCAGGAAATGACCGCGCGTGCCCTGCTGGTGGACACCGCCGCCTTGAACGAGGCCCAGCGTGCCGGGGATGTCCTGGCCGCGAACGGCATTTTCAACGATGCCTTCTACACCGACGTCCGCCCGGTACTGGCCCAATGGCGTGAATCCCGCGGCCTGCCCGCCGACCCGATCGCTGCCTATAAGGCCAGCGGCTACCAGAAGAAGATCAACGAGGACCGCGCAGGCGGCCAGCAAGCCGGATGGGGCGCTTAATCCTATGAGCAACAAGACTGTTGAAGACCTGATTACCCGTTCCAACCGCCTCGGCGCGGACAAGCGGAACACCAACTTCGCCGGCGGCAACACTTCCGCGAAGGGCACCGAAAAAGACCCGGTCACCGGCCAGGACGTCGAGCTCCTCTGGGTCAAGGGATCCGGCGGCGACCTCGGCACCCTGAAGGCCGAAAACCTCGCAGTACTCCGGCTCGACCGGCTCCAGGCGCTCAAGTCCGTTTACCCCGGCGTCGAACGTGAAGACGAAATGGTGGCCGCGTTCGATTACTGCCTGCACGGCAAGGGCGGCGCAGCGCCGTCAATCGACACCGCCATGCACGGACTCGTGGACGCCGCGCACGTGGACCACCTGCACCCGGACTCGGGCATCGCGATCGCGACGGCGGTGGACGGCGAAGCGCTCACGTCCAAGATTTTCGGTGACAAGGTGGTGTGGGTTCCGTGGCGTCGTCCCGGTTTCCAGCTCGGCTTGGACATCGCCGCGATCAAGGAAGCCAACCCGCAGGCCATCGGCACCATCCTGGGCGGGCACGGCATCACGGCGTGGGGTGCCACGAGCGAGGAGGCCGAGGCCAACTCCCTCTGGATCATCGACACCGCCGAGAAGTACATCGCCGCGAACGGGAAGGAACAGCCCTTCGGCCCTGCCCTGTCGGGCTACGGCGCACTCCCCGAGGCGGAGCGCCGCGCCAAAGCCGCCGCCCTCGCTCCGGTGATCCGCGGCCTGGCCTCCACGGACAAACCGCAGCTGGGGCACTTCAGCGATGACGCCGTCGTGCTTGAATTCCTGGCCGCGACCGAGCACCCGCGGCTCGGTGCGCTGGGCACGTCCTGCCCGGACCACTTCCTGCGTACCAAGGTCAAACCCCTCATCCTCGACCTGCCCGCGGACGCGTCGATTGAAGACTCCGTGGCCCGGTTGAAGGAACTCCACGCCGAGTACCGGCAGGAATACCAGGCCTACTACGACCGCCACGCGGACGCAGATTCACCTTCCCTGCGCGGCGCGGACCCGGCCATCGTGCTGGTCCCCGGCGTGGGCATGTTCTCCTTCGGCAAGGACAAGCAGACCGCACGGGTGGCCGGGGAGTTCTACATCAACGCGATCAACGTGATGCGCGGCGCCGAGGCGATCTCCAGCTACGCCCCGATCGAGGAATCCGAGAAGTTCCGCATCGAGTACTGGGCCCTGGAAGAGGCCAAGCTCGCCCGCATGCCCAAGCCCAAGTCCCACGCGACCCGCATCGCGCTGGTGACCGGGGCGGCGTCGGGCATCGGCAAGGCAATCGCCACCCGGCTGGCGTCCGACGGCGCGTGCGTGGTGATTGCCGACCTGAACCTTGAGAACGCCCAAGCCGTCGCCGCGGAACTGGGCGGCTCCGACGTCGCCATCGGCGTCCAGGCCGACGTGACCGACGAAGCCCAGATCGCCGCCGCGATCCAGGAGGCCGTGCTCGCGTTCGGTGGCCTGGACCTGGTGGTCAACAACGCCGGTCTGTCCATCTCCAAGCCGCTGCTGGAAACCTCCGGGAAAGACTGGGATCTGCAGCACAACGTCATGGCCAAGGGCTCGTTCCTGGTGTCCAAGGCAGCTGCGAAGGTGATGATTGATCAGGGCCTGGGCGGAGACATCATCTACATCTCCTCCAAGAATTCCGTGTTCGCCGGTCCGAACAACATCGCCTACTCCGCCACGAAAGCCGACCAGGCCCACCAGGTCCGGCTGCTCGCGGCGGAACTGGGCGATCATGGCATCCGCGTGAACGGCATCAACCCCGACGGCGTCGTCCGCGGCTCCGGCATCTTCGCCGGCGGCTGGGGCGCAAAGCGAGCAGCCGTGTACGGCGTGGACGAGCAGGAACTGGGCAAGTACTACGCCCAGCGCACGCTCCTCAAACGCGAAGTCCTCCCCGAACACGTAGCCAACGCCGCAGCCGTGCTCACCAGCAACGAACTCTCCCACACCACCGGCCTGCACATCCCCGTGGACGCCGGCGTCGCGGCAGCGTTCCTGCGGTGAGTACGGCTAAGGGTGATGTCGACGGCGGCGTTTTTGTCGCCGTCGACATCGGCGCTTCCTCCGGCCGGGTCATGCTTGGTCGCGTCTCGCCCTCCACCGGCGTTTTCCTTGAGACAATCCACCGCTTTCCCAACGGAGTCATCGAGCTCGACGGCGGACTCCACTGGGACTTCGACGCCCTCTTCGCTGAGGTGCTCGAGGGCCTGGCGGCCGCAAGTGCCGTTGCCGCTGCCCGCGGGGAGCGGATCGCAAGCATTGGCATCGATACGTGGGCAGTGGACTACGGGCTGGTGGATTCCGCAGGCAAGCTCGTCTCCGTGCCGTACAGCTACCGGGACGAGCGCAGCCATTCGGCTTTGGCTCGCGTGCATTCGCTCATCCCGCCGGAGAAACTCTACGCGACCACGGGATTGCAGTTCCTGCAGTTCAACACGATCTACCAGTTGGCTGCCGAGGGCTCTCTCGAAGGCCTACAGGCTCTGCTCATTCCGGATTTGATCGCCTTCCTGCTGACCGGCGAGCGCCGGACCGAGGCCACCAACGCGTCAACTACCGGACTGTTGGACGCCGTTACCGGTGAGTGGGCCACGGAATTCATGGCTGCACTTGCCCTGCCACGGGATGTCTTCCCGCCACTGATCCAGCCCGGGGAATCCGTAGGTGCGCTCCTGTCTGTGATCGTGGAGCGTACAGGGCTTCCCGCGGACACCGAAGTGGTTGCCGTCGGTTCGCACGACACAGCATCTGCCGTCGCTGCTGTTCCTGCGTCTGCACAGGACTTTGCCTACATCTCCTCGGGAACCTGGTCGCTGGTGGGCGTGGAATTGAATGGCCCTGTACTTACCGAAGCCAGCCGCACAGCCAACTTCACCAACGAACGCGGCGTAGACGGGACAACCCGGTACCTGCGAAACGTCGGCGGCCTCTGGCTCCTGAGCGAATGCCAACGTTCGTGGACCGGGCAAGGTTTCAGCCAATCACTGCCCGCCCTGCTTGAGGCCGCCGCAGCACTCCCGCCAGGCGGTCCGCAGATCAACGTCGACGATCCTGTTTTCACAGCCCCGGACAACATGCCCGAACGCATCCGCGCAGCCGCGCGGCGCAACGGTGACGTGCTCGCAGACCGGCCTGCCGCCGTCGTTCGGTGCATCACGGACAGCCTCGCGGCAGGTTACGCGCGGACCGTGGCCGACGCCGAACGACTCACCGGCCGCACGACGTCGGTGGTGCACATTGTGGGCGGCGGCTCGCAGAACCGGCTCCTGTGCCAGCTCACTGCGGATGCCACCGGCAAGCCCGTGATCGCGGGACCCGTTGAGGCGACCGCGCAGGGCAACGTCCTGGTGCAGGCGCGGGCGGCGGGCGTGGTGAGCGGCGGCTTGGCTGAGCTTCGGGCTCTCGTCAGCGCAGGGACGGAATTGGTGCGGTACGAACCGGCGAGCCTTCGCGACCCAGTTTGATTCCCAAAAGGTCAAGAACCAACCGATTCAGGTTGTTTCAGGGCCTTCCGGCGTCAAAAGTGGGTCGTGAAGGCGCGCCCAAAACCGTCACCCCATCACCCACGCCGCACCAAGCAGCAGCGGCACCGCCAACATGGACGTGACCACGGCGGTGGACTGCGCGATTTTCTGTCCCACCCCGTACCTGAGCGCATAGAGCACCACATTCTGGCCGGTAGGCAGGATCGCGCAGGCTGTAACCACGAACGTACTGAAGGAATCCAGCCGGAACACAAACACCGCCAGCACCCAGGCCAGGGCTGGTTGGATCACGGACTTCAGAACGACGGCCAGGGTAGTGGGGGCGCGGTCCCCTGTCCCCTGACCGGCAGACAGCCCATGCAGTGACATGCCGAAGATGATCAGCATGAGCGGCACCGCGAGTTGCGCCACAAGCTTCAAGGGGTCGAGGGTCCAGTCCGGCAATTCCAGTCCGAGGGCGCTCACCAGCACGCCGAGGATGGCGGCAACCGTCACAGGATTACGGAAGGGCGTGGCAAGGATCCGCCACACGGATACTTTCGTGGCGGTGGGGTTGGTCAGGTCCAGGATGGTGAGCGCGATCGGTGTCACCAAGGCCAGCTGGAAGAGCATGATGGGAACAACGTAGGTGGTGCTGCCCAGGATGTAGAGGGACAAGGGAACGCCCAAGTTGGTGGAATTCACAATCCCGGTGGCCAGAGCGCCGATGGTGGTCCGCCTGACTCCCCAACGAAAAACGGCACCGCAAACGGCGAAGACCAACATCATGGCAGAAGCAGTAACCACAGAGATCAGGCCGGTTGGACTCAGGATGTCGGAGATGTGACGGGACGCAATGGTGGAGAACATCAGGCTTGGCAGGCCCACCATGAAGGTCAGGGTCGAAAGCACTTTGCTCCCCTGCGGCCCCAGGGCATTTGTCTTGCCCAGAATGTAGCCCACCAGCAGGACCACGCCGACTACAAAGAAGCCCTTCAGCACTCCGTCCAAGCTTCTTATCCTTCAGTTAGGGCCGTTCCCGACCCTAGCGATAGTAACCGTTTTCACCACCGCAAAGGCCGGAACGTCTGGTACGTCACAGCGCCCGATGAGGCTCCCGCGCTAAACTGGTGCCACTATGATCCGCACAATGTTCAAGTCCAAGATTCACCGCGCAACGGTGACCCACGCCGATCTTCACTACGTCGGCTCAGTCACTGTCGACCTGGACCTCCTGGATGCGGCCGACATCCTTCCCGGCGAGCTTGTCTCCATCGTGGATGTCACCAACGGTGCCCGGCTGGAGACGTACACCATCGCCGGCGAGCGCGGATCCGGCGTGATCGGAATCAACGGCGCGGCCGCCCACATGGTTCATGTCGGCGACACGGTCATTCTCATTACGTACGCGGAGATGACTACGGAAGAGGCCCGGGCCTACGAGCCCAAGGTGGTCCACGTTGGCAAGGACAACAAGATCGTGCAGCTCGGCAACGACCCCGCCGAAGCCCACACCCCCGGGCTCATGCGCCCGCCGCACGCGCTGAGCAATGCGGCGCACCTCAGCTAAGTTTTCAGCAACAACGCTCGACGCCGGCACTCACCCGAGTGCCGACGTCGTAGTTTTTGTACAGCTAACGCCCCTAAAAGGGCCCCTTAGGCTCATCAGGTGTACGAAAACTCCGGGTCCACATGGCGGAACGTGGACCTGAAAACGCTTACTCAGGCAGCGATTCTGGCTAGGCTGTAGTTCGTGAACCAACGAAAACCCGCCCGCACGCTGTCATGATCGGCGTCCTGTCCGGGTTCTTCGTGGTGTGGGCCATCATCCTTGTGGGCATGTTCGTGGGCCGGCGCGGCATCCTGGGCGACAACGCCAGGTCGGTGCTGAGCTCCCTGACCTTCTTCGTGGCCAGCCCGGCGTTGCTGTTCGAGACCCTGAGCAAAGCGAAGCTTCACGACGTCTTCGCTGCACCCCTCCTGGTCACAGCCGTGGGCGCCGTGATGACAGGGCTCCTCTTCTTCCTGCTGGTGAAGTTCTGGCTCAAACGCTCCATGCCCGAAGCCCTCATGTCCTCCATGAGTGCGTCCCTGGCAAACTCTGCCAACCTCGGCATTCCGATTGCCGTGTTTGTCCTCGGCGATGCCAGCTACGTTGCTCCGCTGCTGATCTTCCAGTTGGCGTTCTTTACCCCGATGTACCTCATGGCCCTGGATGCCAGCACCAGTTCGCACCGCACCACTCCCCTGCGCTTCGTACTGATGATCGTCAAGAACCCGATGATTGTGGGCTCAGCCCTGGGGCTCTTGGTCGCAGGTACCGGTTTCCAGTTGCCAACGCTCATCCTGGAGCCGATCCACCTCATTGGCGGGGCCGCGATTCCTGCGATGCTGATGGCGTTCGGCATGAGCCTGAACGGTTCACGGCCCTTGCAAAAGTCCTCCGGACGCCGGCTCGACACCCTGCTGGCCAGCGGCTTCAAACTCGTGGTGCATCCGTTGGTCGCGTACCTTTTCGCCAGGTTTGCCTTGGGAATGGACGGGCACGCACTGTTCGCCGCGGTAGTCACCGCAGCCCTGCCCACGGCCCAGAACGTGTTCGTCGCGGCCAACCGCTACCAAGCGGGAATCACCGTGGCCAAGGACACCGTGCTGATCACGACGATCGTGGCCGTCCCGGCAATGATCGCCGTGGCGTTGCTGCTCACCTGACGCCCCCTATTACCCAACTAGGGGACAGATAATGCTCCACTCAGGCCTGGGTAGAACGTTATCTGTCCCCTAGTTGGGTAACCAAGGCGGGTTATTCGACGTCGGCGGAGGCCAGGTAGTGGTCCAGGAGTTGGGCGCAGCGGATGAAGCCAAGGTGTGAGTACGCCTGCGGGTGGTTGCCCAGGTGGGTTTCCGTGGCGGGATCGTACTCTTCGGGCAGCAAACCGGTTGGACCGAACAAGGCCACCAGCTGGTTGAACAATTCAAGCGCATCGTCCAACCGCCCCACAGCAAGGTACGCCTCGATCAGCCAGGTAGTGCATATGTGGAAGCCGCCCTCCAAACCCGGCAGGCCGTCGTCGTACCTGTACCGGAAAACGGTGGGCCCCACGCGCAACTCCCGCTCCACAGCGGTGACCGTATCCAGGAACCTCTGGTCCTGGACGTCCAGAAGCCCGGACAACCCGATGTGCAGGACGGCGGCGTCGAGGTCAGGGCTGTCGTACGCCACGGTGTAGGACCGCGCCGAGTCGTCCCAGCCATCGCGAAGAACCTCGGCGCGGATGATCTCTGCCTCAGGCGCCCAGTCAGCGTGGGCGACGCGTCCGTGCCTCGCCGCGGTTTTCAAGGCCCGGTCCAGCGTCACCCAACACATCGTCTTGGTGTAGACGTGGTGCCGCGGCGCGCGCCGGGCCTCCCAGATGCCGTGGTCAGGCTCATGCCAACGCGCCATGACGGCATGCGCCATCTGCTCCATCAGGTACCAGTGCTCGTCCGGCAGGAAGTCCTGCCGTTCGGCAAGGTCGCCGATCAGCTCGGCGATAGGCCCGAACACATCCAGCTGGACCTGATGATCAGCGGCGTTTCCAATACGCACCGGACGGGAGCCGGCATAACCGGGCAGGCTCTCCACGATTGCTTCCGTGGACAGCGGCGCACCGGTGACCGAATACAGCGGGTGCAACCATTCAGGCCCGGGCGCATTTTCCAGGATCCGGCCCAGCCAATCGAGGAAACCGTGGGCCTCGTTGGTGGATCCCAGCGACACCAACGCGTTGACCGTCATGGATCCGTCGCGCAGCCAGCAGTAGCGGTAATCCCAGTTGCGCGTCCCGCCAATTCCCTCCGGCAACGACGTCGTTGGGGCGGCCAGGACAGCGCCGGTCGGCTCGTGAACCAGCGACTTCAGCACCAGGGCAGACCGGCGGACCAGCGACGGTTTCATGGTGGGCAGCTGCAGCGTCTTGACCCACTCGCGCATTTCACGCCCGACGGCGGCACGTCGGAGGGGTTCGCCGCCCGGGTCCGCGGGCGGCGGCTCGGTATCACCGCAGCGCATGTTCAGGACCACGGGCCCGTCGCCGAGGGCGACTTCCGCGGTGGCCGTTGCGTAGCGGCCATCGCTGGTGATCGTGAAGGCTACCCCGGGGGCCGCCAGGATGATGGGGTCCGAGGTGCCGAGGATGTGCACTTCTTCGCCGCGGATCTCCATGCTGAACGGGGCGTTGGCGTAGTCGGGCCGGGGCGCAAAAACCACGCGGGCCGAACCGGTTCCGGACAAGACGCGGACCAGGCTGGTGATGCCCTCGGGAGCGGGTTCAAGGTAATCGGTCACGGTGACGTCAGCCCAACGGGTCTCCACGATCATGGTGTTGTCCACGTAACGCTGCGCCAGCACCGGGGACGGCTTCACCGGTTCGACGCTGAAGTGCCCGGCGGGGTCACCGCCCAGGATATGGGCGAACAATGAACCCGAATCAGGCAAGGGGTGGCTCATCCAGCAGACCTTGGCATCCGGGGTGAGGAGTGCGGTGGATGATCCATTGCCGATCATCGAGTGCCGTTCCAGGCCCACGGCGTCCTCGCCGAACAGCCATGCGCGCCGGAGTTCGAACAACAAAGCCAGCACGCGCGCAAAGGCTTCCGGGTCCGGAATGGTGTGTCCCGCCGTCGTGCTCCCTGGCCCCACGTGCAGTCCAAGGTCGGGGCCGCGCAGGGTGGCGAGTGCCTTCTCATCGCTTTCGGCATCGCCCGCGTAGAGGGCGGCGCTGACGCCCAACCGCGCGCGCAACTGTTCCAGTGCCTGGCCCTTGGCGGGCTCCTCCACCGTAAGATCCAGAACGGACCCGTCCACGATGAAGTAGAGGCCGAACTCGATGGCGATTTTCTGCGCGGCGAACGTTGCTCTTTCCACGACTTCCGGCGTCGCGGGACGCGTGTGGACACCCACCCCTACCGGTTTCCGCACAACGCTGATGCCCTTTTCGAAACCCACAGCTTCCGTGAGGGCAGTAGTCACCTGCTGCAGCAGCTGCTCCGTGGCGAGGGAGAGCGTATAGGCGTAGCCCATGTCGAACTCGACACCATGTGAGCCCACCAAATGAACCTCGGCCGGCAGACGGGATACCGCCGCCAAGTCGCGCAAGGACCTGCCGGAAATGATGGCGGCGTGCGTGTTGGGGAGGGCCGCAAGTGCACGGAGGGCAACGGCCGCGCTGTCCAGAGGCAGGGTTTCGGTGGAGACTCCTTCGGCCGAGCAGAGCGTTCCGCCGTAATTGCAGGCGACCAGAAGGCCGGGGACCCGGGACAGGATCCGGAGCTCCGCAAACAACTCCGGCGTGATCCCATTCTCCGCGTCGGACTGAAGAACCGTTCTCAGCAGGCCAAGAGGGAGTGACTTCATCAGCAGTGCTGAATCGGCGACTGTCTGGTTTAAAGGCGCAGGCATAGCGAATCCTTCCGAAGCGGATAGCTAAAGTTTCCGCCCGATGGGTTTCGCTTGCCTACCTCGTTTATTGCAAACGAGTAAAGTCTTTCCTTGGATTTATCCGGGCCTATGCCGGCACGAGTCCGGCGACGTCGGCCAGCAGCTCAACGGACCGCAACCGCTCCTCCGTGCCGACGCTCTGGTGTGCCACGATCAATTCGTCGGCGTCGGAGAACGCGGCGAATTCATCAAGGTAGTCGCGGACCACGTCCTTGGTGCCGACGGCGGAGAACTTCATCATCTGGGCGATGTGCTGGCCCTGCGGGGAATCGAGCACCATGTCTGCTTCGTCGTCGGTGAACTCGCGGCCGCCGCCGAAGAACAGCGAGACACGTGCGCGCTTGACCGCCAAGTGGATGGCCTGGGCCTCGGCGTTGCTGTCAGCCGCGGTGACGTTTACGCCTGCGATCACGTGCGGTTCGGACAGCTGTTCCGAGGGCTTGAACTCGCGGCGGTAAATGGCCACGGCGTCCTGGAGCGCAGCAGGGGCAAAGTGTGAAGCGAACGCATATGGCAGGCCCAACTGGGCGGCCAACTGCGCACCGAACAGCGAAGACCCAAGAATGTAGAGCGGTACGTTGGTGCCCTTGCCCGGCGTCGCTTCAACACCCTGGATGCGGGTGGGGCCCGTGAGGTAGCCCTGCAGTTCCAGGACGTCCTGCGGGAACCTGTCCGAAGACGTGTGGTCGCGGCGCAGGGCACGCATGGTGTTTTGGTCACTGCCCGGGGCACGTCCCAGACCGAGGTCGATCCGGCCCGGGTGCAGCGTTTCCAGGGTGCCGAACTGCTCCGCGATGGTAAGCGGCGAATGGTTGGGCAGCATGACGCCGCCGGCACCGAGGCGGATGGTCTTGGTATGCGCGGCCACGTGGGCGATCAGCACGCTCGTGGCCGAGGACGCGATGGCGGACATGTTGTGGTGCTCGGCGTACCAAACCCGGCGGTAGCCCAGTTCTTCAGCCTTCTGCGCCATAGCCACACTGCCCGCGAGGCTTTCCGCCACCGTCTGGCCCTTCCCGATGGTTGCCAGGTCGAGGATGGAAAGAGGAACAGTCACGGGGAAGCCTTTCGGTACGTTTCGCGGTGCCCTCTTCTGCTTGCCGGGCACTTAAGCGACAACGACGGCGGCCCCCGGCTTATTTCTGTGAGTTGCGTCGCGTGGTGGTTCCGAGCCGCTTTGTGACCCTGTTGGACGCCTTGTTAAGTGCCGTGAACCCTTGTATCCCAGCGTTTCGGGCTGCTTTGACCGCCCTCCCGGCCGACCCGGATAGTTGCAGCCAAGACCTCGCATCAGAGCCTTCAAAGGAGAACCAATGGCACGAATTACAGCCGCTTCCGGCGTCACTGCGGCGCTCGCCGCCGCCGCCCTGCTGGGGCTGGCGGCATGCTCGGATCCGGGAGCAACGGCAGCCGCGTCAGCCCCGGCGTCGAACGCTTCAACCAGCGCAACCAAGCAGTTCAACCTCACCCCGCAGCAGGACCGCATCAAGGTCTCGGTGGACCCGGCGGCAGCCGCCCTGGTTCCCGCCGCCATCAAGGCCGACGGCAAACTGACCGTGGTGACCACGGGAGGAACTCCCCCGCTGAGCACTTTCGCCACTGATAACAAGACCCTGATCGGCAGCGAAGTGGACATTGCCTACGCCGTCGGCGAGAGCCTGGGGCTGCAGGTGGAAGTACTGCCGGTTGCTTGGGCCGACTGGCCGCTGGGCGTAGAGTCCGGCAAGTACGAAGCCGTCCTCTCCAACGTCACCGTGACTGAGGCACGCAAGGA
The DNA here is from genome assembly GCF_025452095.1 of Paenarthrobacter sp. JL.01a. Classification (NCBI taxonomy): domain Bacteria; kingdom Bacillati; phylum Actinomycetota; class Actinomycetes; order Micrococcales; family Micrococcaceae; genus Paenarthrobacter; species Paenarthrobacter sp. JL.01a. The sequence continues at coordinate 3,946,453 of NZ_CP104877.1, forward strand.
GAAGTTCGACTTCGCCACCTACCGCAACGACCTCCTGGGCTTCTACGCCAGGGCCGATTCGGACATCTCCACGGTGAAGGAACCCAAGGACGTGGCCGGCAAGCGCATCATCGTCGGTTCGGGCACCAACCAGGAAGCCATCCTGGTGCGCTGGGACGAGGAGAACAAGAAAAACGGCTTGAAGCCGGTCGAGTTCCAGTATTACGACGACGACTCCGCCTCCCAGCTCGCCCTGCAGTCCGGACGCGCGGACCTGACGTTCGGGCCCAACGCTTCCGCCGCCTACAAGGCCGCGAAGGACGGCAAGACCAAGCAGGTAGGCACCCTTGAGGGTGGCTGGCCGCTGAAGGCGGAAATCGCGTTCACTACCCAGAAGGGCAACGGCTTGGCTGTCGCAGCCCAGGCCGCCCTCAACACCCTCATCAAGGACGGCAACTACGGCAAGATCCTGGACCGCTGGGGACTGTCGTCCGAGGCCATCCCCGCATCAGAGCTGAACCCGCCGGGCCTGCCCAAGAAGTAGCGCCCCTACCCAAGGAGCTCACCCAACTGGGGGACAGCAAACGTCCTAATGACTCGTTCATTGGAGCTGTGGAGTCTCATGACTTAATGGACAGTTCTGTCTCATGACTTCGTAGACACTCTGTCTCAGGACATCGTGGACATTTGTCGGGCGGGTTTGCTGCTGTCCATGAGTAAATCCCAGCCCGACATCAAGATCCGGCATGCTGTGGCAACGTGGTCCGAGGATTCGCCCAGGGGCGCGGTTACAGCGTTCTGCAGGAAGCACAATGTCTCCCGGGCCTGGTTTTACCGGGTCCGGGCGGCCGCTTCGGAGGTCGGGCCAGTGAAAGCGCTGGAGAAGAAACCCACGGTCCCGAAGACCATGCCCACTGTCACGGAGCCGGCCATGATCGAGCTGCTGCTCGATACTCGAGCAGACCTCCAGGACAGGGGCCTCGATCACGGCCCGCTCTCCGTCATCGCCAAGCTCTCCAGGATGGGTCTGAAGCCGCCGTCGCGAGCCACCGTGGCCAGGATCTTTGTCCGGGCCGGAATGGTCGTGCCCGAGCCTCGGAAGAAGCCACGGAGCGCGTACAAACGCTTCGTCTATCCGCAACCGAACGCGTGCTGGCAGATCGACTCGACCGAGTGGCAGCTCGCCGGCGGTAAGAAAGTGGCGATCTTCCAACTCATAGATGACCATTCGCGTCTGGCCCTGGCGTCCTTGGTCGCGACCGGGGAAACCAGTGCTGCCGCTATCGCCGTCGTCACGCAGGCGATCGACCGCCACGGAACGCCACAGAGATTCCTCTCTGACAACGGCACGGCACTGAATCCCACCCGTCGCGGGCGCTCCGGGGCTCTGGTGGAGTTCCTCAAAGCCCTGGGTGTCGAACCGATCACGGGCAAACCCTACAAACCCACCACCCAAGGCAAGAACGAACGCTTCCATCAGACCTTGCACCGATACCTGCACCGGCAGCCACCGGCGTCCACCATGACCGCACTTCAGGCCCAAGTGGACGCCTTCGACCTGTATTACAACAACGAACGCGAACATCAGGGCCTGCCAGCAGGAATGACACCAATCGAAGCATGGAACGCCACACCCAAAACACCCCCACCGCTCACCCCTGCACCCGTTTCACCCTGCCGGGAACGGCAGAGCGCGCAACGAACAGTGAACCGAAGCGGATCCGTGACGATCCTCGGAACCCATTTCAAGCTAGGCAAAGAACACATCGGCACCATCGTGCACGTCCTCTACGACGACGCCGACATCATGTTCTTCGGAGCACAAGGCACCGAGATCATCACTCACCCCCGGCCACCGCGAGGAACCCGGTACGTCGGCAACGGTAAACCCTCGGGAGTCGCCGCCGACCCCCGAGGCGCCCGCAAGAAAAGAACCACCTACCCACAACTCAAACCCCGGAACCCCACACACCAGGACGAACTGTCTACACAGTCATGAGACATCAACTGTCTACGAAGTCCTGAGACATGAACTGTCTACAAGGTCCTGAGACATGACACTCGTTCATTGGAGCGTTTGCTGTCCCCCAGTTGGGTTAATCAGAGCTGTGATGGGTCCGTGTTCGCGCCACACAGTACGACGGCGACCGTCTCACCATCGCGCGGGGCGTACGCACCCGAGAGCAGCGCGGCATACGCTGCCGCAGCACCGTGTTCCACCAGGATCCGGTGCTTCTCCCATAGGGCACGCCGGGCATCCACGATGTCCTGGTCCGTCACGAGCACACTCTCCACCCCGGTCCGGCGGGCCACCCCAAAGCCGATCTCTCCCACCCGGCGGGCACCCAGGGAATCAGCGGCAATTCCGGAGACCGCGACATCCACCGGTTCCCCCTGCGCCAAAGCAGTGTGCAGGGTGGGAACCGTTTCCGGCTCAACAGCGACAACGTGCGCCCGGCCTTCAGCTGCCGCCGCAATGCCGCCCATCAACCCACCGCCGCCGACAGCGACGAGGATGGTATCGACGTCGGGCAGTTCGTCCAAAAGCTCAAGCCCAACGCCACCGGCGCCGGCCACGATTTCAGGCTGGCCGTAGGCGTGGCAGTAGACGGCGCCCTTCTCCTGGGCGAAGGTGACGGCAGCCGCGTAGGCCTCGGCGTACTCTGCACCGCCTTGGACCACGGTGGCCCCTATGGCATAGAGCTTGTGGACCTTGTTCGCCGGAGCGGATTCCGGAACGAAAACAGTTGCCGGGACGCCGAGCTTGGCCGCAGCATAGGCGTTGGCCAGTCCAGCGTTGCCTCCCGAGGCCACCACAATCCCCACGGCAGGGTCGAGCTCGCCGCTCTCCCTGGCAGTGAGCAGCCGGTTGAAGGCGCCGCGGGCCTTGAAGGATCCCGTGTGCTGCATGTATTCGCATTTGAACCACAGATGGTATGGCTCGCCGTTTCCACTCTCCGCCATGGGAGTGTGCCGAACCCAGCCAGCCGTCCGGGTGTAGGCGGCTTCTACTTCTTCGCGTGTGACCATCGTGGCTGCACCTTTCGTCAGGTTCATCCTATGGTTGGCGGGGATTTCCGGGCACGCCCAATCCTTCATTGCCGGCCCATGGCCTGCATCTGTAAGTTACGGTCACGCTTCCGGTATCACCATGGCGAAGCGCTCAGGCCGGGCGACGTCCGGATCCGGCCCGTTCCGTATACCCCGGTCCAATCCGTCGATGGCCTCCAGTTCGCCGCTGCTGAGTTCGAAATCAAAGACGTCGAAGTTCTCCGCGATCCTTGCAGGGTTGGTGGACTTTGGGATGGCCGAGCGGCCCTGCTGAAGGTGCCAGCGGATCATGACCTGCGCCGGCGTCTTCCCGTGGGCCTGTGCGATGGCAGCGATCGCGGGCTCCGCCATTACGTTCTGCCGCTCTTCGCCCCAGCCCGGGTAGAAGGTGATCCCGCCGATCGGCGACCACGCCTGGGTGAGGATTCCGTTGTCAGCGTCGGCGGCCTGGACCTCCGGCTGCGTGAAGTAGGGGTGAAGCTCGATCTGGTTCACCGCCGGCACAACGTCCGTGGAAGCGAGCAATTCCTTGAGATGGTGCGGCATGAAATTGCTGACCCCGATCGCCCGGACACGGCCGTCGGACAGCAGCTTCTCCAATGCCTTGTAGGCCGCGGTTGTCTGGTCGAAACGGTCCGGAGCGGGCTGGTGCAGGATGAAAAGGTCCAGGTAGTCCACACCGAGCTTTCCCACGGCTTTGTCCCAGGCATGGAGCGTCTGATCGTAGCCGTAGTCGCTGACCCAGACCTTTGTCTCGATGAAGACATCCCGGCGGTCCAGTCCCGATGCGCGGATACCTTCGCCGACCTCCCGTTCATTCCCGTAGGCCGCCGCAGTGTCGATATGCCGGTAGCCGGACGCGAGCGCCGCCTGAACTGCCGCCGTCGTTTCTTCCGGGGCGCTTTGGAAAACGCCCAAGCCGAGCGCCGGCATGGTCACGCCATTGTTGAGAGTCAGTTCACTGTTCATGCTCTCCACGCTATTCACGGCAACGCACGCCTGGGAGTGCACACTATTACCTCCCTGCGTTCCCAAGTAACGGCAGTCCCTCCCTCGCGGAACCCGGGCAGCGTAGCGTTGCAGGCATGACCCACAGTGACGACGTGCGAAAGTTCCTGACCTCGCGCCGGGCGCGGATCACGCCCGAGGCCGCCGGCCTGCCTGCCTACGGCGGGAACCGCCGCGTTGCCGGGCTCCGCCGCGAGGAGGTGGCGATGCTTGCCGGGATGAGCATCGATTACTACATCAGGCTGGAGCGGGGGAATCTTTCCGGCGCGTCGGACAGCGTCCTGGAGGCGCTCGGCCGCGCTTTACAGCTTGACGACGCCGAAACAGCCCACCTTTTCGACCTCGCCCGCGCGGCAGGCGCCGCTCCACGCGTGCGTCGCAAGCGAAGCCCCCGCACGGTCCGCCCAAGCGTTCAGCGCGTCGTCGATGCAATCACGACGGCGCCGGCCTGGGTCCGCAACGACCGCGGCGATGTCTTGGCCTCCAATGAACTGGGCGCAGCGCTGTATATGGACTTGATGGCCGAGGAGACCAAGCCGCCGAACAGCGCCCGGTTCACCTTCCTGAATCCGAAAGCCCGGCAGTTCTTCGCTGACTGGGAGCGCAGCGCGGACGACATCGTTGCCGTGCTCCGGTCCACTGCCGGGAAGAATCCCTATGACCGGGACCTTACGGACCTTATTGGGGAGCTCTCCACCCGCAGCGAAGAATTCCGCATCCGATGGGCCCGTCACGACGTGAAGTACCACCGGACCGGCAGGAAGCACCTTTATCACCCGGTCGTTGGGGACCTGGACTTGAGTTTCGAGGCGCTCGAGCTCGCGGCCGATCCTGGGCTGCGTATCAACGTGTACACGGCAGAACCGGGAACGCCCTCCGAAGACGCTTTGAAGGTGCTCGCCAGTTGGGTGGCTACACAACGTGACGCCGCGCAGGCTCCCGTCGAGGAAAAGAGCTGAGCCGGAGCACCTACGCTTGAACCATGCCTGACTTTGTCCTGCGCCCGGCCGCAGACACCGACGCCGCCTGGATTGCCGAACTCCGTGCCGTGGTGATGCGTCCTGATCTGGAACGGCTTGAGCGCTTCGACCCCGTCCGTGTCCGCGAGCGCTTCCTGAACTCCTTCCAGCCGGAGCACACGTACATCATCCATTCAGACGGTGTCGACGCCGGGGTGATCGCTGTCCGGCCTGAACCGGACGCGCGGTGGATAGAACATTTCTTCATCGCACCCGCCCATCAGGGCAAGGGACTTGGCGGGGCCGTATTGCGCCACGTCATGGCTGCATCGGTGGACGAGCGGCCCTTCCGGCTGGATGTGCTGCAAGGTAGCCCTGCCCGTCGCTTGTACGAACGGCACGGCTTCACGCTGGAATCCGAGGACGCGATCGATGTCTTCATGGTGGCTCCGGGCAACAGCTGACCACAGCTGCACCGGAATGCGGTAACCTCAGCACACCACGCGGCTTCGACGCGACACTTTCCGGGGGGAAAAATGGGGATCTTTCGAGCGCGCACTCCAAGGCACGCAAGCACCATCGCATTGTCAGTTGGTCTCTTTGCCTCCGGCCTCCTGGCTGCCGGACCAGCCACGGCCGACTACCAGCCCACGCCTTATATCGACGGGGTTCCGTATGTCGGTTCCGAAATGCGCCGCCAGTACAACTACGACTACTGGGGTTGCAAAAATCCTGACGGCTCCGGCGACGGCATCTCCTTGGAGTGGCTGCGGGACGGCGAAACACTTCCCCAGGAGCGGCAGGGCGAAACCTTGCGGATCTTGCCCGAGGACCTGGGCAGCCGCATCTCTGTGCGGGTCCATCCCTTGACTCCCGGTGAACCCGGCTGTCCCACCGGCACCCAGCTCAGCCCTGGGACGACTGCCATGAAGGCTTCTTCCCGCGCCATGGGCTGGACGGGGCGGGGCAATTTCGAACCCTTGGCACGGACACATGACGGCCGGCTCATCCTGTACCCGCGGACCTACACCTACTACAAGGGCTCCTGCGAAGGTCCTTGCCCCGCATACTGGGGTTCATGGGACGAGCCCCGGCAAGTAGGCGCGGGCTGGAACATGTTCAACATCGTTTTCTCGCCCGGTGATTTCGACGGCGACGGGTTCAATGATCTTCTCGCCAGAAACGGTGCGGGCCAGTTGTTCCTCTACCCCGGCGACGGCGAGGGTGGCTGGCTCCCTACCCGGCAGGTCGGCTCGGGATGGAACATTTTTGATTCGATTGTGGGCCCGGGCGACTTCAACGGCGATGGCAGCAATGATGTCCTGGCCAGGACTCCCGGCGGCGATCTCTACCTCTACCCCGGCGATGGCAATGGAGGCTGGCTCGCACCGTCCAAGGTGGGCTGGGGATGGCAGGTCATGGACAAGATCATCACCAGCGGCGATATGAACGGCGACGGCACGGTTGAGATCTTCGGACGGGACCACAACGGCGGCCTTCATCTGTACCCCACCGACGGCCAAGGAGGATGGGGAGTCCCGGCGTTCATGGGCGGCGGTTGGAACACTTTCCAGGACGTGTCGGGCATGGGCAGCTTCGCCCATCAGAAGTACAACAACCTGGTGGCCATTAACCAGAACGGCGATCTTGTGCTCTACTCCACGGGTGCGGCCACCACAGCGTTGTATGGGCCATACGGGCCTGTCGGCAACGGCTGGAACGTGTTCCGGGAACTGCTGTAGCCCTCACCGGAAGGACACCCTAGAGTGGCTGCCCCAACACCGTGAGCTGCAACGCGACTGTTCCGTGGTCCTCATCCACCGGACCAGCCGAGAAATTCTGCCGGATCATCGCCAGGAGCAGCGGAAACAGCCCCCGTGATTCCGGGGCTTCGTTCCCGTCCGTGGGGAATGATCCAGCAGAATTTTCCAGCCTCTTCATCAGACCTGCACTGAGTGTTCGGAGCGCACCGGGGTTTCAAGGCCAAGGTTTTCGCGCAGCGTAGTGCCTCGGTACTCCGTGGGGTAGACACCGCGTTCCTGGAGCTCGGGGACCAGGTGGTTCACGATGTCGTCCAGGCCCGTAGGGATGAGCCACGGCGAGATGTTGAAGCCGTCCACAGCACCGACGCGGGCGTACTCAGCGAGGTGATCGGCCACCGCCGAGTAGGAGCCGGTGAACGTGGAGTCGATGCGCGCAGTCTTGGACGTGACGAACTGGCGGATGGAGAGCCCCTTGTCCTTGGCCTCGGCACGCCATTGGTCGGCCAGCTGGCGCGCCTTGGCACCGTGGAATCCACTGCCGCGCGTCTCTGATGTTTCTTCCACCACGGGGTCGATCTCCGGAAGCGGACCATCGGGGTCATAGGAGGACAGTTCACGGCCCCAGAATTGCTCCAGGTACGCGATGGCCTGCTGGGGCCCGATCTGCAGGCTCCGGACCCAGGCCTTCTTCTCCTCTGCCTCCTCCGGGGTGGCCGCCAGGATGAATTCACTGGCAGGCATGATCTGCACGGCGTTGGCACCGCGGCCTGCTGCCACCGAACGGGCAACAATGTCGCGGCGGAACTCGACGGCGTCATCGAACTTGGGATGCGCCGAGAAGATGACGTCTGCCTGCCGGGCAGCGAAGTCCCGGCCCTCGGGTGAGTCGCCGGCCTGGAAGAGCACGGGACGGTACTGGGCGCTGCGCGGCAGGCGGGGAGTCACGTCAACGGTGTAGTGCTGGCCTTCGTGGAGCACAGGCCGGGCAGGACCCTCGGCAGTTTCCCACGAGTCCCAGATCCGCTTGGCTGTCTCAACAAAAGCTTCTGCATGCTTGTAGCGGTCGGCATGGTCCAGATAGCCGCCGCGGCGGAAGTTGGCTCCGGTCCAGGCGTTGTCCGTGGTCACCACATTCCATGCCGCCCGGCCACCGGAGATCAGGTCCAGCGAGGACAAACGGTGTGCCAGGTCCGCCGGATCGTTGTAGGTGGTGTTCTGGGTGGCCACCAGGCCGATGTTCTTCGTCACCGACGCCAGGGCGGCGAGCATGGTTTGGGCATCGGGCCGACCGGCCACATCCAGTGCGTGGGGACGCCCCAGGTGTTCGCGAAGCCGCAGCCCTTCACCCAGGAAGAAGGCAGCAAACTTGCCGCGCTCAGCGGTTTGAACGATGCGGCGGAAGGATTCGAAGTCTGTCTGCGAACCGGATTCCGCTGCCTTCCAGACAGTGCCTGAGTTGACGCCCTGGAAGAAGATGCCGAACTGGATCTGGCCGCTCGGCTGGAAAATATCGCGTGTCATGGTGGTCCTTAGTTTCCTGTTCCGGAGGCGGTGGTTGCGTAGCGGTTCTGCGCCGGTCCAAGGCCCAGCAGATCGCGGAACGTTCCATCCTGGAGGGGTCCGAGCAACGAACCGCTGCGACGCAGCCCGGGAAGGACAAGACGGGAAAGTTCCTCAAGATCCACGTCCACGGCAGCAGGGTGCAGACGGATGCCATCGGCTTCGCCCAGCAAAACGTCCAGCAGCTCGACGAGTCCCGCAGCCGGTCCGGCATAACGTGCCCGTCCGCTTTCCGGCAAAGAGGCCACGCGCGCTTCCGCAGCCTGCCCGCGCGCGTCCAGGACGACGTCGAGCTCGGCAACAACGGCCAGCGAACCGCCCAGCCGAGCACGGACATCGCGGATCTCGGCGGTCAGCAGCCCGGGCGTGGGCGCGGACACCAGAACAGCGTCAACAGCCTCGACCGGCACCAGCCCTTCGCCCACCAGGGACGCGGCGGCCAGCACGGGCAGCTGTCCCTGCAGGGGCCTTGGAATGATGGACGGTCCCTTCACCGAATAGGGCGCGGCGGCGAAATCGGCAGGGGTTTCGAAGTCCGCGTAGTGAAGCTTGTCGACGTCCAGGTAGCGGCCCGTGGCGACATCGCGGATCACAGCATCGTCCTCCCAGGAGTCCCACAGACGCCGCCCCACTTCGATGGACGCCGCGGCTTCCTGCGCGAGTGCCTCACCTGAGACAAAAGAGCGTCCGACGGCGGCAGCGGCCTCAGGTGACTCGTCCGCGGTCGCGATCCACCCGGCACGGCCTCCGGAGACGTAATCCAGGCTGGCGAGCTGCGTGGAGATGTGAAAGGGCTCCGTATAGACAGTGTCCACTTCCGGCACCACGGCGATGGTCCGGGTGATCGGGCCGGCGAACGCAGCGCGCTGGAGGGCATTGGCGCGTCCGGCGCGGGGTGCGTCCTGGAACGTGGCTACATGGAAGCCGGCGGATTCCGCGGCGAGGACAGCCCCGGCGAGGTCCTGGTATCCGGCCCCATCCAGTTCGATGGCCAGGAATCCTGGGGTATGGGAGATGCTCACTTCTGGTCCTGACGTTCGTAGGGAATCTTTTCGCCGGCTTCGATGGCCACGGGCAGCCGGTTTTCGGCAGGCGGCAGCGGGCAGGTGGCGAGGTCCGTGTAGGCGCACGGCAGGTTGACCGCGCGGTTGAAGTCCAGCGTCACGGTGCCATCAGCGGCGGGTGTCACGGACAGCGACCGGTTCGCGGCGTACGTGGTCTTTCCGGAAGTCTGGTCCGTGAACAGCACGGACAAGGACCCCGGTGCATACCCGTTGAACGCGGTCAGTGCGAGCTCCTGCCCGGCAAGTTTGAAACGGATTTCCCCCGGGGCTTCATAGACATGCTGGATGCCCTCGACGGCCGCACCCACGGTGGTCTCACGCGGCGCCTCGAACGGGACAAAGGTCCCAGCCACGGCAAACGCCGCATTAGGGGTGTACGCGGGTGTGCCCTGGTACTCCTGGAGCAACGCGTTCTCCGGGTTCCTCGGGCGCACGATGTACTCGCCGCCGCGCTTGGCCACCTCGATCACGGTGTCTCCGGATACGAGGTTGATGCCGCCGCGTTCCGCGATCGGCCCGAGCCCAACGCTGCCGCTGAGCCCAACTCCGTCCTGCAGCAGGCTTTCGCCCGCCTCAAGTTCAACACGTACGACGTCGTCTGCCGCGCTCCAGGTTCCCGGCGCACCTTCCAGCCGGGTCGGCTCAGCGGTCAGCCAGTGAAGGTGGGTGACGGCCAGGAAGCCGTGCGGGTGGGCGCGGTGGCGTTCGTGGGCTGCGTGCCACTCCTGCCATTCCTCGTCGAAGGCTTCGAGCGCGGTTTCAGTGTGCGTAGACATGTGCGGTGTCGCTCCTGTTCAAGGCGTGGTCGGCGGTGACGGCTGCTGCTGCGTCCGGTTCGGTGGCCCCGGCAAACTCCGGACGGCCACCGAACGGATCCCCGGACTCCCAGAGAGTGGTGGGGGCGGCCGAACGAACGGCCGGGATGACTTCCAGGGCAAACCGCTCCAGGATTTCCAGCTGCTTCTCGAAGGGAAGGGTGGTGGGCAGGGAGATCGACTGGAGATCGTGGTTGTACAGCGAGTGGTAGCTGAGGATCTTGTCGATGACCTGCTCCGGGCTTCCCACCAGGGCGGGCCCCTCGGCAACCGCGTGTTCGATGTCCCGGAAGGGCGAGTTGTTGCCGGGGACGTTGCGCCCGGCGGTCAGGCCCTCATAGACGGGACCGTACTGGCGGATGGCCTCCTGCGTGGTGTCCGCGATGAATACCCCGCCGGCCCCGCTGCCAGAGCCAAGGTACTGGTGCCGCGGATCGTGGCCGTGGCGTTCGTACTCTTCACGGTAGTGGTCGATCAGGACCTTGTAGTTCTCCCGCGGCTGGATGGCGTTGGCCGTGAACAGCGGGTCGCCCCACTTGGCCGCGAGCGCAGCGGACGTCAGGGTTGTAGCCGAGCCGTGCCAAATCCGCGGCGACCCCGCGAAAGGGCGCGGCGTCGTCGTCGTTGGTTCGGTGAGGGCGGGCCGGAAGCGGCCGGTCCAGGTGACGCTTTCCTTGCGCCACAGAGTCCGCAACAGGGCGTACTTCTCGGCCAGGAGCTCCCATTGATCGTCCAAGGACAATCCAAACAACGGGTACTGCAGTACCTCGTTGCCCTTGCCGATCACCAGTTCAAGGCGGCCACGGCTCAGCTGGTCGATGGTGGCGTAGTCCTCGGCGACCCGCACGGGATCCAGCACGGAGAGCACTGTGACCCCGGTCTGGAGGCGGATGCGGCTGGTAACGGCAGCGATCGCGGCGAGGACCGTCGTCGGGGACGATGAGACGAACTCGCCGGCGTGGCGTTCCCCCACGGAGAAGCTGTCGAAACCGAGTTCCTCCGCGCGGCGGGCCGTCTCCACCACCTGGTTGAGCCGGTCAGCGGTGGAGACGATCTCCCCGGTCACCGGATTCTTCAGGTGGGGAATGATGTCCAGGACCTGGAATTTCATTTGCCCGTTCCAAAGTTTGCTTCGGTGACGGTCTTGGATTCGGGGACGGCTTCTTCGGAAAGGCCCCAGCGTTCCAGGACCTTGGCGTAGGTGCCGTCCTTGATGGTGGAGTTCAAGGCGTCGGTGATGGCCGGGGCCAGGCCGTTGCCCTTGAGCGTAGTGGCTGCCACCAGGGTCTCGGACGGCCAGCCGGCGTTGACCTTGCCAACCACCTTGAGGTCGTCACGGGTGTTCTCGCGGTAGGTCACGGACGGGTACGGAGCGAGGTTCAGGTCGGTTCGGCCCGAGGAGAGCGCCAGGATGGTGTCGGCGTCGGAGGAGTAGTACTGCAGCGTGGCCGGGGCCTTGCCCTTTGCCTCGAGTTCCTTGTTCCAGGCCAGCAGGATCTTTTCCTGGTTGGTGCCGGAACCGACGGAAATCTTGAGGCCCGAAATGTCGTCCGAGCCCTTGATGTCGTAGCTGGAGTTCTTCTTCGCCTCGAAGCCCATGAAGGCCGCGCGGTAGGTGGAGAAGTCGAACAGCTTCACGCGTGCGGCGTTGATGCCCACGTTGGAGAACACGGCCTCGAAGTCACCGGACTGTGTCTTCAGCGGCCAGTTCTCCCAGGATGTCACCTGCAGGTCCAGGTCAAGACCGAGCTTGTCGGCCACCAGCTGGGCGATGTCCACCTCGACGCCGATCGCGGTCTTGTCGTCCGTGGCGTGGAAGGACAGAGGGATCGAACCCGCGGTGGTGGCCACGGTCAGCTTGCCGTCCTTGGCGATGGCTGCGGGAACGGCAGCCGCGGCGGCAGTGTCCTTTTCGCTGCGGATGCGGTTCTGGTCCACAGAGGTGTTGTAGACGATGCCGTTCTTGGCGGCTTCGGATTCCGGCTTGGCTGCCGACGCCCCGGGATCGGCGCAACCGGCCAGTACAGGAAGGACGACGGCGGGCAGCACCGCGAGCGACAGGAGCTTGGTTTTGCGTGTGGAACGGATGGTGGTGGAGCGGGTGGTGCGAAGCATGAAGGGGTCCTAGATGTTGAAAGCCGGTTCGATGACTCGGGAGAAGAATGTGCGGGTACGTTCTTCGCGGGGGTTGGCAAATATGTCCTGGGGCGAGCCGGACTCGACGATCACACCGTCGTCCATGAACACCACAGTGTCTGCGACGTCCCGGGCAAAGCCCATCTCGTGGGTCACCACAATGAGGGTGGTTCCTGACGTGGCGAGTTCCCGGATGACATCGAGGACCTCGTTGACCAGCTCCGGGTCCAGGGCGGACGTGGGCTCGTCGAAGAGCAGGATCTTCGGATCAAGGGCCAGTGCCCGGGCAATGGCAACGCGCTGCTGCTGCCCACCGGAAAGCTGGCGGGGGTAGGCGTCTGCACGGTCCTTCAGGCCCACGCGGTCCAGGAGTTCCAGTCCGCGCTTACGTGCTTCGGCCTTGGAACGGCCTTGCGCCACTACCGGCGCCTCAGCCACGTTCTCCAGCGCAGTCAGGTGCGGGAACAGGTTGAAGTTCTGGAACACCATGCCGATGTTCGTGCGCTGCTTGAGGATGTCCTTCTCGCGCAGTTCGTGGAGCTTGTTGCCGCGGACCTCGTAGCCCACCAGTTCGCCGTCGATGGTGATGTAGCCGCCGTCGACCTTTTCCAGGTGGTTGATGGTCCGCAACAGGGTGGACTTGCCGGAGCCGGACGGGCCCACGATCACTGCAACACCACCCGGGGGAACCGAGAGGGACACTCCCTTGAGGACCTCCGTGGCGCCGAAGGACTTGCGGACGTTGGTGATGTCGACCTGCCCGCGCGTGGGTACCGGCTGCACAGCCGTTGCGGCCGGAGCTTTCCCGGCTGAAGCTGTCCCGGCCGATGCGGCGGCCGAGGTTTCAGCAACAGCCTGTGCCGCCGTCGTCGTTGCTTGCTTGCGTGCGGCGATGATGCTCATCGGGCGTCCTTCGTGGTCGAGGCGGGAGCATGGCTTGCAAAGAATTTCCGCGCTTTCTGCAGCGGGGTGAGCGGCAGGTTCCGGACGGCGCCCTTGGAGAAGTGGCGTTCGATGTAGTACTGGAAAATGCTCAGCACCGAGGTGATGACCACGTACCAGAGCGTCGCCACCAGGAGCAGCGGCAGCACCTGCTGGGTGCGGTTGTAGATGACCTGGACCGTGTAGAACAGCTCTGAGTAGGCCAAGACATACACAATCGAGGTGCCCTTGACCAAGCCGATGATCTCGTTGAAGGCATTGGGAAGGATGGCGCGCATGGCTTGGGGCAGGATGATCCTGGTATTGCGCTTCCATGCCGGGATGCCCAAAGCCGAGGCTGCCTCGAGCTGGCCCTGGTCCACGGAGAGGATGCCGCCACGGATGATCTCCGCGGAATAGGCAGCCTGGTTCAACGTCAGGCCCAGGACGGCTGCAGCAAACTGGCTGATCAGCGTGGTGGTCTGCGCCTCGAAGAAGCGGACATCGGTGAAGGGGATGCCCAGGCTGATCTTCTCGTACAGGTAGCCGAGGTTGTACCAGAGCAGGAGCTGGACCAGCAGCGGGGTCGAGCGGAAAATCCAGGAGAACGTCCAGGACACCGAGACCAGCAATGGCGAAGCCGACAGACGCATGAGCGCCAGGATGAAGCCGAGCACGAAGCCAAGGACGCCGGAGATTGCGGTGAGCTTGAGCGTCTCGACAAGGCCGGTGACCACTGACTGCGCCGTGAACCACTGGGCCACCACGCCCCACTCCCAGCGGGGATTGGTGACAAGGGACCAGGCGATCGCGGCTACACCGGCGGCGACCACCACCGTCCCCACCCAACGCCAGGGATGCCGGGCGGGCACCAGCTTGTACTCGGAGTAATCCGGGGTGGGCGGTGCAGTGTCCGCCGTGGCAGGCGGTGCGATTGCACTCATGCGCCACCTCATTTCGTTGGTTGTTCTCTATCGGATGGCTGCCAATCTATGGGCGTGCCAAAGCCTCCAGCAAGGCGGGTATTTGCACTTCTTCACTGGACTTCTCGGGGCTTCGCCGGAGTTCTTGGGGCGTCACAATCCTCGTCAAGAAACGTCGTATGAGTCGCCGTTTTGCGTTGGTTAACGGCCCGTGACGCGTGGTGAACGGCGGTTACCCGCTCCTCGACCAGCACCTCCGGGAGTCCTTAGATTGGGCATCACCAACCACTGCATTCCAGGAGATCCCATGCCGCCACGAGTTCCCGCCATCGCCTTCATTGGCGGCGGTCCCCGCACGGCCGGTGTCCTGGAACGACTCGCAGCCAACCGGCCGGACCTGTTCAACGGCCCCCTGGACATCCACGTCATAGAACCCCACCAGCCCGGTTCCGGGAGGATCTGGCGCTTTGACCAGAGCCCGGGACTGCTTCTGAACTCCACCGCCGCGGACGTCACCATGTTTACCGATGACTCCGTCACCTGCGATGGCCCCTCCGTGCAGGGTCCCGGCCTTTCCGCGTGGGCCGCCGGCGTCCTGGACGGCACCATCCGCGACGTTCCCAAGTTGGAGCCGCACCTGCTGGCCCAGCTGCGCGAACTGACCCCGGCGTCGTTTCCCACACGCCAGCTCCAGAGCAAGTACCTTGAATGGTTCTTTGGCCGGGCAGTCAGCGCCCTCGGCCCCGAGGTGACGGTAACGGTCCACCAGGACACCGCCTCCGCCGTTTCGGCCGCCACTGAAGGCGGGCACGACGACGGTTCCCACCGCGTGCGGTTGGCCGCCGGCTCCGAGGTGGTCGCCGACGTCGTGGTGTACGCCCTGGGCCACACGGACTCCGTTGTTGACCCCGAGTCTGGCCGGCACAGCGAGTTCGCCGCCCGTCACGGCGGGTTCCATGCGCCGCCGTCGTACACCACCGATGTTGACTATTCGGGGATTGAGGCTGGCCAGGACGTCATCGTCTCCGGCATGGGCCTGGCGTTCGTTGACCTTCTCGTGCTGCTGTTCGAGGGCCGGGGCGGCCGCTTCGAGGAAAGGCCCGACGGCGGACTCGACTACCTGCCCTCCGGCGCCGAGCCGCGGCTCTGGGCAGGGTCACGACGCGGGGTGCCGTACCACTCCAAGATTTCCTCCACACTGCGCACGCCGGTGGAACGTCCGCGGTATTTCACCGCAGCAGCCATCGACGCCTTGCTTGCCGAGCATCAGGAACTGGATTTCCGGGTGCACTTGTGGCCGCTGATCGCCAAGGACGCGGGCTACGCCTACTACCGTGAGCTCTTCACCGGCTACCCGGAGCGGGTCCTGGGCTCCTGGGCCGACTTTGAAGCCCGCTTTGATGCCCTTGACTGGTACAGCCAGCTCCGGGAGGAACTCGTGGCGGTGTCCGTGCCGGATGCTGCCCTGCGCCTTGACCTGGAAAAGCTTGACCACCCGCTCATTGGCTGCGCCTTCGCCGACCACGACGCCGTCCAGCGGGCAGTTACCGCCTACATCCAGCGGGACCTCGACCTGCGCACCGGACCTGACCATTCCGAAACCCTGGCCCTGTTCACTGCCTTGCTGTATGTGTACATGGACCTTGGCCGGCTGGTCCCGCAGGAACGGTTGAATGCCCGGTCCCAGCAGTCCATCCATGGCTGGTGGCACGGTTTCTTCAGTTTCGTGGACTCGGGGCCGCCATCGCACCGACTTCGCGAAATGCTCGCCCTCCACCGGGCCGGACTCCTCAAATTCCTTGGGCCTGGCATGTGGGTTCGGGCGGACGAGTCCCTGGGCCGCTTCGTGGCGGGTTCGTTCCAGTCGCCGGTGGTGGTGGACGCGTCCGCGTACATTGAGGCCCGGTTGCCTTCAGCTTCCGTGGAACGTTCGGCGAACCCCGCCTTGGCGGACCTGCACGACGCCGGTTGGGGCACCGAACAGCGGCTGCTCACCTCCGAGGGCACACACTCGACGGGCAAGCTCCTGGTTTCCGGGAATTTCGAGGTCCTCTCACCGGTTGGAAGCCCACAGCAGGGTTTGTTCGCGGTGGGTCCCTGGACCTCGGGCTGGGGCGCGGGAGCGTTCGCACGTCCAAACACCAACGCAGCCCCCTTCCGGGAGAACGACGCCCTGGCCCGCAGGATCCTGGAATCCCTGACCACCGCCGTCCCAGCCCTCCAACCCAACTAGGGGACAGATACTGTCGCTCTGGCCGCTCAGTAGAGCGTTACCTGTCCCCTACTTGGGTGCCACGAACGAAAGGCAAGCCATGACCTCAACCCCAACCCGGCCGCCGTCGGGCCTTACCGTCCTCAGCCTGCCCATGCGGGACCCTCGCGTGAAGCCGCTCCTGGACGAGCTCGCCGTTGAATACAACACCCGCTACGGGGACCTGTTCAGCAGCGAAGGCGCATCGGAGGAACTGAACCGCTACCCCGCCGAAGAATTTGCCGCACCCCACGGCGCGCTGATCATCATCCAGGAGAACGGCGAATCCGTCGCCGGCGGCGCCTTCCGTCGCTACGATGAGCACACCGCTGAGCTCAAGCGGATCTGGACGCACTCGGCGCACCGCAGGCGCGGGCTGGCCCGTTTGGTCCTGGCGGAGCTTGAAAACGAGGCACGCCGGCGCGGCTACCGGAAGCTCTACCTGACCACCGGACCGAGGCAACCCGAGGCCAAGAACCTCTACCTCGCCACGGGGTACAAAGCCCTGTTCGACCTCGCCGCCGACCCCGAGGACATCAAGCATTTGGCCTTCAGCAAGGATCTTGCCAAGCCCAGCTAAGCTATGCGCATGGCCAAGAAAACCACTGCGGAAAAACTCGCCACCATCCAAGAGGGTTACACCTTGGAAGGGGCCACCATAGAACTCGGCGCCGCAATTGTGGACGGTGAAGTCCATAAGGAGGCCCAGGTCAGACTGCCACTGGCCATGATGAACAGGCACGGCCTGGTGGCGGGCGCCACGGGCACCGGCAAGACCGTCACGCTGCACATGATCGCCGAACAGCTTTCGACGGCGGGCGTCCCGGTTTTCCTCGCGGACATCAAGGGTGATCTTTCCGGTTTGGCGACGCCGGCCACTGGCAGTGAGAAGCTGACGGCGCGTACGTCCGCGCTCGGACAGGACTGGCAGGCCAGGAATTTCCCAGTGGAATTCCTTTCCTTGGGCGGAGACGGCAACGGCATCCCCGTCCGCGCCACCATTACGTCGTTCGGGCCCATCCTGCTCTCGCGCATCATGGACCTCAACGACACCCAGGAGTCCAGCCTCCAGCTGATCTTCCACTTCGCGGACCAGAAGAACCTTGAACTGATCGACCTCAAGGACCTTCGTGCTGTCATCCAGTTCCTCACCTCGGATGAAGGCAAAGCCGAACTCGCTGAACTCGGCGGCCTTTCCAAGGCCACCGCGGGTGTGATCCTGCGCGAGTTGATCGCCCTGGAAGCGCAGGGCATGGAGAAGTTCTTCGGCGAACCCGAATTCGATACCGCCGAGTTGCTCCGCACGGCACCGGACGGCCGCGGTGTGGTCAGCTGTCTGGAACTGCCTACGCTGCAGACCAAGCCTCTCCTCTTCTCCACCTTCCTCATGTGGCTCCTGGCCGATCTGTTTGAGGACCTCCCCGAAGCAGGAGACCTCGACAAACCCAAGCTGGTGTTCTTCCTGGACGAAGCCCACTTGCTCTTCAACGACGCATCCAAGGCCTTCCTTGAAGCCATCACCACCACCGTCCGGCTGATCCGTTCCAAGGGCGTGGGCATCTTCTTCGTCACCCAGACCCCCAAGGATGTTCCGGCCGACGTCCTGGGGCAGTTGGCCAACCGCGTGCAGCACGCCCTCCGCGCCTTCACGCCCGAAGACGCCAAGGCCCTCAAGGCCACCGTGTCCACTTTCCCGGTGAGCGACTATGACCTCGAAGAGACCCTCACCTCGGCCGGAATCGGTGAAGCCGTCATCACCGTCATGAACGAGAAGGGCGCACCAACACCCGTGGCCCTGACCCGGCTGCGTGCGCCGGAATCCGTTATGGGTCCCAGCGAAGATGAGCTCATCAAGAGCACCATTGCTGCCTCGTCCCTCCTGGCCAAGTACGGGACAGCGGTGGACAACCTTTCGGCCTACGAGAAACTCAACGGCAAGACAGCAGCGCCCACAGGGGATGCCGCGCCGGGCCAGCCGCCGGTTCCGTCCTCCGGCTCACCGGCTTCGCCTGGCGGCACTTCCCAAGCCGACATCGATGCAGAGGCTCGCCGGATCGAGGAAGAAATCCTAGGCCGGCCGAGTTCGCGCCCCGCATCGTCAACGCCCGATTCCTTCCCGGCGCCACCCGCTCCCGTACCGGTCCCGCAGCAGGCCCCGCAGGCCCCCCAGGACAACGTGTTCGGTGACATTGCAGGAGCTCTGGGCGGAGCATTGGGAGGCGGTTTGAAGAGCATGGTCCGGTCCATGGGTACCCAGCTCGGCCGTGACCTCATGCGCGGTGTTTTCGGCACATCTTCACGCCGTCGACGCTAGTTCCGGCCGTCACAACCGGTACCTCCTGCACGGCGGGAGCTGCTGCGGCAGGTAACGTAAAGGGCGTGCAGTTGAGTCAAGCGTTCGTCAAGACCGCAGCCGGATGGCTGCTCGGTCTGATGCTCGCTGTCGCCGGAGCGATCGTCTCCATCAACCTGGTGAGCTCCTCCGTAGCCAGTCCGCAGCAGCCGGTCAAGGAGTATTTGCAGGCGCTCCAGGACGGCAACGGCGAAGAAGCGCTTGGGCTGCTGCGCGCCAAAGTGCCCACCGCCAACGCTGCCATGCTGGACGGAACCGCCCTTCAGACCGCAGCCTCCAAGCTGTCCGACGTCAAAGTGGGAAACCCTGAGCCCCGTGGCAGCAACCGGGTCTCGGTGCCGGTGGACTACACCCTGGACGGCAGCCGCCTGCACACCGAGTTCCTGATGGAACGCACCGGAACACAGTGGCTTTTCTTTGCCAAGTGGGCGTTCGTCCCTACTACCCTGCCCACCATTGACGTCACCGTGGTCAACTCCAGCGAAGCCACCCTCAACGGTGTGCCGGTCAACATGCCCAACGGCCGCAACACGTTTGCGGTGTTCTTCCCGGGCAAATACGAGGCCAGCTTGAACGGGACCTACTTCGAAGCCCCCGCAACATCGGCGCTGGTGGCAACACGCGACGGCGGGCAGGCTCCCCTGAACCTGCAGACCCGTTCCACCAAGGCCATGAATGACGCCGTAGCCGGCAAGGTCCGCGAGTTCCTGGACACTTGCGCCGCCCAGGCTACAGAACAACAACGCCTGCAGCCCGACTGCCCGTTCTACCACGTCAGCAACGCGCGGGTAGTGGACGGAACCATCAAGTGGGCCATTACGGAGTATCCCAAGATCTCCATCGAGCCGTTCAGCGGCAAATGGGTGGTCGCCCCCTTGAATGGCAAGGCCACCTTGACCGCCAGGGAAGTCAACCTCTTCACAGGGCTCGTGAACGACCTCAACGTGGAGCACGACTTCAGTTTCACCACGCAGCTGGACATCAACGGTGACACCGTGACGGTGACGCCCTTACTGACTTTCTAGCCCGCTCGCTGCCAAAGCTCCATTCACACACCGTATACACGCAATGGCCCGGCTCCTGCCCCGCACAGGGGAGGAACCGGGCCATTCATCTTTGGCATGGGTCGCCGATTTAGTCCATCCCGCGGAGGTCGAGGACCAGCTCGGACTCGCCGTCGGCCTGCAGGACCACGGGAATGCCCCAATCCTGCTGGTACAGGTGGCACGCGGCGTGGTCCGGGATCTCGCCGTCTTCGGTTTCGGGCCCATCGCATGCGGCAGCGCGGGCGGTGATGTGCAGGATGCCCTCGGGAACATCCGCCGAGAGTTCCAGCGTCCGCAGAAGGCCCACCGATGTCCCCCCGCCGGAAACCAACAGCTCAGGCGGGGTGGAGGAAATCTTCATTTGGGTGGGATCGCCCCAGCGGTCATCGAGTTTCTGCCCGGTGGGAGCCTTGAAGCGCACCGCAAGCTCGAGTGTTCCGGGGGTCACCGGACTCTTGGGACGCTGCGTTTGCGATGCACCTTCGTCCACCTGGAGGGCTTCCTTGGGAATCGGCACCAGGACAAGCTGGTGCTTGTTCGACTCAACCACCACCAGCAGCGGGTCGCTGCCTTCGACTTGGACCACGACGACGTCACTCGGCTCGGCAAGGCCCCGCGCCAGTGTAGAGACGGACTTGGTAGCGGGGTCGTAGCGGCGCACAGCTCCGTTGTACGTGTCGGCAATCGCCACGGAGTTATCCGGCAGCACCGTCACTCCGAGGGGGTGCTGCAGGCGGGCTTCGGAAGCCTCGCCATCACGGAAGCCGAAATCGAACAGACCCTTGCCCACAGCGGTTTCCACCGTGACACCGGAATCGTTGATGACAAGACGGCGCAGGGATGAGGTCTCCGAGTCGGCTACCCAGATGTTGTCTTCGCCGTCGATCGCCAAGCCCGAGGACTGGGCGAACCAGGCTTCCTCCGCCTTGCCGTCAAGCAAGCCTTCCAGACCTGAGCCGGCAAGGATTGAGACCTCGTTGGCCAGCGGGTCGTAAGCGAAGATCTGGTGGGTGCCGGCCATCGCGATGACGACCTTCTGAAGCTTTTCGCTCCACACGACATCCCAAGGGGAGGACAGCGAAACCTCGGTACCAAGACCCAGCGCTCCCACATCCACGGCGTCCCCGGCAAAGTCAGCCGGACCGTCGTCGTGATGTTCGGACCAGGTACCGGCACCGGAATCGGTGACACGGGCGGGGCCGGTGTCCAGCAGCCTTTGCACGCCGTTGCCGGCGATCGTCTGCACGTAGCCCGAACTTAGTGTCACGCCACGGAGGCGGTGGTTGACGGTGTCCGCCACAACCGCGTCGTAGCCGAGCTTCCAGGCAAGTTCGGACGGCAGCAAAGTGACACCCTGCGGTTCGTTGAACTGTGCAATTTCGGATTGCCCGTCCAGGTAGCCCTTGGTACCGGAGCCGATCACGCGCTCGACGGTTTCCAGGTCGGGACGCAATTCCACCAAACGGTGATGGCCGGAGTCCACTACGAGGTAGTTGCCGTTGGCGAGCTGGGTTGCCTTGCCGGGGAACCGCAGGGTGCCCGACGTTGGCTCCGGGGCCACGTATGGGCCGTTGCCGCGGTGGAGGGTCCCCTTCGCTTCGTGTTCGGCGACGAGTTCTTCGAGAAGGACAGCGAGGCCGTCTGCGTGGCCCTCACCGGAAAGATGGGCCACGATGTAACCCTCTGGATCCACGACCACCAGCGTGGGCCATGCGCGGGCCGTGTAGGCCTTCCAGGTGGCGAGCTCGGGGTCGTCCAGGACCGGGTGGTGGATCTCGTAGCGCTCAACAGCCGATGCCAATGCGACGGGGTCTGCCTCATGCTCGAACTTGGGCGAGTGCACGCCGACGGTCACCAAGACGTCCGAGTACTTCTCTTCCAGGGGGCGCAACTCATCGAGCACGTGCAGGCAGTTGATGCAGCAGAAGGTCCAGAAATCGAGCAGCACAATCTTGCCGCGCAGGGACTCGAGGCCCAGGGACTTGCCACCCGTATTGAGCCAGCCGCGGCCCTCGAGTTCGGAGGCCCGGACCCGGTGTTGGGTACGTACGGATTCGCTCATCAGCGTCCTTCCAGCTTGGTGTTCGGGTCACTCTGCCCGGAATTGTCGTTCGTGGGGCGCACAGCCGGGGCTGCGGTTGTGGCCCTGGCTGTGCGGCCCGACAGCTTGGCATCACGCTCAGCCAGCCGGGCAAACATATCGTTGTAAGCACTGAGATCGGCGTCGTTATTCCTGTCGGCCGCGCGGTCCACCCGGCGCTTCTCCCGTTCATCGGACCGTGACCACATGACCGCCACGCCGATGGCCACCAGCAGCGTGGGAATTTCACCAATGCCCCAGGCCACTGCGCCGCCCAGTTGCTGGTCTCCCAAGGCCGTGGGACCCCAGGCACGGCCCAGGTCGCCGAAGTAGTCTGCCGCGAGCAGGCCGGTGCCGCCCATGATGGACACCCCGAAGAAGGCGTGGAATCCCATGGTCGCCAGAAGGAGCAGCAGGCGCATTGGGTAGGGCGCACGGCGAGGCAGGGGGTCGCTGCCGATCATACTCAGGACAAAGATGTATCCGGTCAGCAGGAAGTGCAGGTTCATGAGCTCGTGGCCAACGTGCTCCCGCATGGCCAGGCCGAAGAGGTCCGAGTAGTAGAACAAGACAATGGAGCCCGCGAAGTTGGCAGCCGCGAACAAGGGGTGCGTCACCACCTGCGAGAACCGGGAGTGCACGAAGAGCAGCAGCCACTCGCGCAGGCCGCGGGAGCCGTGGGCACCCTCGCCGCGGGTTGGCAGCGCGCGCAGGGCCAGCGTCACGGGGGTGCCGAGAACCAGGAAGATGGGCGCCACCATGGTGAGGGCCATGTGGTCCACCATATGCGCGGAGAACAGAACCCGGCCGTAGACGGCGGGCGGGCCGGACGTGATGTAGGTCAGGACCACCAGGCCGATCATCCAGTTCACGGTGCGGAAGGCAGACCACCGGTCTCCGCGCCGGCGGATCTTGACGATGCCCATGATGTAGGAGACGGCGCCGAACAAGGCAACGCCCACCCACAGCCAGTCAAAGCGCCACTCGGTCAGCCAACGCGCAGGGGTCAGCTCCGGTGGCAGCTCGTACCCGGACAGGATGAACGACGGCGAGGCATCGGGCGCGTAGGTGGTGGGCTGCGGCGGAGCCGAGCGACCGAGCGCAACGGCAAGTCCCGACGTCGCGCCCATCACCAGCAGCTCAACCAAAACCAGTTGCCACAGCACCCGGCGGGCAGACATGGATCCGTTCTTCCCGAGCTGCGGAATAACCCATTGCCGGTGCATGAAACCGATGCCACCCAGCACCAGCGTGGCCAGAGCCTTGGCAACAATGAGTTGGCCGTACGACGAGCCGAACAGGTCTGCGGGGTTGGTGACCCGGATGGCAGCATTGATGACGCCCGAAGCGAACACCAGGACAAAAGCGAAGCCTGCCAAGGAGGAGAAACGACGGAGGGTCTGCTCTGTAATGTCCGCAGTTCCCGCCTGGCGTGAGCCGGTAAGGAGGCCCGACAGGACCGCCAGCATGATGATGCCGCCAACCCAAGTGGAGACGCCCACCAAGTGCAGGCCCAGGGAATTGATGGCGCCCTCGTGGTCGCTTGAACTCGAGGAATGGCCGATGAGTGCTGTGGGGATCAGCCCGATCAACGCGAGCACGAGCGTGAACGCCAGACCGGTCAGGGAGCGGACCCCGAACAGGGCCGTGGTGACCACGGCAGCGATAATCGTTACGGCAAGCCAGGCTTTGCCCGTTTCGATGTCGGTCATGAAGTAGACCAGCGAACGGGTGAACTCGGCATCACCGGACAGTGACTGGCCTGCGACGTCCGCGTACGTCAGGACGAGGACTGCCACTGCGGACAACGTCCACGCCGCGCCTGCTGCGGCGGCCACCGCGAGGGCCCTGGCAAAGGCCGGATGCTCAGGCGCGTCGGCGTCCTTCTCCCGCGAACGGGATCCTCCGAGGTTCTTGGGCAGGATGCCTACCGCGAAGATCAGGCCGCCGATCACGGTGGCTACCGAGACGTTGTGGATGGCCTTGGCAAACGGAAGGCCCCACCTCACCAAGGCACCGGGGTCCGAAACCTGGCGGGCAGCCGAGGCGCCGGAGAAGATCAACGCGGCGGCAAGAGCGAGGAACAGAACGGCCAATCCCGCCAACTGCCAAGGGAGCGAAATCCCCGCGACGGCAGAGCCTCCCCGCGCTCCCGGCTTGGGAGGAGACGAAGGGGCAGTTGCGGAACTTCTTGCTGATGGCACCTATCCATTGTCCGCTACCTGTCGCCGGGCTGCGAATCGAAAGGTGCGCTATGTGCATTAACTCCAAGCAGAAAGGGCGGCAACCATCAGGTTGCCGCCCTTTCAAGGCGTGTGCCGAAGAAGTTACTTCTTCTTGGCGACAGCTGCCTTCAGCTTGGAGCCAGCGGTCAGCTTGACGCTGTGGCCTGCTGCGATCTGGATGGTTTCGCCGGTCTGCGGGTTGCGGCCGGTGCGGGCTGCACGGTCGGTGCGCTCAACGGCGAGCCAGCCCGGGATGGTGATCTTCTCGCCGGCAGCGACAGAAGTCTCGAAAACTTCGAACAGTGCATCGAGCACGGAGTTGACTGCTGCCTGGCTGGTGCCAGCCTTGCCTGCTACCTCTGCAACGAGTTCACTACGGTTCTTAGCCATTTACGTCCTCCTGGACTCATACGTTTTTGAGCTTTCAAGCGGAATGCGAGCAAGCCACTCTTCGAAAACTTACCAGCTTGGGCTGCCTTGGCCAGCAAATTCCGCGTGTTTCCGCGCTTTTTTGACCAAAATCACCGGATTTCAGCGGTTTTTAGGGCCCCTTTAAGCCCTTGGCGTACCCTACGCCGATCGGACATGGACAGAGAACCAGTCCCTGCGGCGCGCCTGCGGTCCTGATCCTGAATTTCCGTTGCACACCCACCCTGCCGGGTGATAGCTTTTCCGGTGATCGTGATCTTTGAACAATCATGAACTTCGGGACTGGAGGTGAGACCCATGAAGGCAGTATCCACAGTGGGCGCTCCCAGCAGTCCACGATCCCGCGGCTGAGCAAGCCGCCCCCCCCCGGGAGCGCCTGGTACGCATTTCGCGAAAGGCAACTCCCATGAATACATCTCCCTTACCTGCCCCTCCCGCCCCGGAAGCATCGGCGGCAGCGCAAGTACTGCCAACCCTTGACGCTTCTGCGCGCATCCCGCAGGGTGAGCGCGCATTGGTCCTTGGAGGCGGCGGATCCACAGGCAACGCGTGGCTCATCGGCGTCGTCGCAGGACTTTACGACGGCGGTGTGGACGTCACCCGCGCAGACCTCACGGTTGGGACCTCGGCCGGGTCCACGGCAGCGGCCCAGCTGGCCGGCGCTGCGCCCGCCGACCTGTTGAAGGCCACTCTTGGTCCTGTGCCTCTCCCTCCGCGTCAGTCATCTGGCGCGGGACCGGCAGGTTCGGGGGCGCCGGCCCAGAAAGGGGCCGGATCCGTAACTGACCATATGGAGCGGACAGGCAGGATCCTGGACGCTTCAAGGGACATGGCCGACATGCGCCGCCGAATGGGTGCCGCGGCCCTCGACCTGGCAGCGGCCATGGATGGAGCCAGCAAAAGGTGGAGGGCTACCGTATCGGGCCGACTGCCCCAGCAACAGTGGCCCGAGCGGGCTGTGCTTCTCACAGCAGTAGATGCTGAAACCGGGGAGCCTGTGGTCTTCGACCGTCACAGCGGAGTCGACCTGGTGGACGCCGTGGCCGCCAGCTGCGCCAGCGGCTTCGCCTACAGCATCGGCACCAAGCATTACATCGACGGCGGATACCGGACCAATGCGGAGAACGCGGACCTCGCAGCCGGATATCCCAGGGTTTTGGTGCTCTCGCCGTTCGGCGGCCGGACACGGACGCCTGGCGAATGGGGAATGGATCTGCGGACCCAGGTGTCCGCGTTGCAGGGCAACGGGAGCCGGGTTCGCACCATCGTCCCGGAGAGCGACTCCGAGCACATGTTCGGGGTCAACGCCATGGATCTGTCGCTCCGCCCAGCTGCGGCGCGGACCGGCTACGAACAAGGGCTGTCCTTGGCCGATGAGCTGGGTGGGTTCTGGGGTTAGTCCTTAACGGCTGAAGGCCCCTGACCGGTGTGGTGGGGGGCCTTGTGCGTGTTTGTGGTCTTTTATGTGGGAGACCCCCCAACCGTGGGTTGGGGGGTCTCGACCTAATGGTTGTCCGGCGGTGTCCTACTCTCCCACACCCTCCCGGGTGCAGTACCATCGGCGCTGTGGGTCTTAGCTTCCGGGTTCGGAATGGGACCGGGCGTTTCCCCCACGCTATGACCGCCGTAACCTTGTTACCCGTTCCCCCGCTCTTGTGTGGTGGGGGTGGGAAGACTGTTGGTTACAACTGTGGTGTTGTTATTTAGTTGTTGGTTCCTGTTTCAACTGGTGGGTTGTTGGTTGGGAACCACATAGTGGACGCGTGCAGTGTGTTGTGTGTGGTGTAAGTTGTTGGCCTATTAGTACCGGTCAGCTTCACGAGTCGTTAGTCCTCGCTTCCACATCCGGCCTATCAACCCAGTGGTCTGGCTGGGGGCCTCTCACACAAATTGTGTATGGAAATCTCATCTTGAAGCGAGCTTCCCGCTTAGATGCTTTCAGCGGTTATCCCATCCGAACGTAGCTAATCAGCGGTGCACTTGGCAGTACAACTGACACACCAGAGGTTCGTCCGTCCCGGTCCTCTCGTACTAAGGACAGCCCTTCTCAAATTTCCTGCGCGCGCAGCGGATAGGGACCGAACTGTCTCACGACGTTCTAAACCCAGCTCGCGTACCGCTTTAATGGGCGAACAGCCCAACCCTTGGGACCTACTCCAGCCCCAGGATGCGACGAGCCGACATCGAGGTGCCAAACCATGCCGTCGATATGGACTCTTGGGCAAGATCAGCCTGTTATCCCCGAGGTACCTTTTATCCGTTGAGCGACGGCCATTCCACAATGTACCGCCGGATCACTAGTCCCGACTTTCGTCCCTGCTCGAGATGTCTCTCTCACAGTCAAGCTCCCTTGTGCACTTACACTCGACACCTGATTGCCAACCAGGCTGAGGGAACCTTTGGGCGCCTCCGTTACTTTTTAGGAGGCAACCGCCCCAGTTAAACTACCCATCAGGCACTGTCCCTGACCCGGATCACGGGCCGAAGTTAGATGTCCAAAGTGACCAGAGTGGTATTTCAACGATGACTCCACCCGAACTGGCGTCCGGGCTTCAACGTCTCCCACCTATCCTACACAAGCCACTCCGAACACCAATACCAAACTATAGTAAAGGTCTCGGGGTCTTTCCGTCCTGCTGCGCGTAACGAGCATCTTTACTCGTACTGCAATTTCGCCGAGTTTATGGTTGAGACAGCGGGGAAGTCGTTACTCCATTCGTGCAGGTCGGAACTTACCCGACAAGGAATTTCGCTACCTTAGGATGGTTATAGTTACCACCGCCGCCGTTTACTGGGGCTTAAATTCTCAGCTTCGCTCCGAAGAGCTAACCGGTCCTCTTAACCTTCCAGCACCGGGCAGGAGTCAGTCCGTATACATCGTCTTGCGACTTCGCACGGACCTGTGTTTTTAGTAAACAGTCGCTTCCCCCTGGTCTCTGCGGCCCACACCCGCTCACGGAGAGCAAGTCTCCATCACGGGGCAGGCCCCCCTTCTCCCGAAGTTACGGGGGCATTTTGCCGAGTTCCTTAACCATAATTCTCTCGATCGCCTTGGTATTCTCTACCTGATCACCTGTGTCGGTTTGGGGTACGGGCGGCTAAAACCTCGCGTCGATGCTTTTCTAGGCAGCATAGGATCACCGGATCCCCCCGAACGGGGGTCCCATCAGATCTCAGGATCGTGCTCGAAACACACAGGAACGGATTTGCCTATCCCTGACCCTACATCCTTAGACCGGGGCAACCATCGCCCGGCCCGGCTACCTTCCTGCGTCACACCTGTTAATACGCTTACCTCCCGGGATCAGGTCCCGCGCTCGGCCAAAACCCACAACACCACAAGGGTGAGCGGGCAGGCTCCGGGCGGTTAGTATCCCCCGCTTGGCATGGGCGGTTTTTCGCCGGTACGGGAATATCAACCCGTTGTCCATCGACTACGCCTGTCGGCCTCGCCTTAGGTCCCGACTTACCCAGGGCAGATTAGCTTGACCCTGGAACCCTTGATCATTCGGCGGACGGGTTTCTCACCCGTCTTTCGCTACTCATGCCTGCATTCTCACTCGTGTAGGCTCCACCGCTGGTTTCCACCGCGACTTCACTGCCCACACGACGCTCCCCTACCACTCCACACCCCTGAACCACGAAGGCTAGGGTACTGTGTGAAATCCACAACTTCGGCGGTGTACTTGAGCCCCGCTACATTGTCGGCGCGGAATCACTTGACCAGTGAGCTATTACGCACTCTTTCAAGGATGGCTGCTTCTAAGCCAACCTCCTGGTTGTCTTCGCAACTCCACATCCTTTCCCACTTAGCACACGCTTAGGGGCCTTAGTTGGTGGTCTGGGCTGTTTCCCTCTCGACTATGAAGCTTATCCCCCACAGTCTCACTGCTGCGCTCTGACTTACCGGCATTCGGAGTTTGGCTGACGTCAGTAACCTTGTAGGGCCCATCGGCCATCCAGTAGCTCTACCTCCGGCAAGAAACACGCAACGCTGCACCTAAATGCATTTCGGGGAGAACCAGCTATCACGGAGTTTGATTGGCCTTTCACCCCTACCCACAGCTCATCCCCTCCATTTTCAACTGAAGTGGGTTCGGTCCTCCACGACGTCTTACCGTCGCTTCAACCTGGCCATGGGTAGATCACTCCGCTTCGGGTCTAGATCACGCCACTACACTCGCCCTGTTCAGACTCGCTTTCGCTACGGCTACCCCACACGGGTTAACCTCGCGACGTAACACTAACTCGCAGGCTCATTCTTCAAAAGGCACGCCGTCACAACTACAAAGGCTGCTCCGACGGATTGTAAGCACACGGTTTCAGGTACTGTTTCACTCCCCTCCCGGGGTACTTTTCACCTTTCCCTCACGGTACTGGTCCGCTATCGGTCATTAGGAAGTATTTAGGCTTATCAGGTGGTCCTGACAGATTCGCACGGGATTTCTCGGGCCCCGTGCTACTTGGGATACTCTCCAGGCGGCACACAACATTACGGTTACGGGGCTCACACCCTCTCTGGCCGGCCTTTCAAGACCGTTCACCTATGCACGCACTCTCACCTCACTGGCCCGGCAGAACCAGAACGGAAAGTCCCACAACCCCGCCCATGCAACGCCCGCCGGCTATCACACATGGAAACGGTTTAGCCTGATCCGCGTTCGCTCGCCACTACTAACGGAATCACTCTTGTTTTCTCTTCCTGCGGGTACTGAGATGTTTCACTTCCCCGCGTTCCCCCCACGCACCCTATGTGTTCAGATGCGGGTCACACAATCACCTTGCAGCGTTGTGCGGGGTTTCCCCATTCGGACATCCTGGGATCAACGCTCGGTTATCAACTCCCCCAGGCTTATCGCAGATTCCTACGTCCTTCTTCGGCTCCTAATGCCAAGGCATCCACCGTGTGCCCTTAAAAACTTGACCACACACATCGAACAAAACGCCCGATCATGATGCATCAACTACTCGAGAGAACCACGACCACAAAAGGCCAGGTTCATCAAAAAGAAATTGCTGTAGAAACACACACACAAGTGCGTGTGTCTCAGATGCTCGCGTCCACTATGTAGTTCTCAAACAACAACCCCATCAACCAGACCACCACACCCCCAACAAGGGAACACGGCAGTACCGGAAGCAGGAACAAAAGAAACACCAGTCTCCAATGCATTGCTGCAAAAAGGTCCTGTTGCCTCAGGACCCAACAGTGCGCCAAACACAACCCCCACAACCAACACCCCGGACACGTTCCCAACAACCCCGAAGGACCGCCGTACTAGCACCAGGACACCACCGCAAAGGCCATGCCAAAAAAATGATTCGTTGATATTCCACCCATGAGCACCCACCGCAGAACAAACGCCTGCGCAATGGGCAACACTGACAACCACACCCCCACCCATGCAGGCAGGGACAACAGATTGTAAGCAGCTCCTTAGAAAGGAGGTGATCCAGCCGCACCTTCCGGTACGGCTACCTTGTTACGACTTAGTCCCAATCGCCGGTCCCACCTTCGACGGCTCCCCCCACAAGGGTTAGGCCACCGGCTTCGGGTGTTACCAACTTTCGTGACTTGACGGGCGGTGTGTACAAGGCCCGGGAACGTATTCACCGCAGCGTTGCTGATCTGCGATTACTAGCGACTCCGACTTCATGGGGTCGAGTTGCAGACCCCAATCCGAACTGAGACCGGCTTTTTGGGATTAGCTCCACCTCACAGTATCGCAACCCTTTGTACCGGCCATTGTAGCATGCGTGAAGCCCAAGACATAAGGGGCATGATGATTTGACGTCGTCCCCACCTTCCTCCGAGTTGACCCCGGCAGTCTCCTATGAGTCCCCGGCCGAACCGCTGGCAACATAGAACGAGGGTTGCGCTCGTTGCGGGACTTAACCCAACATCTCACGACACGAGCTGACGACAACCATGCACCACCTGTAAACCGACCGCAAGCGGGGCACCTGTTTCCAGGTATTACCGGTTCATGTCAAGCCTTGGTAAGGTTCTTCGCGTTGCATCGAATTAATCCGCATGCTCCGCCGCTTGTGCGGGCCCCCGTCAATTCCTTTGAGTTTTAGCCTTGCGGCCGTACTCCCCAGGCGGGGCACTTAATGCGTTAGCTACGGCGCGGAAAACGTGGAATGTCCCCCACACCTAGTGCCCAACGTTTACGGCATGGACTACCAGGGTATCTAATCCTGTTCGCTCCCCATGCTTTCGCTCCTCAGCGTCAGTTACAGCCCAGAGACCTGCCTTCGCCATCGGTGTTCCTCCTGATATCTGCGCATTTCACCGCTACACCAGGAATTCCAGTCTCCCCTACTGCACTCTAGTCTGCCCGTACCCACTGCAGAACCGGAGTTGAGCCCCGGTCTTTCACAGCAGACGCGACAAACCGCCTACGAGCTCTTTACGCCCAATAATTCCGGATAACGCTTGCGCCCTACGTATTACCGCGGCTGCTGGCACGTAGTTAGCCGGCGCTTCTTCTGCAGGTACCGTCACTTACGCTTCTTCCCTACTGAAAGAGGTTTACAACCCGAAGGCCGTCATCCCTCACGCGGCGTCGCTGCATCAGGCTTTCGCCCATTGTGCAATATTCCCCACTGCTGCCTCCCGTAGGAGTCTGGGCCGTGTCTCAGTCCCAGTGTGGCCGGTCACCCTCTCAGGCCGGCTACCCGTCGTCGCCTTGGTAGGCCATTACCCCACCAACAAGCTGATAGGCCGCGAGTCCATCCAAAACCACAAAAGCTTTCCACCCCCCACCATGCGATGAGGAGTCATATCCGGTATTAGACCCAGTTTCCCAGGCTTATCCCAGAGTCAAGGGCAGGTTACTCACGTGTTACTCACCCGTTCGCCACTAATCCCCCAGCAAGCTGGGATCATCGTTCGACTTGCATGTGTTAAGCACGCCGCCAGCGTTCATCCTGAGCCAGGATCAAACTCTCCGTTGAAGTAAAACAAATCAAACAGACACAACCACACCCACCGGAAATAACGGCAAGAACATGGCTGCACAAAATTCGAAACCAGCTGAAAACCAGACCACCACACACGGGGGTGCGCGACAGTACTGGCATAAATTTCAACCAATCAAAAAACAATCGGTATCAACAAACTTGGCACACTATTGAGTTCTCAAACAACAGACCCCCCAAAACATCACCCCGACCGGAACACCACACAAAGCAGCGCACCACAACAGGGCCATTGGAAAAGAAGAGTTATTTTTGGCCGCCTACCGAACCGTACACACCTTCCGGCTTTCCGTTTCGCACCCGGCGACTCAGAAAACAATACACGCCCCACAACCCCAACGCAAATCCACCACCCAACACCCACACACCCACCCCCAAAACCCCACCACACCGCCGTCGAACACCACCCCAACACTGCCGTCGAACACCACCATTGCGGGCGCAGTTGCCAGGAGCGATGCCAGCAGGGAGTCGGTCATGGCTGATGCCCTGGACGTTCTGGAGGAACACCATGGCCGAAACCCTGCTCGCGGCGCATTGCGTTTCGCGTTCTTTCGGCTCCGGAGACGGGGTACACAAGCTCTACCGGGACGTAGCCGCGGGTGAGATCCATGCCTCGTCGGTTTGAATGGCGCAGGCTAGTCCACGCTGATGAGGCTGGTGCTGGGATTGCTGGTCCCCGACTCCGGCGACGTGGCCATCTCTGGGCAGAAAGTGAAAGCCACCGGATCGAACACATGGAGCCGTCTGGGGCAGCTGATTGAGTACCCGCTTGCATATGGGGAGCTGGCAGGGTGGACCAATCTCGAGATCGGAGCACGCCTACGCGGTGTCCCACCCTTTGACATCAAGGCGAGCGTGGACACGGTGCTCGACGAGCTGGATCTGCGACGACCCCATCCGGTGTCGCTCTCTCCGGGGAATCGCCAACGGCTGGGACTCGCTTGCGCCCTTCAACTCGCCCCTCAGCTCATCGTGCTGGGTGGACCGACAAACGTCATCGGGAGCATCGGTCCGAAGGCCACAGACATAGTGCGGGAATTCTTTGCCCTCGTCCACAGCGACGACACCCGCAACGAAGCCCGGAAGCCGGAGATATCAGCATGAAAAAGCCATTCGAAGGACTCAGCGCTGCACTCGACGTCAGGGGACGCAAGACGCTATCTTCCCGGGCGGTCATGCTGGGCCGGCTACCCCTCCTCGGCCCACCAAATTACTGCCGCCGGCACGGCAGGGAATTCACGGACGGCACCATTTCCGGGCTATTCGCACTGCCGGTCCGGCGGACCACGATTGCCCTGGCCAAGCTCATGGTTTACGCAGGCTGGGCAATCGTCATGGCAGTCGTGTTGACTATGACCTTGCTTGGCCTCGGCCTTGTCCTGGGCTTTGGATGGCCCAAGCTGCTGAATTCGAAGGGCTGTCCCGGCTCCTCCCACTCACAGTGCTTTCGGCGCTGATCGCCACGCCCGCGGCCTGGTCGGCAACCCTCGGCCGTGGCCTGCTTAGCGGAATCGGCCTTACGGTCGGTGTCATGGCCGGGACGCAGGTGGCGGTTCTTGCGGGCGCCGGACCATGGTTTCCCGTCGCCGCGCCGGCACTCTGGGCGGTAGCACCTGGCACGGTGCCGCCGGCAGCTCTGGCCCTCACCTTCGCGATTCCGACTCTCTTCGGCGCGCTGACGCTTTGGAGCTGGTCGCGGCTGCAGCTGGACCGCTGAATTCGACTGTACGCCGCTTGCAGGTAGACGTTTAACGCTCGACGGCGGCCTGCCCGCCTGTGTGCGACAGCCGCGGTTGGTCGTTAAATGCGCGTGGCCCCTGACCGGTGTGGTGGGGGCCTTGTGCGTGTTTGTGGTCTTTTATGTGGGAGACCCCCCAACCGTGGGTTGGGGGGTCTCGACCTAATGGTTGTCCGGCGGTGTCCTACTCTCCCACACCCTCCCGGGTGCAGTACCATCGGCGCTGTGGGTCTTAGCTTCCGGGTTCGGAATGGGACCGGGCGTTTCCCCCACGCTATGACCGCCGTAACCTTGTTACCCGTTCCCCCGCTCTTGTGTGGTGGGGGTGGGAAGACTGTTGGTTACAACTGTGGTGTTGTTATTTAGTTGTTGGTTCCTGTTTCAACTGGTGGGTTGTTGGTTGGGAACCACATAGTGGACGCGTGCAGTGTGTTGTGTGTGGTGTAAGTTGTTGGCCTATTAGTACCGGTCAGCTTCACGAGTCGTTAGTCCTCGCTTCCACATCCGGCCTATCAACCCAGTGGTCTGGCTGGGGGCCTCTCACACAAATTGTGTATGGAAATCTCATCTTGAAGCGAGCTTCCCGCTTAGATGCTTTCAGCGGTTATCCCATCCGAACGTAGCTAATCAGCGGTGCACTTGGCAGTACAACTGACACACCAGAGGTTCGTCCGTCCCGGTCCTCTCGTACTAAGGACAGCCCTTCTCAAATTTCCTGCGCGCGCAGCGGATAGGGACCGAACTGTCTCACGACGTTCTAAACCCAGCTCGCGTACCGCTTTAATGGGCGAACAGCCCAACCCTTGGGACCTACTCCAGCCCCAGGATGCGACGAGCCGACATCGAGGTGCCAAACCATGCCGTCGATATGGACTCTTGGGCAAGATCAGCCTGTTATCCCCGAGGTACCTTTTATCCGTTGAGCGACGGCCATTCCACAATGTACCGCCGGATCACTAGTCCCGACTTTCGTCCCTGCTCGAGATGTCTCTCTCACAGTCAAGCTCCCTTGTGCACTTACACTCGACACCTGATTGCCAACCAGGCTGAGGGAACCTTTGGGCGCCTCCGTTACT
This sequence comes from Paenarthrobacter sp. JL.01a, assembly GCF_025452095.1. Classification (NCBI taxonomy): domain Bacteria; kingdom Bacillati; phylum Actinomycetota; class Actinomycetes; order Micrococcales; family Micrococcaceae; genus Paenarthrobacter; species Paenarthrobacter sp. JL.01a. The sequence continues at coordinate 3,980,817 of NZ_CP104877.1, forward strand.
TTTTAGGAGGCAACCGCCCCAGTTAAACTACCCATCAGGCACTGTCCCTGACCCGGATCACGGGCCGAAGTTAGATGTCCAAAGTGACCAGAGTGGTATTTCAACGATGACTCCACCCGAACTGGCGTCCGGGCTTCAACGTCTCCCACCTATCCTACACAAGCCACTCCGAACACCAATACCAAACTATAGTAAAGGTCTCGGGGTCTTTCCGTCCTGCTGCGCGTAACGAGCATCTTTACTCGTACTGCAATTTCGCCGAGTTTATGGTTGAGACAGCGGGGAAGTCGTTACTCCATTCGTGCAGGTCGGAACTTACCCGACAAGGAATTTCGCTACCTTAGGATGGTTATAGTTACCACCGCCGTTTACTGGGGCTTAAATTCTCAGCTTCGCTCCGAAGAGCTAACCGGTCCTCTTAACCTTCCAGCACCGGGCAGGAGTCAGTCCGTATACATCGTCTTGCGACTTCGCACGGACCTGTGTTTTTAGTAAACAGTCGCTTCCCCCTGGTCTCTGCGGCCCACACCCGCTCACGGAGAGCAAGTCTCCATCACGGGGCAGGCCCCCCTTCTCCCGAAGTTACGGGGGCATTTTGCCGAGTTCCTTAACCATAATTCTCTCGATCGCCTTGGTATTCTCTACCTGATCACCTGTGTCGGTTTGGGGTACGGGCGGCTAAAACCTCGCGTCGATGCTTTTCTAGGCAGCATAGGATCACCGGATCCCCCGAACGGGGGTCCCATCAGATCTCAGGATCGTGCTCGAAACACACAGGAACGGATTTGCCTATCCCTGACCCTACATCCTTAGACCGGGGCAACCATCGCCCGGCCCGGCTACCTTCCTGCGTCACACCTGTTAATACGCTTACCTCCCGGGATCAGGTCCCGCGCTCGGCCAAAACCCACAACACCACAAGGGTGAGCGGGCAGGCTCCGGGCGGTTAGTATCCCCCGCTTGGCATGGGCGGTTTTTCGCCGGTACGGGAATATCAACCCGTTGTCCATCGACTACGCCTGTCGGCCTCGCCTTAGGTCCCGACTTACCCAGGGCAGATTAGCTTGACCCTGGAACCCTTGATCATTCGGCGGACGGGTTTCTCACCCGTCTTTCGCTACTCATGCCTGCATTCTCACTCGTGTAGGCTCCACCGCTGGTTTCCACCGCGACTTCACTGCCCACACGACGCTCCCCTACCACTCCACACCCCTGAACCACGAAGGCTAGGGTACTGTGTGAAATCCACAACTTCGGCGGTGTACTTGAGCCCCGCTACATTGTCGGCGCGGAATCACTTGACCAGTGAGCTATTACGCACTCTTTCAAGGATGGCTGCTTCTAAGCCAACCTCCTGGTTGTCTTCGCAACTCCACATCCTTTCCCACTTAGCACACGCTTAGGGGCCTTAGTTGGTGGTCTGGGCTGTTTCCCTCTCGACTATGAAGCTTATCCCCCACAGTCTCACTGCTGCGCTCTGACTTACCGGCATTCGGAGTTTGGCTGACGTCAGTAACCTTGTAGGGCCCATCGGCCATCCAGTAGCTCTACCTCCGGCAAGAAACACGCAACGCTGCACCTAAATGCATTTCGGGGAGAACCAGCTATCACGGAGTTTGATTGGCCTTTCACCCCTACCCACAGCTCATCCCCTCCATTTTCAACTGAAGTGGGTTCGGTCCTCCACGACGTCTTACCGTCGCTTCAACCTGGCCATGGGTAGATCACTCCGCTTCGGGTCTAGATCACGCCACTACACTCGCCCTGTTCAGACTCGCTTTCGCTACGGCTACCCCACACGGGTTAACCTCGCGACGTAACACTAACTCGCAGGCTCATTCTTCAAAAGGCACGCCGTCACAACTACAAAGGCTGCTCCGACGGATTGTAAGCACACGGTTTCAGGTACTGTTTCACTCCCCTCCCGGGGTACTTTTCACCTTTCCCTCACGGTACTGGTCCGCTATCGGTCATTAGGAAGTATTTAGGCTTATCAGGTGGTCCTGACAGATTCGCACGGGATTTCTCGGGCCCCGTGCTACTTGGGATACTCTCCAGGCGGCACACAACATTACGGTTACGGGGCTCACACCCTCTCTGGCCGGCCTTTCAAGACCGTTCACCTATGCACGCACTCTCACCTCACTGGCCCGGCAGAACCAGAACGGAAAGTCCCACAACCCCGCCCATGCAACGCCCGCCGGCTATCACACATGGAAACGGTTTAGCCTGATCCGCGTTCGCTCGCCACTACTAACGGAATCACTCTTGTTTTCTCTTCCTGCGGGTACTGAGATGTTTCACTTCCCCGCGTTCCCCCCACGCACCCTATGTGTTCAGATGCGGGTCACACAATCACCTTGCAGCGTTGTGCGGGGTTTCCCCATTCGGACATCCTGGGATCAACGCTCGGTTATCAACTCCCCCAGGCTTATCGCAGATTCCTACGTCCTTCTTCGGCTCCTAATGCCAAGGCATCCACCGTGTGCCCTTAAAAACTTGACCACACACATCGAACAAAACGCCCGATCATGATGCATCAACTACTCGAGAGAACCACGACCACAAAAGGCCAGGTTCATCAAAAAGAAATTGCTGTAGAAACACACACACAAGTGCGTGTGTCTCAGATGCTCGCGTCCACTATGTAGTTCTCAAACAACAACCCCATCAACCAGACCACCACACCCCCAACAAGGGAACACGGCAGTACCGGAAGCAGGAACAAAAGAAACACCAGTCTCCAATGCATTGCTGCAAAAAGGTCCTGTTGCCTCAGGACCCAACAGTGCGCCAAACACAACCCCCACAACCAACACCCCGGACACGTTCCCAACAACCCCGAAGGACCGCCGTACTAGCACCAGGACACCACCGCAAAGGCCATGCCAAAAAAATGATTCGTTGATATTCCACCCATGAGCACCCACCGCAGAACAAACGCCTGCGCAATGGGCAACACTGACAACCACACCCCCACCCATGCAGGCAGGGACAACAGATTGTAAGCAGCTCCTTAGAAAGGAGGTGATCCAGCCGCACCTTCCGGTACGGCTACCTTGTTACGACTTAGTCCCAATCGCCGGTCCCACCTTCGACGGCTCCCCCCACAAGGGTTAGGCCACCGGCTTCGGGTGTTACCAACTTTCGTGACTTGACGGGCGGTGTGTACAAGGCCCGGGAACGTATTCACCGCAGCGTTGCTGATCTGCGATTACTAGCGACTCCGACTTCATGGGGTCGAGTTGCAGACCCCAATCCGAACTGAGACCGGCTTTTTGGGATTAGCTCCACCTCACAGTATCGCAACCCTTTGTACCGGCCATTGTAGCATGCGTGAAGCCCAAGACATAAGGGGCATGATGATTTGACGTCGTCCCCACCTTCCTCCGAGTTGACCCCGGCAGTCTCCTATGAGTCCCCGGCCGAACCGCTGGCAACATAGAACGAGGGTTGCGCTCGTTGCGGGACTTAACCCAACATCTCACGACACGAGCTGACGACAACCATGCACCACCTGTAAACCGACCGCAAGCGGGGCACCTGTTTCCAGGTATTACCGGTTCATGTCAAGCCTTGGTAAGGTTCTTCGCGTTGCATCGAATTAATCCGCATGCTCCGCCGCTTGTGCGGGCCCCCGTCAATTCCTTTGAGTTTTAGCCTTGCGGCCGTACTCCCCAGGCGGGGCACTTAATGCGTTAGCTACGGCGCGGAAAACGTGGAATGTCCCCCACACCTAGTGCCCAACGTTTACGGCATGGACTACCAGGGTATCTAATCCTGTTCGCTCCCCATGCTTTCGCTCCTCAGCGTCAGTTACAGCCCAGAGACCTGCCTTCGCCATCGGTGTTCCTCCTGATATCTGCGCATTTCACCGCTACACCAGGAATTCCAGTCTCCCCTACTGCACTCTAGTCTGCCCGTACCCACTGCAGAACCGGAGTTGAGCCCCGGTCTTTCACAGCAGACGCGACAAACCGCCTACGAGCTCTTTACGCCCAATAATTCCGGATAACGCTTGCGCCCTACGTATTACCGCGGCTGCTGGCACGTAGTTAGCCGGCGCTTCTTCTGCAGGTACCGTCACTTACGCTTCTTCCCTACTGAAAGAGGTTTACAACCCGAAGGCCGTCATCCCTCACGCGGCGTCGCTGCATCAGGCTTTCGCCCATTGTGCAATATTCCCCACTGCTGCCTCCCGTAGGAGTCTGGGCCGTGTCTCAGTCCCAGTGTGGCCGGTCACCCTCTCAGGCCGGCTACCCGTCGTCGCCTTGGTAGGCCATTACCCCACCAACAAGCTGATAGGCCGCGAGTCCATCCAAAACCACAAAAGCTTTCCACCCCCACCATGCGATGAGGAGTCATATCCGGTATTAGACCCAGTTTCCCAGGCTTATCCCAGAGTCAAGGGCAGGTTACTCACGTGTTACTCACCCGTTCGCCACTAATCCCCCAGCAAGCTGGGATCATCGTTCGACTGCATGTGTTAAGCACGCCGCCAGCGTTCATCCTGAGCCAGGATCAAACTCTCCGTTGAAGTAAAACAAATCAAACAGACACAACCACACCCACCGGAAATAACGGCAAGAACGCGGCTGCACAAAATTCGAAACCAGCTGAAAACCAGACCACCACACACGGGGGTGCGCGACAGTACTGGCATAAATTTCAACCAATCAAAAAACAATCGGTATCAACAAACTTGGCACACTATTGAGTTCTCAAACAACAGACACTACCGGCACCACCACCAACCCCACAGGGCCACTGGATCGCTCCGAAGCAACTTTTCAAACTTACCCGAACCGGCCGCTCAAAGCAAACCAAACCCCGGGCCTCCCCCACCAACCAGAAGCACACAAAAGCACCACCGGAACCGGTAATTTGAAGGGAGTCGGTCGCCATCATCCCGCATCAGCGGCGGCGACTCGAATAACTTTACACGCGCCCCACCCCCACACCAAATCCACCCCAACCCCACCCAAAAACCCCGCAAACACAAGGAAAACCCGCCAAAACAACCAACCAAACCCCCCAAAACACCCACAAACCACCCAAGTGAAGCCCATCACACACCCCAACCACCCGCCGTCGAACACCCAACCGAGCGAGCGAACCCACCAAACCCCCGGGAACGTGAGCGAGCGAACCCACCAAACCCCGGGAACGTGAGCGAGCGACCCCACCAAACCCCCGGGAACGTGAGCGAGCGTTAAACACAAAAAGGGCCGGCAACCATAACGGTTGCCGGCCCTTTCAGAGCTTCGTGATTACCAGGAAGACTTGGTGATGCCCGGGAGCTCACCACGGTGAGCCATGTCGCGGAAGCGAACACGGGAGATACCGAACTTCTGGAGCGTGCCGCGGGGACGGCCGTCGATCTGGTCGCGGTTACGCAGACGGATCGGGGAGGCGTTGCGGGGCAGCTTCTGCAGGCCGAGGCGTGCAGCTTCGCGTGCTTCGTCAGTCGCGTTGGGGTCTACCAGGGTCTTCTTCAGTTCGAGACGCTTGGCAGCGTAACGCTCAACAATGACCTTGCGCTGCTCGTTGCGAGCAATCTTGGACTTCTTTGCCATGTGTTTAGCGCTCCTCTCGGAATTCGACGTGCTGGCGGATCTTGGGGTCGTACTTCTTCAGGACCAGACGGTCCGGGTCGTTACGACGGTTCTTGCGGGTTACGTAGGTGTAACCGGTGCCCGCGGTGGACTTCAGCTTGATGATCGGACGTACGTCCTTGTCCTTTGCCATTAGAGCTTCACTCCTCGTGCCAGGATGTCGGCTACGACTGCGTCGATGCCACGTACGTCGATGGTCTTGATGCCACGGGCCGACAGGGTCAGCGTGACATTACGGCGCAGGGACGGAACCCAGTAGCGCTTCTTCTGAATGTTCGGGTCGAACCGACGCTTGTTGCGACGGTGCGAGTGCGAAATGCTGTGTCCAAAGCCCGGCTCGGCTCCGGTCACTTGGCAGTGTGCTGCCATGACTCTCCTCCAAAGATTGAATGTAACGGCGTGCAGATGTTCCTGCGTTGCCGTGCGACAGGCAGTGTCCGCATCCGGTCCACACCATTTCGGTAGTTTCCGCATCAAGTGCGGCGAAGAAGGCTGGCCACAGGACCGCTATAACTCAGGTCCTGGGATACCGGGCGAATACAGGAATGCACGCAACTTGAGCCCCTAACTACCGGCCACCGGGATGTCAGTCAGACTGACTTCACCACCAACCGGAGCAATTGCACACGATCCGCACTACCTAGCGCCTAACTATTCTACGGGCCAGGCCAAATTAAGACCAATCCGGCATCATACGCCCTCAAAAGCTCTTTCACAGCAGAATGAAAGGAAGCCGGGCGAGTCTTGGAACATGACCTCGTTCCCAGCCACAGATTACAGCGTGGACAGCCCCGCCCCGACGGTCCCGCGGACAGCACCTGCCGCCGTCGAATGCTTCCGTCCGCAAGCACGACGGCGGCTGGCCCGCGCCGATGTCCTGGGTTTCGTCGGGTGGTTGTCGCCGGTTGCGGCGGTATCGCTGTGGCTTGCCGACGGCGGTGCCAGCGGCTTCTCGTCGTTCGCGGCGACCATGACGTCCTTGGGTATTGTCGCCGGACTGATCGGCATGGACCTGGTGCTGCTGATGCTGTTGCTCGCAGCCCGGATTCCCTTTGTCGACAACGCGATCGGCCATGACCGCGCCCTGGAGGTCCACAAGAAGCTCGGCAAACCGGCGCTTTTCCTGCTGCTGGCCCACGGACTGCTGATCGCCATTGGTTACGGCGCTGCGGAGGGCCTGGACCCGATCAGCGAATCGGTGTCGTTGTGGGTCAACGTCCCTGACATGTGGCTCGCGTTCGTCTCCCTGGCCCTGTTCATCGCCGTGGTAGTGACGTCGCTGGTGGTCGTACGCAGGAGATTCCCCTACGAATTCTGGTACGCGATCCATCTGCTGACCTATGCTGCCGTCGGCACCGCCATTCCGCATCAGTTCAGTGTGGGCGGGCTGTTCGCCGAAGGAACCTGGCAGCGCTGGTACTGGCTGGCACTCTGCATCGCGACCGGGGCAGCACTTCTCCTCTACAGGGTCTGCCAACCGCTGGTGGCCACGTTCCGGCATCAGCTCACAGTGAGCCGGGTGCTGCGGGTTTCACCGGAGGTCTTCAGCATCGAGATGACGGGCCTGCAGCTTGAGCGCCTCTCGGGTGCCGGCGGGCGCTTTTTCTTCTGGAGGTTCCTCGCTCCGGGGCATTGGTGGCAGCCACATCCTTTCAGCCTGTCCGCCGAGCCGGTGGTCGGCGTCGGGGGCTCGACGGGCAAAATACGCATCACCGTCCGGAACCTCGGAGATGGCTCGGCCAGGCTCGCGGGGATCAGGCCCGGAACCAAGGTTGCCATCGAGGGACCCTACGGCATGTTCAGCACGGCGGCCCGCACGCGGAACAACGTGGTGATGATCGGCGCCGGAATCGGCATCACGCCGTTGCGGTCGCTCCTGGAGTCCACGCCGTTCCAACCCGGGCATGCCACGGTCCTGCTGAGGGGACATGACGAATCCGAGCTTTTCCTGGGCAAGGAAATCATGGACCTGTGCCAAGCACGCGGCGCTACCCTTTTCCATCTCACGGGACAACGCTCGATCGGCGCCCACCCATGGCTCCCCCAGTCTGCGGTGGCGGCCGGGTTCAGCATCGACTCCTACGCTCCCGGCATCGCTGACGCCGACGTGTACATTTGCGGCCCATCGCAATGGGCTGCCTCAGTCATCCAGGACGCCCGGGCCGCGGGTGTCCCCGCGGAACAACTCCACTACGAAAGGTTCGACTGGTGAGAATTAGGGCAGCCATGGCAACCGCGCTGGCATCGGCGGGCATCCTGTTGGCCGGCTGGCAGTCGGGCGCTCACGTCGCCGATACCGGCTCAACAACCACCACCAGCCTGAGCAGCAGCACCACGAACGGTGGCGCCGCCCGCGGCAGCAGCGGCAGCACTGGAACGGCGACGGCGGCAACGTTCGACGGCGCGTCGGTCCAGACCCGCTTCGGTACTGTGCAGGTCCGGGTGACAATCCAGGGCGGCAAGATCACGGAAGTCGCTGCGCTGAAGCTGACTGATGCCGAACGTAAGTCGGCCCAGATCAGCAGCCGTGCTGCCCCGATCCTGCGTTCCGAGGTGCTGCAGGCACAGTCAGCCAAGGTGCAAACCGTCAGCGGCGCCACGGTGACCAGCGACGCCTACCTCACCTCCCTGCAGGCGGCCCTCGATGCAGCCCACTTCCAGTAACCCGCAACTACGGGCCCGGACGTTCCACAGCATGGGCACCGTGGTAAGCCTGACCCTTGCCAGCATCCGCTCCGCGCAGACCGCCGCCGACGAGCTCGAGTCAGCTGCCGCCGTCGTCGAGGACAAGTTCACCCAACTGGACCTGACCTTCAGCCTGTACCGGGCTGGCTCCGAAGCGAGCCGGCTGGCCCGTGGGGAACTAACGCTGCCCTATGCGTCGGAAGTGATGCGGGACCTCTATGCAGAAGCCGCTGAGTGGCGGTTGTCTACCGATGGCGCCTTCACGGCCGAACGTCCCGACGGGGTGTTGGACCTCTCCGGGATCGTGAAGGCGCACGCGGCGCGTGAAGCCGCGTTGTCGCTGGAGGCCCTCGGTTTACGGGACTGGTGCTTGAACGCCGGCGGGGACGTGCTGGTGAGTGGCTCGCCAACGCCGGAGACGCACGAGCCGTGGCTCGCCGGCGTGGTGGATCCCCTTGATCGACAGGCCTTGCTGCTCACGTACCCGCTGGGCACGCGACGTGCCCTGGCGACGTCAGGGTCCGCCGAAAGGGGCCACCACATCTGGGCGGTTGGCGGCGCGGCGCCTGAGTTCCTGCAAGTTTCCGTGGCTGCGGCCGACATCGTCACCGCCGACGTCCTCGCGACGGCCATCGTTGCCGGCGGACCGGGAACGATGGACCACGCTGTTGAAAAGTGGGGCGTGGAGGTGATCGCGGTATTTCGCGACGGATCGTTGCTCGCTACGCCCGGTTTCAGGGAAGCGGCGTGATCAACTCGGCGTACTTCGGGCTGAGGCCATCGCCGGAAGATACGCCGCGCAGACGGCGGGACACCCACGGTGCAGCCGATTCCCGGATCCAGCGCGCGTTGGCCTTCAGGGTCTCCACCCGGTTCAAAAGCCGGACAGGCGCAAGCTCGGGCACGTCCATCACGTGTTCGTGTTCCAGGACATCCAGCACCCGCTTGGCCATGTTGAGGTGGCCTGCGGTGGACATGTGCATCCTGTCCTCGCCCCACATACGCCAGTCGTCGTATTCATCGAACCGCCAGTAATCCACCAGCAAAGCACCATGGTTCTCCGCGATCTCGCGCACCAGTTCGTTGTAGATCGCGGTGCGGCCGCGCATGGTGCTGAAGACTTTCGAGCCTTTTGCGTCAAAGCCCGTGAAGAGCAGCACGGTGGCGCCGGTGGCACTCAACCTGGCGATGCCGGCGTCGTACTCCTCCAAAAGCGAGTCGATATCGATCCTGGGGCGCAGGATGTCGTTCGCCCCTGCATAAAGGCTCACCAAGGTGGGCTTCATGGCGACGGCGGCATCCACTTGCTCTGCCATGATCTGGCGGAGTTTGCGCCCGCGGATGGCAAGGTTGGCGTAGCCGAACCCAGGATTACCCAGGGCGAGTTGCGTGGCCACGACGTCAGCCCAGCCTCGAACCCCGTTGGGGCGCGTGGGATCGTCGTCGCCGACGCCCTCTGTGAACGAGTCTCCCAAGGCCACGTAGCGGGCAGAAAAATCCATGCCGCCAGTTTGCCACTTCAGCGCCCACAGCCCCAAAGCCCGGTGGAACCGCTAGGAATCGCGGAGAATCCAGTGGTTGTTATCGAGCCTGGCAACTATTTTCTCGCCGATGCGCGCGAGGTCGGCGACGTCATCGGGAGTCAGCGAATCAAGCATCAGGGTCCGCACCGATTCCACATGGGCAGGAGCCAGGGAAACGATGGTGGACATGCCGGCGTCAGTCAGGTGCGCCACTGTCACCCGGGCATCTCCGGGGTGCGCTTGACGTTCAACCCAGCCGCGCTTCTGCAGTTTGGTGACCACGTGCGAGAGCCGCGACAACGAGGCACTTGTCCGGGCAGCGAGCTCGCTCATGGGCAGGTAGCGGCCCTCGGTTTCGGAGAGCATCGCGAGCACGTTGTAATCGAACAAGGATAGTTTGCCGGCGGACTGAAGCTGGGTATCCAACGCCGACGGGAGCAACGTATTGATGCTCAGGAGGGCCAGCCAGGCGCGGCGTTCGTCGGCGTTCAGCCAGCGGGGTTGATTCATGGGTCCATCTTATGAGAATCCGCTGGCTTGGTAGCTCCAGCACACTTCGCTGGCGATAGGCTGACGGCATGTTCGTAGTCTCCTTGACCTACAAAGTTCCGGACGAAATCGTCGACTTCCACCGGCCGGGCCATATGGCCTGGCTTAAAGCAGCGTTCGACGACGGCATCTTCCTTGCGTCCGGACGTCGCGTACCAGCCACGGGAGGCGTGCTGCTGTCGAAGGTGGACAGGGAAGCACTGGACGCTTCCTTGGGGCAGGACCCGTTCTACAGCAACGGAGTTGCCGACTTCGAGATCATCGAGTTCACCGCTACCAGCGTGGCCGAGGGTTACGAGAACCTGCTGGACAGCTGAGCTTTCCGGCCTGTTGCCGGTTATAAGCCTGAAGGTGCGTGTTAGTGGCTGACGAGTTGCTGGGCTCGCTGGTGGGAGACCCCCAGGACGGCCCCGATATCGCGGACAGTAACCCCTTGGCGCTTGAGCACCATCGCGGCCTCGTGACGTTCCCGCGCTGACGCTGCCTTCAGCTCGTCAGCCTTGGCAGCCAACTCCGCAGCAGCCCTGAGGTGCTCGGTGACTTCGGGTGCGTCAAAGGTGATGTGGACGTCGAAATCCGTTTCGGGACGGCCTGTAAGCAGGGATGCCAAGTCACGCACCATCTCCGGGATTTCGGACACGGTTCGGGCCTGCGTGGTCAGACCTTCGATCTGCTTTGATTCCAGGAACCAAAGCCGGCCGTCGCGGCTGGCTGTTACTTCGAGCTTCACTTGGTGTCCTCTCCCTTGGCTTGCTTCATAATTTACTTGGCCAACTTCTCACCAATTTCATTATGGCGAGGCACGAAAGTCGTATTTCCGCCGATGGTGACGCGGGTATGCCTCCCGCCTTCTTCAGTGCTGTAGTCGACGCCGAGATCTTTCGCAGTGCGTTTCAGCCTGCTCAGAAGATCCCGGCGCTTCATCATCATTAATTCAGTCTATAGGCCTATAGACATACCTGTCTAGTGGCCTATAGACGCATGGCTGGAGCGACGAATCTCAGTGCGGTGGTCATTGGGCTGCTTCCCTGTCCTCCACGAGCTTCTTCAGGCCACCCTTGCGGGGGACTGCGACCGGTTGGGGCCAGCGCGGCTGCAGCGAATCCCCCAGCGTCACTCCGCGCAGTTTGCGGCCGAACAACGGCACCACCCAGTCGTTGACCCAACGGCGTTGCCGGCGTTCCCATTCACGGAGGGTCAAGCGCGAGGGCGGTTCCCATTCCTTGGGCGAAATCTTATGGGAGACGTTGAGGTGGTCCAGGACCTGGGCAGCCAGGTATTTGTGCCCGGCTTTGGACATGTGGAGCCGGTCCGGGGCCCACATCCGCGAATCCTTGTAGGCATCGAAGCACCAGTAATCCACCAGCACGGCACCATACTTGGAGGCGATCCCGCGGACTCGTTCGTTATACAGGGTGTTGCGCCGCCTGAAAGGCTCAAGGACAGCCGAGACCTTGACGTCGAATCCAGTGAAGAGGACTACGGTTGCGCCCGTTTCACTCAGCCGCGCCACGAGGAGTTCGTAGTCATTCAGGAGCGCCTCCATGTCGGTACCGAAATCCAGGATGTCGTTCCCGCCGGCATACAGCGTGATCAGCGTCGGCTCCATGTCGAGGGCCGGCTGCAGTTGCTCATCGATGATGTGCCGTAGCCTCTTGCTGCGAACGGCCAGGTTGGCGTACTCCCAGCCGGACTGTGCCTTCGCCAACTTCTCGGCCACACGGTCGGCCCAGCCGCGGACCCCGTTGGGCAGGACGTTGCTCGGGTCCCCCACGCCCTCGGTGAAGGAATCCCCGATGGCGACGTACCGCCGTCGAACGTTTTCCCCGTCCCCGAAATCTCCCCGCACCAAACCGAAGCTACCCGCCCTCGGTTAAGCCCGAGCCAACCCGGAGTGAACACGTGAGCGAGGGTTGGCCGCAAACAGTTGGGATGTGAGAGAGGGATGGGCTCAAGCGGTAGGGATGTGGGAGAGGGTTAGCCCTCTGCCTTGCCGCGCCGCCAATACCCCATGAACGCGACCTGCTTACGGTCGATGCCGACGTCGCGCACCAGGTACCGCCGCATCTCCTTGATCACGAAGGCTTCGCCTGCGATCCAGGCGTAGAACGGCAGCGCACCGGCGGGAAGGGTGGGGTTCTTCGTGGCCTCGATGGCTGCAGCGTCCATGCGCTGCGGGGTTTCCCAGAGGATGTCCTGGTCCACGTTGACGTCTTCGGGCTCCGGGCCGGCAGCACTGTCCGATCCCTTGAGGCCCACCCAGCCCGGAACGGGAACAGCCTTGGCAACAGCTTCCTTGAGGAGTTCACCATGCGGACGGGAGCGTCCGATGGCTGCGCCGCGGGCAAGCCAGGTGATCTCGATATCGGCTGCGGTGGTGATGTCCTGGAAATCAGCTGCCGACGGCACCTCAAGGAAAGCATGGCCGGTCATGTCCGCGGGCAGGCTCTCCAGGATGGCGCTGATGGCCGGGACCGCAGTTTCATCGCCCGCGAGCAACACACGCTGGGCCAACCCCGGACGCCACTCGATGCCGCCGTAAGCACCCGCGGTGGTGCACTGCGCGGCGCGGTTGTTGGGACCGATGATGGTCAGGGCATCTCCGGGCTTCGCGGCAACGGCCCAGTTCGCGGCAGGACCACCGTTGCCGTGCTCATCGAAGTGCATCACGAAGTCGATGTCGATCTCCGGGTACACGGCATCAAGGCGTTCCGACCGGACCGTGTAGGTGCGCATGTCGCCGCGAACAGACGGATCCATGGCAAGCCATTCCTTGTACCAGCCGGCGTCCTCCATTTTGAAGGGCGGCAATGGAAGGGCGTTGCCGTCGGCGTCGAAGGACGGGATCATCAGCTTCACGCGAAGGTCCAAAGTGTCGCCGGCAACCCCGAAGCCGCGCAGCGAATAGCCACCGAACGTGATGCGGCGGAAGTTGGGGCTCAACTCCTGCACGGCCGTCACAGTGACATCGAAGGCCAGGGTCATGGGCTCCACGGCGGCACTCGCGGTGGCCTGTGTCGGTTGTGCACTCATGATGCGATCTCCAGTTCGTTGGTTCGTGCGGGCTGTGCGTGGTGCCGGCCAATCGGGACGATCAGCGGTGTTCCTGAAATGGGGTCCGGAACCACGCGGGATTCCAGGCCGAAAACGTTGAATACCAGTTCCTCGGTGACCACCTCGGTTGCGGGGCCCTCCGCGACGATGCAGCCGCCCTTCATGGCGATGACGTGATCGGCGTAGCGTGCTGCCAGGTTGAGGTCGTGGAGCACGATGGCCACGGTGGTGCCACGGCTGCGGTTGAGGTCCGTGACAAGGTCCAGGACCTCCACTTGGTGGGCAAGGTCCAGGTACGTGGTGGGCTCATCGAGCAGCAGGACGTCGGTTTCCTGGGCCAAGGCCATGGCAATCCACACCCGCTGGCGTTGCCCGCCGGACAGTTCATCGATGCTCCGCTCAGCGAGCCCCAGCGTGTCGGTGGCCTCGAGCGCGCGCTGCACCGCGGCGTCGTCGTTGGCGCTCCAACTCCGGAAGAAGCCCTGGTGCGGGTACCGCCCACGGCCAACGAGGTCGCGTACGGTGATGCCGTCCGGAGCGGTGGGGTGCTGCGGCAGCAGGCCCAGCGTACGGGCGAGTTCGCGGGCCGGACGGGTGTGGATGTCCTTGCCATCCAGGGTGACTGCACCGCCGCTTGGCTTCAAAAGTCGGGACAAGCCGCGCAGCAACGTGGACTTTCCGCAGGCGTTGGCACCGACGATCATGGTGACTTTACCTTCGGGGATCTCCGTGGAGAGTCCCTCAACAACCTTGCGCTGCTCGTATTGCAGCGTCAGGTCCTTGGCATGAAGGAGGGCCATGTCAGGCTTCCTTTCGGTTCGACGTGAGGAGGAGCCAGAGCAGGAACGGGGCACCGAGGGCGCCGGTGATGACGCCGACCGGGAGGACGGTTCCGTCCAGGACGAGCGGCGCGATGTTGGAGGCAAAGAAGTCGGCGGCCAACACGATCAGCGCACCCGTCAGGGCCGACGCCGGAAGGCTCGGTTTGCGCACGATGCGGCGGGCGATCGGGCCGGCGAGGAAGGCAACGAAGGCGACCGGACCGGCAGCGGCGGTTGCGACGGCGGCAAGTCCGACGGCGGTCAGCACCAGTCCCAGCCGGGTCGCGTTAACCCTGATGCCCAGTCCGGCAGCGGCGTCGTCGCCGAGTTCGAGGATGCGCAACGGGCCGGCGAGGGCAATCACTGCGGGGATCAGGATGAGCAAGGAAACCGTCAGGACGCCCGCCCGGTCCCACGTCGCGGAGTTCAATGAGCCGTTGAGCCAGATGAGGGCGTCGGCCGCGGTCCGGATATCGGCCCGGGTCATGAGGAAGTTGACCACTGCGTGCAGTGCTGCGGCGATGCCGACCCCCGCCAGGATGAGCCGGTTGCCGGCAGCGTTGCCGCGGCTGCCTCCCCCCGCGCCGGAACCCGTGCTGCGGGAAATCGCGTAGATGATGGCGGCAACCCCGAGCGCACCGCCCAGGGCTGCCCCGGACACCACGGCTCCGGAAGCACCGAAAACCACAATGGCCGTCACGGCGGCCGCGCTGGCACCATAGCTGATGCCGATGATGTCCGGGCTGGCCAACGGGTTGCGCAGCATGGTCTGGAAGAGCGCGCCGGCCAGCCCGAAGGCAATGCCGATCATGGTTCCCACCACGGCGCGCGGAAGTTTGTGCTCCATGACGATGAAGCTCGCGCCCGGAATCTTCTCCCCGCCGGTCAGGTGGTTGATGACGATCGTGAAAAAGTCCGGGATGGTCACGGTGTAGCTGCCGAGGAGCACATACACGGCGAACATCACCAGCAGCGCGAGGCCCAGGAAGAACGTGGGGCTTACTGCTCGCCGGGATGGCATTTGATGATGATGTTCGGGCCTGCGATTGTCATTAATTGCAAGCACGCCCGCGGATTTGAGGGCACTCACAGTCCAGCCCCCTTTCCGCGACGGATGAGCCAGACGAACACGGGTGCGCCGACGATCGCGGTCATGATGCCGGCGGGGACTTCGCCCGGGAGGAGGACTACCCTGCCAATGATGTCGGCGGTGATGAGCAGGATAGGGGCCGAGACCAGGGAGAACGGGAGGATCCAGCGGTAATCCGGCCCTGTCAGCAAGCGAACGGCGTGCGGGATCACCAGGCCTAGGAAGCCGATGGGCCCGGCCAGCGCAGTCGCGGAGCCACACAAGAGCACGATGCCCAAGGCCGTGATTCCACGGGCCAAACCGACGTTCTGGCCCAGGCCGCGGGCAATATCGTCACCCAGGGCCAGGCTGTTCAGGACACGTCCCGCGCCCAACACAATGAGCGCACCAATGGCCAGGAACGGCAGCGCGGGCAGCAGCACGGACCAGTCGCGCCCGCCGATGCTTCCCACCTGCCAGAAACGGAAGCGGTCCAGGGTGTCCTGGCTGGAAACAAGGATGACGTTCATAAGCGAAAACAAACCCGCGCTGAGCGCCGCACCCGCCAAGGCGAGCTTGACCGGCGTCGCACCGTCACGTCCTCGGGAGGCAATGGCATAAACCACGACGGCGGCTGCTGCGGCGCCGATGAAAGCGAACCAGATGTAACCGGTCAGCGAACCAATGCCGAACACGTAAATTCCAACGACCACGGCCAGCGCGGCCCCGGCGTTCAGGCCCAGGATGCCGGGATCGGCAAGGGGGTTGCGGGCCACGCCCTGCATGGCGGCGCCGGCCAGGCCCAGTGCGGCTCCGGCCAGCAGGCCCAGGACAGTCCGGGGAATGCGGGCCACCACCACGGCGTGGTTGCCATCTGCGGGATTGAAGTGCGTGATGGCTTCCCACACGGTATTCAGGGGAAGGCCGCGGGCGCCGATCGCCAAGGAGGCGGCACTCACCGCGGCGAGTACGACGACGGCGACCAGCAGCCAGGCGGTCCGCTTGGCTGCGCTGCGCGGCCGGGTTCCCCGTCCGGCCACGTCGCTGCTACCGGGCGCGATGCCTCGCTGGTTACCCGGCACCGAAGTGCCACCAACCCGCCCCACGGTAGCCGCCGTCGTCGTACTCAGTTTCATTGCGGTTACTTGCCCGCCACGTCAGCGGCCTGGCCCAGCTGCGGCAGGAACTTGTCCAGCGCCCACGGCAGGCTCAGCGGCGAAGAAGCGGAGATGGAGAGCGTCAGGGTCTGGTCCGAATCGGCAACCAGGGCGCCCTTCTTGATGGCCGGGATCTGGCCCAGCAGCGGGTCGGCCTTGATGGCGTCGGCCGTTGCAGCTTCCGGAACCCAGGTAACGAAGACATCGGAGGCGAGTTCGTTGGCCTTCTCAGCGGACCACGGGATGAAGAATTCCGTGTTCGACTTGGTGTTCTCCGTGACCACCGGGGCCAGCTTCATGCCGATCTCGGAGAGGAAGCGGGGGCGGTTGTCGATGGCGGTGTAGACGTTGGCGCCGTCGCCCTTGGCGGGCTCAAGGTTGCCGTAGATGAAGGTCTTGTCCTTGATCTGCGGGTACTTGGAGACCTTGTCCTTGATGGTGGCCTCGGTGTCCTCGATCAGCTTCTTGGCTTCGGTTTCCTTGCCCAGCGCCTTGCCGATCAGGGTGGTGCTTTCCTGCCACGGCGTGCCGTAGGCCAATTCCGGCTGCGCCACGACGGGGGCGATTTCGCTGAGCTTCTTGTAGTCAGCCTCTTCCAGGCCCGAGTAGGCAGCCAGGATGACGTCCGGATTGAGCTTGGCGATCTCGGTGAAGTTGATGCCATCGGCCTCGGAGAACTGGACCGGGGCCTTGTCAGTACCGAAACCGGCGCCGAGCTTCTCGAGGGCTGCGTCCTTCCACGGCGTGGAGCCCTTGTCGTTGTTGCCCCACTCGTTCTTCGGAACGCCGACCGGCACTACGCCCAAGGCGAGGGCGACGTCGTCGTTGACCCACGAAACGGTGACAACACGCTTGGGCTGTTCCTTGATGGTGGTCTCGCCGAAGACGTTCTTGATGGTGACGGGGAAGGCGGCGGACTCAGCCTGCTCGGACGCCGGTGTCGAGGTGGCCGGACCAGTGGAGCAGCCGGTGAGGGAAAGGGCGACGGCGGCCAAAGCGGCCGTCGCGGTACCTGCGGTCTTGAGCAGGGCGCGGCGTGGAAGAAGGGAAGCCACGGGACTCCTTAGGTAAGTGATGCGAACCTAAGTAAGGCTAGCCTACCCTCCGGACAATTACGAAACGTTTGCGTCACGTAATCTCCTCCACCTGCAACGCGGGGTCACTTATGGCCCATGTTTGGGGCTCCAATGGGCCATATTTGACCCCGCGTTGCTTTCTGGTGGGGTTAGGATGTTGAGGGCGGACTACCGCTTCTTTGAAAACGACGAGGGGATGAGCGTGCACACTTCAGTTGCTGCAGCCATGGTTGGCGAGGTGGCCGTTTCGGCCTGCTTGGCCCACCCCGTCGCGTCGGAACCAGCCAAGTAGCGCCCAAAAACACCAACATCAGTTGGGCTTCTTTTAGCGCGCCCTTGTTCTTATCTTTGGTGACCGACGGCCCAGTGCCACCCGCAGCGCCAGGCGCGCTGCCGACGTCGACCATTTTTCGAAAGAAGCATTGCCATGCAGAAAATTACTTCCCAACAAATCCGCTCATCTTTCATCAACGCCAGCCGCTCCGAGGCTGCCAAGGCCAACCTTCCGCGCGACTTCGACGCCATCGACTGGGACAAACTCGAGTTCCTGGGATGGCGCGACGAGAAAATGCCCCAGCGCGGTTACCTCGTGGTTCCGTACCGGGGAAAGCTCACCGGGATCATGCTCCGCGCGCCCGAAGGAGGGTCCGGCAAGAAGCGCGTGGTGCTCTGCGAACTGTGCCGGGACGTCTTCTCCAAGGACGACGTCTACCTCTGGGTTGCCAGGAAGGCCGGGCAATCCGGCAAGGACGGCAACACTGTGGGCACCCTGATCTGCGCGGAGTTCGGTTGCAGCGCCAATGTGCGCAAAGAACCGCCGGTCAATGAGATCAATCCGGACCCGGCAGCCGTGGTCCTGAAGCAGATCGCAGGGCTGGAGTCCCGGACCGCGCAGTTCCTGGACCGCGTCCGCAGCTAGACAGCAAAGCAACGCGGGGTCACTTATGGCCCATAAAGGGCCTACCAAAGGGCCATAAGTGACCCCGCGTTGCTTCTAGCGGAGGACGATATCGACCGGGTTGGCTTCGGAGCGCCAGGCTCCGGGCTCACCCTGCCCGGAAATGACCGGCGCCGTGAGAACGCCGGAACGGTTGGTGCGCTTATCCCGCAGGATCTCCGTGACTGAGCCCAGGTGCCGGGAGAGGTCGATCACGTTCTCCGGGGCGGCCAGCAGCAACTGGAAGCCAAACTCGTGAAGCGCCTTGATGCCTGCACCCGCGAATTCCTCGGAAGCCAACACAAAAGCCTCGTCCATCATCACGGTGCCGTACGTGGTGAAGCCTTGCTCGGCGATGCCCAACTGGTAGCTCAATGCCGCCGCCATGATGAACGCGGTAAACCGTTGACGCTCACCGCCGGACATCGAGCCGGTATCGGCATGCATGAACACTTCGGTCTTCTTCTTGCCTGCTTTGCTGTTCTTGCCCGGTGCGACCTCGCGGTGTTCCTTGCACTGGATGAAGACGTGCCCACGAACATCCAACACTTCAGCACGCCAGCGTCGGTCCTCAGGTGTCTGGGATCCGAGCCGCTTCACCAGGGTTTCCAAGGACTTGTAGCGGGCGGTGAGCTCGGCGTCGTCGTCGGTTTCTACCGAACCCGCGGCCGCAGCGGAACGGGACGGCCGCGTGTGCTTGGTCTTCAAGGCGTTCTGGATGGCATCCTTGAATACCTTGGCCGTCGCGGGCAGTGTCTGCTTGATGTCCAGTTCCAGGAAGCTGCCCTCGTGGAAATTGACCTCCGACAAGATGCCGTTGAGGGGAAGGATGCGGCTGGTGATGCTGCGCCGCTCCTCATCCAGCAAATGCAGGAGCGTGCTGAAGGACTCGTGCGTGCGCTGGTTGAAGAACAGCCGGAACTCGGCCTCCTGCGCGGGCAGGCCATCGCTGACGATTGCGTGGTAGCGGGCCTCGAAGTCCCCGGCCGCGGCGATCGAGGTGCCGTGGTCGGCGCTGATGGCGCTCCCCCAGTCGCGGACGAAGGCCTCGAACATGCGGGTCAGCCGTTCGGCGGTGGCCTGGCCCCGGGATTCCGCGGCATGTAGTTCGTCAAGGAGCTTGTTGCGGACACTGTTGGCAAGGTTGTCCAGCTCGTGCAGTTCGGAGACGTCCGCGGCGCCGGCAAAGTACGGTTCCAGCGCCGTGACGGTGGAGGCCGACGGCGGTGACTGCTCGAGCTTGAGCCTCGCCGCGTCGAGGAGGCCGTCAGCCGTGGTCATCTGGTGGTCGAGCGCTTTGTATTCGCTCTGCAGCACAGCTGCGACGCCTGTGGAGGACTGGTGCTTTTCGCGGACCGTTTCGATGTTGTCGCGCAACGGTTCAAGGTCAGCTTGGGCGGCCAGGGCATCGACCAGGCGCTGCTCAATCCGCGCCAGCTCCTCGGCTGCAACATCGGCGGAAACCTGCTCCCACGGCCGCTCATCTTCAGCTACGCGACGCAGGGCCTCCAGCTGGCGTGCCATGCCCTGGTGCGAATCCTCGCGGCTTTGCGCCAGCTCCGCGGCCTTTGCAAGCTCGTTTTCCAGCTCGCCAACGCGGGCCGCTACCAGCTCCAGCTTGGAGGCGTTGTCAAAGCCCAGAACGTAGTCCTGCCGGCTGGTGAAGCGATCGTCCTTCTCCACGGTGTGCCGGTTCCGCTTGACCACGCCGCCCAGGCTCAGACCCTTGTCCATCGCAGCGAGCTCGTCCGGGTTTTCGACGCACGGGTAGGCGAAGTCGAGGGCGATCCGCTCGCGGATCCATTCCCCGGCGTCGGCGTTCGCACCCGAGGTGAGGATGCTCAGCTTGGTCAAGAGGTCGCCGTCGGACACGTCCTCCACAGCCAGCGCGCCACCGGCGAGCGGCTTGGAAACATCCACCGCGCGCAGCGCTCCGCGGACAGTGTTGTCGTTCAAATACCGGGTCACCGCAGCGAAGTGCTCGCCCGGAACCAGCAATGTGGTAGCGAGGTTCCGCAGGGCCCGCTCGGCGGCGGGACGCCACTGGTCCTGCCCCTCGGCGAGGTCGATCAGCTCGCCGCCAAACGGCATCCGCTCTTCGGGAACGCCCGTGGCGGCCGCGATGGCCGCCCTGTTCTCAATGCTCGACGGCGGCAGCAGGGACTTGCGCGACCGCAGGGACAGCAGCTCCTGCTGGGCTGCCGCAAGTTCGCGCTTCTTGGTTGCGTGGCCGTCGAAAGCTTCGAAGCGGAGTTCCTTCAAGGCCTCCGAATCGTCCTTCAGCTCGATGGAGCGGGCTGCTGCCTGCTCGTGCGCCTGGTCCCAGCCCTCGGCGGACCATTCCAGGTTCAACCCGGCGTCCGTCAGTGCCTTCTTGGCCGAATCTTCAACCTGCTTGCGCAGTTTCAAACCGACCTTGGCGTTCTCCAAGGCCTGCTCGATAGCCGAAATGGCGTTGCCGCCCCGGTTGTTGTAGTCCAGCTCAAGGTCGCGCAGCTCCTTGGCCAAGGCGTCACGCACCACACGCTCTGCGGCGAGTTCCTGCGCCTTGGACTGCGCCAATTCCTTGAAGCGGGCCAACGTCTTGGCATGCACCGTGACGGCGAGCTGCTGTTTGTAGGCCTCAAACTCCTCGCCGGCCAGCTCGCGGAGACGGTTGGCATCCAGTAGAGCCTGCGCGTACTCCTTGTTCAGCGCAGGCACCGGAGCCAACTGGTCGCGCTGCAGGCGAACATCCTCCAGCCGTTGCCGGATGGACATCAGGTTGCTGAATTCTTCCACCACATCATCCGCAGCAGCCAACGTGGCCGGGGCGTCCAGGACCTGGTCACGGAAGAAGGTATTGACGCTGCCGCCCAAGCCCTTGCCCGCCTGGATCACACGCAATAACGGGAGCGCCTGGTCGGAGTTGATACCGAGCAGGCGGCGGAAGCGCTCGGCGAAAGCCTTGTGGACGTCGAAAACCTGGCCGTCAGGGAAAATCCCCTCCAGAGCGCCCTTGGTGAACCGCTTCTGCGCGATGCCCTCGATCGCCTCGAGATCCAGCGGCTTGCTGTCAATCACATAGAAACGCCCGACGCTGGACTCCGTGCCGTTCTTTGGCAGGTCGAACAGCGCCGATATCGTCACCTTGGTGCCGGCGGCGTTATCAAACGTGAGGGCGACGGCGGACCACGTGGCACCGGGGCGCTGGAAGGCACTGGCCGAGCTATCCCCTACCGCCTTATCACCAACCTTGCCGCGCATGTAGGTGAAGGTGGTCCTCTTGTCCTCCACAGCCCCGCCGGCACGCTGGGCAGCGGCCTCATTGGAGCGCGGACGGGCATCGAAAACGCGAAGCATCGCATCAAAGAGCGTCGACTTGCCCACGCCCGAGTTACCGGTGAGCAGCGTCCCCTTGCGGTCCACGTGCATGGTGTGGGCGCCATGGAACGTACCCCAGTTGACCACCTGGACCAGTGCCAGGCGCATCTGGCCGGGGTTAGTCAGTTCGCCGAGCGGGAGCATGCTTGCGATAGTCACTTCGTGGTCCCTTCAGCGTTGGTTGCGTCCGCGTCGGCTCGCACGTCACCGTCGGCGTCGTCATCCGTGTCCTCGTTCGAATCGGAGAGCTCCAGCAGGGGCTCCGTGCCGGATTCGTCTGTTCCTACTGCCACCAGGGCTTCGATGTGGGCCGGGATGTCGCCGATGTTTTCGAAGGGGAGGGCCAGAGGGAGGGCGTTGCTGATGGTGTACGTATCGTCCAACGGGGTGGGGAGGAGCAGTTGGCGGGCCAGGAGTTTGGTGATGGTGCGGGTCACGACGTCGGAGTCGCGCAGGGCATCTTGCTGGCCGGCCGGGGTGTAGTTCGCCACGAGGTCGGAGATCTCTTCGCGGGTGATCGTCGGGTCGGTCTGGGCTGTGACGTGGCGGTCCAGGAGGAGGCGCAGGCGGAGCAGCACGATGGTTTCCACACGGCTGAGGGCACGCTGCTGGCGCAGGATGCTGGAGCGGGAGCTGGCCCCAACGATTTCCGGATCAACCGGCCGAAGCACGGCGATCTTGCGGTCGTGGTCCAGTTGCAGGGTGAGGAAGAGCTCGGACAGGCGGCTGCGGAGGATCAACTGGTTGTCCAAAAGGGTGGTCCACAGTTTCTCGTCGCGGCCACCGTCAATGTAGGGACCCTTGAGGAGCTTCACCAGGGCATGGCGGACCTTCATGGGGAGCACGCCGGTATCGCCCGGGAAGAGTGCGGCGCCGTCCACGAAGGTATCCCGCGGCGTGATGCGGAAGGGGTCCACGTGCCCGGCCGCGGTCCCGGCCGCCTCTTCGGTGACCTCATCCGGGCCGGTGACTTCGTCGGTATTTGTGACCTCATCCGGGCCAGTGACGTCCTCCTCAAGGGTGACGTCCGTCGTCGTGATGTCCTCAGTCATTGGAATCCTCATTCAGCGTGACGACCGGCAGGTACGCCGTGCGCATGCTGCCGTCGATTTGTTCGAAGTCGATGTGTTCCCACGCGGCGCGGTCGAAGGCTGCGCCGCCCTGAAGCGCCAGGGACAGGAGCGTCCGGACGCTGTTGATGTGCCGTTCTTCGGCGGGCAGGTTTTCCCACGCCTCACCAATGGTTGCCGAACCCGCCATGGCAGCACGCACGACGGCGGGCCGCGCCTTGCCGGTGCGCGCCGAACGGATCCGGTCCGAGTCGCTGAACGCGATGGGGTCGGCCAGCCGTGGGGGTGTCGCGAACTCGTCCGGGTCAAAGAGCTTGACCATGGCCAGTGATTCAAAACCCGCGTTGAACAGCACCGGTCCGGGGATAAGGCCCGGCCTGTCACGCTCGTAGGGCAGGGAACGGATGGCTTGCTCGGCCTCGGCCAGGACCTTGCGGAGGCTGACCGACTGCCGGATGTCGTCGCTCTGGATGTAGGTGTTGAGGCTCTCGGAGAGCTTGCCGTAAATCCGCTGGATCTGGCTGTGCTGGTAACGCAGTTCGGCCACGAGGTTTTTCAGTGTTTCGCGGTCCTCGTGCGACAGATCATCCGCGAACTGCCGGCTGAGGACCTCGCCGATCGCCGATCGGAAACGAAGCTGCTGCTGCGGATCCTCCAGGAAGGCCGTAAACGAGCGGAACGTACGCCCTTCCGGGCTCTGCCGCAGCCGTTTGTCCGCTTCCAAAACCTGCGCCATGGTGGCGCCCTTGCTGAGGGACTCTTCAATGATCTGGTTGCGGAGTTCACCCACCAGTTCCTCGATGCGGTCACGCATTTTCTTGTAGTCCGCGGGAAGGCTGGCGGCCAGGTCGAGGATGTTGCCCGCGGCTTCCACGGCTTCCTCGTCATCCAGCAGGCCATCGAACTCGCCGGAACTGATGTCTTCCACCAGCTGCTGGCGCTCCTGGATTTCCTCTTCCAGAACTTCCAGGCGGGCGCTTTGGTCCGGGTTGGTTTCGTTGGCGAGCTTCTCCACATCGCCAAGCAGGGTGCCCAGTCGTGACCCGTTGAGTGTGGAACGTTCGCTTGACAGGCTGTCGAGGAACGCGAGCACGCGGGCCGCCGGTTCCGTGACTTCGTAGACGATCTGGCCGGATTGGTTACGACGGGTCAGGAACTGCTTGCGTGTCCATTCGTCGCCGAATGACTTGCCGTTTTGCTGCCCGCCGAGCACGGGATCCTGGCGACGGAGCTGCTCAAGGAAAGCGTCGACGTCGGCATGGAACTCTTCGAGCGGAAGTTGCGGCCTGGTGCGGGTGAAGGAAGCCTGGAGGACGGCTATAACCCACGGCGCCGAGCGGGTCAGGGCCCATGGGGGGCCCTTCGTCAGCTGCTCGAGGTCGCGGAGCCTCGCGCCTATGGCATCGGCCGAGGACATGGCTGAACGGGACAACTACTCTCCTTCAGCTGCTGCGAAACCTGGCTGGCAGCGGAAACTGCCCCGTACAAGGTTAACGCAGAGCGTCGAGGCGGCGTCGAGCGGGCCGGACGTGCCGGCGTCGAGCGGGCCGGACGTGCCGGCGTCGAGCGGGCCGGACGTGCCGGCGTCGCGCGTCTGCCGCAAGGGCCCGCAACCATTCCGTGACTTACCCTTCGGTACTGTTTCGATCGGATATCAACGCCGCGAAGACGCGCGTCAGCGCTGGCCGGAAAGCAACCCCGCCCCTAATGTCAGATCATCGACGCAACCACGCCGCGTCGACCCACGCAATGTCGCTCCGGGGGGAACCATGGATTTCGATGTCACTGCGCTTGAAACGGGCACTTACGTAGTTATTGGGACGCTGTTATTCGCTGTCATTCTGGCTGCTTTCATTGCCGCCGCAGCGATGGCAACGATTGTTCTTATCGGCGCCATGGGCATGGTCTGGTACACCGTCAAGGGTGTCCTGGGTGGCCTGGTCCACGGCATCAATTTCGCGTGGGACCGTTTGGTCCACCACGCCGTACAAGTGGAAATTCCGGCAGAATTCCAGCCGCAGGTTTCCTCTGGCACGGGTAGCTACCCGCGGGTAGCATTGAGGGACAGCTGAAGGGTTCCCACCCACGGCGGACCCTGGCTCCACCACCGGCACAACCGGTTAAAGGAGTTGTCCCATGACGTCCGCTACTGACAACAGCCTCACCGCCGCCAGCGTCAACGCCACAGCAGAAGAAGCCCGCGCCGTCGCCGAAGCCGCACGCGAAACCGAATGGAACCGGCCGAGCTTCGCCAAGGGCTTGTACCTGGGCAGCTTCGACCTCAGCCTGATCCATCCCTGGCCGCAAGCCAAGGCGGAGGACGTGGAGCGCGGCGAAGAATTCATGGCCCGGTTGCTCGCTTTCGCCAAGACACTGTCCGGACGGGTGATTGAACGCGATGCCCGGATTCCGGACGAATACCTGGCAGGACTGGCCGAACTTGGCGTGTTCGGGATGAAGATCCCGCGCGAATACGGCGGCCTGGGCTTGTCGCTGGTCTACTACGGCCGGGCGCTTGCCCTTTTAGGTTCGGTCCATCCAAGCTTGGGTGCGTTGATTTCCGCCCACCAGTCAATCGGCGTTCCCGAGCCGGTCAAGGAATTCGGCACGCCGGAACAGAAGAAGGAATACCTCCCGCGCTGCGCCGCCGGCGCCATCACGGCGTTCCTCCTGACAGAGCCCGACGTCGGCAGCGACCCCGCGCGCATGGGCGCCACTGCCGTACTGTCCGACGACGGCGGTTCTTACGTTTTGGACGGCGTGAAGCTGTGGACCACCAACGGTGTCATTGCCGAACTCGTGGTGGTCATGGCCCGCGTTCCCGCCCACACCGATACCGACGGAACCGAGCACAAGGGCGGCATCTCGGCGTTCGTCGTGGAGATGGACTCGCCCGGCATCACCGTGGAAAACCGCAACGCCTTCATGGGGCTGCGCGGCATCGAGAACGGCGTGACGCGTTTCCACCGGGTGCGCGTGCCTGCCGCCAACCGGTTGGGACGCGAAGGCCAAGGACTGAAGATCGCCCTGACCACGCTCAACACCGGGCGGTTGTCCATCCCGGGGCTCTGTGTAGCCGCCGGGAAGTGGAGCCTCAAGATCGCCCGCGAGTGGTCCAACGCGCGCACCCAGTGGGGCCGCCCAGTGGGCAAGCATGAGGCCGTGGGCAAGAAAATCGCCTTCATCGCTGCCACCACTTTTGCCTTGGAAGCAGTGTTCGAGCTGTCCGCCGAGATGGCCGACGCCGGACAGAAGGACGTACGCATCGAGGCCGCCTTGGCCAAGCTGTGGTCCACCGAACTGAGCTGCCGGATTGCCGATGAGCTGGTGCAGATCCGTGGAGGCCGGGGCTTCGAAACCGCCGACTCCCTGGAAGCACGTGGCGAGCGGGCGGTTCCTGCCGAACAGCTGCTTCGAGATCTTCGCATCAACAGGATCTTCGAGGGTTCCAGCGAGATCATGAAACTGCTGATCGCCCGCGAAGCCGTGGACGCCCACCTTGCCGCGGCCGGCGACCTCGCCTCAGTGGATGCGAGCCTGCAGGACAAGGCGAGGGCCGCCGTCGGCGCTTCCGGCTTTTACGCGAGGTGGCTGCCCAAACTGGTTGCGGGTGCGGGCATGGATCCACGGTCCTACGCCGAATTCGGGCGTCTGGGGAAGCAGCTGCGGTTTGTTGAGCGGTCCTCCCGTCGACTGGCCCGGCAGACGTTCTACGGGATGGGGCGATGGCAGGCCAAGCTCGAATACAAGCAGGCATTCCTGGGCAGGATCGTCGACATCGGGGCGGAGCTGTTCGCTATGGCAGCCTGCTGCTCGCGCGCCGAGGCGCTGCTGCGGACCCACCCCGAACAGGGCGCCCCCGCCTTTGAATTGGCCGAGGCCTTCTGCGAACAGGCCCGCGTGCGGGTTGACGAATACTTCGACCAGCTGTGGAGGAATACCGACGACGGCGACCACGACCTCTCACGCAAGGTCCTGGCCGGCGACTACACCTGGATGGAGGCCGGAATCCTGGACCAGTCCGAAGGAACAGGCCCCTGGATCGGCGACGCCTCCCCCGGCGCTTCGACCAAGGAGAACCTCCACCGCAAGTATCGGTAACCAGCTAGCGGACGTCCCCGTCCACGTAGTACCAACGCTTGCCTTCCCGCACGAAACGGCTGATTTCGCGCTGGACTCCGCGTTCGCCGTCGGACCTGTAGTGGGCTGCGAACTCAACGATCCCGTCGGAATCCAGTGGTCCGCCGTTGCTTGTGCCGAGGATATCCAGCCTGCGCCACTCAACGTCCGGATCGAGATCCATGGACGCCGGGCGGGTACTCGGATGCCATGTGCGGATCAGGTATCCGGGATCGAGGACCACGAATGCCGAATACCGGGAGCGCATGAGTTGCTCCGCCGTGGGCGCCTCAGCGTCGCCGCGATGGAACCGGCCGCAACAGTCGCTGTACTGTTCGCCGGAAAGGCAGGGGCATGAGCCGTTGCGGAGCCGGGTGGTGTCAGGGGTCACGACGCGCCAATCTGGGCTGGAAATGAGAGCTGGGCAACATATTTTCCCATGCCATATAACAGCTTCGAAACAACCCTGCCCGAGTGGGCTGCGGCGCGTGATTCCGTCGGTGCGGGACCTTAGGCTTGATAAGCAAGTTGGGTGGGCACTGCGCGCATCGCACAACGACGGCCAGGGGAGGCTAAGTGGAGGATCCGACAACACTCGCCATCAACCTGACGTACTTGGGGACGCTGGGCCTGGCAGTGCTGATGTTCCTGGGCCTTGGGCTGGTCATCATCATCACCTTGGTGGTTGCCGGAGTGGGACGGCTGATATCCGTCATTCTCCTGGCGTTGATCGGGATCTTCCCCAAGAAGGACAACACGCCCATCGTGCACCTTCCTGCGCAACCTGGTTACGCCCCGGAC
The DNA here is from genome assembly GCF_025452095.1 of Paenarthrobacter sp. JL.01a. Lineage (NCBI taxonomy): Bacteria > Bacillati > Actinomycetota > Actinomycetes > Micrococcales > Micrococcaceae > Paenarthrobacter > Paenarthrobacter sp. JL.01a. The sequence continues at coordinate 4,008,656 of NZ_CP104877.1, forward strand.
CCCGCCTTTGACGAGGACGGCGATGTGGAACCGGAGGCGGCGCCTGTCGCTGTCCCGGCCGGCGTTGCTGCGGCTGCCGTCGCGGAGCCTGCTGGCGTTGCTGCTGCTCCCGTCGCGGAGCCTGCTGGCGTTGCTGCTGCTCCCGTCGCGGAGCCTGCGGCTCCGGCGGTCGTCAAGGATGGCGCGTTGAAGACCAAGGCGAACCCGCGGAAGCTGCCCAAACCGGCAGAGGTCAAGTCAGCGGTCGAACACCAGACCGCGCACCACCCGATTGTTGTGGCCGCTACCAAGGAACCGCCTGTTCTCGCGAAGGATTGGGCCGACGCAGTTGCTGAAGCAGACCGCCGTGAAGCCGAGCGCGCCAAGGCCCAACAGCCGCCGCCCATCAGGGTGACGGTCCGGGACCTGGACGAGCCCGCGCCGTCGTCGAACGGCCAGAAGCCGGCGCCCGCAGCGAATGGCGCGAACACCGGCAGCCCCGCGAGCCCGGCCAAAAAACAGAACCCCGGTGCTTCCGCAAAAGGAAAGCCTCAGGTTCCTGCCCAAAAAAATCCCGGCCAAAAAGATTCGCTCAGCGGCGTCTCCCGCAACTCCTAGCGTGGGCGGCTGGTGCTATGCAGCCAACTGACGGAATGCGGCGCCGTGGTAGATCAGGGGCTTGGACTCAAGGTTGACGTTGGTTGCCTTGACCTCAAGAACAACTATCGCGTGATCGCCGGCAGGAGTCTCAGAGACGATTTCGCATTCGAAGCCCAGCACGGCACCATCGATCAGGACGGCACCTGAGTCGCTGACGCTGGTATCGAGTCCGGCGAAGCGGTCCCGCGTTTTCGACGCCAGCTGGAGGGCGTGGGCCTCCTGTCCTTCCGCGAGGACCGAAACGCCAAGCCGCTGGGCCTGGCGCAACCTGGGCCAGGTGGTGGACGAGTTCTGGACCGCGAACATGACCAGCGGCGGCTCCAGTGAGACACCCACTGTGAAGGACGATGCCACCAGGGCTTCCGGTGTGAAGTCAACCATCGCACTGAAGGCTGCCACTCCCGACGGGAACTGCGCAAAGGCCGCCTTGATGGCCGCCGTTTCTTCCACTGTGGTCTGTGTCATCCCGCTGTCCCTTTCGTGCGTTTTCCTGAGTTCCTTTCCCATAATTCACGTGCTTGGACGAACGGCAATATTTGTTGATTCGCAAGTCATTTGTGTTGCCGTGTGTCAAGAAATGTCGCGAAGTATGGCCCCTTCCGTTACTCCGCAAGACGAAAAGCGAAGAACTTCTACCATTTGCGTTTATGCCCAACCGGGCCGTGTGTAGCCTCGATTGAACACCCCGTCCACGGCCAATGCCCCGGCCTGGACACCAAGCACTATCCCTCCACAGGAAGCCGACATGAGCCTCAACGAGCTACGAACGCTTGGACGCACTGGCGCCCTGATCAGCCCGCTCACGCTGGGTACCCTGAACTTCGGCACCGGCGCCGCTCCCACGGGTCCGGCAGAAAGCATCCGGATCATCAAGGCCGCCCTCGACGCAGGGATCACCAGCGTCGACACAGCCGACATCTACTCCCAGGGCGAGTCCGAAACCGTGGTCGGCCAGGCCATTCACAGCCGCCGCGACGACGTCTTCCTCGCCACCAAGTTCCACGGCCAAATGGGCTCCAACCCCGCGCACGCCGGCAACTCCCGGCGCTGGATAGTCCGTGCCGTCGAGGACAGTCTGCGACGACTGAACACCGACAGGATCGACCTCTACCAGGCGCACCGTCCGGACTACAACACCGACCTGCTGGAAACCATTACCGCCCTCAACGACCTCATCCGCCAGGGCAAGATCCTGTACTACGGCACTTCCGTGTTCAGCCCTGCCCAGCTGGTCGAAGCCCAGTGGATCGCCAACACCAACCATCTGACCCCGCCGGTAGTGGACCAGGTTCCCTATTCGCTCCTGGTGCGTGCCAACGAACGCGACGTCCTGCCCATCACCCAGCAGTACGGCGTCGGGGTTTTGAGTTACGGACCGCTCGACGGCGGCTGGCTCGCCGGCGGCTACCGCGTCGGGGCCGGGCAGCCCGAGAGCTCGCGCTTCTCCGCGCTTCCCGGCCGGTTCGACGTGACCGCGCCCTTCAACCAAGGCAAGCTGCACGCAGCAGACGCGCTGGCACAGCTCGCAGCACGTCACGGCCTGACCCTCATTCAGCTGGCGGTTGCTTTTGCGTTGAACCACCCCGCGGTGACCAGCGTGATTATCGGACCGCGGACAGAGGAGCACCTGACGGATTACCTGAAGGCGGCTGATATGGTGCTCAGCGAAGCAATCCTCGATGAGATCGACGACATCGTGGCGCCGGCCGTCAACTTCCTGGAGCGCGACGCCGGCACCGTAGCACCCCACCTCGAGTACCCAGAACTACGACGCCGGTAGCCCCCTTCCGTTGTGGGGCCCGTTCTGCACGCTATAGCCATGCGTTTGCGCGCAGAGCAGGCCTCGCAAGGAGCTATTGACGGGTCTTGGCCGTGGCGTGATCCTTGAGCTAAGTGCTGCGGCACTCCGCAGCGTTTCACTTCCAGTAGAACGCCGCCGTCCATGTCCAAGAATCACACGAAACAAAAGGCTGCACAGGCCGCCAGGTCAGGGCAACCCACCGAAGGCCCCCTGACCCACGAGGAACTTCTGCTCTCGGGGCGGAACCACTCCATGCCCTTGGAAGCCTTGCACGAGGACATCACTCCGGCCGGGCTCCATTACCTGTTGATCCACTTCGACATCCCGCTCGTGTCCGCCGAATCCTGGCGGTTGAGGTTGGGCGGGGCCGTGCACCGCAGCCTGGAGCTGAGCCTCGACGACATCAAGGCCCGGCCCGCCGTCACCATGCCCGTAACTCTTGAATGTGCGGGTAATGGGCGCTCACTGCTCCAACCTCGGCCCCTGAGCCAGCCCTGGGTACTCGGCGCAGTGGGCACGGCCGAGTGGACCGGGGCCCCGTTGGCACCCCTGCTGGAGGAGGCAGGTTTGGCGCGTGACGCCGTCGAACTCGTTTTTACAGGTGCCGACAGCGGCATCCAAGGCGGGGTTGAAGAGCCGTATGCCCGGAGTCTTTCGATCGAAGAGGCCATGCATCCCGAAGTCATGCTGGCCTACGCCATGAACGGCCAACCCTTGCCGCCGCAGCACGGCTTTCCCTTGAGGCTGCTGGTGCCGGGGTGGTACGGGATGGCCAGTGTGAAGTGGCTGGCTTCCATCGAGGCAGTGAGGTCGAGGTTCACAGGTTGGCAGCAGTCCGTGGCTTACCACTACCTGCAGGGGCCAGATGGGCCGGGTCTGCCCGTTTCCCACATCCGGGTTCGTTCACTGATGGTGCCGCCGGGAATACCCGACTTTTTCACGCGCCGCCGCGTCGTGGACGCCGGTCCGGTGATGCTGGAAGGGCGCGCATGGTCCGGTCACGGCGAAGTGGAACGGGTGGAAGTGGGAATCGACGGGGAATGGATGCCCGCGCACCTCGAACCGGCGCTGGGCGACTTCGCATGGCGGCGGTGGTCCATGGTGTGGGTGGCCAGTCCGGGTGAGCATGTGCTGCGGTGCCGGGCGATGGATACGTCGGGCGCGTTGCAGTCGACCGAGCAGGTGTGGAACTACCAAGGACTGGGGAACAACATGGCGCAGCGGGTGGAGGTGACGGTGCGGTAGCTGGTTGCGGTGGTTGCTCGGGCTGGTTGCGCCGGTTGCGCCGAGGTCGCTGGAACACTGCGAGTACTCCGGGAAACTTCCAGCGAATTCGACGCTTTCCCGCGTCCTCGCAGTGCGCTTGCCGCCCCGTTAGACTCGATCCAATCATGAGTATCCCGTCATCATCCCCAGCGAACGTCCGCGTTGATGCCTGGTTGTGGGCCATCCGTGCCTACAAGACGCGCTCCGCGGCTACTGCTGCCTGCCGCGCCGGGCATATCCGGATCAATGGAAACCCCGTGAAGGCCTCCCAAAGCGTGATCATCGGCGACACCATCCGCATCCGCGAGTCCGGCTGGGAACGGATCCTCGAAGTCCGGCGGCTTATCGCAAAACGCGTTGGTGCCGAGGCCGCATCGCACTGCTTCACCGACCACACTCCCCCGCGCCCGGTGGCCCCCAAGCTCGGCCTGCCCCAGCGCGACCGCGGCGCCGGCCGACCCACCAAGAAGGACCGTCGCGACATGGAGAAACTGCGCGGCTGACCCTGCGGTGTTTAGCTTAGATTTTGCTGGATCATCAGGCTGGGCGCCGACCGGAATCCGTGGAATCTCAGGCTTTTGCGACATCAACGTCCCGATCATCCAGCAGAAATTACCTGGCACTTATCCACAGGAGCATTTTTCTGACGTGAATCCCCTCGCGCCCGCTGCTTAGACTGGCCGCCACACCGCCGAAACAGCTTTGGGGAGCTTTATGTCACGCGTTACGTTTGCCGCTTTGTTGTCTTTACGAGGACGGGTGGTGGTGCTCACCGTTGGGGCCGCTGTGCTTCTCAGTGGTTGCCAGGGCTCCGCAACACCCAGCGGCTCCCCTTCCGAGACAGGCTCGACGACGGCGTCACCCACCGTGAGCGTTTCGGTTCCGGCTGCTTCGCCTACTTCGTCCTCGTCCGGTGCCTACAAACCCGCTGATGCGCAGGGGAAGGCACAGAACGTCCCGGTTCCGGTGATGCCTGAGCTGGCCAAGGAGAACTCGAAGGCGGGGTTGGAGGCGTTCATTGGGTACTGGTTTCAGGAGCTGAGTTACGCCTACGAAACCGGCGATACTGCAAGGGCCGACGAGTTGTCTAGCGATACGTGCCGACTGTGCAACGACCTCCTGTCGGGAGTCGCTGCGAACTACTCGAATGGCCGGTGGCTGATCGGCGGGCAGTATCAAACTCCCGTGGTCGAGGTCTTTTGGGCTCCGTCCAGCCCGTCCCAATCAGCAAAAGTTCAGGTTCTGCAGCAGCAGATCCTTTACATGAATGGAGATGGCTCGGCCGGACGGGAGCCAACCGGCGAAACTAATGACGCGGCTGCCTTCTTTGGTGTTTTTGCTGACGGATCTTGGTCCGTAACTGACCTCGGGGTCATCAGGTGATGATCGGAGAGGGAATCCGTACCACCGTCGTGGGCGCTTTGTTTAGTTTGGCAGCAACCTATGCCCTAGCTCCCGGGATGGACACGACGCCCAGTCCAGGAACTGGCTTCACTGATCGCTCAATTGCTGTCGGCGCTGAGTTCACAGTCGAATCAGCAACCGGTGTTCCTTCGACGAAGCTCGGCAATGATGCCACCGAAGATCCCTACCAGTACAAGCCGGACTTTCGCTGTACTCTCGGTGGCCCCGGGGCGCGTGAAATGGGCTGTCTGACCCTTGAATGCCCACCTACAACACCCGGAGGGAAAGAGGGTTCACCGGTTATCTGGTTGAAAGCACCGAAAGCCGTCACTAACCCGACCTTCACCGATTGGCAGCCTGTCGACGGTAAACCCGCGTGCCTCTATGATGCAGAGCCGCAGAACGTCCTGGCCGACATCGCCGCCCGCATCCTCACCGACTTCCGGCAACTCCCCGTCAACCCCGGAACCCTCCAAGCCCAGCCCCTCCCCCACACCCTCAAAGGCGCACCCACCAACCTCTACACCAGCACAACCGAGCAAAGCTTCAACGTCACCATCCTCGGCCAAACAGTCCACCTCACCGCCATACCGACCAGCTACACCTACACCTTCGGCGACGGCACCACCCTCGGACCAACCCCCGCCACCGGCTACTCAATCCCCCAAAGCGAATGGCTCACCACCGACACCCGCACCAGCCACGCCTACACAGACACCGGCAACTACCCGGCATCAGTCACCACCACCTTCACCGGCACCTACTCCGTCAACAACGGCCCACCCCTGCCCATCAACGGAACCCTGAACCTAACCACCCCGCCCATCACCATCCAAGTCTGGAAAACAGAACGAGCCCTCGTCGCCGACACCTGCGAACAAAACCCCCAATCCTGGGGCTGCCCCGGCACAGAACCCCAGTAGAGGCCCGAGGCACCGCAGCTTCCTGACCCGGTTTAGACCCAAAACAGCTCGAAACCACCGGAAAATCACGCCCTCCGACCTCAAACAAGGTCAGGAAGCCACACAAGACCCAGCCCGGGCCGCCAGCACCCACTTTGACCGTCAAACACCGATCGAGGCACCACTCCAACGGCGCGTCCAGGCCATCCGGGATTCAAAGTCGGTGCTGAGAGCACACGCAAAGGCGGCAACCAAGTGTTAAAAGAAGAAAAGCACCAGTTCCGAAGAACTGATGCTTCCCGGTGGCAAACATTAGGAGAACCAGGTCCCCGGAGGGCCCATGAACAGCAGGAAGCTGAACACAACCCCCACGGCAACCAAAGTCACCACAACAGCAAGGATCGGATTCCGCAGCACCCAAGCCTGGGCCTTTTCAAACCCTCCCTGCGGCGATTCACCTCCGGCGGCCAAGCGCCACCCGCCGGCAAGGAGTCCTCGTCGATCCAGCGACTTTTCCATTGGGACGGTGGCATACGGAATCACAGCCGAGCAGATGGCAAGGAGGCCCGTGCGTAGGGACCACTTCTGGTTGATCCAGGTAAAGGCTGCCGTCGCTGCGTAGCAAAGAAAAACAAAGCCGTGGATGCCTCCGGCGATGCTCACGCCCACATCGGTGGTCCGGGTGACGTACTTAAGGAACAACCCGATCAGCAACAACGTCCATGTCACGGCCTCGGCAAAAGCGACGGTACGAAACAAGGCGCGGGGTTGCATGGGAGTCCTCGGGTAGGAAGCGGGAGACACCTCCAACCTACCGTGACTGGCAAGTCGCTAAGAATCAGCAGGAGGCAGGGCCTCCCGGTGCCGGATGCGCGAATCACCGAACTCGATGGCCACCGGAGAAATTTCCATTGGCGGTTCGTGACGGGACCGTGCCCTCCCCACGGCAATATGGGGCAGCCACCTCGGCGACCTGTATCCCAAGGCAGGTGAGCTCAGAATAAAGTCGTCGATGTTGTCGAGGCCCAGCTCATCAAGCAACACGTGCAGGCCCTGCACCAGGAGGGCCTGGTAATCGTGTACGTCCTGGGGAACGTCAACTTCGAGTCCCATAAGTCGACCGCCACCCAGGGGCACCAGCTTGTCCGACTTACCCAGAAAACCCTGCAACACCGGCAATTCGGTCAGCCAACTGGTGACCTCGGGCAGCACCTTCCCAGGCTCCGCCCTGCCTTTGGTCCACGCGGCAATGTCCCCGACGAGTTCATCCAGGATTCCCACATGCAGCAAGGTCATGTGCAGTCCTTGGGGCTTGCGCAGTGAATCAACGAATCGATCAAGGCCCTGGTAGTCAGCGGTTCCTGCACCAACGCGCAGAACCGGCACCTCAACGGTGATGCGCGGCTTGTCGGGGTTACTGGCCGTCATGGACGCCATTATGCGCCGTTTAGCCACCCAGGGGGAGGCCGACGACGGAACGCGCCTGCCGCCGTCGGGCGCTGTTACCTATTTCCTGGGGCGGGCCTGGACGAGGTTCGCGAACGGAAGGCGCCCATGTTCGGCAACGAAAGCGGCATGGTAGGCGGCTTCGGCAGCGCTGACCTCGGAGGCGGGGAGCTCCTTCCAGGCAATGATCAGGTCCAGGGCATCGCGCAACTGCCAGATCAGGCGCGCGTCCCATACGATGGTCGGCCGGCCGCGACCGTAATCCAAAAGCTCCTGGATCTGCTTGCGAAGGCCCCTGTTCCCCTGGCTGCCGGCGCTGGCCTTGCCGATATACAGCACGGAGGCGTCGGAAACCCATTCGGCTTCCAATGCTTCTCGCTTCAGAGACGGGTCCTTCTTTTTGAAGGTCCCCGCGGCGCTTTTGCTGAGGAAGGCAGGCACAAAGTCGCCCTTCCGCAGGATCACGAATAACCCCGGCCCCTGAGGGATCCGCATGGGGTCGAGTTCGTCGAGGGGGCGAAAGCCGGTGAAGCCGTCCTCGGTGAGGGACTTTCTGGTGAAGGGCATGATCCATTGTGCTGACGCCATTACCAGTCCCCAAACCGTGAAGCAAGCCTTTCAGCGTTGACAGCGTCTTGTGACCCGTGCCATATTCGAAACGTGAACCTGTCAGACAGCCGGACAGCCGGACAACCGGAGTCCCAGAGCGGCCGCCCAGCGCATATGCCTATTTCGCGGATTTCCGCGGCTGAGGCCGTCTTTGCCGCACTCCGCCGGGCCATCGAAGGCGGACAGTTCGACATCGGCACCAAGCTGAGTTCTGAAGCGACCCTGGCTGCCCAGTATGGCGTCAGCCGTTCAGTGATCAGGGAAGCGCTGAGGTCTTGCAATACCTTGGGCCTCACTGTCACCAAAACCGGCAAGGGCACTTTCATTGTGGCCAACAAGGTTGCTAATGACCTTACCTTGGGCCAGTACAGCGCGCGCGATCTTAACGAAGCACGTCCTCACATCGAGATCCCGGCTGCCGGCCTGGCGGCTGAGAGAAGGACGGAAGAAGAGCTTGAGCACCTGAAGGACATCATCCAGGAAATGCTCAACGAGAACGACCCCGAAGCCTGGGTAAACCTGGATGCCAGTTTCCACTCGGCCGTTGCGCGGGCCAGTGGGAACCGGGTGTTCGCGAGCGTGGTGTCGGACATCCGCGAAGCGTTGGCCCACCAGTCCGAAACCTTGAACCTCGTCGCTGACCGGCAACACCGTTCGGACGAGGAACACGTCGCCATCCTCGACGCCATCGAGGCGGGCGACTCCCACGCCGCAAGCAAGGCGATGGCCGCCCACCTGCAGGCCGTCAGCGTGGCACTGGACACAATCCTCAGCAAATGACACACCCGAAGGACACCGACACCATGCCCGCCCCCAAAGCACCGGCACACGAAGCTCCGGCAGACGAAGCTCCGGCGCACAAAGCCCCGGCACCTGCCGCCCACAAAGCGACGGCCCCCAACCACGTCCCCCTGGTCGAAGTGACCCGGGATGGACTGGTGGAAAGCGTCCACTACGGTTCACTGATCGCGCTTGCCGCTGACGGCAGCAGCATCGTCGAAGCCGGCCAGCCCGACGCCCCCATGTACCCGCGTTCAAGCCTGAAGCCATTGCAGGCCGTCGCGCTGCTCAAGGCCGGCCTGGACATCCCCGAAAACCTCCTGGCCCTCACCGCTGCCAGCCATTCCGGCGCGAAAATGCACCGTGACGGCGCCACTGAAATCCTGAAGCTCCACGGTCTCACCGAGGCAGCCCTGGCAAACAGCACGGACCTCCCGTACGGCGTCGCCGAGCGCGAGGAGTGGCTCCGGGCCGGCAACGGCCCTACCCACATCACGCAGAACTGCTCCGGCAAGCACGCCTCGATGACCGCCGTATGCGTCATCAACGGTTGGCCTTTGGAGGGATACTTGCACCCCGAGCACCCGCTGCAGGTGCTGGTCCGCGACACCATCACCGAGCTGACCGGCGAGGAAGCCGCCGCCGTCAGCACGGATGGCTGCGGTACTCCGCTGTTCGCCCACTCGCTGCACGGCATGGCCCGCGCTTATGGCCGTCTGGCCGCCGCGGACGAGGACACCCTCGAAGGCAAGGTGGCGCACGCGATGCGCCGCTTCCCGGAGATGGTGGCCGGCGAAGGCAGGGATGTCACTGCCCTCATGCGCGCCGTCCCCGGGTTGCTCGCTAAGGACGGCTTCGAGGGGCTCCAGCTCGTCGGCCTTCCGGACGGCACCGGGCTGGCGGTCAAGATTTCCGACGGCGGCGACCGCGCCCGCATGCCGGTCACCGTTGAGGTACTCCGCAGATTGGGTGTCGACGGCGGCAGCCTGGACACGCTTCAAAGCCCACCTGTGTTGGGCGGCGGCCTTCCGGTCGGCGAACTCCGCGCAGCAGAATTTTCAGCAACCAACCAAGGACAGCTATGACCACCGTCGATCAGGCGATCCCCCTCCGTTCCGAACACGACCTCCTGGGCGACCGCGATGTACCTGCGGACGCTTACTGGGGCGTCCACACACTGCGAGCCATCGAGAACTTCCCCATCACCGGGCAGCCGCTCTCCACCAACAAGCACCTGGTCCGCGGACTGGCTGCAGTGAAGCAGGCAGCCGCCCGAACCAACCACGAACTCGGCCTCCTGGACTCAGAACGCGCCAATGCCATTGAGCAGGCCTGCCAGGACATCCTGGATGGCAAACTGCAGGAACAGTTCATGGTGGACGTGATCCAGGGCGGAGCCGGCACCAGCTCCAACATGAACGCCAACGAGGTCATCGCCAACCGTGCACTGGAGATCCTGGGACACCCCAAGGGCGACTACTCCAAGCTGCACCCGAACGACCACGTGAACCTGAGCCAGTCCACCAACGACGTCTACCCGACGGCGGTCAACCTCGCCACGATCTTCTCCGTGAAGGAACTCCTTGCGGCGCTGGAGGAACTCGAAGAGGCCTTCGCCGAGAAGGGCCGCGAGTTCCGCACCGTCGTGAAGATGGGCCGTACGCAGCTTCAGGACGCCGTTCCGATGACCTTGGGCCAGGAGTTCGGGGGCTACGCCGTCACCATCGGCGAGGACCGTGCCCGTTTGGACGAGTCCCACATGCTGATCCACGAGATCAACCTTGGTGCCACGGCCATCGGCACCGGACTGAACGCCCCGGTGGGCTACGCGGAAGCTGCCTGCCGCCACCTGGCCGAAATCACCGGCCTGCCGCTGCTCACTGCCGCCGACCTCATCGAGGCCACCCAGGACGTGGGAGCGTTTGTCCACCTCTCCGGTGTACTGAAGCGGGTGGCCGTGAAGCTTTCCAAGATTTGCAACGACCTTCGCCTGCTGTCCTCCGGACCGCGCGCGGGATTGGGCGAGATCAACCTTCCGGCCGTGCAGTCCGGTTCGTCGATCATGCCCGGCAAGATCAATCCGGTGATCCCGGAAGTGGTCAGCCAAGTGGCGTACGAAGTCATCGGCAACGATGTCACAGTCACCATGGCCGCGGAGGCAGGCCAGCTTCAGCTGAATGCCTTCGAACCGATCATTGTGCACAGCCTGCACAAGAGCATCTCCCACCTGGAAGCAGCGTGCCGCACCCTTACGGCACGCTGCGTCCGGGGCATCACCGCAAACACCGAACGGCTACGGCTTACCGTGGAGCAGTCGATCGGTCTCGTCACGGCATTGAACCCCCACATCGGTTACGCCTCCGCCACCGCCATTGCCCAGGAGGCGCTGGCAACGGGCAAGGGTGTGGCAGAACTTGTTTTGGAGCACGGCCTATTGACCGCTGCCCAGCTCGAAGAATTGCTCAGTCCAGAACGTCTGGCCAACCTGAGCAAATAGGCCCACAACGGCCAAAAGCCCAGCGGCTTTGAACAGCCGACCCGCCCGATGAGGCATACCCCAATCGAGGCGCTGTCTTGTGTGCCCGGAACCCCGACCGGCCAGCACCCAGGACAACCCCAACAGGACACTCCTAAGGATTCCAATGACCAATCCAATCACTGACCACACGGTTCCGGCCCAAGCGCACGCCAGTGAGAAAGCCCTCCACAAAGAGGACTCCGGCTACCACAAGGACCTTAAGCCCCGGCAGATCCAGATGATCGCTATCGGTGGCGCCATCGGCACCGGCCTGTTCCTTGGCGCAGGTGGCCGCCTTAACGCAGCCGGCCCTTCCCTGGTGATCGCGTACGCCGTCTGTGGTTTCTTCGCTTTCCTGATCCTCCGCGCACTGGGCGAACTGGTGCTGCACCGCCCCTCGTCCGGATCGTTCGTCTCCTACGCCCGTGAGTTCTACGGCGAGAAGGCGGCCTTCGTCTCGGGCTGGTTCTACTGGATCAACTGGGCCACCACCACCATCGTGGACATCACGGCCGCAGCCCTCTACATGAACTTCTTCGGCAAATACGTGCCGTGGATGGGCGCCGTGCCGCAATGGGCGTGGGCCCTCATCGCCTTGGTAGTGGTGCTGAGCCTGAACCTGGTCTCCGTCAAGGTCTTCGGCGAGATGGAGTTCTGGTTCGCGCTGATCAAGGTTGCTGCCCTGGTGGCCTTCCTGCTCGTGGGCACCTACTTCGTCATCTTCGGCACCCCGGTTGATGGCCAAACAGTCGGCTTCAGCCTGATCTCGGACAACGGCGGCATTTTCCCTAACGGCATCCTCCCCATGATCATCCTCATGCAGGGTGTCCTGTTCGCGTACGCTTCCATCGAACTCGTGGGTACCGCGGCGGGCGAGACCAAGGAACCCGAGAAGATCATGCCCAAGGCCATCAACTCCGTGGTCTTCCGTATCGCAGTCTTCTACGTCGGCTCGGTCATCCTGCTGGCGCTGTTGCTCCCGTACACCTCGTACCAGAAGGGCGTCAGCCCGTTCGTGACGTTCTTCGGATCCATCGGCGTCCAGGGCGTTGACGTGATCATGAACCTCGTGGTCCTCACCGCCGCACTGTCCTCCTTGAACGCCGGCCTGTACTCCACGGGCCGTATCCTCCGCTCCATGTCCGTGGCCGGTTCTGCTCCGAAGTTCGCACAGCGCATGAACAAGGCCGGCGTCCCCTACGGTGGCATCGCGATCACTGCCGGTGTTTCCCTGCTCGGCGTTCCGCTGAACTACCTTGTCCCGTCCGACGCGTTCGAGATCGTCCTGAACGTCGCATCCGTCGGCATCATCGTTACGTGGGCCACCATCGTCCTGTGCCAGATGCAGCTCAAGCGCTGGTCGGATAAGGGCTGGGTCAAGCGCCCGTCCTTCCGCCTCTTCGGCGCCCCGTACACCGGTTGGTTATCGCTGCTCTTCCTTGCCGGCGTCCTGGTGATGGTGTTCATTGAGTCGCCGCTCACCATGCTGGTCACCGCGATCGCCTGCGCGCTGATGGTCTGGGGCTGGTTCCTGTGCCGCAAGCAGATCCACGAGCTCGCTGCCACCCGCGATGGCTATACCGGCAGCGCTCCGGTGATCGCCAACCGTCCGCTGCCTGGCGGCGGCGACAAGTAAAGCAACCCCTGACTCACGACGGCGGCACCCGGGTTCCGTAACAGCGGAACGTGGGTGCCGCCGTCGTCCGTTAACGTCCCAACTGGGGGACAGCACATGTCGCAATGACGCCCCAATACGACATTTGCTGTCCCCCAGATGGGTGAGGACGCGGCGGAGACAGACATCCGATCATTCGTGGCTACTATTGGTCCATGGCTGTGACAGACGAGGCGATCAGCAAGATCAAGGACATGCTGATCCGGGGCGAACTCAAGGCCGGCGATCGGCTTCCGCCGGAGAAGGAACTGAGCGAACGGCTCGGCCTGTCCAGAAGCTCGCTGCGCGAAGCGGTGAAGGCCCTGGAGCTGATCCGGGTGCTGGATGTGCGCCGCGGTGACGGAACCTACGTGACCAGCCTCGACGCCAAACTTCTCAACGAGGCCGTAGCGTTCGTGGTGGATCTGCACCAGGACCGCTCCATCCTGGAGCTCTTCGAGGTCCGACGAATCCTTGAACCCGCCACGGCCCACCTCGCGGCGGCGAAGATCACCCCGGAAAAACTCCTGGCCCTGCGCGCAACGATGGACGGAATCGACGAGAACACGGACGTTGAGGAACTCGTCGCCCACGACCTCGAATTCCACAGCATCATCACCGAAGCCGCCGGGAACGACTACTTGGGCAGCCTCCTGGAAGCCCTGTCCAGCAGCACTGTCCGGGCGCGGATCTGGCGTGGGCTGACCCAGGAAAAGGCTGTGTCACACACCTTGGCGGAGCATCGGGCCATCGCGGACGCACTGGAGCGCGGGGACGCGGAGCTGGTCCGCGCGCTGGTCACTGTGCACATCAGTGGCGTGGAGAACTGGCTGCGCCAAGCTCTTTAGGCATCCACCATCGGGTTGGCTGCCAGCCCATAGGTACGGATCGCGGTCCCCTCCAAAATTGAGTCCTGTTCAGCCGGGTCCAGCGTGGACACGAGTTCCAGCAGCACATCGAGCGTCCGGCCATACGGCGCCCCGAGGGTGCTGACCGGCCAGTCTCCGCCGATCATCAAGCGTCCGGCACCGAAAGCCTCCACGGCAGTCTCGAACAGGGGCCGCAACGCCTCGCTGGTGTACGGCTGCCCCGCGACGTGAAGCCCGGAGAGTTTCGCCACGGTGTTCGGCTCACGTCCCAAAGCGAGGAAATCCTTGCGCCACGGCTCCATGAGCGCCGAATCAGCCAAAGGCGGCTTGCCCAGGTGGTCAAGGACAACGATCAATTCGGGAAGCTCACGGGCCAGCCGGACCGTCGCACCCAAATGCCGCGGGAAAGCATCCGGAACGTCGAACGTGAGGCCACGGCGCGCCACCAAAGCCAGCGATTCCCGCACGGAGGGAAGGTCCAGGAAATCCGGCCGGGGATCGTCATGCACCAGGTGCCGTACGCCGCGGAACACCGGGTTCGCTGCGAAGCGGTCCAGCTGGGAAGCTGCCTCGTCCGGTGAATCCAACCGCAGCCAACCCACCACCCCCAGGACCCACGGATTCCGGGCGGCCACAGCCAGCATGCTCTCGGTATCGGCAACGGTGTCATCAGCCTGGACCAGCACCGCTCCCCTGACACCCGCGGCGGACAAAGTCTCCCACGCTTCGTCCTCGCCAAAGCTGCGGAACAAGGCCCGATGCTGCGGGCCGAGCCAGGAATAGGGCCTCTCACCGCCCGTGACGAAGGTATCCAAGGTCCACAGATGCAGGTGCGAATCAATCACTGCCCAGTCCTTCCAACGCCGCCCACAGTTCCTCGGGAACGGGCTGGTCCATTCGTTTCGCGTTGGTGACCATCTGTTCAGGGGAGGTTGCTCCAGCCGTCACGTTCACGACTGCCGGATGCCGCAGCGGAAACTGGAGTGCCGCCGTCGGAAGTTCCACCCCGAAATCGCGGCAAAGGGCCGCGAGCGCCCGGGCCCGCTCCAGAACAGCCGACGGTGCTTGCCCGTAGTTGTAGTGCGCATCATCAGGGACCTCGGGACGGGCCAGGAGGCCCGAGTTATAGGCGCCAACGCTTACGACGCCGGTGCGGCGCTGGCTGCAGCGTTCAAGCAGGGGAACGTCGGGCTGCTCCAGCAGGGTGTAGCGTCCGGCGAGCATCACGAGGTCAAGGTCAGCCGCTTCGATGCATTCCAGGGCGGCTTCGGCGGAGTTGGTGCCGACGCCGATGGCGGAGACAAGGCCCTGTGAGCGGAGTTTTTCCAGCGCGGGCAGCCCGTGCGTGATTCCGGTGCGAAGGTCATGGACGTCGGGATCGTGCAGGTAAACGATGTCCACGTGGCTAAGCCCAAGCCGCTCCAACGATTCTTCGATGCTGCGCCGGATGCCTGCCTCGCTGAAGTCCCAGACGCGTCGGGAGGTGGCCGGGACGTCGAAGCCCTCCGAGTCGCGCCCGCCGGCTGGGTTGGGCTCCAGCAAACGGCCAACCTTGGTGGAGATGATGAACTCATCGCGCGGCTTGTCCCGCAGGACGGCGCCGAGTCTCTGTTCCGACAAGCCCAGGCCGTAGTGCGGCGCGGTGTCGAAGTAGCGGACTCCCGCGTCCCAGGCGGCCAGTACCGTGGCAAGGGCTTCGCCGTCCGGGATGGCGCGGTAAAGGTTTCCGATCCCGGCCCCGCCGAAGCCGAGCCTGCCCAGCCTGTGGAGGTCGAGTGAGTTCACGGCAGTTCCCATACTTTGGGGATACCCGTATCCGTCCCGGAGTAATCGTCCTGGACGTCCAAAAGTTCAGCCATCCTGGCCTGCCACGGCACGTTGGCGGGATGGTCGGCGAGCGCATGCCGCATCGCCTGGTAGTCGTCCACGTCCACTACATGGAAGAGATCGAGTCCGCTGCGCCAGATCCGCCAGTTCCGAACGCCGGCTTCCTTCAGCGCGGACACGAGTTCCGGAGGGATGTGCGCGTGGGCGTCGGCGTACTCATCTTCCGTGCCCGGTTTGAGCCTGGTGTGCAGGGCGATGCTCTCAACCATGGCTGACCGTCGGTTCCACAGTGGAGGGCTTTAGGAACAGTTCCAGCACCGGGACTGCCGCGTCGGGCCTTTGCACCGGCAACTTGATGGTCAGTGTTCCCGGCGGTTGGCCCCCCGGAGTCATGTTCATGGCCTGCTGGTCCGGGTCCACCTCGCGAAAGAACACTTCCGACGCGTCATTGAGCAGCTGGGCGTACTCCACCTTCCCGGCCAGGCCAGGCAGGTGCACGTATTCGAACGGCCAAGCGAACAAGTGCACATAGAGCCGGTCCCCGCGTTGGGTGTACCGGACGTCCGAGGGAGCGGTGAACGGGGAAACACCCGCGCCGTAGATGGAGCGGGAATGCAGTTTCATCCATTCCCCTATTCCCTCCAGCAACTCCAGAGCCCGCGGATCCAGAGCGCCCCTCCCCGTTGGGCCCACGTTGAGCAGCAGGTTTCCGCCCTTGGACACCCCGTCGATCAGCATCCGGATAAGCAGGTCCACAGACTTGTAGTTTTGGTTGTCCCGGTCGTACCCCCAGCTGCCGTTCAGCGTCTGGCAAGCCTCCCAGGTGACCGGTTCGCCGTCGAGCGTCATGGGGCCGGCCGGCTGGTACTGCTCCGGCGTGACGAAGTCTCCCGGTATGTCCAGGCGGTCGTTGACCACGATGCCCGGCTGAAGCTCGCGCACCATCGCCAGCAGCTCTTCCGAGTCCCAGTCCTTCCGGCCCTTGCCTCCCCAGAAGTCTCCGTGCCCTGCGTAGGAAAAGTCGAAGAACAGGTAGTCGATGGTGCCGTAGTTGCTGAGGAGTTCGCGGACCTGGCCGTGGAGGTACTCACGATAGCGGGCCATGTCGCGGCCGCTGTTCAAACGTTCGACGTCGGCCGCGTTGCGTTGGGGATGTACCCCGTCGATGGTGAAGTCGGGGTGGTGCCAGTCAATAAGGGAATGGTAGAAGCCGACCTTCAGCCCCTCCTCGCGGAGTGCCTCCACATACGGCCGGATGAGGTCCCTGCCGGCGGGGGTGTTTGTGGCTTTGTAGTCGGTGAGGGCCGAATCCCACAGGCAGAAGCCATCGTGGTGCTTGGTGGTGAGGACGACGTACTTCATCCCGGCGGCGCGGGCGGCCCGGGCCCATTCGCGGGGGTCGTACAGGTCAGGATCGAAGCGCCGGAAGTACTTCGAGTACTCCTCCACGGTGATCTCTTCCCTGTTCATCACCCATTCGTGCCGTGCGGGCAGGGCGTAGATGCCCCAGTGCACGAACATCCCGAAGCGTGCTTCCTCGAACCAGGGGGCGTGCTGGATCACTGGTCTTCCTTCCATACCGGGCCGTCAGGAAAGCTGTACGCGGCCAGTGTTTCACGGAGCATTTCGTTTCCGGCACCAGGACTCGACGGCGGCCAGTAAGCACCGCCGTGGACCTCCACCGGCGTGACGAAGTGTTCGTGCAGGTGGTCAACGAACTCGATGGTCCGTCCCTCTTTGGTTCCTGACACGGCGACGTAGTCGAACATGGACAGATGCTGCACGGCTTCGCACAAACCAACTCCGCCGGCATGCGGGCAAACGCGCACCCCGAACTTGGCCGCGAGCAGGAGGATGGCAATGTTCTCGTTGACTCCGGCCACGCGGGCCGCGTCGATCTGCAGGACCTGGAGGGAGCCTGCCTGGAGCATCTGTTTGAACACCACCCGGTTCTGCACGTGCTCCCCTGTTGCCACCGGAATCGGCGCAACAGCCCGGGCAATCGCTGCGTGGCCCAGGATGTCGTCCGGGCTGGTGGGTTCCTCGATCCAGGCGATGTCATAGGGAGCAAGGTGGGCCATCCAGTCGATGGCCTCCTGCACGTCCCAACGTTGGTTGGCATCCACGGCGATGCTGATATCAGGACCAACGGCCTCCCGCGCAGCACGAACCCGCCGGATGTCGTCCTCCAGGGACGCCCCCACCTTCAACTTGATCTGCTCGAAGCCGTCAGCCACGGCTTCCTTGGCCAACCGGGTCAGTTTCGCGTCGCTGTAACCCAGCCAGCCCGGCGTCGTGGTGTAGGCCGGGTAGCCTTCGGCGCGAAGTGCCACCTTCCGCTGTTCCCGTCCGGGTTCGGCGGCGCGAAGGATGGCCAATGCTTCATCCGGCGTGAGGGCATCCGTGAGATATCGGAAGTCCACCAACGCCACGAGTTCTTCGGGCGTCATGCCTGCGAGCAGTTCCCAAATCGGCAGCCCGGCGCGCTTGGCCTTCAGGTCCCAGAGGGCGTTGACGACGGCGCCGATCGCCATGTGCATGACGCCCTTTTCCGGCCCAAGCCAGCGGAGTTGGGAATCGTGGGCCAGGAGTTTCCAGGTGGCTCCCATGTCGTCGAGGAGTTCTTCGACGCAAAGGCCAAGGAGGTGTCCACGAAGCGCTTCGATGGCCGCGGTTTCCACTTCGTTGCCGCGGCCAATGGTGAACACGAAGCCGTGGCCTTCATATCCGTCATCTGCGTCCGTGCGGATGATCAGGTAGGCGGCTGAGTAATCCGGGTCCGGATTCATGGCGTCGGAGCCGTCAAGGTCCAGGGAAGTGGGGAAGCGGATATCGAACGTCTCGACGTCGGTAATGAGGCTCATGGGGCTCCTGGCTGGATAGCTGTTCTTCGTTGAAGCTAAACATCGGATGTATGCCTTGTCAATGGGTCACATTTCCGTATTATGGGAGGAAACATCACACTAGAGCTCGGATGTTAGTCCCGAACGCACGGAGGAAGCCATGACCTTGAAATTCGCCAGGCTGGGTACGGCCGGAAACGAACAACCGGCAGTCATCGCCGAGGACGCCAACGGCGACGAAAAGTACTACAGCCTTGCGCCCCTGACCAAGGACATCGACGGCGGCTTCCTCGCCTCGGACGGTATCGAACGCACCCGCGAAGCCTTGGATAAAGGGGAACTGTCGGAAATTCCGGCTGAAGGACTGCGCATCGGAGCACCCGTTGCCCGGCCTGGATCCGTCATCGCGATCGGCCTGAACTACACCGCACACGCAGCCGAGTCCGGCGCGAACCCGCCCGAAGTTCCGGTCGTATTCCTGAAGCCAAGCAACACCATCGCCGGACCGTACGACGCCGCTCCCATCCCGCCGTCGTCGGAAAAGTACGACTGGGAGGTGGAACTGGCCATCATCATCGGCAGGGAAGCGTCATACCTTTCCACTCTGGAAGAGGCCGAAGACAGCATCGCCGGTTACGCGGTGGCCAACGACCTCTCCGAGCGTGAGTACCAGATCCCCGGGGCTGCCGGACAGTGGACCAAGGGCAAATCGCTCCCCGGTTCGACTCCCCTGGGTCCCTGGCTGGTCCCCGCCTCCGAGATCGATCCGGGCAACCTTCGCCTCCGGACCCTGGTCAACGGCGAAGCCCGCCAGGACTCCAATACCTCGGACATGATCTTCGACCCCGCAACGATCGTCCACCACCTCAGCCAGTACATGGTCCTGGAACCCGGCGATGTGATCATCACCGGAACCCCCGAGGGCGTAGCGTTGTCCGGCCGCTTCCCGTTCATCCAACCCGGTGACGTGGTGGAGCTGGAAATTGATGGGCTGGGACGCCAGCGCCAGGAGTACTTCCGGGCACATGCCGGGTCAGCCCGCCCGGTCGCCGTCGCCGGCACCAACGCCTGAGGCCGCGCCATGACCACCAAGGAATTTGATGGCCTCGCGGCAATCGTGACAGGTGGGGCTTCCGGGATCGGTGCGGTCATCGCGGACCGCCTCGCCGCAGGCGGCGCCCAGGTAGCGGTCCTGGACCTCACACCGGAAGCCAGCCCGCACTTCGGCGTGCAGTGCAACGTTGCCGATGACGCCTCGGTGCGTACCGCCGTCGAGCATGTCGCCCAGCGGTTCGGCCGCCTCGACATCGTCATCAACAACGCCGGCATCGGGGCGCAAGGTGACATCGCCGCGAACGATGACGATGAGTGGCTCCGCGTCCTCAACATCAACGTGGTGGGAATCGCGCGCGTCAGCCGGGCGGCACTGCCCTACCTGCGCGAGTCGCCGGCTGCTTCGATCGTCAACACCTGCTCCATCGCCGCAACGGCGGGCTTGCCACAGCGTGCGCTGTACTCGGCGTCGAAGGGCGCGGTCCTGTCCCTTACGTTGGCGATGGCCGCAGACCACGTCCGTGAAGGCATCCGCGTGAACTGCGTCAATCCCGGCACCGTGGACACCCCGTGGGTGGGGCGCCTGCTGGACTCGGCGTCCGATCCCGCCGGCGAGCGCGCTGCCCTCAACGCCCGCCAGCCCCACGGACGCATGGTGGATCCCGCCGAAGTAGCCGGCGCGGTGGCTTACCTGGCGAGTCCGCTGTCAGGCTCGACGTCGGGTACGTCGCTGGCGGTCGACGGCGGCATGCAGGGCCTGCGGCTTCGCCCGGTTCAGTAGGGAGGCCGGTTCAGTAGAGCCCGTTGAAGATGTTCCAGCCCCAGCCAACGGTTTCCACGCCCTTCCAACCGCCGCGTCCATCGCCGTAGTACATCAGCAGTTCACCGGCGCTGTTAACCCCGTGGACTTCGGCAAAACCGTCACGGTTGAAGTCCCCAACGCTGCCCACCTTGCTCAGCACGTTCCAGCCTTGGCCGACCTGCCTCGGAGCCAGCCATCCGCCGTTTCCGTTGCCGCCGTAGAGGAACAGCCTTCCGGCCTTGTCCTTGGCGAGGATGTCCGCTGTGCCATCGCCATTGAAATCACCGGGCGTGATGAGCAGGTCCATGACGTCCCACCCCTGGCCCACCTGGACGCGGGGCGTCCACCCGCGGGCTGCTTTGGGATAGAGGTAGAGGTTGCCGTTGGGTTCGGTGGCCAGGAGGTCGTTGTACCCGTCGCCGTCGAAGTCCCCGGGGCCCACCACTTTGTCCATGGCGTTCCACCCCCAGCCGATCTCCGAGGGATAGGCCTCTGCGGGGAATGTTCCGTCTCCCCTGCCCCAGAACATCCAGAGCCTGCCCACCGCATCAGTGGCCAGGAGTTCGGTCTTGCCGTCGCTGGTGAGGTCGCCGGCACCGATGATCCTGGTATAGGCACCCCAGTTGGAGCCAATCAGCCGCGGCGGCTTCCAGCCTTGCGCGCTGTCCAAGCCCGGGTAGAGCATCAGTGCACCATCATGCCGGCGTCCCAACAGTTCAAATACTGCCCGGCCCGTAAATCCTTCAACGCGCGTGGGCTGGCTTTTGACCACCTCGGATTCCTTCACCACCACCTGTGACGGGTTGCACGCCTGCGAACCCGTGACAACAGCCGAGATCCGGGTGCCGACATCCTCCATGCGCAGCTCGTAGAAGTTGGAGAAGCCCGATTGCGGCGTTACCGGCTCACCGTCACGAATCCACTGGATGGAATAGCCGTGCTGCGGGTCGGGATCGCAGGCAGAGAAGTACTCGTAGGCGCCGCTGACCGACAATCCGGTTCCCACGTACGTCGGGCCGCTGATGGTGAACTCGTCCGGCGACACGGCGTTGGCAGCGGGAACGGGCAGGACGGCCAAAAGGACAGCCGCCAGAATCGCGGCCATGACGGACCCCGGCGCCCGGACAGACCTTGGCCGCCGCCTGCGCCTGAATGCTCCCACCGCTTCTCCCTCGAACGTGCTGGGTGTTTCCTGTGCTCATCCTAGACGGGGCCCGGTCCCCGTAACGCAACGAAGCCGCAACGTTCCCCGGCAGTGATTCGCTTATGCTCAACTCCAACGAATCAATGGCGACTCACTGACAGCCCCAGGAGAAGAACTCATGACCAATTGGCGCATCCGGGACTTCCACTCCTCAGATCTCGACGGCATACTCCATCTGTGGGAGTCCCTCAAGGCCGACGGCGTGGAGCCCGTCTACGCCTTGTCCGAAGTCCTGGCATCCTGCGAGAAGGACCATGCGGTGGTGGCGGTTCAGGGCGAGCAGGTGGTGGGTGCCGCCGTCGGACGTGCCGCCCATGACCAAGGCTGGATCGTCTTCCTGGCGACGCTTCCCGAGTTCCGCGGCCGGGGTATCGGCACCTCGCTGCTGGCCGCCGTCGAAAACCGGATGGCTCCGCACGGCCTCAATAAACTTTCCGCGCTGATGCCGGAGACGGAAACCCGGGTCGAGGCGTTCCTGGGCCGCGGCTTCGTGGTGAAGAAAAACCTGCGCTATTTCGAGCGGACCATTCCCGTGCAGCGCCAGGAACTTGGTGCGCTGGGACTGCTCGGCGGGCGCGTCCTGGCGCGCGATTTGTGGGAGAACGTGGCTGGCATGCGCCGGGAGAAGGAACTGCTGGAGCGCCGGCTGGTGCTCCCCTTGGCCGAAGCCGACCTCGCCGACGAATACGGCGTTGTTCCGCCGCGCGCCGTGGTGTTGTTCGGTCCTCCCGGCACAGGCAAGACCACCTTCGCCAAAGCCATCGCCTCACGCCTGGAGTGGCCGTTCGTGGAGGTGTTCCCGTCCCGATTGGCCTCAGATCCCAAGGGGCTGGCGGGCGCCTTGCGGGAGACTTTCCTGGAGATCGCCGAGCTGGAGCACGCCGTGGTGTTCATCGACGAGGTGGAGGAGATCGCTTCCCAGCGTGCCGGTGATCCGCCTTCGCCGCTTCAGGGCGTCACCAACGAGCTCCTCAAGATCATCCCGGCTTTCCGCGAACAGCCCGGCCGCTTGCTGGTGTGTGCCACCAATTTCATCCGAGCGCTGGATACAGCGTTCCTCCGGCACGGGCGCTTCGACTACGTCATCCCCATCGGGCTTCCGGACGTCCATGCCCGCGAGGCCATGTGGCAACGGTTCATCCCGGCGTCGGTGGTGGACTCGGTGGATGTTGCGCAGTTGGTCGAGCGGACCGAGGGCTTCTCGCCCGCGGATATTGAGTTCGCCGCGCGCAGTGCCTCCCAGCGGGCCTTGGAAAAAGCCGTGTACGACGACGGCGCTGCCGCCGGCTCTGCCTCGGACGGCACCAACGACCGGAAGGGCCCGGTTACCCAGGACTACCTCGACGCAATCGCGGACACCCGCACGACTGTCAGCCCCGAAGTGCACCAGGACTTCCTGGAAGACATCGACGTCCTGGGCCGCGTTTAGGGTCTTTGCGCAGCGAGTTCGCGGGAACCTTGCCAGATCGCCGCTAATTTCCGGGCGCACTGGACGCGTTCCCGCGAACCCGGCGCGGGCTCGCCGGGCAACGGTAATCTTTGAGCCATGTCCACGAATCCCCTCCGCCATGCCCTCTCCCGGATGGGCGGGCGCGATCCCCATGAGAAACACCGCACCGCCACCCCGCTTGAGCTGTTCTTCGACCTGACTTTCGTTATCGCCTTCGGGGTGGCAGGCAACCAATTTGCCCACGCTGTGGCCGAGGCGCACTTCTGGCCGGGACTCCTGGCCTTTTCCTTCGCCATGTTTGCGGTGATCTGGGCCTGGATCAATTTCACCTGGTTCGCCAGCGCCTACGACACCGATGACTGGGTATTCCGCACGGTCACCATGGTGCAGATGGTGGGCGTCCTCATCCTGGCCATGGGCATCGAGCCTGTATTCCACTCCATCATCGAAGGCAAGCACGTAGACAACTTCACCATGGTGTTGGGCTACATCGTCATGCGCGTAGCCCTGGTCTTTCAGTGGCTGCGCGCTGCCCGCCAAGACCCCGAACGCCGGGAAACGTGTTTGCGCTACGCAAAGTACGTCTCGATTGTCCAAGTTGGCTGGGTTGCCGTCCTGTTGATCGACGCCGGCGTTCTCACCACGTTTCTCATGGCAGCGCCTCTGTTCGTCCTGGAGATGTCCGTTCCCGGACTTGCTGAACGCAAAGCCCGGACACCGTGGCATGCCCACCATATTGCCGAGCGCTACGGGCTGCTTGCCATCATTGCCCTGGGCGAGTGCCTGATCGGGGCCATTGAGACACTGCGGGCGATGGTTGCCCTGCATGGCTGGACGCTGGATACCGCGTTGGTTGGCTTCAGCGGTACAGGGTTGGCCTTCGCCATGTGGTGGATCTACTTCATTCTTCCCGCGGGTCCGGCGCTCCATCTCCAAAGGCACCGCTCATGGGTCTTCGGTTATGCGCATATGCCGGTCTTTGCAGGCATTGCTGCCACGGGTGCCGGCCTGCACGTCGCCGCCTACTACATCGACCATGAGGCCAGTATCAGTGCAGCCGCAGCCGTGGCATCGATAGCCATCCCCATTATTCTTTTCAAGGTGTCCCTGACAACGCTTTACGGGTTCATGCTCAGCCCGGACCGCGAATTGTTGTGGAGCACCGTCCTTGTGGTGATTGGTTTGACGGCCAGTATCGCCATGGCCGCAGCGGGTGCATCCGTGCCCGTGTGCATGCTGGAGATGATGCTGGTCCTGGGGCTCTCCATTGCCTACGACGAACGGCGTGGACACAAGGGGCGGGCTGCCGCACTGCGTCGGCTGGAAGCTGCGGCCGGCTAGCGCCAGCGGCCGGCTGACTACTCCGGAACGATCTCGTCCAGTTCTTCGAGCAGGTGCGGGTTGATCCGTTGCAGGATCAGCCGGACCTCCTCTTTGGGAACGGCCGCGTAGAGCACCGGACGGGCATCGGCGTACCGGGTTACCGGTGGTTTGCCCGGCCACTTCTCCGCCAGCGCCCGGACGCGTTCCGGCAAGGAATTGTGGGCATTGTCCGCAATTTTGACCAACGTGGCGTCGTGGTCCTCCGCGACGTACCGGATGCCGGCGTCGTAATCATCGGGGTCGTCGTGGAAGCGCCGGGTGACGCGCTCGATAATGGCGAGGGCACGCTCCGAAACGCCCATATCCAGCAGCGCTTGCCGGGTGATGGGGGTGTCTTCGGCGATGTCGTGGAGGTAGCCCGCAATCTGGATGTCCTGGTCGAAGTCGGCAAGGGCATCGCCCACTGCCAGGACGTGCTCCCGATACGGACGCTTGAGTTTGTCCTTCTGGCGGTTGTGGGCCACCTCCGCCAGGACCTGGGCTGTCTCTACGGTGAAGCGTGGTTCAGTCATTGTGGCCTCCGGGTTGGCAAAGGAGCTTCAGGGATGGGTCCTCCCGTTCAGGCTATCCGTTGCGGCGGCGTGGATGTACCGCCTACCAATCCTGGACGGCGCGTGCGGCGATCGCCACGGTAACGGCCCTGGGCAGTCGCTGGGCGAATCCTGCGGCCACCCGGTTCATCCATCCTGAGACGACGCTGCCCGGAGTCACCTTGCGGTCCAAAGCCTTGAGGGCCGTCTCCACCACCTGGGCCGAGGTCTGCATGGCTCCCACTGCGGCCGACTGGCTACCGAGGACCTCGAAGAACTCCGTCTTTGTGGCTCCCGGGCATAGTGCCAGGACACTGATCCCGGAGTCCTTGGCTTCGTGGGCTAAGGCCTCGGTGAAGCTCAGGACGAAGGCCTTGGTGGCGCCGTAGACAGCCATCCCGGGAATCGGCTGGAAGGCAGCCGTGCTGGCCACATTCACCAACGCGCCCTTGCCGGAGGTGAGCATTGCAGGCAGGAAAGCCCGCGTGATATCAACCAAGGCGGCAACATTGAGCGCGATCTCCGACGCTATGACCGCTGGATCTTCCTCCACCAAGGCCCCATGGGTACCGAAGCCTGCGTTGTTGATGAGGGTGTCCACGGCGATGCCGCGTCCAGACAGTTCGTTGAAAAGCTCCGCCCCCACACCGGCCCGGCCGAGGTCCATCGGGAGCACCGTCACCGTGACGCCGTGTTCACTCCGCAGTTGCTGCGCCAGGTCTTCCAGGCGATCCACCCGCCTGGCAACCAGGACAAGGTTGGAGCCACGGGCGGCGAAGCGCCGCGCGAATTCCGCGCCAAGCCCGGAACTGGCTCCCGTGATGAGCGCGGTGGTACCGGAGTAGGTCATGGTCATGATGGTTCCCGTCGTTGTATGGGGGACTGATGTAGTCGCTGTCTACATGGTAGGCAGCGCCTACATTGTTGTCAATGCCTACATTGACCTAGACTTGAAGCATGACCGAGCAGCCCTACCACCATGGAAAACTCCGCGAAGCCCTTCTGGAGCGTGCCATGGAGACCCTTGAAGAGGTCGGCGTCGACGGGCTTTCCCTCAGGCAGCTCGCGCGGGATGTCAACGTCAGCCACGGGGCACCGGCCAAGCATTTCCGGGACAAGCAGGCGCTGATCGACGCCTTGGCCATGGCTGGCTTCGAGTTGATGAACAGCCGCATCCAGACCGCTTCGGAGGCCGGTGGCAGCCTGCGGGAGCGGTTCGTCGGCGTCGCGAAGGCGTATGTGGGATTCGCATTGGCCCACCCCGCCCTGCTGACCGTTATGTACTCCACGAAGCACCACCCCGGTTCAAGTACCGAGCTGCGGAACACCGGCGGTCAAGGAATCGAGATAGCGCAGGCAATGATCGTCGAGGCACAGGAAGCCGGCGAGCTGGCCCCCGGCGACCCGGCCACATTGGCCATGGTCTGCTTCGTCAGCCTCCACGGCGCGGCGCTCCTCGCTGCCGGCAAGCACTTGGAAGGAATTCCGGTGAGCGACGCCATTGCGGCAACCACGGATACGTTGTGGGCAGGAATGGCCGCAGGCGTGCCGGCCGCCCAGTCCCGCTAGGCAGCCGACCCGGCGATGACTTCCCGCACGGCGGCGCTCAGCAGGAAATTGCGGCATCCCACTCCCCCGGGTTCGGCCTGCTGGGGTACATAGCCAAAACCGAGCTCGTAAACGGGATCGGCAAACCCCAGTGATGCGCTGGCACCGTCGTGCCCGAAGGCGCGGTAGCTGCCGAAGGGCATCCTGGAGTGCGATTTCATGAAGACGGTGCCGAAGCAACCGGTCTCGCCGAACACTCTGTCGATGCCGAAGACCTGTTCGGCGGTTACCGTTGTGATGGTGCCCTCCGTCAGGAGGGGCGCGACGCCGGCGTCCCCGGCCAGGCCGGTCAGCGCGGCTGCATAAATCCTCGCCATGCCCTCTGCGCTGGACACGCCCGCCGCGGAGCTCAACCCGGCAGCCCGGACTTCCCGGATATTCGGCAAATCAAGGATGTCACCCACTGCCGCATTCGTTGCCAGGCCGAAGTGGCTGGCCGGGTCCACCCAAGGCCACGAAGGATCAGCTGCCCAACGGAAGGGCGCGAAGCGGGAATCCTCGGCTTCCGGAAGTCCAAGGTAAAAATGTGCGCCGGCGACCGACCGGATACGGTGCTCGAAAACCTCCTGAAGCGGCCGGCCGGTGATCCGCCGGCACAGCTCCTCCATGAAGATCCCGATGCTCAGGGCGTGGTAGCCGAAGGAGGCGCCAGGCTTCCATAGCGGCGGGAGCTTGGCGAGCTTGGCAGCGGCGAGGCTGGAATCATTTACTTCGTCCAGAGTCAGGCCGCCCTCCGGGCCCAACAACCCGGCTTGATGTGACAGGAGCTGGGCAACGGTGATGGAGGCTTTGCCTTCCACCCCGAATTCCGGCCAGTACTTCACCACCTCGGCGTCGAGGTCCAGTTGCCCGTCTTGCACCAGCAAGGCGATGACCAGGCCGGCCATGCCTTTGGAGCAGGAGAACACTCCGGTCACCGAGTCGGGGCGGATGTGCGGTCCTCCGCTCAGGTCCACCACTTTGACGCCGCGATGGTACGCAGCCACCTGGGCCGAGTACTCCGGATCCTGATCCAGGAAACGGGCAAAAAGTTCAGCGACGGGTTCAAAACCTGGGGCGACCATCTGTGAGTGCATCCAGCCAGCCTACGTGGTGGACCATTCAGGCAGGTGGAGTTATCCACACCCAAGGCTCTTTGGGGAGCCGCTGCGGTTCGAACGCCGGAAGCGCGTCCTGGAGGGTCCCGGCGGGCAAGCCGAGGGACCCAAGGATCAGGGCCCGCACCTGTTCGGGAGGTATTCCGACAGCGGCGAGGTCGTCCAGCGTGACGGCACCGTCGCGCTTTGCCAGCCTCACGCCGTCGTGGTTTACCACCAACGGAACGTGCGCGTACTCGGGGACGGGAAGGCCCAAAAGGGTGGCGAGGTAGGCCTGTCGCGGGGTGGACGGCAGGAGGTCGTCGCCGCGTACCACCTGGTCGATTCCCTGAGCGGCGTCGTCGACCACCACGGCCAGGTTGTAGGCGGTCACGCCGTCATTCCGACGCAGCACGAAGTCGTCCACCACTCCCACAAAAGTGCCGTGCAACTGGTCCTCAACAGCCCACTCCGTGGCTTCGGACCGCAGCCGGATGGATGCTGGACGCGAAGCGCGCCGTATCTCTCTTTCAGCCGCCGACAGCCGCCGGCACGTGCCCGGGTAAGCCCCTTGGGGAGCATGGGGGGCCGACGGCGCTTCCTGGATTTCCTTGCGGGTGCAAAAGCATTCATAGGTGAGCCCCTGCGACGCCAGTCGCTGGATCGCCTCCTCGTAGTGGCCCGCGCGCTCGGTCTGGCGAACGACGTCGGCGTCCCAAGTGACGCCGATGGCTTCCAAATCGCGGAGCTGCTGCGCCTCAGCGCCGGATCTGGCGCGATCGAGATCTTCCACCCGCAGCAGGAAATCGCGACCGCTGGACTTTGCGAACAGCCAGGCCAGCACGGCCGTACGGAGATTGCCAACGTGGAGTTCACCCGAAGGGCTCGGGGCAAATCGCCCGGCGGAAGTCATGGTACAAGCCTATGCGCGCAAGGCGCTGGGTGCGGGCGGGGCTGCGGCCGCCCGCCCCGTGCGGGCAACACAAGAGCCCCTCAGCTACCGCAACGATCCGGTGGCTCAGGGGCTCTTGCTGTGCTGCCCGTCCAGCGGGCGAGTGCAGAATGACAATGCTGTGAACAAGAGTCAATCAGCGGCTGCTTCCTTGCGGGAAACCTGTGCAGGAATCCGGGTGGTGTTCCGGGGACCTGGTGCCGGCGGGCTTCGGCGGTGGCCTCGACCTGCTTCGTTGCCACAATTTCAGCAGGAGACATACAGTAGGAGCAATAGTCGTCTCGGTTGTTGGTCGATCTGACTACTCATCCATCAGAAACCGGGCAGGAAGTGGTCATTTTGCAGGAACTGGACGCTACGGACCGCCGGATCCTGGCCGCGCTCGACGACGATCCCCGTGTACCCATCATGGTCCTGGCGCAGAAATTGCACCTGGCGCGCGGGACAGTGCAGTCCCGCCTGGAACGGATGACGGCGTCCGGTGCATTGCGGGCCAACAGCAGCCGGGTCCTGCCATCGGCCCTCGGGCGGGGAGTGGCTGCCGCCGTCAGCGCGGAGCTCGACCAGAGCCACCTGAACCAGGCCATCGCGGCTCTTCGCAAGATCCCGGAAGTCCTCGAATGCCACGCCCCCGCCGGCGACACCGACCTCATCATCCGGGTGGTGGCCAGGAGCCCCGACGATCTCTACCGGGTGTCCGAGGAAATCCGTTTGTGCCCCGGTATTGTCCGGACCTCCACCAGCATGTTCCTCCGGGAAGTCATTCCCTACAGGACCACCGGGCTGCTCAGCGAGTAGTCACTTATGCACATAGGGAAGTTGTCCCCATGTGCCCGGTTGCGGCGCCAGCCTAGGATGGGGTCAGGCAACGGCACACTACATTGGGGGCAACGTGGCGGGTAACTTCTACGGCGCGGACGTCGCGCAGTTGCGGCAGTTGGCCAAGGAGCTTGCCCGCAACGCGGACAATCTCACGCATCTGGGTCAACAGTTATCCGGCACCATCACCAACAGTCAGTGGCGGGGGAACGACGGCGACCGCTTCCGTCACGAATGGAACAGCTCGCACCTGCGCGCCCTCCAAAGCGCGGCTTCCGGCATTAAGGCAGCCTCCCGGAATCTGTTGCAGAATGCCGGGGAACAGGAAACCGCGAGTACCCAGGGCGGGGTGGGCGGTGCCGGCTCCGGAGGCCTTGGTTCCGGCGGAAGCGGCCAGGAGCTCACGGATCTGTTGAACGGGATGACTCCCGAAGAGCGCGCGGATTACCTGCGCAGCGACGAGTTCAAGAAGTGGGCGCTCGAGCATCCCCAGGAAGCCAAAGCGGCCATGGACGCGGCAGCCGACTCGGGACTTATAGAGAAAAAGTCTCCCGAGTACTCCCAGTTCCTCAGCGACTATTGGAACCAGCAGGCCATGCGGGAGATGGGTATGGACCCTTCCACGTGGGACACCAGCAAGGGCACTGAGTACAACTGGGAGACCATCAAGAAGGTCTACGACTTCTACGGTCAGGCATTTCTGGCCAATCCGGACCTCCAGTGGGCCGGCATGGCCAACATGATCGGCCCATCCTTCGCCGGCGGATTCAAGGACATGGCCATGCTGCGAGATCTGGCACGGCAGATCGCAGACAATCCCGCGTCGGATATCCCCATCCCGGTACTCGACCAAATCGAGCAGCTCGCCGGCATGACTGATGCCGAGATCAAGTTCTACGAGACCTCCATGCTGGACATGAACAAAGAGATCTTCCTGGACCAGGCCCGGCAGCACCAGGCCTACATGAATGGCGGCATTGACGAGATCAACCGCCTCCGTGACTCCGGCGCCATCGACCCAGCTACCGCAAAGGCGTGGGCGCAGATTAATTCGGGCGACCCGGCACAGGTCAAGGAGGGCAACACGGCCCTGCTGTACCGGGAGCAGAACGAGATCATCGCCGACGATTACGACAACATGCGCAACCACCCGGGCGGGGAAGCCGTGACCTACATGGTGACGCTGGCAGGTGAACCCTCCATTCCCGGAGCAAAGAGCTACCCCGAAGTGTTCCCGTACAAGTTCAGCGTGGAAAGCCCTGGGCCACAGAACCTCCCGTTCACCAATTGGGACAACCCAACGCAGTTCCGCACGGACTTCACCACTGGATTCCCCGACGGCAACATTGCCGACGCCGATCAACGCTGGGCCCTGATCAAGCAGGACACCCTCCCGGCCTACCAAAACCTCCTGGCCAACAATCCACAGCAGGCCCGGGACATCATCGGCTCGGACTTCAACGGCCGTGTTGAGCAGTACAGGCCCACCAACAACATTCCGGGCATCATGGACCGGTTCCTGGATGGCTTTGACGCAGAGGTCCACCAATGACCCGCACCATGAGAGTCCTGGGACTGGCCGCTGCGTGCGTGGGACTCCTCACCACCTCGGCATGCCAGATCCCCGTCCCCGCTTCACCATCAACGTCCCAAGGGAGCACAGTGATTACCTCGGATTATTCCACTCTTGATGCTGCAGGTGTTGACCGGATCAGGACCGACAAACGGGCCAAGCTGGACATGAGCAGCGGCGCGCTGCAGAAGTCGGCCGTACGGGTATCCGGGGACAGCTACGGCCCGGAGATCAACACCCAGGACTCCGGGAAAATAGACCTGACCATTGTGGGACCCAAGGGTGAGATCCGCGCCCAGACAGACCGCATCAGGTTCAAGACCACCGATGCCCGTCCTGATTTCACCGAAGTCACCTACTTCCTCACCGCGGATTCCGCAGAGGGTTTTGCTGCTTTGATCCGCGACGGAGTGGAGAAGTACGGTATCGACGCCGACGACGCCGAGCGATGGATCTCCGCCAACGGCAAGGACTCATCAACAAAAAGCGACTACTCCTTGACCTCGGGCAACAGCACCGGACTGGAGGTCAACTACGACCTCCGTTTCGATGGCTCCAAGGAAACCCAGGTCATCATCGTCCACGTCATCCCGGCCAGCTGAGTGCCCCGCCGGGTCGCTGACCCGGCTAAACCGGCGGCCCGATGTTCGTCTTAAGGTTTTTCATGACCAATGTGGACGTGAGTCGTTCCACCGCGGGCAGGGCGGCAAGCTCGTCGTCGTAGAAGCGCTGGTAGGCCGGCAAATCCGCTGCTATGACCTTCAGCAGATAGTCGGGGGAACCAAACAACCGCTGGGCCTCCACGATGTTCGGGT
This sequence comes from Paenarthrobacter sp. JL.01a, assembly GCF_025452095.1. Lineage (NCBI taxonomy): Bacteria > Bacillati > Actinomycetota > Actinomycetes > Micrococcales > Micrococcaceae > Paenarthrobacter > Paenarthrobacter sp. JL.01a. Next base: position 4,040,479 of record NZ_CP104877.1, read on the forward strand.
TGGCGGTAACCCTGGCTTCGAAAGCCGCCATAGTTCCCCGGTCCACCTGGCGCAGGGTAACGAACACGATCGCTTCGAACCCGAGCCCGACAGCCGCAGGGTCGATGTCCGCACGGTATCCGCGAATCACCCCCGTCGACTCCAGATCCCGGAGCCGGCGATGGCAGGGAGCCACCGTCAATCCGACCTTGGACGCCAACGCCGTGGCAGTCATTCGACCATCCTCTTTGAGGTGACGCAAAATACTTCTGTCTATACCGTCAATCACGCAATAATCTTACGCAGCGAGCGCTCCTGAGAGCTAAAAAAGGAAACACTTATGGGCTGATTTTCCCTAGAGTTTTCCTACCAACAAGCTCTGGAGAGATCGTGAATCCGCAACTGTTCTTCGCCTTCATCATCGTGGCAGTCACCTTGGCCTGCACGCCCGGCGTCGACTGGGCGTACTCGATTTCGGCGGGGCTGCGCCAACGCAGTTTCGTGCCCGCAGTTGCCGGCCTCTGCAGCGGTTACGTCATCCACACCCTCCTGATGGCGGCTGGACTGGCCGCACTCCTCGCCGGAGTCCCCGGGCTTCTGGGTTCGCTGACAATCGCCGGTGCGGCCTACCTGCTGTGGCTCGGCATCGGCACCATCCGCTCGTGGCGAGGTGCGAGCTTCAGTGCGGAAGACGGCGTCGTGCATTCCGGAAACCAGCTCCGCACGTTCTTCCAGGGCATGGGCACCAGCGGCATCAACCCCAAAGGGCTGCTGTTCTTCGTCGCCCTGGTGCCCCAATTCGTCAGTCCCGAGGCCGCACTGCCTGTCCCGGTCCAGTCCGGCCTGTTGGGACTGACTTTCGTGGTCCTTGCCGGCCTGGTCTACACCGCTGTTGCCCTGACATCGAGGAAGCTGCTCGCGTCCCGGCCGGGTGCCGCGCGGGCCGTGACGCTGACCAGCGGGATCATCATGATCGGGTTGGGAACTGTGCTGTTGTCGGAGCAGATCCTGCCGCTGCTGCTGCACGTTTAACCGGCAAGCAGCTCGTCCAGGCGCTCATACCCTTCAACTACGCCATAGTTCATGCCTGTAGCCAGCGCCATGTCGCGTGCTTCCACGGTCGGATAGACCTCGTGGGCGACGATCCGGGTGCGGCCGTCGATTTCCTCGAAAGTGGTGGTGCTGATGCCCACTTGGTTGGGGGCGCCGTCAAATTCGAACGTCATGATGATAAGCGCATCGGTTTCGACCGTGTGGAAGATACCGCGGAAGCCGAACATGGAGTCTTCGTGCCCGCTCTCGTAGTGCCAGCTGCCGCCCGTGGTTGCGTCGTACTTGGTGACGTTCAGCGTGGCGTTGCGCGGCCCCAGCCATTTGGCCAGGAGGTCGGGGTCAACGTGGGCTTTGAAGACCGCGCTGACGGGCGCATCGAATTCCCGGACTGTGTCGACGAAGGGGACGCCGTCGTCTGCGGTGATGGTGGTTGGATTGCTCATTTCGGTTCTTCCTTTGTTTCTTGTTCCTGTTCGGAGGTGGCGAGCAGTTGGTCGAGCCTCCTGTAGCTGGACTCGGCGATCAGGCGGTACTGGTCGATCCACGCCGTCATGCGTTCAAGGGCGGCGGCGTCCAGATGGACGGGCCTGCGCTGGGCGTCGCGGGAACGGGTCACCAGTCCTGCATGTTCCAGGACCTGAATGTGCTTGGACACTGCCTGCTTGGTGATGGCGAACGGTTCCGCGAGCTCGTTGACGGTGGCATCTCCCCGGGAGAGCCGGGCAACAATGGCCCGCCGGACCGGATCGGCCAGTGCCATGAAGGCCCTGTCCAAGGTGTCGGGGTGGCCGACTTCCTGTTCCATCGTTTGTTTGACCTCTCGTAGTCAACCAATCATTTGATCAATGAATTGGTTGATTAAGAGATTACGCCTACGCGACAGCCAGCACAATGGGTTTTTTATTCGCCGCCGAGTTGCCGGAAGTCGTTCTCCCAGAGGCGGCGCATTTCGGCGTCTTTGCGGATCACATCCATGGATTCCAGCTCGGCCGGCGGAGCTTGCCGCATGGACCGCGGCGTCAACGTCCTGCGCCCCTGGTCCAAGGCCAGAAGAGCCCGGTCCGTCAGGGCATCGTTCTTCAGCGCCAGATTTGTCTTCCTGCGGCGAAGGACCTCCTTCAAGGCCACTTGGGCTGACTCAAAGTCACCCCGCGCGCGCTGTGACCGCGCCCGGATCAGCAGCAGGGCTGCCGAAAGATCGTCGGTGTTCAGCAGGCCTTCGGTCCAGACCACCACGTCCCGGTGGCGCTCCAGCGAGAACGCCGCCGTGCAGCGGGCCAACGCAGAAGGCAACGACGGCGGCAGACCCACCACAGCTTCAAGGGCGGCCTCGGTCATTCCCATTTCCCGCAGGCAATGGGCCAGCGCCAGGAATACGGATTCTTCACTGAACAGCACGGGAACCTCTATGCGTTCGGCGACCTCAACCCGGTTGACCACCTGCCCGAGGTACATCGCCGAGAACTGGCTGGCGTCGTCGTCGATCCTGGTAGTCAACCCGCGCTGCAGCAGTTCGGACGCGCGCAAGTATCCGCCATGTTTGTAGACCAGCAACCCGGCCATGATGTGGCACAACCCCGCCCACCCGGGATTCGACCGCGCGAAAGCGAGCAGGCGGTCCGGATCAGTGGAGGAAAAGACGGCATCGTGCATGGCCTTCGCCGCCTTCGAGGACAGCATCTTCAACCTCGGGACGCTGCCCACAACGGACAAACGTGCATGGTCCCGGCCACTGAGAACCCCCGAAAGGACATCATTCACGCCGTCAGCCAGGCCACGCACAGGCGTCCGGACGTAGCCCTCGCGGAAGGGCGTCAGATCCCGGACATCATGAAAAATGGTGTGCACGCGACCGTTCGGCACTTGGCTCATGAATCCATGCTAACCGGCTCCTGAACCGGGCCGATCCCCTGCTATCCGGAGCATTTCAGGAGTATTATGGCGGCGTCGGCAAGGTTTTGCCACACCCCTTGCCGCAGGTCGGCTCTCCAGGAGAAGAGCCGGATAACCGCGTGAAAGGGAGGACTGATGACCACCGCTTCGCACCCTGCCGAACACCACCACATGATGGGGTTGACACTTCGCAACACCGCCATGGGCGTTGGCATTGTATTTCTGCTGGTAGGCGTCCTGGGCTTCATCCCGGGAATCACCACCAATTACGGCGCCATGACCTTTGCGGGACATGAATCCGGCGCCATGCTGCTTGGAGTCTTCCAAGTGTCCATACTCCACAACATCGTTCACCTGCTGTTCGGCGCGGCCGGCTTGGCCATGGCAAGGAACGACCGCATGGCCCGCCTGTTCCTGCTGGGCGGCGGCGCCGTGTACATCGTCCTTTGGATCTACGGCCTGGTCATCAACCAGGGAACGGGCGCCAACTTCATCCCGTTCAACACGGCCGACAACTGGCTCCACCTGATCCTTGGCGTAGCCATGATCGGCCTGGGCGTCTGGCTCGGCAGGGATGTCATGGACGAAACAGCCGCGACTCGAAGGAAGATGTAAGCCCTCGATATTTGCGGAAACAACGACGGCGGCCGCCCCTTTGAGGGGACGGCCGCCGTTCTCGTGCCGCGACTTGGCATTTGATGACAATGTTCGCGTGCCGCACTGCCATTAACTGCCACCTCGGCGTCGCCTCACACTGCCTACTGCGGCGTGCGGCCGCCCAGGCGGGTGGTGACCTTGGCCGCGGCTTCCGCGCAGGCCTCGCCGAGACTGGTCAGCACGTCCTGCGAGACGCGGAACTTCGGGGCAGGGATCAGGACGGCGGCCACGATGTTGCCACGGTGGTCATGGACCGGGGAGGCAACACCGACTTCCTCAATGGAGGTTTCACCGAAATTGACGGCCCACCCACGAGCCGCGCTTTCCTTCAGACGGTCAAGGTAGGTCTCCACGGAAGCATCATCGAGCCCGGGCAACGTGATGGATCCGCCGCGAAGCAGGTTCCGGACCCGTTCGTGGTCTTCGGCAGCCAGGAAAACCTGCACCGATGAACTCAACGCCTCGTTGTAGCGGGCTCCGAGCGGGGCCAGGTGTTTCACCTGGTGGCGGCTGGGGATCTGCTCCACGCACATGGATTCGACGCCGTTCCACACCATAAGTGCGCTGGTCTCGCCCGTGCGCTCGGTCAACTCGCGGAGGACGGGATAGGCGACACGCCGCTCTTCGAGTTCCGCCAGGAGGGGGCCCGCCATCGCGATCATGCCCAGCCCCAAGCGGAACCTGCGCGAATCGACGTCGCGCTCCACTAAACCCTCTTGCTCCAAAGTCGCCAAAATCCGCGAAATGGTGCTCTTGTGCAGGCCAATCCTGCTTGCGATCTCCGTGACTCCCAGAAGGGGTTCGTCGGCAGAGAAGCTTCGGAGGACTGCGATGGCGTTGACGATGACCGAGGTGCTCTTGCTGTCGCCGTTATTTGGAGCGTCGCTGGATTCGGAGGGAGTCATGGGTTCACTATATTTCGCTGCGGGCTGCTGGCGTTGCGGCCCTGGAACCGGTGGACGCCGTGCACTGCGCCCACCGGCCGCATCACTTACGCTCCGATGATGTTGTACTCAGGGCCGAACGGGAACTTGGTGATGTTCTCCGCGCCGTGTTCGCCCACCACCAGGATGTCGTGCTCGCGGTAGCCGCCCGCACCCGGCTGGCCGTCCAGAACAGTGATCATCGGTTCCATGGACACCACCATGCCCGGCTCAAGGACAGTATCGATGTCTTCGCGCAGTTCCAAGCCGGCTTCGCGGCCGTAGTAGTGGCTGAGCACACCGAACGAGTGGCCGTAGCCGAAGGTCCGGTTCGCCAGGAGGCCGTGGCTGATGTAGATCTCGTTGAGCTCGGCAGCGATGTCCTTGCAGACAGCGCCCGGCTTGATGAGTTCCAGTCCGCGCTTGTGGACCTCAACGTTGATGTTCCACAGTTCCAGGGAACGGGCATCCGGTTCGCCATAGAACAGGGTCCGCTCCAATGCCGTGTAGTATCCGCTGGTCATGGGGAAGCAGTTCAGGGACAGGATGTCGTGCTCCTGGATCTTGCGGGTGGTGGCCCAGTTGTGGGCGCCATCGGTGTTGATGCCCGATTGGAACCACACCCAGGTGTCGCGGATCTCCGAGTCCGGGAACGTCCGGGCGATCTCGTGGACCATGGCCTCGGTGCCGATCAGGGCAACCTCGTATTCAGTGATGCCGGCGGTAATGGCGTTACGGATGGCTTCGCCGCCGAGATCGCCGATGCGGGCGCCGTGCTTGATGACCGCGATCTCTTCATCCGACTTGATCATGCGCTGGCGCATTGCTGCCTGGGCGACGTCCACCAGCGTTGCTCCGGAGAAAGCGGCCTGGATCTTGTTGCGGTTATCCAACGGCAGGGAATCATCTTCGACGCCGATGCGGCGCGGGTTGATACCGCGGGTGCGGAGGACTTCCTGGATGGCGTGGATGTAGTTGTCCCGACGCCAGTCGGTGTACACGAGGTTCTCGCCGTAGCTGCGGCGCCAAGGCATCCCGGCGTCGATATTTGCCGTAATGGTGACCGTGTCGTCCTTGGTGACCACCATGCCATACGAGCGGCCGAAGTAGGTGAAGAGGAAATCGGAGTAGTACTTGATGGAGTGGTAGCTGGTGAGGATGACGGCGTCGAGGTCCTTTTCGGCCATAATGGCTCGAAGGCCGCTGAGGCGGCACTGGAATTCGGCGTCGGAGAAAGTCAGTGAGACTTTTTCGCCGTTGTTGAGGACTTTGGTGCGCTCGAGTTTCGCGACGTCGTTGACGGACTCGTTCTGGGTAATGGTCATGGTGATTCCTTTCAATGGGTGGTTGATTTAGTCCTGCTGCAGCGGCTTCTTGGACGTTTCTGCTGCGAAAAGGACTGCGATGAGGGAAACCAGGGAGGCGGCCACGAGGTACCAGCCGGGAGCCAGCTGGTTGTGGGTCATGCCGATGAGGAGTGTGGCCATGAATGGTGCAGTGCCACCGAACAGGGCGTTGGAGAGGTTGAAGCTCACGGCAAAGCCGGTGTAGCGGACCTTGGTGGGGAAGAGTTCGGCGAGGAAGCTTGGCAGGGTGCCGTCATTTAGCGTGAGCATCCCGCCGAGGAGGATTTGAACCAGCACGATCACCAGGAAGTTGCGGGTGTCCAGGAGCATGAAAGCTGGCACGGTCAACAGGATGAAAAGGACGGATGCGGTCAGGAGCATGCGCTTGCGGCCGAATTTGTCTGAAGCGATACCGGTCAGGAAGATAAAGCCGATATAGCTGGCCAGTGCAATGGTGGTGGCCAGGAATGACTCCGCGGCTCCGAAGCCCAGCTCCTCCGACAGGTACGTCGGCATGTAGCTCAGGATGACGTAGAAGCCCACGGCATTGAGCAGCACCGCACCTGTTGCGATGATGAGCTGCTTCCGGTAGGTCCTGAACATGGCGAAGGCAGGTGCTTTGACTGCGGTGTCCTTCTCGGCCAGTTCACGGAATGCCGGCGTGTCCTCCAGCTTGGTGCGGATATAGCGGCCGATCAGGCCCATCGGCGCCGCGAGCAGGAACGGCAGGCGCCACCCCCATTCGTTCAACTGCTCCGCGGTGAGCACTGAACTCAGCAGGGCGGCCAGCAGGGATCCCAGCAGCAGTCCCGCTGCCGTACTTGCAGGCACGACGGCGGCATAGAGTCCGCGCTGATTGGCCGGTGCGTACTCCACCAGGAAGGCCGAGGCACCTGCATACTCGCCGGCCGCCGAAAAGCCTTGGACCACACGGACCAGGAGGAGAAGGACGGGCGCCATGACGCCGATCGTTGCGTATCCCGGAATCAGCGCAATGCAGAACGTAGCAACTGACATCAGCAGGATGGACAGGGACAACGCCTGCTTGCGTCCGATCCTGTCGCCGATGTGGCCCCAGATGAAACCGCCGAGTGGCCTCACGAAGAAGCTGATGGCGAAGACACCGAAGGTCGCCAGGAGCGCCGTTTGGCGGTCGGACTCCGGGAAGAAAACCGAGGAGATGATGCCGGCCAAGTAACCGTAAACGGCGTAGTCGAACCATTCGACAAAGTTGCCGATGAAGCTGGCAGTGACCACTCGCCGTCGAGTGTCTTTGCTGACTGTGTTCTTAAGGCTGGGTGTGTTGTTGTGGCCCGAGGCGGAGGATATGCCTTGCTCGGCTGCCACAGAGGATTCATTGCTCATGTGTCCACCAAAATCATTGGGGTTGCATCAAACGCAACGCTGTTGCATCAGACTACGTGTGTGGTGGATCACGGTCAAGAGGCTATTTTTAAGCTGAAATTGGTTGTCAAGGGAAATTCACAGGGGAACGAGTCATGACTGAAAACCATCAAAAGTTGCAGTGAACGGTTCAAGGTTGCGACGACCGCCCAAATGGCCTCCACCCTCACTCACATCCCCCACCCTTCAACCCAACCCTCACTCACGCAAAGCAAAAGCCCGACGTCGGCACCCGGCCTGGGTGCCGACGTCGGGCCCTTCTGGCCAGCCGAAGTCTCGCGGGACGTGAGAGAGGGTCGGGCGCAAGCACAGGGGATGTGAGAGAGGGTGCGCCTCAAGCAGGCGGGACGTGAGAGAGGGTGCGCCTCAAGCAGGCGGGATGTGAGAGAGGGTGCTACAGGACTTTGCGGATGGTCTCTTCGAAGCTCACCACGTGGTGCATGGCGAGCTTGGCGGCGAGTTCTTCGTCGCCGTCGGCAATGGCGGTGAGGAGCTCGGCATGCTCGGAGATGTGCCCTGAAACGGAGGGCATCTTTTCCAGCATGTGGCACCAAATGCGGGTGGCGAGGTTGTCGTACCGGATGAGGACGTCCTCGAGGTGCGCATTGGCCGAGGCCTTGTAGATCAGCCGGTGGACCTGAATGTCGTAGCGCATAAGTTCCGCGGAGGACGCATCCTGACCCTCGAGGTCACGGATGGCGGCAGCGACGTCACGCAGCTCGGACCGCATGGCTGGACTGGCCATGCGCGCAGCCTTGCGTGATGCGAGCGGCTCCAGGAGTTCGCGGATTTCGGAGACTTCGGCGAGCTGGGTGATGTCCACGCCGGTGGCGAAGGTGCCCCGGCGGGGGTACGAGACCACGAGGTGGTCGCTCTCAAGGCGCTTGATGGCCTCGCGGACTGGCGTTCGGCCGATCCCGAGTTCTGCCGCGACCTGCCCGTCATTGATGGGGTCGCCCGGCTTGATGTCCAGCATGATGAGCCTGTCGCGGAGGAGCAGGTAGGCGTTATCCGCCAGGGACGTACCCTGCGGGACTGTTTCCAAAGCTTCCAGTGCTGTGCTCATCGCCTTCTCCCAACGCCGTATCCCCCCAGTCTGCACGAGGACTTTCAGCAGATCTGTTGACGACTATGTGATCTCCAACATACCATGGCAACAGTTCTAATATATTAGTTGACTAACAGTCAGCCACCACCCGTACTTCTAAGGAGAACACCATGGTTGCACCGTTGATCCGCCCGCTCGCCGAGGCGGACCCGGAGGTTGATCAGGCGATCGCCCAGGAACTTGTCCGCCAGCAGTCCACGCTGGAAATGATCGCCTCGGAGAACTTCGCCCCTACCGCCGTTATGGAGGCCCAGGGCTCGGTGCTCACCAACAAGTACGCCGAAGGCTACCCGGGCAAGCGCTACTACGGCGGCTGCGAGCACGTTGACGTCATCGAGCAGCTCGCCATCGACCGCTTGAAGTCACTCTTCGGGGCGGAATTCGCCAACGTCCAGCCCCACTCCGGCGCCCAGGCCAACGCTGCAGCAATGCACGCCCTCATCACGCCCGGCGACACCATCATGGGCCTCAACCTCGCCCACGGCGGCCACCTCACCCACGGCATGCGGATCAACTTCTCCGGCAAGCTCTACAATGTTGTCCCCTACAGCGTCCGCGAAGACACCCACACCATCGACATGGCCGAGGTCGAGCGCCTGGCCGTCGAGAACAAGCCCCAGCTGATCGTTGCCGGCTGGTCCGCCTACTCCCGCCAACTGGACTTCGCCGAGTTCCGCCGGATCGCCGACTCCGTGGGCGCCTACCTGATGGTGGACATGGCACACTTCGCCGGCCTGGTGGCAACAGGACTCCACCCGAGCCCGGTCCCCCACGCCCACATCGTCACCAGCACCACTCACAAGACCCTCGGCGGTCCCCGCGGCGGCGTCATCCTCACCAACGACGCCGACATCGCCAAGAAGGTCAACTCCGCCGTCTTCCCCGGCCAGCAGGGCGGACCACTGGAACACGTCATCGCAGCCAAGGCCGTGGCCTTCAAATTTGCTGCAGAGCCCGAATTCAAGGAGCGCCAGGAGCGCGTCCTTGAAGGCTCCAAGATCATTGCTGAGCGTCTCCTTAAAGAAGATGTCGCAGCAGCCGGCATCTCCGTCGTCAGCGGCGGTACCGACGTTCACCTGGTCCTCGTGGACCTGCGCAACTCCGAACTCAACGGCCAGCAAGGTGAAGACGCGCTGCACCACATCGGTATCACCGTCAACCGCAACCCCGTGCCGTTCGACCCCCGCCCGCCGATGGTCTCCTCCGGCCTGCGCGTCGGCACCCCGGCACTGGCTGCCCGCGGTTTCGGCGCCGAGGAATTCACCGAAGTCGCGGACATCATTGCGACGGCGTTGATCGCCTCTGCTGCCAGCGGCACCCTGGGTGACCAGACCGCCGTCGAACTCCGCGGCCGCGTTACCGCACTCGCGGAGAAGTTCCCGCTTTACCCCCACCTCGGCAATGGCGCCGAATCCGTATTCGAAGCAGAAATGATTGGAGCAGCCCAGTGAGTGTCGACCACCTCCCCGAACACCCTGACTTCCTCTGGCGCAACCCGGAACCCAAAAAGTCCTACGACGCAGTGATCGTTGGCGGCGGCGGGCACGGCCTCGCCACCGCCTACTTCCTGGCCAAGAACCACGGCATGACCAATATCGCCATCCTGGAAAAGGGCTGGCTGGCCGGTGGCAACATGGCGCGCAACACCACGATCATCCGTTCCAACTACCTCTGGGACGAGAGCGCCGCCATCTACGAGCACGCCCTCAAGCTCTGGGAAATCCTGCCCGAGGAACTCGAGTACGACTTTCTGTTCAGCCAGCGCGGTGTCATGAACCTCGCCCACACTCTGGGCGATGTCCGCGAAAGCATGCGCCGCGTCGGCGCCAACCGCCTCAACGGTGTGGACGCCGAATGGCTCGAGCCGGACCAGGTCAAGGAACTCTGCCCCATCCTGAACACCAGCGACAACATCCGCTACCCCGTCATGGGCGCCACGTACCAGCCGCGCGCAGGCATCGCCAAGCACGACCACGTTGCCTGGGCCTTCGCCCGCAAGTGTGACGAGCTGGGCGTGGACATCATCCAGAACTGTGAAGTCACCGGCTTCATCAAGGACGGCAACCGCGTCACCGGCGTCAAGACCACCCGCGGCACCATCAACACGGAAAAGGTTGGCCTCGCAGCCGCTGGCCACAGCTCGGTACTGGCGGAAATGGCCGGCTTCCGCCTCCCGATCCAGTCCCACCCGCTGCAGGCCCTCGTCTCCGAGCTGCACGAACCCGTCCACCCGACCGTGGTCATGTCCAACCACGTCCACGTCTACGTTTCCCAGGCCCACAAGGGTGAACTGGTGATGGGTGCCGGCGTCGACTCCTACAACGGCTACGGCCAGCGTGGTTCCTTCCACGTGATCGAGGAGCAGATGGCAGCAGCCGTGGAGCTCTTCCCGATCTTCGCCCGGGCACACGTGCTCCGTACCTGGGGCGGCATCGTGGACACCACGCTGGACGCTTCCCCGATCGTCGGCGTGACCCCGGTGGAAAACATGTTCGTCAACTGCGGCTGGGGAACCGGCGGTTTCAAGGGAACCCCGGCAGCGGGCCTCACCTTCGCCCACACCATTGCCACCGGCGCTCCGCACGAGCTCAACGCCCCGTTCGCACTGGAACGCTTCGAAACCGGTGCCCTCATCGACGAACACGGCGCCGCAGCCGTGGCCCACTAAGACAGGAAGGCAAGGACATGCTCCTCATTTCATGCCCCAACTGCGGGCCACGCGACGAAACCGAATTCCACTACGGCGGACAAGCACACGTCCCCTACCCGGAAAACCCGAACGACCTCACGGACCGTGAATGGGCTGAATACCTGTTCTACCGCGAGAACACCAAGGGCACCTTCGCCGAGCGCTGGGTCCACAGCACCGGTTGCCGCCAGTGGTTCAACATGCTGCGCGACACCGTGAGCTACGACATCCACTCCATCTACGCGATGGGCTCACCGCGGCCGGACATTGCGGGCCAATCAGCACAAGGCCAAGCCGGCGGACCCGGCCTGGCCCCAGGCGCCCCCACCACAACCACCTCCCCGGAAGGAGCCCAGAAGTGAGCAGCCAGAACGCCCGCCTCGCTACCGGCGGCCGCATCGATCGCAGCATCTCATGGCGCTTCACGGTGGACGGCCAGGAATTCACCGGCCACCCGGGAGACACCATTGCGTCAGCGCTGCTGGCCAACGGCCACATCAACGCCGGCAACTCCCTCTACGAGGACCGCCCCCGCGGCATCATGGCCGCAGGTGTGGAAGAGTCGAACGCCCTGGTCAAGATCGCACCCCGCTTCCCGGGCCACGTCGCCGAGTCGATGCTCCCGGCCAGCGCAGTTTCGCTGGTTGACGGCATGGACATTGAGCTCCTGTCCGGTCTGGGCAAGCTGGACCCCAACGAGGACAAGGCAGAGTACGACAAGAAGTACGTCCACACCGATGTCCTGGTAGTGGGCGGTGGCGTTGCCGGCTTGGCAGCAGCACGTGAAGCAGTCCGCACCGGCGCCCGCGTCATCCTGATCGACGACCAGCCTGAGCTTGGCGGCTCGCTGCTCTCCGGCTCCACGGCCCCCGGGCTGCAGGAAACCATCGAAGGCAAGCCCGCCCTCGAGTGGGTGGCAGACGTCGAGGCCGAACTCGTTTCCGCCGCCGAATGCACGGTCTTGAACCGGACCACAGCCTTCGGCTCCTACGATTCCAACTACGTCATCGCGGCCCAGAACCGCACGGATCACCTGAGCGTCCCGGCAGCCCCGGGCGTCTCGCGCCAGCGGATTTGGCACATCCGTGCTGCACAGGTTGTCCTGGCCCCTGGCGCCCACGAGCGTCCGTTGGTTTTCGAGAACAACGACCGCCCGGGCATCATGCTCGCCTCTGCCGCCCGCTCCTACCTGAACCGCTACGCCGTGGCCGCCGGCTCGCGGGTGGTCATCAGCACCACCAACGACTCCGCTTACGCACTTGCCGCGGACCTGAAGGCAGCAGGCGTACCGGTTGCCGCCGTCGTCGATGCCCGTCCGCAGATCAGCGCGAAGGCCGCAGCCGCCGTCGAAAGCGGTATCCGGGTCCTGATCGGCAGCGCCGTTGCAGACACCAGCGCAGATGAGTCGGGTCGCCTGAACGGCGTCACCGTCCGCAGCATCAACGACGACGGCGAACTCACCTCGGGCGTCGAACAGCTGGCTGCCGATCTGCTCGCCGTTTCCGGTGGCTGGAGCCCCGTGGTCCACCTCCACAGCCAGCGCCAAGGCAAGCTGCGTTGGGACGATGAACTCGCTGCGTTCATCCCGTCCAGCGTTGTCCGCGACCAGCAGGTGGTGGGCGCAGGCCGTGGCAGCTACGAGCTGCAGGATTGCCTGGCTGAGGGTATCTCCGCCGGTGCGGCCGCTTCGATCGCTGCCGGTTTCGAGTCCGCAACCACCCCGTCCGAGCTGAAGGCTCCAGTGGCAAGTGCCCCGACCCGCCAGCTGTGGCTGGTGCCGGGCCAGACCGGCGAGCCGGGCGAGTGGCACAACCACTTCGTCGACTTCCAGCGCGACCAGTCCGTGGCCGACGTCCTCCGCTCCACCGGAGCGGGCATGCGCTCGGTGGAACACGTCAAGCGGTACACCTCCATCAGCACGGCCAACGACCAAGGCAAGACCTCCGGCGTCAACGCGATCGGTGTCATCGCCGCAGCGCTCAAGCACGGCGGCGCGGATTCTGTTCCGGGAATTGGCGAGATCGGCACCACCGCGTACCGTGCCCCGTTCACCCCGGTCGCCTTCGCAGCCCTGGCCGGCCGCCAGCGCGGCGAGCTCTTCGACCCCGCCCGCGTAACGTCCATCCACCCGTGGCACGTTGCCCAGGGTGCACTGTTCGAAGACGTTGGACAGTGGAAGCGCCCCTGGTACTACCCGCAGGACGGCGAGGACATGGACACCGCGGTACTGCGCGAGTGCGCCGCAGTCCGCGACTCCGTGGGCTTCATGGACGCCACCACCCTCGGCAAGATCGAAATCCGTGGCAAGGACTCCGGCGAATTCCTGAACCGTGTCTACACCAACGCTTTCAAGAAGCTCGCTCCCGGATCGGCCCGCTACGGCGTCATGTGCACGCTGGACGGCATGATCTTCGACGACGGCGTGACCCTTCGCCTGGACGAAGACACCTACTTCATGACCACCACCACCGGTGGCGCAGCCAAGGTCCTGGACTGGCTGGAGGAGTGGCACCAGACGGAGTGGCCGGAACTCGATGTGGTCTTCACCTCCGTGACGGAGCAATGGAGCACCATCGCCGTCGTCGGTCCCAAGTCCCGGGCAGTCCTCGCGAAGGTGGCCCCGCAGCTTGCCGAAAACGGTGGGCTGGAAGCGGAAAACTTCCCGTTCATGACGTTCCGCGAAACCACGCTGGCCTCCGGAGTTCAGGCCCGCGTCTGCCGGATCTCCTTCTCCGGTGAACTGGCCTACGAAATCAACGTTCCCTCCTGGTACGGCCTCAACACCTGGGAAGCCGTTGCTGCCGCTGGTGCCGAGTTCAACATCACCCCGTACGGCACCGAAACCATGCACGTGCTCCGCGCCGAGAAGGGCTACCCGATCGTCGGCCAGGACACCGATGGCACGGTCACTCCCCAGGACGCCGGCATGGACTGGATTGTTTCCAAGGCCAAGGACTTCATCGGCAAGCGTTCCTACCTACGCCAAGACGCCAGCCGCGAGGACCGCAAGCACCTGGTGAGCGTCCTTCCGGCCGACCACTCGCTGAGGCTTCCCGAAGGCACCCAGCTCGTGGAGAAGGGCATCGCGGTCAACCCCGCCAACGGCCCCGTTCCCATGGAAGGCTTCGTGACCTCGAGCTACCACAGCGCCGCCCTTGGCCGTTCCTTCGGCCTGGCGCTGATCCAGAACGGCCGCAACCGCATCGGTGAGACGCTCCAGGCTTCCCTGGGCGACCAACTGGTGGACGTGGTTGTTGGCGAAACCGTACTTTTTGATGCTGAAGGGACCCGCAAAGATGGCTGAAACAGCAGCACCCGCAGAAATCGTGAGCAGCCTCCGGGGCGCCCGCCGCAGCCCGGCAGAGCACCTCAGTGACGCTTTCACCTCCGGTTCCGTTCCCGGAACGGTCACTCTCACGGAAATCCCCTACCAGACCATGGTGGGCGTGCGCGTCGACAGGACGTCCGACGCCGGTGCCCGGGTTGCGTCCGTGACCGGCGGCTTGCCTGCCGCCAGCGGTGAGGTAGTAGCCTCCGGTGCAACCAGCACCATTTGGCTCGGCCCCACCGAGTTCCTGGTAGTGGCCCCCGAGGAGTCCCACGACTCGCTCGGCGGCTCCCTGGTGGGCGACCTGACCACTACCATGGGCGGCGACTCCGGCCAGGTAGTGGATCTGTCCGCCAACCGCACCACGTTCGAGCTCTCCGGCAGCCACGCCCGCGCGGTGCTGGAAAAGACGTGCTCCCTGGACCTCCACCCCCGCGTCTTCAAAGCCGGGACGGCCCTTTCCACGGAACTCGCACACATCCCGGTGGTGCTCTGGAAGACCTCGGACGAGTCCTACCGGATTCTTCCCCGGGCCTCGTTCGCCGACTTCCTGGGCCGCTGGATCCTGGACGCCATGCGGGAGTACGCATCCCCTGAGGTCCCGTAATGGCACTGAGTGTGCTCGACCTGTTTTCCGTGGGCATCGGGCCGTCATCGTCACACACGGTGGGCCCGATGCGCGCGGCAAAGCAGTTCACGGATGGTCTTGAATCGTCCGGCCAGCTTCCGGCAACGGTGCGCGTCCAGGCTGAGCTTTTCGGCTCCCTGGGCGCCACCGGCCGTGGCCACGGCTCGGACAAAGCCGTGGTGCTGGGACTGCAGGGGCACTCCCCCGAGACCGTTGACACCCGCACCGCGGATGACCAGGTTGCGGCAGCCGCCCTCGACGCCGAACTTCGGTTGGGCGGCGACCACCGGGTGGACTTCAACTGGGATGAGGACGTCGTCCTCCACCGCCGCAAGTCCCTTCCGGCCCACCCCAACGGCATGACTTTCCGCGCCCTGGACCATACAGGGACGGTACTGCGGGAACGCAGCTACTACTCCATCGGTGGCGGCTTCGTGGTGGACGGAGACGCCTCCGGGGCCGACAAGGTCGTCGCGGACGACACCGTCCTGCCCTACCCCTTCTCCACCGCAGATGAACTGCTGGCCATCTGCGAACGTGAAGGCAAGTCGATCTCGGACATCATGCTGGCCAACGAATTGGTGTGGCGTTCCGAGGAAGAGCTTCGGGAGCGGCTCCTGGGTATCTGGGCCGTCATGCGCGAATGCGTGGACAACGGCTGCTCAGCCGAGGGCATCCTGCCGGGAGGCCTGAAGGTCAGGCGACGGGCGCCGTCGTTGTTCAAGAAGCTGTCCGAAACCGACGCCGGCCTGAACGGCGCAAACTCAGCCGACCCGCTCCTCGCAATGGAATGGGTCAACCTGTTCGCCCTTGCCGTGAACGAGGAAAACGCCGCCGGCGGACGGATCGTCACGGCGCCCACCAATGGGGCAGCGGGCATCGTTCCGGCCGTGCTGCACTACTACACCAAGTTCGTTCCGGGAGCCAACGACGACGGCGTCGTACGGTTCCTGCTGGCGGCGGCCGCCGTCGGAATCCTGTTCAAAATCAACGCTTCCATCTCCGGTGCCGAAGTTGGCTGCCAAGGCGAGGTGGGTTCTGCCTGCTCCATGGCCGCGGCCGGGCTCTGCGAAGTCCTCGGCGGGACTCCGGAACAAGTGGAGAACGCCGCAGAAGTGGGGATCGAGCACAACCTGGGCCTGACGTGTGATCCCGTGGGCGGGCTGGTGCAGATTCCCTGCATCGAACGCAACGCGATCGCCAGCGTCAAGGCCATCAACGCCGCGCGCCTCGCCCTGCACGGCGATGGCAGCCACAAGGTCTCCCTGGACAAAGCCATCAAGACCATGCGCGAGACCGGCGCCGACATGAAATCCAAGTATAAAGAGACCTCCCGTGGAGGCCTCGCCGTCAATGTAGTGGAGTGCTGAGCATGACTGCCATCCAAACTGAAACCGCCGTTTCTTCCGGCGGTGACACCACCGTGGAGCACGTCCTGACCCTGGACTGCCCTGAGGGTCCCGGAATCGTGCATGCCGTTTCCGGCTTCCTGCTGGAACACGGCTGCGACATCATCGACAACAAGCAGTTCGGAGACCGCGCCGAAGGCCACTTCTTCATGCGCGTGCACTTCGCATCGGACGGGGACGAGTCCACGCTGGAGACCCTGCGTGCCGCGTTCTGCCCGGTCGGCGAGAAGTACGGCATGAACTGGCAGCTTGAACGCCAGGGATCCAAGCGGCGCGTGCTGATCATGGTGTCAAAGTTCGGACACTGCCTGAACGACCTCTTGTTCCGGGCGCGTATAGGTGAATTGCCCATCGATGTGGTGGGCGTCGTGTCCAACCACACCGACCACCAGGGTTTGGCCGAATGGCACGGAATCCCGTTCTTCCATGTGCCCGTCACGGCTGCCACCAAGCCTGCCGCCGAGGCCCGACTGCTGGAGATCATCGACGAGCTGGATGTTGAGCTCGTGGTGCTGGCCCGCTACATGCAGGTCCTCAGCGATGATCTGGCACGCAAGCTCGATGGCCGCGCCATCAACATCCACCACTCGTTCCTGCCGAGCTTCAAGGGTGCCAAGCCCTACCACCAGGCATACGCGCGTGGCGTGAAAACCGTGGGTGCCACAGCCCACTACGTCAACGGCGAACTGGACGAAGGTCCCATCATCGCCCAACAGGTTGTGGAAGTGGACCACACGTTCGGGCCGGACGATCTCGTAGCCGCCGGCCGGGACACCGAATGCAAGGCCCTCAGCAACGCCGTTCGCTGG
This sequence comes from Paenarthrobacter sp. JL.01a, assembly GCF_025452095.1. Classification (NCBI taxonomy): domain Bacteria; kingdom Bacillati; phylum Actinomycetota; class Actinomycetes; order Micrococcales; family Micrococcaceae; genus Paenarthrobacter; species Paenarthrobacter sp. JL.01a. Next base: position 4,057,705 of record NZ_CP104877.1, read on the forward strand.
CACTGCGAAGGACGGATCATCCTCAACGGGAACAGGACGATCGTGCTGAAGTAGGTCCTTGCTTGCACGAACCGACTTCGCGGGTCCGCTGCCTGTTCGCTGTTCCTCAACGGCGAACCGGGCAGCGGTCCCGCGATTTCGCGTCAGGGGGCTTGAAGCCGCGCCAACCGCGTCGCGAGATGCAACGCCGCCAGGCGGCCTGTTCCCCGCGGGTCACCACCGCAGAGCTCGAAGATCCGTTGCAGCCGGTGATGCAGGGACTGCCGTTCCAGATGAAGTTCGCGTGCCGCTTGGGCCGTGTTGCATCCGGTGTCCAGCCATACGGTCAGCGTTGCCAAAAGCCCGGACCGCCTCAAGCGGTCATGTTCGACGACGGCACCCAGCTGCCGCTGCACGAAACTCTCCCGTACCGCCGGCTCCAAATACGGGCCGGCAAGCAGCTCAACGGCGAACGCCTCAGAGTCTGCTACCCCGTCCCCCGAGCACGGCAGGTCAAGTGTCCGTCTCGCTTCCGCGAGCGACCAGGGCGCCTCATCGATCCCCATTCCGAGCGGACCAACAGCCATCGCCGAACCTGCGGGCATTTCGAGTGAGCGCAGCGCTTCAAGCAACGCCGTGCGTCCGGCCTTTCCCCCTGCAGGCCAGGCCGCAAGCGCAATCAGCTCGGCATTGTCCGCATAGCTCGCGCTGTGCGCCACCCTGGTGTTCAGCAATTCGTCCACCGCGGCACGCAGATTCCCGGCTCCTGTCGAGCGGATTACGACGGCGGCCACCGCACCGTTGACGGCGAAGCCCGCGGCGGGGCCGAGTTGCCGCAATTGCCATGACTGGCTTCCGGAATTAATGGCCCGCATGAGCTCGATCCCCGCGAGCTCCTTCAGTCCGGGCGGCATTCGTTGCATGAGGGCCAACCCCAGGATGTCGACACAACGCTCCCCCGCCACGCGCGCCATCCCGGGGTCGCCGCCGTCGGGCACGTGCAGTTCAAGGCGGGCGGCCAGCACGCCCCGCACCGGTACGTCCACTGAAGTGACGTCACCGGCGTCGTCAGTCGCCAGTGGTCCCGCCGCACCAAGAGTCAGACCCGAAGGCGAGACCAGCCGCGCGCCAACCAAGGCCTTTTCTGCCAGCACGGCAAGGAGTTGGTCCAGCCCTGCGCCGTGGGCGAGTTCGGCTGCCATGGCGTGGCTCGCCTGGTCACCCCGCTGGAGCTGCGCCACGGATTCGCTGACGAGAAGGGAATTGATTTCCTGCATAACGGCAACAAACGGGACTACCCGGCGAAGTTCGATCAGCGGCAGCCCTGCAGCCTGGGCCTCGTCGAGCATGACGGCGGGGACCTCGGGCAGTGCCGGGCCGGTTTCGAGTGCCAGCGCAGCAATCCCACGCCCGGCCAATCCCCGCACGTATTCAGCCTGCCGTTCTTCTCCCGCGCCGGCGAGCGCCTGGCCGCCGCTGAGGAGCAGTTCACCGCCGCTCAGCAGAGGCGCGATATCCAGGACTTCGCTCGAGTGGACCCACCTGACAGATCTCTCGAGTGCCTCGGGGACTTGATTGAGAAGGCGCGGATCGGCGGCTTTGAGGCTTGCATACTCCAAAGCAGCACCCAAGAAGATTGGCATGACACTCCGTATGGTTGTTGGCGTTTCGTTTAGACACATCGTATCTTGTTGCTGTGATCTGACCCACATACGCTGGGAGAGTCCCTTTCACACACGGAGGCTCTCCCCATGCAAGACAACCTCTCCCCCGCGTCTTCCACCCCATCCCCTGCGGGCTCAGCGCAGTCAGGTCCGGCAACGGCGCCGGGCCATGACAGCGAAGCCTGGCTCCAGCCCATCCCCGAGTCCGACCGCACACGCAAAGTTTCCGGACAGTTCTGGATCTGGGCCGGCGCCAACCTCGCCCCGATCAACTGGGTCCTGGGTGCACTCGGCATCCATCTGGGCCTCGGTTTCGCCGACACGGTGATCGTCCTGGTCCTGGGAAACCTGATCGGCATGCTCCTGTTCGGCTGCTTCGTACTGCTCGGCCAAAAGACCGGCGCTACGGGCATGGTCCTGGCCCGTGCCGCCTTTGGTCGCCGCGGCAACTATCTTCCCGCGGCCATCCAGGCCCTCCTGGTGATTGGCTGGTGCGCGGTGAACACGTGGATCATCCTTGACCTGGTGATGGCGCTCTTCGGAACCCTCGGCTGGGTGGACCCCGAGGCAAAGAACTACGCCTGGAAAATCGGCGTCGCGACGGCCATCATGGCCGCGCAGGTGGCCATCGCATGGTTCGGCTACAAAGCCATCGCAGCCTTTGAGAAGTGGACGGTCCCGCCCACCATCATCATCCTGGCCGTCATGTCAGCTGTCGCCTGGTTCGGCATGAAGATCGACTGGGGCTATGCCGGCCCGGCCGGCAACATCCTGGAAGGATCCGAGAGGATCGCCGCCATGAGCGCCGTCATGACCGCCATCGGCATTGGCTGGGGCATCACCTGGTTCACCTACGCCGCAGACTACTCACGCTTTGTCAGCACCTCTGTTCCCAAGCGCAAGGTCTACCTTGCCTCTGTGCTCGGCCAGTTCATCCCTGTCGTATGGCTGGGCGTACTTGGGGCAAGCCTGGCAACCAACAGCGGCGAAATCGACCCCGGCAAGCTGATCGTGCAGAACTTCGGTGTCATGGCGTTGCCCGTTCTGCTCATGGTGCTGCACGGTCCCATTGCCACGAACATCCTTAACATCTACACGTTCTCCGTGGCCACGCAGGCGTTGGACATCAAGATCAGCCGCCGCAAGCTCAACATTTTCGTCGGCATTTTTTCTCTGATCGCCGTCATCTTTTTCATCTTCCAGGAGGACTTCGCAGCAGTGCTCGATGCCTGGCTGATCGGCCTGGTAGCGTGGGTCGCCGCCTGGGGCGGCGTCATGCTGGTGCATTACTTCTGGCTGGACCGCCGCTGGCCGGCCAAGGTGGACCGCCTCTTCGACCCGGTCGGCACACACAGGCTGCCGGTGGTCAACTGGGCGGGAATCGTCTCTCTCCTGGCGGGCATCTTCTCCACGTGGCTGTTCATGTACGGCCTGGTTCCAGCCATGCAAGGGCCGATCGCTGTTGCCCTGGGCGGCTGGGACCTCTCATGGCTGGCCGGCGGACTCAGCAGCGCCATCGTGTACGCAATCCTGGGTCCGCAGGCCCACAAGAGGTACCTTCTGGCCGACTCAAACCACGTTTCACTCACTCAGCCTGCACCCGCGCTGGCCGTTGAAAGGACCACAGCATGAACCAGCCGGCTTTCGCTGATTCCCTCCACCCCGTTACGTGGCCTTCCGGATACAAGGCAGCGGCATCCTTCACGTTCGATGTCGACGCCGAGTCCTGCACCATCGCCCACGATCCCTCCAGCACCAGGCGCATGTCCCTCATGAGCCACCAGTCGTACGGCCCGAAGATCGCTGTTCCACGCTTGCTGCAGATCCTGGACCGCCAGGGCATCAAGGGAACGTTCTTCATCCCGGGCTTCACGGCAGAAAGCTATCCGGACGTCGTGCGCAGGATCGCCGATGGCGGCCATGAAATTGCCCATCACGGTTACCTCCACGAGCCAATGCGGGGAATCGACGCCGCCACTGAGGCCAGCTACCTCGACCGGGGCCTTGAAGCATTGGCCAATGTCGCCGGCGTCCGTCCCGTTGGTTACCGCGCACCGTGGTGGGAATTGAACTGGCAGTCAGCGGCGCTCCTTGCTGACCGCGGCTTCCTTTACGATTCAAGCCTGCTCGACGGCGATGCCCCCTACCGCCTTTCCGTCGCCGACGGCGATCCCCGCGACATCGTGGAGATCCCAGTGGACTGGGCTTTGGACGATTGGGAGCAATACGGCTTCTATCCGGGCGTTACGGGCAGCGGCGTTATCGAGAGCCCCGCCAAGGCGCTGGAGATGTGGACCCTCGAAGCGCAGGCCCACCATGCCCAGGGCAGCTGCTTTGTCCTGACGAACCACCCGTTCATCTCAGGCAGGCCATCCCGTGCCGTGGCACTGGAAGAGCTGATTGAGCGGGTCAAGGATCTGGATGGCATGTGGGTGACAACCCTTGCGGAGATCGCGCAGCACACCAAGGACACAGTGCAGGAGATCCACACGCATGCGCGGATCGATGTCCCCCTCTTCCCCGGGGCAGGAGCAACTTTCCGCCCGGCACGGGTTCAGGTGCCCACTCTCCACTAAGCCCTCCGCCGCATCCGCCGAGGTGGCATTTGATGACAGTCCGAGCGCCTCGCATTGTCATTAAATGCCGTCTCGGCGAGCCGTCAGGGGCCGCCGTACACCGCCTCAACCCACACCCCGATGATCCACGTACTCGCGGCAGCGCAGGCCAGGGCAAACTCCACCAGCATCCCGATCCCTGTGGCTTTCAGCGCCGCCCCGCTGGAACGCAAGGCAACCTGGACATTGCGGGTGCGCAGGACTTCACTCAGCAGAAGCCCCACGGCGAACCCCACAAAGAGCCCCACCACAGGTATGACGAACATACCCACCACACCAACAACCACGCCGATCAGGACGGACCTGTTGGGGATTCCATGCTGCTTCATTTTGCGCCCGGTCAACACAGCGCTGGCGGCCATCCCCGCCACGACGAACAGCATTCCCACTGCGAAGATCACCCAGCCCATGGGCCCGGCCCCGCCCCAGATGGCCCACACCAGCAGGCTGGCGCCGATCAGGATGCTGCCCGGCAAGACGGGAATGATGGTTCCGACCACGCCCACGGCAATGGCCAGGCCGCAGAGGATGGTCACGATGAGTTCGGCGTTCATGGCACCCAGTCTAGGGGTGCCTTGGAAACCAAGAACGACGGCGACGCTCCCCAGCACGGGAGGCGTCGCCGTCGTCGTTCTTGCGTTGGTAGCCGCTACTCGGCGACTGCAGCGGCAACAGCCGCGGTCACCGCAGGAGCCACACGGGCGTCGAGCGGGCTCGGCACGATGTACTCCGCGGAGAGGTCTTCGGCGGCCAGCTCAGCAATGGCGTTGGCAGCGGCGATCTTCATGGCGGGCGTGATGCGGCGTGCCTTGGCATCCAGTGCACCGCGGAAGATTCCCGGGAAAGCCAAAACGTTGTTGATCTGGTTCGGGAAGTCGCTGCGGCCGGTGGCAACAACGGCTGCGTACTGCTGTGCGACCTCGGGCAGGACCTCCGGGTCCGGGTTGGACAGGGCGAACACGATCGACTGGTCGTTCATGAGCTTCAGGTGCTCTTCGTCCAGCTTGGAAGAAGAAACGCCAACAAACACATCGGCGCCGGTCAGTCCCTCGCCCGGGCCGCCGGTGACGCCACGCGGGTTGGTGCGCTGGGCCATGCGGGCCTTGACACTGGAGGGGTCGGCGGCGAGGTCGGCGCGCTCGGCGTTGACCACGCCCTTGGAGTCAAGGAGGATCACATCCTCGATGCCGACAGCCAGGAGGATCTCGGCGATGGCGATACCTGCGGCACCGGCACCGGAGACAACAACCTTCAGGCCCTGGAGCTCGCGCTTGGTCACCTTGGCTGCGTTGGTCAGGGCAGCGAGAACCACGACGGCGGTGCCGTGCTGGTCATCGTGCATGACGGGGCAGTCGAGGGCTTCGATGAGGCGCTCTTCGAGTTCGAAGCAGCGGGGTGCGGAGATGTCCTCGAGGTTCACTGCGCCAAAGCTCGGGCGGAGGCGGACCAGGGTCTCGATGATCTCGTCCACATCCGTGGTGTTCAGGACCAGCGGAATGGAGTCGAGGTCTCCGAAGGACTTGAACAGGGCGGACTTGCCCTCCATGACGGGAAGGGACGCACTGGGGCCGATGTTGCCGAGCCCCAGCACCGCAGTGCCGTCGCTGACCACTACAACAAGGCGCTCGGCCCAGGTGTGGGTGCGGGCAAGCTTGGGGTCGGCGTGGATTGCGCGGCTCACCTGGGCAACGCCCGGGGTGTATGCGATGGAGAGGTCACGCTTGTTGTTCAGCGGCACGGTGCTGGAAATGGTCAGCTTGCCGCCTTCGTGGGCTGCGAAGATCTCTTCTTCGCTCAGTACCAGGGCGTCGTTGTCAGTTGCAATTGTCTCGATGGACACGTCTTTGTCTCCTCAGGCTAGCCGTGGACCCACGGCATGGTTCGGGCAGGAACAGAACTGATGTGCGGACCAAGGGTGGCTGGTCCGGCGTTGCTTCTGCAGATAGGGGGCTGCTAGCCGCTTCGGTAGTTCCAGCCTAGGGAGGCCCGAGGGGTACAAGATTCAATACCAAAAGAGACGATTCGAGAGTAAAACGTTCAACCAACGCTAATAGTGAGCTACATCACGCGAGAAACCGTGTTTTGGGCGGCAATCGGTCTAGACCACCGTTGGATTGTTTCGCTATTCGCCGGACATGAGGGAGCACGCCCTCTTCAGGTCCTTCTCGGCTTCGAACAAGGACAACCTGCGGCAGCGGACCGCCTGGACCAACCCGCTGACCAAGTGCAGCAAAATCCTGGCCTTCACTGTGTCCTTGCCGGTGTCCTTGCTCAGGGAACCCACGACTTCCTCCGAGAGCGCATCGACTTCGCGCAACAACTGGGCCGTGTCGTCATCCTTGCCAGCGGGGCGGATCAGGCAATGCTCCACACCGGGCTGCATCACGCGGAGGTGGAAAATCTCCATCATCAAACCCGCGAGCGCGTGGCCCTTGCCTTCGCGCTGACGGGCCCCCTCCCGCAACTCCCGCAGCTGCTGCCTGTAGACGGCCAGCATCAGGTGGGCCGTGGAGGGAAAGTACCGGTAGAGAGTTCCCAGCGGTACGTCGGCACGGGCAGCAACATCGGAAAGGCTCAACGTGTCGAACTGCCGCTGCGCGAAGCCCTCGGCCGTCTTCAGGATGCGGGCATAGCGGAGCTGCTGCCGCGGGGTGGTGGGCGCAGCAGCCATACGGGGAAGCCCCGTGGTCAGGTCAAGGGAGTACGGTTCCAGTGAGTTGGTTACGGGCATTTCCGGCGATCTCTTGGCAGGCTGACAAGGCGGTGGCCGGCCGGCGTGAAAGACCCGCGGCTGGCCGATCGCATCAATGATACGGGAGCAACATGACCGTTCCCTGAGAGCCTCCCACGGAGCTCCACGAGCTGCCGGTCCCGGAAATCGCGCCCCTGCCCGCATACACTTTCATGCAGGTTCAGACCCACAGGAGGAACGTATGGGGACATTACGACGCCGGATGGCAGCAGCGCTGCTGACCGCCACAGTAGCGGCCATGGCACTTAGCCCTTTGCCGGCGTCGGCGGCTCCCAGCAACGGACCCGATCCGCTACTCAACGGTCAACCGTTCGTGGGCAAACAGCTGAACGCGGACATCGGCCCGTACACTTTCTACGGTTGCGGAGGCGGCAAAGGCCCCGACTACTCGATCTACTGGACCCGGGACGGCTTCCTCGTTGCCGGCGAAACGGCGACAAGCTACAACCTCGAAGCTGACGACACGGGCTCGCGGATGGCCGTGCACGTCACGGCCAGCAAGACCGCTTGCGGCGGGGAATCCCTGCACAGCGCCGAGACCCGGCCGGTTGGTGCCGTGAACCGCGCGGCAGGATTCACCGGCCGCAGCTTCGAACTCCTGACCCGGGCAAACGACGGGTCACTTCTTCTGTACGGACGCACCGGCGCTGCGTGGGACGCGCCCCGGACCGTGGGCTACGGCTTCAACATCTTCAATACTGTCTTCTCCCCCGGCGACTTCGACGGAGACGGCAAGAGCGACATGATGGTCCGTGATTCCGCCGGCGGACTCTACCTGTTCAGCGGCGACGGGGCGGGCGGATGGAAGCCCGCGCGAGCCATCGGCAACGGCTGGAACATTTTTGACGCCATCATCGGCCCGGGCGACTTCAACGGCGACGGCAACAACGACATCCTCGCCCGGGAACCCGGCGGCACCCTCTATCTTTACCCGGGCAACGGTGCCGGAGGCTGGTTGCCGCGGACCGCCGTCGGAACCGGTTGGAATGTGATGAACGCCTTGGTGACTCCCGGCGACTTCAACGGTGACGGGAACGTGGACCTGCTGGCGCGCGACAGCAACGGGTACCTGTTCGTTTACACGGGCAACGGCGCCGGTGGCTGGTCGCGGTCCTGGATGGTCGGCGTTGGCTGGAACGCACTCAAGTATGTGGGCGCTGCCGGCGACTTCAACGGTGACGGCTTCCCCGATGTCTACGGAGTGGACCAACAGGGCCGCCTGCTGACGTACTACAGCGACGGTCGGGCCGGCTGGAAGGGATCAGAAGCCGCGGGCGCAGGCTTCGGCTGGTTCACAGCAATCTTCTAGAAAACTACGGACGCTGTACCATTAACCCCATAAAGTCTGGGGAGGACACAATGTACGCTCCATCACGCCTGGGGTCTGGCGTGCGTCGAGCGGTTGCCGCGACAGTGGCTGCGATGGTCGCAGCCGTCTTTGCGGGGCCCGCGCCCGCCATGGCCACCATGGATCCGGAACCGCCCGTCATCACCGGTGCACCTTTCGTCGGATCAACGCTCACTGTCACGTGGGACCCCTATGCCTATAAAGGGTGCGGCGCCGGAGCCGGTCCCGATACGCGGATCTACTGGACCCGGGACGGCGAAGTCGCTACGGACCATCCCACGTGGCCCAAGTACGTCCTGGGCGAGGAAGACCGTGGAAAGACCATCGCCGCCCACCTCGTGGCCGCCTACCCGTGTCAGGACATGGAAGTAGCAAGCGCGGAGACCGCGCCCATTTCCGACTCCAACCGGCCCAACGGCTTTACGGGCCGCGGCGCCTTCGAACTGCTCGCACGCCGCTCCGACGGCACCCTCCTCATGTACCCGCGGATCAACAACGCCTGGGAACCGGCGCGAACCGTGGGCGTTGGATGGAACATCTTCCCCACCGTGCTGGCACCGGGCGACTTCGACGGCGACGGCAACAACGATGTCGTGGGCCGGGACTCGGCAGGGGGCCTGTACCTCTACAGCGGCAACGGTGCCGGCGGTTGGAACGGTCCCCGGAAGATCGGGACGGGGTGGAACATCTTCACCTCGCTGGTGGCCCCGGGTGACTTCAACAGCGACGGCACCAACGACATCATGGCCCGCGACGCCAACGGAGTCCTTTACCTCTACCCCGGCGACGGACATGGCGGCTGGTTGCCGCGGACCGTGATCGGCCAGGGCTGGAACGCGCTGGATGCGATCATCACCCCGGGCGACTTCGACGGCGACACCAACGTGGACATCCTGGGCCGGGACTCTGCCGGCAACCTGAGGCTTTACAGCGGCAACGGCGCCGGGGGCTGGAACGGCATGGCCGTCGTCGGCCAGGGCTGGGGCGGCATGAGCAAGATCGGCAGCGCAGGTGACGTCAACGGTGACGGAAAGCCGGACGTCTTTGCCGTGGACGGCGCCGGGCAGTTGCGCGCCTACTACGGCAACGGTTCCGCCGGCTGGGCGGGAAGTGCTGTGGTCGGCTGGGGCTGGGGCGGATTCACGGACCTGTTCTAGTTTTTAGGCATTGAGGGCCCCGTACGGAGACATCCGGACGGGGCCCTTCGCCATAAATGGGCACCCTCTATGCCAGCGCTCCTGCAGGCGGTAGTGTCATCCCAATTGATCTCTTTCGGCCATCTCCGTGCCGCCTTATCTCTTGGGGGAATCCTTGGGTCTCAACCCTGTCCTGCGCGCGCCCGCGCGCCGCAGAACCAGACACTTTCTAACAGTCGCACTGTCCGTGGCACTGATCTTGACGCCGGCTGCAGCTGCCGGCGCTTCCGCGCCTACCGTGGCCGCTCCACAGCTGCCCGCCGTGTCAGCACCACTTCGCACAGTGTGGCTCAACGCTGTGGAGATCCAAGGGGATCCCACCTTGGGCGGCCGCCTTCATATGATCCTTTACAGCCCGCCGCAGGTAACGCCGGCAGGTGGCCAGCCCACCTTTACCTATAAGTGGACTCGCGACAACGTAGTCATCCCCGGCGCTAACCAAGCCTTATACAGTCCTGTTGCCGCTGATGTGGGCCATACCCTGTCAGGCTCAATAACGGCTACTTTCGACGCAACCTCGTCCGCAACCCAGACCGTCCACAACCCCACGGTCATTGGCGCCAAGGCCCGTTCCTGGGGCTTCAATGGCGACGGCACGGCAGATGTGTTCGCGCGCAATGCCTATGGTCAGCTGTTGCTCTACCCAACGGATGGGCGTGGACATTGGCATGCCCCCCAGGTGATCGGAACAGGCTGGCATATTTATGACTTCCTTCTCTCACCCGGCGACTTCGATGGCGACGGCAACGTGGATGTTATGGCCAGGGACCCCCAGGGACGCCTCTTCCTCTACTCAGGGAACGGCGCGGGAGGCTGGATCGTAGCCAAGCAGGTTGGCCAAGGATGGCAGGGCTTCAGGGACATCATCGGTGCGGGTGACTTCAATGGCGACGGCACCAACGACATCATCGCCCGCGATTCCGCCAACAATTTGTTCCTGTACCCAGGCGACGGCCGCGGCGGCTGGCTTTCCCCGACTCAAATTGGCTTTGGGTGGGGCAATGCAAGCCTGCTCACAGCAGTTGGCTACTTTACTGGCAGCGAGGCGCTCTCCCTCGTATACAAGAATCAGTACAACGGTTTGATGATCAGCGAAGGCCCTCGAACCGGGAAGTTCCTCGGTGCCGATACAACAGGTTACGGATGGCAGGTCATGTCCCGTCTGGGTGGACTCGGCGATTTCAACGGCGACGGCGACCCTGACATATACGGCATCGACTACAACGGGCAAATGGTCATGTACTACGGAAACGGCGCCGCCTACCAAATAAGCGGTTGGTTTGCGGGCTACTGGAAGGGCCAGGCGACAGTCGGAACTGGCTGGAACGTCATGAACTACGTCTTCTAGGCCTACTCGACGCTCTTGATCTTCACCACGAACACGGCGCCCAGAAGCCCGATGACTGCGGCGGCTACGTACAGCGAAACGTAGCCGCCCCAGTACTGAACGAACACAAAGGCGATCGCCGGGGCGATCACTTGGGGCAATGAATTCGCGATGTTGATGACACCCAGATCCCGGCCGCGGTCCAAAGCCGTGGGCAGGACCTGGGTGATCAGCGCGAAGTCCACCGCCAGGTAGGCCCCAAAGCCGATGCCAAGTACGGCCGCGCCGGCAAGCCCGCCGATCCACGTCGCAGCGAAGGCAAGAATCAGAGACGCCGCGGCAATGATGACCGACGACGCTATGACCAAGGGCTTCCGCTTTCCCATCCGGTCACTGACCCGCCCACCCAGGACACTGGTGATGATGACCATGACGGCGTAAAGCCCTGTCAAAACCAGCACACCGAACTCGGGCTCGATCCCTTGCGTTTCCTTGAGGCGGACAATGTCGCTGAGGAAGAAAAGCAGATACAGGGTGATCATGTGGTTGCCCGTGCTGACCAGCAACCGCGTAAGCCAGGCCCATGCAAAGTCCGGGTAGCGCTTCGGCGAAACCCAGAAACCCTTGACGAACTGCCACAGGCTGAACGGCGGCCGCTCCTGCGGCGGGAGGGGCTGGTCATCGCTCTTGAAGAGATAAAGCACGACGCCGGCGAGCAGCGCCGCTGCGCACACCCAGTACCCTGCGGCAAAGTCTCCGGCCACGACGGCGGCGATCACGGCGCCAACGAGGATACCTACCGTCTGCCCCATGGCGGCCAGGCCACCAACAGTTCCACGCTGCGGCACTGGAACCCTGTCCGGTACGGCTGCAGTGATGGCCGAGTACATGGCATTGGCACCGGCCTGCACGAGGCACCACAGGACAGTCATCACAGCCACGTTGGGCGCACCGGCCAAGGCAACCAGGGCCACGGCGCCGAGGATGGCACCCATGAGCACCCAGGGAACCCGGCGGCCGTAACGGGACGTGGTCCGGTCACTGAAAGCTCCGAACAAGGGGTTCGCCACCATGGAGACAGCAGCGCCGCATCCGGTGACCAGGGCAAGGATTGCTTCCTTCTGGCCCTCGTCGAAGTGGGCCGCCTGCTGGCCCAGGAGGACCTGGAGGGGACCAAAGAACGCGGCGTTAATGCCAAGGTTGACCAGCACCACGCCGGTGATCCACACAGGCCTGACACGGACCACAGGATCGGCCAGGGCTGTACCCCCGGCACGGACAACAGCAGGATCCGGCACCGGCCCCGGAAGGTCGGACAAGCTCATGGCAGTTTCCCCCTCATTTTGTGTGTGGACTCAGCCTAACGCGGCGCAGTGACACCTGAACCGCGGTCGCGTCGTTTATCCACATAGCTCGAAATACGCACGGTCCGGGTCACATGGACGCGTTAGTGTGGCCTCAAACCACTTGGAAGGAGCACTATGAGCGAGCAGATAAATACAGCCGATCTCTACGACGAGCGCGGCGAGGACCTGGAGTCCCTTGCCATCCAGTTCCACAACCTCGGTGGACACACGCACTTCAGCGGCCCGGTCCGCACCATCCGGTGCTTCGAAGACAATGCATTGGTGAAATCCGTCCTGGGTACTCCGGGTGAGGGCGCGGTCCTGGTCATTGACGGTCAAGGTTCCCTGCGGACCGCCCTGATGGGGGACATGATTGCTGACAGTGCTGTGGAAAACGGCTGGGCCGGTGTGATCATCAACGGGGCCATCAGGGACCGCGAAGCAATTGCCCGCTTGCCTTTGGGGGTCAAAGCCCTCGGAAGCAACCCTCGGAAGAGCGCAAAGACAGGTGCCGGGGAGCTCGACGTGGAACTCGTGATCGATGACGTCCGCATCCGGCCGGGAGCCATGATCTACAGCGATCCGGATGGCATCTTGCTGGAGCGCTGAGACCGGCGGGCGTCTTGGAGGGCCCGGGAGGAGAAATATTTTCCCGCTGGGAATGAACTGGGCGTTAGGATAGTTACTGAAAGCAACTATCCTGCTTAATCCCACTTTTCTGCCATCTCTGGAGAAGATATGTCCAATTCCACGCCCGTTCGGGCCGCTGGTGAAGTTCTGACCCATCGTCAGACACTCACCGTCATGGTGGGACTCATGCTCGGCATGTTCCTGTCCTCGCTGGACCAGACCATCGTGTCCACGTCCATCTACACCATCGCCAACGACCTCGACGGCCTGTCCCTTCAGGCGTGGGCCACCACGGCGTACCTCATCACCTCTACTGTCAGCACGCCCTTGTACGGCAAGCTCAGCGATATCTTCGGCCGGCGGCCCTTGTACCTCACCGCCATCCTGATCTTCCTGGCCGGCTCGCTGTACGCGGGGTCCGTGCACTCCATGACCGAACTCGCCATCGCACGCGGCATCCAGGGCCTGGGCGCCGGTGGCCTCCTGGCGCTGGCCCTGACCATCATCGGTGACATCGTCGCCCTGAAGGACCGGGCCAAGTACCAGGGCTACTTCATGTCGGTGTTCGGCATCTCGTCTGTTCTTGGCCCGGTCATTGGCGGCGCCTTCGCAGGTTCTTCGAACATCCTGGGCTTTGACGGCTGGCGTTGGGTCTTCTTCATCAACCTTCCCATTGGCCTCGCTGCGCTTGTGGTGGTCTTCCTGTTCCTGCACCTGCCGGCCCGGCACGTCAAGCAGAAGATTGACTACTGGGGTGCCGCCGCCATCACGCTGGCCATTGTTCCGCTGCTTCTGGTGGCAGAGCAGGGACGCACGTGGGGCTGGGCTTCGGCGGGATCGTGGCTTTGCTACGGCCTTGGCGTCATCGGCATCGTGGCCTTCCTCCTGGCCGAGCGGCGCGCAGGGGACTATGCCCTGATCCCGTTGCGGCTCTTCAAGAACTCCACGTTCGGCCTGTCCTCGCTGTTGAACTTCATCATCGGTATCGGCATGTTCGGTGCCATCGCCATGCTGCCCATGTACCTGCAGCTGGTGAAGGGCTTGACGCCTACCGAGGCCGGCCTGATGATGATCACGTTCACTGTGGGCATCCTCTTCGGGTCCATCTCCGCTGGACGCACGATTTCCTCGTCCGGCGTCTACCGGATCTTCCCGATCCTGGGTACTGCCATTCTGGCGGGTGCAGCCACAGTGATGGGCCTGGTCCTGGGAGTCGACACCGGGCTATGGGTTCCCGGCCTGATCGCCGTGTTCTTCGGCGTCGGACTCGGCTTCTGCATGCAGCCGCTGACCCTCGCCATGCAGGTTTCCGTTCCTCCAAAGGACATGGGCGTCGGCACGTCCACCGCCGCGTTCTTCCGCTCCATGGGCGGCGCTGTTGGAACAGCAGTATTCATCTCCATGCTGTTCAGCACGGCTGCTGACAAGATCGCCGACGGCATGAAGAACGCTGTATCGAGCCCGGACTACCAGGCAGTCATGCGGGATCCTGCTGTGGCTTCGGACCCGGCGAACGCCAAGCTGTTCGACTTCTTCAAGAACGGTGCCAACAACGATTCGTTGAACGACACCAGCTGGTTGCACGCGGCCAACAGCACGCTCACCCGGCCGATCACGGAAGGCTTCGCACAGGCAATCGATGTAGTGATGCTGACCGCCGCTGGCCTGATGATCATCGCGTTCCTGATCAGTTTCGCGCTGCCGAACAAGAAGCTCACGGATCCCAAGGCTGCTGCCAAGGATTCAGTTCCGGCGCACTAGCTAACCGCGGTTCCATGCGACATACGCCCTGACGGCGGCCCTTGGGGATGTCACCATCCTCGCGGGCCGCCGTCGTGCTTTGCGTTCAATAAGTGGATCCAAGCAGCGGCGTCGTGCCGCCGAGGAGGCTGGCATTGACTCCCAGGGAACGTTCAGCGCATAGCCAGAGCCTGTTGGGTTAAGAAAGTGAATGCATGTCACGTCCATCACTTGACTGGAACTTGGCGGATATGACGTGCCACACTGTGTAGCGCGAGTGCACCGGCGTCCCCGTCGGAACAGCCGACGACGTCACGCATCGCAGCCCCCAACACCTTTCCCAAGGGAGACCCATGTCCAGTCCCAGCACCGAAGCAGGCGCGCCCCACGTTTCACGGAAGGTGATCGGCCTCGCTGTCGCCGGCGCAGTGGGTGGCTTCCTTTTCGGCTTTGATTCCTCCGTGGTTAACGGCGCCGTGGATGCCATGGCGGGCGAATTCGCCATGAGCGAGGCACTCACCGGATTCGCCGTTGCCGTGGCACTGCTCGGTTGTGCCGTGGGTGCCTACCTGGCCGGCAAAGTTGCCGACCGTTATGGGCGCATTCCCGCGATGAAGATCGGTGCGCTGCTGTTTCTGGTAAGTGCTATTGGAACCGGCCTGGCCTTCAGCGTGTGGGACCTCATCTTCTGGCGCTTGGTTGGCGGCCTCGGCATTGGCCTGGCGTCTGTGATTGCCCCCGCCTACATCTCGGAAATCTCGCCGAGGCATGTCCGCGGCCGTTTGGCATCACTCCAGCAATTGGCCATCACCACGGGTATCTTTGCCGCGCTGCTCTCCGATGCGGTCCTGGCAAACTCGGCCGGCGGTGCCGGTGAAACCCTGTGGCTGGGCATTGAAGCGTGGCGGTGGATGTTCATCGCCTGCGCAGTTCCCGCCGCCGTCTATGGCTGGATCGCTTTCCGCCTGCCCGAGTCGCCGCACTTCCTGGTGCTCAACGGCAAGGAAGACCAGGCCCGCACCATCTTCACCAGACTGATCCCTGGCGACGACATCGACCGCCACATCCGCGAGATCCGTGAATCCATCCAGCAGGAAAAGCTCTCCACAAAAAAGGGTTCCTTGCGCGGCAACCGCTTCGGCCTGCTGCCTGTGGTGTGGATCGGCATCATCCTGTCGGTGCTGCAGCAGTTTGTTGGCATCAACGTCATCTTCTATTACTCGACCACCCTGTGGAAGGCTGTCGGTTTCCAGGAGAAGGACTCGCTGACCATCTCGGTTGCCACGTCCGTCACCAACATTCTGGTGACCCTTGTGGCCATCGCGCTGGTGGACCGCATTGGCCGCCGACCCATCCTGCTCACCGGCTCCATCGGCATGGCTGTATCGCTGGGGGTTATGGCATTGGCCTTCTCCTCAGCTCAAGGATCAGGGGCGGACATCACCCTTCCCGGCGCGTGGGGACCGATCGCTTTGGTCGCGGCCAACGTGTTCGTGATCAGCTTTGGTGCCTCATGGGGTCCGCTGGTATGGGTGCTGCTGGGTGAGATCTTCCCGTCCCGCATCCGCGCCCGCGCGCTCGGCCTGGCCGCTGCTGCGCAGTGGATCGCCAACTTTGCCATCACATTGAGTTTCCCGATAATGGCGGCAGGTTCGCTGCCCCTGACGTATGCCATGTACGCGGCGTTCGCGGCGGCGTCGTTCTTCTTCGTGATGTTCAAGGTTCCCGAAACGAACGGCATGTCCCTGGAGCAGGCCGAAACCCTGTTCGTTCCCAAGGGCGCACCGGTGGCACCGCTGCCGGTCACTTCGGACGAAGGCAAATAGCAAACAAAGAAGCCCGGCGGATGCGATCCGCCGGGCTTCTTTGTTTGTGATTGCTAAACCAGGTGCGGTTCGTGGGACGACAGGAACTTCCGACCCCCGAACGCGATGAGGATGGCGATCACCATGGCAACGGCGCCCGCGAAGAACGGCACCTGCGGCCCGAAGTGCTCGCCGAGCTGCGCGGCGGCGAAGGGAGCAAGCGCGCCGCCCATCCAGCGGACAAAGTTATAACCGGCGGAAGCAACCGGACGCGGCGAGTCTGAGACGCCCATGGCCAGTTCCGTGTACACCGTGTTGTTGATGCCCAGCAGGGCGCCGGCCACGATCACCAGCACGACGACGGCAGGCACCGAGTGCCCCGCGGCCAGCCCCAAACCGATCAAGTCGAGCATAAGGACGGCCAGGGTGCCTGTCAGGACGTTCACCGCGCCAAAGCGCTTCTGCAGCACGGGCGCAACGAACACCGAGAACACAGCCACAGCCACGCCCCAGCCGAAGAAGACTCCGCCGATGCCGTAGGCATCCATGCCAAGGATGAAAGGCGTGAAAGCCAGGATCGTGAAGAAGCCGTAGTTATAAAAGAGGGCGCTGGCGGCCGTGGTGCGGAGGCCTTTGTGCCCGAGAGCCAGGAGCGGATCCCGGAGCCGGGACTTCCTGGCGGGCGCGGGTGTCTTGGGGAGCAACGCCAGCAGGGCAATGAACGCGATGGCCATCAGTACCGCCGTGCCAAAGAAGGGTGCACGCCACTGCCACCCGCCAAGGAGGGCGCCCAGCAGCGGCCCAAGCGATATGCCAAGGCCGAGGGCAGCCTCATAGAGGATGATCGCGGTTCCCGTTCCGCCGCTTGCGACACCGACAATCACGGCCAAGGCAGTTGCAACGAACAGCGCATTTCCAAGGCCCCACCCTGCGCGGAAGCCCACAAGCTGTTCAACGCTGCCGGAAAGACCGGACAACGATGCGAAGACCACAATGATCGCCAGGCCGATGAGGAGCGTCTTTTTCCCGCCGATCCTGGAAGAGACAAAGCCGCTGATCAGCATCGCTATCGCCGTCACCAGGAAGTAGCTGGTGAACAGCAACGACACTTCGCTGGTGGACGCCTGGAGGTTCCTGGCAATCGCGGGGAGGATCGGATCAACCAGCCCAATGCCCATGAAGGCAAAGACTGCGGCGAGCGCTGTCGCCCAGACTGCTTTGGGTTGCTTGAGGAACGAAGCCTTCTCCGCTTCGAGGGTGTTTTCGACGGTTGTTTCGGCGCTTGCTGAAGCGTCAGCCAACTGGCGTGACATTCAATTGCTCCTTGTTGGTGCGTGACTGGGTATTAGTTCTGGAACGAGCTGTTGATTTTGCTGATGACGGGAAGCGCCGCCGCCAGCGCGTCCACTTCCTCCGGGCTGAGGCCCTTCAGCAACTCCGCCACCATCGCGTTGCGGCGATGGTTAGCGGATTCGACGGCGGCATGCCCGGCTTTGGTGATGGCCACTTTGACCGCGCGGGAGTCATCGGGGTCGGGCTGGCGGGTCACCAGGCCGGCACGCTCAAGCTTGATGATCTGCTCGGTCGCGCTTGGGACCTTGATGCCCAGGTTTTTGGCGATGTCGCCAACCCGCAGGCCGGCACCCTCAATCATCGAAAGAAGGCTTAGCTGCGCGGCGGTGAGGTCGCCTTCCGGATCCAAGCGGCGGAACATGTAGACGCCCAACCGCAGGGCCTCACGGAATTCCTGCGCAAGGTCAATGAGTCTGGGACTGAAGCCATCATTCATATTTAGGTAGCCTAATAGTTAGGCACCCTAATAGTCAAGCCCTGGTGCACCCAACCAGGGGGCAGCAAATGTCGCAGTAGGGGTCCGTAGCGACGTTTACTGTCCCCTAGTTGGGTGAGGGGTTAGAGGGTGAGCTTCATGCCCTCGTGGCTCGCGACAAAACCGAGCCGCTCATAGAAGCGATGAGCGGCGACCCGGGATTTGTCGGTGGTGAGCTGAACGAGCGAGCATCCACGCTGGCGGGCCTGATCAATGGCCCACTGGATCATGAGCGCCCCAACGCCCTGCCCCCGCAGCGCACCGGAAACCCGAACCGCCTCGATCTGTGCGCGCCATGACCCCCGACGGGACAGGCCGGGGATATAGCTGAGCTGGAAAGTGGCCACAACCCCGCCGTCCAGTTCGCCCACCACCAAAAGGTGCGCAGGGTCGGCGTCGATCGCGTCAAAAGCCCGCTCGTATGGCGCCAAATCGTCGGCACTTTCGCGCGCGGCACCCAGCTGGTCGTCCGCCAGCAAGGCCAGGATCTGCGGCAGGTCGCCCTTCCGGGCGCGTCGAAGGGTGAAGGTCCCGGAGTCGACGGCGGCAGTCAGCAAGGTGGGCGAGGCGGCGGGTTCCGTAGTCACCACCCCAGCATGCCAAATTCTTCGGTATTCAGTATTGCTAAGTACCGGTACTTAGTTCTACTATGTAGTGGTAGCTAGCAATACTGAGTAGTGAAGGAGGTGTCCGATGGGCAAGCAAATGACAGAGATGCTCAAAGGCACTTTGGAGGGCATCGTGTTGGCCCTGCTGACCGGAAAGGCAGCGTACGGATATGAAATCACCACGCTGCTCCGGGAACAGGGCTTTACCGAGATCGCCGAAGGCACCGTGTACGCGCTGCTGGTGAGGATCGAACAAAAGGGGCTGGTGGACGTCGAGAAACGACCATCCGAAAAGGGCCCGCCCCGAAAGGTGTACACCCTCAACGCCCAAGGCAAAAAAGAACTGAACGAATTCTGGAACACCTGGAGCTTCCTGTCCGAACGGCTGGAACAGCTCCGCAAGGAAGGAAACTGACATGGCAGCAAAATGGATCGAACTGGTCACCGGATCACTCGAGCAGAAGAAGCAATACAAGCAGGCAAAGGCGCGGCTGGATGCCCTGCCCGAGCCGTACCTCACCGTAGCCACCGCATTCAACCGCTACCTCATGTACTACGGCGGAGTGACAGAAGGCGACACCATGGTGCAGATGTTCACGGACCTGGCCGATCTCTGGGAACGCGCCGCTGTGGACGGCACGCCGGTGAGCGCGATCGTCGGAGATGACCCCATCGAATTCGCCGAAACCTTCGCCCAGGCCTACGGCGGAAAACGCTGGATCGACAAGGAACGCGAGCGCCTCAACAAGGCCATAGACAAAGCGAAGGAAGCAGAATCATGACTGCTGCGGCAATCCAGGTAAAGGGCATCGAAAAGTCCTACAAGGATCTCCATGTACTCAAGGGCGTGGACTTCGAAGTTGCGAAAGGCAGTATTTTCGCCCTCCTCGGATCCAACGGAGCGGGGAAAACCACCATGGTGAAGATCCTGTCGACGCTGCTGACAGCCGACGGCGGTCAGGCCGCCGTCGACGGTTTCGACATCGGCTCCGAATCGCTTCAGGTGAGGCAGTCCATCAGCTTGACCGGGCAGTTCGCCGCGGTGGATGAGGTCCTCAGCGGGAAGGAGAACCTCATCCTGGTGGCCAAACTGCGCCATCTGAAGAACCCGGCCGGGATCGCGGACGAACTCCTTGCGCAATTCAGCCTCAGCGACGCCGGCGCCCGCAAAGTGGCGACGTATTCCGGCGGGATGAGGCGGCGCCTGGACATCGCCATGAGCCTGATCGGCAACCCGAAGGTGATCTTCCTGGACGAACCCACCACCGGGCTCGACCCGGAGGCCCGCATTGAGGTGTGGCAGATCGTCAAGAACCTCGCCACCAAGGGCACCACCGTGCTGCTCACCACCCAGTATTTGGACGAGGCCGAGCAATTGGCGGACCGCATAGCCATCCTTCATGAAGGACGCATCATCGCCAACGGCACCCTCGGCGAGCTCAAGCAGCTCCTGCCGCCGGCCAAGGTGGAATACGTGGAAAAGCAGCCGAGCCTGGAGGACATCTTCCTGGCACTGGTAGGAACCAACGGCAGCACCGAGTCAGTAAAGGACAGGTCATGAACACCCATTTCTTCGCAGACACCTCAGTCCTGCTGGGGCGCTCCATGCGTCACATCTTCAGGAGCGTGGACACCATCATCACCACCGCGATCACGCCAATTGCCCTGATGCTCCTGTTCGTCTACGTCTTCGGTGGCGCCATCAGGACCGACACGGATAACTACGTCAACTACCTGCTCCCTGGCATCATGCTGATCGCCATCGCTTCGGGTATCGCCTACACCGCGGTCCGGCTTTTCACGGACATGCAGAGCGGCATCTTCGAGCGGTTCCAGTCCATGCCCATCGCTCGCTCCTCGGTGCTGTGGGCCCACGTCCTTACGTCACTGGGTGCCAACGGGCTGTCGTTGTTGATCATCGTGGGGGTTGCGCTGCTCATGGGGTTCCGGACCTCCGCGAATGTGCTGGACTGGCTGGCCGTCGCTGGAATCCTGACGTTGTTTACCCTGGCGCTGACGTGGATCGCCATCATCGCCGGCCTTTCGGCGAAGTCGGTGGATGGCGCGGGAGGATTCTCCTACCCGCTGATCTTCCTGCCATTCATCAGCTCCGCCTTCGTCCCGACGGACACCATGCCGGGACCGGTCCGCTGGTTCGCCGAAAACCAGCCAGTGACGTCGATCGTGAACACCATCCAGGATCTGTTTGCCCAACAACCGGCGGGAAGCGATATCTGGGTCGCGCTGGCTTGGTGCCTGGGAATCCTTGTCGTCGCTTATGCCTTTGCGACAGCGGCCTACAAGCGGCAGATCGCGTAGCCGCACACTAACGGCCTAAGCTCCCTCTCAACAAGGGAGCTTTCGCCATGCAGACCGATTCGCCATTTGTCAGACATAAGCTATAGCTTTATCGAACCAGATCTGTAACGGCCGTCACCTTTTTGACGGTTCTTCCGAAGGGTTCTTGAACACTCATGTCTGACCAGACAACAACAGGGCAGCGTGCTGCCTCCAGCAGGGACAGCGAGCCCCACCTTTCACGCTCGCTCAGCAACCGCCACATCCAGCTCCTGGCCATCGGCGGCGCCATCGGAACGGGCCTCTTCATGGGCTCCGGCAAGACCATCTCCGTCGCCGGTCCCTCTGTGATCTTCGTGTACATGATCATCGGCTTCATGCTCTTCTTCGTCATGCGCGCCATGGGGCAGCTCCTGCTGTCCAACCTGAACTACAAATCGTTCAGCGACTTCGCCGGCGACCTCCTGGGTCCGTGGGCCGGCTTCTTCACCGGCTGGACCTACTGGTTCTGCTGGGTTGTCACCGGCGTGGCTGACGTCATCGCGATTGCGGGTTACGCCAACGAGCTATGGCCGGGCATCCAGCTGTGGATCCCGGGCCTGGCCACCATCATCATCCTGCTCCTGCTGAACCTGCCCACCGTGAAGGCCTTCGGCGAGACGGAATTCTGGTTCGCGCTCATCAAGATCGTGGCCATCGTGGCGCTGATCGTCGTAGGCCTGGTGATGATCTTCACCGGTTTCCAGTCCAACGCGGGTACGGCCAGCTTCACCAACCTGTGGAGCCATGGCGGCTTCTTCCCCAAGGAGTTCATGGGCTTCGTTGCCGGCTTCCAGATCGCCGTCTTCGCCTTCGTGGGCATCGAACTCGTGGGCACGGCAGCAGCTGAAACCAAGAACCCCGAGCACAACCTCCCCCGCGCCATCAATGCCATTCCCCTGCGCGTCATGCTCTTCTACGTTGGCGCCCTGATCATCCTCATGTCCGTCACCCCATGGACTGAGTTCAAAGCCGGCCAGAGCCCGTTCATCGCGATGTTCTCGCTGGCGGGCCTGGGCATGGCCGCTACCGTGGTGAACCTCGTGGTCCTCACCTCCGCCATGTCATCGGCCAACTCCGGCATCTACTCGACCTCGCGCATGGTCTACGGCTTGGCCAACGACGGCGATGCACCCAAGCTCTTCGGCCGCCTCTCCAGCCGCAAAGTACCCCGGAACGCACTGTTCCTTTCCTGCGTCCTGTTGCTCGCCGGCGTCGTCCTCCTCTACGCGGGCAAGGACGTCGGCGTGGCGTTCGACATGGTAACCACAGTGTCCGCAGTCTGCTTCATGTTCGTCTGGTCGATCATCCTGGCCAGCTACCTGGTGTACCGGAAGCGCCGCCCGGAACAGCACGCAGCCTCCGCGTTCAAGATGCCCGGCGGCGTGCCGATGGTGTGGGTGGTGTTCGCGTTCTTCGCCTTCCTGGTGTGGGCACTGACCACCCAGCCGGACACGCTCACCGCGTTGCTGGTGACGCCCATCTGGTTCGCGATCCTGGGCATTGCTTACGCAGTGGTCCGCCGCTCACCGCTTCACCAGGCCCGCGTGGCCGAATGGAAGGCGATGGCGGAAGCCGAAACCGCGGCAGCGCGCTAACCCTTAAAAGCGAAAGCCCGACGCCGGGCACCCACCTTGGGTGCCCGGCGTCGGGCTTTTAACAGCGAATAGTGAGAGAGGGTCTCCCTCAAACGCGTGGGATGTGAGAGAGGGTCAGAGCTCGGCTTGGCGGTCCTCCACCAGCTTCTGCACGGCTGGGAACAGCGGGTGCTGCGGCGTCAGTTCTGTCACTCGTTCGACGACGGCTGCCGCGTCCAGTTCGGACAGCAGCTTGACGAGCTCCACGGCTTCGTCGTCGGCTCCGTCGTCGAAACGCAGGGCCGCGGACATGGCCTCAAGCAATGCCACCGGGGTGACTCCGCGCTCGGCGAGTTCAGCCGCCGGGCCCACAAAACGCTCGTGCCGGCCGAGCTTCCGCAATGGGGCACGCCCCACACGCACCACCGTGTCCGGCAGGTGCGGGTTGGTGAAGCGCGAGAGGATCTTCTGCACGTACGCTTCCTGTGCAGCTTCCTCGAACCCGTGCTTGCCCACCAGGAGTTCCTTGGTCTCCTCCAGCACCGCACGGACCTTAGCGGCGACGGCTGGATCGGCCATGGCGTCGGAGATCTTCTCCAGCCCGGCCTGGTACCCGAAGTAGGCCGCCGAAGCGTGGCCCGTGTTCACCGTGAACAGCTTGCGCTCGATGTACGGTCCCAGCTCGTCCACGAACGTGGCGGCCGGGATCACCGGTGCATTGCCCGTGAAAGGCGTGCGGTCGATGACCCACTCGTAGAAGGTCTCCACTGTAACGTCCAGGCCTTGGCCCGCTGCCTGGTTGGGGACAATGCGGTCCACTGCGGTGTTTGCGAAAACCGCGACGCCGTCCAGGTCGCCTGCCGAGTCGTCCCAGGCCGCCCGGATCTCCGTGTGCAGGAGATCCGTGGCGTTGATGGCGTTCTCGCACGCCATCACCTGGAGGGGTGGGAGGTCCGCAGGCCGGGCGGCCAGCCCGCGGGCGATCACCGGGGCAACGAACTTCAGGATGTGGGGCCCCACCGCGGTGGTGACCACATCCGCCGTCGCGATTTCCTCCACGACCGCAGCTTCCTGCGTCGCGGAGTTAAGGGCCCGGAAGCCAGTAACTGTCTTGACCGCAGGGTTCTCGCCTACTTCATGGACGTCGTACGACTCCGCGGACGCGAGCTGGCTGATCAGGGCCTCGGCGACATCCGCGAACACCACCTCATAGCCTGCTTCGTGCAGCAGCAACCCCACGAAGCCGCGTCCAATATTGCCCGCCCCGAAATGGACTGCCTTCACTATGCGTTGACCTTTCCGAACAGCTCCAGGACTTCGTCCACCGTGGTTGCCTGCTCCAACTGGGCAACCTGTGCCTTGTTGGTGAAGATCTTGGCAATGGAGGACAGGATATGGAGGTGCTCGTTGTTGATGCCGGCCACGCCGACGACGAACTTCACTTGCTTGCCGCCCCAGTCGATGCCCTCCGGGTAACGGACAATGGACACGGCCGAGTGGTTGATGTGTTCCTTGGCGGCGTTCGTGCCGTGCGGGATCGCCAGGAAGCTGCCCATGTAGGTGGATACGGATTCTTCGCGCTCGTGCATCGCGTGGACGTAGCTCATGTCCACAGCACCACGGTCGAGCAGGAGCTGTCCGGCCTCGTCGATCGCGCTGTCGCGGTCGCGGGAAGTACCGTTCAGGACTACGCTTTCACGCAACAGCACGGCTTTACCTTCGACGGCGGCAGCCGGCTCAGCGGTGTGCGCGCCATGGGTGGGAGCTGCTGCGGCGGTCTCTGTGGTTTCTGCCGGTGCGCCCTCGCTGTTGCTGGCCCTCACGAGTTCAACGATCTCGTCGTAGCGCGGGCTGTTCATGAAGTTGTCCACCGAGTAGTGCACGGCGCTGGCCGTACGCGGCTGGGCCCTCTCGGTGAGGTCCTCGTGCGTCACGACGACGTCGTAGCTGTCGCTCAGGTTGGCGATGGCCGAGTTGGTGACCTTCACGTCCGGGAACCCTGCAGCCTTGATCTTGTTGCGAAGAACCGAGGCGCCCATGGCGCTGGAGCCCATACCGGCGTCGCAAGCGAACACGATGTTCTGGACAGGACGGGTCAGGACGGTTCCCTCGCCGCGGGCCGCGGCACGGTCACCGGCGCCCTCGCCGGTCAGTGCGGAGGAGACGGAGCTCTTCTTGCCCTTCATGGCTTCCATGCGGGAGGTAGCTTCGGTGAGGTCGTCCTCGCCCTTGTTCTTGGAGGTGCGCAGGATCAGGGAAGCGATCAGGAAGGAGACGGTGGTGGCCAGGACGACCGCCAGGATCACCCCAACGTAGCTGTCACGCGAGGTCTGCGCGATAACGGCGATGATGGAACCCGGGGCTGCCGGGGCAACCAGGCCGGAGTTGGTCAGGGCAAGCGTTGCAATGCCCGTCATGCCGCCACCGATGGCGGCGAGGATCAGGATCGGCTTCATCAGGACGTACGGGAAGTAGATCTCGTGGATACCGCCCAGGAAGTGGATGATCGCGGCACCGGGTGCCGAAGCCTTCGCTGCCCCACGGCCAAAGAACATGTACGCGAGCAGGATGCCCAGGCCCGGGCCGGGGTTGGCCTCGAGCAGGAAGAGGATGGACTTGCCCTGCTCAAGGGACTGCTGGACACCCAGCGGAGTCAGCACACCGTGGTTGATGGCGTTGTTGAGGAAGAGCACCTTGGCGGGTTCGATGAAGATGCTCGTGAGCGGGAGCAGTCCGTTGTCCACCAGGAACTGGACCACGTTGCCTGCGCCCTTGCTGAAGCCGGCGACCAACGGTGAAATGCCGTAGAACCCCAGCAGGGCCAATGCAGCACCCCAGATACCGGCAGAGAAGTTGTTGACCAGCATCTCGAAGCCGGGCCGGATCTTTCCGTCCCACAGGCGGTCGAGCTGCTTGATGGTCCAGCCACCAAGGGGACCCATGATCATGGCACCGATGAACATCGGGATCCCGGCGCCAACAATGACGCCCATGGTTCCAATGGCACCCACAACGCCGCCACGGACGTCATAGACCATCTTGCCGCCGGTGTACGCGATCAGCAGGGGCAGGAGGTAGGTGATCATGGGCCCAACAAGGCCCACGTTGGCAACACCTTCGGCGTTGGTACCGAAGCCACCAAGCTGGGGCACTGGGAGGTAGCCCTTTTCGATGAACAGGGCCGTGATCAGACCCCAGGCGATGAAGGCACCGATGTTGGGCATGATCATGCCGGAGAGGAATGTACCGAACTTTTGGACACCAACGCGCAGGCTGGTGCGGGGCTTCGCAACGGTCTCTGTTGCCATGTGAATTCCTAACGTGTGTCCCGCGGCGGCGCGGGGTCAGTCGATATAGATCGAGAGAGAGCAGCTAGGAGCTGCTGGAAATGCGGTGAAGCCACTCAAGGAAGAGCTTCAGTTCAGAGCTGGACAGTTGGTCTGAATGCGAGGCCTGCAGTGCCGCATTCAGGGCGATTGCCGCAACAACTACCGAGGACTTACCGGAGTCCTCCGCTGCGGCGCCACGGGCTGTGTCCGTGGAGACGGCGAAAATCATGGAATCCCGGGTCATCGTTGAGAGCTCGAGGTTCCGGTCTTCCACCGGTTCTGCGATCAGCATGAGCGTGACGCCCACGTTGGCCGCCAGGATGCTGCGTGCTGCTTCGCGGGGCGGCACGTTGATCTGACCGGCGATGGCGGCTTTGTTCAGCATCTCTTCCAGGAGCGCTTCAGCATCGGCCACGATTGCCGGGCGGCTTTCCGGCCTGATGTTGCCGAACATCACCAAGTACAGGTGGGGTTGGGTCAGCCCGAACTGGACGTGGTTGTCCCACATCCGCCGGACGTCTTCCAAGGGCTCCCCGGACGGTGCAAAATCCCGCTCCCCTGCCACGTACTCTTCGAAACCGGCTGAGACGACGGCGTCAAACAGTCCTTCTTTGTCACCAAAGTGGTGGTAGAGCGTTGGCGCCGTGACCCCGGCAAGCTTGGTGATCTGGCGCGTCGAGACCGCTGACCCCTCCGAATTCGCCAGCAATTCGGCAGCTGCGCGAAGCAACCGAATTTTCGGCGGAAGCTGGTCATCGAAACTCATAACCGCTACCCTAGCACCTATAGCATTGCTATATGAAGTAGCTCACAAGGAAATTTTGTAAGCTAAATTTGCAGGCTCCCGGTGCCGTCGCCGGCGGGTCTTGACCGACAAGCAGGAACAGAGGATTCAGTGCAGAATTTCCAAGGAGTTGGGGTTAGCCCTGGCCGCATCATCGGTTCCGTCCGCCAGATGCCCAAGCCGGTGAGTGAGCCGCCCTCGGGCGAACGCCTCGCCGCGGACGTCAGCCCGGAAGATGCCGTCGCGCGCCTGAAAGCTGCGGCACAGTCTGTCCACGACGAGCTCAAGGGCCGGGCGGACAGCGCCTCCGGCGACGGCAAAGCAGTCCTTGAAGCCACCGCACTGATGGCCAAGGACACCATGCTCCTGAAGTCGGCCGGCAAACTCATCAACGCCGGAACCTCTGCCGAGCGCGCCGTCTGGGAAGCCGGTGCCTCTGTCTCCGAAATGCTGCACAACCTCGGCGGCTATATGGCCGAACGCGCCACGGACGTGCTTGACGTGCGCGCACGCATCGTGGCCGAACTCCGCGGCGTCCCCGCTCCGGGCATCCCGTCCTCCGACAACCCCTTCATCCTGGTGGCCGAAGACCTCGCACCGGCAGATACTGCCACGCTGGACCCGTCCAAGGTCCTCGCACTGGTCACCTCGGGCGGCGGCCCCCAGTCCCACACCGCCATCATCGCCCGCTCGCTCGGCCTGCCCGCCGTCGTGGCCGCTCACGGCGTGGACGACATCGCGGACGGAACTGAAGTCTACGTGGACGGCGCGGCCGGTTTCGTGGCAGTTGAACCCACCGGGGAGCACCGCGCCTCAGCAACCGCGTGGGCTGAAACCTCCGCGACGCTGGCTTCGTTCGACGGAAACGGCACGACGGCGGACGGCCACCTGGTGCCGCTCCTCGCCAACGTCGGAGGTGCCAAGGACGCCGTGGCGGCAGCAGGTCTCGGGGCGCAGGGTGTTGGCCTGTTCCGCACCGAATTCTGCTTCCTCGAGCGGGACACCGAGCCCTCAGTGGACGAGCAAGCCGCCGCCTACAAAGCCGTGTTCGATGCCTTCCCCGGGAAGAAGGTGGTCCTTCGCACGCTGGATGCCGGCGCCGACAAGCCCCTCCCCTTCCTCACGGATGCCACTGAACCCAACCCTGCGCTTGGCGTTCGCGGCTACCGCACCGACTTCACCACGCCCGGCGTCCTGGAGCGCCAGCTTGAGGCAATCGCCCGGGCCGCGTCGGAGTCCGAAGCCGATGTGTGGGTCATGGCACCGATGATTTCCACTGCTGCCGAAGCCGGACGCTTCGCCTCGCTCTGTGCCGCTGCCGGAATCCAGACCCCGGGTGTCATGGTGGAAGTCCCCTCCGCCGCGCTGACCAGCGCCACCGTCCTGCGCGAGGTGGGCTTCGCCTCCCTCGGCACCAACGACCTCACCCAGTACGCCATGGCTGCCGACCGACAGCTGGGCCCCCTCGCAGAACTGAACACGCCCTGGCAGCCCGCGGTGCTCCGGCTCGTCCAGCTCACCGTGGAAGGCGCGGCCCAGGAAGGCGCCGGCCGCGAAGGCGCCAACAAGCCCGTGGGCGTCTGTGGTGAGGCGGCCGCGGACCCGGCCCTCGCCGTCGTCCTTACCGGTCTGGGTGTCACCACACTGTCCATGACCGCGCGCTCCTTGGCCGCCGTCGGGACAGTGCTGAAGACCGTCACCCTGGAGCAGGCACAGGAACTTGCCCGCCTGGCGCTGTCCGCACCCAGCGCCACCGAAGCCCGTGAGTGGGTCCGGGCCAAGCTCCCCGTACTCGAAGAACTCGGCCTCTAACCCGATCCACCACCAGGAGAAACCATGCCAGAACGCACAGCAACCGTAGCCAGCCGCTCGGGCCTGCACGCCCGGCCCGCCGCCCTGTTCGCCGAGGCCGCGGGCGAACAGCCGGTGGACGTCACCATCGCCATGCAGGGCCAGCCCGAAGATGAAGCGATGGACGCCGCCAGCATCCTGTCGCTCATGACGCTTGGCGCCGCCAAGGGCGACGTCGTGGTGCTGCGGGCCGAGGGTGACGGCGCCGAAGCAGCACTGGATGCCCTGGTGAAGCTGCTGGAAACGGACCTGGACGCGGAGTAAGTTCTTCCCTTCCCAGCCGCTAGGCTTCTGCCATGGCATTGATAGCTCCCCGGGTCACAGCGGGCCTTCCCGCCGACGACGCCCGGAACCTGGCGCGTTCCCTGAACGACAGCGACGACATCACCGTGTTCGTGGACGGCACGGTCCACCGCCTGCCGGACGCGGCCCGGGACGCCGTCGTCGACCTCTTGGCGAGACTTGGGCGGGGCGAAACGGTGACGGTCAGCAGCGTGGAGGAAATGCTCACCACCTCGCAGGCGGCGGAGCTTGCCGGGATCTCGCACACCTATTTGCGGAACATGACCGACCGCGGCGAGATTCCTGTGGAATACCGGGGAACGCATCGCCGGATCCGGCAGGCCGCCATCATGTCGTGGCTGGAAACCCAGAAGCGCCAGCAGGCCGAAACCGCCGACGCGGAGACTTCAAAAAGCGACTGAAAGTATCCGAGTGATAAGGATCAAGCAACGATCCCAGCCAACAGGCGGGCACCCGTAAAGGCCGGGGTTACGCTTGATCGGTGGGCAATTTCAAGGGGTGGCATATCGTGGCCGGTTTGGCTGCGCTGGCCCTTGCCATACCCTTGGGCTCGGCCATGGGTTTGAACTTTGTAGCCACTTTCATGTTCGCGTGCACGGTATTCGTAGCGGTCACCATGTGGACCGAGGCGAAAATCGCACGACGCCGGGAGGCAGCTGATGCGGCGGCCGCACCTGACGCTTCACGTCCGGCAGCAGACCCGGCTGAATCGGACGACGCGACCAGGGAGTAATCGCCTTCGTCCCTGATGCGGTTCAATAGCGGTATGGCTTCACGATCCCCGTACCTGGCTTGCCCCGCATGACCGCGCTGCTGTCCGCCGACATCGAGGTTCTCGGCCTGACCGGACGCATCGTCTGGACGGAAGGCACACCCGCGCCGGGCACTGCCCCGGAGGCGGCACCGGCCTACATCCTCATCCACGGCATTGGAGTCTCGCACCGCTACCTTGCCCGGTTGCACGCTGTGCTGGCCGCGAGCGCGCCCACGTATTCCCTGGACCTGCCCGGTTTCGCCGGGACGCCGCGGCCGGAACGGCAACTCCAGATCGAAGACTACGGAGCCTTCATTGCCGAAGCACTGGCATCGCGCGGGATCGACTCGTACGTTCTGGTGGGCCACTCCATGGGAGTGCAGTTCGCCATCGAGGCGGCCCTGCACCGGCCGGAGAGTGCACGGCACGTGGTGTTGATGGGTCCTGTTGTCGATTCCAGGCACAAGAACATCCTGCGGCAGTCGATTGCCCTGGGTTTGGACGGGATGCTGCGCGAAAGCCCCTCCTCGAATTGGATCGTGTTCAGCGATTATCTTCGCTGCGGGCCCCGCTGGTACTTCACCGAACTGCCCGTGATGATGAAGTACCCGACGGAGGAACGGCTCTCCCGGATACAGGCTCCGGTCCTGGTTCTCCGCGGAAGCCGGGACCAGGTTGCCGGACCGGAGTGGTCGCTCCGGCTTTCGCGGGCCGTAGCGCAGGGGCGGTTGGTTGAGATTCCCGGGGTGGGACACGTAGCCCAGCACATGCGGCCCAAGGCCGTGGCGGATGCCATCCGGAGCTTCGTCAACGCCACAACGCAGCACCGCTGAGGGATTGGGGACGACGCCGGCCCCACACGCGGGTGCCCCTTGTTGGGGGAAGCCGGATCACGTTAGGCTGGCGGGGCAAGCAAATTAGTAAGTTTACTTACGAACTGGTTCACCTTACTGACGAAAGGGTTCACCATGACCAGCTATGACCCGGAAGACGATCCCCAAACCTTCGGCGTGAGCGGCGCAACCGGACCCATTGACACCACAGCGGACGCGGACAGCATCCACGAGGACCCCGACATGCGCCAGGACGAGGACGATGATCCCGCAGCCTCAGCCAACCCGGATCCCCTGGACGGAATCGTCACGGGACTCGAGCCCGGTGGAGGGGTACCCCCGGGCGAAACGCCCCCTGCTGAAGGAAGCATGAGCAGCGACCAAGGGCACGAGGAGTAGTACCCGGCGGCACAGCTAACTCCGTTGCCAACCCGCTGTTGCGTTGCTGGCCAGCGACGCAACAGCGGGTTGGCAACGTGTTTGGCATTACCCGGCTACGGGAGGTTCAGTATCTCCCCGAGGTCGTACTCCACAGGCTCCTCCAGCTGCGAATACGTGCAGCTTTCGGGGGTCCGGTCCGGCCGCCACCGGCGGAATTGCGTCGTGTGGCGGAACCGGTCGCCCTCCATGTAGTCGTAGGCCACCTCAATGACCAGCTCAGGGCGGAGGGGAACAAAGGAGAAGTCCTTGCCCGCGCTCCACCGGCTCTGGGCACCGGGCATCCTGGATCCGCCGGCTTCCTGGTTGGCCCACTCACCCCAGGGATGCTCGGCAAACTCCACTTGATAGGGCTCAAGCTCAGCCACCAACGCCTCCCGCTTTGCCATGGGGAATGATGCCACGACGCCGACGTGATGGAGCCGGCCCGAGTCGTCGTAGAGCCCCAGGAGCATCGACCCCACAACTTTCGCGGTCTTGTGCCAGCGGAAGCCGGCAACGACACAGTCGGCTGTCCGCTCATGCTTGGTCTTGAACATCACCCGCTTGTTCGGCTGATAGGTGCCGTCGAGCGGTTTGGACAGCACGCCGTCGAGCCCTGCTCCCTCAAGCTGCACGAACCATTCCTTCGCCCGCTCCAGGTCCGTCACCGCGGGCGTGACGTACACCGGCGGCTCAGCGTTGGCGAGGGCTTTCTCCAAGGCCGCGCGTCGCTCTGCGAAGGGCTTTACCGTGAGATCCTCCTCGCCGAGGGCAAGAAGGTCGAACGCCACCAACGACGCCGGCGTCTTCTCCGCAAGCATCCGCACCCGGCTGTCCGCGGGATGGATCCGCTGCTGCAACACCTCGAACTCCAGCCTGTTGCCCTGGATCAGGATGATCTCGCCGTCCACCACGCACTTGTCCGGAAGGTTCCTCTTCAGGGCTTCAACGAGCTCCGGGAAGTAGCGCGTCATGGGCTTTTCGTTGCGGCTGCCCAGGATGATCTCGTCCCCGTCCTTGAAGACGATGGTCCGGAACCCATCCCACTTGGGCTCGTAATGCCCAACGTCGGGGATGTTCGGGACAGACTTGGCGAGCATGGGCGAAACGGGCGGCATCACAGGCAGGTCCATAGCTCATGTCTACCGGCCAGTAGGCGCCCAAGGCTAGTGCCTTCCGGACTTCGGCCGGCCCCGAAGCCTAAGCGGTAGAGCCCTCTCGAAGGGGCGGACGTTCCGCCCGTTACATTAATGTGACTTTACTTTCCGGCTACTGTACGGTCGTAGGGCGACCCGAATCTCCGCTGGGCCGCTTCTGGATTGACGCCGGGCTCTGCCGCAATCCAGGATCCGCCAGACCCGCGGCAGAGACGGGGGACCCACAGTTCTCCGGGCTTGTTTTCTCCGCAAGCCCTTGGGGTGAAGCCGCAACCAGCGGCCGGACGGCCTCGTCCGAACCCGACAGCTAACCTCGCAGGCGTTGAGAGGCACAACCATGTCCCCAACCATGGATAACACGCGCCGCGCGCAACTCGAACGCGAGCGCACCAAGCCAACCGGACGCCGTCGGGCCCAACCCAGCGGACAGGTCGCCGGTACAGAAAGTACGACGCCGGAACCCGCCACTGCGGCGATTCCCACCACGCGCGCCGCCGCCCGCGCCGCTGAGCGGGAACGGGCAGCCCGCGCCGTGATTGAGCCGGCAGAAACCCTGGCAGCGAAATCCGTGCCCCCGGAACCGGCGACCGCGGCCATCCCGGTTGTCGAGGCCGCCCGGGCCGCAGCTCCCGCTTCAACCACGCCGGGCCCTTCAACGTCCGCCATCCCGATCGTCCGGCAGGAAAATCCGGCCACTGCGGCCATTCCCGCGGCCGCCGCCGCTGCACCCAAGACGCCAGCTCCTCTTAACGCTGCGGGCCTCGGCGCGACCTCGACATTCGGCCGCGAACCCCAAGCCGTCCTGCGGAAAGCCGCGTCCGTGAAGCACATGAGCCAGCGCATGGCAATTGTTGCCGGCGCGCTGGGACTCGCCCTGACCGCAGGATCCGTGGGTCAGGCCCTGCATCTTCCCTTCTTCGGGCAGGAAGCACCCACAAACCAAGCCAGCGGCGGCAACGCTGACCGCCAATCGGGCTCCGCCGCACCGGCACCACGGACGTCCTACACCACGGCGTCGTCCCCGTCGTCATCGGGTTCAGCCTCGTCCGAAGCCGGCCAGCCGGCAACGGTCCCGGAGGCACCTGCGGCGGTTTCGCCGTCGTCGGTTCCCTCACCGCACGTCTCCTTGGCCGCTCCGGTTTGGGTACCTTCGGCGGCAGCCCCGGCTGCTGCACCGCCCGTGACCTCGACGCCTGCGCCCGGAACGACTCCGGCCCAGCCCGCGCCGGCTCCCAGCGACGTGCCGTCGGACACGGTCACCACTCCGCCAGCCACGCCGACGCCGACTACAACCCCGACTCCGACCACGACAGCAACTCCTACGCCGACACCCACGCCCACGGAGACCTCCAAGCCACGGCCCACCGGCAACCCGAACACGCCGAAGCCGCAAGCATCCACCTTGGAATCGCTCCTGAGCGCTGCCCGGGATGTGTTGCAATGAGCATCCGTTTGCCCCGCACCACAGTCCACACCGGGTGGCACGGCCGGTACTGCAGCAGCAGCCGCACGTCCACTTTCCGACGCCGGAGGGGCCGCTGGAGTTGCCAGCGCTTAAGGCGTTCCTAGCCACCACTGAGGCAGGCACCCGTGCAGGGTGCCTGCCTCATGTGGTTAGTGGGCCCGATTCACATGGCCCTCAGATCCTTGGCCGCCCCGCCCAGCGCCGCGCCTTGAGGGCCGCGTGGAGCTCGAGCCGGATGGCACCATTGAGCGGATCAGCACCGATGAGCTGGCGGATCCGGCCCAGCCTGTTGTAGATGCTGCTCCGGTGGAGGTGAAGCTTGGCGGCCACATCCTGGACCGCGCCGTCGTTGTCGTAGAGGAGTTCGAGGACCGGCAGGAGCTCGCCGTTCTTATCCTGATCCTCGAGTGTCCGGAAATGCACCGAGCCGGTGTCGTCCCAACCACCCGGGGCCAGCAGGCGATCGAAAAGCTGGTACACACCAACCGCCCGGCTGTCCACCAACTCCCCCAGCTGCAGGTCAACCGCAGCGGCTTGGGCTGCGACCTTGGATTGCCGGTACGCCCCCGCGAGCTGCCTGATCACCTGAAAAGGCTCGCTGATCCCCAGGATGACGCGGTCCACGGTCCTGCCGGCACGCTTGGCGAGCTCCAGCTGGTAGTGGACCAGGACCTGCGCGTGGTCTGCCCGGCCCCCGGATTCGCGGAACAGGACCACCGAGTGGGTTTCCGTACCCGCACTGAACAAGGCGGCGTTCACGCCGATGGTCGACTGCAGCGCGGCAGAGCGATGCGTCAGGGTTGCGGCAATGGGGTCGACGTCGGACCGGGCACCGTCCGCGTCCAGGATGGTCACCAGTTGCCACGGACCGCGGCCCTGGATCTCCTTCCAGCCCGCTACGGCGGCGACGGCATTCGACTCACCGCCGCAAGCCGAGAGGAACTCCTGCTCACGCCTTCGCCGGAACTCGGACTCGGCCGTATTGGAGTCAAGGAGCAGGCCCGCCAACAGGTCCAGCTCGTCACGCACGCCGGGCAATTGGGCGAGGATCGCCGTCGCACTTTGCTCTTCAAGGTCTTGCTGCACCCACAGGTACCCCACACGGAAACCGCGGACCAAAAGCGGCACGCAGACCCGGCCCAGCATCCCCAGTTCGTCGTTGGCGGGGACCACGACGGGGCGCACCGCTGTGGCGATGCCGTGCGAGAGCTGCCAGGCGCTGACATCCCCCGGAACGCGCTTGCTCAGGAGGAAATTCACGCGGACACGGTCGGCGTGGGATTGGTTGGAGCTGTAGGCCAGGAGGACGCCGTCGAGGTCCTCCAGCGACAGCCCGCGCCCGAGCTTCAGCGCCACACGTTCCACGATCTGTTCCACGTCCTGCTGCATCCGCACAGCGTACCAACATCAGGCGACACCTGACGCTCCAGCACACGACAAATGTCGAACCTACGCAGCAAAGTTCCCTGATTTTCCGGGGTTTTGAACTTGAGGCGGCCCGGCTTTCATGTCGCCTGCCTCACAGCCGGATTTATTCTGGAATCACAGCCCGCAGTACATATTCGGCCGAAAAGGCCGCTAACGATGGAGCCAACAAATGATCATCGGCGTCCCCAAAGAAATCAAGAACAACGAGTTCCGCGTAGCCATTACGGCCGCAGGCGTTCACGAGTTCCGCACCCACGGACACACCGTTCTGGTTGAGCGCGGCGCAGGCCTGGGCTCGGGCATCACCGACGAGGAATACTCGATCGCCGGCGCAGAAATCGTCAACGAAGCCGATGACGTCTGGGGCCGCGCTGATATGGTCATGAAGGTCAAGGAGCCCATCGCTGCCGAGTACCACCGCTTCCGCAAGGGCCTCATCCTCTTCACCTACCTCCACCTCGCCGCAGAGCCCGAGCTCACCGCCGAGCTCATCAACTCCGGCGTCACCGCCATCGCCTACGAGACCGTGCAGGAAGGCCGCGCGCTTCCGCTGCTCGCCCCGATGTCCGAGGTCGCAGGCCGCCTGTCGGTAGTTGTTGGCGCTTCATCGCTGATGGCTCCGGCCGGTGGCAAGGGTGTCCTCCTGGGCGGCGTACCGGGCGTGCGTCCGGCCAAGGTTGTTGTCCTCGGCGCCGGCGTTGCGGGAACCAACGCCGCTGCCATGGCGCTGGGTCTCGGTGCTGATGTCACCATCATGGACATCAACATCAACCGGCTGCGCGAACTCGATGCCCTCTACCAGGGCCGCCTGAAGACCGTTGCCTCCAACGCCTACGAGATCGAGAAGTCAGTCATCGACGCAGATCTCGTGATCGGCTCCGTCCTGATCCCGGGCGCCAAGGCCCCCAAGCTGGTCACCAACGAACTCGTCTCCCGCATGAAGCCGGGCTCGGTTCTGGTTGACATCGCCGTGGACCAGGGCGGCTGCTTCGAGGACACGCACCCCACCACCCACCAGGAACCGACGTACAAGGTCCACAACTCGATCTTTTACTGCGTTGCCAACATGCCTGGCGCTGTTCCGAACACCTCCACGTACGCACTGACCAACGTCACCCTGCGCTACGCCGTGGCCCTGGCCAACCTGGGCGTCAAGGCCGCTTTCGACCGCGACCCCGCCCTGGCTGCCGGCCTCAACATCGCCGCCGGCCACGTGGCACACCACTCCGTTTCCGAGGCTCACAACCTGCCCCTGGTCACCGACTGGCACAGCCTGGTTTCCGCCTAGCAAACCAAACACGACGGCGGGGTGCGGCTTCCACGCGAAGCCGCACCCCGCCGTCGTGGTTTAAACCGCGCCAAATGGGCAGTTAATGGCAATGTTGGTGCCCAACATTGCCACCAAGTGTCACTTCGCGGGCAAGGTGGGAAGCACCGGGACGGGAATGTCCGAGGGGCGGAGCTTTGTAGGATCCAGCTTGGAGGGATCGATCTCCGGCGGCGTGACCGGAAGCGACGGAGCCGGGGGAAGGATGTCCTTGCCCGGATCGGTCCGTGGAGCCTTGGGATCCTGGGTTTGACCGTGACCCGGGGTGGCCTGCGGATCAGCGTGAGGTGTCCCGGCGGGGCTCAAGGGAGCAGACGGGGCCGGAGTGGGCTGGTTCGGAACCACGGCGGGCTGGCTTTCCTGGTGGGAAGGGTCCTGCGCCGGCGTCGTACCAGCGGGCACGTGGGGTTGGGGTGCGTTGCCCGAGCCGGGGGTGAGCTGCGAGACCACCGAGCCGATGGCCGCGCCAAGATGCTCGAAGGCTCCCGGGATTCCGCCCTCGGAGGCTGCTGCCGCCGTCGCACCACCGGCGAGTGACACCGCAACCGCAAGACCGACGACGGCGGCGCGCCCCTTCTTCCTGCGGCGTGCGGCCAGCTCGTCTACAGGGGCAGTCTGCTGCGTTGCCTCAGGAGCCATGGCGGGCATCATTTGTGTCGCCGCGGGGCCACCGACCATCAGGGCCCGGACGGCATCCGAGGGCATGGGGGCGGTGTTGGCCAGGGAACGCAGTTCAAGAAGTTCTGTGCGCAGGCTGGAGGTGTCCTCCATCCCGGCGTCCGCGAGCAGGGAGTCGATCGCCTGCTGGTCGTTGCGCCGACGCGGTGCGGTGTTGTCGCTCATGATGTGCCGTTCCTTAGTAGCGCACGTTTTTTCAGTGCACCCAATGCCCTGCGCTGCAGTTGTTTTACGGCCCCCTGGGACTTGCCCATGATGTCCGCTGTTTCTTCCACCGAGAGGTCGGCGACGACCCTCAGCGCCAGGACCTCGCGGTAATCCTCGGCGAGGTCCTCCAAAAGTTCCGTTACCCCCAGGCCGGACGCCCTTCCGAACGCCTGCTCTTCCGCCGACGGTGAGCTGCGGGCGTCGAAGTCCGGTTCGTATGGCGTGGAGTCGGGGGTCCGTTCACGCTTGCGGTAATGGTCCACCAAACGGGCATGCGCGATGGTGAACAGCAAGGTCTTGGCACCCTGCAGCCCGCCTTGAAGGGTGTCCAACTTGGGGTACAAGGCCAGGAAGACGTCCTGGGTTACAGCTTCGGGATCGTCCACGCCGCGGGCTTTGAGGTAGCCGAAGACCGGCCCGGAAAAGGCGTTGTAGGCAGCCGTAAAGAGCAGAGCGGGATCGTCGTGATCCGCCTGCACGTATTCGTCAGCCAAGGGTTCAAGCACCCGTGGACGCCTCCATCCCGCGTTATGTGGCAGGGCTCCCTGTCATCAAGCCAAGGAGCCCTGCCTTTAAACCGTAACCGCTGCTTGCTTAGCGGACGGAATCGACGGGTGCGCCGTTGACAGCCGGAACCTCAGTGGGAACCTGGGTAGGCAGCGAAGGCACAGCCGGAACTGCCGGAACTGCGGGGACGGCAGGCGTAGCCGGAACAGCCGGGACAGCGGGAACCGCAGGCGTGGCCGGAAGTTCGGACTTCACGGAAGCGTCGACGTCGGCATTTGCCTTGGCGCTGCCGTCAGCCTTCAGGCCTGCAGCCTTACCGGCTTCCACCACGGCGGTGCAGTGTGCCTGGACATTGGCTTCGCCACCAGCGGCGATGGCCAGGGACTTGAAGCCTGCAACCTTGGTGTCTGCCTTGAGGCCACCGTTGAGGAACGAGTTGCAAAGACCGAAAGCTTCCGGCGACGTAGCGTCTTCCACCGCGGCCTTGGCGTCGTTGACGGCGCCCGTGGCCTTGGCCTTGCCGGCGTCAACAGCGTCGTTCGCGGTTGCCTTGGCGGTCTCGACGGCGTCGGTTGCCGTGGTCTTGGCGGTTTCGGCAGCGGCGGCTGCTTCAGCCGTCTTCTGCTCGGCGATGGGGGCAGGAGCGCCCACGACGTCGTGCGCGGTCTTCTGGATTTCAGTGGGAAGGGCGCCATTGAAGGCAGCCACGCCGGTTCCGCCGACAGCTACAGCTCCGGCAGCCAGGACGCCTGCGGCGACTTTGCTGGTGGCAAGGACAGTGAACAAGGACATAAAACCCTCCGACAAACGATTTTGGGATTGCCCCGGCAGCTGTTGGGTAGCTGCCGGATGATCAGGGTGCGGACGTGGCCCGCACACCCCCTACATCGCTGGGGACCTCGGTGAGGTTACGCCTTTCCCAAAAAATCTTTTGAAGCCATGGCCCGGGCCTGTTCAATCAGCCGCAGGACCGCCACCGGGCCGGCCGGGTCCACGGGTACCGGGCGCGCGGAGGCCGTGCCGCCGTCGTCGAGCTTTTCCGCCAGAAGACGGTAAAACTCAGGGTAGGCGCCGCGCTCGGTGGGAACCGTTGTGCGTTCGCCGTCCAGTTCGAGCGTGCCATGGTTTTCTTCAGGCTCGACGCCGTACTCCGGGTCCGTGGGCCGCCCGCCTCCCAGGACAAAGGGCTCCTGCGGATCGGTGCCGAACTTCACGAAGCCGCCCTTGGTGCCGAGGATCCTGAAGCGCGGGCCGTGGAGGTGGCTGTTGAGGTTGATGGTGACGTGGGTGATCACACCGGAATCGTGCCGGAGGGCGAGGAAGACATCGTCGTCGGCGTTTTCCTGGGGGCGTCTTGCGGTGATTTCGGCATAGGTGACAGTGGCCGGGCCGAAGAAACGGAGCGCGAGGTCCAGGACGTGCGTGCCAAGGTCGAACAGGACCCCGCCGCCGTCCTCCGCCGTAGCACTGGCCTTCCAAGCCTTGGCGATCTCAGGCGCCCAACGCTCCATGCCCACCTCGAACCGGGTTACGGTACCCAGCGTCCCGGCGTCGAGCAGTTTCTGCACGGTGAGTGAATCGCCGTCCCAGCGCCGGTTCTGGTAGACCGTGAGGACCCGGCTTTCCTTCGCCGCCAGGGCGATCAGCTCCTCGCCTTGGCTGCTGTGGATGACGAACGGCTTATCAACGACGACGTCGAGTCCGGCTTCCAGCGCGGCTTTCGCCAGCGGGTAGTGGGTTGCCGGCGGTGTGCCGAGGACGATGAGGTCCAGCTGGTCTGCGAGCGCGAGGATGTCCTCCGGGGTGTTGACGATGCTTGCTGCCGGGTGGCGCTCCGTGGCCTTGGCCTGCCGTTGCGGGTCCGAGGTTGCGATGACGCTCAGCTCGTAGGCCGGGTTGGCTTCAATGAACGGCGCATGGAAGACGCTGCCGGAGAGCCCAAAGCCTGCGACGGCGGTACGGATCGGCTGTGAAGTCATGCCCCAAGGCTAGATCAGTAGACCTCGCGGCGGTGGGCAGCCCGGAAAATGATGACGACGAGTTCGCCGTCGTGGATTTCGTAGAGGACCCTGTAGTCCCCGATGCGGATCCGCCAGGCGTTCGACTCCGCGGAGAGCTTCGTCACACCGTCAGGGCGGGGGTTGGTTTCAAGTTCGACGATGGCCAGCAGCACTTTGCGGCGAACAGGCGGCTCCAGTTTTCGGATCTGCTTGGCGGCCGCCGTGCTGAACTCGACCCGGTATTGGCTCACCGAGCGATTCCGTTTTCCTCCAGAAGGTCATCCAGACTCACTCGGGCACCATCATCTTCCGCTTTGGCGGCATGAAGGGCCCTAAGATCCGCCTCATTTTCGAGACGTTCCAGCCGCTCAAGATCCTCAGCACTGATGAGCACCGCAGCAACCTTGCCTCGACGGGTGATGCTGATCCGTTCATGGCCGTAGGCGGCGCGGTTGATCGTGTCTGAAAGGTGGACACGGAGGTCAGCGACACTCACGACGTAGTCTGCGATACCCATGTTTCCAGACTACGCGCTTCTGTCCATTATGTACATCTCGTACGTTATGTACATGGCGTTGCGGTTCCGGGAAGCGCGGGGGATGTGAGCGAGCGTGGGACGGAAGGCCGGGAATCTCCGCGAACCGTTCAACGGGTTCGGGAAGATCCCGGCCTTCAGGAAACTACAGAGGGCAGGCTACTTCTTGGCGCCCTTTTCCCAACCGATGGTGGTCCAGTCCGGAACGTTGGAGTTGCTCTTGAACAGGGACGGGCCGTAGTTGGCCAGGCCCTTGTGCACGAACTGGATCTCCGGGCCGTTGAGGACGGTTCCCATGGAGAAGTACTTCTCCATGTGCTTCTTTTCCACCTCCATGGCTGCCTTGTTGCGCTCGGTGTCATCTGCGATGGTCGCCAGGCGCTTGATCTCGGCATCGAGCTCGGCGTCACCAAGGCCGTTCTCGTTGGTGGTGGAGTCGTAGTACTGCTTGACCGCATCCGTTGCGTCCGCGCCCACGGTGTAACCGGAGATGGTCACATCGAAGTCGCGGGTTCCTACAACCTTGCCGAAGTCGGCGTCACCGCGCTGATCGATGGTCACGTCCATGCCGGCGGCCTTGAGCTGGTTCTGCAGGGTCTGCGAGGTGGCAGCGGTGGTGGGGTCATCGCCGAAGTTGGTGATCTTGAAGGCAACAGGAACGCCGTCCTTCGCCATGATGCCCTTGTCGTTGGGCGCGTAGCCGGCGTCGGTCAGGACCTTCTTGGCGGCATCCGCCCCGCTGTCCTTCACGGGGTAGTTGTCCTGGTAGTACTGGGAGAACGGCATAAGCATCATCGAGCCCGAGCTTTCTTCCGACCAGTTCAGGCCGTTGAAGCGGACGTCGCGGATGGCTTTACGGTCGACGGCGGTGAAGATCGCCTTGCGCACGGCCACGTCAGTCAGCGCGGGCTTCTTGGCGTTGAGGTTCAGGCCGCCGGCGAAGAGGCGCTGGCCGCGGCGGACGTCGGCGTCCTTGGTGCCTTCGAGCTGCTTGTAGCGTCCCAGGGTACGTCCGCTGGTGGCGTCGATTTCACCGTTCTTGAAAGCAGCGATGGTTGCGCTCGGTTCCATCTGGCGCCAGATGACCTTTTCCAGGACGGGCTTCTGGCCCCACCACTTGTCGTTGGGAACCATGGTGACGGTCTTCGCCGTCGTATCGTACTTCTCCACCTTGAACGGGCCTGCCATCCATTCGGGGTGCATTTCGCCGGCGAAACCCTTGTTGAAGATGTCAGCGGTGTTGATGGCCGGGTGGATCAGGCCGAAGAACAGGCTTTCCAGCGGGTAGACAGGCTGGGTGGTGGTGACGATGACTTCCTTGTCGTTGGCACCAGCCTTAACCGAATCCACGAAGGCGTAGGCGCCCGCGGTGACGATGTCAATGGCCTTGTCCTCGCCCTTGAGCATGTTCCACGTGTTCTGGAAGGTCTTGACGTCGATCGGAGTTCCGTCGTTCCAGGTAGCTTTGTCGTTGACCTTGATGGTGATGGTCTGCTTGCCATCCTTGACTTCGCTCTTGACGTCCTCGCAGAAGTCCTTGTTGGGTGAAGCCTTGCCATCGAAGTCGAGCTTCCAGCAACCGCCTATGCCGCCACTGCTCATGCCGACGGGGTTGACCGGAGTCAGCAGAGCGGAAGTGTCCGCGCTGTTGCCCACATTGGAGTTGTTGTTGAAGTCCGGGCCAATACTGCCCACAGCGAGGGTAACCGTGCCGCCCTGCTCCAGGTCCTTGGCTTCCTTGGCGTTGACGCTGATCAGTTTGCTGATGTCGCCGCCTGCTTCTTCGGCCTTCTGGGAGGCCGGACCCGACGGCGTTCCCCCGCCGCAAGCGGTCAGCATCAGCGCTGCTGCCAGTGCTACGCCGCCGATCGTCGTGTACTTCTTCATGGTGTGCCCTTCATGTTTACGACTGAAAAATCATTTGCGAGTTTGAGACCAGGGATTTATTCAAATGAGTCATGTGTTGTCAGGCATGCACCACCAGCATGTCGGCATCAATTTCTCCATCCGGGAAGAAGCAGGCAAAGTCCTGCTCTCCTTCCTTCCCGGAAGCCAGTGGCGGCTCCAGAGTAAGGCACTTCGCCTGCTTTTCGGCAGGCAGTGCGGCGAACACCGGGCAACGCGTAGCAAAGTTGCAGCCCTTTGGGGCGTCGAGGGGGCTGGGAAGATCGCCCTGCAGAATGATGCGTTCGCGGGTACGTTCCACCTCGGGATCCGGCACCGGAATAGCGGACAGCAGCGCCCTGGTGTACGGGTGGCGCGGATTGTCGAAGACGTCGTCCACGTGGCCCGTCTCCACGATTTTGCCCAGGTACATCACGGCAACCCGGTCCGAAATGTGGCGGACTACCGAGAGGTCGTGCGCCACCATGAGGTAGCTGAGGCCAAGCTCGGCGCGAAGCTTATCCAGCAGGTTGATGACACCGGCCTGGACAGACACATCGAGGGCCGAGACGGGTTCGTCCAGGACCACGAGCTTGGGATTGACGGCGAGCGCCCGGGCAATGCCGATGCGTTGGCGCTGCCCGCCGGAGAACTGGTTGGGGAAACGGTTAACGTGGTCCGGCTGCAGGCCAACCAACTTCATGAGCTCCATGATCCGTTTCCGGACGGCAGCCTTGGGCATGCCCAGGTTCTCCAGCGGTTCGGCCAGGACCTCGTACACGGTGAAGCGCGGGTCCAAGGCGCCGGTGGGGTCCTGGAACACCATCTGCATCTCTTTGCGCATGGCCATGGTGGTCTTGTGATCGGTGGCTGCCTTGTTGCTGACGCCGCCGATGACAACCTCACCCACCTGGTCCGGGTGGAACTCCATGATCTCCAGGAGCGTGGTGGTCTTGCCGCAGCCGGATTCACCGACGATCGAGACGCACTCGCCCTCACGGATGTCGAAGCTGAGCCCGTCCACGGCCTTGACCGTGCCGATCCGCCGCTTGATCAGGGCACCCTTGAGCAGTGGGAAGTGCTTTTTCACGTCCTTGAGTTCCAGGACCTTTTCGCGCTCGAGGCGGGGGACGGCGTCGAACTTTGATACCGGCTTGGGCGGCGCGTGGAAGATCTTGTGCGCGTCGGCATCGCCGGAAAGTTCATCGGCCTTGATGCAGGCGGCCTTGTGGCCGAGCGTTTGGTCCGCGGAGCCCGGCACGGGAATCAGTTCGGGTTCGCCGTGCAGGCAGGCATCGC
The DNA here is from genome assembly GCF_025452095.1 of Paenarthrobacter sp. JL.01a. Classification (NCBI taxonomy): domain Bacteria; kingdom Bacillati; phylum Actinomycetota; class Actinomycetes; order Micrococcales; family Micrococcaceae; genus Paenarthrobacter; species Paenarthrobacter sp. JL.01a. The sequence goes on from NZ_CP104877.1 coordinate 4,101,218, forward strand.
TGACCATGGGGCAACGTGCTGCGAAGGAGCACCCGAGAACGGGCAATGCCAGGTTGGGCGGTGTCCCTTCGATCGGCACCAGCGACTGCTTCTCCGAGGAATCCACGCGGGGCACGGCGCCGAGCAGGCCCAGCGTGTAGGGCATCCGCGGGTTGTAGTAGATGTCCTCAACAGTGCCGGTCTCCACGGGCTTGCCCGCGTACATGACCATGATGTCGTCGGCCATGCCCGCAACGACGCCGAGGTCGTGCGTGATCATGACGACGGCGGCACCGGTTTCCTCCTGCGCGGTGTGCAGGACTTCCAGCACCTGCGCCTGGATGGTGACGTCCAACGCCGTCGTGGGTTCATCGGCGATGAGCACCCGCGGATCGTTGGCGATCGCGATGGCGATCATGACGCGCTGGCGCATGCCGCCGGAGAACTCGTGCGGGAAGGCCTTGAGCCGGTCCTTGGGACTCGGGATGCCCACCATCCGCAAAAGTTCGACGGCGCGGGCTTCTTTGGCCTGCTTGCTCATGGTGGGGTTGTGCACCGTGAGGGCCTCGATGATCTGGTTGCCCACCGTGTACACGGGTGTCAGGGAGGACAGCGGGTCCTGGAACACCATGGCGATGTCGTTGCCCCGGTGCTTGCACATGGCTTTGTCACCCAGGCCCAGGAGTTCCTTGCCCTTGAAGCGCACCGAGCCGGTGATGTCCGCTGTTTCGGGGAGCAGGCCCATGATGGCCATCGAGGTGACGGACTTGCCGGAGCCGGACTCACCCACGATGCCCAGCGTCTTGCCGGGCATGAGGTCGAAGTCGACGCCCCGGACAGCATGGACCACGCCGTTTTCGGAGTTGAACCGGACGTTGAGGTCGCGGACGCTGAGGACGGCGTCTCCGGGGGCGTAGAGTCCGGCGTCGCGGAGGCGCTCGGCGGGGTTCTGGGAGGTGTTGGTGCTCATTTGTTGGTCACCTTCGTGGTCTTGGTCTTCGTCTTCGCCCGGCCGATCGAGCTGGAGCTGGGGTCGAAGGCGTCGCGGAGGCCGTCGTTCATCATGGCCAGCGAACCGGTCAGGAAGAACATCACGATCAGCGGTACCCAGAACATCCAGGGGAAGGAGGACACCTGGCCCGTCGCCTGGCCAATGAGGACGCCGAGACTGACGTCCGGAAGCTTGATGCCGATGCCAATGAAGGAGAAGGCAACCTCGGCAAGAATGGCACCTGTAATGCCCCGGGTGAAGTCGAGGACCAGCAGGGAGCCGATATTAGGAACCAGGTGGCGCCAAACGATCCTGCGGGAAGGCACGCCCATGTACTTGGCGGCTTTGACGTAATCCCGCTGCATGAGGGACATGGACAGCGAGCGCACCAGGCGGGCAGTGCCCATCCAACTGAAGAACAGCAGCACAACCACCAGCAGCAGCCAGCTGGGAAGGTTCTTGAGCCCCCCGCTGCCGCTGGTCGCCACGGCAACCACCAGGATGGCGGGCATCATGATGAGTGCTTCGAGGATGAACAGCATGGTGGCGTCCACCTTGCCGCCAAAGAACGCCATGGTGCAGCCGTAGACGGCGGAGATCAGCACGGACAAGCCGCCCACGATGAGGCCAATGAGGATCGAGGTCCTGGTTCCATCGACGATGAGCGCCATGAGGTCGATGCCGGCCTGTGTGGTGCCCAGAAGGTGGTCAGGCGAGGGTGGCATGCCGATGTTGAGGGGATCGATGGTCTCCTTGTCCCACGGCGTCAGGAACCCGCCGAAGACGGAGAACAGGAACAGCGCCAGGAAGATGAACAAGCCGGCGACGGCGGTCCGGTTCCGCATGAAGCGACGGAAGATGATGCGGGACTTGCCGATCACGACGTCCTGGTCGGCTACCCGTGTCTCATCGATTTCGGCGATCGGGTCAATGATGTTTGTCATTACTGGACCCTCACTCGCGGATCGACCAGGGTGGTGGCGAAGTCGGCCAGGATGGCACCGATGGCGAAGATGACCGAACCGTAGGCCAGGGTGGCCGTGGCGACGTTGACGTCCTGCAGGCCGATGGACTGGATGCTCCAGAGGCCGATCCCCGGCCAGGCGAAGATCGCCTCGGCGAAGAAGCCGCCCGTGAAGATGGCCGGGATGGTGAAAGCGATGCTCTGCGCCACCGGAATGAAGGAGACGCGCAGGGCGTGCTTCCTGATGGCCTGGTTGCGGGTCAGCCCCTTGGCCCTCGCTGTGCGGACGAAGTCCGCATTGACGTTGTCCAGCAGGTATTGCCGCTGGGCAATCTGGTAGCCCGCCCAACCGAAGATGGTCATCGCAAAGGTGGGCACGGCGTAGTGGGCCACAAGGTCAACGAAAGCCGGCCAACCCGGGTCTATTCCCGGCGTCGAAATTCCTGTCACGAAGAAAATGCGCTCGCCGACGGCCTCATTGACGCTGATGGCGCCGAGCTGGACCAGGAAGTAGGCGATGGGCGCGGGCAGGATATGGACCAGGTAGCTGTAGGACGTGATGACGCGGTCCTGGAACTTGTACTGGCGTGCTGCGGAGTAGACACCCAGTGCCACGCCGATGATCAGCGTCAGGATGATCGAGGCGATGAAGAGCCGGGTGGAGACCATGACGCGGTCCGCAAATTCTGCGTTGACGTAGGCGCCGTTCGGGCTGCGGCCCCAGTCCCAGCGGGTCACGATGCCGCCCAGCCATTCGACGTAGCGCTCCCAGGGGTTCTTGTCCGGGTCGAGCCCGAGGCCACGGAAGGATGCGGCGACTTGCTCCGGCGTTGGCCGCGGGATTTTTTCCTGCTCCAGGACGGCCGGCTTGAGGGAGGACACTGCCAGGAAATATCCGGCGCTCGTGGTCAGGAAGATCATGATCAGGTAGATGCCCGATCTCTTCAGCAGATATTTCAGCATGTCGGGTGGCTGCCCCGAATCGTGGCAAAACTCAAAGCTCGTCCTTCCGCGGTTCCCGGCTGTGGCCGGCGTCAGCTGCGAATTGGCGCAGCGGGTGGTTTGGCTCCCCCAGCGCCCCTTCAGTGATCACCGGGCCATGTATGGCATGGGTCACATTCAAGAGGAAACTACCACAATAAGTGCTTCACGTTTTGCTTCGACGACGCCACTTTAACGCCTGCAGCCAGATCGTTATGTGCAGCTTGCGTCACGAAATGGACGACGGCGTCACTTAAGCGCCACTGCCAGGCGGTGGGGCCGGGGCTATTTGCCGCCCAAGAGCCTCGTGATGAGCTCACCCCAGGAATCGGTGAGTCGTCGTGGTGAAATCCCCCGCGCCCAGACATCGTCAACGATCCGCTCCGGGTCCAACGCGTAGGTCAGCGACATGGCCATGACCCAAGGATCCGCTATGCCGGCCTCCCGCAGCAGAACCTCCATGTGCCGGTGCGAAAGCTTCGTGGCCGGGACATCAAATCTGTTGCGGGTGGCAGCACCGGCCGCCTTGAGCAAATCACCGTTTTCCAGCACGAAATAGATCCGGCCCTCGCCAAATGCCACGAGGCGATCCTTTGGCGAAGCGCCCGGACCCAATGGTGGCGGCCCGAACATGAAGGCCCGTTGGAAGTCCGACTCCGCGTCGCTCAACAGGGTCATCATGAGGCCCGCCCTGCTGCCGAAACGCCTGAAGACCGTCCCCTTACCCACCTTGGCCTTGCACGCGAGGGCGTCCATGGTCAGCGCGTCTGCACCGAACTCATCCACCAGCTCCCGGGCAGCGCACAGCAGGCGCTCGCGGTTCCGCGCGGCGTCGCTGCGCTCATGCGGCAGCCCTGGCGTCCCCAATGGCGCGTCGGGCTGGAGGGGGATGAAGCTCACAAGAAACATAATAGACCCGGGAATAGAAACCGGACCGTAGTCCGTTTAGTATCGGTGAAGGCTCCAAAGCCCCACAAACCGCAGGCCGGATACCCTCAGCCCGGCCCGACACAAGGAGACACCATGTCCAAGAGCACCGTCCTCACCCTCGTCGGCAGCCTGCGCGCCGATTCCCACAACAAGAAGCTTGCCGAAGCCATCCAGCTGAACGCCCCGGAGAACGTGGAAGTCCAGATCCACGACTCCCTGGGCAACATCCCCTTCTACAACGAAGACATCGACGTCGAAGGCCAGGTTCCCGCCGAAGCCGCCGCCCTCCGCGAGGCAGCCTCCAAGGCCGACACCATCCTCCTGGTCACCCCCGAGCACAACGGCACCGTCCCGGCATCGCTGAAGAACGCCATCGACTGGCTGTCCCGCCCGTTCGGCGCCGGCGCCCTGTCCGGTAAGCCGACCGCCGTCGTCGGAACCGCCTTCGGCCAGTACGGCGGCGTCTGGGCCCAGGACGAGGCCCGCAAGGCCGTCGGCATCGCCGGCGCCAAGGTCCTCGAGGACGTCAAGCTGGCCGTCCCGGGTTCCATGATCCGCTTCGCTGAACTGCACCCGAAGGACGACGCCGAGGTCGTTGAGCAGATCAAGGGCATCTTCGAGCCGCTGACTGCCGTGCAGGATGACGAAGAAGCAGCAGCCTAGTCATTCACCGGAAAATGCCCCCGTCCCGCAGTCCGCGGGACGGGGGCATTTTCCGTTTCTGCTTGCTCCGTTCAGAGCGGCTGACACCTGGGGCGTGACCAACTCTTGTCCGAACCGTCACCGTAGCGGCATGTTGTGTGGCGCCGTACCGTCCTAACGTTGGACCTACAGGTGGACGGGGACAGGAGCGCGGGGCTGTCATGCGTACCGGACGGGGAATCAAAAGCACGACGGCGATCGCGGCTGCCTGCCTCGCTTTCGGTGCTTGGGTGGCCGGCTGCACCACGGTTCCGGACGCCGCTCCCCTCCCGACGCTGAACTCCCCGCCCACGGTTTCCGTGCCCTCGCTGGCCTCGCCTTCGCTTGCTGCGTCATCGCCCGCGATTCCTTCCCCTGCGGCGCCGAGTGTCCCCGCTGCAGGTGTTCCCTCCGTCGCGGTTCCGGCCGGGCCTCCCCCGTCCCCCTCCGCAGTTCCGGCACCGTCGCCCGCTTCCTCGGGCACCGCCGTGCCGCGTGCGACGCAGCCGGTTCCCGTCGTCGAGCCTTCTCCAGAGCCTGGCACCAGCGCCGCTGAACCGAGCGCCACGGCCCCGGAGCTGGACGCCGACGGTCCCGCGGTCTACTACGTCGCAATCGACGACGGCGGTGCGCGCGGAGTGCGCTTCGGCTGCAACGACAGCCTGGTTCCCGTGCGCGGCGTTTCGGTTCCCGGAGATCCGCTGTCCGTGGCGCTGGGACGTTTGCTGGAAGCAGGCCTACCGGTGGACAGCGACGCTGCCCTCTACGATTCGTTGGCCGGTTCATCGCTGAGATTCCTGTCCGGCTACATGAATGGCTCCACTGTGGTGGTGAACCTGAGTGGATCCCTGCGGCCGTCCGGAGTGTGCGACATTCCACGCATCCAGGCCCAGCTGATCCACACGGTCGTGTCCGCCACGGGAGCTTCGCGGGCCGAGATCTACGTCAATGGCCGCACGCTGACGGAGGCGCTGAGCGTGCGATGAAGGGCGGCCGCCGGGACGCGGCTAGGCTGGCGCCATGACCTTTGCGGGGCCAGCAACTTTGATCGGACACCACGTAAATTTGGAACCCCTGGCCGAAGAACACCTCGACGGACTATGCAAAGCTGTCGAGGACGGTCAGATGTGGAATACCTGGTACACGCGGATTCCTGCACCAGACCAGATGCTGAATGAGATCCACAAGCGGCTCGCACTGCAAGAAGCAGGGAGCATGGTGCCGTGGACCATCCGCCGGACGGATACAGGGGAAATCTGCGGGATGACCACCTTCTGCAACATCAGAGCCGACAACAGGCGGCTGGAAATCGGCTCCACCTGGCTCGCGAAGAGCGCACAACGGACTGCTATCAATACCGAGGCGAAGCTGCTTCTGCTCACCCGTGCGTTCGAAACCCTGAATTGCATAGCGGTTGAGTTCAGAACCCACTGGCACAACCAGGCATCACGCGCTGCCGTGGCCCGGTTGGGCGCCAAGCAGGATGGAATTCTGCGCAATCACGATCTGTGGCGTGATGGGACCATTCGGGACGTGGTGGTGTTCTCCATTATCGACAGCGAGTGGAAGACGGTGAAACTGTCGCTCCAAGAGAAGCTGGCCGCCAGGTAATCGTTCCCGCGCCGCTAATGCGTTGTTGGGCCGCTGTTGCGTTGTTGGGCCGCGACGGATTTGCGGGGTGGGGACGGATTTGTGGGGTGGGGACTGGCCGTCGCTAGGCCGTCGCAATGGCCAGCACCCGTCTCAGGGCCCAGGCCACGCGCAGCAAAGACAAAACCGAGGCGAAGGCCAACGCGAAGGCCACGGCTTCGGAGATCCACAGGCCCGTGGGCGCATCTCCCTCAAGGACAACCGTGACCAGCGCTGCGATCACCAGAAGGCCGAGCCCGGGAATAGCGAAGAGGAAGACCTCACCGATCTGACGTCGGTGGGTTGCCGAGAGCCTTTCCAAGGGAAGTTCCCGCTGGCCAGGGGCGGCCTTTTTTCCGAGCACGTTGATCAGCATGGAAACACTCGTCAGGGTGAGCCCGGCCGTAGCACCGGCCAACGTGGCGAGGGTTTGGAACAGGGTTCGCCGTGCCCCGGGATCCACATGTTCCAGCATCAGCGGTTGGCCTGCCACAGCAGCGATACCTGTCCAGAGCAAGACCGCCAGGGCAGCCCAAAGGTAGTCGGCCGTTGGATGCAACAGGAACCATCGCCACAACGGGTTGCGGCGCCCCGTACGGTCGACATCAACCTCGTACAAGCTCATGACCGGCTCCGTCGTTCGGTTCAGCGGCCGCAATGAGGGAGGCGCGGACAGTGGCCATTCCTCCCGCGACGAGGTCCGGGACGAGGCCCGAATCGGCTGTTCCCTTGGTGTCCGGCAGTGTCCTGGCGAAGAAGGCCTCGTTATCGCGCGCCTGTTTATTGAGGATGGCAATGGCCTCGGCGGCGGACTTCCCGGGATCATTGAAAGCATCCGGGTCAATCTCAATGTGCGAAATGAACCGTTCCTTCAGCAGGTCCACCACTTCGCGGTCACCGGTCAGGGAGTCTTTTCCCTCGGCCACCACGTAGTCGAAATGCTCCACCGAGCCGGCCTGCCGGAACAGGTCGATCAACCGTTGAATGCGTTCCCGGATCCGCCGCTTTTCATCGGCACTACCGGACCTGCCCACACTCAAGGAAATCCGGAAGGTTCCCTGGTTCATCAAACGGGAGGCACTCTCCAGCACGTCAGCCCATTCCCCTTCCATGAGCTTTCCCGACAGGCGCTCGGCGGGCAGGGCAAACTCGAAACGGCTCACCTCCAGCCTGGTGAGGATTTCCTCTACGTCCTCCCTCACTACCGGCACCAACGTCGGCTCCAGCCCCAGCATGCCCTCAAGGTATTCACCCATCCGGGATGCCCGTGGGCCATTTCCGCTGGTCAGCACCGCCATGACATTGCGCTTGAGGAAGGCGAAGTAGGTGGTCTCCAGCAGATGGTCGCCGGGTGCGAGGGGAAGAGGCTTGCGGTGGCCAAGGGCATCGCCCACACTGGGCAGGTTGGTCTCCCGGACCCGGTCAAGAAGCAGCACAGGGTACGGCGAGGACGCCACCGCTTGGGCGATCATCATCGTCCCGTCAGCGCTGGTGAAGTACCGGTCCGTTCCGGCGTCCTGGGCCTTCTTCAGAACTTCCGCCACGCGGCGCGCAGGAAACGGGCGGTCGAGCTCATCCCCGTTCAGCTGCTCGATCCGCCAGAACTGCACACTGCGCCGTGCCATAAAACCTCCCCTCCTCTTCCATGGTTCCCACGGTATCGGCGGGGTCAGACAATAAAGCCAGGTGCCGCCGTCGTGCGTCTTTTACGGACCCCTTACAGGCTGTACTTGGGGCCCTGCTCGAACAACGCGTCCATTTCGTCGTGGCTGCGGGTACCGGCGAGGCCGGACCAGTTGCCGTCGCCGAGGATCTCGGTGGCCACGCGGGCGACTTTGGCGTAGGCCGCTTTGGCGGTGTTGCCGCCGATGCTGACCCGCCGTACCCCGGCGTCGTGCAGTTCCAGGGGCGACGGCGCCCCCACACCCGCCAGCGCGTTGAGGGGAGCCGCGATCCGGCTGGAAAGCTCGTGCAGGACGTGCAGGTCAACGACGCCCGGTACGAAGATTCCATCGGCTCCCGCGGTGACGTACGACTCGGCACGCTTGAGGGTTTCGTCGTAGGCAGAGTCCGGGAACTGGCCGGAGAGGTACGTATCGGTTCGGGCGTTGATGAACAGCGGGATTTCGCGCTCGTCGGCAACCAAACGGATGATGGCGATCCTGCGTGACTGCTCTTCGATGTCCGTGAGCGGGTCCGTCGCCGAGTCCTCGATGTTGATTCCCACGGCGCCGGCGTCGAGGACTGCGTGGATGGTGGCGCGGAGCTCGTCGTCGGTGCGCCCGTAACCAGTCTCGATGTCCGCCGTCACAGGCAAGGTGGTGGCTCCGGCGATCCGTCCCAGCGCAGCCATCGCCAGGCCCCACGGCACGTGGTCGCCGTCCCGGAAGCCCAAGCTCCAGGACACTGCCGAACTCGAAGTGGCGATCGCCGTCGCACCCGCTTCCTGAACCACCCGCGCGGAAGCCGCGTCCCAGACATTGACCAAAACCAAGGGAGAAGGTCCGGCGTCGTGGAGTTTGTGGAAATGTTGGGCTTTGGTCACGGATCCCCGGTGCGCTGTCATAGCTACATTCCAACCGCTGCCGCCCGTGCCGTAAAGCAGGCGCCGAAAAATGTGTTGGATTTGAAAACAAGTGTTGCCTCACTAGCAACATCGAGGAGTATCCTGTGACTGTGACCCACGAAACACTGGATGCCGGCGCAACGCTGCCCGCTGAAGCCATCGACGCCATTGAGCGGGCCGCCACGGCCGCTCACCCGCACGAGGAACTGTTCTCTGCGCGGGCCGCCAACATCAAGCAATCCGCTGTCCGGGATGTCTTCGACATCTCAATGCAGCCGGGGCTTGTCTCCCTGGCCGGAGGCAATCCCTATCTTCAGTCCCTGCCCTTGGAAAAGCTCGGCCAGACCGCCGCGCGGATCATCGCCGAAGAAGGCATGACCGCGCTGCAATACGGCGGGGGCCAGGGGACGGAAGAACTGCGGGCGCAGATCTGCGAGATCATGGCCGCCGAGGGAATCACCAACGCCCTTCCCGAGAACATCGTCATCACCGCGGGATCCCAGTCGGCACAGGACGTCGCCACCAAGGTCTTCTGCAACCCCGGCGACGTTGTCCTCGTCGAAAATCCCACCTACGTTGGCGCCTTGAACACGTTCGAGGCCTACCAGGTGCAGGTGGAACCTGTGGAAATGGACGACGACGGCCTGGTACCTGAGCTTCTTGAGGCCAGGATCGCGGCGCTCCAGTCAGAGGGCAAGAACATCAAGTTCCTCTACACGATCCCCAACTTCAACAACCCTTCCGGAATTACTCTGGCGGAAGAGCGCCGCCAACGGATCGTCGATATATGCCGTAGCGCGAATATTATCGTGCTGGAAGACAACCCCTACGGACTCCTGCGGTTCGATGGCCGCCCGATCACCCCGATGCGGGCGGACAACCCGGATGACGTGATCTACCTGGGATCGTTCTCCAAGATCTTCGCTCCCGGGCTACGCATTGGCTGGGCCCTTGTGCCCGCCCATCTGCAGAGGCGCTTCTACCTCGCCTCGGAGGCCGTGACGCTGTGCCCGCCACCCCTGAACCAGATGCTCGTCTCGGCCTATCTGCGCGACTTCGACTGGAAGGGCCAGATCGACACCTACCGCACCTTGTACGCCAGGCGCTGCCAGGCCCTGCTGTCCGCGCTCGATGAGTACATGCCCGCTGGCCTGACGTGGACCAGGCCTGCCGGCGGTTTCTTCGTCTGGGTCACCCTGCCCGAAGGCGTGGATACGTACCCGTTGCTCGGCAAGGCGATCGACGCCGGCGTCGTCTTTATCCCCGGCGCAGCCTTCTCCCCCGCCGACGGCCCCTCCAACAAGCTCCGCCTGGCCTTTAGCGCCGTGCCGCCGGATACCATTGCCGAAGGCGTGCGACGCCTGGCGCCTGTCTTGGCCGAAGCCATCCAAGCCACCAGAGAAGGAGCAGCACAATGACCGGAGTTGTGATTGTCGGAGTCGACGGAAGCGAGACCGCGATGAGGGCGGCGCAGGCTGCGCAACAGCTGGCCCTTGGGCTTGGCGCGAGCCTGCGCGTCGTCAGCGCCTTTGACAGCAACCGGACGGAAGTGGTGGAGATCGGCACGGACAAGTGGATCGTCTCCGATGCCGCTGAAGCCGAAACCGTAGCCCGCACCGTCGCTGAACGCCTCGCGCATGAGGGCCTTGAAGTGACCTACTCAGCTGCGCGCGGGAAGCCGGGTGAAGCCTTGGTCAAGGAAGCTGAAGTGCAGGATGCACGGCTGATCGTCGTAGGCAACCGCCGCATGCAGGGGTTGGGCCGGGTCCTTGGCAGTGTCGCCAATACCGTTGCCCACACCGCCCCTTGCGACGTCTACATCGCCAAGACAGACCAGCCGTAAAGCGAGCTGAATCACGCGGCCGGGTGGGGAGACTCACCCGGCATTTGGCGCCTTCCGGCCGAACCCCCTGATGCAACCGTTATAAAATTGAGATGCCCCCAATGGCGTGCGCCACCTCCACATCTCACTTTCAGGGGAACATTTCTTGCTTACTTTGCAGCCGCGCCAGCGCGTGGGCCACGACATCCTGCTGGCCCGTCACGGCAACAACATCAGCACCATGCGCTACGACCGCGCCAACAACCGGATCGTCGCAATGCTCGACGACGGCTCCTGGGACAGCGCCCCCAACATGATCACCCCGGGCCTGGAGATGCCCGAAACCATTGGCAGCGTGTTCCGTAAAGACTGGCGCTTCCTCTCCGTGGCGTGCGTAGCCATGCTCACGATCGCTGCAGTCGCCATGGGTATCAGCGTTGAGCTGGCAAACAACATGTCGACCACCGAACTCCAGGCATTGCTGGTCAACTACCCGGCGTTCTAGCCGAAGTCCAGGGAGATCCGGCCGTCCTTACAGCATCAGCTCCCGCAGCAGCCACCACAGTCCGGCGATGACGATGCCACCAAACAAGGACCCTGCGATGACCTGACCCAGGGTGTGGGCGCGAAGGACCAAGCGGGACCAGCCCACCGCCGGGACGAGGACGAACAGGGGAAGCCACGCTGGTCCGAACATGAGGACAGCGATGACTACCGCGGCCGCGAGTGCGGAGGCGTGCCCGCTCATCTTCCAGAAAGCGCTGACGACGGCCAAAACCGCGATCCCGGCGATCAGCGCGATGATCATCACCGAGACGCTCACCGGCCCGCCGATCAACTGCAGCACCACCAAACCGGTCACGACAGAGACCAGAGCCATCAAGAGCAGCGCCGGCCGCTGCCTCCGGTCGCTGACATGATGGTCCGAAATCCGGCCCAGCTTCACCATCACCAGCACGTAGGCCAGCGGAAGCACACAAACGAAGAAGGCTCCCAGCAAGCCGAACCACATGGTCCCCGGAAAGCCGGGTTCAATTGCCGGGCTTATCAGCAACAGGACCAACACAACGACCGGTGGCTGGAAAACCTCAGTCAGAATGCGGGCAAAGGTTCGCCAAGGACCTGTCAGCAGCTGCGGAGGCGTGTGTACCGGTTCTGTCTTCTGGTCAATCAAGCAACAGCGCCGGTTCTTCGAGAATGGCCGCGACATCTGCCATGAAGCGTGCCGACAAGTCGCCGTCCACCACGCGGTGGTCGAAGGAACCGCCCAAGGTTGTGATCCACCGCGGAATTACTTCGCCGTCCAGTACCCACGGCTTCTGCTTGATGGTTCCAAACGCAATGATGGCCACCTCGCCCGGATTGATGATCGGCGTGCCTGTATCAATGCCCAAGGCGCCGATGTTGGTGATGGTCAAGGTTCCGCCCTGCATCTCGGCAGGCTGAGTCTTACCCGCCCGGGCCTTGGTAGCCAGCTCATTAAGTGCCAGCGCCAGCTCCTTGAGGGAAAGGTCCTGCGCATCTTTGATGTTGGGAACCATGAGCCCGCGCGGGGTTGCTGCTGCGATGCCCAGATTCATGAAGTGCTTGATCTGGATCTCGGCCCCACCCTTGCCATCAGCATCTTCCACCCATGTGGCGTTGACGCTGGGGTTGCGGGCTGCTGCCCAGATGACCGCCTTGGCGAGGATGAGCAGCGGCGAGATCTTGATGCCCTCGAAATCGCGGGAAACCTTCAGGCGCTTGACGAACTCCATGGTCCGGCTGGCATCAACATCCACGAAAATGCTCACGTGGGGCGCCGAGAACGCTGAGTCCACCATTGCCTTGGCGGTCGCTTTGCGCACGCCCTTGACGGGAACGCGCTCCACCCGCTGGTCCTGTGGCTTCCTTGAGGCGCCCCAGAAAGTGTCAGCCTGATCGTGCTCAGCATCGCGCTGGGCCTGGTAGCTCACCAGGTCCTCCCGGGTCACCTCACCCCGTTGCCCGGTAGCGACGACATCAGCGAGGTCGATGCCAAGATCCCGGGCGAACTTGCGCACCGGCGGCTTCGCCAAAACCTTGTTGACCAGACCACTGATGGTGCCGCTGATAGCGGCACCTCGGGTCGCTGCCGGCTGCTGCACCGCCGGCCACGACTCCTGCTGTACGGGATCGACGACGGCGCGTGCCGCCGTCGGACGATGCGGGACGGGTGTCTCGGCTGCTTTTGCCGCCAGAACCGCTTGGTTGTCCTGGACGGCACCTTCGGCGTTTTCGGCGACGCCGGCGGCCTCAACGACTGCGCCGGTTGGCCGTTTGCGGGCACGGCGTTTGACGGCGTCGGCCTTGGGTCCGGAACCCACCAATGGACCGCCGGCCGGCTGCTCCCCGGCCTCCGCCGTGAGCTTGCCGTAAACGGGGGTGAAAGTCTCTTCCGCCGCGGGAGCCTCCGGCGCGGTGTCGTTGGCGCCTTCCTGGCCCTCCGAAACGGCGATGATCGCCGTGCCCACCTCCACCGTGATGCCTTCCTCGACCAGCAACTCGGTGACCGTGCCGGCAAACGGGGACGGCAACTCAACGAGCGACTTGGCGGTCTCGATCTCGCAGAGGACGTCGTTGATGGCAACGGTGTCGCCCGGCTTGACCTTCCAGGCAACTACCTCGGCCTCGGTCAGGCCTTCTCCGACGTCCGGCAGGTTGAATTTCTTTACAGTCACAGTGGTCCTCGATTTCCGGTTACCAGGCAGCGAAGCCGGGCAGGATCAGGGCAGGTTTTCAGTAGGCCAGGGAGCGGTCCAGGGCTTCGAGGATCTTGTCGATGTCCGGCAAGTAGTCCTCCTCCACCTTGGCGACCGGGTAGGGCATGTGGAAGCCGCCCACACGGATTACCGGGGCTTCGAGGTGCAGGAACGCCCGCTCGCTGATGCGTGCCGCGATCTCACCGCCGATCCCGCCGAAGGTTGGGGCCTCGTGGGCGACAATCAACCTGCCGGTCTTCTTGACTGAAGCTTCCACCGTGTCGAAATCCAAGGGGGAGATGGAACGGAGGTCGATGACCTCGACGCTTCGTCCGTCCTCCGTGGCAGCGTTTGCTGCCGCCAACGCGACGGGCACCAACGGGCCGTACGCCACGATGGTGGCGTCGGTACCTTCACGGACGACGTGGGCCTTGAACGGGTCCTCGGAAAGGCCCGGGCTCTCGACGTCGACGTCGCCCTTGAGCCAATACCGGCGCTTTGGTTCGAAGAAGATCACCGGATCCTTGCACTCCACGGCCTTCTGGATCATCCAGTAAGCGTCATGGGCGTTGGAAGGGCTGATGATGCGCAGGCCCGCGGTGTGGGCAAAGAGTGCTTCCGGCGACTCTGAGTGGTGCTCGATGGAGCCAATGCCACCACCATAGGGAATCCGGATCACCACAGGAACGGTCAGCTTTCCCAGGCTTCGGGCATGGATCTTTGCAAGCTGGGTGGTGATCTGGTTGAAAGCCGGGTAGACGAAGCCGTCGAACTGGATCTCACACACTGGCGAGTAACCCCGGAGGGCAAGTCCGATGGCAGTGCCCACGATGCCGGACTCAGCCAGTGGGGTGTCGAGGACGCGGTCATCGCCGAATTCCTTGATGAGGCCATCAGTAACCCGGTAAACGCCACCCAGGTGGCCGATGTCCTCACCCATCAGGAGCGACTTGGGGTTCTTCGTCAACGTTGCGCGGAGACCCTCGTTGATGGCCTTGGCGATGGTCATTGTTGCCATCAGTTGGATGCCTCCTGGTCGCTCTCGAAGCCGGCCGAGTACTCCTCGAACCAGGCCAATTCCTCTGCAATCAGCGGATGCTGTTCGGCGTAGACGCTGGCAAACGCCTGGCGGATGTCCGGGACTTCCAGCCCATGCGTGGTGCTGCGAACATACTTGGCCAATTCGTCGCCGTCGGCCTTGACCTGGTCAAAGAACGCGTCGTCGGCAAGGCCCTCGGCACGAAGGTATTTTTCCAAACGGTCCAGCGGATCCTTTTCCCGCCAGGCGGCTTCTTCGGCGGACTCCCTGTACTTGGTGGGATCATCAGCCGTGGTGTGCGCACCCACCCGGTAGGTGTATGCCTCAATCAGGACCGGGCCACGCCCTTCGCGGGCGTGCTCCAGGGCCCATTCGGTGACGGCATGGACGGCAATGACGTCATTGCCGTCCACCCGGATACCCGGGAAACCATAGCCCTTGGCTCGGTTGGACAGCGGGACCTTGGTCTGGACCTCGGTGGGTACGGAAATTGCCCAGTGGTTGTTTTGGCAGAAGAACACCACCGGTGCGTTATAGGAGGCTGCAAACACCATGGACTCGTGGACATCGCCCTCAGAGCTGGCACCGTCGCCGAAGTAGGCCATGACTGCGGCTTTGGGGTCGGTTGAATCCGAGGCCGCCGCTGCTTTCTGGTCGCGCTGGACGCCCATGGCATAGCCAACGGCATGAAGCGTCTGCGCCGCGAGTACAAGTGTGTAGAGGTGGAAATTGTTTTCGCGCGGATCCCATCCGCCGTTCGAGACGCCCCGGAACTGCTTCAACAACTCCGCCAGGTCCACGTTGCGGACAAGGGCCACTCCGTGCTCACGGTACGTGGGGAAAATGTAGTCCTGCGGTTGGCTGGCGTGACCGGAGCCGATCTGAGCGGCTTCCTGGCCCGTCAGGGGAACCCACAGGGCGAGCTCGCCCTGGCGCTGGAGCGCGGTGGATTCCTGGTCAAAGCGACGGATCTTTGCCATGTCCGTGTAGAAGACGCGGAGCTTTTCCGGATCGATCCGCTTGGCGTAGTCCGAGAAGATCGGGTCCGAGCCCAACGTCCCGTCGGGTCCGAGCAACTGCACCATGTCCGTAGCTTCGCCTGGCGCGGCTGCCAACGCGGTGGTGGCCGCGAGAGATTCTTCCGTCCCGGGGGGCAGTTGTGTCGAGCCCATTCCGTCTCCTTGCTTTGCCATGGCTGGCCGCCGGGCAATGTCTGTCGCTGGGATATATGCCCGTTCCGGAATGCATTCCGGAACGGGCATACTTTTGGCTTTCGCCCCTTACTTTATCGGCAGTAAGTTCGGATTCCGCATTTGTTAACCGCTAGGAACCCAGCGGCGCCTTTGTATAACCTGCACAGAGATTCAGGAATCGGGTGTTGGCTTCCACCTCACCGATGCTGACGCGGACTCCCTCATTGGCGAAAGCCCGGACAGACAAAGCCTGCTCGGCGGCCAAGGCCGCAAACTCGGCGCTGTTCTCGCCCAGATTCAACCAAATGAAGTTGCCTTGAGCCTCCGGGACAAACCATCCCAGGTCCCGCAACCCGGAAGTCACACGATCCCGTTCGGTCACGAGGCTTTGTACCCTTTCCACAACCTGGTCGAAATTCTCGAGCGAGGTAACAGCGGCGCGTTCGGCGATCTGCGATACCGCAAAGGGCGTAGCCGTGACCCGGAGGTGTTGGGTGAGTGCCGGGCCGGACACGCTGTATCCCACGCGGAGGCCAGCCAGCCCATGGGCCTTCGAAAATGTCCGGAGAACTATGACATTGGGGTATTTCCGGTACAGCTTGATGCCATCCACAGCTTCAGGATCACGGACGAATTCCTGATATGCCTCATCAATAACCACCACCACGTGCGGCGGAACAGAGCGGATAAAGCGTTCCGTTTCCTCGGCGGTGAGGATGGGCCCCGTGGGGTTGTTGGGCGTGCACAACAGGATCACCTTGGTGCGGACAGTAACTGCCGCTGCCATGGTGTCGAGATCGTGCCGTCCGTCTGCCAACAAGGGAATCTGCACACTTGCCGCGCCTGCCAGGCCTACACAGATGGGGTAAGCCTCGAACGAACGCCAGGCATAGATCACTTCATCGGCTTTGCCATCGTCATTCTGCCCTGCGAACGTGGCAAGGATCTGGTTAAGCGCCCCGAGGCTTCCGGCGCCGGTGACGACATCGTCAGCCGGGACATCCAGAAATCCTGCAAGGGCGGTCCTGAGCTTCGTTGCCAAGGGGTCTGGGTAGCGGTTGATGTCGGTCTGGTCCGCGATTGCCTGCAACACTGCAGGAATCGGGGGCAGCGGGTTTTCATTGGACGACAATTTATAGCTGGTGAGGCCTTCAATCGCTGCCGGTGGTTTACCTGCGGCGTATTTGGGAAGCCTGTCCACGACCGGTCGAGGGAGTACGCCCTCCGGTGCGTTGTCAGTAGTAGTCATGGCTTCAAGCCTACTTGTACCCTCGCCGCCAGCGGAGAGGCCGGGGAAGCCGCCCAGCCACGGCACAGCTCCGTGTGGAACGATGGACCCATGGGTTCATTCATCATCCGCGTCCTCATTAATGGGCTGGCCCTTTGGGTTGCTACCTGGCTGTTGCCGGGCATGGACATCACTACTACCGCAACGGAGTCGGCAGCGGCAAAGGCGGGGCTGACGCAGGGCGCCGATACCGCAGGCATCATTTTGGCGTATCTGTTCATCGGCCTCATTTTCGGCGTGGTCAATGCATTCGTTCGTCCCCTGGTGAAGATTCTTTCGCTGCCAGTGACGATCCTGACCTTGGGCCTTTTCACGATCGTCATCAACGCGGCCATGTTGTACCTCACTGCCTGGCTGAGCAGCTTTACACCTGTGCACCTGACTTTGGACTCCTTCTTCTGGACGGCAATCCTGGCGTCAATCATCATCAGCATCATCTCCATGGTTGCGGGACTCATTCCGGGCGCACGCAAGCGGTAGGAATCATCGGGCACCAGCCGTCGATCGTGATTCGGGAAGGCCGGGAACCGTCGCGCTGCTCCGATGATCAGGGAGTGGATCACGGGTGAGCTTGAACCTGGTGACCTTCGCTGCGCCGCCGACTCCGACCACGCCGGCGAATGCCGCAGTGGATGCCACCAGTGAAGGATCGTTGCTGGCGGCGACAAGTTCGGCTCCCTTGGCATAGTTCTCTTGATCGTGCCCCGGCCCAAGGCCCGGGTCTTCGCCGTCCGGGGTCTTCACCTCATCTGTCAGCGTCACCGTCACCCTGTCCTTGGTGTCCGGGTTCATGTGGCCATCTGTACCCGGGACCCAGTCCTGCACGTGTTCCAGGTGAAGGGAACTGATGCCGGGTTCCGGAGTAATGTCTCCCACCGGAGCGCCCGCCGTGAGTACGAATTTGAGGTCGAATTCGCTGAGAAACGCTTTATTCCGGCTCAAGTTCATGGCGTGCACGCCTCCTTGGCTGTGTCCGACCGCCACCACCGGGTCACCGGTCTCGGCCCCCGCTTCGCGCAGGGCCTGCGCCACTGCGGGGACGACATCCTCTGAGCCAAAGCCGACCGCTTCGCCGATTCCCTGGATGTCGAAAGGATTGCTGGAAGGCGTGTGTGGTTGTGTGCCCGGAATCAGGACCATCCAGGAAGATGAACCATTGTTATCGAACTCAATTACCTCGATCTCGCCGTCGTTCGCATCGTAGACCTTTTCGAGGCGGCGGAGACTGCCGGCAATGGAAGGCTGCACCTGTTCGGCGGTTTCGCCGACCTTCGTCACGCTGACCGGACGGGGCTGGAACCGTGCCAGCAACGGCAAACCCAACACCGCACCAAGTACCTGCTCCGCTTCGAAACCCGGGTTGATCACCAGGTTCAGGGCGTCCTCAGTGAGGTCACGTCCCGGGCGGAAGAGGCTACCCGGGGCCGGGAACATCATTGCTCCTGGCCCAAGAAGATGGAGCCGCGAGTTCCGGACCTCCGTCTCCGCGTACTCCCGATGGCTGGCCCGCACGCTTGCGCTGACTTCACCCAGGGCCTGACGCGACCGGCCAACATCCTTACGGCTTTCGGCTACCTCGTCGATGGCAAGACTGCCGGAGTCGAAAGAGTCGGAGAGATAAGGCAGAAGTGCGTCCTGAACGCGGAGGGCCTCTTCCTCGATACCCAGCAGCTGGCCAACCACGGCATCGAGCTGATCAGCTCCGCGCGCCAGTTCTTCCAGCTGGAAGGAGATCCCGCCAACTCCTCCCTGAATACGAAGGCTGCCGTCCGGCGGTGGCGGGGAAGGCCTGGGTGCTGCTCCGGCCCCTACGGGAGCTGCATCGGTCATCACTTCCCCCTCTCGCCGGAGACGGACACGTTCTGCGAATGCCGCAGGACTACAGCTGCTGCGCCGTCAAGCCTCTCCCTTGTCCGCATCAGCGCGGAGGCGTGGATGGCAACCGTGGTCCGAAAGGCGCGTCCGGCTGGGGACTGCCATTCGTCCAGCTGCAGCTTCCGCAGGGATGCGAGGACACTGTCTGCCTGGTCGACACAAACTTTGATTCGCCATGCGAGCCTCTGGACTTCGTGACTGCGGGAGGCGCACTCCGAGGGATCGAAAATTGGCGGGGTGGTGGCAGGCATCAAGCCGAAGCTCATGGCGGGTGTACTCCAGTGGTCGTTCTGCTGATCGGTATCCGAAACGCTACGGATGGGCAGGGACGGAAGGAAGGAACGAAGTTGCGTATGTGGATAACCTGCGGGTCATCCACATAGCGCCGTCATCGACCGCGGCCTCTGCGCCGGGCATGAAAGAATAGGGACCATGGCTGAATCCCCTCGTGTGTCCCTCGCTTCCGAACCCCTGGCCCTTGGCGCCCTTGATGGCCGTTACCGTGCCGCCGTCGCACCCCTCGTTGACTACTTGTCCGAGGCCGCGCTGAACCGCGATCGCGTTCACGTCGAAGTTGAGTGGCTCATCCACCTGACCAGCCAGTCTGTTCTTCCGGGCGCAGGACCGCTCTCCGAGTCCCAGATTGCGCAGCTTCGGGCCATCGTCACGGAATTCGATGCTTCCTCGGTCAACGAGCTCGCCGAGATCGAAGCTGTCACAGTTCACGACGTAAAGGCCGTCGAGTACTACATCGCCCGCCGCTTGCCGGCAATCGGTATCGAGAACCTGACCGCCATGGTCCACTTCGGCTGCACCTCCGAGGACATCAACAACCTCTCCTACGCAGTGGGAATCAAGGGTGCCGTGGAGGATGTCTGGTTGCCCAACGCCACTGCATTGGTGAAGCAGATCGAGGCCATGGCGGAAGAAAACCGCTCGGTGCCGATGTTGTCCCGTACGCACGGCCAGCCTGCGACCCCCACCACGCTCGGCAAAGAGCTTGCCGTCATTGCGCACCGCTTGAACCGCCAGCTCTCACGCATTGCCAAGACCGAGTTCCTTGGCAAGATCAACGGAGCCACCGGCACATACGCCGCGCACGTCGCATCCGTGCCGGGCGCTGATTGGGAAGCTGTTGCAAAGTCCTTCGTTGAAGGCCTGGGCCTCACGTGGAACCCGCTGACCACGCAGATCGAAAGCCACGACTGGCAGGCCGAACTGTACGCCGACATCGCGCGCTTCAACCGCATCCTGCACAACGTCTGCACGGACATCTGGAGCTACATCTCCATCGGCTACTTCCGTCAGATCCCGGTTGCCGGCGCTACGGGTTCCTCAACCATGCCGCACAAGGTAAACCCGATCCGCTTCGAGAACGCCGAAGCCAACCTGGAGATCTCCAACGGCCTTCTGGACACCCTGGCGGCAACGCTGGTTACGTCCCGCTGGCAGCGCGACCTGACCGATTCCTCCTCGCAGCGCAACATCGGTGTGGCTTTCGGCCACTCACTGCTTGCCATCTCGAACGTCGCCAAGGGCCTCAAGGCACTGGACGTCGCCGAGGAAGTCCTGGCAGGCGACCTCGATACCAACTGGGAAGTCCTGGGCGAAGCCATCCAAATGGTCATGCGCGCCGAGGCAATTGCCGGCGTCGAAGGCATGGAAAACCCGTACGAACGCCTCAAGGACCTCACCCGTGGGCAGCGCGTGGACGGCGCCCGCATGCAGGAATTCGTCCAGAGCCTCGGGCTTTCCGCTGACGCCGAGGCACGCTTGCTTGCGCTGACCCCGGGCAAGTACACGGGCATCGCAGACAAGCTGGTGGACCACCTGAAGTAGGCGTACTTCAGCGACAAACGCTCGACGACGGCGGGCGGGGCCAGGGGCACCGTCCGCCGTCGTGGTTTAACCGGCCCTTCTGCCGGTGACCGGCCCTTCCACCTGCGCCTCGGCCCGAGGGCCCAGGCAACCCGCCGTAGGCCACCGGCGGGATTCGAGCTCCTTCCCCGGTACTGTCCTTCGCAGCCGGGCTCAGGCCCCGGGACACGGCGTGTCGGGCTGTTTCAGGGCCCAGGCGACTGATTGGCTTGAGGCAACCGGGCAGGAAAGAGGCACCCGGAAGAAGCACCCCGAAAGAACGATGTGAGGAGCGGAGCACCATGAAGCTCCTGTTGATCAGGCACGGACAAACCCCAGGCAACGTCGCAGGTGAGCTGGACACGGCTTTTCCCGGTCCAGGATTGACTGAGCTCGGGGAACGCCAAGCGGCCGCCCTGCCGGAAGCGCTGGCAGATGAAACCATCGATGCCTTGTACACCTCCACGCTCCTCCGCACCCAGCGCACGGTGCTTCCGCTGGCGAAAGCCACAGGCCTGCAACCAACGATTCTGGCCGGAGTCCACGAGATTGAGGCCGGCAGCCTGGAGAAGAAGACCGATCACGAGTCGCACCTGCGCTACATGAACACTGTTTTCGCCTGGACTGACGGCGACTTGGACGTGCGAATGCCCGGAGCTTTCAACGGACACGACTTCTTCGCCCGCTTCGATGCATCGGTAGAGGAGGTGGTGGCTGCCGGACACCGGACGGCGGTGATTGTCAGTCACGGCGCTGCCATCCGTTGCTGGGCCGGGCGCAGGGCAACTGACATCGACACCGTATTCGCCCAAACGCACCAGTTGCCCAACACCGGAATCGTGGCTTTGGAAGGCGACACCAAAAACGGCTGGAAGGTGCTGCACTGGGACCAGATCCCCGTGGGCGGGATGGCTTTGGTGGACCAAACCGCCGAGGACCCCACGGGCGAGGCACTGTAAATCGACGTTGCGAGGCCCGCTCTGCGCCCCAAACACACGGGAATCCCCGCAAAGCAGGCCCCACAACACACGGGAAGCCAGCATTTCTCCGGACGCTTACGCGAAGGAAACACCACGGTAACCCCGCCTGCCTAGGGTTAAGACGCATAGACACCTCCCCGAAACCCGGCGAATCGAGGCACAAATGCAGACCAACCCCCGGCTCAATATCCGGCAGGTCACCTGGGCCAACCCCGTGGGCGCCGACCTCCGGGCCGCGCAGCAGGCAGAACTGGATACGCGCTTCGGAAGCACTGACCATGAGCCCGGGCCTCCGCCGTCGGAAGCTGACACCGCAGTCTTTGTGGTGGCGTACGAAAAATGCTCGGGCCAGCCTCTCGGCTGTGGCGGTTTGAGGATGCTTGACGAAAAGACGGCAGAGATCAAGCGCTTGTACGTGGTCCCGTATGCCCGTGGATCGGGAGTCGCGAGCTCCATCCTGGCGGCGCTTGAAGCGCAGGCCCACTCACACGGGTTCAGCGTGATCGCAGCCGAGGCGGGATCGGCCCAGTCGGACGGACGCAGCTTCTATGAGAGCGCGGGATTTGCCGCGGTGCCCAACTTTGGTCCTTACGTTGGCGTCGAGGAATCGTATTGCTACTCGAAGCGGCTCGATTCACACAGCGCAGCGCACACCGCCATGGCCTAGAAGGGGGATCTCCGGCGCAACATCCAGCAGGGAGTTGCGCCGGTTCGATAATCTCGGATTATGGAAAAAGCAGACATCACCTTCCGCACCCGCAAATGGGTGCGGCCCGAGGACCTCAACGCCAATGGCACACTCTTCGGCGGCAGCCTGCTGAAGTGGATCGATGAAGAAGCAGCGATCTACGCCATCCTCCAATTGGGCAACGGCCGCGCGGTCACCAAGTACATCTCCGAAATCAACTTTGTCAGCTCGGCCGTCCAGGGTGACCTCATTGAGATGGGGTTGACTGCCAAGCGATTCGGCCGGACCTCCCTGACCATGCGCGCCGAGGTCCGGAACATGATCACGCGGCAGGCCATCCTGACCATCGACGAGATCGTGTTCGTCAACCTTGGCTCCGACGGGCGACCACAGCCCCACGGCTACACCGAAATCACGTACGACCGCGACCGGATCCCCACGCATCACCTCACCGAAACGCTGGACGAAGACTGAACCAGCCGCCGTCGTAATCCCGGCGAATACACACCTTAAACGGGTGCTGGCGGCCGCGAATACGCGGCCGCCAGCTTGTATTTCCGGCGACGGGAGTGAGTGCCGCCGGAACCTAAGGGCACTGGACCAGAAGAGGTCAGCGCCGGTCGAACACCAGGCCGCCGGGGACCTGGAACGTCGGCATGAGTTCGAGCATTCCAACGTTGACGTGCCGCGGGGTCTCGATCGCGTAGTCCAGGGCGTTGACGATGTCGTCCGTGGTAAGCGATTCGTAGCCTTCGTAGTAGGTCTTCCAGGCTTCTTCCATAGCCTCCGGCGTGCCGCCGAGGTTGCGCCCGAAGATCTCCGTCTCCACGCGGCCCGGGCAGATCTCCGTGACGCGGATCCGCTTGCCGACGGTGTCGTTGCGGAGCTGGCGCGAAATCTGGTGCACAGCCGCTTTGGTGGCGTGGTAGACGGTGTGACCGTAGAAGTTGTACACGCCGGCAATCGAGCTGATGTTGATCACGTGGCCAAGGTCGCGCTCCACCATGCCGGGGAGGACCAGGCGGGTCAGCTGCAGCAGTCCCCGGAGGTTCACGTCCACCAGCTCGTCAATGTCGGCTTCCGAGGAATCCAGGATGTTTCCCGGGCGGGAGACACCGGCACAGTTCACCAGGACATCAACCTTGAGTTCACTCACGACGGCGGCCAGCGCGGCCGTGTCGGTCAGGTCCACCACGTGCGGGACTGCTCCGGTACGGTCGGCCAGTTCAGCGAGGCGTTCGGCGTTGCGTGCCACGGCGTGGACGGTGAGTCCACGCTTTGCCAGTCGCTCCGCGATGGCTGCACCCATGCCGGTGGAAGCTCCGGTGACGAGGGCGGTGGTGTAGTCGGAAAAAGACATTGGTCCTCCAAAGTGGGGAGTAGGGCGGGCGCACTCCGTGAAGTGCACCCGCCGTTGCTTGCTGCTTAGGCGTCGCGGAGCGGTTCGTGGGCACGGTCCTTGACGGTGCTCACCGCAATGAGCGTGCCCAGGGCTGTGATGACTGCGTAGAACGCCGGCATGTAGATGTTGTTGGTGCTGCTGATCAACCAGGTCATGAGCAGCGGTGCAGTACCGCCGAACAGGGCCGAGGAGATGTTGTAGCCCAGTCCGTAGGCCGAGTACCGGACGCGGGTGGGGAAGAGCTCGACGATCAGGATGTGGATTACCGCCGTGTGGCCGGCGAAGACGATGGCCATGATGCTGGCGCCGAGGATGGCCAGGCCCATCTGGCCGGTGGCGATGAGCGCGTAGGAAGGAATGCCGAGAACGGCCATGGCGATGGCGGAGCCGGCGATGACTTTCTTTCGGCCAATGCGATCGGACAGGGCGCCCATGAAGGGGATTGCGATGCAGATGACAACCAGGCTGCAGGCCGTGACAAGCAGTGCCTCGCCGATGGTGAAGTTGAGTTGCTTGCCCTTGAGGAACGTGGGCATGTAGGAGAACAGGACGTAGTAGCCGGAGCCGTTCATCAGCGGGATGAAGAGGGCCAGCAGCATGGCACGGCGGTGTTCCTTGGACTGGAA
This sequence comes from Paenarthrobacter sp. JL.01a, assembly GCF_025452095.1. NCBI lineage: Bacteria > Bacillati > Actinomycetota > Actinomycetes > Micrococcales > Micrococcaceae > Paenarthrobacter > Paenarthrobacter sp. JL.01a. The sequence goes on from NZ_CP104877.1 coordinate 4,125,429, forward strand.
GGCTTCCTTGAGGGGGTTCTTGGAAAGGCCGCCCTCTTCCTTCAGCTTTTCGAAGTTGGGGGTGTCGCTGATGGCTTTGCGGATGTACCAGCCGATGATGCCCATGGGGATGGCGACCAGGAAGGGGATGCGCCAGGCGAACGAACCGAAGCCGCCGCCGTCGATCGCTGCTTGGGTGAGCCACGGCGACATGGAGTAGGCCACCAAAGTACCGGTAAGCAGCGCTGCGAACGAGGCGATCTGCGCGTAGGAAGTGATGATGCCGCGCTTGCCTTCGGGAGCGTGCTCGGCGAGGAACGTCATGGCACCGGCAGCTTCACCGCCGACGGAGAAGCCCTGCAGGAGCCGCAGCAGGACCAGGAGGATGGGTGCGGCGACGCCAATGGCGGCGTAAGGGGGCAACAAACCGATACCGGCCGTGGCAACGCTGATCAGCAGGATTACAAAGACCAGTAGTTTCTGCCTGCCGATCCGGTCGCCGAGGTAGCCGCAGACGACGGCACCCAGCGGGCGGACGAAGAACGAGACCGCATATCCTGCGAACACGAAGAGCAGCGCGTTGTCCGGGTTTCCGGGAGCCAGGAAGACGAGCGCCAAGGTTCCCGCCATGAAGGCGAAGATGCCGTTGTCGTACAGTTCCACGAAGATGCCCACACAACCCGCGGTGACAACCTTGCGGGTTTGGCGGCCCGTGAGCCGCTCATGCTGCGTTGGCGCAGCGTTGGTGCTTGCGGTCATGACTTTCCTTACTGGGATGAGCGTAGCAACGCCTAGGAGTATTACGACAGGTTCTTTAGCTGCATGCCGCAACTGGCAGGTCCTGCCACTGGGGACGGCATCCGATGCCGAGGAGTCCGAAGACGGTGTTGACGGATTCGCGGAGGGTTTCAAGCTGGGTCCGCGAGCGCCGGTGGGCGGCAGTTGCTTCTGCCACTGTGGTTTTCCGAAAACGGACTTTGTCCCCTGGCCGCGCTTGGGCCAGGACATCCAGTCCGGTGCTGGTAACCACTGCGAGAACGGGATACCCGGCGGTGACGCCGCGTCCCCGGTGCAGTACCAGCAGCTCTTCCCTTGAGGGGACCTCGACGGCGCCCACTGGCACGCCGCGGGAAAGCACCTCACCGCTGGAGGTTCTTTCCGGTAGTTCCCCACCGAGCCGCAGGCCGATGTGGTTGCTGCGTCCGCTGACGGTGTACTCGGAAGTGAAGAGCAGATCACCGGAGGCGCCGAACTCGGCAACGTCCGGCCCGTCGGTCACATCGACCGACAAGTCTGAGCCCATGCTTGGCCGTTCAAGGCCAAGCCGGAAAAGGGGCAGGTCGAAGTACGGCTGGCGTACAGGACCGACGCTGCGCCGGGTGGCCAGTGCGGTGCCTTCCCTCAGCTGAAGCCCGAAGCCCACAACGGTATCCGGAGCTGCGCTGCCAAGCAGCGTCTCTGCCTCGAGCGAGCCATGGACAGCCAGGTAGGCGCGGAGGCCCCGGTTGATTCCGCGGATGGAAACCGACTCGCCTGCTCGTACAGAGACCGGTTCCCACTGGCTGCAGGGCCGTCCACCCACCGTGAGGGTAAGGGGCGCACCCGTCACGGCGATCAGAAGGTCGGTGTTTGCTTTCATGCGGAAATCGAGCGCGGTGATCTCCACCAAGGGGTCATTGTCCAGGTTTCCGGCCAGGATGTTGGCTGCCCTGGCGGAGTACTGGTCGAGCGCACCGTTAACGGGGAGACCGAAGCGTGGGCCCCGGGTCCTGCCGAGGTCCGTGACCACGGAGTTGCCAGGCTGCTGAACCAGGATCCCGGCGCTCACGGCTGCGGCTCCAGGTTTTCCAAGGCCAGTGGCTCCAGATCCCGGCCGGCGTAGGCACCGAAGTCCTGAGCGCTGATCTGCCTGAACCTGATGATGTCGCCTGGCTTATACGGGACCAGGGGTTCACGCCGGATGTTCAGGACGGACAAGGGTGTCTGACCAATGACGCACCAGCCGCCGGGGGCGACCGCGGGGGCGATCACTGCCTGTCGGCCGGCCACGGAGACCGCACCCGCCGGAACGCTCAGGCGGGGATCCTTCAGCCTGGGTACGGGTTTGGGGAAGGCTGGCCCGTCCATCATGGGTGAGCCAGCCGGGGCGCCAAGGCAGCGCACAGTGTGGGTCTTTTCGCTATGGAGCCGTATGACTTCCTCGACGGAGATTCCCTGGTGCTCTGCGACGCGTTCCAGGTCCGGACCGTACTGGCCTCCGTAGACCACGGGAACATCGAACTCCCGGGGTGCTTGTGTCCACTCGTCTGCGTGGGCGAGTTCAAGGAGCCCGAGTTTGACGAAGGCTCGGACCTGGCGGGCCGATACCAGGACGGGATCGAACTCCACCAGGACGGAATCGTACGTTGGCACGGCGCCGTGAAGACCTTCGGCGCCGCAGCCTTCGAGCCAATCCGCCAGGCGGTGGACCGTCAGCCAATTGTCTTCGCTGGCCTCGGAAATGGCCACCACGCGCAGTGCTGAGTCACCGGATTCGTAGACCTCTGTGGGGGCCGTTGAGAGCACGGACATGTCAGGCCGCCTTCTTCTTCGCGTCCATGACTTGGGCAAGAGGGGCGACACGCACACCGGCGGAGGTGAGTTCCGTTCGGATCCGACGGGCCAGTTCAACAGCCCCCGGGTTGTCGCCGTGCAGGAGTAGTGTGTCGACGTCGATATCCATATCCACGCCGTTGGCACAGCGGAGCTTGCCGTCGACCACCATGCGGAGGGTACGGTCGATGATTTCCGCGGGATCGTGCAGAACCGCGCCGGGCTGGCTGCGGGGAACCAGCGTGCCATCTTCCTGGTAGGCGCGGTCCACTATCCCCACGATCGCTACGTCCAGCCCTGCCTCCCGCGACGCCGAAGCCAGTTCGCCGTCCTGGGCCACGACAATCAGCTCACGGTCCACTCGGGCCGCCGCTTCCGCTACTGCCCGTGCGTAGTCGGGGCGAACGGCAACGAGGTTGCCGAGCCTGCCATGGGGTGCCAGGTGTGTGACCCTGGTGCCGTGGAATCCGGCAAAGCCATTCAGCGCACCCAGCTGGTACAGGACATCGTTCTGGATTTCGCCTGCAGAAAGACCCATGTCCCGGCGGCCGAATCCACGCAGATCCGGGAAGCTGGGGTGGGCCCCAATGCCTACTCCGCGTCGAACGCATTCAGCCACAGTGGCCGCCATGATGTCAGGGTCGCCGGCATGAAACCCGCAGGCGATATTTGCACTTGTGACGATCTCCAGGAGTTCGGAATCGTCGCCAATGGTGTAGGCGCCAAATCCCTCTCCAAGATCCGCTACAAGATCAATAATCGGGTTCACGTGGTTCTCTTTCCATGGATTATGCAGGGGAATTTAATTCCGGGTAAATGGTGAACGCCTGGCGATTCCAAAGTGTTGCCTGAAGTTCTTTCCAAAAGTCTCGCACCGTTCATCCATGCGGCACAAAGACCTATTAGCTATCCCGTAATAGCTCTCCGTTATGACCTGCGCCACCCTGTACTGTGGCAGGGGTCGCATCCACCACGCGACTAGAATTTTCCTACGCACGCCACCCGGGGACGTGGCTCTCCAGGAAGGCAGAAGCATGGACACTCGAAAGCTCGCATACTTCGTCCAGATCGTCGATTCGGGAAGCATCACCAAAGCTGCCGCGGCACTCCACGTCGCCCAACCGGCCCTGAGCCAGCAGGTTTCCGCGCTTGAAAACGACCTCAAGCAGAGGCTCCTCATCCGCAGCAAGCAAGGCGTTGAACCCACTGCCGCCGGGCACACGTTGTACCGGCATGCGCAGTCCATTCTTCGATTGGTGGAGCAGGCACGGCAGGACGTTGCGACGTCCGGCGCTGCGCCATCCGGGAGGGTGTCCATCGCTATCGCGCCCTACAGCATGGCCTCCAGCCTCACACCCCAGATCATCAGGGAAGTCGGCCGCCGTTACCCGGACATCGTGGTCCACCTGACCGAGATTTTTGGCGGTGTCCTCAGTGAAGCCATCAAGAACGGGCGCTTGGACATGGCGCTGATCTACGAGCCCGGAAAGATCCGCGGGGTGCAGTTCACCACCATGATCGTGGAGGACCTGCACCTGGTGGTCCACCCCGACCTCGATGTGGGCCACGGCAAGGACACTGTCACCCTTGCCGAAGCAAGCACTGTGGGCCTCTTCCTGCCCGAGAAGAACCACACGCTGCGCCAGATCATCGAAAAGGGCCTCGCGGACCAGGACCTTCCACTCAAACTGGTGGGCGAGGTGGAATCCGTACCTTCTTTGACCAGGCTGATCCGCGCCAACCTCGGCGGCACGGTGCTGCCCAAGTCGGCCGCGGACGCCCTCTTCCCGGACCAGGACTTCAAGGTCCTGCGGATCGTTGAGCCCGGGCTGCAGAGCAAGATCGCCCTCTGCACCCCGGACCACGAGCCCCTGTCCGAAGCAGCATCGGCCGTGCTCCTGGTGGTCAAGGAAATGCTGCACCAACAGCTCATCTCAAAGTACGGAACGGACCCTGTGCAGCTGCCGGCGCATCCATAACAAAGTCTTATCCGGACAGACAGCATTGGTCTTATTCAAAGCCGTTTTACTTTCCTAATATCGAATTAAGAAGAAATTCGAAATACAGCCCACGGAACACCGCGGGCCTGTTCAAAGGACAGAACGGTGAAAAAGATCAGCACTTCCGGATGGGTCTCTAATCCAACCCGTGGAACGGTCAGCGCACGTACCGGCTTTCACTGCCCCCGAAACGGCTTTTGGCGGCCGGTCGGCGGCATTGGTGAACCGCTGTTCGTGTTTGAAGGATCCCTGATGCCGGCACACTCCGGGAACAGCATCGAGTGGCACCTGGTGGACACCCGCCCCGGGCACTCCGGCCTCGACTGACCCGCACCTCCTGCGGCGAGAGGACCACGCAACCCGGCCCTCCGCCGTCGTACCTCCATCCCAGCCGCAGCACCCACAAGGCGCCCTGCCCTCGTAGCAACCGCACGAGGCAAGGCGCTTTTCTGTACCCAGGCCACACCAAAAGGCCGGCCGCACGTCTTTCCCAGACGGACGACCGGCCCTCAGCTACGGAACTAGTCCTCCACAAGCAGGCCCTTCTCCTTCAGCTTCTCCGTCAGGCCGCAGAGCTCAATGGTGTTGCCGCCGTCGTGGTAGAGCTTGATGAGTTCGCGCTCGTGGTCGTCGCGCGCCTGGGACAGGGCAATGACTTCCTCGGCTTCTTCGCGGCGGACGACGACGACGCCGTCAGCGTCGCCGCGCAGGATGTCGCCCGGGTAGATGATTTCGTCACCGAAGACGATCGGGTGGTTGATCGGGCCGAGGGTTTCCTTGACAGTTCCCTTGATGGAAACGCTGCCGGAGAAGACAGGCAGGCCGAGTTCGATCAGGTCCTGGGTGTCGCGTACGCCGGAGTCGGTGACCATGGCGGCGATCCCCTTGGCCTTCATGGCGTTGCCCAGGACGTCGCCGAAGGTGCCGGCCTCCGCCATTTCCTGCGCACCAACCAGCACCACGTCACCTGCCTGCGCGTAGTGGATGGCAACCTGAAGCATGAGGTTGTCCTGCGGGGCACAAGCCACGGTGACGGCGGGTCCACAGAAGGACATGGAGCGGTCGATCGGCTTGATCCTTGAGCTCAACGCACCCCTACGGCCCTGGGCCTCGTGGATCGTAGCGGAGGAAAAGGCGGCGAGGCGCGCGACGACATCTGCGTCCGGGCGCTCGAATTTGGTTTTGACGTGGATCATTTCAGGTTCCTTCTGTGAGGGCTTAGGAGAGGGCGTTGACGGCATCGCGGATGGAGTCCACGCCGTCGTTGATGGTCTCCAGCGAGGTCGCGAAGGAGATCCTGAAGTACGGGCCCAGGCCGTAGGCCGAACCCTGGATGACGGCGACGCGCGCGGCGTCCAGCAGGTAAAGCGTGAAATCCTGGTCGTTTTCGATGACCCGGCCGTCCGGTGCGGTCTTGCCGATGACGCCGGCGCAGTTCACGTAGGCGTAGAACGCGCCCTCCGCCGGGGCCACGGACAGTCCGTCGATGGAGTTCAAACCCTCGACGGCGGCATCCCGCCGCTTGCGGTAAACCTCCACGCTGTCGCGGACGAAGGACTGGTCACCGTTCAGGGCCGCAGCGGCGGCCGCCTGGCTGATCGACGACGGGCAGGAGGAGGTCTGCGACTGCAGCTTGTTCATCGCCGCGATCAGCGGGGCCGGCCCGACGCCGTAGCCCAGGCGCCAACCCGTCATCGCGTAAGCCTTGGAAACCCCGTTGACCAGCAGGATCCGGTCCTTCAACGCCGGCGCTGCCGTGACCAGGCTGGTGACGCGGCCCTCGCCGAAATGGACCTCGTCATAGATTTCGTCGGTGAGGACAAAGACCTGCGGGTGTTCGGCCAGCACTGCCCCCAACGCCTGGAGTTCATCGCGGGAGTAGACGGCTCCCGTGGGGTTGGATGGCGCGTTGAGGATCAGCCACTTGGTCTTGGGCGTGATGGCTTCCTCCAGCGCCGCGGGGGTGAGCTTGAAACCTGTGTCCTCTCCGCACGCGACGATCACCGGAGTGCCATCGTTTGCCAGGACCATGTCCGGGTAGGACACCCAGTACGGTGCGGGAACAATGACTTCATCGCCCTCGTTGAGCGAGGCCATCAGTGCCACGTACAGCACCTGCTTGGCACCGCCGCCGATGGTCAGTTGCTTGCCTTCGTAACGCTGGCCTGCATCGCGCTCGATCTTGTTCAGGATTGCGGCCTGCAGCTCTGGAGTGCCCGTGACCGAGGTGTACTTGGTCTCCCCGGCCTTGATCGCCTCGATGGCCGCTGCCTTGATGTGGTCCGGGGTGTCGAAGTCCGGCTCTCCGACGGTGAGGTCGATGATCCGGATGCCTTCAGCTTTTAGTTCGCGGACGCGGGCGGCCGCGGCGACGCTGGCTGAGGCTTTGATGCGGGTAACCCTCGACGCCGGCAGGAACTCGGACATGTCTCCTCCAGGAATGTGGAACTCGGGACGCGCGGATTCGCGGATCCCTTTGTTCGAGACTAAGTAGGGCCGGGGTGCTCTGGATAAGACCTAATGTGCGTGGATCCATAAGGGGGTCTTATGACTTAGGTCCAACTCACCTCGGATGGGGCCCGCAAGAAAGCTTTCTGAGGACCATCCATGCGCTTTGCTTATGGGTTCACGCGGTTTTGGTATTTCCACGGCCACCTGAACGATGCCTAGATTCGAGTGACCAGCACTGCCCATCCGAACCGAAAGGGAGCCCATGCAAACCCGGTCAGCCACCGGACGCTACGCGTACCGGGCCAACTCCCCCGCACGCCCCGCAGCGGCCTCGGACGGAGAGCACGCCAAACTGGTCCACGCGCTGGGCGTTCATCGCCAACTCCTTAGCCACGCCGCCAGCTCCATCAGGACCTTGACCGCGGCAAGGAACGACCTGATCGCCCAAGCCGTGGAAGACGGGCTCACGTTGGCCACCATTGCAGCGGTAACCGGCGAAAACCTCCGCACGGTCCGAACCATCGCGTTGGCTTATGACGATCTCCACCTGAGCGGCCTCCCCCGGCAGGCACAATTGGACGCCTTGAAGGCCAAGAGTGACGAGCTGAAAGCTGCGGAACGCCATCGCGGGCAGATCACGGAACGCCGGGAGTCCCTCATCGTCATGGCCCTGCGGGCGCAGGTCTGCGATGACCTGGAGCTCGCATCGCTGACCGGCCTCACCCCGGAACACATCCGCCATGCAGGCCGCGGCCACCGTTGAACCCTCGCGCGGCGCACGGTAGAACGGGTACATGAGCAACGACGTGAACGCCTGGATGGACAACTACGAACGCGCGTGGACCTCGAACCAGCCCGAGGACATCCGCGCGTTATTCACCGAGGACGCCGTCTACAACACCCGGCCCGATGATCCCAACGCATGGCGCGGGCACGAGGAGATCGTGAAGGAGTGGTCCGGCGACTCCTCCGACAAGCCCGAGGACTGGACCTTCGAGTGGACGCTCCTGGGCAGGGATGGCGACACCGCGTTCGTCCAGGGTTTGACGACGTACCTCAACGGCCAGCCCACGTATGACAACCTGTGGGTCATCCGCTTCGCCGAGGACGGCCGGGCCCGCGAATTCACGGAGTGGTACATGGCCCGGAAGTAGTCAGCGGCTGCTGACCAGGACGTTGTCGTGGATCTTGACGAGTCCTTTGTACTCGGGTCGGGAGGTGTCCACGTCGTCGTTAATCAAGGTCGCTTCTGAACCGTCCGCGCCGGAAACGGTAACGATCCGGTCCCGTGTGACGACCCCTGCGCAGCCCACCCTCCACCGATCCGTCAGCCCGACAGGCACCACGATCAAGCAGGCTGTCCCTGCAGTAGTACTCCGGGCCGCGAAGTACTGCACGTCGTCGTGGATTGCCAACAGCCGGGTCGACCCCGGCTCAACGTTCAGATCCACACCGCTAAGACCCACCGACTCCGGCAACTTGTCTTCCGCCGTCGCCTCCCGGTCCAGGACCTTCGGCCCTGCGGGCTCCGGGGTACAGGCAACCAGCGCCCCCAGCAACGCAATAACCACCAACACACGGCTCTTCATAGCTCTGCCCCCTCAGGCTGTAGATTCATTGAGCCTATCGGAGGATCAGTAGCTCTCCCGCTCCGCCTTCTCCGAGACCGCGATGAACTTCTCCGCGAAAGCCTCCGAAGCCCTCGCCAGCACCACCACGTCCGCCCCCACCAACGCAAAGGCCGCTCCGGCGTCGAGATACGCCCGCGCGATCTCCTCATTGAAGGCGTTGACTCCGGCGGGCTTGCCGGCGGCGCTCGCGGCAGCGAGGCAATGCTCGACGACGGCGCGAACCAAGGGATTCTCGTGCTGTCCCAGCAGGCCCATGGAGGCGGCGAGGTCCGCCGGGCCGAGGAAGATCCCGTCGACTCCGTCCACGGCGAGGATTTCCTCCACCGCTGCCGCCGCTGCTTCGGATTCCACTTGGACGGTGACACTCACGGTGTCGTCGGCCTGGGCAAGGTAGTCGGGGATGCGGTTCCACCGCGAGGCACGCGCCATCGCCGAACCGACTCCGCGGACGCCGAAAGGCGGATACCGGACAGCTGCCACAGCGGCCTCGGCCTCCAACGCCGAATTCACCATCGGCACCAGCAGGTTCTGCACGCCGAGGTCCAGGTACTGCTTGATGACCACAGGATCGTTGACCGGCGGCCGGACCATGATCTGCACGGGGTAACCGCTGACGCTGTGGAGCTGCCCCAGGATCGACTCGATGCCGTTGGGACTGTGCTCGGCGTCGATCAGCAGCCAGTCCAGCCCCGAGCCGGCACAAATCTCCGCGACCAACGGGCTACCGGAGCACACCCACATGCCCACCAGGGGTCTTTCCTCCGTTTCCAGCACTGAATAGAACGTGGGATGTGGCACTGGACGGATCGACATCGCTCAGCTCCCATAGTCCGAAACCGCATGCTGATACCACAGTTGTACCCCCTTGCAGGCCGGCAAAACAGACCGTGACGCAGCCCTTAGTAGCTCTGTTTCACGGCGCCATCCACAGGCCGGACGAACTCGGCCGCCAGCGCTTCCGAGGCCCTGGCGAGCACGGCGACATCCGCCCCAACCAGCACGAAGGAGGCACCGGCGTCGAGATACGCGCGGGCGGTGTCGGGGTTGAAGGCGTTGACGCCGGCCGGCTTGCCAGCCGCCGTGGCGGCATGGATACAGCGTTCGACGGCGGCCCTCACCTCGGGATGTTCCTGCTGTCCCAGCAGGCCCATGGAGGCGGCGAGGTCCGAGGGGCCCAGGAAGATCCCGTTCACGCCGTCGACGGCCAGGATCTCCTCGACGGCGTCGACGGCGGCGGTGGATTCGATCTGGACGGTGACGCTGACGGTTTCACCCGCCGTCGCAAGGTAGTCCGGGACCCGGTTCCACCGCGATGCGCGGGCCAGCGCGGAGCCGACCCCACGCACCCCGTGCGGCGGGTATCGCACGGCAGCGACAGCCGCGGCCGCCTCCAAGGCAGAGTTGACCATGGGAATGAGCAGGTTCTGCACTCCGAGGTCCAGGTATTGCTTGATCACCACGGTGTCGTTGACCGGTGGCCGGACCATGGCCTGGACAGGGTAGCCGTACACCGCCTGGAGTTGGGCCAGGATCGATTCGAGGCCGTTGGGGCTGTGTTCGGCGTCGATCAATACCCAGTCCAAGCCCGAACCCGCGCAGATCTCCGCCACCAGGGGGCTGCCGGAGCACACCCACATGCCGGCCAGGGGCCTTCCTGCTGCAGCAAGGGCCGAGTAGAAAGTAGGGCCTAGTTGAAGTGGCATGTCACAACTCCCAAGGGTCCGTAGTCGGCGTGCACGGTGTCGCCCTTGTATACCCACAGGGGCCGGGTGAAGGAACCGGCCAGGATGATGTCGCCGGCCTTCATCGAATCCCCGTGCGCGGCGATCTTGTTGGCCAGCCAGTGCACCCCGTTGGCCGGGTGATCCAGCACGCCGGCGGCCACCCCGGTCTCCTCCACGGTCTGGTTCTTGTACAGGATCGCGGAGACCCAGCGGAGGTCGACGGCGTCCGGCTTTACCGGCCGTCCACCGACCACCATGGCACCCATCGCGGCATTGTCCGAGATCGTGTCCACGATGGTCCGGCCCTCCATTTCGATTCTGGAGTCCAGGATCTCGAGGGCCGGAACCACGTAATCAGTGGCGTTGAGGACATCGAAAATAGTGCAGCCGGGGCCCTTCAGCCCGGACTTCAGGACAAAGGCCAGCTCAACCTCCACCCGGGGATGCGTGTACTGGTCCCACTCCACGGAGCAGCCTGTTTCCAGGACCATGTCATCGAAAATCGCGCCATAGTCCGGCTCCGTGATGCCCGTGGCGGCCTGCATGGCTTTGGACGTGAGGCCGATCTTCCGCCCCACCAACGTGCGTCCGGCTTCCTCGTTCCGTTGCCGCCACAACTGCTGCACGGCGTAGGAATCCTCCACTGTCATGCCCGGATAGCGGGCGGTCAGGCGCGGCACCGGTTTGCGGTTCCGGTGGGCTTCAAGGAGTTCGTCGGCAATGGCTTCGATCGTCTTCGCGTCCAGCATTGTTTTAGACCTGCGCTCCCAGTTTGAAGCCGTCAGCTGCTGCCCCCTCGGTGGGGCGGGTGTAGGAGAAGCCGTCCGCGCCGACGGTGACAGCCATTTCGGACTTGTCTTCGCGTTCGATCACCGGCTGGGGGTTGCCATCGAGGTCCAGGACCAAGGAGGCCTCGGTGTACCAGGACGGGACGACGGGGTTGCCCCACCAGTCGCGGCGCTGGTTGTCGTGGACGTCCCAGGTAACGGTGGGGTTGTCGGGGTCACCGGTGTAGTAGTCCTGGGTGTAGATCTCCACGCGGTGGCCGTCCGGGTCCAGGATGTAGAGGTAGAACGCGTTGGAGACGCCATGGCGTCCGGGGCCGCGTTCGATGCGGTCGCTGATGCGCAGGGCACCCATCTTGTCGCAGATCTGGATGATGTTGTGCTTCTCGTGGGTGGAGAACGCGATGTGGTGCAGGCGCGGGCCGTTGCCGCCGGTCAGGGCGGTGTCGTGCACGGTCTGCTTGCGGTGCATCCACGCGGCGTAAGTGACGCCGTCGGAATCCTTGATGTCTTCGGAGACGCGGAAGCCGAGGTCCTCGAGGTACTTGCGGCCGCGCGGGACGTCCGGGGTGACCTGGTTGAAGTGGTCCAGGCGGACCAGTTCGCCGGCGGAGTAGAGGTCGTAGCGCTGGGTGAGGCGTTCGACGTGTTCGACGTCGTAGAAGAACTCGTAGGGGAAGCCCAGCGGGTCCTCGACGCGGACCGAATCGCCCACGCCCGTGGTGAAGCCTTCCTTGCGGCGCTCCACCCGGCAACCGAGTTCGCGGTAGTAGGCCTCGGCGGCGTCGACTTCGGCCGGGGACTTCACCCGGTACGCGAAGGCGGCGGCTGCGGCGACCGGGCCCTTGCGGAGCACCAGGTTGTGGTGGATGAACTCCTCGAAGGAGCGCAGGTAGATGGTGTTCTCGTCTTCCTCGGTGACGTGCAGGCCGAGGAGGTCCACGTAGAACGCGCGGGACTTCTCCAAGTCGGTGACCACAAGTTCCAGGTAGGCGCAGCGGACGATGTCCGGAGCCGGAACGCTCGGGGTAGGGATGGGGCCGGTGAAGTTGCTCATGATGGTCTCTCTTCGTTGAAAGCTGGGAGGGTTAGGCGCCGAATTTGGGGGTGTGGACGGATCCGAGGGTGATGTGCACGGCCTGCTGGTCTGTGTAGAAGTCGATCGAGCGGTAGCCGCCCTCGTGGCCAAGGCCCGAAGCCTTGACGCCGCCAAACGGGGTACGCAGGTCGCGGACGTTGTGGCTGTTGAGCCACACCATGCCGGCCTCGACGTTCTGCGAGAAGTTGTGGGCCCGGGTCAGGTTCTGCGTCCAGATGTAGGCCGCCAGGCCGTACTTGGTGTTGTTCGCCAAGGCGAGGGCCTCGGCGTCGTTCTCGAACGGCGTGATGGCCACGACGGGACCGAAGATTTCCTCCTGGAAGATCCGCGCGTCAGGCGCGACGTCGGCAAACACCGTGGGTTCGATGTAGTTGCCTTCGGGGAGGTGGTCGGGTCGGCCGCCGCCGGCAAGGAGCCGACCCTCGGACTTGCCGATCTCCACGTAAGAAGCCACCTTCTGGTAATGCTCCGGGTGGACCAGCGCGCCGACCTGGGTCTTGGGATCGTGGGGATCGCCCACCACGATGTTCTTGGCCCGGGCGGCGTACTTCTCGCAGAATTCGTCGTAGATTGCCCGCTCCACGAGGATGCGGGATCCGGCCGTGCAGCGCTCTCCATTCAACGAGAACACGCCGAACAGCGCCGAATCAATGGCGGCGTCCAGGTCTGCATCGGCGAACACGACGCACGGGGACTTGCCTCCGAGCTCCATGGACAGGCCCTTGAGGTTGGCCGCGGCGTTGCGGAAGATGGTCTGGCCCGTGGTGGTCTCGCCGGTGAAGGAGATCAGCGGGACGTCCGGGTGCTTCACCAGGGCGTCGCCAGCCTCCTCGCCGAGGCCGTTCACCAGGTTGAATACACCGTCAGGGAGGCCGGCGTCCTTGAAGATCTGCGCCCACAGGGACGCGGAGAGCGGCGTGAACTCGGCCGGCTTCAGGACCACGGTGTTGCCGGTTGCCAAAGCCGGGGCCAGCTTCCAGGACTCGAGCATGAACGGGGTGTTCCACGGGGTGATGAGGCCCGCGACGCCGATCGGCTTGCGGTTGACGTAGTTGATCTGCGAGCCCGGGACCTTCATGGCGTCGTCGAACTGGGCGACGATCAGGTCGGCGAAGAACCGGAAGTTCTCGGCAGCCCGCAAGGCCTGGCCCTTGGCCTGGGTGATCGGCAGGCCGGTATCGAAGGTTTCGAGTTCGGCCAGGCGCGCTTCCTGCGCCTCGACGGCGTCGGCAATCTTGTTCAGCACCCGGGCACGCTCGCGCGGCTTCATCTTTGGCCAAGGACCGTTGACGAACGCTTCCCGGGCCGCAGCCACGGCGAGGTCGATGTCTTCCTTCTGGCCTGCAGCGGCGGTGGCGTAGTTCTGGTTGGAGACCGGATCCAAGACGTCGAAGGTCTTCCCGGAGACCGAGTCAACGAACTCACCGTTGATGTAGTGCTGGATGTGCGTGGGCAGGTCCTCGGGGACGTAATGCTTGGTGGTTTCCACGGAGGTCGTCATCGTTGTCTTCCTTTTTGATCCGAAGCTTCAGTTGGTGGTTGCGAGATAGGCGTCGAGGGTGGCGGCGCGGTGTTGGCGGGCTGCTTTTTCGATGGTGTCGGCGTCGGCCCCTGACTCGATGAGCTGGAGCAGGGCCTCGTGTTCGCGCACGGATTCCTGGGCCCTGCCGGGCACGAAGCGGAACGTGGACGAGCGCAGCGACGCCAGCCGGTTCCAGCCCCGGTGCACGAGGTCGAGGATGTGCGGATTGGGACAGTGTTCAAAGAGGACGCTGTGGAAGTCCTGGTTCAATGCGGTGAAGCGCACGGGATCGAAGTGTTCCAGGCACTCGCGCATCGCGGCGTTGACGGCCCGCGCCCTTGCGATGGTGGCGGGGTCGATCAGCGGCGCCGACAACGCCGTCGCCGCGCCTTCGACGATGCTCAGTGTCTGCATCGTGTAGAGGTACTCGGTTGGGTCGATCCCGGAAACCGTGGCTCCGACATTGCGTTCGAACTTCACCAGGCCTTCGGCTTCGAGGCGGCGGATCGCTTCGCGGACAGGGACCACGCTGAAGCCAAGGTCCTCGGCGATCTTGGCGAGCACCAGCCGGTAACCCGGCGTGTAGGTGCCCCCCACGATCCGCGCCTTCACGGCTTCATAGGCCTGCTGGGACTTGCTTTGTGCGAAACTCCCGACGGCGGTTTCAGTCACCGTAGGCTCCTTCCGTGGCTTCCCAGGCCTTGTAGCGGGCCTGCCATTCGGCGTTCATCGGGTACAGCCCATCGACGCTGTGACCCTCCTGGACCATCTGGAAGATGAACATCTCTTCCTTCTCCTGGGCGATGCAGTCGTCCACGAGTTCCTCCGCCAGCGCCGGCGGGATGACCAGGATGCCGTCGGAGTCGGCCACGATGATGTCGCCCGGCTGCACGGTGGCGCCGCCGCAGGCGATGGTGATGTCGGTGTCCCAGGGAATGTGCCGCCGGCCGAGCACGGCAGGGTGAGGGTTGGCGAAGTAGGTGGGCATCTCCAGATCGGCCACGGTGGAAAAGTCGCGGACACCACCGTCGGTGATGATCGCCGCTGCCCCGCGGACCTGGGCGCGCAGGGCCAGGATGTCACCCACCGTGCCCGTTCCCTTTTCGCCACGGGCTTCCATGACCAGGATTTCGCCCTCGTTCACCGAGTCGATGGCTCGTTTCTGGGCATTGAAGCCGCCGCCGTGGGTCTTGAAGAGGTCCTCACGGTTGGGCACGTAGCGCAGGGTCCGGGCCAGGCCCACCACCTTGCGGTCCGGGCGGGTGGCCTGCAGGCCGTCGATACTGACGTTGTTCAGCCCGCGCTTGCGGAGCTGGGAAGACAGGGTCGCTGTGGCAACGGACTCGAGCTTGGCCTTCAGCGCAGGCGACAAACCCGGGGAAGCGGGCGCCAGTCCGGCGGCTGCGCGGGAACCGTAAGCCTCTTCCCGCTGCGTGTCATCAGTCTTGGGTTGGGCACCAAAGTCCGCGAACGGCGTCGTACCTTCCGTCACTTTGGTGGTGAGGCGGCCGGTGCTGAAATCACCAGCGGTGACTTCGATTTCGACGACGTCCCCCGGCTTGGCGACGGACGCGCCCGCCGGGGTGCCGGTGAGGATGATGTCGCCCTCTTCCAGGGTCAGCAGTTGGGACAGGTCGGCGACGAGTTGGGCGAAGGGAAAGAGCAGTTCCTCGGTGGTGTCGTCCTGGACCAGTTCGCCGTTGTGCCAGGTGCGGATCCGCAGCTGGGTGGGGTCGACGGCGTCGGCGGGGAGCAGTACCGGGCCAACGGGAGTGAAGCCGTCACCACCCTTGGACCGGACGTTCGAGCCCTTGTCCGCGTAACGGAGGTCGTAAACCCCGAGATCGTTCGAAGCTGTCACCCACTGGACGTGGCTCCAGGCATCTTCCACAGCGACACGACGGGCCGCCTTGCCGATGACCAGCGCGATCTCACCCTCATAGCCCAGCAGCTCACAGCCTGCGGGGCGTTCCACCGTGCCGGGAGCCTCGGCCGAACCCAGTGCAAGGGAGGACGAAGGCTTCAGGAAGTAGGACGGCTGCGCGGGCGTGCGCCCACGCTGGGCGGCCCGGCTGGGGTAGTTGATGTGGACGGCGATGACTTTGCGCGTCCGGTCCAGTACGTCCTGGCCAAGCTCCTGCGGTCGGAACTCCAGTGTCACGAGCCGCTCCCTCCTGAATAAACCCTGATATCTGATCGCCCAGCTATCGAGTACGAAATCGTATACGAAAACTATGGCGCGTGAAGTGACGTCCGTCAACCCCCTCCAAGCAAAAGGGTTCATCTTGTCAGAGGGCTCCCGTAGGGTACCGGCATGGACATCATCCTGGTACCCGGTTTCTGGTTGGACGCTTCGTCATGGGAGGAGGTAACGCCGGCCCTGGTGGAGGCAGGCCACACGGTTCACCCGCTGACTCTTCCCGGACTTGAAGCACGGGAGAGCCCGCGCGCGGGGATAGGCCTCCGGACGCATATCGACGCCGTCATTGAAAAGGTCGATTCGCTGGAGGGCAAGGTGGTCCTGGTGGGCCACTCCGGTGGCGGCGCCATCATCCATGGCGTGGTTGATTCACGGCCTGATCGGATTGCCCGTGCGGTCTACGTGGACAGCGGGCCGCTGGGTGAAGGTGGCGTGATCAACGACGAACTGCCCGACGACGGCGATGACATCCCGCTGCCGCCATGGGAGGGATTCGAGGAAGCGGACCTCGTGGACCTGACGGAGGAGCTGCGGGAAAAATTCCGCGCCCGCGCCATCCCCGAGCCCAGAGGGGTCGCCTACGACCAGCAGCACCTCCATGATGTCCGGCGCTACGACGTTCCGGCTACGGTCATCGCCTGCGAGTTCCCATCATCGATGCTCAACGAGATGATGGACGCCGGCCACCCCTTCACTGAGGAACTGTCGCGCATCAAGGACGTGGAGCTCGTGGATCTGCCCACGGGACACTGGCCGCAGTTCACCAAACCCGCCGAATTGGGCGAGGCGGTCCTCAAGGCAGTCGACCGTACAGCGTAGGGCGCGGTCCGGCGTCGAGCGTTAATGCCCGACGCCGGAACGCACCACGCGCGGTCGGCTTACGTCACGCCTTTGGCGGCGTGTTGGTTGCGGGGCCTTCGGGGGCAGCCCCGCCTTCACTGGTCCAATCGGCGCCCGTGGTGTCGGCATGGGCGGGATCGGACACGACATCGCCCTTCACGGTGGACACAGTCGCAGGACGGTCCTCGCCGTTTTGCCCGTTCTTTGAATCCAGGATCCCCGGAAGCGCGGTTTCGACCCTTTCCAGGAGCTTCTTACCTGCGGCAAACAGATTGTCGAGGATGTCAGGAACGGATTCCTGCACCGCATCCGCAGCCTGATGGACATTTTCCCTAACCTCAGGATTCTGCATGACCTTTTCAGTACCGCCGCGGATCCGCCGATATACCTCCGGCCAGGACTTCGACCCCCACACGTAGCCAACAGCCACGCCAACGGCGAACAATGCTTTCCCTTTCACGCCACCCACTCCTTCCGAGGTGTTTGCTATTGACCCTAATCCCGCGCGCCGGAACCTGTCACGAGGACGTTCAGGCCCGGCAGCAGCATGCATCCGATAATAGTCAGGTTACTTGCTACTCGCTTTGGGAACAGCTAGCGTTGCAGATGAAGTACCGGACCGACACCCAATCGGCAGGATGTCCAACGACAAGAAAGCAGGAACAAAAATGGGTTTCTTTGGTTTCCTTCTGCTCGGTCTTTTGGCCGGAGCTATCGCAAAACTTATCCTTCCCGGCCGTCAGGGTGGTGGCTGGTTCGTCACCCTCATCCTGGGCGTCGTCGGCGCCCTCCTGGGTGGCTGGCTCGGCGGCCTGATCTTCAACACAGGCCTGCAGGAATTCTTCTCGCTCACAACCTGGCTGCTCGCAATCGGTGGCTCGATCATCGTGCTGCTGATCTATGGCCTGATCACCAACCGCAGGGCTACCCATGGCTGATCACCAGAACCGCGACGCCAACAGCGAAGAGCTTGACGGCCAATACACCGAGGGCGACTACGGAGACACGGGAGTGTCGCCGGAAACCCTGAAGGACGACGCCGGCGGGGACTACACCGAGGGGGACTACGCCGAGAAGACGGTCCCTTCAGCGGATGCCGAACTGGACGACAAGAACACCGAGGACACACCGCCGGACCGGCCTTTCTCCTCCGAACCGGACGAGGAAGCATCAGGCTCAAGCCGCCCGTAGTCCGCAAGCACGGCTACACAACTGAACACCATAGGAACCCGGAGGACTGCCGCTGCAGCCTCCGGGTTCCGGCGGTACGGGCCCTAGGACGACCGGACCGACGCCAACAGCGGATAGATTTCATTCTGCCGGTACCCACGCGTCAACACCCTGAGAACCGTTTCCGCAGCTTCCGCATTTTCCGTACCAACTGCTTCTGCATGTCGATGACCAGGACCGCGATCATCTAGAGCCCCTTGCCACCCGTAACGGGCAGCACTGCTCCGGAAATGTAGGAGCCTTCGTCGGATGCGAGCAGAACGTAGGCGGGAGCCAGTTCCGCAGGTTGCCCGGCCCGGCCCAAGGGCGTGTCCTGGCCGAAGGAAGGCAACTTGTCGGGCCATTCCGTTGCGGGAATCAACGGCGTCCAAATGGGGCCCGGTGCCACAGCGTTGACGCGGATACCCTTGGGGCCAAGCTCTTGGGCCATGGCCTTGGTGAAAGCCACCTGGGCGGCCTTGGTCATGGCGTAGTCCACCAACTGGGCCGAGGGGTTGAACGCCTGGATGGAGGCCGTGACGATGATGGAAGCTCCGGGCCGAAGATAGGGAATGGCGGCCTGGGCTGTCCAGATGAGCGAGTACAGATTGGTCTTGAAGACGCGGTCGAACTCTTCCGTGGGGACGGTTTCCAGGCCTTCCCGGTTCTTTTGGTAAGCCGCATTCAGCACCACGATGTCCAGGCCACCGAGTTCCTGCACGGTACGTTCCACGATGTCCGCCGCGAAGCCTTCATCCCGCGCATCACCGGGCAACAGGAGAACCCGCGCCCCGCACTCACGGATCCATTCCGCCGTCGACTGCGCGTCTTCCTCCTCCTCCGGCAGGTAGCTAATGGCTACGTTGGCGCCCTCGCGGGCGTAGGCGATGGCCACGGCGGCACCTATACCGGAGTCGCCGCCGGTGATCAGTGCGGTCTTTCCCTGCAGCCGGCCGTGGCCCACGTAGCTCTTTTCGCCGTGGTCCGGTTGCGGCTCAAGGGGCTTGGTCAGGCCCGGCTGCTGCTGTTCCTGCTGGGGGAATTCCTCCGCGTAATAGCCCTTGCGTGGGTCCGAGGGCGCGGAGGCCAGCTGGTGCCCGGCCGGTTGCGGCTGGTCGTTCCGTTGCGGATCTTCATGTGTCATGGTTCTGCCCTTCAGATGGCCTGCACGGTTCGTTTGCCCTGTACCCCCCTCAAGGCGCCCAAACGGCTGGGCCAGGCAGATTCAGGTCCGCAGGGACTTTGCCTTGACCATCAGGAAGAGTCCGTAGGCAATCAGCCCGACGGCGACCGCGGCCAGCAGGTACGGTCCGTACGGCTGTTCCCGCAGGGCCTTCAGGCCCCCATCCAGCCCGGTGGATTGCTGCGGCTGGGCACGCACAGCGGCGATAACCACCAGCAGGCCAACCAGGAACAGGGCAATGCCCTTGGCTATGTACCCCACCATGCCCACGCCCACTTGAAACTTCCGGACCGCTTCCTCCGAGGACAGGGAGATGTCACGCTTGAAGGTCTGCCGGAAGCCGCGCCCGGCGAAGAAAATACCCGTGATGGCCACGCCCGCACCGATGGCGACAAGCAGGAACACTCCCAGCGGAGCACTCATCAGGGTGGCCGTGAAGTCGGTGCTGGACTCCCGGCTGTTCTTTCCCTTGCCCATGATGAACGAGACAATGGTGGCCGCAAGGGCAGCGAACACGAGCGCCTGGCCCGCAGCCGAAAGCCTCTTGGTCAGTTTCTTGCTCGCGGTCCGCTCCCCCATGATGGCGTTCCCCAATTGCCACAGCGCGAGCGCCGCGCAGGCTCCAAAGCAGGCCCACAGAAGCACGGGTCCCACGGGTTGGCTGGCAAGGGAGGCCACCGCCCCCGAAACGTCGGCTTCGCCGCCGCGGCCGAAGGCCAGCTGAAGCGCGATAACCCCGATCAACACATGCAGCAGGCCGCTGACGGCGTACCCTGCGCGCGCAATGATCTCGAAAGTGCGTGAGTTTGAGGCTTCCTCGGCCACGTCAGCGGCCTTCCTCATCTCCTCTTTTATGACAAGCCTCCTTAGTTCCGGTGGACACCATCGTCCCACCGGAGTCACGCGAAAGCCACGACCATTAACGACGCCGGACAAGCACCTGGGTGCCTGCCCGAAGCAATCGGAAGGGGCCTAGAATCCGACGACGGATTGGGGCCAAATACTGCGCAGTCCTGAGGCCAAGGGGTTGAACGGCTCACGTACAGCCACACCCGTACGGGCCTGGCCCGGCACGTCTTCCGGGTGGGTTGCCGCCTCCGGGGAGCGCGTGTCCGCAGCGCTGGCGCCATTGGCCTGGGCGGTGATGTGAGCAGTCATTTCGGTCGCCTTCCTGAAAGTTCCCATCAGCTCCAATGGCTGATGTTTCAACCATCGGGCAGGGCCCTCAAGAACGACGCCGTGTCATCTCAAGATTGGCTCAAGCTTCCTGGGTGGGCTACTCCATCAGCTTCTCAATGGCCGCGAAGCTCATCCCGGAAGCAATCGCGAGGTCCGGGAGTCCCGCTCCCGCTTCCATCGCGCTTCGCATCGCCTGGGCCAAGGACTCTTCAGCTTCATCCATTTCCCACTGGAGTCCTTCCACGCTGGCCGCCGCCGTCCACACCACATCCAAGAGGCCGGTCCGCTTCGCCGGAGTGGACGGCACCTCCTTTGCGGTGTCCGGCAGAGCCCCCATCTTCGTCCCAGCCATAGCTACTGCGGTCATTTTGGTGCCCTTTCCAGGAGATGTAACTCGACAAACTAGTTATATGGCAAACTAACTAAGCAAGCCAGCGTGTCGGCAGGAAAGTGACTCACATCACATAATTTTCAGCGTGAGGAATCAGCCGGTCAGCACGTCTTATTCATGACGGCGTAAAGGACGCGCCGCAAGCAAACGGACAGGAGCCATCGCCATGACGATCCAAACGCACACCCCGGCAGACGTACCGGCCAAGAACAAGCAGAACGCCGCCGTCGTGGACGCACCCACCCGGGACAAGGGCAAGGACGGCCGCGGTGCGACCACCGTCGCAGACGGCGTCGTCGCCAAGATCGCCGGCATCGCCATCCAGGAGATCCCGGGAGTGCATGCCCTGGGCGGCGGAGCGGCCCGCGCCATCGGCAGCCTGAGGGAAAAGGTGGGACAAAAGGACCTCACCCAAGGAGTCAACGTGGAGGTAGGCCAGACCCAGGTTGCGGTCGACGTGACCTTGGTTGTCGAATACCCGCACCCGCTCCAGGAGGTGGCGGACAACGCCCGCGACGCCGTGTATTCCGCCATCGAGGACCTGGTGGGCATGGAAGTGACCGAGGTGAACGTGACCATTACCGACATCCACGTCCCGTCAGAGGACTCCGAATCCGATGACGCCGACCGCGAACCGAGGGTCTCGTGAGCCCCACCATCGCAGGCCTGGCCATAGGAGCGGTGCTCGCCCTGGCTGGACTGGCCTTCGGGTTCTGGGGCCTGCTGCTGACCGCTCTCTTCATGGGAGTCGGGGCGGTGTTGGGCCGTTCCGCCGAAGGAAAGCTTGACCTTCGCGGGGTGCTTGATGCCCTGCGGGGCAAGCGCTCCTCCTCATGAGCAGCGCGGGCGCCACAGAGCGCTTCCCGGACACGGCGGACCGGATAGGACACAACCGGCTCACCCACGCGGCGATCCGGAAAACCGTGGAAACAGTCACTGCCCAGGCGTTCCGCGTTGGTACGGGAGACGTTTCAGCAACGGTGGAGGATGACGCGGGAAGGCTTGGCGTCAAGGTTTCCATCCGGCTGTCCCTCCCGCCGCTGCTGAAGCAGTCCCCGACGCCGCGGAAGCCGCAGCCCGGTCCGGCCACAGTCTTCGAACAAGCCCGTGCCGCCCGGCAGGAAATCGTGGCCCGAGGTACGGCCATCACCGGTTTGGCCATAGGCCGGGTAGACATCCGCCTCACCGGCGGAAAGCCTGGGCGACTTAAGGAAAGGAGAGTCGAATGAGCGAGGATGCCGCCATCCGCCGTTTGGTCAGGCGCGAAACGCACTCCTCGAGGGCGGTCCCCTCCATCGTGGCCGCCTCCCTCCTGGTAGCCGTTTTCCTCTGGCTGGCACTGGAATCCGTGCTGTGGCTGCTCAAAGACCAGCCCTTGCTCGCCAGCCCGGCACAGATGCTCCGCTGGTTGATCGAGCTTCCGGCCAACACAACGCCGGCAGGCATGGTGGCATCAGGCGCAGGGCTGGGAATCCTGGCGCTGGTGCTGTTCGGACTGGCCTTCGGGAGAGGGCGACGGCCACGCCGCGCGATCGGAAGCCAGCGCGCCGCCGTCGTGGTGGATGACGAGGTGATTGCGGCAGCGGTGTCCCGCAAGGTCCGGCACGCAACGGGCCTCGCCCCCGGGCAGGTGACCACCACCGTCGGTGGACGTTCCGTCCGCGTCCAGGTGCGTCCGACGTCGGGCGAACCGCTTGAGGCGGCAGACATCCAGGAAACGGTCGACGGCGAACTGGCAGCCTACGCGCTGGATCGGCCAGTGCGGTCGAGCGTCAGCATTCTGAACGAAGGAACTGTGGGCCAATGAGAAAGGCGGGGCAATGAGAAACACGAATCGGGCGCTCAACCGCATCCTGCTCACCATCCTGGGGATCGTCCTGCTGGGAGCCGGCGCCGCACTGATCGCGGCCGGGACCCTGCCAGGCGTTGCAGAGTTCTGGAAAACTTCCGGATCGACTGCACGGGATGGACTCCGCAATCTGGTTGGCACGGCACCCCTTCCCGACCCTGTCCGGAGCTGGTGGTTGGTGCTGGGAATCGCCGTGCTGCTGGTCGGCGCCATCCTGGGCGCGGCCTGGATCGCTTCCCAAGGAGGCGGCAAAACACCTCGCTTTGCGGAGGACTCGGAAGGCAGTGCAGGCCGAACCGTGGTGGACACCGGACTGGTATCGGCAGCCGTCAGGGAGTCCCTCACTGGTCACCCCGACGTGCTGGGCACCTCTGTCTCGGCGTGGGAATCCCGGCGCGGCACGGCTCTGCGGCTCCGCTTGGAAGCCCGCAAAGGGGCATGCCCCCGGGAGCTCGGCGACACGGCGGCCCAGTTGCTCCAGGAACTGGACGCCTGGCTGGGCCATCCGGCACCCGCCCTGGTCCGAATCACGAATGGTCCCGGAACCCGGGTGTCAGGATCGCGCCGGGCCCGGTAAGAAGGCATCCCCAAGTCCCTGGCCCTTTGGGATGACATGCCCGACTCACAACACTGGAAAGGCGGAAACGTGAATGGTTCACCCGCGGCCTCCGCCGCAGCACAGCAACACCTGGACGTGGTGCCGGACGCGTTGCTGGCCGGCAGGGCAGCAGATGGCGACACTGCCGCTTTCGAAGCCCTCGCCCGGCGTCACGGGCCCTTGATGCGGGCAACGGCCCGACGTTTGACGGGCACCCTGGCGGACGCTGACGACGTCGTCCAGGAGAGCCTGGTGCAGGCATGGAATCAATTGGACACTGTACGGGACCCCGCCGCAGTGAAAAGCTGGTTGCTTCGCATCGTTGGCACGCGCAGCATTGACCACCTCCGAAAACGGCGCAACCACGCTGCCTTGGACGAGCTGGAGAACCATGCGGGGGCTCCTTCCAGCCAGCGGATCCCGGATCCTGAAAGCACTGCGGTCAATGCCTCCAGAATTGACGCGTTGAAATCGGCGCTCCAACGGCTCCCCGAGGAGCAGCGCCGCTGTTGGGTACTCAAGGAATTCAACGACCTGAGCTACGAGGAGATCGCCCTGACCTTGAACATCAGCCCTGACAGCGTCCGTGGCCGTCTTGCCAGGGCACGGATTGCCCTGGCACGCACAATGGAGGAGTGGCGATGAAAACCCCCGGCGATGCTTTGGAATGCGGGCACAGCCTCGCGGAACTGAGCGCCTATTTGGACACGGGATACATCGCTGATCCCGAACATGTGGAGGGCTGCCCTGAATGCCAGGCCGGCCTGGCTTCCCTGCGCAGGCTCTCCGAACTGGGCCATGAACTGTTGGCCTCTGACGTGGCCGAGGCAGGATCCGGCAACGACGACTGGATGCAGAACATCCTGGACAACCTCCATTTGGAACTGCGTCCCGGCCGCAGCATCCCGCTGCGTTCCGAGGACCCGCTCGATTCCCTCTGGGAGACCGAAGGATCCGTGTCAGCGTTGATCCGCTCAGTGGTCGACTCCATGCCCGGAACAGCTGCCGGTAAGTGCCGCCTGGCAGGCGACATCACGACGCCGGGAGCCGGGATCGACGTCGACGTGGAGATCGCGGTGGTCTACGGATACTCCATGGAAGAGCACGCGGCGACCCTGCGGAATGAACTGGCGGAGGTGCTTGCCGTCCAGACTGAACTCACCATCCAGGCCATCAACATCACGGTCACCGATGTGCTGGAGCCTCCTGCCCCGGCCATCACAGCGGTCAAGGAGGACCAGCCATGACGGAGCACATGGAAAGCAATTCTCCCGCCCTGGCCATGGAACTGCTTGGCGTTGTCCAGGCCGTTGACGGGGTCACGACCGTCTACCCTGCCCAGCCGCTGTGGCAGTCGATCGCCGGGGCGGCGGTTGCGGCGGTGACCGGAGAAGCACAGCCCCTTATCAGTCTTTCCGGGCATGGTGACGACGTGGCGGTCAAGGCCCGGATAGGCGTAGGAATCCTTCGCCCCGCCCCGGAAGTAGCCCGGGAAGTAGCCGCCGCGGTCCGCAGGCACCTGCGAAACGCGGGCGCCGTCGTCGAAATTCTGGTGGTGAAGATAAGTCAGTAGGTAAACCCGCAGCGCAGACCTCCCGGTAGTATCGGCAGGGAATTCACACAACGCTTGGGGGTTGGTTCAATGACGGAAATTCAGGGACAGCTGTCTTTCACGACGGACTTCGGCCGGGACAGGGAGCTCCAGGAATACGGCCTTGATCCTGCAGTGGACTCGACGCTCCTTCCCAACGACGCCGTCATGAATGCCCTGAAGAACCTGGTGCGGCTCGCCACCGAGCTGTGTGGTGCCCCGTTCGGCGTGGTCAATATCATCAGCGCCAAGTACCAGCACCAGATCGGCGCCTGGGGCGTGGAACCCGGAGTCTGCTCCCGCGAGGACTCC
Source organism: Paenarthrobacter sp. JL.01a (assembly GCF_025452095.1). NCBI lineage: Bacteria > Bacillati > Actinomycetota > Actinomycetes > Micrococcales > Micrococcaceae > Paenarthrobacter > Paenarthrobacter sp. JL.01a. The sequence continues at coordinate 4,150,564 of NZ_CP104877.1, forward strand.
ATGTGCGCCAAGGTCTTCCTCTCCCGCGAGCGGACCGTTGTGGCGGACGCCTCCCGGGATCCGCGCTTTGCCGACAACCCTTTTGTGACCGGCGAAATCGGCAACGTCCGGTTCTATGCCTCTGTGCCCCTGCAAACGGAATCCGGATTCGTGCCGGGAACCCTGTGTGTCTTTTCTGACCAGAGCAAGGAGCTGAGCCAGGAGCAGGTAGGAATGCTCGAAGTCCTGGCCAAGCAGGTGGTTGAGCTCCTGGAACTTCAGCACCGCACGGCCCAGCTGGACCGCACCTACTCCGAACTCAGGGCCAGCAACGCCAAGCTTGCCGGATTCGCCGGCCGCGTCAGCCACGACCTGCGCATTCCACTGACCACCATCCTGGGATACGTGGAACTGGTGGAGGACGACCCCGATATCGAGCCCAGCAGTCCTGCTGCACGGTACCTCGACCGCATCGGTGCCAGCGGACGGCGCATGCTGGGAATGCTGGAAGACGTCCTCAATTACTCCCGTGTGGGTGGTGGCATCCAGCCAGCCCGCGTCTCCCTGCGTGAGGTCACCGAAGAAGTTGTCCGGGACCTCGGGATAGAGAACGAGGGCAGCGTTGATGTCCGCGACATCACCGTTTACGCCGACCCCGGGCAGCTGCGGACGCTCCTGCAGAATCTCATTTCCAACGCGATGAACTACCGCAGCCCGGAGCGCGACCTCAAGGTCAGCGTCAGCGGAATTTCGAACTACCACGGCGCAACGGTGTATGTGGCGGACAACGGCAAGGGCATCAAACCCGAGGACCGGGACAAGGTCCTGGAACCCTTGGTGCGGCTGCGCCGCGACGGGGACGGCCCAGGCACCGGCCTCGGGCTGGCCACGTGCAGCAGCATCGCCAAAGCCCACGGCGGGGACCTCAGCATCTCCGAAACCGCTGGCGGCGGCACCACTATCGCGGTGAGCTTCCCCGCCGGAACATAGCGCCCGGGAGGGGTTACTTTCCGCCCTTGTCCTGGCCCTTCTCTGGCTTCTTCCCGCTCTTGCCGTCGCTCTTGGTCTTGGCGATGTCCGGCCCCTTCATATCGGAGGGAGGCAGGACCGGCTGGTTCTGGGCGGGTACGTTCTGGACGGCCCCGTTCTGGGCCGGGACATTCTGAACGGGGATGTTCTGGACGGGGATGTTCTGCGCAACCTGCTCAGGCGTGGTCGCCTGAGGTAGGTCGACTGCTTCTGCAGGCGAGGTAGCAGCCGGCACCGGCAGGACCGGAGACACCGGCTGCGGGTCGGCGTGGGATACGCCGTCGTTGGGAGAGTGCACCGGATCGGTCGTGCTGCCAGCCGAGGAGAGCCCCTGGGTAAGAGCCAGCAAGGCAAGCGGGATAGCGACTGCTGCGGCCGCAACCCCACGAGCCGTCTTGGGCCGGCGTTTGCTGAAGTCGCGAATGCCGGTCAGCGTTGCCGTCTTCCTGGTCCGCGGCCGGATGGCCACGGGGCGGGCGGCACGGGCGCTGGGGGTCCGGGCCGTCGTCGCACTCAGCGGAGTCCGTTGCGGCAAGGGAGGAAGTATCGCGGTCCTGCGCCCGGACTGGACGCCTTCCTCCGACAGCGCCTGCTCCACTTCCTGGGCTGCGGGACGCTTTTCCGGATCCATGTCCGTCATGGCCTCCAGGAGGGTGCGCAACGGAGCAGGCAGTTCACAGGGCACCTGCGGGGCCCTGTGCAGGCGGGCCGAGGCCGTTTCCACGGGCGTTCCCGGGTACTCCGCATGGCCCGTCAGGCATTCCAGGAGCACCAGGCCCAGCGAATAGATGTCGCTCTTGGGGGTCAGGTGCAAGCCCTGCGCCTGCTCAGGGCTGAGGTACTGGGCGGTGCCCACGGTGAATCCCGTTGCCGTCAGGCGGTTGTCGTTCATCACCAACGCAACCCCGAAGTCTGCCAGCTTGACCGACTCCGCCAGCCCGTCGCCGTCGGACACCAGGATGTTGGCCGGTTTGATGTCACGGTGGATGACGCCGTGTTCATGCACCTGGCCAAGGGCTCCGGCGATCCGGATGCCGATGCGGGCGGTTTCGGGAACGGTGAGTGGGCCGCCGGAAAGTATGGCACGCAGATCCCGCCCCTCGGCGAGCTCCATCACCAAGTAGGCACGTTCTTCGTCGTTGCGCGTATCGACGCCCGCGTCGAAGGCCGCAACGAGACCCGGGTGGTCAAAAGCGGCGAGTAGCCGCATTTCGGTGTCCTGCCGTGCCCGGAAGGAATCATCGCCCGAGCCGGGAAGGAAAATCTTGACTGCCACATCACGGCCAAGGACCAGGTCCGTCGCCCTGTAGACAGTGGACATTGCACCCCTGCCCAGGAGCGGACCCAGCTGGTAGCGGCCATCAAGTGCGTCGCTGCCACCCGCGCCGTCCACAGAAACGGGAGCGCCTGCGCCCTCGGTTTTGTCGTTGTAGCCCACGATTGTCACGTCCTTTGGGACTACCTGGCGCGTCACGGACCCAAACACCATCCGTCGGTACCAAGTAATGCCGTCAATAACATTTCACATTGCCGCTTGACCGATTGCTTCAGCCTTGGCGGCTTGAGCAAGTCAGCTCAAACAGCATCATCCGGTGTCACCAGATAAGTCATCAGGATACTGATTAAATCACAGGAAGGACAATGGGCAGTTCACGTTACGTGACGCAGCGAACTGCGCCCGGCCGGACCGCAAGGCACAATGGAAGGCATGACCCTTACGACTTTCGCCCTCGTCCGCCATGGCCAGACCGATTGGAACGCGGAGCGCCGGTTGCAGGGGTCCACCGATATTCCCTTGAACGACGTCGGCCGCGGCCAGGCGCGCGACGCCGTCGCCTTCCTGTCGGGCCAGCAATGGGACACCGTGGTTGCGTCGCCACTCAGCCGCGCAGCCGAAACGGCAGAAATCATCGCCGAAGGGCTGGGGCTCACGGTGGCACGGCTCGTCCCGAACCTGACTGAGCGCAGCTTCGGGCCGGCGGAGGGATTGCAGGCCGGGCCGGAGCTGGAAGCGCTGCGCATCCCCGGCGGCTTCCGTGGCGGCGAGAGCGACGACGACGCCGCGGAGCGGGGGATCGCCGCACTCGAGGAACTGGCGAAGGAGTTCGCGGGCAAGCGGGTGCTGGTGGTAGCACACGGCACCCTGATCCGACTGACCCTTAGCCGTGCGGTTGGCCGCACGCTGGACAGCGTCCAGAACGCGGTACTGAACCTTGCCCACCATCACCCGACGGACGGTTGGCAGCTGGAATACTTCAACGGCGAGCGCATCACCGCGGACCTTCAGGCCTGAACAGGCTTCCCCTGGGCGATCCTCCCGACCTCCTCCAGCAGGCCGGACACCCATTCGTCCATGGCGCCGCTGAGATGGCGGCCAACGAAGGTTCCGGCTCCGGGGATGTCGAAGACCGCGACAGCCTGGTTTCCATCTTTTCCGGGCCCGGCGTAAATCGTGACCTTCCCGCGATGGATCCCTGCGATGTCGAAGCAAAGCTCCGCCCTGGACTGCAGGGACAACGCCCAAGCCGCGACCGATTCAGGTGTGTAGGTGTGGATGGCCGCTACTCCCTCGAACGCCGGCTGACAGGACGAAGGTTAAGTAGCGGAAAGCCCCCGATCGTGACGCGGAAGCGCTACCGGGCTTGGAGGCGCTGCTTCAACTGCTCGGTGTAGCCCGTGTAGGCGGCGGCAATTTCTTCCAGGTCCACGGTCTGGGGAAAGTCGATGACAGGCTGGTGTTCGGCCAGGTACGTGGCGGTCTCTTCCACAATCAGCTGCTCATCGAAGCCTGCAAGCCCGGCCTCCGCCAGGAAGTCGGGATTCGTGTGGACCAGCGATTCCCCGGACTGCCCTTCCGATGCCCATCGCACCAGGTACTCGTTCTGATTCACCAATTCGATGTCGAATGTCTGCTCCATGGAAGCAGCCTACGCCGTCGGGCAGCAGGGCCTGAACCTCGCCTGAGGCAAGAAACGCACGACGGCGATAGCCCGCCGTCGTGCGTTTCCTCCGTAGCTTGCGGCTGCTAGATTTCCGGGCGCCGCTCCACAACGGTGTGTGGATCACCGCGCCGCTCGACTACTGTGCGGCGGGTCCTGTTGGACATGGCAATCGAAATGATGAGGCCGATGATGCCGACCGCGATCAGGATGTAGCCAACCAGGACCTGGTCTAGGAAGGGGATGATTCCCGGGGCGAGCGCGAACGCCAGAATAGCTCCGATGGCAATCAGGGCAATGGAAGAACCGATTCTCATAACGTGCTCCTCATGTTTGTCCGGCGCATGGTCAGGGGCAGCGCCGGTGCGTGTCATCAGGATACTTACGATTTACCTTGCCCGCCAGCCGCCAGGCCGCAGCAGTTAGTGGCGGTACGTCAGTGGCCGTACCGCTCGGCCACCCGGCCGATGGCATCCTCAGGAGTGGGCACTGTCCCGAACACCTGCTCCTGCCGGGAAGTGTCCGCTACGTACTTCCCCGTCTCGAACCACGCCACCATGCTGGCCATGTCCGACACCAGCGGCAGGACCTTGGCGGTCGCCTTGCCGAGCCCTGTAATTGCGCCAGTGGGCACGGACATGACTTTTACCGGCTTGCCGGCCCGCCTGCCCGCAAGCTCTGCGGCTTCCTGCATGCTCACGGGCCGCGTCCAGCCGATGTCGATGCGCTCACCATCAACGATGTCGGCGTCGATGGCGGCCGCCAGGTAAGCGGCGAGGTCGCTCGCCAAAACGAACGTCAGCCCGGCCTTCTTGGAGCCAAGCCACACAAAACGGCCCTTCGCGAAGGGATCGCCGCCCATGCCTACGGCCTGGTCAAAGAAGGCACCCGGCCGCAGCGCGACGAACGGAACCCCGAGCTCCTCGAACTTGTCTTCAGCCAGCTTTTTATTCCAAAAGTGCGGGATCTGGGGTGTCTGGTCGCACGTGAGGATACTGATCAGCACAAATCGTGGGACGGCGGCATACTTGGCTGCGACGGCCAGGTTGCTGTTTCCGTAGCTGTCGATGAGCTTGGCGTTCCTGTCATTCCTTGTGTAGCCGGCCGCCGTCGAAATTGCTCCGGAAACACCCGTCATGGCCTTGATCAGCGAGGCCGTGTCCAGCATGTCTCCGCGGGCGATTTCCACGCCTTTGGCCTCAAGCTTGGCGGCTTTCGATCCAGGACGCACCAACGCCCGGACCTTCTTGCCGCGTTTCAGGAGCTCATCCACCACTTGGCCACCCAGGAATCCGGTAGCGCCAACGACAAGGACAGGCAGATCTTCGGCCACAACATCTCCTCCGGGTTTGTTCCTACGTCAGTGGTAGCACGCACCCTGAAAGGAGACCAGACCCAAGACGCCCGGCCGAGTGCCGCCGTCGAGCCTGTCCCGCAGCTGCCAGCGACGCAGACTAGGATCTGTCCCATGGCGAGGATCGAGGACTACGCAATCATCGGGGATTTGAACACAGCGGCCCTGGTAGGACAAAGCGGGTCCATTGACTGGATGTGCCTCCCGCGGTTCGACTCGCCCGCCTGCTTCGCGGCGTTGCTGGACAAGCCCGAGGCGGGACGGTGGCTGTTGGCACCTGCCGGGACTCCCGACGGCGGCACCTGCACCCGCCGCCAGTACCGGGGCGACACCCTCATCCTTGAGACAGTGTGGGAAGTGGCGGGCGGTTCGGTGAGGGTGATCGACTTCATGCCGGTCCGCGACGACGCCGTGGACCTGGTGCGGATCGTCGAGGGCGTGTCCGGCGAGGTGGACATGCATATGGAGCTGGTCCTGCGCTTCGACTACGGCAGCGTCATTCCCTGGGTGCGTCACAGCAAGCACGGCATCAGCGCGGTGGCAGGTCCTGATTCGGCGTACGTCACTACCCATGCCCCGCTTGTTGGGCGCGACAACCGGACCTACAGCGATTTCACAGTCCGCGCCGGAGACAAGGTCCCCTTTGTCCTTCGCTGGGCTCCGAGCCATGAACGCGAGCCCCGCAGGATCGATCCCCTTCGGGCGCTCAATGCGACGGAGTCGTACTGGCTGGAGTGGATCGGCCGGAGCAAGATAGTGGGCAAGTACAAGGAGCCGGTAGAGAGATCACTCATCACCCTCAAAGCGCTCACTTACGAACCCACCGGCGGCATCGTGGCCGCCGCCACCACGTCCCTGCCCGAGCAGATCGGCGGACCACGGAACTGGGATTACCGGTTCTGCTGGCTGCGGGATGCGACACTGACGCTGCAGTCGCTTCTCGCCGCCGGATACACGGAAGAGGCATCCGCTTGGCGGGATTGGCTGCTGAGGGCCATCGCCGGGGACCCGTCCCAGCTTCAGATCGTGTACGGACTCGACGGCGCCCGGAGGCTTCCGGAGGCCGACATACCGTGGCTGTCCGGTTACGAAGGGTCAGCACCCGTCCGCACCGGGAATGCGGCGGCTCCGCAGCTGCAGCTGGACGTCTGGGGCGAAGTCCTGGACGGGCTCTCGCTGACCCGGGCAGCGTCCGCTGACGGGACCGTGGACAATTCCTGGGACATCCAGGTGGCGTTGATGGAGTACCTTGAAGGGGCCTGGGACCAGCCAGACAACGGACTGTGGGAGATGCGCGGGCCGCGCCAGCACTTTACCCATTCCAAGGTCATGGCCTGGGTCGCCGCGGACCGCATGGTCAAGGCAGTGAGGACCTCCGGACTGCCCGGCCCGCATGACCGTTGGGCGGCACTCCGCAGCGAAATCCATAACGACGTCATGACCAAGGGCTTCGATGAGGACCTCAACAGCTTCGTTCAGTCCTACGGCAGCAAGGAACTGGACGCGAGCCTGCTGCTGGTGCCCCGCGTGGGCTTCCTGCCCCACCGGCATCCGCGCGTTGCCGGGACGGTGGATGCCATTCAAAGGGGACTCACGGAGGACGGCCTGGTTCTCAGATACCGGACCCAATCCGGCCACGACGGCCTGCCCGGGAACGAAGGGGTATTCCTGGCGTGTTCATTCTGGCTGGTGGATGCGCTGCTGGGTATCGGCCGAAGCGATGAAGCCACAGAACTCTTCGAGCGGCTGCTAAGCCTGCGAAATGACGTGGGTCTTCTCAGTGAAGAATGGGATCCCCGCGCCCGAAGGCAGCTCGGCAACACCCCTCAGGCGTTCAGCCATTTCCCACTGATCCACAGCGCCTTGCAACTGCATCACGGGGAGGCACACAAGAGCGACACCCCCTTCGGCAGCGCCGGGCGCTCCAGCGGCTCTACGCTTCGGAATGATCCCCGTCTTCAGTAGCCTCACCCTTGTGGCGGGATTCCTCCAGATGAATGTCCAGCTTGCGTTCGGCTTCGCGCCTGCGTTGCCCGACGGTCCGCATCTGTTGGGTCGTTGGTGCTCCCGCATCCTCTGACGCAACGCCTGCCGGCTCAGCGGGCTGGTGCTTCTCTTGTTCGCCCATACGATGATCGTCCCATCGTCACTGCGTTTGCGATAGCGGCAATTGCTTCGCGGGCCGCGGTTCCAGTCACCGCGTGCGGGTTGACGTCGGCGCGTTCCTTGCGAACCTCTTCCTCCACCTCGACGTCGTCCAGCCAAGCGGACCGCATCACCAGGCATGGTTTCCAGTCGCTTATACGGGGAAGCTTCAACCCGTCAGCTTTAAGGATTTCTTTTCGGAAATTCCCAGGTATGGCTGAAGGCCGTCCCAGCCGCTTTCCGAGCCGTTTCCCAGGATTCTTGGAGGTGCAGCCGTTGAACGTTCGGAAAGCTTGGGTGAGCGACCCACGCCGGGTAGCGTGAGCGGCAGACGAGTAGCCCCGCGCGAACGAATCCAAGGAGCTGGCCCATGAGCAGAGCCCACCGCACGACCCACCACGAGCCGGACACCGCCGTCGAACTCAATCCTTTGTTCAGCAGGCCTGGAGAGTCCACCATCTTTCCCCGCTTCACCCTGCCCGAGGGCGAATCCCTGCCGGCCACCGCCTACCAGGTTGTCCACGACGAAGCGATGTTGGACGGCAATTCCCGGCTGAACCTGGCAACGTTCGTGGGGACGTGGATGGAAACCGAAGCGTCCGCCCTGTACGCGGAAACGTTCGACAAGAACATGATCGACAAGGACGAATACCCCCAAACGGCACTCATCGAGACACGGTGCTGGCGAATGCTCGCTGACCTGTGGAACGCGCCGGATCCTTCGAAAAGCATCGGCACGTCCACCATCGGATCCTCGGAAGCATGCATGCTGGGCGGCTTGGCCCTGAAACGCCGCTGGCAACACGCACGCCGCGCAGCAGGCAAGCCAACGGACAAACCCAATCTCGTGCTCAGCTCCGCAGTCCAGGTGTGCTGGGAAAAATTCTGCAATTACTGGGAAGTCGAACCCCGTTTTGTTCCGGTGTCCAACGAACATCCCACGCTGGACGGTCACGACCTGGACCAGTACGTCGACGAGAACACCATCGGCGTCGTCGCCATCCTGGGCGTCACCTACACAGGGTTCTATGAGCCTGTAAAGCTCATCTCGGAAGCGTTGGACGACATCCAGGCGCGCCGCGGCCTGGACATCCCCATCCACGTCGATGGGGCGTCCGGCGCCATGGTGGCACCGTTCCTGCAGCCCGAAATGGTGTGGGATTTCAGGCTTCCCCGCGTAGCGTCGATCAACACCTCCGGCCACAAATACGGCTTGGTGTACCCGGGCCTGGGCTGGGTGGTGTGGCGTGATGCGGAGGCCCTCCCGGAGGACCTGATTTTCCATGTCAGCTACCTGGGCGGAGACATGCCCACCTTCGCCCTGAACTTTTCCCGGCCGGGCGCACAGGTTCTCCTGCAGTACTACCTGTTCCTGCGGCTCGGCTTTGCCGGGTACAGGTCCGTCCAGGCCACGTCCCGCGACGTGGCGCTCTACCTCTCCAGCGAAATCGGGGCCATGGACGCCTTCACCCTGTGGAGCGACGGCTCGGACATCCCCGTATTCGCCTGGCAGCTCACCGAGGGTTACACAGAGCATTGGAACCTCCACCACCTGTCCGAACGCTTGCGCATGAACGGGTGGTTGGTGCCGGCCTACCCCTTGCCGGATGGATTGAGCGAGGTGACAGTCCAGAGGATCGTCGTCAGGAACGGTTTCACCCGCGACCTCGCATCCAGCTTCCTGGCCGACCTCACCAAAGCCGTGGGCTACCTGGACAGTCTCACCTCGCCCATGCCCACCGACAAACAGCCTGAGGGCTTCCACCACTGATTCACCTCTGACTCTTGCGACAGGAGGCCGCAATGTGCCGACTCTTCGGGCTGCATGCCGGTGCCGAACCAGTGCGGGCAACGTTCTGGTTGTTGAACGCGCCGGACAGCCTCTCGGTCCAGAGCCGGCGGGAACCTGATGGTGCAGGGATAGGGACTTTCGATGCCGCGGGGAATCCTCATGTGGCCAAGCAACCGCTGGCCGCATGGGAAGACCACGCCTTCGCCCGCGAGGCCCGCGACCTGAAAAGCACCACCTTCCTGGCGCACGTCCGTTACGCCAGCACCGGGGCCCTCACCATGGTCAACACGCACCCCTTCGAGCAGGACGGCCGGCTATTCGCCCACAACGGGGTGCTCCGGGGCCTGGAAAAGCTTGATGCGCAGCTGGTTGAGCGCGGGGCCATGGACCTGGTGCGGGGCCAGTCGGACAGCGAGCGTCTTTTTGCGCTGATCACGGCGGAGACCCGGGCCGCAGGTGGGGATGTCCGCGCCGGAATATTGGGGGCCGTCAGTTGGATCGCCGACGAACTGCCGGTGTTCAGCCTCAATTTCATCCTGACGACAGCCACCGACATGTGGGCTCTCAGGTACCCAGCCACTCACGATCTGTTCATGCTGGAACGGCGCCCCGCCCAAGCCAGTCCGCTCGATGCGCGAAGTGAACGGATCCGCTCCCGCAGCGCCGAGCTCTCCCAGTCCGCGCATGTCCTCTTTGCCACCGAACCCATGGACGACAACCCGGGCTGGCGACCCCTGGCGTCCGGCGAATTGGTGCATGTCGGACCGGATCTGGAGGTCACGTCCCGCGTCGCTTTCCCCGATCCACCGGCCCATCCCCTCACCCTCGCCGGCCTCGAACCAGCGGCGGCGGCTTCGCAGGCGCCGTAAGTCTCCGCGCCTCTGGCGAGCAACGCACGACGGCGGCCTGCCGCCGTTGGGGGGCCGCCGCTTGTCCACATAGGTTGGTTTGTCCACATACGGTGGGCGGGGGCTTCTGGGGTTTTTGCTGCGGTGACAGGCTTGATCCATGGATGGGGTTGCGCGGCTTGGTGGACTTGGGACGACGTCTCCGGATCCAGGAGGAGCGCCGTCGATGAGGCAGCTTCAGGAACCTAAGACGGCTTCCCCCATTCCGCTCGCGCCCGACCATGACTCTGCGGGCTTCCTGCCTGCGGATTTTCCACTATGTGCTCGTGTTCTGCCCCGGCTTGGTGACGGGGATGCCAGCAGCGTGACACCCGGCGGGTCTGCCTTGGATTCGGTCTCTTTCCTTGATGATGCGTCGGAGGCGTTGGCCGGTCTGCGTGGTTCTGCTGCGGCGGATGCGCTGTTGTTTGGGTTTGTGGAGGCGGCGGATTTCGCCGGCAGGGTCGAGGACCTGGCCCGGACGCTGGATTACGTGCAGATCGTTGCGGCCCAAGCCGTGGAACGGACCCGGAACCAGGAACAACAGGCGCAACGATCACTGGCACAGCCCCGGAAGGTCTCGGCGGCGGCCGCGCCGGAAAAGACCGGAATCCCGTGGCTGACCGGTTGGGCCGAACCCGCCGAACGCGCCACGGATTCCGCGACAGAATCGGCCACCGCCCCCGGGCGGGGTGCCGTGGTCGGAACAGGATCCGGATTGGGTGCAGGTGCAGGCCTTGCGGCGGGCGTGGGTGCTGGTGCTGGCGCTAGTGCGGGCAGTGTTCTTGATGACGGGTACCGGAACGCGGCGGAGTTCCTTCGGGCACGGTTGCGGATCGGCATCGGCGAAGCCCGGCGCAGGCTCGCTCTCTCAGCAGATGCCCTGCCCGGGACCGGAATGACCGGCCAACAGGTCCCCGCCCGGCGCGAACACCTCGCCCAAGCCCTCGCCTTAGCCCAGATACCCTCCCGGTCCGCCACGATCATCGCCACCGCCCTGGAGAAGATCCAACACCTCACCGACCAGGACACCATCACCCGGATGGAACAGGCCCTGACCCGCACAGCCACCCAATCCGACCCCGACTTCGTCACCACCATGACCCGACGCTGGACCGATCGCATCGACCAAGACGGCCCCGAACCCTCCGAAGAAGCCCTCCGCCACACCCAAGGCGCATTCCTGCGACGCCGACGCCGCTACGGACTCCACCACCTCGAAATCTTCGCCACCGCCGAACAATACGAAACCCTCACCACCGCCATGAACACCGCCACCAACCCCCGACTCACCACCACAGGGGCCGACACCACAGAACCCGGCACCAGCACCGGCACAGCAGACCCAGACACTGCCCCCGAAGCCAACCACGGTCCGGTACTGGACCGGCGCTCCCGGGCCCAGAAACTCCTCGACGGACTCGTCGGAGCCTGCGCCGTGGCCATGACCACCGGAAAACTACCCACCAACGGCGGACTCCGACCCCAACTCACCGTCACCATCGACCACCGCGACCTCCTCAACACCATCGAGCGCTACAACCACACCGGCTCACCAAGCAACCCCGGCATCAGCACCGGGACAGCGACGTTCACCGGCCCCCTGCACCCAAACACCATCCGCAAAATCGCCTGCGACGCCGACATCATCCCCGTCCTGCTCGGCACCGACTCCCAAATCCTCGACATCGGCCGCGCCACCCGCCTCTTCCCACCCCACATCCGCAAAGCCATCACCGCCCGCGACCAAGGCTGCGCCTTCCCCGACTGCACCATGCCCGCACCCTGGTGCGAAACCCACCACATCACCTACTGGTCACACGGCGGCACCACAGGAACAGAAAACGGCACCCTCCTCTGCTCCCACCACCACCACCTCATCCACAAAGAACAATGGCGCATCACCATCGACACCGGCACACCCCGGTTCATCCCCCCACCCCACATCGACCCCCACCAAACACCCCGCCGCAACCACCACCACACACCACAACGAACATAAACAAGAGCAGGAACAGGCATCAGCGCACGGCCGGATCATGCGGTACGACGAGCCGGGCAGGGGCGCAGGCAGCATGGAGCGCCCAAATAGACAATGCGCCGGATCAACGCGCCAGAATCAACGCGACGTCGGCCACCCTGTGTACGACTCCGCAAGGTAAGCCTTGGCGTGCTCGGAGGTGACCACTGAGTGCAGCTCGCCGAGTTGGCGGGCACGGTCGAAGTCATCGGCTCCCGGGACGGTGTGCAGCATGGACGTCATCCAATATGAGAAGTGCTGTGCCTTCCAGACCCGCTCCAAGGCGCGGTCGCTGTACGAATCCAGAAGGGCCGTGGAACCGTTGGAGTAGAAGGAGTCGAGGCCTTCGAACAGTACCTTGACGTCATGGATGGCCAGGTTCAGGCCCTTGGCCCCTGTTGGAGGAACCGTGTGCGCGGCGTCGCCGGCAAGGAAGAGGTTGCCGTGCCGCATCGGGGTGTGAACGAAGCTGCGGAAAGGAAGGACCATCTTTTCAAGGACCGGCCCTTCCTTGAGCTCAAAGCCGTTGCCGTTGACGCGCTTGCGGAATTCAGACCAGATGCGTTGGTCGTCCCAGTCAGCCGGATTCTCCTTGGGGTCGCACTGGAAGTACATGCGCTGGACCGTCTCGGTGCGTTGGCTGATCAAGGCGAATCCATCTTTGGAATTTGCGTAGATCAATTCATCGGAGCTACGCGGGGCTTCTGCCAGGATGCCGAACCAGGCGAAGGGGTATTCGTGGAAGTACCACTTGCGGTTGGCCTCGGGAATTTGGAAGCGGCAGTGGCTGCGCGATCCGTCGGCCCCCACGAGGAAGTCGGCCTGGATCTCGAACTCCTGGCCCTCCGAATCGGTGAACCAAACCTTCGGCTTGCCTTCGAGGTCGTGGACGGTAGTATCCGAAACACTGTAACGGACGTCGCCGCCGTCGGCCTCCCGGCGGGCAGCCAAGTCCATGAACACATCCGTCTGCGGGTACAACCACACGGACTCACCAACAAGTTCCTTGAAGTTGATGCGGTGGCTCTCGCCGTTGAAGCGCAGTTCGATGCCATCGTGGCGGTCGCCTTCGCGCAGAACCCGGTCGGACACACCCGAGTCCACCAGGAGGTTCACAGTACCGTGCTCCAGAATTCCGGCACGGACCGTTTCCTGGATGTCCTTGCGGCTGCGGATCTCCACCACCACGGATTCGATTCCTTGCTTGGCCAAGAGATGGGAGAGCATGAGCCCGGCCGGGCCTCCGCCCATAATGGCGACCTGTGTGGTGATCGGTGTGCGTGCCATGATTCCTCGCTTCGTTGCGGTTCCCGTCCTCTGCTGAACGGGTTTGAGCTTGGAATCAGTGTGCCTTCCGGGAAGTGAGTGGCATTACACCAATTCCATTGAACGGAAGTCGTGACTACTTCCCAGCTGACGGCCGATGCCCCGCGCCGCGGTCTGCAAAGCGGGCACCAACGCCTGCAGACGCATCTCAGCAAGGGGTACCACCACTCCCAGCGCGGCCACCGTTCTGCGCCTGGCGTCCATGACCGGAACCGCGATCCCCCAGGTGTCCGGATCCACCACGCCCGCCAACTGCGAATAGCCTTGCTGGGCGGCTTCGGCCAGGAGATGACGAACGACGTCGGCAGTAACCTTTCCGGCAGGGTCGCGGAATTGTTTGAGGTACTCCGCCTGCAGTTCGCGGGACTGGTTGGACATCAACGCAAGCCCGGCCGAGGAGATGTGGACAGGCATCCTCCCTGCGACCTTGGCACGGTTGGCCACGGAGCCCCGCCGGGAAAGTCGCTCCACAAAGAGGGCTTCCCAGCCTTCGAGTACCGCCAGATTGACGTTTTGGTTCAGTACCTGCTGGATGTCTTCCATGAACGGCATCGCTGCCTGGCGCAGTTCCAGTGTCGGTGAATTCCGGTTGACGAGTTCCCAGAGGCGCAGCCCGAGGCGCACGGTTCCGCCCGCCCCAAGATCCAGCAGCCCCTGCTCTGCAAGCTGGCGCACCAACCGGTGGGCGGAGGACAACGGCAGGCCAGCCCGCTCGGCGAGCTCGCTCAGCTGCAGCGAAGTCGCACCTTCCGGGAATGCGGAGATGACCCTGACCACCCGCTCCACCACGGAGTCGCCGGACGTTGAGTTGGCCACAGTTCGCCACCTTCCTGCACGCGCATCATTGACGCATGAAACACACTCAAGGGCGTCGAACGATGAGGCCCTCACTCAGGATCCAGACGCCAAACAGCCAGGATTCCATTCAATGGTAGAACGTGTGCGGCGTTACAAGGAGCAGTGATACAAATCTCGTAACCGACCGGTCGTTCAGGTGACCGGCACCCCAATAATGAGGACGCTATGCCAACGATGTCATCTGCCCGCCGCTCCCAATGGCCTGTCTGGCTTTGTTGGCTGGCCATGGTCCTGGACGGTTTCGACCTTGTGGTCCTGGGAACCGTCATCCCCACGCTGATCAAGACCGGCGAGCTTGGCTTTGACGCTGTGGGAGCCACCTTCGCTGCCACCATCTCCTTGGTTGGTGTCGGCTTGGGCGCACTCTTCATCGCACCGCTTTCGGACAAGTTCGGTCGCCGCAAGCTGCTGATCGCCTGCGTGGCAGGCTTCTCGATCTTCACTATCGGAGTGGCTTTTGCGCCTAACGTCGCCGTGTTCTCTGCATTGCGTCTTCTGGCCGGTCTTGGCCTTGGCGCCTGCCTTCCCGCGGCCCTGGCCTACATGAACGACTACGCCCCGACAGGCACGGCCGGAAAATCCACCACCAGGACCATGACCGGATATCACGTCGGCGCCGTCGCCACAGCCCTTCTGGCCATCATCATCGTGCCGAACTGGCGCCTCATGTTCATCATTGGCGGCGTTGCGGGCTTGGTGCTCTTGCCCTTCCTCTGGGCCAAGTTGCCCGAGTCACTGCCCGAAGCAGCGTCAACGACGGCGGGGCGGGAACCCAAGCCGGTGGCCGTCGTCGAGCGTTCCACCAAAGTCGCACAGTCCGTCAAAGCAGCACCCAGAACCGGTTTCCGTGACCTGCTCCAGAAGCCGTATCCGGTGGTGGCACTGGGCATCGGTGTGGCGTCGTTCATGGGATTGCTGCTGGTTTACGGTCTCAACACGTGGCTGCCCCAGCTGATGGCCGCCGCCGGATACCCCGTGAGCACGGGGCTGACGCTCTTGCTGGTCCTGAACCTTGGGGCTGTTGCGGGACTGTTCCTGGCTGGCGTCCTGGCCGACAAGCACGGCACCAAGAAGATCGTACTGATGTGGTTCGGGCTCTCGGCTGTATTCCTTGCCATCCTGAGCGTGAAGATCCAGAACGAGTTCCTGCTCAATGCCGCCGTTTTCGTGACGGGTATTTTCGTCTTCAGCTCCCAGGTGCTGGTGTACGCGTGGGTGAGCCAGCTGTTCCCCTCGACGCTCCGCGGAACCGCACTTGGTTTCGCCGCCGGAGTCGGCCGGCTCGGCGCCATCGTCGGCCCGGCCGTGACGGGAACCCTGGTTGCGGCCAATATCGCCTACCCCGCCGGTTTCTACGTGTTCGCCGCGGCGGGTGTGCTGGCTGTTGCCGCTCTCTTCCTGGTCCCGCACGAGGTCAAGAACACCGAGGAAGCTGTCAGGGCTGACCGCTAGCAGCGTTCCGGGGACTCCGGCAGGAGGTATCCCTGCCCGTCCCCAGAAGCTGCGGCCCGGCGGCAAAACACCGGTCGGTAGACTTCCTCAGCTCCGGGAGTGCCTCTACTGCCGTTTCGAAGTGGTCCTCCCGGATCATCATTTCGATGGCCCGGCACTGGGTTTCCGTTTCCACGGCACCCACCATGGCTGAGGAAATCTTGAGGCTGAGAACCGCGTCCATGCTGGCGTCGAGGTCGTGCCGTCCCAGGCCATTGGACAACTTGTGGAGCCGCCCGGGCAGCATCGCAAGATAAGTGGAGAAGAAACGCAGCGCCAGCCGGGAGTCTCCCAACTCGTCGGCCAGCGCCTGCAGCCTGCGCGGTTCCAGCGGATTGGAGCCGGGGGCGGGTGCCGGACGGTCACTCACCGCTTGCTGCCTGGGTCTGTGCAGCGCCTTCCGGCGCCGTCTTGCTGGGGTCTTTGGTCCAGATGGAAGCCAGCATTCCGATCACCAAAAGGGCCGGCGCGCCATACATCAGGGTGTTCAGCACCATCGGTTCACGGAGGGCGCGAATGGCGTTGCCCACGTAGGGGATGGTCGCGACCTGCTTGTCGACGGTCTTGCCCTGAAGCGTGGCGATCCAGGGATCGAGGCCGTTGTTGGCGTCGCCCTTGGTCTGCACGGCGACACCACCGTCTGCGGTGGTCGTGATCTCGACGATGCGGTGGGTTTCCACCCGCTGGTCCTCCACCGGGATGTGGTACGTGATGATGTCGCCTGCTTTGACATCCTGGATCGGCGTCGGAACGGTCACCACCACGTCTCCCGGATTGATCAGGGGAGACATTGATCCTGTCAGCATGGTGGAGGTCTGGTAGCCCAGGACACGGGGCCCGATGGCCAGAAACAGGAACACCAGCGCGCCCAGGACCAGCAAACCCACTCCGATGACCCTTGCCACGGCACCGGCAACCCGGCGGAGGGGGCTTTTTGCTGCCGCGGCTTCGGTGCCTTCGGTGACAGTCTCGAGGGGGGTTACGACGGCGGGGCTTTCGACGGCGGGGCTTTCGACGGCGGTGTCGCTCACGGCGGTGGCGGTACCTTTCCGGGCAGTGGCCTTGGAAGCCGAAACGTTCGCAGCGGAACGCCGGCCGTGGAGTGCTGGTCCGTTGAGGGTCTCGATGGCGCTCATGTCCTGGCGTTCCTTTCGTTCTGTGGAGATTGCTTTTGGGATAGCGGAAGCCGTACCGGCGGACCTGATCGGGCAGGGGGGCGCCCGACCAGGCCCGGCGGGGCTCAGTGGTTATTTGGTGGTTTCGGTGCGTTGGGTGCCGGTGAAGGCGAAGGCGATGGTGGAGGTGGCGCCTTGGAAGGTGTTGTCCGCGGTGGTGGGGAACGCGGTGGTGACTTTGAGGTTGTCGGTCTTGGTCGAGGTCAGGGAGGTGAGGTTGTTGAGGACCTTGTTCGCTGTGATGACCGGGGCCGAGGCCAGGACGGTGGTTTTGGTTCCGCCGCAGGTGTAGGGGGCTGCCGCACCGGTCCAGGCAACACTGCAGTTTTCGATGGTCAGTTGCAGGCCGTTGGTGGTGTCGGTGGTGAGCAGGGATCCGGTGGCTCCGGCGGAGGTGGTGAGGGTGACGTTGTTCAGGTCGGAGTTGCCGGTGTTGGCCAGGGTGACGAGTTTTTCGACTTTGTCACCGGGGAGCAGTCCTGCGATGGGGACGTTGAGGGTGTTGGCGGGGCCGGGGGCGCCCAGGGCGATGGTGACGGTGCCTGCGGTGACGGCTTGGGAGGCGGAGGTGGAGGAGGTGAACGCGCCGTAGGTTCCCATGCCGGCGACGGCGGCTGCGGTGCCGACCAGTGCGACGGAGGCGAGGATTTTTCCGGTGGTGGTTTTGAGGCTGATGGCCATGGGGATCAGTGTTCCTTTCCTGTGGCCACCGTGAGACCGGCCGGCCTGTTGTTCCAGCCTGTGTGGCTGACAGGAATTACTTTGCCGGGCCTGGATCAAGAACAAATCCTGCAAACCCGCAACACTTCCTCAGGAAAACCTCAAGAAAACCGCAGCACCATCAGCACCAGGTGAAACACCCATTTTGAGCCCTGGAACTGCACCGGGAACGGGCCGCCAGAGCGCTGTCCGCCGCATTGAATGTCAGGTGTTCAGCAGCCCAAGCACCGGCAAGGCAACCGCCGTCGACAAAGCCATTGCGGCAGTATTGCCGATCACCGGGTGGAATCCGGCCGGTAGCCGCGAGGAGATCGCCCGGGCGATAGGCGGGGCGAGCAGTGCCCCCAGCACTGCTCCGCCGATGATCCCCGTCCACGAACCTCCCGAGGCCAGGACGGCAGCAGGGGCCACCGACACCACGGATGCGTACGTCGCGGCCCAGCCCTCGTCCCGGTACCAGCGCCGCCACAGGACGACACCCACGGCTGAAGTCAGGGCTTGCGCGAACAGGATGTGGGGCAGCAACCCGGAACCGTACGACGGCAGTCCGGGATCGATCACGAATGCCGCGGACACACCCAGGATCACTCCCAGAGCGGCCAGTTCATTGGCGAAAAAGTGCGTTTCCGTGAAGTCCTTGAGGACGCGGCGTGCTGCCCGGACGGCGTCATTGAGGACAGGTCGTTCAGCGTCCGACGGCGGGTGGTCACCTGCCGTTGCTGGCTGCGTTTTCCGCAGGGCAAGCCAGGGCAAGTGCCGGGCAATCGAAAAGGCGATGGCCGAGCCAGTCGCCATTGCCAGGACGCAGCCGACCACAGGCGGCAAGCCCAACGGGGTGGACAAAACAGGGATGAAGAACAAGGCCAAGGGCGTCACGATGCCGGCTCCCAGTACCGCCCCTGTGAGACAGCTGCGCCATCCCCCACCGTAGAGGAGGACCATGGCGGGCGCGACGCAAACGAAAGGCACGAACGTCGGCTGCCAGCCGCCGTCGAGCATCCATCCGAACGCGAGGTTGGACAGCAGCAGGCTCAGGGAGGCAGCGCCCAGCGCCCAGGGCCAGAGCCCGGTGTCATAGGTCAGCGAGCCCGCCCACCTCTTGCCCGAACGGCCAATCCACCACGCCAACGCGGCGCCGGCGAGCAGCCCGAGTGCTGCCACCTCCGACTTATAGAAAAGGGGTTCGGTCATGTCTCCGAGGATCCGTCGCAGGCTGGAAAGCAGGGGGTCGTTGGGCACAGAGTGGGGCGAAACCGCCCCGGATGGCTGTTGCGCCAGGAAGTGCAGAACCAAGGACAACAGACCCACTGCCGCAGCCATGCCGAACGCCCCCAATGCTGTGCCGGCCGCGCCGTAAGCCTGCGTCGTTTCAGAAGCCAGGGTCGTTTCAGGGCCCTCTGTTTCAGGTGCTGAGGCGGCAGATGTGTCGGCTGAAGAGTGCGTCATTGGGGACCCTTGGCGTGCGGAAGCGTGGTGACTTCGAGTAGCGTAGCGAAACTGTCGACGGAGCCCGCAGTCGTCTCCCTACGGGGTATTTGTGACCGTAAAAAGCCCCCGGAAAGCAAGAAAAGGCCCTGGTCCGCGGCGCAAACCGCGGAGCCAGGGCCTTCCTGGAAAGCTAGGCCTTCTTGCGCGTCAGCAGTCCCCAGACGATGAGGACCAGCAACGATCCACCGATGGCAAGAAGCCACGTGGAAAGCGACCAGAACTGGTTGATGCCGACGTTGAAGAGCGCGCTGCCGATCCAACCGCCCAGGATGGCGCCGACGATTCCGAGCAGCAGCGTGGCGATCCAGCCACCGCCCTGCCGACCGGGTTTGATGGCCTTGGCGATGGCTCCAGCAATCAAGCCCAAAACAATCCAACCGATGATGCCCATTTTCCATTCTCTCTTTCTTAGGGAGGTCCCAGTCCGGCAGGAAGATGCATGCCGGACCTTGACCTGATTGATGGCTACCAGCTGAGTCGTCGGAACATTCCGATAACTTGGCTGGCAGACGGCCTGCCGGCAGGTTCAGGGTCGGTCATGGCATGAAGCACCATGGACCAGCGCCGCCGGACCGTGCCGGGAATTCGGGGTTCCCCGAGGGTCCTTGCAACCATGGACTCAAGGGGAGGGCCAGGAAATGCTTTCGTCCCGGTCAGGCACTCGAGGGCGACCAGACCGAGCGAATAGATATCGCTGGCAGCTGTGGACGTTCCGCCACGGACCTCTTCCGGGCTGAGGTAATGCGGGGTGCCGGAGGACGAGGACGCCGTGGAAGGACCACCGGTGATGGCGATGCCGAAGTCGGTCAACTGCGCTACGCCGGGGCCACCCGGATCGCTCGCGAAGTTCACCAGGATGTTGCCGGGCTTGACGTCGTTGTGAACAATTCCCTTGCGGTGGATGTAGGCGAGTGCCCGGGCAATGCCGCCCATCCACTCCGCTGTCTCACGCGGCGAGGCCGGCTGCTGGTGCAGGATGCTCCGCAGGTCCTTTCCTTCCACCAACTCCATCACCAGGAAGTTGCGGTTCCCCCCGCCGTGCTCTTCCCCGGTGGCGCCGGAATCGAGGACCCGGACGATGTTCTTATGTCGCAGGCGCCCATGGATACCCACTTCCCTGCGGAAGGGGACATCGCTGACGGGATCAGGGTTCCGGAAGATCTTGATTGCCACGGCATTGCCCGTGTGGAGGTCGAGCGCCTCTTTGACATAGGCTTCCGAGCCGCCACCCAGGGGGTCGGTCAGGCGATACCGGCCGGCAATCACTACTTCCGGCTGCGCCGCGGCTTCGCGTTGCAACACCACTTCCGGGTGCACAGCGCTTTGACTCGCGGCCCCGCGATCAGCGCGGACAGCCGCAACGTCGAGCGTTGTCATCCGAGGAGGGTTTCGATTTCGGCAGCAGGGACTCCTGCTACCTCTGCAAGGGCACGGGGGTTGACTCCGGCGTCAACGGCCTTCTTGAAGGCCAGTGCAAGGGTGTTCTGGGAGATGGCCAGCTCGTGCTGGAGGCTCTGCCTGCGAAGTGCCGCGATCCATACGGCGCTCACGGGATCCAGGGCATCAATGTCCATCCGGAAACCGCATCCGCAGGCCCATTCCGGCCAGATGGGTTCCACCGAGACCCACTTCATTGCGTCGTAGGCCGGCCCGGCGGAGATAGCCATGTGCGACCCGCAGTGCACTGGTCCCATGGGAACCAGTTGATCCGTGAGAACTTCCACGGCGGTTTCAGCCGCTGGTGCGGAGCTTGGTTCACGCAGCGAAACTGTCATCGTTCTTCCACACATTCACTAGTAAGTAGCTTGGCTATCTAGTTATATGTGTACTTATGAATAATGTCCAGTCCGACCTCCTCACTCAGGCCCGCTTCCCGTCATGCAGCAGCGATGCCGTCGATCGCCTTTCTCATACGCCGGAGGAACTCCACTACCACCGCAGCATCCTCGCCGCTCAGCGATTCAGCGGCGTCCATCATTCGGGCATGCATCTCCCCCAGCGTGCTGCGCACCTCCTGGTCCGAGCCGGGGGTGGGGCGCAAAATGAGGGCGCGCCGGTCGGTCGGATGGGGCTCCCTGACCACGTATCCCGACCTCACCAAACGATCGACAAGCGAAGTCATCGAAGCGGACGTTACGCCGAGCCGGACAGCCAGCTCCTTAGGCCCGACCTCGCGGCCGGCACGCTGGGCTTCAAGAAGGTACCGCAAAGCCAGCAGGTCGGTTTCGCCCATTCCCATGGATGCGCGCGTCCGGCGCCGCATCTCCGCTTCTGCGGTCCGGTAGTCCCTGAGCGCATTCAGGACGTCCACAGCGCCCATCTGCTTGCGGCTCTCCAGCCCGTACCAATAGCCCTGACGTTCACTTATATCGGTCATCACCAGTCCTTTGGTAGACATGTATCTCGCTTGTCTAACCAATTAATACTAGACGATGTATTGGTTTATGGCTGGTCGAGTGACCAACGCAACTCGGTCAGGAGGCGGCGCGACGAATTCCTGCACGGTGCCAGAGGGCCGGAGCCACCACCACGGCCGCACCGACGGCGGCACCAATGACGGTCTCGACAATCCGGTCGCGCAGCAACAGAGCGGGATCCACCGGAGCAGCCAGAAGCGTGGCGAACAACGCCAGCGGCGTCACGAACACCTGCGCCACGAGGTACTGGCGGGCGATGAACATTTCCGCACCAAACTGGCACACCGCAATCACCAGGACCATGACCCACGGCGCGGGATTCAGCCACAGAATGCCGGCCAGCAGCACGAGCCCAAGCACAGTACCCGCAATTCTTTGGATGCCGCGGCTGACCCTGTGCCGGGTTGAGTGGCCCACCAGGGGAACCACCGCCGCAACCATTGCCCAATACGTGTGACCGAAGCCGAGCCGCTCCCCCACCAGCGTCGCGATCGTTCCCGCCAGGCCGGCAGCCACCAGATAACCGCCGCCTTCCAACCAGATCGCCCTGCGCTCGGCGGGGATGTGCCGAATCGGCGGCGGACGTTTCCACGGAGTTCTGTGACTCTTGACCACGCGGGCCGACATGCCGATCGCAAGGCAAAGAACCGTGGTCCCCACAGCAACCAGAAGGGCTTCCCCAAGCGGGGGCTGGGCCGGGATCGAGGCGATGGCGGCGAAGGCGAAGATGTGAAAGAGCGAGCCGCCCGGCCGCAAACGCCATGCAGCCACCACCACCGAACACCCGCCCGCAACCAGGGTTGTGGCAGCGGTCAGAAGCCATGAATACGTCACACCTTCGATGCCCCAGGAATGAGCAAGCCGGGCGGTCAACGTCGCCAGGAGAATGACGAAAAGCATGAAGCCACCGGCCCGCAACTGACTCCGGAACCGGACGCTATGGGGTTCGTTGCGCCCATAAATACCCGTAAAGGCACCAAACGAGGCAAACACTGCGAGGTCCAGGCGGCCGATCAGCATCAGCGTGATCAGCGGGACGAACACACCTACTGCGCAGCGGAGGGCGGGATGGTGGTCCTTGTTTCCAGGACCCATCGTGAACATTTCCGCTACAGCCTTCAAGGGGCGGCTCGCCTTTCGTCGCAGGATCAAACGTACGACGGCGGCGCTGGCGTCCGCTCTCAAGGTTACGCCCGGGCTGCTGGGCTACTGCGGCTTATGGGGAAGATAGTGCCCCACGTCACCTAGAAGCGAGACGGAGTTCCTGACACCGGACCGGTACCCAGCGGATTGGCCGCCACGTCAGTCAGCTGTCCAACCGGAGTGTAAACGGCTGGGAACTGGTTGCGGCTGGCGTTGCTCGGAGTTCCCGTCACAGTTGATCCCAGGGTGACGGTCAGCGTCTTGCTCGTCGGGTTCCATACCAGCTTGGAGTCGCCCGAGTAAGTCAGGACCGTGGAGCCATTGTTGTACGAGGCTCCAAGCGTCACGCTTCCGACCGATGAGGATGCGCATCCGGGAGTGGACAAGGTCATCACGCTGCCCGTCGAGATATTGACCTTGACTTGGCTGTCACCACTCAGGGTCTGGCCAGTGTTGCTGGTCCACGTACTGCAGATGGTACTGGCCGTGAGTGGCTCGGAGAATGTGATGGTCACAGTGTCGCCCGTGTCGATCTTGCCCACTGTGCCGCCGGTGCCATTGCCAAGCTGGACGTTTGTCACAGTCGGGGCTGTCGCATCCTTGGACGACGTCGCCGTTCCGGCGATGCTGACGTTTCCGGCCGCGTCCGTGGCTTTGGCCGAGTAGTTGATG
Organism: Paenarthrobacter sp. JL.01a; assembly: GCF_025452095.1. Taxonomy (NCBI): domain Bacteria; kingdom Bacillati; phylum Actinomycetota; class Actinomycetes; order Micrococcales; family Micrococcaceae; genus Paenarthrobacter; species Paenarthrobacter sp. JL.01a. Next base: position 4,173,999 of record NZ_CP104877.1, read on the forward strand.
GTGCCGTCGGCAAAGGTCCTGACATCAACGGGCGAAGCCGTCCAGTTCCCTGAACCATTCACCGCCAAGGTCTGCGATATCGGCTGGCCACCCGTACCTGAAACAGTGAGGGTGACCGACGAGTTGGCCTCTGCGGTGCCACTCACCGGAACCTTGTCCGCGAGGGCCGCATTGATCACGGTGACGGCGCTGACCACCGGGGCGTTGGGTGGCGTGGTGTCCGTAACGGGGGTGGTCCCCGCACTACGGACGCTCTCGGCGCCCTGCCAGAGGGACAACATGGGCGTCACAGCGTAGTACCAGGTCCCGGCCGGGACGTTGGACTCAGTGCAGGAAAGAGCCGAAATCGTACCTTGGCACGTTCCTGTGGCAGCCATCCGCGTACCGCCGCTGAGCGAACTGTAGCGGCCGATGCTGTAGCCGGTCACTGACTTGCCGGCCGCCGTCGTACTGGCCGCCCAATTGACCGTCACGGTGGTGCCGGTCACGATGGTGGTCGGCTTTGCCCCTTGCGCTACGGAATCGGCCTTTGCGGCGCCGAAGCCGCTGCTGACGGAACCCCAGAAGGCGCTGGCCGCAGGGCCGGCAAAGGAGATGAGGAGCATGCCCAAGACAATGACCATGAAGCGGTTCCACCGCCCCATGGTGATGCGCGAAGGCTGACGGTCCTTGCTCACTTCCGTACCTCCAGCGTCACGGGGATGGCGAATTGGGCGCCTTGGCAGGCAGACATCGATGCGGCACCCATGCTTGCTGCACCCTGCAACGTCACCAGGATGGAGCTGTTTGCCGCGATGGAGATGGGCGGGCTGAGCGGCGCGGCGGGGGGCGTGAAAGTTACTCCGGTGGTGGTGCAGGATGCGTGGGCGTCGTCGACAGAAACAGGCCCATTGGCTGTGAATCCGTAGATCGTGACCGCATGGGGATTGGGGTTCGTGGCGCGCACCAGGACGTCGGCGGTTCCTCCGGGAACCAAACTGGTTTGCAAGGTGTCCCCCGTGACCAGCGCGCTCACCGTAACGTTCTGCATCGTGCCATTGGTAGAGGATCCGCTCCCGACGCCGGTAGCGGTCCAGTAGGCGTAGGCCGTTCCAACCCCACCAAGCACAAACAGGGCAACAGTGGCTGCAGCGGTTCGTGCGAGTCGGCCTGTCGGGGCCATCCGCGGTGTCCGGACTGTGGTCTTCATGTCAGTTGCCTTGTCCCGTGCCGGAGTACGTGAGCTGGATGGTGGCGCCTTTGCAGCCATCCTGGAGTTTTGGAGTGTCCAGCATCGTGATCCGGGGCCAGCTTGATTCCGGCACGCCGAGGGCCGAAAGCCCCCGATTGCCCGGTTCAACAGTCAACGGGTACGCGCCGGAGTACTGGGTGAGTTTGTAGTCAGCCGTGGTGCAGGGAAGGTTGGCCGCTATTGCCGCCTGGGTGCGGACCACCTGGCTGATGGAGACGGAAAGATTGGTCACGGCGATGCTCTTTTTCTCCGGGTTGGAGATCTGCAGCTCCAGTGACCTCGAAACACCGGGGGCGAGCGACCCGTTCACGGCCCCTGATACGCCGAAATTCCTCTTGACTTCAAGGACCTGCAATTGGCCGGGTGCCGTGTTGGACACGACCGTTCCGCTGCTCGCCTTGACCGTGAAATCGGTCTTGGCGACCGGTGTCGTGGTGGCAGTGCCGACAGTCAGGTTTGCCTGCGCGGTGGCTCCGGAGGTGAGGTTGACCGACGCCGGCGCGAAGGTCGCGGTGGCCCCGCCCGGGAGCCCGCTAACTGTGAACGTTACTGTTCCGGCGAATCCACCTGTTGATGTGGCGGACACCGTGAACGTGGCGGCTTGTCCCTGGTCAACCGTTCGGCTCGACGGCGACAACGCCACAGTGATTCCGGCCGGTACTTTCGCAGCGCTCCCCTGCCCGCCCGACTGGCTGTTGCTGGCGGCGAGGGCCGCAACCGGCGTGACGGCCACCAGCAAGGCCAGCAGCAACGCACGAATGACTCCACCTCGGTGGAACGGTACGGTGCGCTCTGGGCGGTGGTCCATGGAAGCTCTTTTCGGACGTTGGCTTGGGTGCGTTGGGAAAGCAGGGTGGAAGGGGTGAGCCGGGGCCCGCCATCACAAGGCGGACCCCGGCGTCGAGGTTTTAGACGCTGCCAACGGTGACCGTCACGATGGCCGACTTGCAGGCATCCTGGTTGACGGTGGTGCTGTCGTTGAACTTCAGCGTTCCGGTGCCCACCTGCGTACCGGTGGTGTTTGCTGCCACGGAGCTGTTCGACGTGACGGCAGTGACCGCAAACCAGGCGGGCAGACAAGCGTCCACATTGGTGGTCACGCTGGCGGTCAGGGCTCCGACCACAGTGCCCGAGGTGGTGGAGTTGTCAGCGGTGTACGTCACCGGGACAGAGTTTCCCGGAGCGAGGCCGCCCGCGAAGTTGGCGTGCAGGGTGACGGTTCCGCCGCCGGCCGAGTTGGTCGCAGTTCCGGTGCCTGAGCCTGTAGTGGTCCAGTAGGCGTAGGCGGCTCCGCCACCCACTGCTACCAGTGCGACGCCTGCGACCGCGGCGGTGATCCGGCTCTTCTTGGAAAGCTTGCGCATGATGTGACTCCTTGGTTGGTCTGGTCCGGGGAGCCGCTGTGCAACCCCCAGCATCCGTCCGTTGCTGGCGGATGAAGCGATGCACCCAATGGTTCAGGCATGGCAAGTCCGATGGCTACGATTCGGAATACCTCAATTTTTCGTTCGAACAACGTCCCTCACATACCCACCTGCGGGATGCGAGTACTCGCCTTCTCGGGCAGGACTACTTAGTAAGGCTGCTGTCATCCCTGCCATGGCGGGACCGGCGGTACTCGCCTTCTCGAACGGTGTCCATGGAGTTGACACCACCTCTGCGTGGGCCCCGCTCGTCAGTCCCGCGTCGCTGCGCGAACATTGTGCTCATCTTGAGCAAAACTTGCGCTGGTGTTCGATGGTTTTGTCACCCTGTCTTACACCACGACGGCGGTCGGTCGCCGTGTTAAGGCGACCGACCGCCGTCGTAAAGTTGCTTTTCTGGCCAGGCCGGCCACCGCCCGCAGGATTCCCTGCAGCGCAGGTTCAGTGGTGGGCGGCGAGGATGGTGGAGGCTTCCTGGCGGGTGGTGCCGGAGGACTCGATGTGGGCGAGGGCTTCGGGGATGTCCCAGCCCTTTTTGCGCATGGCGGTGGCCCAGAGGCGGCCGGCGCGGTAGGAGGAACGGACCAGGGGCCCGGACATGACGCCGAGGAAGCCGATCTCTTCGGCTTCGTGCTGGAGGTCCACGAATTCCTGGGGTTTGACCCAGCGGTCCACGGGCAGGTGCCGTTCGGACGGGCGCAGGTACTGGGTGATCGTGATCAGGTCACATCCGGCGGCGTGCAGGTCGCGCAGGGCTTCGGAGATTTCCTCGCGGGTCTCGCCCATGCCCAGGATCAGGTTGGACTTGGTCACCATGCCCAGGTCCCTGCCTTGGGTGATGACATCCAGGGACCTCTCGTAGCGGAACGCGGGCCGGATCCGCTTGAAGATCCGCGGCACGGTCTCGACGTTGTGGGCGAACACTTCGGGTTTGGAGTCGCAGATCGCGGCGATGTGTTCGGGTTTGCCGGAGAAGTCCGGGATCAGCAACTCCACCCCGGTGCCGGGATTCAGTTCATGGATTTTGCGGACCGTTTCGGCGTACAACCACACGCCTTCGTCTTCGAGGTCGTCACGGGCCACCCCGGTAACGGTCGCGTAGCGCAGCTGCATGGCCTGCACGGAGCGGGCGACCTTGGTCGGTTCGAAGCGGTCCAGCGGGGACGGCTTGCCGGTATCGATCTGGCAGAAATCACAGCGCCGGGTGCATTCGGACCCGCCGATCAGGAACGTCGCTTCCTTGTCTTCCCAGCACTCGAAAATGTTCGGGCACCCGGCCTCCTCACACACCGTGTGCAGGCCTTCCTTCTTCACCAGATTCTTCAACCCGACGAACTCCGGACCCATCTGGACCTTGGCCTTGATCCACTCAGGCTTACGCTCAACAGGAACCGCCGAGTTACGCTGCTCAACACGCAGCAACTTGCGGCCTTCAGGGGCGAGAGTCATGTGAGGTGCTTCCTTGCCTAGCATTCGACGACGTTGACGGCGAGGCCGCCCATCGCTGTTTCTTTGTACTTATGGGACATGTCCTTGCCCGTTTCCCGCATGGTCACGATGACCTCATCCAACGAGACCCGGTGCGTCCCATCACCCCACAACGCCATCTTCGCCGCGTTGATCGCCTTCGCCGCAGCAATCGCGTTCCGCTCAATACACGGAATCTGCACCAACCCACCAATCGGATCACACGTGAGCCCCAGGTTATGCTCCATCGCGATCTCCGCCGCGTTCTCCACCTGCGCCGGGGAACCACCCATCACCTCAGCCAACCCCGCAGCAGCCATCGACGACGCCGAACCAACCTCACCCTGGCACCCCACCTCAGCACCCGAAATCGACGCCTGCTCCTTGTACAAAACCCCCACTGCGCCCGCGGCGAGCAAGAACCGCACCACCACATCGTCCTTATCGGCCTGGGTGGCCTGATCCATGCCCGGAGCGTAATTCAACGCATAGTAAAGAACAGCCGGGATGATGCCCGCCGCACCATTGGTCGGGGCCGTCACCACCCGGCCCCCGGAAGCGTTCTCCTCATTGACCGCCAACGCGATCAGGTTCACCCACTCCTGCCAATACTTCGGATCGTTCCGGTCCTTGTCCTCCTTCAGGAGCCGCTCCAACCAGTCAGGAGCACGACGACGGACCCGCAACCCGCCCGGCAGCACCCCCTCACGCTTCAGGGACGTTTCAACACAGGCCTCCATCACCGACCAAATATGCAGCAGACCCTCCCGGATCTCTTCCTCCGACCGGGACGCCCGCTCATTGATCAACATGATGTCGCTGATGCCCAAGCCTTTGGATGAGCACCGGCCCAACAACTCCGCCGCCGTCCGGAACGGCAACGGCAACTCCGCCTTGGACTCCTCCAACTCCGCCCGGGCCGTGCTCTCCTCACCCTCACGCACAATGAACCCGCCACCCACCGAAAAAAACGTCGCCTCCCTCAGCACCGCCCCCTCAGCATCAGAGACCACGAACTTCATCCCATTCGTATGCCGCGGCAACACCGTCAACGGATGCAACACCATATCCGCAACGCCGTACTCCAGCAGGACTTCTCCGGCGAGATTCAGCTTGCCGGTTTCCTCGATCGACGCGAGGCGTTCCTCCACCTCATCAGGCAGGATCAACTCCGGTTCGTAGCCTTCCAGACCCAGCAGCGTGGCAGTGAACGTGCCATGACCTTTGCCCGTCGCGGCCAAGGAACCATACAGATCCACCCGCAACGACGCCACGGCAGGCAGCACGCCGGATTCACGCAGTTCCCGGGCAAACACCGCCCCGGCACGCATCGGCCCCACGGTATGCGAGCTCGACGGGCCAATACCCACGGAGAACAGATCGAAAACACCAACAGCCATAGCCGTGATCCCTTTCAGGGAGGAGTAAAGAACAAACAAAAAGGTGGGGGCTGGGCCAATCCCGAGCCAAGGCGGCCCAGCCCCCGGAGGTCCCAGTGCGAACCTCCAACCCGGTATTGCTGTGAGGCATTCGTTCCCAGCAAATGCCCCACCCGGGTAGATCAATATGCGCGGTTCGCCTTCCCAACCACCCGCGGGCGAACCTGGCGACTATCCCAGGGTTGCGACTCCCGGGTAGAGCGGGTGCGCTTCAGCCAGTGCCTCGACGCGGTGACGCAGTCCGCTGAGGTCCGTGCCGGCGTCGGCAATCAACGCTTCAGCGATGATGTCCGCAACCTCGCGGAAGGCCGCTTCGCCGAAACCGCGCGTCGCCAGGGCAGGCGTGCCGATGCGCAGGCCGGAAGTGACCATCGGCGGGCGGGGGTCGAACGGGACGGCGTTGCGGTTGACGGTGATGTCGATCGCTGCCAGGCGGTCTTCGGCTTGCTGGCCGTCGAGTTCGCAGTTGCGCAGGTCCACCAGGACCAGGTGCACGTCGGTGCCGCCGCTGACCACGGAGATGCCTGCCGCGGCGACGTCGGGCTGGACCAGGCGTTCGGCGAGGATGCGGGCACCTGCCAAAACCCGGCTCTGGCGCTCACGGAATTCTTCGGACGCGGCGATCTTGAATGCCACGGCCTTGCCCGCAATCACGTGCTCCAGCGGTCCACCCTGTTGCCCCGGGAAGACCGCCGAGTTGATCTTCTTGGCGATGTCGGCGTCGTTGGACAGGATGATTCCGCCACGGGGACCGGCAAGGGTCTTGTGCGTGGTGGAGGTGGTGACGTGGGCGTGCGGAACCGGCGACGGGTGCAGGCCGGCCGCGACCAGACCCGCGAAGTGTGCCATGTCCACCATCAGGTACGCGCCAACGGAGTCGGCGATCCGGCGGAACTCGGCGAAGTCCAGCTGCCGCGCGTATGCGGACCAGCCGGCCACAATCAAAGCAGGCTTGTGTTCCTGAGCCAGGCGTTCCACCTCAGCCATGTCCACCGTGTGGGTGTCCTCCCGGACGCCGTACGGAACCACGTTGTACAGCTTGCCGGAGAAGTTGATCCGCATGCCGTGGGTGAGGTGGCCGCCATGTGCCAGGTTGAGGCCCATGATGGTGTCGCCCGGCTTGATGAGCGCGTGCATCACGGAGGCGTTGGCCTGTGCGCCGGAGTGCGGCTGGACGTTGGCGTATTCGGCTCCGAAGAGCGACTTGATGCGGTCGATCGCGAGCTGCTCGATGACATCCACGTGCTCGCAGCCACCGTAGTAGCGCTTGCCCGGGTAGCCCTCGGCGTACTTGTTGGTCAGTACCGAACCCTGGGCCTGCATCACTGCCACGGCGGTGTGGTTCTCGGAGGCGATCATTTCCAGGCCACCGCGCTGGCGAGCCAGCTCGTCGTCGATCTTTGCCGCGATCTCGGGGTCGAGCTCCGAGAGCTGGGCGTCCAGCGACGGCGACACGACCTGCTCGAACTCGCTCACGGATACCGGGTTCACAGTTCGCCTCCGTTGGCTGCTGCGTATTCCTCGGCCGTCATGAGCGGGCCTTCTTCGGTGGCAGCGACTTTGAAGAGCCAGCCCGCACCGTAGGGGTCGTTGTTGATGAGCGCCGGATCTGCGACGACGGCGTCGTTGATCTCGGTCACTTCACCGGTCACTGGTGAGTAGAGGTCGGACACGGACTTGGTGGACTCCACCTCGCCGCAGGTCTCCCCCGCGGTCACCGTGGAACCAACCTCGGGAAGGTCCACGTAGACGATGTCACCCAGGGCGTCGGCGGCGACGGCGGAGATGCCGATGCCCACCGGGCCGCCACCATCGACGGCAACCCATTCATGCTCAGCCGAGTACTTCAGCTCGGCAACAACTTTACTCATGTCAATTCCTTCTCTCGTGACTACTTGGAACGCTTGTAGAACGGCAGGGCAACTACTTCGAACGGTTCGGCTTTGCCTCGGAGGTCGACGTCCACCACGGTGCCAACGGCGGAATGCTCGACGTCGACATACGCCAGGGCCACCGGGTAACCGAGCGTGGGGCTCGGCTGCCCCGAGGTCACCTCACCGATCAGGGAACCGTCCTTGAGGACCGAGTAATGACCGCGGGCTGCACGACGGCCGGCTCCCTTGAGGCCCACCAGCTTCTGCCCGATCGTGGAGCCAACACCTGCGGCTTTGATCGCGGCCAGCGCGTCCTTGCCGACAAAGTCGCCCTCCTTGGACAGCGCCACCACAGGGCCCAGTCCGGCTGCGTAGGCGTTGACGTGCCGGGAGAGCTCGTTTCCGTACAGCGGCATGCCGGCTTCGAGGCGAAGCGAGTCGCGGGCGGCCAGGCCCGCCGGGATAAGCCCGTGGCCTTCGCCGGCTTCAAGGAACGCTTCCCACAGCGAGGCAGCGTCCGGGTTCGGGACGTAAATCTCGAACCCGTCTTCGCCCGTGTAGCCCGTGCGAGCCAGCAGCAGGTCCTGTCCGCTGATGGTCACCTCCACAGCGGCGTAGTACTTCAGCCCGGTGACCAGGGAGTGCTGCTCCGCCGGGACCAGGCGCAACAGAATGGCTTCAGCAAGAGGGCCTTGGACGGCGATGAGCGAGGTCTCAGCGGAGGCGTCCTCGACAACAACATCGAATCCTGACGCACGCTTCTTCAACTCCGAGGCGACAACCGCAGCATTGCCCGCATTCGGTACCACGAGGAAATTGTCCTCCGCGCGGCGGTACGTGATGAGGTCGTCGATGATGCCGCCGTCGGCGTTGCAGATCAGCGAGTACTTCGCCTTGCCGTCGGCGATCGCGGACAGCTTGCCCACCAGGGCGTAGTCCAGGAAGGCGGCTGCCTCGGGGCCGGTCACCCAGACTTCGCCCATGTGGGAGAGGTCGAACAAGCCGGCCGCCTGGCGTACCGCGTGGTGCTCAGCCAACTCGGACTCGTACTTGAGGGGCATCTGCCAGCCGCCGAAGTCCGTGAAGGACGCGCCGGCCTTTTTGTGTTGCTCGTAGAGAGCGGTGTAGTTCTCAGACATCACAGGGTCCTTTAGTTCTCGAAGTCTTCGATCGGAGGGCAGGAGCAGACCAGGTTGCGGTCGCCCGCAGCACCGTCAATCCGGCCGACCGGCGGGAAGTATTTGTCCTGTTTGAGGCTCGGCACCGGGAAGGCGGCCTGCTCTCGCGGGTAGTCGCGCTCCCAGGCGGAACTCACGACGGCGGCTGCCGTGTGGGGCGCGTTGCGAAGCGGAGAGTTCTCCACGGAGAAGTCACCGGCAGCTACCTGCTCGATCTCGGCGCGGATGGTGATCATGGCCTCGATGAAGCGGTCGATCTCGGCGAGGTCCTCGGATTCGGTGGGCTCCACCATGAGGGTGCCGGCAACCGGGAACGCCAGCGTCGGGGCGTGGAAGCCGAAGTCGATCAGGCGCTTTGCCACATCCTCGGCCGTGACCCCCGTACGCGCGGTCAGCTCACGGAGGTCCAGGATGCACTCGTGCGCCACGAGTCCACCTTCGCCCGTGTAGAGGATAGGGAAGTGCTCATCCAGGCGGGAAGCAACGTAGTTGGCGGCCAGCAATGCCGACTTGGTGGCCTCGGTCAGCCCTTCGCCGCCCATGAGCTTCACGTAGGCCCAGGAAATCGGGAGCACGCCGGCGGAACCGAAACGGGATGCGGAGATGGCCACGCCGCCCTCCGAGGAGGAAGCATTGTTCGCGTCACCCGGCATGAACGGAGCCAGGTGGGCCTTCGCAGCAACGGGGCCGACACCCGGTCCGCCGCCACCGTGCGGGATGCAGAAGGTCTTGTGCAGGTTCAGGTGCGAGACGTCGCCGCCGAACTTGCCCGGCTGGGCCAAACCAACCAGCGCGTTGAGGTTGGCACCGTCCACATACACCTGGCCACCGGCCTCGTGAACGGCGTCGCACACCTCAACGACGTCGGCGTCGTACACACCGTGCGTGGACGGGTACGTGATCATGATGGCCGAGAGCACATCGCGGTTGGCTTCGATCTTCGCGGCAAGGTCAGCGTGGTCAATGGTTCCGTCGGCAGCCGTAGCCACCACGACAACCTTCATGCCTGCCAGCACAGCCGAGGCAGCATTGGTGCCATGCGCCGAAGCCGGGATCAGGCACACGTTGCGCTGGTCATCGCCGCGGGACAGGTGGTATCCGCGGATCGCGAGCAAGCCTGCCAGCTCACCCTGGGAACCGGCGTTCGGCTGGATGGAGACCTGGTCGTAGCCCGTGATCTCGGTCAGATCGGCTTCCAGACCGGAGATCAGCTCACGCCAACCTTCAGTTTGGTGATCCGGCGCGAACGGGTGGATCGAGGCGAACTCCGGCCAGGAGATAGCCTCCATTTCAGCCGTGGCATTGAGCTTCATGGTGCAGGAGCCCAACGGGATCATGGTGCGGTCCAGCGCGAGGTCACGGTCGGACAGCTTGCGGATATAGCGCAACAGCTGCGTCTCGGAGCGGTGGGTGTTGAACACCGGGTGCTGCAGGAAATCGGAGGTTCGGACTACGTCGGAAGCCAGCTCGAACCCGGCGGCGTCCCCTACGGGACCCGCACCAAAGGCGACGGCGACAGCGGAGAGGACCTCCGGCGTCGTGGTTTCATCGACGGAGACGCCTACGGTGTCCTCATCGATGTAGCGGAGGTTGATGCCGCGCGCTTCGGCCGCGCCGATCACCTTTGAGGCCTTGCCCGGAACGCGGACGGTGAGGGTATCGAAGAAGGAGTCTGCGACGAGTTCGCGGCCTGCCTTCTGCAAGGCAGTAGCCAGCACGCGGGCGTGGCCGTGGACAGTTTCGGCAATCGCCTTCAGGCCGTCCGGGCCGTGGTACACGGCGTACATCGAGGCAACGATGGCCAGCAATGCCTGCGCCGTGCAGATGTTGGACGTGGCCTTCTCGCGGCGGATGTGCTGCTCGCGGGTCTGCAGGGCGAGGCGGTAGGCGGGAACGCCCGCGTTGTCCTTGGACACGCCCACGATGCGGCCGGGAAGCGTGCGCTCCATACCGTTCCGGACCGCCATGTAAGCGGCATGCGGGCCACCGAAGAACAGCGGAACACCGAAGCGCTGCGCAGTTCCGACGGCGATGTCGGCACCTTGTTCGCCCGGGGGCGTGATGAGGGAGAGCGCCAGCAGATCGGCCGCGACGGTGACAAGTGCACCGCGTTCCTTTGCCTCAGCGATCACGGGAGCGTGGTTGAAGACCCGGCCCGAAACGCCCGGCTGCTGCAGGACGACGCCGTTAATGTCGCCGTCGGGCAATCCGGCCGAAAGGTCCGCAACGAGGACCTCGAAACCGAGCGCCTCGGCGCGGCCCTTCACGATCGCGATGGTCTGCGGGAGGAGGTCGGCGTCCAGGACGGTCTTGCCGTCCTTCACAGCTTTGTTGGCCCGGCGCATCAGCAACACGGCTTCGGCCACGGCGGTGGCTTCATCCAGCAGGGAAGCGTTGGCGATCGGGAGCCCGGTGAGGTCCTGGACCATGGTCTGGAAGTTCAGGAGCGCCTCAAGGCGGCCCTGGGAAATCTCCGGCTGGTACGGCGTGTAGGCGGTGTACCAGGCCGGGGATTCAAGGATGTTGCGGCGGATGACCGGCGGGGTGATGGTGTCGTAGTAGCCCTGGCCGATCATCTGCACGGCGGTCTTGTTCTTCGCCGCGAGCTTGCGGAGCTCGGCCAGGACCTGCGTCTCGCTCAGCGCCTTTTGCAGGCTCAGGGGCGAGGACTGGCGGATGGAATCGGGGACGGCGACATCCACCAGGCCATCAACCGAGTCGTAGCCGATCGCCTTGAGCATGGTGTCAACATCGGCCTGGCGGCGGGCGCCGATATGCCGGTCCGCGAAAGCGGTTGGGGAGGATTGAACAGTCAAGAGGAACTCCAGGATTCAGGCGTCCCACAGACGCCACGTTGAATATGGGTTCCTCCCCGCTCTGTATTGGACCTGAGAGATTCCGTGGACTTGGTTGCCCACTTGCACCGTCGGTGAGCCCGGTTGCCCGGGCTGCTTTCCAGAGTTGCCTCGCCGCGGCGGTACATGGGCCTGAGAGATTCCTGGGGAGGATTTGCTCCTACGGCGCCTGACTGGATGTACCCGGCAGGACTCTCCCGCCGCAGATCAAAAGCGTTTGCGCCACGTCAGTGACACGCTTCACACCATAGCGGGTCATTTCGAAAAAGCGCAAGGCGGTTGTTTTCCACACGGCTCAACCGCGCATCGCCTCGTGGATCTGCAAGGCCAGCCAGAGCTGCGCCAAGGTGGACGTTTCACCCATGTCCAGCCCCGTCAGTTCGCCGATTTTCCGGATTCTGTAGATGATGGTTTGCCGGTGCGTGAACAGCGCGGACGCGGTTTTTTGCCACGACCGCTGCGAGTCCAAATAGGTTTTTAATGTGACCGTCAGGTCGCCGTCCTGGCGTTGCTCGTACGCAAAAACCGGCCCCAGGAGACGCTGCACCAACGCGGTTCCTTCCTCGAATCCCGTCAGTCCAAGCCAGCTGGGACCCTCGGCGTAGCGGGCCAGCCCCAGCTTGTTGGCACGCGCCGAACCCAGCGCCCACAACGATTCTTGAAGGGCCTGTTGGAGTCCCGCGACGGAGGCCGCTGAACTGACGCCGATGACGCTTTCAGACCCGGCGCAGTGGACCAGGAGATCATCCGCGACGTCCGCGGCGACCACCACATGAAGCCGGTCGTTCCGCCGCAGGGAGGCCGCCGGAACGCCATGCCGCCAGAGTTCGACGTGCACGTTGGCCAGCCTGCCGCCGTCGTCCGCCAACATCGAGGCGACCACAAACTCCTGGGGAGGCACCTCGAAAGCCGTCAACCGCCGCTCGATCTCGCCCGTTCCGAGCCGCCCATCGAGGGCCTGCAGCAGGAACTCGCCGGCGAGCCGGTGCCGCCCTTCGAGCGAGAGTACGATGCGCGCCAACTGCAGTCCCAGCACGGTTGCGGCATGCAGAAGTACGACGGCGTCAGGGTGCGGTTCGCTGCCGGGCAGCACTACGAGGAGCGCATTCGCGTGGGTGGGAATGTCCATGGTCAGCACGTGCCGGCCACGGATCCGGTGCCACTGGAAGTTCTTGCCCGCCACGGATACGCGGCCCGGTTGCGGCGACCATTCCTCCACAAGGAACTCCGGCAGGGGATGGCCCTCCGGATGCCACGGGTGCAGGCAGCGGCGGTCCACCACGAACAGCTCCGAATCCAGTTCGGTAGCGAGCCGAAGGACCAGACTTTGCCAGTGATCCTCGGACGCGCCGGCGGTGCGCAGGAGGTCGTAGACGCGGGCTGTCTGGCGGAGACGGCGGGATTCTTCGAGCAGCGACGACTCGGCCACGGACCGCGCAATGGCGATGAACGGCAGCGGGTAGGGAATGTTGATCAGGGGCAGGGCCAGCCGCTCACAAGCAGCCAGGAACTCAGCTGTCAGTGGAGGCGCGTGCATCTTCTCGCCGATCGCCAACGCACTGGCACCGGCGTCCACCAGGGCCTCAGCAAGCTCCACCTGTCCGTCCGAATCCGCTGGAATGGAGAGGCCGTTGGTCATCATGAGTTCCCCGCCGGTGACCCACTCCCACAGCCGCGGGAGGTCAGAGGTGTGGGCCCAGGTGATGCGGTTGCCGGTGCCCGCAGATCCGGCCAGGAGCGTGAGTCCGAGCTGCGGCTCAGCCACGAGTTCGGCGACGGTGATGGCCATTTCTGCGTCCTGTCTTGATCTTAGACATTTGTCTAGGTGACTTCGTCAGATGTAAACAATGGATGAGTATACCCGGTGAGCTGTATCACCAAAACTGGAACTACTTACTTCACCGCTCAAAGACGAGCATTCACGAGAGAGGGTTGGCAATGAGCGCAACCAGCAACCTCATTGATGACGCCCCACTAACCCGGTTCCACAAGAAATTGACGTTCTTCGCGTCCGGCGGTCCGTTCATCGACGGCTACGCGCTGTCCATCATTGGCATCGCACTCATCACCATGGCCCCCGGACTGGAGATGACCCCCGCTGAAATTGGCCTGGTGGGTGCGGCAAGCCTGGTGGGCATCTTTTTCGGCGGTGCCATCTTTGGTTGGCTGACCGACAGGATCGGCCGCCACAAGATGTACATCGCGGACCTCATTGCGCTTGCGGTGTTTTCCGTCCTGAACGGCTTTGCCACCGACATGTGGCAAGTGGTCTTGTGCAGGCTCTTCCTGGGCATGGCCATCGGCGCCGACTACCCCATCGCTACCTCGCTCCTGGCCGAGTTCCTTCCCAAAAAACATCGCGGACGCCTGCTCGGTGCCACGTTCGTGGTGTGGGCCATAGGTGCCGCGGCGGCTTACGCCGTCGGCTACTTGTTGCGCGATGCGGGACCGGAGGCCTGGCGCTTCATGGTTGCCAGCCCGGCTGTCTTCGCCATCATCACGCTGCTCTGCCGGCTCGGCACGCCTGAGTCTCCACGGTGGTTGCTATCACGAGGGCGCCGCGATGAGGCCGATGCCGTCCTCAAGAAGGTTTACGGCCCTCAGTATGGACTGGCTGATATCTCTTCCGACAGCGAGGGACCCTTGAAGCAAGGCAGCTTCCTGGATATTTTCCGAGGTCAGTTCTGGAAGCGGACCCTGTTCGTCTCCATCTTTTGGACAGCACAGGTCATTCCGTTGTTTGCCGTCTACACTTTCGCCCCGGACCTGCTGACCTCGTTTGGCATGCATGGCGACGCCAACCTCTACGGTGGCTCATTCCTGATCTCCATGCTGTTTGTTGTCGGCGGCATTCCCGGACTCTGGCTTGTGGAGAAGATCGGGCGCCGAAAGCTGCTTTTGTGGACGTTCGGGATCATTGTTGTTGCCTTAGCCATTCCGGCTTTCATCCCCAATGTGGAAGCCGCACCGCTCTTTATTGCCCTGGCCGTCTTTGCCCTGGCGTCCGGAGCATCGAGTTTCCTTGAAGTCGTCTACCCCAACGAGCTCTTCCCCACGGAAGTCCGCGCCACGGCCGTCGGCTTCGGCACCGCCATCAGCAGGGTGGGATCGGCGGCAAGCACTTACCTGATGCCATTGGCGATCGTGTCGTTTGGCGCGGCCGGATCGCTTCTCATCGGCGCGGTCATTTCGCTGATCGGGCTCATCGCCACCTTCCTCCTGGCTCCCGAAACGGCAAACAAGTCCCTTTCGGAGCTCACCACCGAACACCAGCCCAGCACGTCCAATGACAGCAAGATCAACGAAGGATCCCTCTCATGACCACGCACCAGCCCATCGGCCCCGTCGACGCAACCAAGGTTCCCCGTTACGCCGGCCTCGGCACCTTCGCCCGACTCCCCCAGATCGACCGCGTTCCGGACTACGACATCGCCGTTGTGGGTGTGCCGTTCGACGGCGGCACCTCCTTCCGGCCCGGGGCGCGTTTTGGTCCTGCCGCGGTCCGCGAGGCATCGCGGCTCCTGCGCCCGGGCTACCACCCGGAGCTCGACGTCGAGCCCGTGTACGAAGCCCAGGTTGTTGACGCAGGCGACATCGCTTGCACCCCTTACGACATCACCCGCGCCGTCCGCGAAATTGAGGAACAGGCCCTGCCCCTCATCAGCGAATCGAAGCGCTTGGTATCCATCGGCGGCGACCACACCGTTGCCCTGCCGATGCTGCGGGCACTGAACAAGGTCCACGGGCCGGTCGCGCTCCTGCATTTCGACGCCCACCTGGACACCTGGGACACGTACTTCGACCAGCCGATCACGCACGGGACCATCTTCCGCCGCGCCTTTGAAGAAGGCCTTCTTGTGGAGGACAAGTCGATGCACGTTGGTATCCGCGGACCTGTCTATGACCGCAACGATTTCCTCCGGGACCACGAGTTCGGCTTCCAGATCATCCGCTGCTCGGACCTGGACGTCATCGGCGTGCCGGCCGCCATTGAGCGGGTCAAGGAACGCCTTGGCGACACGCCCGTCTACGTTTCCATCGACATCGATGTCCTCGATCCTTCCTATGCACCCGGCACTGGAACTCCGGAGATGGGCGGCCTGCATTCACGCGAGCTTCTCGCCCTGCTCCGCGGCCTGGATGGTATCAACATCGTGGGAGCGGACGTAGTAGAGGTCGCCCCTGCCTACGATCACGCCGACATCACCAGCGTGGCCGCCGCCACCGTTGTTTTCGACCTGCTGGCACTCATGGTCAACCGCGGGAAGACGGCGGCGCCGGCCAGTCTCGATCTTGAGGCCGCTGCGCTCTGACGCTTCGGCGCAGAAGCGCGAACAACCTTCCCAAAAACCGCGACGTCGGCACCCACCCGGGTGCCGACGTCGTTCGCTCGCCTCAGCGGCTAAATTCGAACCCGTGGCGAGGGTCCCGAAAAAACGGGTGGGATGTGAGCGAGGGTCCCGAAAAAACGGGTGGGATGTGAGCGAGCGTCTGCTGATACCAATCGCTCTCTCACATCCCACCGCCCATTCCCGATCCCTCGCTCACATCCCACCGCCAATTCCCGATCCCCCGCTCACATCACGCCAACGTCATGTTCCGGTCCCCCGCGCAAATCCATTTGAGTTAGGTTAGCCATACCTTCTAACTTTTCCGGGTGAGTATTCAGTCCGATGTGGCCGGAGTAGCCTTTGCCGCCCGATTGGCATCGTTTGGAGACCGGCCCGCAGTACGCCTGGCAGCCGAAACAGTGACCTACGCGCAGTTGGCGGCCCGTGTCGAGGAGATGGCCAGGTCCTTTGGCGACGGCCGGCGCCTTATCGCCCTCGAAGCGGAAAACACGTTGCCTTCCCTCACCGTGTACCTTGCAGCACTGGCATCCGGACAACCGTTGCTGGTCCTTCCTTCCGGGGGCGGGCAGGCCGCGGAAGCGCTGATCTCGGCCTATGAGCCGGACATTGTGGCACGTTCGGTGGATGGAGGCGTCTCGCTGGACGTGCGCCGGGAGCGCAGCGGCCACGAACTCCATCCTGACCTCGCCCTGTTGCTGAGCACTTCCGGTTCAACGGGTGCCCCGAAACTGGTCCGCATCTCGGCAGGGTCGATCCAGGCCAACGCGGCCGCCATCGCCCAGTACCTGCACCTCCGCCCGGAAGACAGGGCAGCAACGACGCTTCCGTTGTCCTACTGCTACGGCATGAGCGTCGTGCACAGCCATCTCCTGGTGGGGGCGTCGATAGCGCTCACCGATCTGTCCGTGGTGGATCCGTGTTTTTGGGATCTGATGCGGCGCGAATCCGTGACTTCGTTCGCCGCGGTTCCCTACACCTTCGATCTTCTGGAGCGTGTGGGCTTCGACCGCATGGACCTGCCCAGCCTGCGGTACATCACCCAGGCCGGAGGGCGTTTGGCGCCTGAACGGGTACGCAGCTACGCCCAGCTCGGACAGGAACAAGGCTGGGACCTCTTCGTCATGTACGGCCAAACCGAAGCGACGGCCCGGATGGCGTACCTCCCGCCGGACGAGGCCGAGGAGCATCCCCATGCCATCGGCGTCCCCATTCCCGGGGGATCCTTCCGGCTGGAACCTGTTCCTGGACTGGACGATTGCGAGCTGGTCTTCTCCGGGCCAAACGTCATGCTGGGCTACGCCGAACACCCGGCGGACCTCGCCCGGGGCCGGGACATCACCGAGCTGCGCACAGGCGACCTCGCCCGGATCGGACCAAGCGGGCTCTACGAAATCGTTGGCCGGCGCAGCCGCTTCGTCAAGATCGTGGGGCTTCGGATCGACCTGGGCCAGGTCGAGCAGATCCTTCAGGATCTCGGCGTGACAGCGGCCGTGGCCGGGACCGACGTCGGACTCGTCGCCGCCGTCGAAGGTAACCACGAGCTCCCGCTCCTGACCAAAGCGCTCGCGCACGATCTCGGCGTCCCAAGGTCGGCCCTGACGCTGTGCCGCGTAGAAACGATCCCCCGCCTGGCCAACGGAAAAACGGACTACCAGGCCATTCTCGCCCTCGCCCCGGCGGATGCCTACGCGCCTCCGGGAGCGACCACCCCGATTGCGGAGAAGTACGACGGCGGCCCCGGACCTTCCGCCGCAGAGTCGCCGGACGATGCGCGCAGGATCTTCATCGACGTCCTGGAACGGGACGACGTGGCGGATACGGACACTTTCGTTTCCCTGGGCGGAGACTCACTGTCCTACGTCGCCGCCTCGGTCAGGCTGGAGCGTGCACTCGGCTACCTTCCCCACGGATGGCACCTGATGCCCGTCTGCGAACTGACGCCCGCCGTCGAACGCGAACGCAGTGGTGCCGCCGGAACGAACGGCGTGCACCCAAAGAAAAAGCCCAATGCCGGGTCCGGCGTCAAGGAACCCCAGGCTTCAACCGGCACCGGACGAAAACGGCGTCCCAAAAAGCTCACGGCCCGCCTGGAAACAGGAATCGTCCTTCGCGCCGTCGCCATCATCTTCATCGTCTCCTCCCACGTTGGATTGTTCCGGTGGGAAGGGACCGCGCATGTCCTGATCGCCGTGGCCGGCTACAACTTTGCCCGTTTCCAGTTGGCGGGTTCGTGCCGGGAGCGGCTGACGCGCCATCTCAAAGCCGTCGCGCGCATCGCGTTGCCCAGCATCGTGGTGATCAGCGTGGCCTTCGCGGTGACGGACGATTACGGCTGGCACAACATTTTCCTGCTCAACACGTTGGTGGGTCCGCAGGGTTGGACCGACATGTCACGGTTCTGGTTCATCGAAATCCTTGTTCACATCCTCCTGGGCATGGCTGCCCTCCTGGCCATTCCGGCGTTGGACAGGGCCCAGCGACGGTGGCCCTGGCTGCTCCCCCTGGCACTCGGGGGCGCGGACCTGCTGCAACGCTTCGACATCGTTGAGCTGCCGTATCCCGGCCAAGGTCCGGTGCTGTGGCTCTTCGCGCTCGGCTGGGTGGCCGCGTTGTCCAGGACATGGTGGCAACGTGCGGCCACCACAGTGGCAGCCTTCCTGACCATCCCCGGGTTCTTCACCAGCGAGCCACGCAGCGCGACAGTCCTGGTTGGCTTCCTCGTGCTTCTATGGGTAGCCACGCTGCCTGTGCCACGGGGTTTGCATCGGCTGACGGCACTGCTGGCCAGTTCCTCCCTGTACATCTACGTGACGCACTGGCTCGTCTATCCGCTGATCGTCGAGGGCAAGCCCGGGTCGGCACCGGACGCCGCCCTCGGCCTGGCCGTTGCGGCATCGCTTGCAGCGGGCATCGGCTATTGGGCGCTGGTCACCAAAGTCATGGGCGCCGCCGAAAGGTGGCTGGGCCGCCGTCGTCAGCTGCCCAGGCGATCACAGCGGCAACCGACGTGACAACCCGCTGATACGCGGGAATGGTAGTTTGAACTCTGCTCGAGCCATACGCCCCGTACCGACCAGAGGACACTCCATGTTTAAGGGTTTCAAGGACTTCATTCTCCGCGGCAACGTGATCGAACTGGCCATCGCGGTCGTCATCGGCAGTGCCTTCACGGCACTGGTAGCCGCTTTCACCAACAACATCATCAATCCGGTGATCGCCGCGGCCGGTGGCGTCAACGCGGACGGACTGGGCTTCCGGATCTGGCCGGACAAAGAGGCCACGTTCGTCAACATCGGCGCCGTGCTGACCGCCATGGTGACCTTCCTGATCACCGCCGCCGTTGTCTACTTCATCTTCGTGGCGCCCATGAACAAGATCAACTCCATGGTCAAGGACCGACTGGCCACCGCAGAGCCCGAGGAAGAGCCGATTCCGGCGGACACCGCCCTCTTGGCCGAGATCCGCGACCTCCTCAAGGACGCCGCAGCAGCCCGTGGCGGCAACCGCGACCTGGACGAGGACCCGATCCGCTAGGCAGCACCCGCCGCGAGACCGTGACGCAGGAGCAACGCAGACGAAACACCTGCGCGGCAGCATGGGTCCATGAAGCCCAACGCGAGCTCTCCCGTCACGGCCGACCTCCTGTGCGAGGTCTGCGGCCAGCTGCCTGAACCTCCCAAGGCCCGGCTCACCCTGGCCAACATCGCCGTCATGCTGCCCATTGAGCTGCTGGTACACGCGGCGGTGGTGGAGACCCATCTGCCCTATGTGACCAAGGTCTTGCTCCTGACCGTCACCGCGACTGTCCTGGTGATCTGGGTGGCCGAGCCGTCTGCCGCCAAAGTATTGCGGCGTTGGCTGCATGCCCCGGCGCTCAAACACCGCCGCAGGCTGCAGACAGCACCCGCTCTCTGGCGTGCCCGTACCCTGCTGCGCGACCAACCGGGTTCGCTGCAAAAGATCACCCAGTCCCTCGCCAAGCTGGACACGAACATTCTGAGCATCCACGTCCACCCCATGGATGGGGCGGGACTCCCCGGCAGCGTGATGGATGAGTTCGTCCTGTCCGCGCCGGGGCACCTCACCGAGCAGGAACTGCTTCAGGCAATGCACGACGGCGGCGGGCGCGAGTCCCACGTCTGGCCCACCACTGCGCTGGCCATGGCGGACGGGCAAACCAAAGCCCTCAGCCTCGCGGCCCGGATTGCCGGGAATCCGCAGGAACTGCCATTGGCCGTCGCCGAACTCCTGTCCGCCAAAGTGGTCCCCACAGGTACTGAACACCCGGCACCCGGGGCTGGCACCGCCGTCGGACGTTCCGCAGACATCCTGAAGATTCCTACCGCCTGGCATGGCCCGCTCTTGTTCTCCCGGCCCGGCGAGCCGTTCACCCCGGCGGAGTCGGCAAGGGCCCACAGATTGGCCGAACTGGCTGAGATTTTGGCATACAACCCGGCGGTCGGAAGGTCCGCCACGGGCTAGCGGTATCCCAAGCCGCGACTCACTCCTTCCGGAATCTCGTGCAAAACCCGGCCTTCCCTTCGCGGGATGGTCGGGTTTTCCCATGCCAAGGCCCTGTCGAGAGGTCTCAAGTGCTCAGCAACAGGTTCTTAAGCCCGCCTCGGTCACATTCTGCTGAGACGATCTGTATACCAAACCCCTTGACAGTGCCGCCCGTCACATCTACCTTTGATTTTGGGATCCCAAAACGGGATCCCAAAAGATCCAGCACCGGCTGCGGCCCGGCTCAATCAACGGGCAGGGACCGCAACAGTTGCCGCCGGCACGGGTCAGGCTGCAGCGGTATCCCGCCCGGCTCATCCCCCCAAAAGCCCCAAAAAGCCCCAAAGACATTCCCACCCGTTGACTCCTACTGAAGGAGAAGCTGTGTCTCTCGAAAACACCCAAGTGGCAACCCAGGACAACGAACAAAAGCCCGGCAAGGACGGCGTGCAGCGACGCACGAACGTCCGCTGGAAGCTCTTCATCCTGTTGTTGGTCCTGGTCGCCGTCAATTACATCGACCGCGGTTCCATCTCCGTAGCCCTGCCCATCATCCAAAAAGAATTCAACCTGGCTCCCGAACTCGTCGGCCTGCTCCTTTCTGCCTTCTTTTGGACCTACGCCCTCATGCAGATCCCTGTCGGCTGGCTGATCGACAAGTTCGGCCCCCGCAAGGTGGTCACGGCGTCCTGCATCGGCTGGGGCGCGGCCACGGCCGCCTCCGGTTTCGCCGGAGGCTTCCTGAGCATGTTCATCGCCCGCCTGGGCATCGGCGTCACTGAAGCTGGCGTCATGCCCGCCGGCGGCAAGCTCAACGCCATCTGGATGCACAAGAAGGAGCGGGGCCGCGGCGCCACGATCCTTGACGCAGGCGCTCCCCTCGGCGCAGGCCTTGGCGGCATCCTCATCACCTGGTTGATCGCTTCCACCGGAAGCTGGCGGATGTCGTTCATCATCGCCGGCGCAGCCACCATCCTCATGGGCCTGGCCGTCTGGTGGTACATCCGCGACAATCCCCGCCAGCACAAGGGCGTCAACGACGCCGAAGCGGAGTACATCGAAGCTTCCCACGCCGAGGAAGACGCAGAAGCCGCCCGCGAAGGCGCCCAGGGCAAGCGCGCACTCCTGCCCTACCTGAAATTCCGCTCCTTCTGGGCCATGTGCTTTGGCTGGCTCGGCTTCAACGGAGTGTTCTACGGCCTGCTGACGTGGGGCCCGCTCTACCTTGCACAGGCAAAGGGTTTCGACCTGAAGACCATCGGCTGGTCCACGTTCGTGATCTTCGGCGCCGGGTTCGTCGGGGAAATCCTCGGTGGAACCATTGCGGACAAGTGGCGTGCCGCCGGCGCTTCGGCCAACAAGGTCATGCGTACCCTGCTGGGCATTTCCAGCGTCGTAGTAGTGGGCGGACTGGTTGGCGTTACCGTCGTCGCAGACCCGATCACCGCCGTCGTGCTTCTTTCGGTAGTCCTGTTCTTCCTCCGCTGGGTCGGCCTGTTCTGGTCCATCCCGTCCATCCTGGGCGGCCGCACCAACGCCGGCGTCCTCGGTGGGGCAATGAACTTCAGCGGCAACATTGCCGGGTTCATCACCCCGATTGTGGTAGGCCTGATTGTCGGGGCAACCGGCTCCTACACCTGGGCATTGATCTACTTTGTTGGGTCCGCGGTAGTCATGGGCGTCTCCGTCCTGGCCCTGGATTACAACAAGCGGCTCCCGGTCTGACTCGCACTCACCGGGCCGGCCGAGGGTCCTGAACCACCCAACGCCGGACACCACCGGGCCGGGCGCATCGCCTTACACATCACGGAAATGGAGCTGACATGCTGACCGCAGAAGACACGAACACCACGGACCGCCCCCTTCGGGAATCCGTGCGTGACACGCTCCGTACCCGGATCTTCGAAGGCCACTATGCGCCCGGCACCCGGCTGGTGGAGCGGGACCTCGCCGCCGAGTTCAACGTTTCCCGACTGCCTATCCGCGAAGCCCTCCGGATGCTCCGGCAGGAAGGGCTCATCCGGGACCGCTCGGGACGGGGCACCGAAGTGAGCGGCCTGAGCCCCAAGGATGTGGAGGACTTGTTCGATGTCCGCCAATCCCTGGAAGTCCTGGCCTGCCGGCTCGCCGCGAAGCGCGCCATGCCGGAGGACCTCCAACACCTTTCCGGGCTGCTGGACCAGGCCGAGCACTTCCTCGCCAAGGGCTCGGTCCTGGAAGCCCACCGCGCCAACAGCGAATTCCACGATGCCATCACCGGCATCGCCAACAACGATTTTCTCCGCTCCGCGCTCGAACCCCTCCAAGGCCGCATGCACTGGCTGTTCCGCCACGTCAGCGACCTCCCCGAACTGATCCGCGAACACCGCGAACTCTACGCAGCGATCGCCAGCGGTGACGCCGACCGCGCTGCCGCCCAGTCGGCGTCACACGTTGGCAAGTACCGCGACCAGTTTCCCGAGGACTACAGCGCCACGGAGCCCCAGCTACGGAAGAAACCATGAAACTCCTGGTCATCAACCCCAACATCAGCGACGACGTCACGGCGCTCATCGAAGCCGAAGCCCTCCGTTCCGCCAGTGCGGACACCGAGCTGATCGTCCGGACCGCCGGGCACGGCGTCGAGTACATCGAGACGCGCTTCGAGTCACTCATCGCCGCGGGTGCGGTTGCGGAGCTGATCGCCGAATACGCGCACGACGGCGGCACGGCCCTTGGTGAGCCCAGCGCCGGTCCCGCCGTGGACGGCATAGTGGTGGCAGCCTTCGGCGACCCGGGCATGCCCGCGCTGAAGGAACTCGTGGACGTGCCGATCATCGGGATCACCGAGGCCGCCCTGTGCGCAGCCGCGTTGCAGGGCCAGCGCTTCTCCATCATCGCCATCTCGGACCGCATCCAGGCCTGGTACCGCGATTGCGTGGAGCGCTTCGGCTTCGGCGGCCGCCTCGCGTCCATCCGTTCCATCAATCAGTCCCTCAATTCCATCGGCTCGGTCCAGGCAGACTTCAAGGAAACCCTCCTGGCACTGAGCCGGCAGGCCGTCGCAGAGGACGGCGCCGACGTCGTGATCCTGGCCGGTGCGCCGCTCGCGGGGCTGGCCCGTGAGCTTGAAGGCCAGATCCCCGTGCCCGTTGTGGACGGTATCTCCGCCGGTGTGCGCATGGCCGAAGCCGTGGTGTCGCTTAAGTCCGGCGTCCACCGTGGTGGTTCGTTCGCGGCTCCGCCGGTGAAGACCCGACGCGGCCTTTCCGCCAACCTCGACGCCGCACTGACGGCCGCGCAGTCGGCCCAGCTCTCCCCCACGGCCTAAGACTCTCCAGAAAGAAGGACGATGATGTCCCAACTCCCAGACCTCGTGATCGCCAACGGCACGGTGGTGAACAGCTTCGGGCGGCAGGCCGCCCATGTCGTCGTCGACGCCGGCAAAGTCACCGCGCTGATCGACGCCGCCGAGCCCGTACCCGCCGCAAGCCGGACCATTGACGCTGCCGGCATGCTGGTCATCCCCGGTGGCGTGGACGGACACTGCCATGTAGCCCAGGTAACCGGCCGTTTCCGAACGCTGGACGATTACAACATCTCCTCCACAGCTGCTTTGTGGGGCGGAACCACCACCATCATCGACTTCGGCATCCCACGCGATGCCCAGGAAACCCCGTTGGATGCAGCCCTCAACAAGAAGCGCCTCGCCGCGGAATCCCGCTGCGATGTTGCCCTGCACGGCTCGGTGATCTCGTGGGACGAGACCGTGCCGTGGCAATTGGAACAGTTGGCTGCCGAGGGTATCCGGTCAGTGAAGATGTACACCACCAACCGCGGATCGACCATGGCGGACAACGACACCATCCTGAAGGTGATGCGTGAGATGGTGCGGCTGGACGGCCTGACCTACATCCACGCCGAGCACGACGCCATTATCACCGACTGCACGGAAGAGCACGCCGCGGACGGACTGATCGGTATCGAGCATCTGCACCGCACGCGGCCCGAGCTCGCCGAGGAGATTTCCGTGAAGGAAACCTTGGCCATGGCCGAGTACACGGGAGCTCCTGTGTACTTCGTGCACCAGTCCACACCCGGCGCGGTGGATCTGGTCAGCGAGGCCCGAACGCGGGGAATGGAGGCGTATTCCGAAACGTGCCCGCACTACCTGACCCTGGACGACACGGTCTACGGCTCGACTTTCCCTGAATGGTATGCCTGCTGCCCACCCATGCGCAGCGCCGAAACTGTAGCTGCGTTGAAGGAACGCCTCTCAGCGGGCGCCATCCACACCGTTTCCTCGGACCACTCCTGCTACGACCTCTCCCAGAAGCGGGAACGCACCGACGACATCCGCTTCATGCCCCACGGCCTGCCCGGCGTCGAGACCCGCATGCCTGTCACGTTCACTGCCCTGGTCACCGAGGCCGGTGGCTCCGTGGAGGACTTCGTTGAGGTCTTCTCGGCGGGCCCCGCCCGCATCAACGCGCTCCCTTCCAAGGGCGCAATCGTGGAGGGCTTCGACGCGGACCTGGTGATCTTCGATCCCGCCGCACAGCGAACCGTCGACGGCGGTGCGCTGCACATGGGGACTGATTTCTCACCTTTCGAAGGAGAAACGCTGAACGGTTGGCCCGCCGTCGTGGTCTCCGCCGGACGCGTGGTCCTCGATACCGAGGGCTTCCACGATCCCGGCCCCGTGGGCCGTTTCGTCGCGCGGAACGGTTTCACCGAGCACCGCGATGCCCTGTCCGTGCCCATTTCCGCTTCTGTCTAAGGAGTCCTCATGCCTACCCTTGACCGACCCACCCGCATCGGCATGATTGTGCCGTCCTCCAACACCTGCCTTGAACCGCAGACGTACCGGATTCTCGGCGAGCGCCGGGACGTCACCGTCCACTCCACGCGCATTCCCGTCACCCGCATTGCCCTGGATGATTCCTCGGACAAGCAATTCGATGCCACCGTGATGCGCGACGCCGCGGAACTCCTCGCCACCGCGAATGTGGATGTCATCGCTTGGAACGGGACCTCGGGTTCCTGGCTTGGAGCTGAACACGACCACGCGATCGTCCGCGAGATCACCGAAGCCACCGGCATCCCCGCCACCACCTCGACTCTGGCCTATCTGGCCGCATTTGAGGCGTTCAGCACCGAGCGGATTGGGCTCTTCACCCCGTACACGGCGGACGTGAACGACGCCGTGATCGCTTCCTACGCCCGAGAGGGCATCAAAACCATAGACCACAGGCATCTGGATCTCAGCGACAACGAATCTTTTGCCCGGGTGACGGACCAGGAGATGCTGCCCGGCTCCCTCGAACTGGCCGCATCGCATCCGGATGCCTTGGTGTACCTCTGCACCAACCTGTACGGCGCCAACATCACGGCGGAGGTGGAGGCCCGCACCGGAGTACCCGTTCTCGATTCCGTGGCGGTCACCCTCTGGCATGCCCTGAAGCTGGCCGGGGCACCGCTGCTGGACCCGAAGTGGGGCCGGCTGCTGGCATAGGGCGTCAGGGCGGCCCTCGGGCAACTCCTTCGGGATCGTCTCAGTCCTTGTCGATCAGCTCGAGGAGCTTGCCCAGGGCGTCCCGGATGTCGTCGTAGTCGTTCTGGCCGGCGCGGCTTTCCGCAGAGATGACTCCAC
This sequence comes from Paenarthrobacter sp. JL.01a, assembly GCF_025452095.1. Lineage (NCBI taxonomy): Bacteria > Bacillati > Actinomycetota > Actinomycetes > Micrococcales > Micrococcaceae > Paenarthrobacter > Paenarthrobacter sp. JL.01a. Next base: position 4,199,954 of record NZ_CP104877.1, read on the forward strand.
AGCGGTGGATCTTCGTGAAATCGCCGATCGGGAACTTGTAGTGGCCCTTTTGGTCGTCGGGGTGGTCGTCGTCGACGCCGAGGTACCACTTGCCGTAGTCAACGAAATCGTGCTTGTCCAGGAAGGCGTTCTCCTCCTTGGTGGAGGGTGCGTGCTCGCTCCAGTCATCACGTTCGTCCTTGACAGCCTTGCCGTCGCGGATGAGGTGCTTTGCGTTCTCGAATGCCTTCTTGTTGAGTTTCACGGCCATTTCTCAACCCTCGATTCGGAGTGCATTGGTAAAAGGACAGGATGCTTCTCACCTTTCACCATATGCCGATGGCCCACCACTCCGAAAGCGTCGGCGCCGCAGGAAGCAGTAGCCCAGCCCTATTTGAGGAGCCGCACCCTGATGCCCGTGCCCCGCTCCTTCAGGACCATCCGGCGGCCGATGGGCCCTTTCTGCCGAAGCCACAGGACATTGCCATCAAAGGTCACTGCATCCACGATGCCTTCGTCCACGATTTCCTTTCCCCGAAGGATCTGGACAGTTTGGCCCGCGAGCAACTTCCAGTCGGACACCCGTTTTCCGACAGCCCGGTCAAAACGCGCCCCGAACAGCGAATTGTTCCCACCCTCTTGCAACGGATCACTCCTCGCGTCTACAAAACCCTTTACAGAAGGTGTGCCGCCAACGCGGAAATTCTGACGCGATTCCCCCACTTATTTAATTTATGTCCACAACTTAATAGGCTTCACAGCGCCTTCACCGCGCCAAGCACCTTGGTCAGGGAGTCCTTGGCATCGCCGAACAACAACGTCGTTTGGGGTTCGTACAGGAGATCGTTCTCAATGCCGGCGAAGCCGGGGCGCATGGAACGCTTGAGGAACACCACTTGCCGGGCATCGGCGACCTCCAGGATGGGCATCCCGTAGATGGGCGAGCCCGAAGTGGTCTTGGCCGCGGGATTCACCACATCGTTGGCGCCCACCACCAGGGCGACGTCGGCGGTCTTGAATTCGGAGTTGATGTCGCCCATCTCCTTCAGCGACTCGTATGGCACGTTCGCCTCCGCCAGCAGCACGTTCATATGCCCCGGCATGCGTCCGGCCACGGGATGGATGGCGAAATCCACTTCAGTTCCGCGGGATTCCAACGCCAACGCAAGCTCTGCTGCCGTGTGCTGCCCCTGCGCCACGGCCAGTCCGTAGCCGGGCACGATGATCACCCGTTGTGCATAGCCAAGGAGCACTGCCACGTCCTCTGCGCTCGACGAGCGCACTGGACGCTCGCTCACTGCGGTGGATCCTGCCGTCGAACCTCCCTTGAAGGCGCCAAACAGGATGCCGGCAACGCTGCGGCCCATGGCCGCAGCCATGGCCCGGGTGAGGATGGTGCCCGAGGCGCCCACCAACGTTCCGGCGACCACCAACAGCACGTTCCCCAGCACCAGGCCCGAAGCGGCCACGGCCAAGCCGGTAAAAGCGTTGAGCAGCGAAATCACGATCGGCACGTCGGCGCCGCCCACCGGAAGGACCAGAAGGACACCAGCCACGAGTCCCAGCAGCAGCAACACCCAAGCCCAGCCTGGCGCCCCGCTGGCAATAACCACCACACCAGCAGCAACAGCCGCCAGTAACACCACAGCCATCAGCACCGGAAGCCCCGGAAAGGTGACAGGCCGCGTGGTCATGATCCCCTGCAGCTTGCCAAAAGTGACAGCCGAGCCGGCGAACGACACCGCGCCAACCAGCAACGTGAACACAATGGCCAGGCGCACCCACGGGTCCTCCGTGTGGGGCAGCTCAAGCAGGGCAACCAATGCGGCCGCACCGCCGCCGACGCCGTTGAACAAGGCAACAAGCTGCGGCATCTGGGTCATTTGCACACGTCGTGCCACCGGTGCTGCGATCCCGGAGCCCACCACGATCGCCCCGAGGATCCACGGAATGTTGTCCAGCTTCACGGACAGGAAGACTGTCAGTACAGCCACCAGCGCCCCGAACGCGCCAATCAGGTTGCCGCGGCGTGCGGTCTTCGGCGAGCTGAGCCCCTTCAGCGCGAGGATGAAACACACCGCCGCCCCGAGGTACAGGAGGGCGGTCCACGTCGGGTTCATGAGCGTCACGGTCGGCGTCCCTCTGCTGCCCGGCCTGCCTTCCCCACCGGGTTAACGTCCGACGGCGGTCGCCGCCTTCCGTGGAACATCTCCAGCATGCGGTCTGTCACCACGAAGCCACCGACGAGGTTGGCCGTCGCGAGGACCACGGCCAGGAGCGCGATAACCAGGACCCAGATGTCAGCCGCCTGTCCCGCCACGATGATCGCGCCCACCAGGATGATGCCGTGGATGGCGTTGGCCCCGGACATCAGAGGCGTGTGCAGGGTGCTGGAGACCTTGGAGACCACCTCGAATCCCACGAAAACCGCCAGCACTGTGATCGTCAGCAAGCTCAGGCCATCCATCAGTGTGCTCCTTCCGATCCATGTACTTCCCCGGCCGTCTCCCCGGCGAGCGCCGCGAGAGCTTCCGCCGTGGGCGCGTGCCGGATGACGCCGTCGTGCGTCAAGCAGGTGCCTGACACCACTTCGTCGTCGAAATCAAGGGCGACCACCCCGTCCTTCGTGATGAGCGCAAGCAGGTTGGAGACGTTCTTGGCGAAGAGACGGGAGGCATCGGCGGGCATGGCGGACGCGGGATCCTTGAGGCCGACCAGCGTGATGGTGCCCTGGCCGTCAGCGGTGGGGATGTGCTGGTCCTGCCCGGGAATGACGCCCTCCACGTTGCCGCCGGACTCCGCCGCGAGGTCCACTACCACGGACCCGGCGCGCATGCCCTGCACCATTTCGCGACTCACCAGCAGCGGCGCACGCCTGCCGGGAACTGCCGCGGTGGTGATGAGGACGTCTGCTTGGGCAACGTGCGGGGCGAGGAGGGCCCGCTGCAGCGCACCCCGATCGGCACTGAGCTCGCGGGCGTATCCTCCCGAGGCCTCGGCGGTTTCGAGGTCGAGTTTGATGAAGGTGCCACCCATTGACGCGACCTCGTCGGCCGAGGCTGGTCTGATGTCGTTGGCCGAGACGCGGGCCCCAAGGCGCTTGGCCGTGCCGATCGCCTGCAGCCCGGCCACACCTGCGCCCAAAACGAGCACGCGGGCCGGCGGGATGGTCCCCGCGGCGGTCATGTACAGGGGAAAGAACCGGGGCAGGCGCATTGCTGCTTCGAGAACACAACGGTAGCCGGCAACGAGGGCCTGCGAGGTCAGCGCATCCATCGACTGTGCCCGGGAAATGCGGGGCACCAGCTCAAGCGCGAACGACGTGATGCCACCTTGGGCGAGCGCGCGGACGGTGGGCAACTCCGACGACGGCGACCCCAGCCCCACGGTGACGGCGCCCCGGCGTAGGGCTCCCGCCGTCGTCGGATCCATGGGACGAACGTGGCAGTAGATGTCGAGCGTGCCGAGGTCCAGGGAAGGGACGACGGCGGCACCGGCGTTTTGGTAGTCGGCGTCGCTGTGGCCGGAGGCGACGCCGGCACCTGACTCGATCTCGACGTCAAGTCCCAGCCCCGTCAGTTGTTTGACGGTTTCCGGGGTGGCCGCCACCCGCCGCTCGCCGTCGAGCGCCTCGCGTGCAATGCCTGCTTTCAACGCCGCCCCTCTCCGGAACCGACCAGAACGTGGTTGCCACGAGTTTATGCACGCGGGCGGGACGGCGATAGGCGTAGGGAGGTTTGAAAATGTTCGAATTCTGGAATTCGCGCACCGAGGGCGGGAACATTGTTCGCAGGTGCCCTGAACGTATCCGGAACGTCTCGGAAGCTACCACCCCCTGGACCCCCAACGGGATACTCAACGAGGAGACCTTCCATGTCCTTTTCCCTGAATCGTCGTCAGTTGCTGCAGACCGGCGGAGTCGCCGGATTGGCCACCGCCTTCGCTTCAATGTCTTCCGGAACGGCCAACGCCGCCCGGCCTTTGAACGCCTCAGGTCCGCAGATCACTGACCTCGGACCCGCCGTCGTGCAGTTCTCGCTGATGAGTTCGCTCCTGGTGGGCGATACCGTGTACATCGGTTCGCGGAACCTGAATCCCGTCCGGATCATCGGCTACCACCTGCCCACTGGGCGGGTGACATCCCGGACGGATCTGGGCTCGGGTTACAGCATCCAGGCCCTTGCCGCCGATCCGGGCGGCCGGTACCTCTACGCCGGCGTGCTGCGGGACGGCATCGACGGCAAGCCGAACATTTACCGTTGGGACTTGAGCACGCCCTCCTCTCCAGCGGTGGGCGTAGGTGAAACGGGCGATCGCGATATCCGCGCCCTTGCAGTAGCGCCCGACGGCAAGGTGTACGCGGCCGGTGGCGGTGTCACGACGACTGCCCCGTCCTTGTGGGAATACGATCCCGCCACGAACGCCACCACCAGTTGGGGGATCCCCGACCCGGGCGCCACCATCGCCCAGGCCGTTGCCGCCACGGCGGGCTACGTGTACTTCGGCACCGGAAGCACGCTCGGCGGAGGCAACGGATCCGGTCCTGGGCGCTTGTTCGCCTTTGACCGGACCACGAAGGCGTTCACCAACATCCTCCCAGCGGAGGTCGCAGCCGGGGTTTCGGTCACCTCGCTCAGTGTGCTCGATGGACAGCTCGGCGTTGGCGTGAAGGGGCCGGGGAAGTCCGTGCTGATCAACCTCGCGGACCACTCGAAGTACACGATCATCGCCAAGACCGGAGTCATGTTCCGGCAGCTGGGAAATCAGGTCTTCTTCGTCAAGGAACCGGGCGTGTGGGCCTACAACATGACCACCAAAAAGATCACGCAGATCCTTACCGAGGATGTTGGTGCAATGTGGGGCCTGGATGTCTATCTCGGCAAGGCGCTGACGGTTTCCTCCTACGACGTGATCGAGATCGACCCCGTGGCCAGGACCGCGGTGAAGCACGATCTCACCGAGGCCGGAGCGCCGGGTGGGCCGCAGCTTTGCATGGGCCTGGCCGCAGGTGCCGGGGATGTCTACGTAGGCGGGACCGGCGTGATCGCACGGCACCAACTGGCTTCGGATAGCGTCTCCTATCTTCGTGCCACCGGTGAAGCGAAGGATTCCGTGGTCGTGGGTGGTGTGCTGTTCACAGGACAGTACAACTCCCGCGGAATCCTCGCCTACGATCCCACCACCGGCCAACTCCCCTACCAGGTTGCTGCGCTTCCAACCGGGCAGAACAGGCCATTGGATGTTTGCTGGGACGCCGTCAACGGCCTGGTGATCGCCGGCGCCCAGAACGACACCGGCGGCGGTGGTTGTTTCGCGGCCTACAACCCCGCGACTACGCAGGTCATCACCAAAGTGAACCCGATCGACGACCTCCAAATGGTCCGTGCGGTGGCCACCCGGAACGGCGTGGCATACCTTGGCGGCGACAACATCTACGCCAACGGCCCACGCAGCACCGTGGTGGCTTGGGATCCAGTGGCCAATCAGGAATTGTGGCGTATCGATCCTGGCCAGACCGCGGGCATCGCCGCCATGGCCGTCCAGGGAAAGTACCTCTACGGCATGTCGCGTCGTGCGGCGGGCCTGTTCGTCGTCGACCTTGAGACCCGGCAAGTGGTCCACCGTGGCGACCTCAGCAGCGTGTGCACCGACTTCGGCGCCCTGCAGGTCAGCCGCGGCATTGTGTACGGAGTCTCGGACACCACCGTTTTCCGCATCGACCCCATGACGTTCGCTGTGACCGTGGTGGTGGCCGGCATCAATGGCGGCTGGTACAGCGGCCCACACATCACCGCGGATGAGGACGGCCTCCTGTACACGCTGCAAGGACCCAACCTCGTCCGGATCGATGACCAGCAGGCCATGCAGACGCTGCGTCGAGCTCGATAACCAATAACAAGGGAGAACAGTCCATGGCAGAAGTCATCATCGTCCGTGACCAGGAAGAGGCGGGAAGCATCGCAGCGTCCCTGGTCGTCGAGCAGCTGCAGCGCAAACCCGATACCGTCCTGGGACTGGCCACGGGCTCCACGCCTCTGTCCACTTATGCTGCTCTGGCCGCAACAATCCGGGACATGGGGCTGGACGTTTCACAGGTGCGTGGCTTCGCCTTGGACGAGTATCTGGGAGTGCCACCGGAGCACCCGCAGAGCTACCGCTCCGTCATCACGTCCGAAGTGGTTGTGCCGCTGGGGCTGACGCCATCCTTGATCCATACCCCTCGCGGTTTCGGGACGGGCGTCCAGGCTTCCGGGGACGAATACGAGTCCGCCATCCTCGCGGCCGGTGGCATCGACATTCAGATCCTGGGCATCGGCACCAACGGGCACGTGGGCTTCAATGAGCCGGGGTCCTCCCTTGCCTCGACCACGCGGATCAAAGCATTGGCTGCACAGACACGGGCGGACAACGCCAGGTTCTTCGGCTCTCCCGGGGACGTGCCCACTCACTGCGTCACCCAGGGCCTCGGCACCATTCAGCGTGCCAGGCAGCTGGTTCTGCTCGCGTTTGGACCCGCCAAGGCATCGGCCGTCGCTGCCGCCCTGGATGGTCCGGTTTCGGCGTCAGTCCCTGGTTCCATCGTCCAGCTCCACCCTCGTGCAACGGTGATCGTCGACGAGGAAGCAGCCGCCCTGCTGCAGCACGCCGATTACCACCGGATGGCCCGTGCCGGGGTGGCCGGGCTCGGGCTCGGGTAAGTTTGGAGGACCGGTTTCCAGCAGAGAGAACGGCGCAAAAGGGGGCAATACAAATGGGGTACCTAGGCACGTCTCGGTGGAAGCTTTTTTGGGAAAAGGGTGGATGGTGGCGGGCTGCGCTGCTGGCAGTCGCGTACGTCATCCTCTACAACCTGTGTTCCTTGGCCTTCGGGCCGCTGCTCGGTGAAATCTCCGATCCCGAAGGCGCCGGGTTCATTCTTGTTGTGTACGCACTGCCAATCCTGGTGGGCTGCATCCTGCTGGTTCTTTTCGGATGGTCCGTGGGCTGGCTTCGAGAGCTCTTTGCGCGCCAGCCGATCGGTGGCCGCGGGTGGATGTGGATCGCCGTCGTCGCAGTCTTGGCGTTCAACTTCCTCCGCTTCGCCACGATTGACTACACCGCCATTGGCTTCGATGTCATCGCCACATGGCTGCTTGCGGGCCTGTTTATAGGCTTCGCTGAAGAGACGCTGACCCGTGGATTCGTCATCAGGCTCCTTCGCAGGGCACGGTACCGGGAAATCGTGGTGGCCGTCATCTCCGCGGCAGTGTTCGCGGGATTGCACGCCACCAACCTGCTCTCCGGGCAGTCTTTGTTCGTCACAGCCTTCCAGTTGCTGTACACGTTCGCCTTCGGCATCTGCATGTATCTGGCTTACAGGCTGACTGGCCGCTTGATTGTGCCCATCCTGCTGCACGCCAGCACCGATCCCAGCATTTTCCTGCAGACCGCACACGCCGTGGACGGCCCGCTCACCGCGATTGCCGGGCTGGGGAACATCGTGGTGATCGTCGTGGGTCTGGTGTCGTTGTTCTTCATCCGTGGACGTGTGGACGCGCCGGAGGTGGAGACGGTGCTACAGCCTCAGCGCTAGGGGCTCCGTGGGTAGGGAGAGGGGTAGTGCGCGCCCAAGCCCCTATTCCTCTTCGGCCGTCCTCGACGACTCCCGCACAATGAGCTTCGGCGCCAGGTTCACCCGGCGCAGGGCTGGAGAGAGACCGGCCCCCTGTTTGCCAGCCAGCCGCTCCATGCACATGGTGACGGCGGCATGGCCGACATCCCGCTTGGGCGGCGCAATCGAGGTCAACGGCACAGCTGCCAGCTCAGCCACTTCGTCGTCATAAGCCACGATGGCGAAGTCCTGCGGCACCTCCATTCCGGACTCCTCCGCAAGGTGGATCAGCGTGATGGCTTCCTCGTCCGGGAGCACCAGCGCGGCGGTGGTACCTGTCCGCCGGCAGTCCTTCAGGAACCGGGAGAACTCTGCTTGATTGTTTCCACCAACCGGGCCAAGCCGGTCATATTCCATGACGGGCGCGTCGCTCTCGAGTCCCAGCTTGGCGACCATCCGCGCGTGGCTCTCCTTGAGCCATGGCGCGGTAGGGCTCTTTGCGACGGCGAGTGCAATCCTGCGGTGCCCCTGCGCGGCCAAGTGCTCCATGGCCAGCTCTGCGCCATAGCTGTGATCAGACATCACGGACTCAAATGCCCGGCTGGACCGTTCCACCAGGACTACAGGAATCTTGAGCCCTGCCAACAGCTCGAACGTCGGCGATCCCGGCTCCACGGGACCGGCCGAGGCCAGAAGGATACCGTCCACCGAGTTGGCCACAACCCGCTGGAGTTGCCGGTACTCGTCCTCCACAGAGTAGTTGCTGACACCCAGAATGAGCCGGGCGTTCAAGGTCCGGGCTGCGGCTTCTGCTCCACGGATGATCTCCGGAAAGTAGTAGCCCGTGGTCGGCACGATCAGCCCGAGCGTGGCAAGGGGCTGCCGGGATCTCCTGTACTCGGCCTCCCCGGAACGCTCGGAAGCATTCCTGACTGCCCCGCCATGGACCCGACGCAACAAGCCTTGTCCGGCCAGCTGCGTCAGGTCCCGGCGGATGGTCATGGTGGAAAGCCCGGTCTTGGCGGCAAACTCGTTCACGGTCAGTGTTCCGCGCAGTTCCAGCTCGCGCAGGATCTTCGCGTGGCGTTCTCCGCTGAGCATGCCGACTCTCTTTCCAGGCGAAGTGAAGTTCGAACAACAGAAGTTCAAAACAAGCATAGGTGACCGAATGCACGCGCTGTGAGGCCCGCTTTACGCGCTATTTTGCCCGGGAAGCGCGTAGAGCGGGCCTCGCAACGAACTACTTCCGGGGGTGGTCGTCGATGCGCACCAGGTTCCGGCCACGCATTGTGTAAAGATAACCGTCCTCGTCGTTGTTGATGTGCGAGCCGCTGTACCAGCCGCCGTCGATGTCCGCCACAACTGTGGTTACCGCGAAGGTCTTGGGATTGAAGCGGAAGACGCTCGTGTCGGAGACGCCGTACACCACCCCACGGTTGGTCACGAGGGCGGCGAAGCCATGGCTGGCGGCGGAGATGTCCGAGCGGTGCACAACTTTCTGCTTGGGCAGGTCGATGACAAACAACCCGCCCTTGCGGGTCACGCCATAAAGGTACTTCCCCTGCACAGCCAGCGCCGAGATGCCGGCACCGGCCCCGGCGTCCAAGCGCCACAATTCCTTGCCTGCCACGGGGTCGAACGCCACCACTGTTCCGGTACCCTCCAGTCCGGGATTCCCGCCGCCCAGATACGCGACCCCTTCCCGGGAAGCCACGGCACGCAGCAACTGGACCTTGTCAATCGGGTTCACGAAGAAGCCCTTCTTGCCGGTCCGGGGATCGTACGTCCAGAGCGATCCGCCGCCCTCAGTGTCCGCCTGCGCCGCCACCAGCACCAACTTGTTGACCTCGTCCCAGCACACATCAAGGGGCCGGTTTTGCTCCTTCGGGAAGGACGCCACCTGGAAGATCGGCTTGCCGCTTCGCGGATCGTAGCTCCAGATGCCCTGCCCGCTGTACTGCCCTGTGTACAGGACGCCGTCGACCACCACGGCATCCTTCGCTTCTCCGGGCGCGGTCAGATTGGTCACCTGCCCTGACCCGAGCGCGTGGCGTGCGATGACACCGTTGCCGCCCACATACACGTAGCCCGCTCCAGCCGCGATGCCCATGACTGATTGGGGATCGGACGGGGCACCTGCCTCGCCAAGGTCCGTGGTCTTCGTGGCACCAGTGACGGGATCGATCTCCGCCACAAACCCATAGCCAGAGGTCACCAGCAGCTTGCCCATCCGGGCGTCGACGCCCCAGATTTCGCCCAGGGACGGGCCTTGGTACGGCATCACGGAGATCGTATTGCCCACGGGGTCGTAGGCGAGCAGGCCGGTTTCATTGGCGAAGTAGGCCTTCCCGCCCAGCTCGGCGAAGTTTTTGGAGGTTTTTCCTTCGGATGCCGCCACAAGGTACGACGACGGATCGGTGACGCTTAGTGCCGCCACCTTGGAGTTCTGCACCGATCCTGCGGAACTGACCAGAACCTTGTCCCCGACGATGCCAAGGTCCCGGATGCTTGGATCAACGAGCATCTCCTTGGGCGTGACGTTTTTGAAGGTTTTGCCCGCATGGTCATAGGCGAACAGGCATGCCCGGCTTGCGCTGCCACCACCGTTGAGGGTGCTGCCTGCGCCGAAGAATATGGTCGCGTCTGTCGCCGCAACCGCCCGTGCCAAGGTAGCTCCCGGGTCCGGAATGCCGAGGCTTACGATCTGAGCCGTGGCGGGATCGTATTCCCACAGCGCGGGGGCGGTCGGGCTGCCTCCACCCACTGCATAGACCCGGCCGTCGGGTGCGACGCTGATGTCCCGGACATCTCGATCGCCAATGTAGCCCAGCGCCGTCGCCTCGGTGGACAGCTTTGTCAGGTCCCAGCGGAACAAGTTCGGTTTCGTGCCTGCGTCCTTCTGCAGCACACCGGCATAGAGGTACCGGCCCGATGAATCGGCAGCGAGGGTCTGAATGGAATGCCCGTTGCTGAGTTCTGTCTGGCCGGTGACCTTGCCGCTGGGGACGTGGAAAGCGATGATCCGCACGGGGTCCAGGTTCCGTGAACCAATGTAGAGGGTATCGCCCACCAGCAGACCGCTCATGAGCGAGAACTGGACGACGGCGGGCCCCAGATCCAGTATCTCCGTCTCCTTTCCGCCGGGCTGGTCTTGGGTAGCGGCCGACGCCGGGTGGCCGGCTGCCAGTCCAAGCGCGGCAGCGAGCGACGCTGCTCCACCTGCCTGCAGGACCAGTCGTCTGCTGATGTGCGATGTGTCCATGGGAGCCCCGATTTCGTAGGTGTGGGTTGGGAACGTGTCCGAAAGATCTAACAGCCACAGGGAGGCATCGTCCAGCATTTTTGTTCGTTCGAACAAAAATGGCAGTGGCGTCCTATCAACTTCACCAGACACAGCGCGAATAACGGTTCAATCGCCATGTTTGAAAATGTTTGAAATCTTGAAGTTGTTCGAAGCATGGAGCTTTCATGGACTCATGTGTGGCCCCAACCACAATTCGTCGTTCGCATCGCAAGTCTTCAAAGGAGAACACCATGAAGCGTCGCCAACTCTTCGCAGGAGTGGCAGGCCTGGCCGCCAGCACGCTCTTGCTCGCAGCCTGCGGCACGGGCCCGGCCCCCGCGTCCGCGCCAACACCCACTGAGGACCCCAGCGGGTCGATCACCTTCTGGTCATCGCTCGCCGGGATGGACAAGGTGGCAGAAGCATTCAACGCCAGCCAGGACAAGATCAAGGTCACTTTCGAGACCATCCCCAACGGTGCAAACGGCGGCTATGCCAAGCTCTCCACGGCCATCACGGCGGGCAACGGTCCGGACGTCTCCACCATCGAGTACCCCCAACTGCCCCAGTTCGTCAGCAACGGACAGGTAGTTCCCATGGATGGCCTGATCGACCAGGCCTCCACAGTGGACAAACTGACCGACGAGACCAAGGCCCTGGTCCAGTTCGGCGACAAGACCTTCGGCCTGCCCTACGACGCCGCCCCGATGATCATGTGGTACCGCAAAGACATGCTCGCGAAGGCCGGCGTCGAGGTCCCCAAGACCTGGGACGAGTTCGAAGAGGCGGGCAAAAAGCTCAAGGCCGCGCAGCCCGGTGCGTACCTGGCCAGCTTCAACCCGAACGAAGTGGCTGCGAGCGCCGGCCTGGCCTGGCAAGCCGGCGCCAAGTGGTTCGGGACGGAGGGCGACAGCTGGAAGGTCGGCATCAATGACCAAGCAACCAAGAAGGTGGCCACCTACTGGCAGAAGCTGATCGACGAAAAGATCGTGAAAGTCAGCCAGGCCTATAGCGATGAGTGGAGCCTGGACCTTGCCAACGGCACGGTAGTCGGCGTGGTGGGTGCGAACTGGAGCGCCACCGGCATCCAGAAGCGCACAGAAGCCAGCGGCCAGAAGGGCCAATGGATCGCGGCAGAACTCCCCAACTGGGGCTCGGAGGCCGGTGCGTTCTACGGCGGTTCGAGCTTCAACGTGACCAAGAGCAGCAAGAACCCGGCAGCTGCCGCGAAGTTCGTAGAGTTCCTCACTACCAACCCGGAGGCCATCAAGGCCCGCGGCAACACCGGTTCGGCGTTCCTGGCCTTCCCTGGCCTCACTCCCGTGGCGCAGCAGGCCTACGACGCGAGCTACTTCGGCAATGACATCTACGCGGTCTTCGACAAGGCGTACGGCACCATCACCCCGGGCTGGCAGTGGGGACCCAACTGGGATTCCACCAACACCGCCCTCAAGGACGCCTACGGCAAGTTGACCACCGGCGGCACCATCCGCGAGGCGGTGGACACCGCACAGACAGCAACAGTTGACGGCCTGAAGCAATCGGGCCTGTCCGTTACCGAATAGCCATCCCCGCCGGGAGCTTCCCCGAAGAAGCTCCCGGCCAGCTAGGAGAATCCCATGGCCACCCAGGCCCCCATCAAGCGCCGATCAGGCCGCGCACTGGCCGGAACCGGCGGCCCGACCGCAGCGTTGTTCCTGGTCCCGTTCTTTGCAGTCTTCGCCCTCGCGATGATCGCCCCGGTGATCTACTCGCTGGTGTTGAGCTTCCACGCGCAACAAAAATCCGGACTCGGGTTCAGCGAACCCAAGACCGTCTTTGTCGGGTTGGAGAACTACCTTCAGGTATTCCAGTCGGAGACCTTCATCGAGGGCATCGGCAGGCTTGCCCTGTACTGCCTGATCTATATCCCGGCCATGGTGGGCGGCGCCGTGGTGTTCTCCTTGTTGCTGGATGCCACAGTGGCCAAAGCCAGGAAACTGTTCCAGCTCCTGGTCTTCCTTCCGCATGCTGTTCCGGGCGTGATCGCTGCCCTGATCTGGGCTTACCTTTACACTCCGGGGATCAGCCCCCTGGTCCAGGTACTGCAGGGCGGCGGCATTCAACTCAACTTCCTGGATGCCCATTTGGTGTTGCCTTCCATCGTCAACATCGGCGTGTGGGAGTGGACGGGCTACAACGTCATCATTCTCTTCACCGCGCTGCAGGCCGTGCCCCGGGAAATCCTGGAGGCGGCCCGCGTCGACGGCGCCGGTGAGATCCGGGCAGCCCTGAGCATCAAGTTCCCCCTGATCCTCCCGGCCCTCAGCGTCATCATGCTCTTCACCATCATCGGCACCCTGCAGCTCTTCACGGAGCCGTCCATCATCTCCAAGGCAACGGCATCGGTGACCAGCACATGGGTCCCCAATCTCTGGGCCTATGATGCAGCCTTCATCAGGCACAACCTGAACCAGGCGGCAGCTGCCTCCATCATCATCGCCGCTCTCGCCGCAGTCCTTTCCCTCATAGTCACCCGCTTCAGCTCGAGGATGAACAAGTCATGAGCACCACCACACTCTCCCGCCCGCGGGGTACGGCACAGCAATCAACGCCACCTAAAAGCAAACGCAAGCCACACAATGCAGGCTTCGCCAGCAAGCTCACCGTCAACGGCCTCCTGGTCATCGGAGCCGCCTACATGGTGGTGCCCGTCCTGTGGCTGGTCTTCGCGTCCACGAAGAACGCGGCGGACCTCTACGGCACCAGCGCCTACGCCTTCGGAAACTTCTCCCTCTTCGAAAACATCGCAGCGGTGGCGCAGCAGGATAACGGGCTGTTCTTCCGCTGGCTGGCCAACTCGGTTCTCTACGCGGGCGTCGGGGCTGTCTTCGGCGGGCTGATCTCGGTCATGGCAGGGTATGCGTTCGACAAGTTCCAGTTCCGCGGCAAGGATTCCCTGTTTGGCTTCGTCTTGGTGGGCGTCCTCATCCCGAACACCGCCACAGTGTTGCCGATGTACCTGCTGGCCTCCGTCTTCGGACTCACCAACACCGTCTGGGCCATCCTCATCCCGGTCCTGTGCAACCCGTTCGGCGTCTACCTGGCCAGGGTGTATTCGGCGTCCTACGTGCCGGGAGAAACCTTGGAAGCAGCCCGCATGGACGGCGCCGGACCAATCCGCAGCTTCTTCTCGCTGGGATTGCCCATGATGATGCCCGGCTACATCACCATCGCCCTGTTCCAGTTCGTCGGCGTGTGGAACAACTTCATGCTGCCCCTGGTGATGCTGCAGGACCAAAAACTGCTTCCCGTCAGTGTCGGCATCTCCATTTGGCAGGGCTATTCGGTCCCGCAGCCGGAGTTCACGCCCATGGTCATTACCGGTTCGCTGTTGTCCATCATTCCGCTGCTGGTCGCCTTCATCCTGCTGCAGCGCTTCTGGAAGTCCGGCCTCACCGCAGGGAGCGTCAAGTGAACCACACACCGTTGAACGTAGCCCTGGCCATGGGACCGGGCGTCGCACCGCGGATCTTCCCACCCAGCACGCTTGCCACGCTGGCCCCGGACCTCCTGCTCCTGAACCAAGAGCCCATGGAAGAATTCACCAGCCAAAGCTCCCGGGAAATCCTGGCGGGCACGGACATTCTCATCACCGGGTGGAATTGTCCCGTCATCGATGAAACCGTCCTCGGCGCCGCGCCCCGGCTCCGGTACATCCTCCACGCCGGCGGGACCACCAAGCACCACATCACGGAAGCGTGCTGGGAGCGCGGCATCCAGGTCAGCACGGCGGCGGAGGTCAACGCCATTCCGGTGGCCGAGTACACCGTTGCGATGATCCTGCTGGCCAACAAACGCATCCTGCAGTTGGCCCAAAAACTCCACGTGGAAAAGAAGGCAGTGGAACCGGACCAGCTGTTCCCCGACATGGGCAACTACGGCAAGCGCGTGGGGATCATCGGCGCCTCGAAGATCGGCCGCCATGTCATCCGACTTTTGGCACCCTATGACCTCGACGTCGTTGTCTCCGACCCCTATCTGGACGATGCAGCGGCAGCTGCCCTCGGCGTCGAACGCGTCAGCCTGGAAGCGCTCGTGGCGACATCCGACGTCGTAAGCCTCCACGCGCCGTCGTTGGCGTCCACCGAGAACCTCCTGCATGCCGGGCTGATCGCCCAACTGCGAAAGGGCGCTACCTTCATCAACACATCACGCGGCGAGCTCGTGGACCAGGAAGCGCTCCTGGCGCGCATCCAGGAGGGCACCCTGTACGCCGTGCTGGACGTCACCACGCCGTGGGTTTTGCCGCCTGGGTCCGCGTTTTACACGCACCCCAATGTGCTGCTGACCCCGCACGCGGCGGGTTCGTTGGGCACCGAACTTGAGCGGATGGCCGCAAGCACCATTGAGGAGGCCCTGAGAGTTGCCTGCCGCAAGCCCTTGCTCCACCCGCTGCATGCCAAGGATTTTGCCTTCACGGCGTGACAGCGGAGATGGCGGCGGCAGGAGCAGGGGCTGCGCTCCGCGCACATGTCCACTAGGGTCGGTTGGAGCGGGTCAACCCGCAACAACACCGTCGACGAGCCGGTTCCGGCCGTGCCGTCGGAAAGGAACGCCGCTATGGACACTTTCAAAATCGGTTATTTCGTTGGAAGCCTTGCCAGCAATTCGATCAATCGGACCCTCTCCAAAGCGCTGATCAGCGTGGCACCGCCTGAACTTGAGTTCCATGAGATCGAAATCAAGGACCTTCCGCTCTACAGCTCGGACTACGACGCCGACTTCCCGCCAGCAGGCAAGGCATTGAAGGATGCAATCGCAGCCTCGGACGGCATCTTGTTCATCTCCCCGGAATACAACCGTTCCATCCCGGGCGCCCTGAAAAACGCGATCGACTGGGGGTCGCGGCCCTGGGGAACCAATTCTTTCGCCCGCAAACCTACCGGAATCATCGGCGCTTCGCCGGGCGGCATCGGCACGGCGGTGATGCAGTCCTCCATGCGCAGCGTCCTGAGCTTCCTTGACGCTCCGCAGCTGAACGCGCCGGAGGCGTACATCCGCTTCGTCGCAGACGCTTACGACGCCGACGGTTCCGTCCGCGATGAAGGCACCGCTGCGCTGTTGCGGCACTACATGGAGGAGTACAGCGCGTTCGTCCAGCGTGTCCTTGCGGCCAACGCACCTGGCCATATTGGCGACCAGGAGCCGGACGCGGACAAGCTGAACCGGTAGTCCGGGCACGGGTGCCGCCTTTTGCGAAGGCGGCACCCCCGGAACATCCACTGCGCCAATTTAGTCAGTATGCTTACGAGTATGAGGATTCGCGAACACGCCCCCTACTCAGGAGATACCGATGCTTCGTAAATTAGCCACGACCACCCTGGCACTGACCCTTTTCACGGGGTTCATGGCCTCCACCGCCGTCGCAGCCAACGCAGCGGCCACGGCAACAGTCCACACGCAGGGCCGCGTAGGCGCCACCACGGCGACCCCTACGCCGGAGCCCAGCAACCCCTCCGGCCCGTCAACGCAGAAGCCCACCAACCCCGCCCCCTCCTCGGGAGCCCCAAGCACCCCCAACCCGGCTGGCAGCGGACCCGCCAACCCGGGAACCGGAGAATCCGACCCCCAGGAGCAGACCCGCACCAGCGCCGTGCCTTGGGTCTTGGGTGGCGTCGCGGCCGTGATCATCCTCGCCCTGATCATCTGGACCCTGCGAAACCGCCGCGGCCGCGACAAGGGAATCAGCGACGAACGCTAGGCCAGCTTTCCAATAAGGCTGCCCTCAAGCTTTTCCAGCAGGTGCCGCGGATTGTCGTAGACCTCCGCGGCGCCTGCGTCACGCAACTCGGCCTCGCTGATTCCGCCGCACGTCAGGGCAACAACAGGAACCCCGATTGCGGCCCCGGCTTTTACGTCCCAGACCGCGTCGCCAACGAAGACCACATCCTTCGGACTGAGCTTGAGCTTCTCCAGGCACGCCTCCAGGATGTCGGGAGCAGGCTTGCTCTCCTTGGCATCGTTGGAGCTGGTCCACGCATCTATGGAGGAACCGGCGTCGAGAAGCTTTCGGCTGACCTCCAGGTCGCGGTCCTGCGCCGAGGACGCCAGCCCGACGGCCAGGCCCGCTTCCGAGCATGCCGCCAAAAGGTCCCGGGTGGCGTCGAAAGTCCGCAGTGCGGGCCAAAAGGTGGAGAAAACTGCGCTGTGCGAGGACTTCAAGGCCTCCTGCAGCTCCTCGGTGGACTCGGAAACCAGGCTCTGGATGAGCCGGTCGCCGCCCATTCCCACGCAGCGGTGGATAGCCGACATTTCGACGTCGAATCCCTCGCGCCGGAAGGCCTGCCACCACGCCATGGCGTGGAAATAGCTCGAATCAATCAGCGTGCCGTCCACGTCGAACAGAACGCCGCGCGTCTTTGCCGTCGGTTCACTGCTCACAGCTGACCACCTTCGATTGCTTCCGTGCACCCTGGTCCGCCAGCGCGGAATCGATCGCGGGTTCTTCCAGCATCAGCACGGCGTACCGTTCTGCGGAGCCGGTTTGAAGGAGGCCAGTGCCTGCTACTTCGCGGATGGCAGCCACCCCTCCCACGGCCTCATCCACCGTAGAGAACCGCTTGGACAGACCCATCAAGGTATCCGTGCCGTCCACCATCAAAACCCGGTATCCCCCATCAGGCGTTTCCACCAGTTCCAAGCGCCCGGCCATCACTACCTCCTCGTGTTCGATGAAAAACAGCTTAGTAAGACTACTTAGTATAAGCCCTTGGAAATATTCCGTAACGCGGGAAATAGGCGCCTGCAACTTCTTGTTGGCGTGGATATGACAACAATCGGAATTATCGGTGCAGGACACATTGGCAGCCAGGTTGCACGCAAGGCAGTGGAACTTGGCTATGACGTCGTGATCAGCAACTCACGAGGTCCGGAAACGCTCAGCGGGCTCGTATCGGAACTCGGCCCGCGTGCCCGCGCCGCGACGGCAGCCGAGGCAGCAGCGGCAGGCGATTTCGCCGTCGTAACCGTTCCCCTCAAGAACTACCGCGATATCCCGGCGGAACCGCTTGAGGGCAAAGTCGTCATCGACACCAACAACTATTACTGGGAGCGTGACGGCCGGATCCCCGAGCTCGACAACGGCGAGGCCACAACGTCCGGACTGCTCCAGAAGCACCTCCCCACGTCCAAGGTGGCCAAGGGCTTCAACCACATCTTCGCGAAGGACATCACCACGGACGGCACCCCCGCCGGAACCGACAACCGGCGCGCACTTGCCACCGCGAGCGACTTCCCGGAGGCCGCCGGACTCGTCACCAGGCTTTACGACGAATTCGGCTTCGACACCGTCAACATCGGGCCACTGGAAGACAGCTGGCGAGTAGAGCGCGACCGCCCGGCCTACGTCATCCGGCAGAACGCCGATGAACTTCGGGAGAATCTCGCCAAGGCGACCCGTACCGTCCAGTAACGCACGACGGCGGGCAGGCGGCTTACGCTTGCCCGCCGCCTTTTAGTCACGAGCCCAAGTGTTGCTTATGTCAAAAAACAGTTTCAGTAAGCAATGGCAATGCATGGCTACCCTCGTGCCATGGAAAAAACACAGTTTGATGTCGTCATTGTCGGCGGTGGCCACAACGGCCTGACTGCCGCGGCCTACCTCGCCCGCGCCGGCAAGAGCGTCGCAGTCCTGGAGCGGGAAGGCCACTTCGGCGGGGCCGCCGTTTCTGCAGCCGCTTTCAAAGGCGTGGACGCCCGCCTGTCCCGCTACTCCTACCTGGTCAGCCTGTTTCCGCAGCGGATCGTCAGCGAACTGGGACTCCAGATCGATCTCGCCCGCAGGCGCTACTCGTCCTACACACCCAACCCGGCAAACCCCGGAACGGGGCTGCTCATAGATGGGGCCGACCCTGCGGCAAGCCGCGCCTCCTTTGCCCGCGTCTCCGATGACGCTGCCGCGGACTTTGATGCGCTCGAGGGTCTATACGCCGAGACCGGAAAACTGGCCCAAGCCCTCTTCCCCACGGTCTGCGATCCCCTTCCCACCCGCTCTGAGGCCCGGGAACTCGTCGGCGACAACGAACTGTGGAACGCCTACATCGAAAACCCCCTGGGCCAGGCCATCTCGGCACGGCTTAGCCATCCGCTGGTCAAGGGCCTCGTGGCAACCGATGCGCTCATCGGAACCTTTACGTCCCTGGATGACCCATTGCTCGACGCCAACCGCTGCTTCCTGTACCACGTGATCGGCAACGGAACCGGCGACTGGGACATCCCCCTCGGCGGCATGGGCTCGGTTTCCAAGGAGCTTGAGCGGGTGGCCCGTGAGGCCGGCGCCACCCTGATTTCAGGCGCGACAGTCACCGCCATATCCGACGACGGCAAAGTCCAGTTCCAGCGCGGCGGCGTATCGCACGCCTTCAACGCGGAGCGCGTGCTGTCCAATGTGTCACCGTGGGTTCTGCAAGGCCTGTTGGGGGGCTCCCCTGCTGCGGGCAGCGCCCCGGAAGGAGCGCAAATCAAGGTCAACCTGCTCCTTCGCCGCCTGCCGAAGCTCCGCGACGCGTCGGTGGCCCCGGAAGCAGCTTTCGGGGGCACGTTCCATATCAACGAGGACTACGGACAGTTGGAAGCCGCCTACCAGGCAGCGTTGGAGGGTGCCATCCCGGACCCGTTGCCCTGCGAGATCTACTGCCACTCCCTGACCGATCCCAGCATCCTCTCCGACGAGCTCGTCCAGGCCGGAGCACAGACCCTGACCATTTTTGGGCTGCACACTCCCCACCGGCTGGTCACCGAGGAGAACAACGAGCAGTTGCGGGCTGAACTGCTCGCCGCAGTGTTGGCTTCCCTTAACTCCGTCCTGGCCGAACCCATTGAGGATCTGCTGCTGGCCGATGCCGACGGAAATCCCTGCGTTGAAGCCAAAACCACCCTGGACCTTGAACATGCACTGAACATGTCCGGTGGGAACATCTTCCACGGGAGCCTGCAGTGGCCCTTTCTGGAAGACGGCGAACCGCGCACTTCGGCGGCCGAACGGTGGGGAGTGGCTACAGGGCACCCCAGGGTCTTCCTGTGCGGCGCAGGCGCTCGTCGTGGCGGAGGCGTAAGCGGTCTCGGTGGACACAATGCTGCGATGGCCGTCCTGGAGGACCTGGCAGCCTGAACCGTGTCACGAATTGGGTAGCTGACTCACTTTAAGGGTGGCTGCCTCCCCGGAAGCCCAGCGCATGGGGCAACCGGGGAGGCAGTTGTGCCCATCAGTCCTATCCAAGGAGTCGCATGTCCACCAAAATCTCCGCCTGGCCCGCAGCAACGCCCATGTGGGTTGATCTCGGAGTGGAAGATCCCGAAGCCGCGAAGGCTTTCTATTCCGGGCTTTTCGGCTGGGAGTATCTCTCCGGGGGCGAGGATTCAGGCGGCTATCTCCTGGCCCATATGGGGGGACGCGCCGTGGCCGGAATCGGATCCAAGCAGGACCCCGCTGCTCCCAACGTTTGGACCACCTATCTCGCCTCGGACGACGTCGATGTCACTGCGAAGAAAGTGGTTGCTTCCGGCGGCCAGGTGATCGCGCCACCCTTCGACGTCATGGATTCGGGCCGGATGGCGCTGGCCGCGGACTGTGCCGGTGCCGTGTTCGGCATCTGGCAAGCGGGAAACCACATCGGCGCTGAACGCGTCAACGAGCACGGCGCCCTCTGCTGGAACGAACTCCATACCCGGGATGACGTTGCGGCCCGGTCCTTCTACACGGATGTGTTCGATGTCAGCTTCCAGGACATCGACCCGGACGGGGCGGCATACGCCACCATCAGCAGGCCACTGGACGGCAGGGAAGTGGGCGGAGTCCTCCCGGATACCGAGGCAGCAACGGGCTATTGGATGACGTGGTTTGCCAGCGACAACGTCCACCGCACTGCCTTGAGGGCAGTGGAACTTGGCGCCACACTGGTCCAGCCTGTCGCCGAAAGCCCCTTGGGCCGCACGGCCATCGTGCAGGCTCCCCAGGGTGAAACCTTCGGGATCATCGACGCGCCCCGCACCAGCGACTAGGCGGCTGGGCTAGGCGACAGCTGGATCCAGCGCCTCGGCGATAATCTCGTGCGCGTGCGCTGCGGCCAGGGGTGCCGCCAAGCGGTGAACGGCTTGGAAGGTCCGGCGGACCGCAGGGCCATGCCATTCCGGCGGCAGGTAATCCGTTGGAAGGTTCGGGTCACGGTACGGAAACTTGCGCCACATGGTGAGCATGGGGATGTAGTAGCGGAAAGCGTCGCGCCGCAAGTCCTCCGTGGACTCAGCCAAGGCGACGTCGGGATCATCACCCACCCGTTCTATCCACTGCTGCTCCGCCCCTGAGTACAGCTCAAGGAACTCGGTGAACTGCTCATCGAGTTCCTTGAGGTCCCACCATTCGGAGATCTTCGGGCGCATGGGACCGTCGAAAACGTAGTCGCTCCTGAACAGGTCCACGTATTCGATCAGCCCGTCCGCAGTTAGGCGGTCCCGGGCCTGATCCAGCTTGTGGGCGGGCGCGATCCACACACCGTTGGCCACGGAGCCGAACCCCAGACCGGACAATGCGGACCGCAGCTGGTGCCTGCGGTTGCGCAGCGATTCCGGCACCGAGAACACTGCCAGCACCCAGGTGTCCACCGGTGCAGGCTGTTCGGGAGCGAAGATCCGCCGGTCACCTTCACGGAACACATCGCTGATGGATTCCGAAATCTTGTACTTGGCGATGCCGCCCTCACGCACGCTTTTCAACACGCCCTTGGCCTTGAGCCTGGAGACGGAAGACCGCACGCCCGGAGCGTCGTAGCCCAGGGAACCCAGCATGGAGATCAGTGCCGAAACCGGCAACGCATCGCCCGCGTTCCGCCCGTAGAGGCCGAAGATGGTGACGAGGAGTTGCTGGTGGCGCACCGGGGGTGCCGGGACGGCGAACATCGAAAACATCCTCATTTCCGCGCCACTGATCAGGCGCCAGTCCACTTCATCATAGGTGTGGGCGCTGGACGGCTCCCCTCAATGAAACAAAGTGAGCTGGCGAGCGCATACTAAGGATGCTTACTATGGAGGCACCCTTGAACTCCGCGTCAGGATCAAGAAGCCACACCCAGTACTTTCCGCATCAACGATAGGAAGCACATCATGGCAGGAAATCTTGTAGCCCGTTCCATTCACGACCTTACCGCTGCAGCTTGGTTTGGTGGCTCATTGATGGGGGCCATTGGGCTTAACGGTGCCGCGGCTGAAGCCAAGGACCCCACCGAGCGCACCCGCTTGTCCAGCAAGGGCTGGGGCAAGTGGGCTCCGATCCAGACAGCAGCCTTCGCAGGCCACCTTGCCTCCGACCTCGCCATCGCCTGGGAGAACAAGGGCCGCATCGCCAAGCAGGACAGCGTCGCCGCCAACACGGTCTACAAGACCGCGGTCACCGTGGCCGGCGCCGCAGTGACCCTGTACGCAGGCATTGTGGGCAAGAAGGTTGACCAGCTCTCAGGCGAGGGCGCGGAGGGAGCCACGGAACCTCGCCCGGGCGCTTCCGATGAGTTGAAGTCGGCCCAGAACCAGCTGAAGGCCCTTCAGTGGGCCATCCCCGCCTTCGCTGCCTGGGTCATCATCCTCGGCGCCAAGCACGGCGAGATGCAGCGCCCCAAGAACGTCCTGAAGGGCCTGCGCTAAACAAAAACCCTCCGCCGAGGTGGCACTTAATGACAATCGCCGAGTCCCGCATTGTCATTAAGTGCCAACTCGCGGGGGCGAGACAGCCCTGACCAGATGTTCGGGCCAGGGCTGTGCTGTGCTGGCCCCCTGGGGCACGTGGGCTGTGGTGACCGTCCCGTATGCGGCGACCTCACCGGCATCGGACGTTATTTCGAAAGCCAGGGTCAGCGAGGTCCGGCCCAGCGCGTGCACCTTCACGGTGGCAGTAATGCGCTGGCCGAACCAGAGCTTCGCTTTGTAGTTGATGACCTGCTGCACCCGCGGTGCGCTGGGAAAATAGTCCGGCAGTTCGAGGCGGCGGAACAGTTCAGCTTCCGCCGCCTCCACCCAGCGCATGATCGCGGAGTTGTGCTGGTGCCCGGATGCGTCCGTGTCCACCCACTCGACGGTTCGCTCGACGCACGCCTCCGGGTACACGGCTCCTACCGTGCGCCGATAGCGGCGTCGTCAGGATCAACGTCGACGGCGGCCACCGGCACCTCTGGTTGCGGTTTCGGAATGAGTGCGACGGCGGCAGCGGCCAGAACCGCGATACCGGCGAAGATCCCGAAGTTCGCCTCGAACGGGAGCTTCGAACCGGCGATCCAACCACCGATCAACGGGCCCGAGATGGCGCCAAGCCGGGCGAAACTGAGCGCCCAACCCGTCGCCGTGCCGCGCACCTTCGCCGGGTAGTAGTCGGCGATGTAGCCCGTGAGGACCAGTGAAGTGGAGATGGATCCGACGCCGGCGAAGGCCACGAACAGCAGGTTGACCACCATCGTGTTCGGGAAGACCAGGAGCATGATGCCCAAGCCGCCCAGGATGTAGAAGACCACCAGGATCAGCTTCTTGCCGTACTTGTCGGCAGCGCGGCCCAGGAGCAGGCCGCCGATGGCCGAGGCGAGGCTGAACACCAGGAGGAAGGTCAGCGAGGAGCCGAGGTCGTAGCCGGCCTTCTTCATGATGCTCGGCAACCAGGTGTTCAGCCCGTAGACCAGGAGCAGGCCGCAGAACAGCGAGATCCAGAAGAACACGGTGGAGCGGAGGTACTGCAGGGAGAACATGGTGGTGATGGTCTTCCACCACGGATCCACTGGGCCACCAGCCGCCGGCTTCGCGACAACTACCGGCCGGTAGTCCGTGATTCCCAGCTTTGCCGCGAGCGTCGTGGCTTCGGCACTCCGACCCTTGGACTCCAGGTATTCCAGCGATTCGGGCAGGAACTTCCAGATCACTGGCAGCAGGACCACGGGAGCGGCACCGATCGCAATCACCGCACGCCACCCACCCAGCGGCAGGACGAACAGGGCAGCAAGCGCCGCAGCAACGATGCCCAGGGAGTAGCCGGAATACATGAGCCCGTAGTTATATGAGCGCTTGTTGGGAGCGGAATATTCAATGGTCAGGGCCGCCGCCACCGGAATCACACCGCCCATGCCGAGCCCACCGATCAGGCGGAAGAAGCCGAAAAGCTCCGGGGTGGGAGCCCATGCCGCGCCGGCCTGGGTGATGGTGAAAATGACCATCGAAGTCAGAAGCATCTTCTTGCGGCCCACGAGGTCGCTCAGGGTGCCGATAAACAGGGCGCCTATAAGCATGCCGATCAGGGCATATGAGCCAAGGCCACCCAACGCGAGCGGCGAGAGGTTCCATTCCTTGTACTCGGCCAGTGCGGGAAGGACGGCTCCCAGCACGCCGACGTCGTAACCTTCGGCGAGGATCGCCAGCCAGCAACAGAGGAGCACCACACCTGTGGTGCGCTTGGGCACGTTCCAGGTGTTGACGGGTGCGGCGGCCACGGCTACTTCACCAGGACCGATGCTGAACGGGCTGATGCGGCCGGGGTCCAGCGCAGGTGGTTGGTGGCTTCTTCGGCATCGGGCTCCTTCAAGAGGGACAAGCGCGGGCGGATGGCGTCGGTGCGTGAGCTTGGTGGCTTGCGGCGTCCGGCACGGAATTGCGGAATCCACTGGGCGCCCGGGCCTTGGTATTCCTGCTCGGCTGCTGCGTGGAGGGTCCACTGGGGATCGTACAGGTGGGTGCGGCCCAAGGCGATCAGGTCGGCACGTCCAGCGAGGAGGATCGAGTTCACGTCGTCGTAGCTTGAGATGGCGCCGACGGCGATGACGGCCACGCCTGCCGGAGCGGCGACTTCCTGGCGGATGCGGTCGGCAAACGGAGTCTGGTAGCTGCGTCCGAAAGCGGGCTTTTCTTCCTTGGCGACCTGGCCGGTGGAGATGTCCAGGCCAGCTGCGCCGTGCTCCACGAACGCCTTCGCGATCTGGACCGAATCATCGGAGGTGTTGCCGCCGTCGATCCAGTCTGTCGCGGAGATGCGTACCGTCACCGGCTTGTTGGCAGGCCAGGCGGCGCGGACGGCGTCGAACACTTCCAGCGGGAACCGCAGCCGGTTCTCCAAGCTGCCACCGTATTCGTCTGTCCGCTTGTTGGACACCGGCGACAGGAAGGACGAGAGCAGGTAGCCGTGGGCAGCGTGGATCTCGAGGAGGTCGAAGCCTGCTTCGTCGGCGCGCTTGGTCGCTGCGACAAACTCGGCCTTGATGGCATCCATGCCCGCCCGGTCCAGTTCCACAGGGGTCTGGTTTTCGGCGCTGTACGGCAGGGCGGAGGGCCCGACGGCGGTCCAGTTGCCGGAGTCGAGGGGCTGGTCGATGCCTTCCCACATGAGCTTGGTGGAGCCCTTGCGGCCGGAGTGGCCCAGCTGGGCACCGATCTTCGCGGTGGAGCGGGAGTGGACGAAGTCGACGATCTCCTTCCAGCTGTCCCGCTGCTCGTCGGTGTAGAGGCCGCTGCAACCGGGGGTGATGCGGCCCGTTTCAGAGACGCAGACCATTTCCGTCATGACCAGCCCGGCACCGCCAAGTGCTTTGGAGCCGAGGTGGACCTTGTGGAAATCACCGGGGATGCCGTCCGTGGCGGAGTACATGTCCATCGGGGAGACGATGATGCGGTTCTTGAGCTCGAGTTCGCCGATGCTGAAGGGCTGGAACATGGCCGGCGCAACCTCGGTGAGGCCCTGGGATTCTGCAAAGTTCCTGTCCACGGCGTCGGCGAATTCGGGGTCACGCAGGCGCAGGTTCTCCTGGGTGATCCGGCGGCTGCGGGTGAGCAGGTTGAACGCGAACTGAGTGGGGTCCTGGTCCTTGTACTGGCCGATCCGCTCGAACCACTCCAGCGAGGCCTGGGCGGCGCGCTGGGTGGACGCGACCACAGGGCGCCGCTCGGTCTCGTAGGCTTCCAGAGCTTCCTGGAGATCGGCGTGCTCGTGCAAGCAGGCGGCCAGCGCCAGGGAATCCTCCATGGCCAGCTTGGTGCCGGAGCCGATCGAGAAGTGCGCGGTGTGGGCGGCGTCGCCCAGCAGGACCACGTTGCCCTTGCGCCAGCTCTGGTTGCGGACG
This sequence comes from Paenarthrobacter sp. JL.01a, assembly GCF_025452095.1. Taxonomy (NCBI): domain Bacteria; kingdom Bacillati; phylum Actinomycetota; class Actinomycetes; order Micrococcales; family Micrococcaceae; genus Paenarthrobacter; species Paenarthrobacter sp. JL.01a. The sequence continues at coordinate 4,225,923 of NZ_CP104877.1, forward strand.
GTGGTGAAGTTGATCCACTTGGAGTTGTTGGTGAGGACCTCGTAGCCGTCCAGTTCCTCGGCGAAAATCTCACGGATCTTGGCGATCGACTTCTCGTCGGAGACGCCCGGAGGGAAGACTTCATTCGCGGTCTCGTCGAAGCCTGCAGCATGCCAAACGTCCTGGTGCATTTCCACGATAAACGTGGATCCCTCGTCCGAGTACGGGTAGCCGTGGATCTGCATGACGCCCCACTCGGTTTCCTTCACGAAGAACTTGAAGGCTTCAAAGACCTGGTTGGTGCCGAGCCACATGAACTTGTTGGTCCGTGGGTCCAGGCTGGGCCTGAAGGCGTCGGCGTATTTTGAACGGATCTGGGAGTTGATGCCGTCCGCAGCAAGCACAAGGTCGTAATTGGCTTCCAGCTCCTCGATGGCGGGGGCCAGGGTGCTGAACCGGACGTCAACGTTCAGTTCGATGCAGCGGCGCTGCAGCAGTTCCAGCAGTTCCTTACGGCTCATGGCAGCGAAGCCCTGGCCGCCCACGGTGATGGTCTCCCCGCGGAAGTGGATGTCGATGTCGGACCAGCGGGCGAAGCGGCGGCTCATGTACTCGGCCACCACCGGGTCCGCGTTGCCGATGCCGCCGAGCGTCTCATCGGAAAACACGACGCCGAACCCGAAGGTATCGCTGGCAGCGTTGCGTTCCCAGAGGGTGATGTCGTGGGACGGATCGAGCTGCTTCATCAGTGCTGCGAAGTACAGGCCGCCCGGGCCGCCTCCGACGATTGCGATCTTCATGGGGTTGCTCCTTCTACGCCTGGCTCTGGCCTGCGGCGGTAAGTTCGTTGGTGCTGGAAATGTCCTGCGCGAGGACGCGGTCGCGCAGCTTGAAGTGCTGCAGTTTGCCGCTGGGATTGCGTGGAAGTTCGGTGACGAAGCGGACATCGCGGGGGTACTTGTACGGGGCGATGGTTTGCTTCACGAAGTCCTGGATCTCCTTGCGCTTGGCAGCGTCCCCGGTGACGCCCTCGCGCAGGACCACGAACGCACACACGATGCTGCCGCGTTCCTCGTCCGGGATGCCGATGACCGCGTTTTCCACCACGTCCGGGTGCTGGTCGATGGCCGCTTCAACCTCGGGCCCGCCGATGTTGTACCCGGAGGAGACGATCATGTTGTCCGAGCGTGCCTGGTAAGTAAAGTAGCCGTCCTCGTCCATGGAGAACGTGTCCCCCGTGACGTTCCAGCCGTTCACTACATAGTTCGCCTGGCGGGGATCGTCGAGGTACCGGCAGCCCGTGGGTCCGATGATCGCCAGACGTCCGGTTTGTCCTGCCCCAAGTTCGTTGCCTTGGGCGTCAAGAATCGTGGCTCGGTAGCCCGGCACGGCCTTGCCGGTGGTACCCGGACGGATGTCGTCCCCGGCCGCCGAGATGAACACATGCAGCATTTCCGTTGCACCGATGCCGTTGACCAATCGCTGGCCGGTAGCTTCGTGGACGGCTTCCCACGTTTCCTTGGACAGGTGCTCGCCCGCGGAGACGGCAACCCGGAGGCCGCTGAGCAGGTCTCCGCGCTTCTCCTTAAGGATGGCCCGGTAGGCGGTGGGTGCAGTGAAGAGCACCGTGGCTCCGGCCTCTGCTGCCCTCTCAGCCAGTTCCACAGGACCGGCCTTTTCCGTCAGCAGCGCCGATGCACCGAACCGCAAGGGGAAGACCACCAGTCCGCCGAGTCCGAAGGTGAAGGCCAGCGGAGGAGATCCCGCGAAGACGTCGTCAGCCGTGGGCTCCAGGATGTACCGGGCAAAGGTGTCCGCGTTGGCCAGGATGTCCCGGTGGAAATGCATGGTCACCTTGGGCACGCCCGTCGTTCCGGACGTCGGCCCCAGGAGGGCAACGTCGTCCGAGGACGTGTCCACCGGCGTGAACTCCCCGCGCTTGCGCGAGCAGCGGGCGGTGAGGTCGCCGTCGTCGTTCTTTCCGTACGTCAGGACCGTCACGTCATCACCGGCCGCGACCGCGAGCTCGTCCACAAAGCGGTGGTCCGAAATCGCGACAACCGGCTTGGTGAGCTGGATGATCGTGGCGACCTCCGTGGAACGAAGCATGGGCATGGTGGTGACCACCACCGCGCCGGCTTTCAGGACACCGAGCCAGGCAGCCACGATCCATGGGTTGTTCGGGCCGCGAAGCAGGACGCGGTTGCCCGGGACGACGCCAAGGTCCTCGGTGAGTACCTGGGCAACCTGGTTGGAGCGGGTCTGGAGCTCGCCGTACGTCCAGACAACGCCGTCTGGGGTGCGGAGGGCGGGGCGGTCGGTGCCGTGCCGTGCGACAGCGTCGTCGATCAGCACGGCGGCGGCATTGAGCCGGTCCGGGTAGTTCAGTTCGGGGAGGGTGAATTCGAACGCCGGCCAGGTATCACTGGACGGCAGGTGGTCTCGGGTGAACGTGTCCACGTGGGCCGATGGCAACATGCTCATGGCCGTTCCTTTCAGTGGTGCGTCGTTGGGGCTGGGGATGGGGGTGTCAGGCGCGGATCATGCCTTCTTGGGCGACGGTCGCGAGGAGTCGTCCCTGACGGTCGAAGAAACGGCCCATGGCGAGGCCGCGGTTGCTCTGGCCGGAGATGGCTTCCTGGGCGTAGAGCACCCAGTCGTCCACCCGGCCTTCCCGGTGGAACCACATGGAGTGGTCAAGGCTGGCGGTAGCGAGTCCGGGGCTGGACCAGTTGAGGCCGTTAACCCGGAGGAGCGGTTCAAGGATGGTGTAGTCGCACACGTACGCCAGTGCGGTGCGCTGGAGGTTGGCGTCATCAGGCAGGGTGTCGAAGGCTTTGACCCAGATTGCCTGCTGGGGGGCCGTTCCACCCTCCAGCTCGACATATACCGGGCCAGGAATATGCCGCATGTCGAAACTACGGCCGGATGACCAGTAGTCTGCGGCTGGGCCCTCACTCTCGGACAGGGCTTCGGCGGCGGAGCGCAGCGATTCAGGCTCGACGGCGGTCGGCGCCTCGGGCTGGAAGTCCGGCCCGTCTTCGGGAACCTGGAAGGAACCCATCGCGGCATATACAGGCTTGCCGTTCTGGAAACCCCGGACAGTGCGCGTGGAGTAACCGCGGCCATCGCGCAGGCGCTCGACTTCGTAGCGGACCGTTGAACCGATATCCACAGGGCGCATGAAATAGCTGTGCATCGAGTGGAGTTGCCGGTCAGCATCCACTGAGCGCATCATCGCTGCTGCGGCCTGGGCCACCATGTCTCCACCATAGGCTTTTGGCCAGGGAACGTACTGGGTGGTGGCTTCATAGGCTTCGTCGAAGACCTGGGCTTCCGTCTCCGTCAGTTCAACGGCCCGGAGGAAGGTCTCCGACGTCAGGGTTCCCGTGATCATGGCTATGCCCGGCGGTAGTCGGCGAGGGTCTCGTCAGGGACGTCCTCGAGGTTGACCACGAGGTTCTCCGGGGTGCGGGCGGTCAGCCACACGAGTTCCTCGGTGATGGACATGTTCGCTTCAACGTGCGGCATGAACGGCGGAACGAATACCCAGTCACCGGCTTTCATGTCGATGAACTCGCTGTAGTTCTCGCCGAAGTAGATGCGTCCATGGCCGCGGAGGACGTAGCCGCCCGTTTCTGCTTCGCCGTGGTGGTGCGGGAGGGAACGGTAGCCGGGGGTGTTGGACACCTGGCCGAACCAGATCTTGGTTGCCGGGGTGTGCTGGATGCTGACACCGGAGACGCGGATGCAGTCGCCGGACTGGGCCGTATTCGTGTCCTCGGCGCCGGCACGGGTGACGACGGGTACTACCTTGCCGTCGGGCTGGGCGTAGATGGAGTTGTCGCCTTCGAGGCGGTATTCGCTAGTAGCCTGGCTCATGGGGTTTCTCCTCTTGTTTAGGCAGTTGCTTTAGGCAGCGTTTTTACGCGTGGACGGGTGCGTGGATCGCGAACCGGTTTTCCAGCCGGCCGATCCCCTCGATTTCGGTAACAAGCGTGTCGCCGTCCTGCAGAAAGCGAGGCGGGTTCATGCCCATGCCCACTCCCCCGGGGGTTCCCGTGAGGACGAGGTCGCCAGGACGCAGGATGGTGAACTGCGAAATGTAGGACAGCAGTTGGGCCGGGCCAAAGACGAGCGTGCGGGTGTTTCCGTTCTGCACGAGCTCGCCGTTGACGTAGCCCTTGACCTGGAAGTGCTCCCCGGCCTCGTCCGCGGTGACCATAACCGGGCCCACCGGAGTGGTGCGGTCCCAGGCTTTGCCCTGGAACCACTGCAGCGTCCGGTTTTGCCAGTCGCGCATGGAGACGTCGTTGGCCACGGTGTACCCGGCGATTGCCTCGCGCGCCTGGTCGTCGTCCGCTTGGTACAGCTCGGAACCCACGACGACGGCCAGCTCGGCTTCCCAGTCGACGCGCCCACTCCCCTGGACTTCCACAGGATCGTTCGCGCCGACCAAGGTGTCCGCGTACTTGGCGAACAGTGTTGGGTGTTCGGGGAGATCCCGGCCCATCTCCTGGATGTGGTCTCCGTAGTTCAGGCCACAGCAGATTACCTTGCCCGCACTGGGGAGCAGGGGTGCGAAGTCCGGGTTGCTGATGGTTTCCCCGTCGGCCGCCAGGGCGATGAGTCGCCAATTCTTCCGGTTCAGGAAAGCGCCCACATCAGTGGCCGGAAGCGCGACGTAAGTACCGTCGCCCGCGGCGAGTGCCGCCGTCGTACGTCCGCCCGAGATGCGCAAGGTGGCTAGTTTCATCGCTGGGTTCCCTTCGAGATATTCGATGTGTCGACTTTTTTACGATCGTCACATATGCTCAACGTAGCAGGGCGGGAATGATCTGCATAGGGGCTTTTCAAAAGTTTTCGCAACTGTCACAACCGAGGAGGACCACCATGAGCCACAAGACCATCAACCCGGAATCGCTGCCCAAGCCGTCCGGATTTGCCCACGGCATGCTCGCCGGAAACACCGTGTTCCTGGGTGGACAGACAGCGCTGGACAAGGACATGAACATCGTTCCCGGCGGCATCGTGGAGCAGTTCACGCAGGCGTTTTCAAACGTCCTCACCACGCTGCGCGAAGCCGGCGGACAACCCGAGGACCTGGTCAACGTGACCATCTACCTCACCGACGTGGACGACTACATGGCCAATGGCCGCGAGATCGGGCGTATCTGGCGTGAGATGGCCGGCTCCCAGTACCCGGCCATGGCGGGCATCGGAGTCACGCGCCTCTGGCAGAAGGAAGCCATGATCGAAATCCAGGGCATCGCGGTGATTCCGGAGCGCTAACCCCCTCCCGTCCCCGAGTTTTTGTACAGCTAATGCCCTTAAGAAGTCCTTTTAAGCGCATTAGCTGTACAAAAACTCCCAAGTTAGGGAAGCGTTGGGTTATGGGAACCGTCACTGAGTACTTGGAGAATGTCAGCGCCACGAGCCGACCCGTCCTGGAGCGGATCGTGGAGATTGCCCGGGAACTGGCGCCTGACGCCGAAGAAGGCACCAGCTACGGGATGCCTGCGTTGCTGGTCGAGGGCAAGGGCCTGGTGAGCGTGCTCGAAACCAAGAAGCACCTTGCCCTGTACCCGTTCAGCGGCCAGATCCTGCCCGAAATGTCCGAAGAGCTGGGCGGATACTCCTGGTCGCCGGGGACCCTGCGGTTCTCCGTGGACAACCCCGTGCCCGATTCCATGGTGCGCCGGATCCTGGAGACCCGGCTGACGCAGATCCGGAAGTAGTTTTTGTACAGCTAACGCTCTTATGAGGCGGTCTTAAGGTCATTAGCTGTACAAAAACTCAGTGTTTGGCGGAGACGTCTTGGGAGATCGCGTCCGCGGTTGCCACCACTTCGGCGCGAACCGAGTCCAGGTAACCCTCCGGCTGCGCAGCCACTGCCTGGGCCTGCAGTGACACGTTGATCGCCGCGACGGTGTCGCCGTTGTTGCGGTTGTGCACGGGCGCCGCAATGGACATCAGCCCGAGCTCCAGCTCCTGGTCCAGCAGGCACCAGCCTTGCGTCCGGACACGTTCGACGGCGGCCCTCAGGTCGGGCGCGCTGGTGACAGTCCGGGGGGTAAGCGGCTTGAGTTCGACCCGTTCGAGGTAAGCATCGAGCTTGGCCGGCGGCAGGCCTGCCAGCAGGACCCGGCCCATCGAGGTGGAGTAGGCGGGGAAACGGGTGCCCACGGTGATGCCGACATTCATGATGCGTTTGGTGGCTACCCGGGCAACGTAGAAGATGTCCTGCCCGTCCAACACCGCAGCCGACGTCGACTCCCCCAGCTTCAGGGACAGCTCCTCAAGGTGCGGCTGAGCCAACTGCGGCAAAGACAGCGCCGAAAGGTACGAGTAGCCCAGCTGCAGCACCTTGGCCGTGAGCGCAAAGGTCTTGCCGTCGGTGCGGACGTAGCCGAGCTCCACCAGCGTGTGCAGGAATCGCCTGGCCGTGGCCCGCGTCAGATCCGTGCGGGCCGCGACTTCGCTGAGGGTCATCACCGGGTTGTTCGCGTCGAACGCCCGGATCACAGCAAGACCCCGCGCCAACGACTGAACGTACTGGTCGCTGGCCTGCGGGGTCGTTGCGGATTCGCTCATGGTTACCAATCCTAGTTTGGCGAGCTAGGCCCCGGTCTTCAGGGGCAGCGGCACCAGGTCCTGGATTTCCTCGAAGGTGCAGCCGAACGTCTCGCGGACGGTGACGCCTTCGGGGCCGGTGAGGAATACGGCTTTGTCGGTGTACACGCGGGTGACGCAGCCGACGCCGGTGAGTGGGTAGGTGCACTGTTCCACCAGCTTTGAGGCGCCGTCACGGGTCAGCAGGGTCATCATGACGAAGACGTCCTTCGCGCCGGTGGCCAGGTCCATGGCACCTCCGACGGCGGGGATCGCGTCGGGCGCGCCGGTGTGCCAGTTCGCGAGGTCGCCGGTGGCGGATACCTGGAAGGCGCCGAGCACACAGATGTCCAGGTGCCCGCCGCGCATGATCGCGAACGAGTCGGCGTGGTGGAAGTAGGAGGCACCGGGCAGTTCGGTGACGGGGATCTTTCCGGCGTTGATCAGGTCGCCGTCAACGGCATCCCCTTCCGCCACCGGGCCCATGCCGAGCATCCCGTTCTCCGTGTGGAGGGTGATGTTCTGGTCTTCGGTGAGGTAGTTGGACACCAGGGTCGGCTGCCCGATACCCAGGTTCACGAACGAGCCAGGGGCGATATCGCGGGCCACCAGCTGTGCGAGTGCGTCGCGGCCCAGCGGCGTCTCCGAGGTCTGGATGCTTGTTTGCGTGCCCATGCTCAGGCCACCTTTCCGTTCGAAGAATTAGCAGTTGCTTCAGAAACAGTGCCAACCCGGACCACCGAATTCACGTAAATCCCCGGAGTCACCACGTTCTCCGGATCCAACGAACCCGTGGGCACGATCTCGGAAACCTGCACAATGGTGTGTTTTGCCGCGGCAGCCATGATCGGGCCGAAGTTCCGGGCGGTCTTGCGGTACACGAGGTTGCCCTTGCCGTCGGCCTTCAGCGCCTTGATGAGCGCGACGTCGGCGTGGATCGGCGTCTCGAACACCTGCCATTTCCCGTCGAGGAACCGGGTTTCCTTGCCCTCGGCCAGCGTGGTGCCGTACCCGGTGGGCGTGAAGAACCCGCCAATACCGGCCCCGGCAGCACGGATCCGTTCGGCCAGGTTGCCCTGCGGAACAAGCTCCAGCTCGATCTCCCCCGCGTGGTACCTAGCATCAAAATGCCAGGAATCGGACTGCCGCGGGAAGGAACAGATCATCTTCCGCACGCGGCCCTCCTTGATCAGCAACGCCAAGCCCTGGTCGCCCTGGCCGGCGTTGTTGTTCACCACGGTCAGGTCCTTCGCGCCGCAATCCATGAGCGCATCGATCAGCTCGAACGGCTGCCCGGCATTGCCGAACCCGCCGATCATCACCGTGGAACCGTCCTTGATCCCGGCCACGGCCTCGCCAACAGTGTCAATGAAATTCAACATCGCCCTTACGCTCCTTCAATGCCAGAGGTTACGTTTTCAAGCACCACGGCCAGTCCCTGGCCCACTCCGATGCAGATCGCGGCGACACCCCAGCGCTGCCCGGAGGCCTGCAAGGAACGGGCCAGCGTGCCCAGGATGCGGGTACCGGAGGCACCGAGCGGGTGGCCCATCGCGATCGCACCGCCGTGGCGGTTCACGATCGACGGGTCGATCCCCCACGCATCAATGCATGCCAGCGACTGCGCGGCGAACGCTTCATTAAGTTCGACGGCGCCAACCTGGTCCCAGCCGATGCCCGCCTTCGCGAGGGCCTTGTTCGCGGCCTCCACCGGGGCGAACCCGAAGTACTGGGGATCATTGCCGTGCGCGCCGCGGCCGGCGATACGGGCCAGCGGCTCCAGGCCAAGGATCGAGGAAGCAGCTTCGGAACCGATCCACGCCGCAGAAGCACCGTCGGACAAAGGCGAGGCGTTCCCGGCGGTGACCGTACCGCCGTCGGGCCCTGAACCTTCGGGACGGAAGACCGTCTTCAACCCGGCAAGCTTCCCAGCCGAAGAGCCGGCACGGATTCCCTCGTCGCGGACCAGCTCCGTCCCCGGAACCGCCGTAACCAAAGAATCGTAGAAGCCTTCGTTCCACGCGGCGTCGGCCAGGTTGTGCGAATCCGCCGCAAAAGCATCCTGACGCTCACGTGTGATCCCGTACTTCTCCCGTAGCCGCTCCGTGGCCTCGCCCAAAGAGATGGTCCAGTCCTTGTTCATCGCCGGGTTCACCAAACGCCATCCCAGCGTGGTCGAAGCCAGGGTCATGTCGCCGGCGGGGTAGGGCTTGGAGGTCTTCGGCAGCACCCACGGCGCACGAGACATGGATTCGGCGCCGCCCACCAGCATCAGCTCGGCGTCGCCGGCGTTGATCTGCCGCGATGCGATGATGGCCGCGTCCAAGGACGAACCGCAGAGGCGGTTCACCGTGGTTCCCGGAATCGACACGGGCAGGCCAGCCAGCAGCGTGGCCATGCGGGCGACGTTGCGGTTTTCTTCGCCGGCGCCGTTGGCGTTGCCGAACACCACCTCGTCGATCCGCTCAACATCCAGCCCGGGCGCCCGGCGAACGGACTCCCGCACTACGTGAGCCGCGAGATCATCGGGGCGGACAGCAGCAAGCCCTGAGCCGAACTTGCCAAACGGCGTGCGCACGGCATCGTACACAAATGCCTGGTTCATAAGATTTCCTTCGTTTCTTGATACCCAACTAGGGGACAGCAAACGTCGCTATGAGCCCTCATTGGGACAGGTGCTGTCCCCTAGTTGGGTGAGCGGGGGTTAGTTGGGTGAGTTGGCGTCGATTTCCGCGAAGACCTTTTGGGCCGTCTTGAACGCCGAGTTGGCCGACGGGACGCTGCAATAGATGGCGGTCTGGAGCAGGATTTCCTTGATCTCGTCCCTGCTCAGGCCGTTGTTGAGGGCAGCCCGGACATGCATGGCCAGCTCCTCCCAGTGACCGTGCGCCACCAGCGCAGTCAGCGTCACTGCAGAACGCATCTGCCGGCTCAGCCCCGGCCGCGTCCAAATTCCACCCCAGGCGATCCTGGTGATCATGTCCTGGTAGTCCTCGGTGAAGGAATCCTTTCCGGCGTTGGCGCGGTCCACATGCGCGTCGCCGAGCACTTCGCGGCGGACCACCATGCCGGCGTCGTAGATTTCCTGCGCGGTAGCCTCGGGCTGGACAGCCCCGTTCCGCTCGGATGAGTTCCGCTCTGAAGACACGCTCACAGTCCGTTCTCCTTCATGAAGTTCCGCATCAAACCAGCCACGACGGCGGGTGCCTCGGCAGGCGCGAGGTGGCCCACGCCGTCGAGCGCTTCCGCCACCGCGAACGTGCCGCCCGCCCGGACACCCGAGACAATCTTCTCGGCGACCGACGGCGGCGCAACAGTATCCTCGACGCCGGCAATCGCCTGTGTGGGGACGGTGATACTGCCGAGCTGCTCGCGGACGTCGAGCGCGGCGAGGGCCTCGCAGCAGAACGAGTAGCTGAAGCGGTCGGCGTCACGGAGCGCGTGCAGGAGGCGGCTGCTGATTTCGGGCTGACGGTCCATGAACCCCTTCGCGAACCACCGTTCGGCCGAACCCTGGATCATCACCGGCGTGCCCAGCTTCCGCACCGTCTCCGCCCGCTCGAGCCACCCTTCCGGGGTGCCAAGCTTGGCGCCGCTGCACTGCACGGACAGGCTGCGGAGTCGGTCGCCGTGCTTGATGCCGAGCTGCAGGCCTGTGGCCCCGCCCAGCGATACGCCCGCGTAATGGAATCTTGCGCCGGGGACCACGGAGTCGACAAGATCGACGACGGCGTCCGCCAGTTCCGCGACATCGAAACCTTCCGTGGCGGCCGGCGAGATGCCGTGGCCGGGCAGGTCCCAGCCGATGACGTCGTACTCGTCGCCGAGGAGGGCGGCGGTTTCGGTCCAGAGCACCGTGGAGGTACCCAGCGACGGGCCCACCACCAGAAGCGGCTTGGCTCCGAGTTCGCGCTGCGGGGACAGCAGCACAGCCTTGACGGTTGGCTTAGCCACGAGGGGCTCCCTTCGTTGAAGCGGTGAATTCGGGGTACGCGGCGAGGATACGGCGACGGATTTCGGCGGCCTCACCAAGGTAGCTGGCGGGGTCCAGCAGGGCGTCCAGCGCCGCGTCGGTCAGCTTGTCCGAGGGGACAGCTTCCCGGAGGAGCTTTCGGTACGTGTCCGCCTGCTGGGTTGCGGGAGCTTGGAACGTTTCGTCGACGACGGCCTGCAGCTTCTGCTTTCCGTCCTCACCGAGGAGAGGTGTGACGGCGGCCGACACACCTTCGCTGAGGAGCAGCGGCCCCGAGATCTCCAGGTTCCGGCGCATGGCTTCGGGGAACACCCGGAGGCCTTCGCTGAGTTCCCGGAGTTGGAGCGCGGCACCCAGAGCCAACGCCAGCAGCCGACGCAATGCGGGCCACTCCGTGTGCCAGGCACCATCGGGCCGCTCGTCGTTGAAGGTGCCGGCGGCCGAGTGGAGCTGGGAAGCAAGAGCCGGTGCCTGGAGTGCCGCACTGCGGATGAGCACGGACAGAACGGGGTTCTGCTTCTGCGGCATGGCCGAGGAAACCCCGCGTCCGACAGCCAAGGGTTCCCCGAGTTCGCCAACTTCCGGGCGGCTCAGGAACACCAGGTCCGCGGCGATCTTGCCGAAGGCATCCAGCAGGGATGCCAGGGAATCGCCCAGGGACGTGACGGCCAGTCGGTTGGTGTGCCAGGGTGCCGGAGCGGGGGTCAGGCCAAGCTTCAGGGCCAGTGCATCCGCCAGCGTGAACGGCGTGGAGTCAGAGCCTGCAGTCAGTTTGGACCCGGAGGCCAACGTTCCGCTGGCACCGCCGAACTGGACCGGCAACTCAACTGACTCCAGACGCGCGGCAGAAGCAGCCACTCCTTGGAACCATTGCGCGGCCTTGAGCCCGAAGGTGTACGGAAGGGCATGCTGCGTCAGGCTCCTGCCCACGCACAGCGTGTCCGCATGCTGTTCGGCCAAGCCGGTGAGCGCCGTCGTCGTGCCCTTTACCTCAGTGAGCAACGCCGAAAGGGTGCGGCTGGCCAGGAGCATGAGCGCGGAGTCAAGCACGTCTTGGCTGGTCAGGGAGGTGTGGACGGCTTTCGCGGCGCCCCCGCCCGTGATGTCCAGGACTTTGACGCGGGCGCGGAGTTCAACGAGCAGCGGGATCACCGGGTTGGCGCCGCCTTGGGCGCGTTCGGCGATGACGGCGAGGTCGTAGTGACCGGGGTCGGCGGCTTCGGCCACCACAGCGGCAGCCCCTTGGGGGGCCAGCCCGGCTTCCTCGAGGACGGCTGCCCAGGCGGCTTCGACGTCGAGGATCGCCGCGATCACGGCACGGTCGCCCGTCAGTGCGGTCACCGCAGGTGAGGCAGTAACGGGGCTGAGGAGGCCGAAGTCGCCGTCGGTCATGATGCTGCCGACTCCTCGGAAGCAAGGTCGAGCGAACCGTCCTGCTGGAAGTCCAGGAACACGGTCTCGTCCTGACCCTGGAGGCGGATGTCCCAGGTGAGTCCGCCGTCGGGATCGCGGCGTGCGATCAGGGTCTTGCGGCGCTCGGGGTCGAGGGAGCTGAGCAAAGGATCGTTGGCCAGCGCTTCCTCGTTTTCGGGCAGGTACACGCGGGTGAAGAGGCGGTTCATGAGGCCACGGGCGAAGACTGCCACGGAGATGAACGGCGCCGCTCCAGCCTTGAGCGGTCCCGGGTTCACCGTGGTGAAGGTGTAGACGCCCGAGTTGCCAACGGCGCCACGGCCCCAACCGGTGAAGGTGTATCCATCGCGGACCAGGGAGCCGGTGCGCTGGACGATGTTGCCCTCGGAGTCCGGCTGCCAGATTTCCAGGATCGCGTCCGGGATGGTGTGGCCCGCGCCGTCGTACACCGTGCCCTGGAGGCGGATGCTGCCGGGGCTGCCCGGCGCCAGGAGCTCGTTGTCCTTGTTAAAGGGGAGGGCGTAGCCGTAGAAGGGTCCGACGGTCTGGCCCGGTGTGGGTGTCAGCTTGCTCATGTGCTTACTCCTCGTCCCCGGCGTCGCCGAATGCTTCGTTCTCGGTCCAGGTCCGCTTGGAACCGGTCAGGATGATGTCCCACTTGTAGCCGAGGGCCCATTCGGGGCTGGTCAGCTCGTGGTCGTACTGCGCCACCAGGCGGTCGCGGGCGTCCTGGTCCACGATCGACTGGTAGATGGGGTCCAGCGGGAAGAGCTGGTCGCCCGGGAAGTACATCTGGGTGACGATGCGCTGGGTGAACTCCGAGCCGAACATGGAGAAGTGGATGTGGGCCGGGCGCCAGGCGTTGAGGTGGTTCTTCCACGGATACGCGCCGGGCTTGATGGTGGTGAAGGAGTAGGAGCCGTCGGCGCCCGTGATGCAGCGTCCGACGCCGGTGAAGTTCGGGTCGAGCGGTGCGGGGTGCTGGTCGCGCTTGTGGATGTACCGGCCGGAAGCGTTTGCCTGCCAGATTTCCACGAGCTGCCCCGCAACCGGACGACCGTCGCCGTCGAGGACGCGCCCGGAGACGATGATGCGCTCACCCTGGGGCTCGCCGTTGTGCTGTATGGTGAGGTCCGATTCCAGCGCGTGCACGTCCTGGTGCCCGAATGCCGGCGAGTAGAGCTCGATGGTTTCCGGGTCCGCGTGGTGCAGGCTCTTGGTGGGGTGGCGCAGGATGGAGCTGCGGTAGGGCGCGTAGTCCAGGCGCGGCATGGTTTCCGGTGCCTTGCCGTTCTTCAGTGCCTCGGCATAACGGTCGCCGATCTCCTTGATCTCTGCGCTGAGGTCCGCCTGCGTTTCCACTTTCTTGGACTCATGCGCGGCGTGCGGCTCAGCTGGCGGCACGAGTTCCTCGGATTCGAGAGCTTGTGCGGTGTTGTCTTGCGGCACAACCGGCTCCTTTCTATGGATTCTTCTTCTGGATCGGGCGGCTATGCCCGGTGGAGTGAGTCGTATTGGACGGCGTGGCGGACGGGTGCGTTCGGGGCTCCGTAGCCGTCGTAATTGCCGCGGCGCTCCACCATTTCGAAGAACACACTGCCCACTGTGGCGGTGTAGAAGTGGAGGAATTCGCCGTTGGCGTCCCGGTCATACAGGAGGTTGAGCTCCTGGAGGGTGGCCAGGAAACCTGGTTCAAGATCGAACCGCGCGTCCAGGTCCTCGTAATAGTTGGCCGGAATCTGCAGGAACTCGAGGCCACGCTCCCGCGCTGACCGGGCTGTTGCCACGAGGTCATCCACGGCGAACGCGATGTGTTCCTGGTACGTTTTGCGTGCCTTTTCGGCCTGCTGCGCCGGGGCCAGGTTCAGCACCAGCCGGACAGCCCCGTTACTGGTCTCCATCACCTGTGAGCGCACCAGGCCGCTGGGGCTGGGCACCTCGGCGAAAGGCTGGGGTTCCAGGGCCAGCGCGCTGGTGTAGAAGAGGACGGCCTCGTCGAAATGCTGCCATGGCTGGGCGAGGTTCACATGGTCGATCACGGCTGATGTGCCGCTCGAAACGTGCTCCAGCCCTTCGCCGAATTCGTGGGTCCACGCAGCCGTGCCGTCCGGATTGCCCTGGCAGAGGAAAATCTCGGTGGAGTCCGGCGCGGAAATGCCCTGGAACACTTCCTCGTCCGCCTGCACCTTGCGTGCGACCACGGGGGCCTTGAGCTGCTGGGCCCGGGCCGAGGCAATCACCGGGGAGTCGACGTCGAACCCCAAAGCGGCAATAGCCGGTTCCATGTGCAAGGCCGCTTGCTCGTTGATGATCACGCGTGCCTGGCCCATGGTCCACAGTTGGACGTCCTTGGTGCGGTGCCGGCCTTCGAATTCGAAGCCGAGCTGGCCCAGGAGTTTCTCCAGCTGGGCGGTGTCATCAGCCTTGACCTCGGCGAAGTTGAACCCGGCGGGCTCGTTCACCTTGGGCAGCGTGGCCAGTTCCATGGGATAACGACGGCGGGAGTTCTGTTGGGTCTCTGCTCCGCCTGCCGCCGGGCTGCTGGCCAGCCACTTGGCGCTCTGTTCCTCCAGCCAGATGAGGGAGCGCATGGCATCCACGGCCGTCCGCTCCACGTCCGACTGGCGGAACACATCATTGAAGACCTCCAGGGAGACGGGTCCGGTGTAGCCTGCGCGGACCACGTGTCCCATGAACTTGGCGAGCTCGAACTGGCCCTCCCCGGGGAAAACCCGGTAGTGGCGGCTCCAGGACAGCACATCCATGGAGAGCTTGGGCGCATCCGCTACCTGCACGAAGAAGATCTTCTCCGCGTTGATGTCCTCGATCGGAGCGGTGTCCCAGTCGCGGGAAAGGATGTGGAAGGAGTCAAGGCACGTGCCCAGATTGGGGTGGTCCACCATCTCCACCAGGCGGTGGGCGTGCTCGTAGTCGTTGACGTACTTGCCCCAGGCCAAGGCCTCGTAGGCAACCTTCACCCCGTGGTCGCCTGCCAGTCCGGCAAGTTCGGCCAGTTGGGAAGCGCGGAGCTGGTCATCGTCAATGGTCGCTGTGGCCACGTTGGAGCAGACCAGGATGGTGTCCATGCCAAGGCGGGCCATCAGCTTGAACTTGGCCTCCGCCCGCTTGAGGTTTGCCTTCAGCAGGTCCGGAGTGACGCCGTCGAAATCCCGGAACGGCTGGTAGAGGTCCAATCCCAAGCCGAGATCTGCGGCCATTTTGCGGATATCTTCGGGGCTGAGCGACGAGGTGACGAGGTCCTGCTCGAAGATCTCGATGCCGTCGAAGCCCGCGATGGCGCAGGCCTGCATCTTCTCCTTCAGGGTGCCCGAGAGGCAGACGGTGGCGATTCCGGTACGCATCAGTGGGCCGCCTTTGCGAGGGTGCCAGCGGCGAGCGAGGCTGCAGCGTCTTCCAGGGCGATCAATTCCAGGAAGTGCGTGCGCATGCGGTCCCTGTCGGCGTCCCTTCCGGTGAAGAGCTTGAAGGCGTCGGCCGCCTGCCCAACCGCCATGCGGCCGCCGTCGAGCACTGCGCAACCCTTGGCGCGCGCTTCGCGGACCAGTTGCGTCTCGATCGGGCGGTAGACAATGTCCGCTACCCAATGGCGGGTTTCCAGGAGTCCAATATCGAGCGGGAGACCAGGGTGAGCGGCCATGCCGACCGGCGTGCAGTGCACCAGCCCGTCGGCAAGGGGCATCAGCTCCGGCAACTCGCCCAGGCCCCGCGGCGTGACGGTAGCGTGAGGGAAGAGACTTGAGAGTTCCGCGGCCCGCTCGGCCGCCCGGGCGGCGTCCATGTCAACGAGGTCGAGATGTTTGGTGCCCGCCTTGAGCAGAGCGTAGGCGACGGCGGAACCGGCACCTCCCGCACCCAGCTGGACGACGCGATCGAGTTTGGCTCCGGGCAGGCCGTCGGCGAGCGCCGAACCGAAGCCGGAAAAGTCTGTGTTGTGGCCGATGAAGCGGCCGTCCTGGATCAGGACCGTATTCACTGCACCCAGGCGCGCGGCGTCGTCGGAAATCTCGTCAAGGTGACCCAGCACCAGCTGCTTGCAGGGGTGCGTGATGTTGAGGCCGTTGAAGCCCATCCGCTGGGCTGCTGTGAGCAGATCGCCGACGGCGGCGGCCGGCAATGCCAGTTCCAGCAGGTCGATGGGGCGGTACAGCAAGCGAAGGCCCTGCACATCGGCCTCGCGTTCATGCATGGGCGGAGTGAGCGAGGGCATGACGCCTTCACCAATCAGGCCCACCAGAACGGATTCGGCTCGGTTGCTCATCCTCAAGCTCCTTTTACTTCAGTCCCGCAGGGTGGCGTTTCAGGGACGCTTCGCCTGCGGTGTTATCCAGATTACTACAGTTGTTCATATTCCGCACGCTTGTTCTTATCGCGAACATTTTCGCGCACGCCCCCCGCCCCCCTACCCAACTAGGGGACAGCAAACGCTCCAGTGGGCGCTCATTGCGACACCTGCTGTCCCCTAGTTGGGTCAGCGCTGGGGCAGGCGGGCCGCGAGTTCAGCCGCGGCTTCCTGGAGCGTGGGCACGTGGGCGACGAGTTCCTCCATGGTCAGGCGGAACACCGGCACCGCTGTCGCGAGCGAGGCGAAGGCGTGCCCCTGGGAGTTGAGGACCGGCACGGCGACGGCGCGCATCCCGATCTCGTTCTCCTCGTCCATCACGGCGTAACCCTGCCGACGGACCTGCTCGATTTCCTCGCGGAACTTGTCACGGTCCGTGATCGAGTGCTCGGTGAGCGCCTCAAGGGGAAGCTCTTCAAGGAGCCGCCTGCGCTCCAGCTCGGTTTCGAAGGCCACGATTGCCTTACCCACCGATGTTGTGTGCAAGGCGCCAAGGTGCCCGGGGTCACTGGTCACACGGAAGGTCTTGGGGCCATCCACCTTGTTGACCGTCAGGTGATGGTCGCCGTCGCGGACCGAGAGAATGGTTGCCTCATGAGTGCGCTCGGTGACCCGCTGCAACACCGGAAGCGCCGTGGCAGCGAAACCGTGGTGGTTGGACACGCGCTGCCCCAATTGGAAGACCCGCAGGCCAAGGTGGTAGCGGCGGCCATCCGGCTCATAGTCGACGAAGCCGTCGCGCGTCAGTGAGCCCAACAGGCGGTAGGTGGTACTGAAGGGCAGGTTTGCGCTGCGGGCGAGGTCGGCCGCGCTTGCCCCCTTTGGCTCGTTGCCGAGCAGCACCAACAGACTCAAGGCTTTGCCGACCATGTCGGTCTTTGTGTCCTCTTTCACACTCATGCTTCGATGCTCTCACATGGTGAGAGCTATTTCTAGATGGTGGCGATAAGTATTGACAAGTGACCCCTCTCACAGACACTATTGCTGTATTGCACAAGTAACTCTCACCATGTGGTTACTTTCCGGAGAAGGCCAGCCGCACCTCGCTCGCCACTCCCCCAGCTTTACCCGCGACACCGTTGTCACAGAAGGAACCTCCCATGAGCCAAACAATGCCGTCAGCGACGCCCGGCACTGCATCAACAACGGGTACTCCCAAGAAAGCAGCCCTCGCCAGCTTTCTTGGCAGCGCCGTTGAGTACTACGACTTCTTCATCTTTGGATCCGCCGCAGCGCTGATCTTCCCGCACGTCTTCTTCCCGGACGCCGACGCCAATGCGGCCATCATGTCCTTCGCGACCTTCGGCTTCGCCTATGTCGCCCGTCCCGTTGGAGCGATCATCCTGGGCCACTTCGGTGACAGGATCGGACGCCAAAAAGTCCTCATGTTCACGCTGGTCCTTATGGGTGCAGCGACCTTCGTCATCGGCTGCCTGCCTGACTTCAAGACCATCGGCTGGTGGGCTCCTGTCCTGCTGGTCCTCGCCCGCCTGGCGCAGGGTCTCTCCGCCGCCGGCGAGCAAGCCGGCGCATCCTCGATGACGCTGGAGCACGCTCCGGACAATCGCCGCTCCTTCTTCACCTCCTGGACGCTCACCGGCACCCAGGGCGGTCAGATCCTGGCCGCGCTTGTCTTCATTCCGGTGGTGGCACTTCCCGATGAGATCAAGTACGGCATCGGCTGGCGTATCCCGTTCTGGCTGAGCGCGGTAGTGGTCATGGTGGCGTACTTCATCCGCCGCACCCTGCACGAGCCGCCGGCCTTCGAAGAAGCCAAGAAGAACAACCAGATCGCCAAGCTGCCCATCGCCGACCTCCTCAGGCTGCACTGGCGCGATGTCCTCCGCGTCGTCTGCTGTGCATTCATCGCCGCCGTCAGTACCGTCTTCGGCACCCTGGCCATCAAGTACGCCCAGGACGTCGCACACGTCAACAGCACCATCACACTGTGGTTGGTCGTTGCAGCCAACCTTGTGGCCCTCGGCACCCAGCCCCTGTTCGGCATGCTCGCGGACAGGATTGGCCGCAAGCCCGTCTTCATCTACGGAGCCGTGGCCAGCGCCATCATGACACCGGTGTTCCTGCTGACCCTTGAAGGCGGCAACGTGCCGCTGATGTTCCTGGTCTCGGTCGTGTTCTTCTCCTTCGGCTACGCAGCGGCCAACGCCGTCTGGCCTTCCTTCTACGGTGAAATGTTCAGCACCAAGGTCCGCTTCTCCGGTCTGGCCATCGGCACGCAGCTGGGCTTCCTGATGGCAGGCTTCGCACCGGCCATCGTCACGGCAATGGGTGGCACGAAGGCCGGAGGCTGGGTCCAGATCTCCATCTTCAGCGGAGTGATCTGCGTGATCGCGGCTATCTCTGCCCTGACCGCACGCGAATCAGCCAAGATCCCGACGGCAGAGCTCGGCCTGCACAAGTAGGCCTGGGGTTCACGAAGAGGACCGCTCCTTCCCGGTTCCTGGAGCGCACACCTTCGCAGGGCACCCTGGTGACGACAAACGGAAAGCCCGGCATGTTCCCCGACATGCCGGGCTTTCCGCTGCCCAGGGGTTCACCCGGTCAGTAGCTGCCTACCGGGGATCCAGCACCACGGACTGGAAACTTCCCTGGCCCGTTCCCGTGTACAGGAAGAGCAAACCGTTGCCGGCAACACCCACCACCGACGGATTGCCCGTTCCAGTGAAGGCATTGCCCAAAGCCGCGAACGAGCTGAGGGTGTTCCACCCGCTTCCCAGGGCCACCCGTGCCAGGAAGCCGCCACTGCCGTTGCCCGGGTAGAGCCACAACGTCCCGTCAGTTCCCCGGGCCATGATGTCCTCCCGGCCGTCGCCATTGAAGTCCCCGCCCTGGACAACGGAATCAAAGATGTCCCAGCCCGTGCCGATCTGCTTCCACGGAAGGAAACCACCCGAACCGTTACCCGGATAGATCCACAAGCTGCCATTGGCCGCCCGGGCCACGAGGTCGGCTTTCCCGTCACCATTGAAGTCACCCGGAGCGAGCAACTCATTGAACCCCTGCCAACCCACACCGATCTGCTTCCGCGGCAGGAACTGGCCGTGGCCGTCAGCCGGATACATCCACAGCACCCCGTCGGCTGTCCTCGCGACAAGATCCGGGTGACCATCGCCGTCGAAATCTCCGGCGCTCAGGATGCTGTTGAAGGCATTCCAGCCCGTTCCGACCAGAACGCGCGGGCGGAAGCCGCCCGAACCGTTCCCCGGGTAAAGCCACAACGCGCCATCGGTGCCACGGGCCAGAATGTCCGCGACAGCATCGCCGTCGAAATCCCCTGCTTCCCAGACCTGGCTGAACTGGTTCCAGCCGGCGCCGATGGCCAAGCGGTCGGCAAAGCCGGAGCCGCTACCTGGGTAGAGGCGCATGGTTCCGGTCGACGTCACTGTCAGGACGTCGGGTTTCTTGTCGCCCGTGAAGTCTTGTCCGCTGACGATGTCGCCCACCGTATTCCAACCGCTTCCGAGTGTGGTGCGAGGCACGAAGCCACCCCAACCATTGCCGGGGTACTGGTAGAGGGTGCCGTCGCTTGTCCGCGCAAGGAGCCCGAAGGAGCCATCGGACGTGATGCTGGTGAAGCCGTTCCACCCCGAGCCGATCTGCGACCATGCACGGAAGCCGCCCTGGCCATCGCCCGGGTACAGCCAGAGGCTGCCATCGGACTTGGTCGCCATGACGTCGAGTCGCGCGTCGCCGTCGAAATCGCCGACGGCGATGATATTCGTGAAGCCCTGCCAGCCGGATCCGATTTGCCGTTTGGCGAGGAAACCGCCGTTGCCGTCGCCCGGGTACAGCCACAGGACGCCGTCGCTGGTGCGGGCCAAGATATCGCTTCGTCCGTCTCCATCGAAGTCCGAAAAGCCGGTGATGGCGTCGAAGATATTCCAGCCGGAGCCCACCTGGCGGGGGTTGTCGAGCCTGTTGCCCGGCAAACCGGAGTACAGCATCAAGGAGCCGTCGGGTTCACGGGAGAGGACGTCGGCGAGCCCGTCGCCGTCGAAGTCGCCCGCCGAAAAACGGATCTTGGCTGTGAGCCGTGCGTCAGCAGTAATGGTGACGGTGGCCGACGTCGACGAGACCGCATTCATGGTCACCTGCGTGCCGGTGTAGGTGGTGAAGGTGCTGCCTGCCTGCCACGCGTGGTTGCTGGCGTACCACGGCTCCGGGAATGGCTTGGTCGACGGCATCAGGATCAAGGAAGAAGCAATGGTGGCACCGCCGCGCTGGGCGATCTTGACTCCCATGTTGCCCGGCTTGCCGGCAGTGCCAAGGTAATTGTCGTAGCCGGCCGGTTCCCGCAGCTCCAGGTAGTAGACCTCTTTGCTGACGGGATCGGTGAATTTGATCGCCCGCTGCGCTTCAGTGCCGCCCCACGGCTTGAGTGTGTAGCTCTTGGAGCCTGTCGCGACACCGACATCACGGATCTCATCGCCCCGGCCCAATCCCGCGTAGTCCCAGAATGTGGAGCTGACAACCGGCAAGGAATACTGGGCAGCACCCATGATGTCGGTGGTGTCGCCGTACTCGCGGATATAGCAGGACGGATCGGTGAACTGACCGTTGCTGTTGACCCCGACGTCGGACACCCCGCTGCCGCACTGAAGCGCATCCGCGTGCATCAGGCCGATGACGTGGCCGAACTCGTGGGCCATCACGTTGTTCGTGAAGTTGCTGACCTGCGGCAGGAGGACGCGACCGCTGTAGCTGCCGCTGCTGTATCCCGCGCCGAGCGCGTTGCCCGACAGGGTGGACGTCGGAATGAAGATGACCAACGCCGTGTACGGGCTGGCTGACCAGTTCAGCTCGCTCGTGATGGTGGAGATGATGGTGCTGTAGCTGTCCGAGGAGCGGGCTTTCGACTGGTGCCCGGCGACTTCGCTGGTCACGGTCATGGACAGCTTGCCGGCCGTCATCGCGTTCCAGTAGTTGCTGGTGGACGCTACAGCTTTCTCGGCGTCCGTCATGGAAACCGGGTTGGTATTGTCCGCCAGCTTCGCAGTGACCAACCGGACGCTGATATTGCCGCCGGGGCCGGCTGCCGCAGCCCCGTCACGGAGCAGGGAATCGACGCCGGCCTCACCCTTGGTGGGTTGCTTGGCTTCCGGAAGGGGTGTCTCGAAGACATGCTCCGAGTGCGGAGTGCCCTCAACGAATTGGACGTTCGGATTATCGGGCCCGGGAAGGGGTACGGCTGTTGCCGGGGCTTGGACAAAAAACAGGCCGGTGGCGAAGACCACCAAGCCTGTGGACAGCGCAACGGATCGCTGCAATACACCCATTGGATCTCCTGGGAGGACGGAGCCTATGGTCGCTGGGCTCTCAACAACCGAGATCAGGCTACAGCCGTGAGGGCACTGGCCTACGGAAACACGCGACACAGCGCCCATGGAAGAAACGCAAGCATCCCGGAATGCTAACCGGACCCTAACCACTGCGAAATACCGTGGCAACATTGCCGCGCCACACTGGAATAGCCGGCAAGTGCAGGCACCAGCTCCAGCCAGGAGGACACAATGTTGAAGGAAGTTACCACTCACACCACACGAATACGCGCGATCAGCCAGCTCCACCGCGGAGACGAAATCGAAGCCCGCCTCTCAGTGGGACCCGCCTACGACGACGTGGTGATACGCCGCGGACGCGTCCAGGAAACGGCCCCGGGTATCGGTGTCGTCTGGATCATGGATTACGCCTCCGGGATGAGAAAAGCCATCAATACCGACGAATGCACTGTGTGGCGCGTCGCCTGAAGCAGGATTTCCCTGGATCACGGCTGGACGCCCGCCGCCCCTCAGCCGCCGGCTACGGACTGGACAATCAAAACCTCCTGGCCCGCTGCAACCTCCGTATCAAGACCATTCAAACGCCGGACCTCGTCGCCGTTCACGTAAATATTCACGAAACGGCGGAGTGCTCCGGTTTCATCACGCAAACGCCTGGCCAGCACCGGATAATCTCCGGTCACCGAGTCCAACAACTGTCCAACGGTCACAGCGCCGTCGGCGGACGCAGTCAGATAGGACTGTCCGCCGACGAGCGGCTGCAGGACACCAGGCAACAGGACCGTAAAGTCAGCCACAACGGGCCTAACCAGGTACCGGGGCGCTGGCTGCCGCGGGCTCTGCGGTCGCGCTTCCGCCCACGCTGCCAACCACGACGGCGGCGCGTACGCAGAGCACGTCCGGCAAATGCGAGGCCACTTCGGTGAAGGTCCCGCCTTCGTCGGCGCTGGCGTAGACGGAACCGCTGCGGGTTCCGAAGTACACCCCCACCGGCTCGGCAGTATCTACGGATGCTGCATCCCGGAGAACGGCGTTGTATTCGTGATCCGGCAGGCCCGCGTGCAGTTCCGTCCAGCTATTTCCGGCGTCACCGGTCCGGTGGACGCTCAGTCGGCTGCCCGGAGGGATGCGTTCACCGTCAGCTTTCAACGGAATGACCCAAGCCGTCCCTTCACGGCGCGGATGGGTCAGCATGACGAACCCGAAATCGGCAGGCAGACCCTCCGCGATGGAATCCCAGTTCTCCCCGTCATCGTCCGTACGGTACACGCCGTGATGGTTCTGCGCGTACAAACGGCCTTCGACGGCGGCATCGGCCGCGATCTTGTGGACGCACTGGCCGAACTCCGGGTTGGGATCGGGCATGAAGTAGGCAGAAATGCCCTTGTTGCGGGGCTCCCAGGAGGTCCCGCCGTCGAGGGATCTGTAGACGCCGCCCGTGCTCATGGCGATGTGGACCTTCTCTCCGGACGGGTCCACCACGATCGAGTGCGCCGCCGCGCCGCCATAGCCGGCACCCCACTCACTGCGGTGGGGGTGGTCCCACAATCCGCGGTTCAACTCAAAGTGCTCGCCGCCGTCGGTCGATTTCCAGACAGAAATGGGCTCGCAGCCTGCCCAAACCACACCGGGGCGGGACTCGGCGTCGGGATGGATCTGCCAGACCCGTTCCAGGGCGGCATCGGTGCCGTCCGGGAATTTGATGGCGCCTTGCTCGGGCTCGGTCCATGTGGCACCGAGGTCGTCTGAATGGGCCACAGTGGGCCCCCAGTGCTCTGAGCGCACCCCCACCATGATTCGTGTTTTGCCGTCCCGCGTGTCTATCCCGATGCTGGGTATCTCGCTCATCAGGAAGTGCGGACCGGAGAGGGACCATTCTTTTCGGTCCGGGCTGGTTGCCAGCCACAGGCCTTTCTTGGTTCCGATCGCCAGGACATAACTTTCTTCGGTAGCCATGAGTCCCATCGAACCATCGTGGGATAGGGAGGGCAATGGGTTCTTGGAGCTATGTGGAAAGCTGGCGGGCCAGTAGTCCTACACAGCGACGTTAGAACGTCAACCCATCGGAGATCCTGTCCGCGTGGATACGGAGTTCTTTCAAAAGCGCCGCGCGGATTGGGTCGCCGGCAGGATCATCGGCACCAAAGCGCGACGACGGCCCGCTGACCGTGAGCGCGCAGAGGACCCGGCCCTTTGGACGGTTCACTGCGACGGCAAGCGCCGCTACCCCCATTTCCACCTCGTTCAGGCTCTGTCCGAAGCCCTCCTCCCGGACCCGGTGTACCTCCTCCAGGAACCGGGCCACGGAAGTCTTGCCCGCCGTCGTCAGCGGTTCGCCCAAGCCGTCCTGGTACAGGCGGGCGAGCTCGGCGTCCTCCCGCAGTGACAGCAGCAACTTCCCGGAGGCGGTAGCGTGCGCGGGCATCAGTGTCCCGACGCGGCTGGTAACGCGCATGATGTTGCGGGACTCTACACCGGCTACAAAACGGATCGAAGACTTCTGCAAAATGGCCAGCTGGACGGTTTCTCCCGACAGGTCGCGAAGGCTTTCCATGTAAGGCTGCGCTTTTTCGATGCAGTGCTCGATGGCGGCGGCATCGTTCGCCCCCAGCATCGCTGGCCCAAGCCGGTACTTCCGGCCCGCAGTGGATCGCTGTACGTAGCCTGCCTCAGCCAAGGTGGTAACCAGCCTGTGGGCCGTGGACATGGCGCAGCCCAACTCATTCGCCACCTCGGTGATGCCCAATTCCGGCTTTCTCTGCAGCGAGTCGAGGATCCGGAGAGCCTGCTGGACTGATTGCAACGTGTCGCTCATACACTCTTCACCAAATTCCACATAAAGGAATCATAAGGCAAACTATTCCTTCATGCGGGCAGGACGCCTACATTTATGACCATCAGCCCTCCCTGGGAGCGGCGAGTCCCCATGGAAGATCAGGAGTGGTTGTGGCACGTATAGGCGTGATCGGCAGCGGCGGAATAGCAACCAGCATCGCCTCGTACGTACTGCAAGCAAAAAGCCACAACCTGGCCTTCGTTCAGGGACGCACCGTGGGCGCCGGCATAACGACCACCACCATGGCCACCGGCAAGGAGCTCCGCGGAACCGACCTGGTGGTCGAAGCCGCCCACCCGGAAGTGATCAGGAAACATGGCGCCCGGATTCTGACGACGTCGGACCTGATGGTCCTGTCGTGCGGGGCATTGGTGGACGACGACGTCCGCGTCACCTTGGCGGAAACGGCCAAGAAGCACGGGACCCGCTTGATCCTGCCGCACGGGGCATTGGTGGGCGTTGACAGCCACGTTTCCCAACTGTGGGAAACGGCGGCCATCGAGTTCGTCAAGTCCCCCTCCAGCCTGGAACCGGCTCCCGACCACACAGACCGGCGGACGGTCCTCTACGACGGTCCGGTGCGCGGAATCGCCGCGCTGTACCCGAGGAACGTCAACGCCATGGTGACCTACGCGCTGGCAACCGTAGGCCTGGACAACTGCCGGGCCCGACTGGTCAGCGATCCCGACGCCACGCTCGGACGTCTGGAAACCGTGGCCACAGGCGCCGATGGGTCACGCCTCCACATCATCAAAGAGCAGCCGATGAACGGCGTCTCCGGCACCGAGATGGCCGGTTCCGTGCTCGGCAGCCTGCAGAAAGCCATGGAACAGCAACCCGGGCTGGTCTTCGGATAACCACAACCCCAATGCGCCGCGGCAAAGACGCCGCAGCTGATCAATCAAACGAGGTGAACTGTGAAGGAAATGACGTCAAACGAGGCCGCCCCGACACCAGGTACGGCACCCCGCCCGTCACTTATCAAGCTGGCAACGGCGTCGTGCGCCGGAACGGCGATCGAATACTACGACTTCCTGGCCTACGCCATTGCGGCATCCACGGTATTCAACGTGGTCTTCTTTTCCGCAACCGACCCGATCATCGGCACCCTCCTGTCTCTTGGGACATTTGCCACGGGTTTCGTTGCGCGGCCCCTGGGCGGAATCGTCATAGGGCATTTCGGTGACCGTCTGGGCCGGAAAAGGATGCTGCTTCTGACCCTCCTTGTCATGGGAGCCTGCACAGTCCTGATCGGAGCCCTGCCGACCTACGCCCAAATCGGAGTGTGGGCTCCCATCTGCTTGGTGCTTCTGCGTCTTGTCCAAGGATTTGCGGCCGGCGGCGAATTTGCCGGCGCGGCGCTGATAGCCATCGAACACGCCCCCGCGCACAAGCGCGGCTTCTATGGCAGTTGGACAATCCTTGGCGTGTCGATCGGAGCCCTTCTTGCCACCGGAGCCTTCGCACTCCTTGGCGGTCTGCCGAAGGATGATTTCATTTCATGGGGGTGGCGCCTGCCATTCCTTGCCAGCATCGTGATCGGCGCCATCGGCCTTCTGGTCAGGTTCGGCATCGACGAGACGCCCGCCTTCCTTGAATCCAAGCGCGGGTCCGGAGCATCGAGGCTTCCGATCCTGCAGGTCATCCGCAACCAGCCCAAAACCATCCTGCTCTCTACCGGGGCACTGATCGGGTACTCCACGTTCATCTATATCGTCTTCACATTCCTCCTCAGTTACGGCACGCAGGAGTTGGCCTTGCCCCGGACGTTGCTGCTCAACGCCTCGATGCTTGGATTGCTGTTGCAGGTGGTGACCGTCCCTGCGTGGGCGGCTCTCTCCGATCGGATCGGCCGTAAGCCCGTCATGCTTGTGGGCGGGGCTTTCCTCTTCCTCTTTGCCTTCGCCCTGTTCCCCTTGGTCCGCACACAAGAACCCGGGGTCATCCTCGCCGCCGTCGTGGTGGCCTACAGCGGGTCCGCTGCGATCCATGCCCCCATGGGGGCCTTCTTCGCGGAGCTCTTCGGCACCGGAGTCCGCTACAGCGGGATCTCCCTGGGCTACCAATTGGGCAACGTCCTGGGCGGCGGGCTTGCCCCGGTGATTGCCACCGCGCTCTTTGCCTCCAGCGGACGAAGCACGGATCCCGTTGCTATCTACCTCGCCGTGACGGCCGCGATCAGCATCCTTTGTCTTCTGGCCCTCCCCAACACAGGTCGGAAGGAAAAGCTGACATCATTCCCCGGTTAAGGAGCGCATCCGCGGCACCGCCGTCCGGTGCCGCGGATGCAGCAGGCCTTACGCCTCCAGCGTCACGGTTGTGGCTCCCGGTTCGCGGGCGCCCTGCAGTTCCAGCAGTTCAGTCCGGAGCTGCGGATCGAGGGCTGCGTCCAGGACGGTCAAAGCAATCACCGTGGCTCCGTCCACCACGGCGTCGTCGGCTTCCGGCGTTATGGCGTCGGCCGTGAAGTCCGGGTGGTGCGGGACGGCGGTGCTGTTGCGGACCACCACCATGCCGTGCACGGAAGGGAGCACCTGCGAAACATTGCCCATGTCCGCGCGCGACGAGATCATTTTGGTCCTCCCCCGCGACCGTGCAGCGCCGGAACCCGGCACCCCGGTGAAGCTCGCCGGCTACGCCCATGAGAGCTGGCTCCTGGACCAGGAAGGCAGTGTCTTTGAACGGTTAGTGCTCCAAACCTGCCAGGAGGCGGGCTTCACCCCCAAGGTCATCTGAGCTCCTGCGCATTTGGGAAACCATGAAGGAGTGCGTCTCGCGCGGCTGCAGCCGCACGGAAGAGCACCTGCCCGGCAACCTGATGGTCCGCCGTCGTGCTCCCCGCCTGTATGCCGCCCTGCAAACCAAAGACGACGCGAACGATCCTTTGCGCGCCGTGGACTGGGTGAATCTGTTCGCGTTGGCCGTGAACGAAGAGAACGCCACGGGCGGGCGCGTTGTCACCGCACCCACCAACGGTGCTGCCGGAATCATCCCCGCGGTCCTTCACTACTACATGAAGTTCACGCCGGGCGCCTCTGAAGAGCAGGTCGTCCGGTTCCTGCTGACGGCGGCAGCCATCGGCGTCCTCTTCAAGACGAACGCCTCGATCTCGGGTGCCGAGGTCGGCTGCCAGGGTGAGGTCGGGTCCGCGTGCTCCATGGCCGCCGGGGCACTGTGCGAAATCCTGGGCGGAACCCCGCAGCAGGTTGAAAACGCCGCCGAAATCGGGATCGAGCACAACCTCGGCCTGACGTGCGACCCCGTGGGCGGACTGGTTCAAATCCCCTGCATCGAACGCAACGCCATGGCCAGCAACAAGGCCATCAACGCCGCACGGATCAGCCTTCGCGGAGACGGAATCCATCACGTCTCGTTGGACACCGCCATCAAGACCATGCGGGAGACCGGCGCTGACATGAAGAGCAAGTACAAGGAAACCTCCCGCGGCGGCCTGGCGGTCAACGTCATCGCGTGCTGAGGCAGCCCGGCGACGACACCAGCGAACTGGCTATGCTGGTGTCATGCGTAAAAGCAGCGAAATTGCCTCAATCCCGGCCCCTGCCGCCATGCTGCTGGTCCGTGATTTCGTAAACACGGTCGAATGGCAAGAAGATGCGGACAGCTGGTCCAGCCCCCAAGACCTTGAGCGCTGGTATTCGGAACGTGCAGACATAGCCGTACGGACGCAGACTGAAGACGATCTTGCACAGGCCCGGCGCTTGCGGGAAGGTCTGCGGAATGTGCTGTTGCAGCACGCAGGTCATGAGCCGGTTGCCGGGGCGGCCACGGAACTCAATGAAGCCCTGGGGCAGATCTCACTTCGTTTTCATGTGGGTGACGGCGGTGAGCTTACTATCGGCGGAGACGACGACCTGGTAGACCCCCTGGGCTACGTCCTCTCCGCTGTGGACTCGTGCCGCGTTGGAGGGACGTGGGAACGGCTGAAGGTCTGCGCCCGCGACTCATGCAGGTGGGCCTACTGGGACGAGTCCCGTAACGGATCCGGCCGTTGGTGCTCCATGGCATGGTGCGGCAACTACGCCAAAATGCGGACGCGCAGCGGCAAGCCCCTCGCTCCGGACGAACTGTCTCCCGGGAGAGGTGAATACCGTCCGGCCCGCCTTCTCGATGTGGCGGCCAAAGCCGGCGTTTCGATGAAGACAGTCTCCAACGTCATCAACGCAACCGGTAACGTCGCCCAGGCTACCCGGCTGAAAGTTGAGGACGCGATCCGCGAACTCAATTACTCTCCGAACCCTGCCGCAAGCGCCCGGCGGAAATGTCATGACGATGTCTCACGATGATGAAAGCCGTAGCCAGGACAAGCAGCGATGAGGTCCCCATGAGGGTCGCACCGAGTGGTGTTGTTCCGGACACTCCAATGATGCCGGGAATAGGAGATATCAATGCTGCGGCTGTGAACGTCGTGAAGCCGTATGCGGACGTTGCAGTCCCCGCCTGATCGCCCTGCTTCGCAAGGGCAATTGTTGCCGCGCAGGGAAAGATGCCGCCACAAGCCGTCACGAAGAGCCACAGTGACGCCAAGGTCGCGGGAAGTCCCAATGGGCCCGCAATAAATAGGGCAAGAGCGGCGGTGACGGCGGCACTGACGGAGAGCATCAGTACCCGGCTTGTTCCGAACCGCCTCACCATACGGCTGGCTACCCGTACCCCGATGAACAGACCGAGCGTTGTGCAGAAAAAGAACCCGGCGAACGCGGCCGCGGATAGGCCGTACACCCCGCGGAGCAGAAGTGGCGCACACGCAACGTAGGTATAGACGCCGGCATAGGTCCCGACACCAAGCAACAAACCATGAAGAAAGGACCGGTCCCGCAGCACTCGGCGGAGCCGGCTCCCCGAGGCTCCACGGGAATGCGTATGCGACTCCGGGAAGACGAGCACCACCGCGACAGTGAGTATCGCGGCGACGACCGCGAGGACGAAGAACAGGCCACGCCAACCCACGACGGGCATGAGCATTGCGCCGAGCACGGGTGCTACAAGGGGCGCGCCAGTGGTCAGGAGGGTGATGCGTGAGAGTAAGGTAACGAAGGCTTCGCCGGAGGAAAGATCGCGCACGATCGCCAACACCAGTACGGCACAGCCGCCAGCACTGACGCCCTGCAGGAATCGGAAAACAACCATTGCCATCAGGTTCGGGGAGACGGCGCAGCCCATGGAAGCCGCGGTGTAGATCGCTGCCGCCAGAAGCAGCGGTCCGCGACGGCCTACTCTGTCACTCCATGCACCAACCACTGCCTGTCCTGCGGCGAGTCCGCCCGTCATGGCCGCAAGGGTGAACTGCACGGCGGCATCGTTCAGGTCCAACGACGCCTTCAGCTCAGGAAACCCGGGAAGGTACAGATCGATCGACAGAGGGCCGAGCGCGTCAAGCAAGCCCAGAATGACCACCAGCAAGCGGAAATTGATTCGGTCGCGCATTTTGTTCCCCATCCCACCGGCACTGAAAGGAGTAGCGGCAGGTTCAGATTACACCGGCAAAACGCTTACGCTGGTGTAGTGGGGATATATTTCCTCCGGTCCGGGACGGTTCAGGCGTGTGCCGCCTCCGGATCCAGGGGGCTTGCTGCAACAAACGCGCGGTTCCGTCCGGCTGCCTTGGCTTGGTACAGAGCGCCGTCAGCGGTGTAAATCAGCTGTGCCAGCGCATGTCCCGCAATCGGGGTGGATGAGATTCCGTAACTGACGGTGGGGAAGGCAAGCCCATCCGGGGCTTGCGCAGCTGCCAGCCGAGTGCTGATCTCGGTGGTGATGGCCTCGGCGCTGACTTCGTCGGCGCCGGGAAGGAAGATGACAAATTCCTCCCCGCCGTATCTGGCCACCAAATCGGTCTTGCGCAGGGTCCCCTTGCACGCAGCCGCGAAGGCCCTGATTGCCGCGTCCCCCGCGGCGTGGCCGTGGGTATCGTTGACCGCCTTGAAATGATCAAGATCAGCCAGGATTACGGCGGCGGACAACCCTGCCCTGTGCAGCCCTGCGAGTTCCCGCTCGGCCAACTCCATGAACGCTTGGCGATTCAGCAAACCGGTCATTCCGTCGCGCATTGCCCGCTCGTTAAGCACCGTAATTAGCTGATGGTTATTGAGCGCAGTCATGCTGAATGAAACCAGGACCAACAGCATGATCAGCAGCAAGCACGTCACCGCCGGGGCAAAGAGCGTGTTGAGGATTTCGCTGTCCGGCCCCTCAACGGCGTATGCCACAATCCGGCAACCGAAGTAAGCCACAAGGGCGACCGCGACGACCAACAATGGTTTGTGGGCCTGGGAGGCCTGTGACTTCAACAGCGCGAGTTCGCGCGCGGCCAGCGCCATCCCGACCCCCATCAGGGCGAAGTAGACCAGCACGCCCCGCCACTCGCCGTCGGGGGTCACCTCAGAGAAAGCTGCGACGGCGGTGATCGCCGGGGCGGCCAAAAGCAGCCACAACGGCGTCTTCAAACTTCTGAGGGATCGGAACCCCGCCCACACACCGAATGCTCCCGCCACCAACAATGCGTTGCCGAAAGGGACGGCCGCCCTGCTCCATTCGGTTTCCTTTAACAAGTACGCCCCAATGCCGGCCAGCCAACATCCGAGGGCCGCGGACCAGTAGGAACTGTAAAGAGAGCGGGTTCTCCGGTACGACCCCAGGAAAAGCACCCACAATGTCAGCGTGACCACGGCCAACGCCAATTTCAAGCTAAATAAATCCAACATGGATCCCCCCATTCATCGGCCAGCCTAAAGGCCAAGTGGAGAATGGGCGAAACACGACGCGGCGGAAAGTCGGACCAATCGTTTGCCTTTTGAACGACACGATAACCGGACCCGGACGACCGCCCTTGCGCTCGTGGAGTTGCCGCTTGAGTAGAATGCGCCCATGGCACAGGTCATTGTCTATGGACACAGAAGCTCAATCGAACAACGCCGCGAGGTCCTTTCCTCGGCGATCCACGGAGCAATAGTGGCAACGCTCGACTACCCGCCGGAAAAGAAATTTCAACGTTTCATTCCCTTGGACAGCGCGGACTTCATCCACCCGGACGACCGGGGCGGAGACTACACAATCATCGAGATCTCCATGTTCGAGGGCAGAACAGAGCAGTCAAAACGCAACCTCATCGCGGACCTGTTCGCACGGATCGAATCCGAAGCAGGAATCAAGCCGCACAGCGTGGAGATCACCATCACGGGAACTCCACGGGTGAACTGGGGGATCCGAGGTGTCAACGCCGCGGACCTGGCACTCAATTATCAGGTCAACGTTTAGCAGGCCCTCCGCGGGGTACCGGCCTAAGTCGCGCTTTTGTGCTTCGGGTTCGCCATTTGCTGAGGCTTTTGGAGCGGCTTCACCAGGACAAGGGACGGGCCATCCCAGTCGATGCGTTCAAACTCTTGTAGTGGCAAAAATCCAGCTCGACGGTAGAAAGCCCGGCTCTCCGAGTAGGCGTCGTCCTCGAATGAGGGACCCACGGTGCGGACTTGAAGCAGCTTGCAACCATCAGTAAAAAGTGACGCCGAGATAGCGTTGACCAGAGCTGAACCGACTCCATTGCCGCGGTGATTAGCGTCTACGGCAATGAGACTCAATTCAGCGGATTGTGGAAAATGGCGGATCACCAACGCAACGCCGATGACGTGGCCCTGGATGACGGCAAGGAATGAGTCCCGCAGTGAAGCACTCTCGACGTAGTTGACGATGGCTTCCTCAACGGAGAACCATGCTGGCAGGGTGCGAAGGATCCGATCCACAGCTTCGGGGTCCTGACGGCGAATGATCTCCACGAAGTGCATGCATCGAGTACATCACGTACATGGATCAGACGCGCGGCACCCAGGCTAGTCCTTAGATAGCGTCCGTACGGCTTGCCGCGTTGAGTAGATCCAGGTAAGCGCCCGTCACGAGTGCGCCTTCCTGGACTCCGAATGCTGCGAGGAGCCGGCGCGCTTCCGACACAGCGGCATCAGGCCCCAATGTGCCTCCAAGTGGTACCTCCAGCTCCAAGAAATCACCCAATCCATCGACACGGTCGAGATGAATCCTGGTCTCACCGATACGAAAAACGGTGCGGCTTTTTCGGACGCGCCCTAGTTCGCCGTAGGCATCCGCGAGGACTGACCGGAGCCCGTCCGGGTCCGTGGTTTCTGAATGGACATAGAACGAGGGTTTGGGGCCAGCTTCATCTTCCCTGCGGTAAAAGATCAGCACACCGCGCGTCACGTCGAGAACCCGAAGCTTGAGCCGACCGTTCGGGCAAGGGAAGAAGGTGTCGTCTTGGGCGACGCACTCGGGGCCCGAATCTGCGAGAGGCGCCACGAATGGCAGCAACGTTTCGAGACTTTCCACTCGCGCCTTAATTTCGATGTTCGTCGGCATGAATTCACTAAACCATGTGGTCAACGAGGACGAGGCAAAATCCGCTCAGCCCATGTAGTCCTCATCAGAGACGTGCTCGAGCCAGGTGACGACGTCGCCGTTCCTGTCCGCTTCCTGCATCGCGACGTGTGCCATGAACCGGTCAGGGGTGGCACCGTGCCAGTGCTCCTCGCCGGGTTCGATGTAGACCACATCACCGGGACGGATCTCCTGAATCCCGCCGTCCCGCGTAGCCACCAGCCCTATGCCGTCGGTGACGTACAGCGTCTGGCCTTTGGGGTGATGATGCCAGGCAGTCCGGGCGCCCGGAGCGAACCGCACGTGGGCGCACCCGACGGCGGATTGCTCGTCCGGGGTGCGGATGGAATCAACCTGTACCGTTCCGGTGAACCATTCCCCGGGTCCAGCGGCTGTCTGGCCACCGCTTTTCGTGTATCTCATGTTGCTCCTTAGCGGGTGCTGGCTTTTTCGACGACATTCTCCGTGGCTGCCCATGACGCCAGCAGCTTCAGGCCTTCTTCGCTGGCACTTCCGGGAACTGCCGGGTAGACGGTGACGTGAAGGCCGGTGTCCTCGTCGAGTTCAAGTTGTTGATACGTCAGTTCCAGGGGACCGACCACAGGGTGGTGGAAATTCTTCATCCCCGATCTGTGGCGCCTGACGTTGTGCGCGGCCCACAAAGTGCGGAACTCCTCGCTCCGCATGGACAATTCGCCCACGAGCTCGGCGATGGCTTTGTCGTGTGGGAAGCGGCCTGCGTGGCGGCGCAGGATCTCCACATTGGTGTTGGCTGCGCGGTTCCAATCCGGGTAGAACTCCCGCCCCCTGGGATCCAGGAAGATGAACCGGGAATGGTTCGCCGGACCGGCACTGCTCCGGAAAAGGTCGAAGTACATGGCATAACCCAAGGCGTTCGCCGCAACCACATCCATACGGTGGTTCGAAATAAGAGCCGGCGCGCCCGTGATGGAGTCCAAAAAGTACTGCAGCGCAGGATCGACAGTGTAGACGGCCTTCTTCACCTTGGTCCGGACTCCCCTGTTCGCTGTCCGGGCAAGGTCATAAAGGTGCTCGGTCTCCGCGCGGTCCAGCTGCAACGCCCCGGCGATGGCATCCAACACGCTGTCCGAAACACCGGAGAGGTTTCCCCGTTCCAGGCGGATGTAGTAGTCGACGCTGACGCCAGCCAGACGTGCCGCTTCATCACGGCGAAGGCCCGTGACCCGGCGCCGGATCCCGAAAACTTCGATGCCTGCCTGCTCAGGGGTGATGCGTGCGCGGCGGGACATCAGGAACTCCCGCACTTCCGACCGATTGTCCATGCCCACCACGTTACGACTTCGCCGACCCGTGGTGAGAGGTTCTGTTGGAACCTGTATAACCGGAGCCTCCCACCTGTCCCCAAGGCCGTGGTCCGATAAATCCAGTCATTCACCTGAGAGGCCAATCCATGTCAGCAGATACACCCACGGTGGTGCCCGTAGCGGTGCCCGGGAACCCTCTAAGCAATAACCCGGTGAGCCGTTGGGGAGGTGTGTTCGCCATGTCCTTCGGGGCTTTCGCCGTCGTAGCCTCTGAATTCATGCCCGTCAGCCTCCTGACTCCCATGGCCCGCGACCTACAGGTTTCCGAAGGGCTGGTGGGACAGGGAATTGCGATATCGGGCCTGTTCGCCGTCCTCACAAGTCTTTCGATTTCCACGCTGACCGGAAGGACGAACCGGCGCACGCTGCTGATCGGCCTCGCCGCCCTGATGGGTGCCTCGGGAGCCCTGA
Organism: Paenarthrobacter sp. JL.01a; assembly: GCF_025452095.1. NCBI lineage: Bacteria > Bacillati > Actinomycetota > Actinomycetes > Micrococcales > Micrococcaceae > Paenarthrobacter > Paenarthrobacter sp. JL.01a. The sequence goes on from NZ_CP104877.1 coordinate 4,260,553, forward strand.
TAGCGCTGGCGCCAGGTTACTTGCCCTTCATGGTGGGCCGGGCAGCCATTGGGGTGGTCATCGGCGGATTCTGGTCAATGTCCGCAGCCACGGCGATACGGCTGGTGGCTCCGTCGCGGGTCCCCCGTGCTCTGGCGATAGTCAACGGAGGCAACGCCCTGGCCACCGTTCTGGCAGCGCCTCTTGGCAGCTACTTGGGTTCCTTCATCGGATGGCGGGGAGCGTTTCTCTGTCTCGTGCCAGTCTCCGCGGCATGTGTGGTGTGGCTCTGGATGTCCCTGCCGTCCCTGGAAGCACCGACCACCAGGACCAACGCCCGCGACATCCTCGCGATCTTCAACGCTTTCAAGAACCGGACTGTCGCGTGGGGCATGGCCGCCTGCGGGACTTTCTTCATGGGGCAGTTCATCCTGTTCACCTACATCAGGCCCTTCCTGGAAACCGTCACCCATGTGGAAGTGGCCTTTGTTTCCATTGTTCTCCTCGTCATGGGTGTGTCCGGATTTGCCGGGACACTCCTCATCGGCCGTTTCCTGGGACCCGGCTTGCAGCGGACGCTCATGGTGATTCCCGCCGTCATGGCCCTCATTGCGGTTGCCCTCGTTCCCGTCGGTGCGGTTTTCGCCGTCGTCGTTCTTTTGCTGGCCCTTTGGGGCCTGTTGGGGACCTCGGCTCCGGTGGGCTGGTGGAGCTGGGTAGCGCAAGCGATGCCCCACAACGCCGAACAAGGCGGCGGGCTCATGGTGGCCGTGGTCCAGACCTGCATCGCCCTGGGTTCCACTCTTGGCGGGGTCCTGTTCGACTCGCTCGGCTTTGAAAGCACATTCCTTGCCAGTGCCGTGGTGCTGGTGGTGGCGGCGTTCCTTGCGTCTAGGCTGAACATGGCACCAACTCCCAACCGAGGATGACGGAGACAACCATGACAGAAGCAAGCATCGAAGCCCGCGCGGAACAACTGAAGGCCCTTCATGAGGCACCTGAGATCCTGAGTGTCGTTAATGTTTGGGACGCCGTCAGTGCAACCGCCGTGGCCGCGCTCCCGCAGACAAAGACCATTGCCACGGCAGGACACTCCATCGCTGCCGCCTTTGGATACAAGGACGGAACCATGCCGTTGGATGTGGCGCTGAGCGGTGTGGAGAGGATCGTCAACGCTGTTGACCTCCCGGTCACTGCAGATCTCGACGACGGATATGAGGACCCGGCCGAAACCATCCGTCGCGCTATTGGCATCGGAGTGGTGGGCGCCAATGTCGAGGACCGCCTGCGGCCGTTCGACGAAGCAGTTGCCCGCGTGAAGGCGATCATTGACGCCGCCAACGCCGAGGGCATTGCCTTCCAGCTGAACGCACGGACTGACGCCATCGTCCGCGGCGGTGACCGTCCGGTCAGGGAAAGCATCGACGACGCCATCGCGCGGGGCCGGGCCTTCCTCGACGCCGGTGCCGCTCTGGTTTTCGTCCCCGGCGCACTGAACCGTGAGACCATCGAGCCCCTCGTTGAAGGCCTCGGCCGCGGCAAGCTCTCCGTGATCGGCGCTCCCGGAGCGTTGCCGGCCGCCGAACTTCAAGAACTCGGCGTAGCGCGTGTGTCCTACGGGCCGTTCACGCAGCGGGTCGCCCTGCGCGCCCTCCAGGACCTCGCCACCAACCTGTACGGTTCCGGCGTCATCCCGAAGGACACCCCTGCGCTGAACTAGGGCAAAGCGTCCCGGCCCGCTCGCAGCGGGTGGGCCGGGACTGCCCGGGGCCGGCCTTTACGATCAGCTCTTTCAGTGAGTGGTGCGTGATCCTAAAATTAGTGTGCTGATGGCAGCAGAACCTGGCGGAAGGGGCATGGTTGCCATGACCAAGGGTCCATTCCGGCACGACAAACCGGATCACCAAAGCGAAAGCAAAGAACACAGAACCCGCTTCGGCGAGTGGCTGAGGCGCGAAGACTCAGGCGTGGAGGGAACCGCCAGCAGTATTTTCATCCGCCGGCATGATGATCACCACCCGCCGGAACGCACATGCATCCAGGGGCATGAGATCGCGCCGGGGGAAACGCATTGCTCCCATGGACACCCAGTCGGCTGACAGTCCCAGGAGCCCCGTCACGAAGTCGACCGCGTATCAAAAGCCGCCGCCGATTCCCGCAGGAGGCGGGCCACGGTGTCCAAGGGAAGGCTCGTTGGCCGCCGTCGGTCGAACCGACGCAAGGCGATGTGCCTGGTCCCCAAACCCGGCACATCCAGGATGTCCACCTGATCATGGACCACGCCTGTCAGAGCCAAAGTGGGCACGATTGCAACACCCTCCCCCGCCGCCACCAAGGCGAGGGCAGTAAGCGTGTCCTGGTACTGGTGAATCGTCTCGATCTGGGCTCCTGTGGAATGGCGCAGGCGCCCGAGGACGGCAATGTTGGCCGCTGATGGCTCGACCCCCAGCCACGGGAGGGGCAAACGGCTGAGGTCCAGGTTGTCGGTGGTCAGCAGCGACCCTGCCGGAACCACCAGCTTCCATGGCTCATCCAGCAGGGGTTCTTCCACCATTCCAGCGGCAAGGGGACGCTGGTTCGAGGTGGTGGAATCGTGTTCGACCACCACTGCATCCAGCTGGCGTTGACGGAACAGCCGCATAAGCGCCGGGAAGGCGTCCTCAACCAGCTGGATCTGGAGCTGGGGGTACTGGATACGCCATTCGGGAAGCCGCGGGATCACCACAGTCCGCATGAAGCTGGTGAAGCCGCCCACCCGCACCACGCCGGCAACCTCAGCCTGTCCCTGCACGCGGGACCGCGCCACATTCAGTGCGCGCTCTATCTCCTCCCCTGCCTCCGCCATCGCCAGCCCGGCGGGCGTCAGGACCGAGCCTTTGGGCGTTCGGAGGAGCAGCGCCTGGCCCGCTTCGCTCTCCAATTTGGTGAGTTGCTGCGACACCGCCGACGGCGTAATGCGCAGCTCATCGGCAGCGGCGAGGACCCCTCCGGTACGGGCTACGGCGAGGAGAACCAGCAGGCGACGAGGGTCCATTTCCATGTTCAGCGATTCTAAATACGGCCTTCAGAATAATGCAATTGAACTAAAGGTAGCTTTCCCTCAGAATTTAGGCATAGCCGCTCTTCGCTCTGAGGATACGGTCTCTGTAAACAGCAGAAAACACCCCTGAAGATATTCGTCATTCGGCCTGCCTCCGTGCCGGCTGCCTGGACATGAGAGAGGACACCCGATGGAGCTGCTCTGGGAAATTACCGGTTGGGCCGGCGCTGCAGCGATGCTTTGCGCCTACATGACGGTGTCCATGGGCTGGATCAAGCCGGGCACGACGTTCCAGGCCGCGAACCTTTTTGGCTCCTGCGCCTTCATCATCAACGGCACGCTCCACGGAGCCTGGCCCTCGGTGGCCACCAACGTGGCGTGGTTCCTCATCTCGGCGGTCGCCCTGCTGAGGATGCGCAACCAGCAACCTGACGCAGTCGTCGAGGCGGAACCGATCGTCGTCCCGGCCTACGTCACCACGGATACGGGCACGCAGCCTGTTATCCCGCACCCCGCTCCTGTCGCCAACTGCGCGTAACCTGCTCGTCCAGGGCGCGGCGAACACACAAGGTAACCTCCCGCCGTCGTCGTAAGAACCAGCGCATAGGCTGGGCCTTAAGCGCCGCCCGACAGAGAAGGAAGCCATGCCCAACCCAGACCGCCCGCTCCGCAAGCTTGGATTCCTTACCATCGGGCTGTTTGACCCGGCGGATCCTGCTGCGGGCCACCGCTCAACCTTGGACATTATTGAACTCGGCGAGCGCCTGGGATTCGACAGTGCCTGGTTGCGCCACCGCCACCTGCAGTTCGGCATCTCGTCGCCCGTCGCGGTGATGGCGGCGGCCAGCCAGCGGACGTCCCGGATTGAACTGGGCACGGCAGTAACGCCGCTGGGCTGGGAAAACCCTTTGCGGCTTGCCGAAGACCTGGCCACGGTGGACCTGCTCAGTGGGGGTCGGATCAACCCGGGCGTCAGCGTAGGTGAACCGATGCACTATGACACCGTCAAACACGAGCTGTATCCGGATTCGGCAGATACCGAGGACTTCAGTTACACCCGCGTGGACCGCTTTGCCCGGCTGGTCGCGGGCGAAAAAGTTCGGGAGTTTTCGGGTAAACAGGGCGTTGTGGAGGAGTTCTCAAACCGCGTGGAACCGCACTCTGCCGGGTTGCGGGAACGGCTCTGGTACGGAGCAGCGAGCCTGAAGTCTGCAACGTGGGCCGGAGAGAACGGCTTCAACCTGCTCTCCAGCAGCGTCGTCTTCCCCGGACCGGATGAAGTACCGGACTTCGCCGCCGTACAGCAACGCCAGATCCGGGCGTTCAGGGACGCCGCAGCAACGGCCGGCCGCAGCCCGGCCCGGGTTTCACAGGGCCTGGTGGTGATTCCCACGGATTCGGCATCAAGCGCCCAGCGGGAAAAGTACCAGCGTTACGTTGACGAGCGAACACCCCGCACCAGCGCGCCCCAGGGACCAAAGCGCATGATGTTCGCGCAGGACCTCATCGGCAGCAGCGAAGAGATCGCCGAACAGCTGTACGCGCACCTGGGCTTCCAGGAGGTTGACGAGGTGGCGTTCGCGTTGCCGTTCAGCTTTGAGCACGAGGACTACGTACAGATCCTCACGGACATCGCAGAAAAGTTGGGGCCGGCGCTGGGGTGGACACCCGCGACGTAAGAACAGTCAGTCCACGAACTCCGACTGGGTCTGGATGAAGTCCCAATCGGCCGAGGTCAATACGCCGCTCACTTTGTCCGGGTGGGGTCCGCCGGCCTCGGCGATGTGTTGCAGGACCTGCAGTGGCAGTTCTTCCACCCTCAGGTTCTCGCGCAGCCATTCCTTGCTGTCCAGGTGCAGATCAAGCCACCACATGTAGATTTCCACCGCGGGACCACCTTCCGTCGGATCCGTCGAATTAACGGTAGGCCGGGGCCGTGGCGTCTTCAAGGGTCCACGGATAAGGCTTGTATGCAGCCGGATGTAGGGCCAATCTAGTCCTAAGGGCACTCCGGCACGCCCTTTCCGGCTGCCGGCCGCCCGTCGCACAAGGGACCCGCGATGGACTGTGACATCGAGCTGGAAATCGATACCGGCTCTGCACGCGGCGAATATACGGTGCACGTGGTTCGCGCACCGGCGGGCGGGCACGCGTCCGGCATCTTCGCCCTGGACGTGGACGGGATCATCGTCCGGCTTCCACAGCTTGAAGCGACAGTCCTGGCGTCCGCCGTCGCTGCCCGCCGCACGCTGCCGGTAGCGGAAGTGGCAGTCCGCGAAGTCGGCCAGGAACTGTTCCAAGCGCTCTTCACCCGCGAGGTTTACGGGACCTACCGAGCCAGTTTGGGTGCTGCCCAGCACGCGGGCCAGCAGCTCAGGGTTGTCCTCCGGCTGGCGGCTCCCGAGTTGGCGACCATGCCGTGGGAAACCCTGTTCGACCCCGAAACCGAGACCTACCTTTGCCAGACCGAGCCCTTGCTGCGGCATGTGCCCGCCCCCGACTACAACCTCAATCCCTTGGATGTGGCCCCGCCGTTGCGCATCCTGGGCATCGTGGCCTCACCCCGGGATCTGCCGGCCTTGGATGTCGCGGCCGAAAAGGAACATCTGGGCAGGGCACTTGCAGGACCGGCGTCGGAGGGACGTGTTGAACTGGTGTGGACCAGGAGCGGCACGTGGGATGACGTGCAATCGATGCTCCTCGCAGGCCCTTGGCACGTAGTCCACTTCGTTGGCCACGGCGACTATGACTCCCGGACGGACGAGGGCCGCATCGCCCTGGTGGGGCAGGACGGCCGCGCCGCAATGGTCCGCGCCGTGCGTTTGATGGCGTTGCTGAGCGTAGCCGCCCCCCGCCCGCGGCTCGTGGTGCTGAACTCGTGCTCCTCGGGCGAAATGGGCCAGACCGATCTCTTTTCCGGTACCGCCTCGGCCTTGGTCCGCAGCGGAATCGGTGCGGTCGCCGCGATGCAATTCGCCATCAGTGATTCCGCCGCAATCGCGTTCTCCCACGGCTTCTACGCCGCGATCGCCAACGGCCGCACGGTTGACGAGGCCGCCCGCATCGGCCGGATCTCAGTGATGGCCAGCCCGGACGGCACACTCGAATGGGTCACCCCGGCCCTCTACGTCCGGGGCGGATCCACGCAACTTTTCACGTTGAAGGGCTCCCCGCGCGTCCCGGCTTCGGTTGAAGGTACGACGGCGGCCGCGGCCTCGGGCGGTCAGGCTGCTGCAGGTACACAAGCGAACACAGACCAAGCCATGAAACGCGCCCAGTTGAGGGCGTTGTATGTGCAGGCAACTGCGGAACTGCGTGCGCGGCGATTCGACCAGGCCGTGGAACTGTTTGAGGACCTACTGACATTGGAACCCGGCTACCGGGACGCAGCAAACCAACGAGACGCTGCCCGCAAACGCCTGGAACTTGCCCGCATTTACCGCGAGGCCCGCCAGGCGGAAGAATCCGCCGACTGGTTGGCGGCTGCGGACGGTTTCGCCCTGGTCTTGGACGATCCCGAGTATCCCGATGCCGCGTCCCGGAAACAGGACTGCGAAAGAAAGCAACGCCTCGCCGATCTGGAGGGCGAACTGCGGTACCACTCCTCCCAAGGCTCGTGGGAGGCAGTGCTCGATGTGTCCCGTGAGCTGGCTTCGCTGGACCCGGCTGCGGCCGATCCCGGTGGGCTGGCAACTGCAGCACGGGCCGAAATCGAGAAGACCAAGCCAAAAGAAGCCCCCGCGCCGGCGAACTCCGGATCAGACAACCCTGAAGTCAGGGGTTCATACACTGCTGTCTACCAGCCCCCGGCGCCGCCCCGGACTCCCCCTTCGGGCACACGACCGACGCCCAGCCCAAGCCCCACGCCACCGCGCGCCGTGCCCCTGACTGGAGTCCCGGCGTCGAACGTTGGCAGTTCCGGTCCCGCCGTCACCCAACCGCGACCGGCGGCCTCGAAGGCGCAGCCGCCCAATCCCGTTCCCCTCGCCTGGGGCGGAGCCGCGCTGGCGGTGGCGGGCGGCCTGGGTGTGGGCTTTGCCGTCTATTTCCTGTGGCTGGATGACAACTACTGGTACGAGAGCGGCGGCGACGCCTCCCTCCGGATCGTCTACGGCCTGGTCGCGCCCTTGGGATACCTGCTGCTGGCCGTCGCGGGCCTTCCCGATCGCACCGTCATGGGCCGGTTGGTGATGGCTGGCGTGGTCGTCTCCGGGGCAGTCTTTGGGTTGTCGGGCCTGAATTACGCCGTGGAACTGACAAGCGTGGTGTTCAGTTTCGTGCACGCGGGCTTCGGTTTGTGGGCTGGAATCCTGGCCCTGCGCGCCGGGGAATCCAGGCTGATGGGATGGCTCCTGCTGTGCGCCACTGTTTCAGTGCCGCTGGTCTGGGTTCAGGACAAGGGAGTTTTCCTTGAGTCCTGGTACCGGACCCACGCGTACTTTGCCTTGATACAGCTTCTGGTGTTGTGTGCGGCCGGCGTGGGGTTTGTGCTGGCCGCCCGCCGACTGGGTGCAGGTTCGGCAGAAAGGACCGGGAAATGAGCAGGCTGGTTGAATTCAGCACCGACGACGGCGGCACGGTAGTTGTCGAGGTGGCCAGCGGGGCCGGGAGCCTGGTGACCAGGGGTGGCGTCCACGCGGCCGATCATTCGGGGGTTTTCGCGAGGGCCCAGCAGACCTTCGAACGGGCCTTGGCGCATGTCCGGCCGGCGGTGCAGGGCGTGATCGACGAACTCCTGAGCCTCGAAAACCGTCCGGATGAGCTCAGTGTGGAGTTCGGGATCGATTTGCATGCCGAGGCCGGGGCCTTCATAGCCTCCGCCAGCACTGCATCCAACTTCAAGGTGCGGCTGACGTGGAACAAGCCCGCCCCAACCGCGCCGCCCAACTAGGGGACAGCAAACGTCCCAATGAGGCTTGGGTGGAGCGTTATCTGTCCCCCAGTTGGGTAGCCAACAGCCTGTTCAACAGCCCCCTGCGGCGCAACAATAAGGGTATGGCTGAAGAGGCGTTCAGCGGCCCCATCCCCCTCGTGGTGGGCGTCCTTCCGGACCAGCACGTGGAGGTGCTGCAGACTGCCCGGACCCTCGCCGAGCAGCTCGGCGTGCCACTGGTGTGCGCCTACGTGGACGAGGCCAGCTACCTGGTGGAGTGGGACCCGGCCCGCGATACCCACCGGATGTCGCTGCACCCGGAAAAGGACGACGCCGAGGTGGACGCCGTCCGGGAAGATCTGGGGAAGGTCATCGCCGAAGCCATGGACGGCGGTACGGCCGATTGGACCCTGCGGTTGCTTGCCGGCGACCCCGCCCGTGCCTTGGGCCGGCTGGCCTCGGACATCAACGCCTCCATGATCATTGTGGGCTCACCGGAACCTGGCTTGGGACACCGCATTTCCGAGGCCCTCAATGGTTCGGTGGCCGCCTGGCTCAGTCATCACCAGCGCCGACCGGTCCTGATTGTGCCCCAGAAAAAGCGCCACGAAGCGGCCCGGAAAAACTAAAGCGAAAGTACTTATTCAAGGTGGTGGCAATGGGCTCCGATGCCACGTAGAGTGATGAGTGCAGGAAGCGAAAGCGCCTGTCCAAAGACCGCTCCGGAGTGCGTATCCCCCAATAACGCACTCCGGAGCTCTTTGTTTTAACCTCGGTTTTGGCCCGCGCCGCCCTCATCTTCTTGGACGCAAAAACGGCCCCGACACGCCTTGTTACAGGCGTGTCGGGGCCGTTTTGGATTCCGAAGTGGGTCGTGACGGTACAAGCTCACGACGCCGGCACCCGGCTTGGGTGCCGGCGGGTCACCTGACGAAGGTGTACAGCAAAGCCGCCATTCCGAAGCCCACCAGGGACAGGACCGTTTCCAGGACCGTCCAGGTCTTCAGGGTGTCCTTGACCGACATGTTGAAGTACTTGGAGATGATCCAGAATCCGCCATCGTTGACGTGGCTGGCGATGATGGAGCCGGAGGAAATGGCCACCACTATCAACGCGAGCTGCGGCTGGGAGTAACCGGAGGCCAGGCTGGGCGCGAGGATGCCGCCCGTAGTCACGATCGCCACAGTGGCCGAACCCTGGGCAATACGCATGCCGGCACTGATCACGAAGGCGGACAGGATGATGGGCAGGCCCGCCTGGGACAGCGAGTCAGCAACGGCCTTGCCAACACCCGTGGCGGACAGGACTGCTCCGAAGAATGCACCTGCACCAACCACCAACAGGATCATGCCCACAGGACGCAGCGAGGAACCGGTGATTTCGCTCAGTTCAGCCGAGGTCATGCCGCGCCGGATGCCCAGCAGCCACATGGCCAGCAGTACGGCCACGGTCAGGGCAATGGCCGGGTTGCCGAAGAACTGGAGGATGTCCCGGAAGGTTCCAGCCGGCGCGAAGATGTTACCGAACGTGCCGCCGAGGATGAGGATCATGGGCAGGCCGATCGCCAGCAGCACCAGGCCGATGGAGGGCTCATGACCACGCGCAGTGTCGGCTTCGGCCACAATCCGGTCTTCCGGAACGGACACCATTACGCGCTTGCCGATGTACGTGCCCCACAAAATACCGGACGCGAACCAGGCCGGAATACCGCAGATGAGGCCCATGAGGATGATCCAGCCGAGGTCCACGTGGAACAAACCTGCGGCAGCAACCGGACCGGGGTGCGGGGGAAGGAAAGCGTGCGTCACGGACAAACCGGCGAGCAACGGCAGGGCGTACAGGGCAAGCGACTTGCCGCCACGGATGGCAGCGACATAGACCAGGGGCGCCAGCACGAAGATGCCGATGTCGAAGAACACCGGGATACCCAGCACGAAGCCGGTGATGCCCATCGCGAGCGGAGTGCCCTTCTCGCCGAAGATCTTCACCAGCCTGCCAAGAAGCACTTCGGCACCACCGGACCGCTCGAGGATGGCTCCGAGGACAGTACCAAGGCCGATGATCACGGTGATGTGGCCAAGGATTCCGGCGAAGCCCTTCTCAATCAGGGCGTCGCTGCTCTTGGTGGCCGAACCCACCAGGGCCTCCACCGAGATACCGCCTACCAGTGCCACGATCACACCGGTTCCCACCAGGGCGATGAACGGCTCGAGCTTGACCTTGATGATCAGGAACAGCAGCAACGCGATGCCCGCGCCTGCCAGGAGGAGCAGGCCGGCGGTGTCGTGCCGCAGCCATTCAAGGAATTCATTCATGGGCGTTTCTTTCTTGGTGAGTCCTACTTGAGGGTGCTGGTGAAGGCTGCGGCACGCGCCGCGATGTCTGCCCAGTCGCCGGCAGCGACTGCCGCGGGCGGGACCACGCTGGTGCCGCAGCAGACTGCGGCAGCACCGGCGTCGAGGTAGCTCTTTGCGTTGGAGGCGTCGATGCCCCCGGAAGGAAGCAAGCGGATGCCCGGGTAGGGCCCCTGCAGATCCTTCAGATACGCCGGTCCGAGCTGTCGGGCGGGGAAAATCTTGACGACGTCCGAGCCGAGGTCCAGCGCCTGAGCCACTTCCGTGGGCGTCATGGCGCCGAGGCTGAACGGGATGCCCGCCGCCGCGGCAACGGCCGCGACTTCAGGCCGGAGTCCGGGCGTCACCAGGAACTGGGCACCAGCGTCGATGGCTGCGCGGGCTTGGTCCGCAGTCATCACCGTACCGATTCCGACGGCGGCACCATGGTCGGCTGCGGTCTCCGCCGCGCGCTTGACGTGCTTGAGCGCATCCGGCGTGGTGAAGGTCAGCTCGACGCTGCGGATGCCGCCCTGGGCCAGCGCCCGGCAGAGGTCTGCCGCGTCCGTGATGGAGGGCGCCCGGACCACGGCGAGCGTGCGGTCGGTTTCGAGCTGCTGGACGAATTCTTCGGGGGTCATTGTTGTCCTTCTCTGGTGAGGCCGTCGCTGTGGCGGCGGAGGGCGCGGCCGGCGCGCGCTCCGGTGGGCTGGCCGCCGTCGATCGCTGCCGTGCCGTTGACGAACACGTACTGGATGCCGCTGGCGGCCTGGCGGGGATTCTGGAACGTGGCGGTATCGCGGACGGTTTCGGGATCGAAAAGTACGACGTCGGCGGCGAACCCCTCGCGGACCAGTCCCCTGTTGTGGAGTTTGAGTCGGGCGGCAGGCCTGCCACTGAGATGATGGACCATCTCTTCGAGGCTGAGGAGCCCGAGGTCGCGCGAGTAGTGGCCGAGGTAGCGCGGGAACGTGCCCCAGGCGCGGGGGTGCGGCTTGGCACCGACCAGGAGCCCGTCGCTGCCACCCGTGTGGGTGCGGTGCTTCATGATGGCCTGAACGTTTTCCTCATGGCCAACGTGCTGCAGGATGCCTGTGCCGAGGCGGTCTTCGGTGAGGATCTGCGTGAAGACATCAAACGCCTCTTGGCCGCTTTCAGCCGCAATATCCTTGATGGTCTTGCCCACGAATCCCGTAAGCGCCGGGTTCTGGACGCCACTGATTTCCAGGGTGTCCCATTCGGCCGCTACGCCGTGGCAGCCGTCGGAGCCGTAGATCTCGACGGCTTCCCGGACGCGGGCGCGGGTTTCGGGGTCGGCCAGGCGGGCCAGGGTGGCTTCGGTTCCGCCGGATGACGCCCAGCTCGGGAGGATCGCCGAAAGGGTGGTGGCGCCGGGAAGGTAGGGGTAGGTGTCCAGGGTGATGTCGACGCCCTGCTCCAGCGCTTCGTCGATGAGGTCCAGGAGTTCCCCGGCGCGGCCCTTGTTTTCGGCGAAGTTCATGGTGGCGTGGGACAAGTGCAGGGCGCAGCCGGTATCGCGGCTCAAGGAGATCATCTCGGCGTACGCACCCAGGGCGCCCTTGCCGTAGGAACGGTGGTGGGGTGCGTAGAAGCCGCCAAGTTCACCAACGACGCGGCACAGTCCGGCGAGTTCCTCGGTCTGCGCGTACATTCCCGGCGTGTAGGTCAGCCCCGAACTCATGCCCACGGCGCCTTCCTCCATGGCGGTCCGGATGACGTCCTGCATCTGCTGCTGTTGCTCCGGCGTCGGGTCACCCTCGGCGAAGCCCATCACCATCGCGCGGACGGTTCCCTGCGGCACCAGGTAGGCGGCGTTGGTGGCGATACGACCGGCCTCGTCCTCGGTGTCCAGTCGATCGAGGTACTCCCCCACGGTCCGCCAGTTCCAGTCAAAGCCGGCCGGATTGTCGTTCCAACCCGCGATCTTCTCCCGGACGCCGGCCAACGTCGCATCGTCCACGGGGGCGTAGGAAAGCCCGTCCTGCCCGAGCAATTCCGTGGTGACGCCCTGGCTGAGTTTGGCGTAGTGGTCTTTGTTGACCAACAACTGCAGGTCCGAGTGGGCGTGCATGTCGATGAACCCCGGGCTCAGGACAAAGCCTGTGGCATCGATGACGCGGTCCGCGCCGGTTTCGGCTGCGGTGAGGCTACCGGCGCCGACGACGGCGGCAATCACCGCGCCGTCCAACAGGACGTCGGCGGCACGGCGGTCCGCTCCGGTTCCGTCCACCAGGGTGGCGTTGCTGATGAGGGTCTTCATGGGGAGTCCTAGAAGAAGGCATGGATGACGTCGACGACGGTCTGGTCACTGTTGGTGTCGGCCAGGACCGGGATGACGGTCCACTTATCGAACGCCGTGCACGGGTGGGACAGGCCCAGCCGGACCACGTCGCCGGGGCGGACAGTGGTGGTTTGGGGGTCGAAGGTCATGAAGGAGTGCTGGTCATTGACGGAGGTGATCTCCCCGCCGGCCAACGCTTCCATGGCTCCGCCGAGCACAGGGCCGATGAGTTGCGGCTCGGGAAGGCCTTCGTCGAAGGGGAGGTCGCGCTTGCCGGCGTCGAGGATCGCCAGTCCCGGCTCAGGCTGCGAAACGACGCGCGCCCAACCGTACATTCCTGCGTGGAACGGCTGATCGCCAACCCGGGAGAATGGCGAGATCCCGCGGTAGAAGCCGTCGTCGTGGATGATGTAGGCGCCGCTGCGGATCATCAAATCAACCGACGGCCCTCCGGTTTCTGCGCCGGTGCTGATGGCCGGGGAGAGAACCGTCACCACATCGTCGAAGTAGGCACTGCCGCCGGCGGTAATAAACACCGACACCGCGCCGTACAGCCCAGCCGCGAGGAGTTCCTCGTGGAGCAGCCGCATGTCGGCGAGGTAGCCCCGGACGGCGGCCAGGCCGGCGTCGTCCGCTGTGTGCGCGAGCGAGCCTTCATAGCCGGCAACGCCCACCAAGCGAAGGTGCTGCGCGGCATCAACGGCCCGGGCAACCTCGAGTGCGGCCTCCACACCGCGGGCCCCGGTCCGGCCACCGTGCGCTCCGAGTTCCACCAGGACATCCAGCACCGCCCCGGTTCCCGCCAGCGTCCGCTCGATCAGGGCGACAGTCTCCACCGAGTCCACCCAGGACAGGATGGTGGAGTCCTGCTCCGCGACCCACTGGATCGCCTGCGGATCGGTGAGGCTGTTGGCGAGCTGCAGGTTCTGAACGCCGAACTCCCGGGCCACCCGGAGTTGCGCGAAGTTGGCCAGGGTGATGCCCCACGCCCCGCGGTTGAGCTGCTCCGTCCAGAGTTGCGGCGACATCGTGGTCTTGCCGTGGGGAGCGAGCAACACACCCTTTGCGGCGCACCACTGCGCCAGCCGATCCGCATTGGCGGCGAGCGCCCGCGCATCGAGTGTGAGCAGCGGAGTCTGGAGGTCCGCGAGCGTGTGCTTTTCGCGGAGGAATTCTGCGTGCGTGGTCCCGTTGGCGTTGGCGGGAATGGCCTTGTGATGCCAGTCGAGCCGGCGGTCGGCCAAGGTTGCCACGGCGGTTGCCGAGATGGCTTTGGAAGTGTCCACGCGTTGATTCCCTTCGCGGTGCTGCGGCGTTGAAGCTGCGTTGTGGGCTGCTTATGCTTGCGTTGCGTATTTTGCAACGCTGGTTGCAAACCTGATGGTGATATGTCTAACATGGTGGCGGATCGAGAGTCAAGGCCGCTGCGAAGCGCGCGAACCATGGGAGAACGAGTGCTTTCAGCTGTATGTGTCGGCGAAACGATGGCGATGCTGACCCCCGCCCAAGCCGTTCCCCTGCACATGGCCTCCGAGCTTCACTGCGGGATCGGCGGTGCGGAATCCAACGTCGCCATGGGCCTTGCCGCCATGGGCCTGGAGACCCACTGGGTCAGCCGCGTCGGGCACGACGGCTTCGGCACCCGCATCCTCAACGACCTCCGCGACCACGGCGTAGGAGTCTCCGGAGTGGAGGTCGACGCTGAGCGCCCTACCGGCCTCTACGTCAAGGTGCCGGCCCAGGAGTCAGACCCCGACGGCGGCAGTTCGGTGCTGTACTACCGGCAGGGATCAGCGGCTTCGGCCATGGGACGGGACACTCTTTCGAACCCTGCAGTCTCCTCGCTGCTGGACAACGCTTCGCTGATCCACTTGAGCGGGATCACCGCCGCGCTGTCCCCCGATTGCCTTTCCCTGCTCGAAGCCTTGCTCACCGCGCCCCGCGATGGACGCATCATCAGTTTCGACGTCAACTGGCGGGCAGCCCTTTGGGCAGGACAGGATCGCGGCGTCCTGCAGCGGCTGGCGAACCTGGCCGACGTCGTGCTGGTTGGCAAAGACGAGGCCGAGCACGCCTTCGGAACCACCGACGAAGCCGAACTCCGCAGGCTCATGCCGGAGCCCGGTGTGCTGGTGATCAAGAACGAAGCCATCAGTGCCATTGCGCTGGACAAAGCCGGCACCCGGGAAGAGGTCCCCGCGCTGTCCGTCGCCGTCGTCGAACCTGTTGGCGCCGGTGACTCCTTCGCCGCCGGTTACCTCAGCGGACTCCTCTACGGGCTGGGCCAAAAGGAGAGCCTCCGCCGCGGCCACGTTGCCGCCGCCTGCACACTGACGGTCCACGGCGATCGGGGGCCGCTGCCTCCGGCGGATGAACTTGCAGCCATCCTCGATTCCTCCGATGACGCTTGGGCTGCTATCCATGTTGAAGACGGACATTTCAACACCACCCGGAGCGTGACACCTTGAGCCAGAGCCTGATGCGGGCCATCGACCTGCTTGGCGAACTCGCCGCCAAACCAGCAACCCTGGACGAACTCTCGTCCAAGGCCTCCGTGCACAAGACCACCGTGATGCGGCTCCTGCACGCCCTCGAGGAAAAGCGCCTGGTGGTGCGGGACGAGGACCAGCGGTTCATGCTCGGCTCCAAGCTGTTCGAACTGTCCTCGCTCGCGCTCGAACAACGCGACATCCGCAAGGTGGCACACCCGCATCTCGCCGATCTCAACGGCAAGACCGGACACACCATCCACCTTGCCGCCTTTGAAGGGAACGAGGTGGTCTACATCGACAAGTTCGAGTCCCACCACCCCGTCCGCATGTACTCGCGCATCGGCCTCACTGCATCGCTGCACTCGGCCGCTGTGTCCAAAGTCCTCCTCGCCGACATGCCGCGGAGCCGGCAGGAAAAGATCGCCGCGGGGTTGGACTACGTCAAAGTCACCGAAAACACCCTGACCTCGCCCTCTGCCCTCCTGGCGGAGCTGGAGCTGGTCAAGGAACAAGGCTGGGCGCACGACAACGCCGAGCACGAAGCCTTCGTGCACTGCATCGCGGCCCCCATCCGCGATGCCAGCGGCGCCGTCGTGGCCGCAGCCTCTTGTTCGGTACCGGTAGTGATGCTCAGCTATGAAGGATTGCTGGAGCTGCTGCCCGACCTCAAAGCCAGCACCGAGGCCATCTCAAACGACCTCGGCTGGATCAGCCACGAAAGGAACTCAGCATGAGTGAAAAGACCGTAGTACTTACCGAAAACGCCCCCGCCCCGGCCCACGTATTTTCCCAGGGCATCAAGAAGGGCGGCATGTTCCAGGTGTCCGGCCAGGGCCCCATGGACCCGGCCACCAACCAGTACATCGGCGAAGGCGACGTCCGCGTCCAGACCCGCCGCACCTTGGAAAACGTCAAGGCCATCCTCGAAGCAGGCGGCTCATCCGTTGAAGACGTGCTGATGTTCCGTGTCTACCTCACCACCCGCGACGACTTCGCCGCCATGAACGAGGTCTACGGCGAATTCATCAAGGAAAACGTCCCCAGCGGTCTGCTGCCCAGCCGCACCACGGTGTTCGTGGACCTCCCACACGAGGTCATGCTGGTGGAAATCGACGCACTGGCCGTCACCGCCTAACGCCCGCTCACATCCCACCCGCTTGAGCCGAACGCTCACGCACATCCCACCCGCTTGAGCCGAACGCTCACGCACATCCCACCCAGTTGACGGGGACGCTCGCTCAAGTGGAAAACACGCCCGACGGCGGCACTCACCAGGAGTGCCGCCGTCGAGCCGTTAAGAGGTGGTCACCCGGTCAGGTGCTTCTGCCTTCCGGAAGCGGAGCTTCCACGGGGTGAGCGCCGACTCAAGCTGCTCGCGGAGATTCATTTTGGAGGCCCCTTCCACCCGCTCCTCAAAGTGGATTGGAACCTCCACGATGGTGAGGCCATGCCGGGCTGCCCGGTAGTTCATCTCGACCTGGAATGAGTAGCCGTCACTATGGATCGACGCCACATCTATTTGGCGCAGGGCGGACGCCGTCCAGGCCTTGTATCCCGCCGTCGCATCTTTGACTTTCAAGCCCAGGATCACGCTCACGTAGAAGTTAGCCCAGGCCGAGAGCGCCTTCCGGTGCCACGGCCACTCCGCAGCCGTGGACCCGCCGTGGACGTAGCGCGAACCGATGACGAGCGCGGCGTCGGACGTACTGATCCGGTCGAGCATGACGGGAATAGTGGACACCGGGTGGGACAAGTCGGCGTCCATTTGGATGATGATGTCGGCGTCCACCTCCAGTGCTTGGGTCATTCCGGCCACGTACGCCCGTCCCAGCCCGTTCTTTTCCTTTCGGTGCAGGACGGACACTGCGCCCTGGGAATCTGCTGCCAGCTGGTCCGCCACCGTCCCTGTTCCGTCGGGTGAATTGTCGTCAACAACAAGCACGTGGAGTTGTGGCATGGCCAGAGCTTGGAGTTGCGCGACGAGCACCGGCAGGTTCTCCCGCTCGTTGTAGGTGGGCACAACAACAGTTATTTTCGGATGTACAGCAGTCAAGACTTGGGTCCCCAATTCGGAATTCGATAATTGCCCAGTCTATTGAGCCCAGCTGAGGGAGCTCATAACCCGTACCGTCACCACCTACTTTGAAGGGGAAACTGCCCCGACACGCCGCAAACAACGGCGTGTCTCATGCGGCACGGCCTCAAAGAAGGTCAGGAAGGAACGCGCCGGCCCACCACGGACGCGGGAACCGCCGGAACCCGCTGCCGTTTGGCGTACACCCTGGCCCGCTGGCTGGACAGTGCCAGGAGGACGAGGATGTCAGTAGCCAGGCCGGAGAGGCCGGCTTCCAGGGTGATGTTGGCGCTTCCAGTGAAGTAGTCGATGGCCTGCACCACCACGGAGATGGAACTCAACCCCATCGCGATCACGCGCGCCCCGTTGCTGCCGAGGAAAATCCGCCAAGCCAGGAAAATCTCTCCCAGCCCGAACAGCAGGACCACCACGGCAATAAAGGTGACCACCGCCGTCGTGGTTTGCGGGTCAAGGGGGTCGCCGTCGGTGGTGAGTTCCGTGAACACTTCGGAAGAGGTCAAAAGCGTCAGCGCGAGGACGAAGGCCGCGACGGACCTGGCGACCACCAAAGCCGCGCCCATCATGGTGGGGCCCGGCCGGCGGTCGCGGCTGTCCGTAGGGCGGGAAGGCTGGTTCGCCGGGACCAGTACCCGGCGTGCGTCGATGATGGGGAGGTCGCCATCGGTGGAAATCGAGTCCCCGCCGCCGTTGCGTGAGTGGTAGCCGGTGGAGAAGTCCTTGATGACCTGGACCGTCACAACAGGCTGGGCGTCGGACACTGTCCGCACAATGTGGTCCCGTTCGACGTCGGTGTTCTGCTCGATCTTGTGCGTGATCTGGAGGGTGAAGAGTGAGAATCCGACGCTGCGGTCGTAGGTTCCGGCGGCGAGCCAGTCCACCTTGTGTCCGCCGGGAAGCAACCAGCCGTCGGGGCAGCGCCAGAAGCGGACGTGGTGGCGCTTGCCCGGATTGTTGTCCACTTCCTGCTGGTAGGCGAAGTCCTGCTGCCGGTCGAAGAGATAGAGCGGGCTGACCGGAGCCTCGGAGTAGCTGCGCCGGAAGATGGTGGAGCTGATGATGCGGCGGCTGCTGCCGAGGGTGACGTCGTCCGCTTGTGTCCACCCCGCGGCACGCATAATGGCGTGGATTTGCGGTTCGTGGCCGAGCAACGCAACGTTCACGGGGTCGCCCAGGAGTCCGTCGCTGGTCCGGGCCCGTCCAATGAAGTAGCCGGGAACGTAGATGGAGGTGAGGATGCGGTGCAGCCGGGGCAGGAGCAGGTAGGCAAGGAACGCCCAGAAGAAAAAGTAGAACCACAACTGGCCCCAGCCCAAGTGGAAGCTCTCCCCCACCAGCAGGAAAGCCAGCCACACCGAGGCGGCCCCGCCCAGGATGAAAAAGGCGTGATCCAGCCAAGTGTCGGTCACTTCCCTGGTCGGTGCCTTGTACACGGGACTAACTTCCGGCGACGCTGAGGTGCTTGTTGTCGATGAGCCACTGGACGGACTCATGAACAACCTGCTCCGGTTCATATCGCGGCGCATAGCCCAACAGCGACTTGGCTTTCTCTATGGTCAGGCAGTGGTTGCGGGACAGATGCGCCCAGCTCGCCTCCGCGTGCTCGTCAGGGGTGATCCGCCGGAATTCCTCCCACCCCACCGATTCAAACCGCGGTTCCTGGCCGAACCAGGAAGCAGCAATCCCCGCAAAGCCCCGTACGCTCAAAGCCGTCGGGGCAACGATGTTGAAGTCTTCGCCGGCTGCGGCTTCGCGACGCTGGATCGCCTTCTCGAACGCCTGGGCGACGTCGTCGGCGTGGACGTGGTGCATCAATTCCGTGCCGCTCCCGGGCATTTCCACTGTCTGCCCAGCGGAGATCTTCTGCCAGACAGAGGGATCGAAATTCCCCAAAGGCCCCACCGGATGCCAGCCGGGACCCACGATGTGGCCAGGGTGCAACGAGGTTGTGACCAGCCCGCCGGAAGCCGTCTCGTCCTTGAGCATGCGGGCGATGTCGCGTTTCTGGATGCCGTACTCGTCAAGGGGTTCGACGGCGGAAGAGGAGCCTTCCGCTATTGGCAACTTGATGCTGGCGCCGTAGCGCCAAATGGATCCACAGTGCAGGAGATGTCCCACCTCGCCTCGGAGCCGGGTCACCAGCGCTGTGGCCGAGTCGAGCGTGAAGCACAGCAAGTCAACCACGACGTCGGCGCCCAGTCCCGCTATCCGGTCGCCGAAGGTGCCCGCCTGGTCCTCCTGCCCGCGGTCCGCTGTTACCTGGCGGGCCTTCTGCCACTCGGGGGTATCCGTGTACGGCGTCCTGCTCCCGCGACTGACGTTGATCACCTCATGCCCGCCACGAACAAGCCTGGGCACAAGGAACGAGCCGATGTGGCCACTGCCGCCGATGACAACGATTTTCATGGCTTCCCTTCATCTCCTGGGTAGAGCTGGGAGTTCCAGAGTAGCCGGGCTTGCCGTTTCAGAGCAGGGCCATGGCATTCGCCGGCGAACCAGTGCCCCCAACGATGTTGAGCGGTTTGATGCTGACGAAGGCTTCCCACGTGCCCGTGGTGCGCATGTGCCGGGCCAAGGGTCCGAGCTTCCACAGTTCGCCAAGCGGCATGCCCAGTTTGGCCAGGAGTTGCTGGTGCATCATCCCGTTGTCATTGGGAGCCGATTCCAGGAAGGGGCTGTCCGGCACAGCCGGCAGGCACTCGAAGGCGAAGTTGTCGGCAGCCAGAACCGAGAGCCGGTTGTCCCAGGCCCAGGCCACGAACTCTTCGCTCTGTGCAATTCCGGTTGCTTTCCGGCTTGCCCGAACCTCCTGCTTCCCAAAGTCCGGCAGCCCGAGGAACCACTCGCACCAGCCCGTATGCAGCATGAGGATGTCCCCCGGTTCCAACGCGAGCGACTGCGCCTCCGCAGCGGCCTGGATCAGTTCCAAGCCGAGGGGTTCGCCGGCTTCGTGGTCGATGGGAGCCCCGGCAGCAGTTCGGTAGCCTTGAAGGTCCACCAGCACACCCCTGCCGACGATGGGTTGCTCCGCCCACTCCTGGATGCCCAGCTCTGCAGTACCTTCGCAGACCAAGCCGTCCGGGGTGCCGTTGTAGAAGCCCACGTCATCCGCCCGGCGGTGCCTGAGTCCGTCGATCTGGGTGGAACCTTGCAGGTAGTAGCCGTCCAGGTAGTCGTCACGGTGGGCCGGATGTGCCGAGTAGATGATGTGCCGTGGAGCGCCGCGCTTGAGGGACATGCCGGGGTCGAACGCATCTGCCGCGTAGTCCAGCCCAAAGACCCCACCGGTGCG
This sequence comes from Paenarthrobacter sp. JL.01a, assembly GCF_025452095.1. Lineage (NCBI taxonomy): Bacteria > Bacillati > Actinomycetota > Actinomycetes > Micrococcales > Micrococcaceae > Paenarthrobacter > Paenarthrobacter sp. JL.01a. The sequence goes on from NZ_CP104877.1 coordinate 4,280,956, forward strand.
GATGCAGTCCTTGGCCGAGAGCACAGCCTCAGGGGTGATGAACGACGGCGTTCCGCGGTCCTTGTCGGGGAACAGGTTCCAGGAAGTGCCGGCAAGTTGCCCCTCCCGCTGGAGCAGTTGGGCATATGAAGGGTAGTTCATCGCGTGGTCGCTTCCTGTTTCACGTCCGCACGCTGCGGGCTTGTGTAGCTGAGCAGGAACCCGGCAACGGCGCACACCGAAGCCGCGATGCACATGCCGGGCTTGAAGAACTCGTTGAGGAACGCCAACCAACTGCCCTGGCCCACAACCAGGCCGAGGGCCTGGCCGGCCACGAACAACACCCCTCCTGCCAGAAGCAGCCCGAGGGTAATGACGAAGACTGCCTGGACGGCTCGTCGCAGCTGTTGCATGGGAATTTCCTTAGATGGGAAGGACGCCCAGGATGATCAGCACACCGATACCCAACAAAGGCAGGGCATAGTGTGTGAGGAGCCTGGAGAAGGTCTTGATGGGATTGACGTCCGCGATGCCGCACGCCACGTACAAAGGTGCCCCGCCCGGCGGGACCGCAGCTTCGCAGGAGGAGAAAACCAGTACCGCCACAGCCGCCGTCGTTGCCGGAACACCGGCGGCCACAAGCGTAGCGACGCCGACAGTTCCGACGGCGGCCATCGTCGCCGTCGCGGACAGCGGCGCGGCGACGGCGATGACGATCAGCCCGATCAGGATGGCAAGGAGCCACAAGGGCAGATTCATCTGGCCAAGCAACGCCGTCATCTGCTTCGGCAGCCCGGTGGCGGCCAAGGCGTTGGCGCCGGCAAACGCGAACACCACCGTAATGCCCACGACGCCGAACCGCGGCGCTGAATTCTGCAGGAGGTTCCACCAGGCCCGCGCGTTCCGGGGCAGTGACTTCCGGCCCAACAAGGCGCCGGTAATGATGAGCACCACGGGAATCCACACGATGATGCTGAGGGATTTCGTGACATCCCCTCCTGTCCAGTCGGACAACGCCGAGGCTATGGCACCGGAGGTGATGATCAGGGGAATTGCCACCACCACGAAGAGGAGCAGCGTTGCCCAGCCTTGGCCGAAGGCCGTGCGGACAGCCAGGCGGTGGGCAGGATCAAGGGGCGCCATTCCGCTCTTGCGAACCAACAGCCAAGTGACGATCAGCCGGTGCAGGAAGCACCACAAGCCGCCAATCAACAGGGGCAGTACGAGGTCGTTGACGTTCAGCAGAGGTCCAACCGTGGCCGATCCCACCAGCACGAACATGGACGCACTGAACGGGAAGGTGATGCCCATGCCGGCATTGCCTGCAACAAGCGTCGCTGCTGATGGCTTGTCCAGCCTGGACTTCTCCATCCAGGGAATGGTTACCGAACCCACGGTGGCAGCGATGGCGGCCTGGTTGTGGACCACCCCGCCAAGCCCGGCAGACGCGACCGTTGACACCCAGGCCGGGCCGCCCTTCACCCCGCCGATCAGTGAGTTCAGCAGGTCGATCAGCTTGTCCAGGACGCCCGTTTTGTCCAACAGGTAGCCCATGAACACGAAGGCCATGGTGGCGTAGACGATCTCATCGGTCATTGCCGAGTAGAGCGACGTCCAGCCGACCTGTGCGGCAGCGGCGCCGGTGAACGGCAACACCACCAGGAATCCGATGATCATGGCTTCACCGACGCTGCGCTTGAACAGCGTGGTCCAGAGCAGGATCACGGCGAGATAGGCTCCGAGGGCCCAGATGCCGATCATGATGCTGCTCCTGACAGGGATCGCGTTTGCGCTGAGTACTTCATTGTTGCTCTAGTCCCGATTCTTCCTGCTGTATCCGTGAGCGCAATACTGCAGCTCAGCGCACTGCTGCCGCCGGCTCTGCCGCTTCGCTGGCTATCCGTGACAAAGCCGCGGCCGCCGCCGTCGTCATCTCGGCCGGGACTTTCAGGTCGTCCGCAAGGAAGTCCGCGGTGTCCTGCATTTCCTTCGACCGGCGCTGGGCGTGCTTGGCGGTGCCCACCAGGAAGCGGTCGATGACGGCTTGGCCGTCGCCGGCCAACTGGCGCGCGATCTGCTCCCGAATCCACTCTTCCAGTCCGGCTGCCCGGCCTGCGGTGACGGCCTCGACCACCACCGAAGCCAGCCCCTTCATCAGTACGCTCCGCAAAAGCTTATGCGCCATCGCAGCGCCCGGTTCGCCGTCGGCAATTTCGACGTCGGCACCCAGCGGAGCGAGCAGCGCGGCAACCGCCTCGGAACCGGGGCCGCTGACCATCAGCGGGGTCCTGGCGCCCTGGGTGGGCACCGGGCCAAGAATCGCGACGTCGGCAAAGTCCGCCTCCGAGGGGATCCGGCTCAATTCCTGCATCACGTGAGGCGAGGAGGAGGTGAGGTCCGCATAGCAACTGCCCTTGGCCAGCAACGGAAGGCATTCCGCTGCGACCGCCGGGGCTGCCGCGGCTCCGGTCAGGACAAGGACGACGTCGGCTCCCAGGCATGCTTCAGCGGCAGTGGACGCGCGGACAACTCCGGCGGGGGTGGTGGGTGCCACCGGGTCGAAACCCTTGACCTGGTGGCCGGCGGCGACCAGTGCCGATGCGTACGTGGCTCCGGCTTCTCCGAGGCCAATAACGGTGCAAACTGTCATGATCTTGTCTTTCGTTCGGGGTTCAGGGCTGGAGCTTCAGCGGGCACGGCGACAGGGACCTGCCGGGCCGGGTAGTCGGCCAGGCAGGTCAAGCCGTGGTGCGGTGCCTTATTTTTGGCGGGTACCGATGATCGCGGCGCGGCGGTTGCTTTCGTCGGCGAAGACGGCTTCGGCAGCATCGGCGACGGCGGCTGCCTGCTCGCGGGGAATGACCACCACGCCGTCGGAGTCGCCGATGATGATGTCTCCGGGCAACACGGGAACGCCGCCGAAGGAGACAGGGGTGCCAAGTCTCGAAGGACCGTTCTTGTAGGGGCCGGCCGGCGTGACCGCTCGGGCGAAGACGGGCATCCCGATCTCGCCCAAGGCCTCGGCGTCCCTTGCAGCGCCGTCGATGGCAAAGCCTGCGATCCCCAGGTTAATGGCCCGCTCGCCGATCAGTTCGCCAAGAAGGGCCCTGGATTCATCTCCTCCACCGGCAACCACAATGACGTCGCCGGCTTGGGCCAGCTGGAGGGCCCGGTGGATGCCTTGGTTGTCTCCGGGTCGGGTCCAGACGGTGAAGGCCGGTCCGGCCAGGCGTGCGCCGGACCAGATTGCCTGGATGGCCGAGTCGGCGACCCCCAGGCGGTCCATGGCATCGCCGATGTTGGCTGCAGGCAATTTCGCGAGGCGGCCAAGAACGTCCTGGTCGGGGCGGGGGAAGTTCGTATCGAGGTCTTCGAGGACGGGAGTGGACATGGTGTCTTCTTTCTAAATGGTGCCGGGAACCGGCTAGTCCTTCTTCTGGACCATCGGCAGGACCTTCTTGAAGCCGTCTTCCTGGGAGGCCCAGAACTGCTTGTAGTCCGCGCCGTTCAGGTAGCTCGTCTCGAGGCCCAGGTCCTTCATCTTTTGGACCACAGTGGGATCCTCGATCGCCTTCTGCAGGGCTGCTTCGATCTTCTTGGCGACGGCGTCGGGCAGGCCTGCCGGTGCGGAGTAGCCACGGACCGTGCCTGCTTCAATCTCGTAGCCGGATTCCTTGAACGTGGGGACGTCCGGCAGGGACGGAGCGCGTTCCGCGGTCATGACGCCGAGCACCCGGGCCTTGCCCTGCTTCGACAGGTCGGTCACATCGCTGACGTTGGCCACCAGGATGTCCACGTGCCTGCCCAGGAAGGCAGTGGTTGCCTGGGACGCACCCTCGGAGAAGTGCACGGGGGCGAACTCGGCTCCCGTGGTTTCCTGCATCTGCGCGAGCGCGAAGTGCTCGCCGGTCTGCAGGCCCGTAGTGCTGGCCGTCATGGACTTGGGCTTTGCCTTCGCGGCGTCAAGGAGTTCCTTGAGCGTTTTGTAGGGGCTGTCCGGCTGGACCGCGATCACGGTGGGGTCGATCACCTGGCGGCCCAGCGGCTGGAAGCTTTCCCGGGTGTACTTGGCACCACGGGCCGGGTCCAACGGGGAAACAACCACGGACGGGGAACCGGTGGCGCCGATGGTGTAGCCGTCCGGCTTGGCACTGGTCAGCTGCGTGTAGCCGATCTGGCCACCGGCACCAGGCTTGTTGATGACCTCGACGTTGGTACCAAGTTCCTTTTCAAGGATCGGTTGGACCAGTCGGGCCGCAGTGTCCACGGCTCCACCGGAGGAGAAGGAAACGATCAGGTCGATCGACTTTCCCTTCTTGGGGAAATCGTCTGCTGTGTTGTTCGCGGCACCGGCGTTGGCACCACAGCCCGTGAGGGCCATCAGGGTTACGGCAGCGAAAGCTGCGATCATGCGCGTACGGGGCATGGTTCTTCTCCTTTGAAGTATGGGTTGGGGGGTGAGTGGTTGCGGTTTAGGTTTCCGGGTCCTCGGTAAGCGCCTTCGGCTTGCGCAGCTTCAGGAGCGGGCTCAGGACGATCAGCAACCCGATGCCGATGAGCACCACCGAGATGGGACGGTTGAGGAAGATTCCAAAGTCGCCCTGGGAGATCTCCAGCGACTCACGCAGCGAGCGCTCCATAAGGGGACCCAGGACAAGCGTCAGGACCATGGGGGCCAGGGGGATGTCGAGATGCCGCAGGGCAAGGCCGAGCAAGCCGAAGGCGATCATTACAAAGACATCGAAGACGTTGAAGTTGATCGTGTAGGCGCCGATCACCATGAAGAGCAGGATCAGTGCGGTCAGGATCGGTGCAGGCACCCGGAGGATCGAGGTCCACAGGCCTACCAACGGAACGTTCAGGAGCAGCAGCAACAGGTTGCCGATGAAGAGGCTGGCGATGATGGCCCAGGCGATCTCGGAGTGCTCGGTGAAGAGGGTCGGCCCCGGAGTCAGTCCCTGCTGGAGGAAGGCGCCCATCAGAACTGCGATGGTCGGCGAAGCGGGGATACCCAGGGTAAAGAGGGGAATCAGTGCCGCGTTGGCGTGGGCGTTGTTGGCGGTCTCAGGGCCAGCGACACCCTCAATGGCACCCTTGCCCAGTTCGTTGCGGTACTTGGAGAACTTCTTTTCCGCACCGTAGGCCAGCAGGGAGGACACCGAGCCGGTCATGCCCGGGATCAGTCCCAGCCCGAATCCGATGCCGGTTCCGCGTGCCATCGATGGTGTGCTGCGGCGCCACTCGGTCCGGTTCGGGAGCAAGGAGCGCAGCCCCGGAGCGTGCACCACCGACGTGCTGGTGTCCTTGCGGTAGGAAAGGATCTCGGACAGGCCGAAGACACCGACGATCACGGCTACGAAACTGACGCCGTCCAAGAGGTTGTCCGAGCCGAAGGTGAAGCGGGGTGCGCCTGCCACGGGGTCGATGCCGATCATGGAGATCAGCAGGCCCAGGGCACCGGAGATCAGCGCTTTGACCATGGACTTTCCGGCGAGCGCCACGAGCAGCGAGATTCCCACCACCATGAGGGCGAAGAACTCCGGCGGCCCGACCAGCAGGCCCATCTCGCCCAGTGGCTTGGCTGCGGCCACGAGGCCCAGCGTGGCTATGGTTCCGCCCACGAAGGACCCGACGGCGGCGATCGTCAGTGCCGCTCCGGCCTTGCCGATCTTGGTCATCGCATAACCGTCGATCGTGGTGATCGCCGAGGCCGCTTCCCCGGGAGTGTTCAGCAGGACGCTGGTGATGGTTCCGCCGTACGCCGTCCCATAGAAGATGGCACAGAGCATGATGATGGCGCCGGTCGCGTCCAGGTTCATGGTCAGCGGGATGAGGAGGGCGACGCCGGCCACCGGCCCGATTCCGGGCAGCACGCCAATGATGGTGCCCAGGAGGCATCCGAGGAAGGCAAAAATCAGGTTCTGCCACGTCATGGCGGCAGCGAAGCCGCCCATGAGTTCGTTGAGTGTATCCACGGCTAGAGTCCGATCGAGTTCAATAGGGGAATGCCCGCCGTCGGCAGGGAGACGTTAAGTCCGTAGTTGAAGGCATAGAACGCTCCGAAACTGCCGGCCACCGCGATGATCAGCGAGGAAACCCAGCCTCGGCGTCCGCGAATCTTCAGGTGGTAGAGCAGGAAGAGGAACATGCTCAGCTGGAATCCAAGCAGGTCGAGCACTGCGGCAAGGACCGCAAGGCTTACGACGACGGCGATCACCAGACGTCCGTCCACACCCTCCGGCGTTTCGCTGGGGCTCCGGAGCTCCTGGAGGAGCCACAGGACAGACATGGCCACCAGCAGTGCGCCCATGGCGAAGGGGAACATTCCCGGCCCGGGGCCAAGAGTTGTCCAGAGGCCCAGCTCAATGGAGCTGACGAGTACGTAGACGCCCACTACGACGAAAGCGCCGATACCCGCGAGCACCGACTTCGCTATGCGCCCCTTGAGCCGGGGCTCGGCAATAAGTGACTCCGTTGTCATGGTTTCCTTCTTGCGATTGGTGTTGCTTACATTCTGCGGATTTAGATTTCACAGAATGAAAGAGTATTGCGTATGGAGAAATAGTGACAGGAGACACATTGCCTGTCAAGCGCAAGTAACTTACATAGAATGGAAGGATGACCCTGAGCTCCACGCACTCAGCCAGCGCATCCGAGGACAGCCCCAAGGCCGCCAACATGCGTTCCCTCTCCAGGGCCATGGAGGTTTTTGCCGAGCTGCAGCGGGCCGAACGTCCCCAAAGGCTGAGCGATCTCGCCAGGACCTGCGGCATGAGCCTGCCCACCACTCTCCGCATCCTGCGCGTCCTTCAGGATTTCGGCATGGTGAGCCAGACCGACAAGTCGTACCGTGTTGGCCCGGCAGTCCTTCCCGCGGCCCGCAGCTATCTGGAAAACGATCCCTTGGTGGTCGCTGCCCGTCCGATCCTCCAGCAGGTTGCCTCGCAAACTGGACTTACTGCCTCGCTGTACACCCGGCTCGGCTTCGAACGCATCCTTGTAGCCCGCGTCGACGGCGAATCACCGCTTCGCTACGACCTTCCCCTGGGTAAACGCCTCCCGCTGACGGTGGGCGCTGCAGGGAAGATCCTTCTGGCATCAGCCTCGGAGACTGAACTGGAGCAAGCGACGGCAGCTGCAATCGGCGCGGGCCACGAGAAGGACACCTTCACCATTGAAGAACTCCGCAGGCGGTTGCCGGAAGAAGGCAGCGACTACGCCTACTCCGAAGACGAACGTGCCACCGGCGTCCTTTCCATAGCCGTTGCCGTTCCGCATCGGAGTGGCCGGCCCAGTGAGTCCATTGCCCTGACAAGCCCCGTGGAGTCGGCCACGGAACCGGCGTTGCGTGCCGCGGTGCCGGAGCTCAGGCGGGCGGCAGGGCGTCTGTCAGAGGTGTTGGAAGGCTCTGTCTACTAGCAGGCTGGCGGCAATGAAGCCTGAGAACGCATGACTCACTTCTCCTTGAGGTCGACAAACAGCTGCCAAGGATGCTTAGCATGATTACGCCGGGTACTCCCGGGTACGTGACCTGTTGAATGACCCCTCGGACGGTCGGCGCTGATGCGGCGGCCACGTAAAGGAGAATGCTGTGCGGGAGCCTGTAGTCAACGAGAGCGCGGCAGAAGTCAGCGCTGGTCCAGCCGAAACACAGGTGGAAACGCAGGATGAACCCCAGGAAACCGAGGAAACGGCCACAGAGTCACCTGAGATCACGTTTGACGAGCAGTTCTACCCTGCCCGCCCCAAAGCGCTCCGGCCGATCGCCCGCCGTCGTCAGTTTTTTGCCGCGCGTCCCTCGCTGGAATTCGACGGCCTCAACAAGACCTATGTCGACTGGCTGAGAAACCAATCCATGCTCGGCGACGCCAACACCATGGCGCGGCAGCTCTCGGGCCAGGCCAGCATGTGGCAGAACTCGTACGCCAGGCCCAATCCCCGGGCAGCCGTGGAACGCGCACCAGTGTGGTTCACCGCGTATCCCCTGTCCTTCATCACCAAGGACGGGCAGTCGTTCCTCTCGTCGCTGGGCGATCCTGAGCTGTGGGACGCGTTCAGCCAGATTGGCATCCGCGGGCTTCACACTGGGCCGGTGAAGCTCGCCGGCGGTATCCGTGGATGGTCGCAAACCCCCAGCGTCGACGGGCATTTTGACCGCATCAGCATGGCGATCGACCCCGCTTTCGGTACCGAGGAAGAGTTCCGCCAGATGTGCGAGGTCGCCGTGGAGCACGGTGGCACGATCATCGATGACATTGTTCCCGGCCACACCGGCAAGGGCGCCGACTTCAGGTTGGCCGAAATGAACTTCCGGGACTACCCCGGGATTTACCACATGGTGGACATCCCGGAGGAAGACTGGCATTTGTTGCCGGACGTCCCCGAGAACGAGGACTCGGTCAACATCAGCCCGGAGGCAGAACGGGCCCTTCAGCAGGCGGGCTACATCATCGGCCGGCTGCAACGTGTGATCTTCTACGAGCCCGGTGTCAAGGAAACCAACTGGAGCGCCACCAAGGCGATCATCGACACCACCGGCAAGGCACGCCGCTGGGTGTATCTCCACTACTTCAAGGCAGGCCAGCCGTCCATCAACTGGCTTGACCCCACTTTCGCCGGCATGCGCCTGGTGGTCGGCGATGCCCTGCACTCCCTGCTGGATCTGGGCACGGGAGCGCTGAGGCTGGACGCCAATGGCTTCCTTGGCGTCGAAAAGAGCGCCGAGGAAGAACCGGGCTGGTCCGAGGGCCACCCGTTGTCCGAGGCAGCCAACCAGCTGATTGGGTCCATGATCCGTAAGGTGGGTGGGTTCTCTTTCCAGGAACTCAACCTCACCATTGACGACATCAAGGCACAATCGGAGTCGGGCGCGGACCTTTCCTACGACTTTGTTACCAGGCCCGCTTACCACTACGCCCTGGTGACCGGTGATACCGAGTTCCTGCGCCTGACCCTGAAGCTCGCCATGGAGATCGGGGTAGACCAGGCGTCCTTGGTCCACGCGCTCCAAAACCACGATGAGCTGACCTACGAACTCCTGCACTTCGCAGCCGGCCACCGGGACGACATCTTCGAACTGGGAGGGGAGGAACTCACCGGCGCCGAAGTGGCCGAAAAGGTCCAGGACACCATGCGCGAACGGCTCACTGGTGAAAACGGCCCCTACAACGCCGTCTTCACCACCAACGGCATCGCCTGCACCACCGTCAGCTTCCTCATGGCTGCGCTGGGTATCAAGGACCCGGACGCCATGACTCCCGAGCAGGAAGCCCAGGTGTTGGACGCCCATGTCCTCCTGTCCATGTACAACGCGCTGCAGCCGGGCGTCTTTGCACTTTCGGGTTGGGACCTCACCGGAGTCACCGCCCTGGACCGGGCGACCGTCGGCGAGCTGACTTCCCAAGGCGATACCCGTTGGATCAACCGCGGAGCCCACGACCTCATGGGCACCAGCCCGGATGCAAAGACCTCCTTGGCCGGCATGCCCCGGGCCCGCAGCCTCTACGGCGCCTTGCCGGAGCAGCTCAAGGACGAGAACTCCTACGCCCGCCGCCTCCAAAAGATCCTTACGGTCCGGGAAGAGTCCGGGATCGCCACCAGCACCCTGCTGGATGTCCCGGACGTGTCCAACCGCGGCCTGCTGGTGTTGGTCAACCAGCTTGCAGACGGAGCTGTGCAAGTGACGGTCCTGAACTTCTCCGACCAGGACATCGCCGGCAGCATCCAGTCTGCCTACCTGGTACCGGGCGCGACAGTCCAGGATCTGTTCAGCGGTGAGGACGTGGGCCAAGTGGACGATCTTGGCAGCTTCTTCCTGGAGCTCGGCCCCGTCCAGGGCACGGCGCTGCTGTTGAAGGACCCGGTTGCGGAGGACGAAGCCACCGAGTAGAGCCCTGACGCTCCGCGAGTTGGCATTTGCTGACAATGTTTCCCAAGAACATTGTCATCAAATGCCAACTCGCGAGTCTATTTTGAGGGGAGCCCTACCCAGCTCTGGACCAGAAACGGCGAACCGTCGGGAGAGCACTCGCCCACGTCTGTGTTCTCTGGGGAAAGTCCTCCGCCGAAGGAGAACTGCTGGCCAATGCTGATCGGCGTTCCGTCCGGCAAGACCACCCCGGATCCGGTCACCTTGGTGCCGTGCGGGAAGATCAGGCCGCCGGAGTGCCCGTCGGGGTAGACGCCGGCAAAGCACCCTCCGCTGTTCAGGCCAAGCGTCCCCACGTTGAGGGCGTCCATGTGCAAATCCGCCGGCTCATCTTTCGCAATCGCAGCCTTGTTGCCATTACCGCCCGTGACGATTTCGGCGTCGAAAGTCGGCATTCGCCCGGTGAGCTCGGGCAGCGGTTCGTTGCTCGGGGAGCTGGTATCCGGCGCTTGTTCAGGCTGGGTGGCCGCCGGGATCGGCTGTTGCGCCGGCTGTGGGAGCAGCGTGGGCACGACGACACCCGCGACAACGGCAGCAGCTGCCACGGCAACTCCAGCAACCACCCTGGAGCGGCGCCTGGATACCGGCCGGTGTTCGTTGGACCCGCCAACCGTAAGTTGCACCGCATCCGTGGACATGACGGCAAGGCTCTTTTCCCGGCTTCGGGCCAGTTCCTCTTCCGTAACCGCGCCGGCGGGATCGGCTGCAGCCAGGCGTTGCAGGTCCAATGATTTCTTAGTGCTCATTGCCAACACCTTCCACAATGTTGTCCGCCGCAAGCAGTTGGCCGAGTTCCTTGCGGGCCCTGTGCAGGCGCATCCGGACTGCCGTGGCAGTGACGTGGAGCAGCTCCGCCACTTCGGCTGATGACAAGCCATCCCAATACGTCAGAAGGAGGACTTCCCGGTCCTGCGGCCTGAGCTTGTCCAGCGCTTCCTGCACGGCCCCCTCACCGGAATCCGGTGTTGAGGTCCTCTGCCGCTGAAGCTCCTGCGCGAGGTTGAGGGACCGAATGTGGGTGCGGTTGTGGTTTCGGAGGACATTCCGGGCTATGCCAAACAGCAGCAGCACGGATAGTTCGTGGTCCCGGGACTTTTCCCAGGCGATCCGGAAAACCTCGGCACACAGGTCCTCGGCCTCGGTTGCTCCCTCGGTGCGACGCCGAAAGTAGCGGTAGATCTTGTCGTGACCGGCCGCGTGGGACGCCAGGAAACGCTGCTCCCTCGCTTGGTCCACGCGATCCCCTCGCTCCGTCTTCACGCTCATACCCGGTTAATGTCCGGCAGTCAGAGAAATGTAACGGAACTTTCAAGAAAAGCGCACGACGTCGACACTCGCCGCCTGCGCAAGGCGGCCGGCCGCCGTCGTGCTTTGGCGTTAGTCGCCTACGGCGTCGCGTCCGCGGCGGACGATCAGCGGATCGGCGTCGTAAACCACCGTGGTGTCCTTGTCGGCGTAGTCGAACTGGTTGAGGAAGAAACGCATGGCATTGATGCGGCCGCGCTTCTTGTCGTTGGACTTGATGGTGATCCACGGAGCGTGGTCTGAATCCGTATGCAGGAACGTCTGTTCTTTTGCCTCGGTGTACTCGTCCCAACGATCCAGCGATGCCAGGTCCATGGGTGAGAGTTTCCAGCGCCGAACGGGGTCGATCTGCCGGATTGCGAAGCGGGTACGTTGCTCCTGACGGGTCACCGAGAACCAGAATTTGGTCACGTGGATGCCGGCGTCCACCAGCATTTTTTCGAACACCGGCGCTTGACCCATGAAGGTGTCGTATTCCTCCTCGGTGCAGAAACCCATCACGCGTTCCACGTTGGCCCGGTTGTACCAGGAGCGGTCGAACATCACGATCTCGCCGGCAGTGGGAAGGTGCTGGATATAGCGCTGGAAATACCACTGGCCCTGCTCGCGGTCGGAGGGCTTGGCCAGCGCAACGGTCCGGGCCGAGCGCGGATCCAGATGCTCCGTGAAGCGTTTGATGGTTCCGCCCTTGCCCGCGGCGTCCCTGCCCTCGAACACGATGACGTGCTTCAGGCCCAGATCCTGGCCCCAGTACTGGAACTTCAGCAACTCAATCTGGAGGCGGTACTTCTCGATCTCATACTCGTCACGGGTCATCCGCTCTTCGTAGGGGTATCCGTCGCTCCAGGTCTCCACGGCCGATCCACCGGGATCGATGAGTTCAGGGTCTTCCCCTTGGCCTCCGCTGATGGTGTAGCCCAGTTCAACCAAGTGGTCGATGGTCTCGCGCAGGTTGTCCCTGACCCACCAGTTGTCCAACGATGTGGACAGGGGATTTGCCTCCGTCATGCGGTCCTCCTGCTCAGCGATGTTCTCGCAGAACGCTAACAACGCTTGGTGACGGGAGGGTGAACAAGCCGGCCCTTAGCTCCGGGAGGCCGGAACATCGATCCAGTAGCGGCGAAAGAGGCGTCCCTTCTCGTCCGTTCGCTTATCTTCGAGCACACCGCCCGCACGCTCGATGGTCCGGGCCGAGGCCACGTTCGCGTCATCGCAGGTCAGTAGAACACGGTCCGGTTCATCCCGGCCCTCCAATTGTGAACACAGTTCCTGCAGAGCCCACGATGCAGCGCCGCGGCCACGATCCGAGGGCCGTACTCCGTAACCGATGTGGCCCCCCGAATTCAGCAGCGCTGGAGTGAGGTGGTGACGGAACGCGATGGCCCCCACATAGCGCGACCCCTCGGTGATCCAGAGGTACGTGCAAGGAACGATGCCCCGATCCTCTTCCCCATGCTCCGCATCCCTCAGCTGCCGGACCCAGGCAGCGAACCCTTCAGCTGTGGTGACGTTCCCGGCCATGAAAACTCCTGCGCCATCCTGGTGGGTTCCTTCCCACTCAGCGTGTGACTCAAGGAACGACTGGTGGAAGGAGACATCGGGAGCAACGAGGGTAAACATGCACCGAGCCTATACGCCATAGCGTGCTGGGAGCGGCGGAGGACGACACGCCGGTCAATCAATCGACAAACTTGTCATATCGATGACACATGTCGTAGATTCATTCCGTCAATCAAGTTTATTAATCGAAGGAGTGATTCGAGTGCTTAAGATCAAGCGACTGGCAAAGCGCCGTTCCAAGCTGAACTTCGTGTTCAACTAAAGAGATAGATAAGTAGTGGGGACCACGCAATGCGTGGTCCCCACTCATCATTGGAGGCAAGAATTGGACGTCGCAACCTACTCGCTAAAACAGTCACTTCCCGTTGTGACAACTAATACCACCGTGCACATTGGATTGGCACCCCCTAATGCCGTCGACATTGAAGATGCTCCAGCCGGACTCGCCGAATTGCTGAGCTTTGCTTCGCAGCCACGAACCCTCGAAGACTTGGGTAAAGAAGCCCAACTGTTGATGGGCGACAGTGCCGGGCAAATCGTCGATGAACTCATCGACGCTGAAGTGCTGATACCTTACAGCTTCGACCTTTCCGGCCGGTACAGCCGACACGACCTCTACTTTGACCTGGCACATGGCACAGGTGCCGGAGCCAGCGAACAACTGCACGGCAGAAAAGTGGCCCTCATTGGCGTCGGTGGCATCGGAACCAACGTAGCCATGCAACTGGCCACAGCAGGGGTAGGTTCGATCATCCTTGTCGATGGTGACGACGTCGAAGAAAGCAACCTCACGCGCCAATATCTCTTCACAGCCGCTGACATTGGGGCTCCAAAGATCCAGGCCGCGGCGGAAAACCTTCGTCTGCGGGCGCCCGGAATCACAGCCACCGAAATTGCCTCAATGATCTCGGGCGTGGATGATCTCCTGCCTGTATTCCAAGCGGCAGATTTCGTGGTCGTTTCCGCGGACACTCCCCAGGACGTGCTTGAGTGGTCCAACGAAGCCTCCATAGCCACCGGCACGCCCTTCACATGCGCCGGATACCAGGACACTCGCGGCGTGGTGGGACCTGTAGTCAGGCCAGGCGCCACTCCGTGCCTCCTCTGCGCCGCGACGGACAACGATGGGAGGACAAACTCTGCCGCGTCGCTTTCCACCACCAACCTCAATTCGTCCTACCAGGCTCCCAGTTTCGGCCCCCTGAACTCCATCGTGGCCTCCGTTGCCGCTATGGAGGTGTTCCGCTATCTGCTGACCGGATCCACCAACCTTGATGGGAGAAGGCTGGTGTTTGACTCCTTGGAGTTGTCGTCTGAATTTGAGGATTTTGCCAAGATTGTCCACTGTGCTGCGTGCGGCTAGAAGTACCAGGGCGTTCGCCGCCCTGGCCTGTGCGTATACGGCGGCTTCTCTGCTTGCGACCATAGCCAATAAGAACTTCTGGCCAATCGCGTCCAACAATATGTTCAACGCGAACTTCGAGGACCGGGTCTCACGCTTCGCCGTCGAATTTCACCATTCAGACGGAACGATGGTTGCCGCCGGACCCGCAAACTGCCTTCCAACCCAGTTCTTCCGGGCCGGGGCCGTGTTCGCCCGCATCTTCATGGCGGAGGAGGAACGTCCCAAGCACGTCCTTTGCATGAGGATCATCCGGCGGCTCCAGGGCAACAGCTGGCGGGCCTTTGACGAGGTCCGCGCTCCCGTTCAGCTACCGGACGTTCCGCTATCCCGGATGGAGGTGTGGGTAGAGACCACGGTTCGGGGAATGCCTGAAGAAAGGGAGGTGGTGTACACCTATGTCCCGCAAGCGCTACATCAGCCCTGCTAGGAAGCGGCAATTGCGATCAGCCGGAGTGTGGTTGGTCTCGGCATTGGCACTGACCCTTCGTCCCGGTCCTGCCGCCGCCCAGGACTACAGGGCGGCAGTCGCTTCGACGCGTTCGGACACGGGGCCGGGTCCTGTGGACCGCAGGTCGTGGATAACCCGGCGTGCGGCAGCTGGCCTCCTCCTGGCAGCCGCGGGTGCAAGTGAGTTGTACGGCAAGCCGGGGGCAACGCACTTGCCCTGGCTTCGGCGAACAGCGTTGGGACTGCTCCTGGCGACCCGTGCTGCGGATGCCCGTTCGCTTCCAGGGCGTTGGCCTTACGACACGTTTATCGAGGCCGTGCTCATCACGCGCCAACTGCCCAATCCGGCAAACAGCCAGCTCGCCGACCTGCCGCTCTCCGTCGCACGCCTTGCGCTGTACTTGCCCTACACGCAGGCCGGGCTGTCAAAGCTGATTCACGGCTACGATGCCTGGGTACGGCTCGGCGACGCCAACCTTATTTACCATTCCCATTTGAAGGCATCGGATCACCACCCATTTGCCCAAGAGAAATTTGAGTTTCCAGTTCGCACCCTGACACGAGCAATTCCCTTTCTTGAATTGGCCGCACTTCCCCTTGCGCTCATTCTCCCCGGTAAATGGCGACTTTTGCTTCCATGCTGCACAACCTTGTTCCATATGGCCATTTCCAGAACTTGGAACATCAGTTTTTGGCAAGCCCCTGCCTTGCAGTGGCTCATGATTTCAGTGGAACGAGAGGCCGACCTTGCGACCATTCTCCGCGCATCCCGAGGTGAATAAATTGTCAGTAGCTAAGCCGTGGCAGAGACGTCTCCATCTGACAGGCATGTGGGTGAATTCGCTCGGTGGGGGCGCCTACAACATCGCCCTGCCGCTCATCGTCCTCCAGACGAGTGGCAGCCTCGCCCAAATGTCCATAGTCGCCGTGGCTTCACAGCTCCCCAAAGCCTTTCCGGGAGTGCTGATCGGCGGCCTGGCCGATCGCATGTCGCCCCGTACCATGACCCACATTGGCTATTGGGGCCAGGCAATGGTCGTGGCCGCGATGGCACTGCTCATCGGTCCGTGGCACACACCCTTCTGGGTTCTGGTGCTGGGCGCGTTCCTGCGCGGCAGCCTGGACATGTTCGCAAGAACAGCCACGTTCGTGGCAATCCCGAAAATGTACGGAGAGGGCACGGCCAAGTTCAACGCATCCGTCTCCACCGCGTGGACTTCGGCGTCCATTGTGGGCCCCGCGATCGGCGGGGCTCTCAGCGCGGTATGGGGACCCTGGTGGTTACTGGCCGTAGACGCAGTATCCTTCACCGTCATCGCGATGTTCATGAACTTCCTGCCATGGCCTGACCGTCCCGCCAACCGGCCGGACCGCCCGGCCTTCTTCAAGGATCTAACGGCCGGGTACCGGAGACTCTCCCAGGTCAACGGGTGGTGGCGCTTCGCCGGAACTGTAATCCTCATCGGCTTCTTGTCCGCCCCGTTGTCTACATTGGCAATCTTTCAGACCTCTGTTGGCCTGGGAGGCTCTACAACAGAAGTGGGGATCGTTGGGGCGTCCGCTGCTGCCGGCTTGTTCTGCGGATCGCTGTTGTCGGGCGTGGTCTCAAGTTGGCGTCCGAACCTCCTCATGCAACGGTCATCCTGGCTCATGGCGGCAGGATCACTCCTGTTCTTCATCCCTTCATGGATCTCCGTAGCCACGGCACTTTTTCTCGTCTGCACCGGGGGGATCGCCTGGACTGTGGGGCGCACCTCGCTGATCCACCAACAAATACCAGCGTCCGACCTTGGCAAGACAATGACAGCCGTCCAATTCCTGGAAACAGTGTCCAGCCCCCTGAGCTTGGCGGTCACCACCTACCTCATGGGAGTCTCGCCCTTCATGGCCTTCAGCTCGATATTCATCGCGGCTCTCCTTTCAGGATTCCTGGCCCTCAACTCCAATTCAATACTGAGTCCGCGGGGGCGTGAGGCAGAGGCCAAGCAGAGCGAGCCTGTGGGATAAGAGGCGATCTCCGGTTTCACCGCGAGGTAGCCCAATCCATGAAGCTACACCACCGGCGAGTTCATCAGGGCAACCGTGATGAGCAGGGCAATACCGAACATCGGCAGGCAGAGGACAACATTGGTCCGACGGTTGTCCCGCATCACGGCGACGAATTCGCGAAGGAATGCGCTGGGGACAAAGTACCTTGCTGTTGGAGCACCGACCACTTCAGCACTGATCTTCTGCCTGCGCGACAGGAGCGCGGCGCGGAGGACGTGGTAGTTGTTGGTGCACACCAGCAACGGACCCTGGATCCCTTTCTCTGCCAGCAGCGCCACGGAATAGGCCAGGTTCTCGCGGGTGGTAGTGGCTTTGTCCTCCTCCAACACATCTGCAGCCGCTGCCCCTTTCGCCACCAAGTACTCCTTCATCGCAGAGGACTCCGGCCGCGGTTCATCCGGCCCTTGGCCCCCGGAAGGTACCAAAACGGGCCTGACCGGTGTGACGTCGTCGTAAATTTCCAAGGCCTTGTTCAAACGCGCGGCGAGCAAGGGCGGGACGTTGCCGTCGATCAGGCCCGACCCAAGGACGACGATGGCGGCAGGGTTCGGGCTGTGGCGCATCCTGGAATACACCAGCGCGTAGCCCAGGAAGACGACGAAAGCGCACCCCAGGTAGGCGCAGAGGAAGAAGGCCAAGGCAGCGATGCCGGCCAGGATGGGTTGCCCGCTGAGCACGAAAAGGAAAGCGACCGCAGGGGCCAGGAACACGGTCAAACCCACGGCGACCGGGAGGAAGCTGGTGATCCCGGGCCCTTCCCTTCGGACCATCGTGACGCCATTGGCAATAAGGAAGGCAGCGAAGACAAAGATGCTCACCACGGGCACCACCAGGACCACCAGGTTCAGCCACTCGAACCACGGATTCAGGTCAATCAGGAAATCAAGGAGCGCCTGCAGCAGGAACCAGGCCGCTACCAAAAGGAAGACGCCGTTGCGGAGCCGTCGCCGATCCGACTGGTAGGAGGCCAGGAAAAAACCCGCAAAGATAAGGCCAAGGACCAGGTTCAGCATGGTTCAAGCCTATTCGGTGTGGCCGGGCGGCGATGGCAGGGCTGTGGCCCCCGAGGAACTACCGGCCCTCTGCAACCTGCCGGGCAAAGTCGTTCAGGGCTCCGGCAACAGCCTCCGGGTGACTCAACGGAGCATAGTGACCGCCCGGGATCTCAACCGGTTCGACTCGCAGCCGGTCGCGGATGAGGCTCCGCATGAACGACGCCGGGAAGAACAGATCGTCGCGGCACAGAATCCCTAAAGTTGGCACGTCCGGACGCTGTCCCGGCCACGGCGCTGCCATCCAGGCACCTTGCTGGTCGCGCTCCTTTTCCATGGCCTGACGGGCCAAGTCCTCAGGGACCAGGTTGAAGTATGGCTCCTCGGGAATGGTTTCCCGGTCATGCCCCGTGTTGGTCCACCAGTCCCCGAAAGTCTCGCCAGGCAGGGGAATCATCGCGGAGAGATACACCAAACCATCCGAGTGAAGAGCGTCGCAAACCAAGGGCGCGGTGAAGCCGCCCAGCGAGTGCCCCACCACGATGGTGTGCCTGGCATCGCCAACCGCTTCCGTTACTGTCCGGGTGTAGTCCCCAAGCCCGGCATCGGGATCTTCGATGGGCAGATCGACGGCCACCACCTGATGCTCGGAGGCTTCAAGGAGCGGGCTGACCAGTTGCCAGTCCCAGGCGGTGGAACCGCCTCCGTGAATCAGTACGAAAACCGCCATGACGCTCCCCTCACATCAGGCCTTGTGCGCTGTCACCAACGCATCCGGCTCATGCTGGACCACACCAGCGGAAGTTTCCACCGGTAACCCGTTCCTGATCCAATACTCGATGCCGCCGATCATTTCCTTGACCGGGTAGCCCAATTCCGCGAAGGCGAGCGCAGCGAAGGTACTCCCATTGCAGCCCGGACCCCAGGAGTACACCACTACCTGCGAACCAGCCGGGACCAGCCCGGGAGCAAGCTCCGGAATGCTGGCAGTAGGGATATGTACGGCATCAGGAATATGTCCGTGCTCCCACGACGATTGACGTCGGGTATCCACGACCACCAATGAACCGGGTTTCGACTCCGCCACTTCCATGACGTCGATCTCGCATTGGAGCTTGGCGCGGAAGAACTCTGCAGCGCTCATGCTCACGCGAGTTTCGCCAGCTTCGCAGACGCCCGGCGCGAACCGAGCTTGGCGGAAATCCGGAGGCTGGTCTCCGCCGCCATCGGGCCCACTTCCCGAACCCGCTTGGCAGTCATCCGGGAAGACAGCGAAGATACCGATAGGGCAGCCACCACGTGATCGTCATGCCCGAAGATGGGCGCCGCAACGCAGCGCACTTCCGGCTCGTTCTCCCGATCGTCGATGGAGTAACCCCGCCGTCGTATGGCTTCAAAGTCGGCGCGCAACAGTGCCGGATCAGTGATGGTCTTGTCAGTGAGCGGCACCAAGTTGCCGGCCAGGATCGGTCCCACCACTTCTTCCGGGCTGAACGCCAACATGGCCTTGCCCACCGCCGTGCAGTAAGCGGGCATGGTGGCGCCGACCCGCGAGGCCATGCGCACCGTGGCCTCGTCTTCCACCTTGTCCAGATAGACGACGTCCTGCCCGGATAGCACCACAAGGTGGCAGGTGCTCTCCGTAGCACGCATGAGGCTCCGGAGCTCGCCGTTGGCAACGCTGCGCAGATCCACACGATCCAGGTAGGACTGCCCCAACCTCAGGCAGCCGTGTCCCAGACGGAACTTTCCGGTCTCGTGGTCACGCTCCAGCAGGTTTTCTTCGAGCAATGGCGCAGCCAGGCGCAACAAGGTGCTCTTGTTCAATCCGGAGAGCCGGGTTAGCTCTACGAGCGCCAGCCCATCTCCATTGCCCGGTTCCTCGGCCACCACCGTCAATATAGCCAGTGCTTTGCGAAGTGACGCCGAGGAATTGCGGGCGTCCTTGCCTTCAGTAGTCACTCAGTTCCTCACGAGCTGCTCGGCGTCGTAATCACGTTTCCAACCCTCGACCCCCGGCCGCTGCTGCCACGGAGCGGGACCGGACAGCGGCCGGTATTCCACGCCTATGGCCTCGAGCCGTGCCAGATGTGCACCTGTCAGCCGGGTCAGGAACCCATCGTAGTCCCGGTCCTCGGGGTTGGACCAGAACACTTCCGAGATGGCGCTGAGGCGCGGAAAGGCCGCAAAGTGTACCCGGCGGGGCGAGTCGAGGTGCTCGGTCCAGATGTTCGCCTGGGCGCCGAGCAAACGTCCCGGCAACCCCTCTGCGGAGAGGCCAGGCAGCGGATCGAACTCGTAGACGGCCTGCAGGGTGGTCACGAACCCGACGGGCACCGGCTCATCGTCGCCATCGGCTTGCCGGTGGTCGAGGTAGAGCCTGTGTTCAGGGCACATTACAACGTCGTACCCCTTGCGGAGCGCATCAATGCCACCCTCGTACCCACGCCAGGACGCCACGAGCGCTCCCTCCGGCAGTCCGCCGTCGCCGATTTCGTCCCATACGGAGGTGGCGCGGCCGTGCCGCTGAAGGTGCGCGGCCAGCTGCCCGACGAACCAGCTGTGCAGGCCCGAGACATCGTCCAGGCCAAGCGACTCCGCCTTCCCACGCGCAGCGGTACTGGCCTGCCACTGCGCGAGCGGAACTTCGTCGCCGCCCAGGCTTATCCACGGGGAGGGGAAGATCTCCACGACCTCGTCCAGGACGTTCCGGTAGAACTCCAGCGAGGTTTCGGAGACGGCAAGGACCGTCTCGTTGATACCCCAGCGCGTCCATACCTCCACAGGTTCCGCACCCTCGGCTTGTGCCTCGCCCAGCTCCGGGTACGCCGCGATGGCGGCCTGGCTGTGGCCCGGTACATCGATCTCCGGGATGACGGTGATGAGCCGCTCAGCGGCGAACGCCACGATCTCCCTGAGGTCATCCTGCGTGTAGAAACCACCGTGTGGCCGGCCGTCGAAAACCCCCGCACGCCAGGAACCAAGCGACGATTCACGGCGCCACGCACCGGTCTCCGTCAGCTTGGGGTAGCGGTTGATCTGGATCCGCCAACCCTGATCGTCGGTCAGGTGCAAGTGCAGGACGTTGAGTTTGTGCATGGCCATGACGTCGATGAACCGGAGCAGGTTGTCCTTGGGCATGAAGTGCCGTGCGACGTCCAGCATCGTCCCGCGATACCCAAACCGTGGCTTGTCCTCCACAGAAACCCGAGGAACCGACCAGGCCGAACCGACAGCAGACTGCCGGAAGGCTTTTGGTCCCAGCAACTGCAGGAGAGTCTGCGCAGCGTAGAAAGCGCCCGCGGGCCCACCGGCAGAAATTACGACGGCGTCACCCACCTCCAGGCGGTACGCCTCGGCGTCGAGCTTCGGGTCCAGCAGGAAGCGGACGTGCGCGTCGGCGGTGGCTGCGGGAGCCAGGTCCCAGCCCGTTGCCGCGCCCAAAGAACGGGCCAACCAGCGGCGGGGACCGCTCAGTTCAGGGTCGGCACCCAAGGTCGTACCGGCGTCGAGCGTCAACGCGCCTGTCCCCGCGGAGAAGGACCACGGCGCCGGGACCAACTGGTGGGGCGCGCTCATCCCTTCACCGCCCCGGCGAGACCGGACACGAGCTTGCGCTGGACCGAGACGAAGAAGATGAGCACGGGAATGGTCATGATGACCGAGCCGGCCATGATGGCTCCCCAATCGTTTTGGTCGGGCTTGAAGAACGTCAGAAGTGCCATGGGCAGCGTTTGGTTCTCCTGGGCGGAAATGATGAAGGTCTTGGCGAACAGGAAGTCGTTCCACGTCGAGATGAACGAGAAAACCGAACACGCCACAACACCCGGTGCCACCAGCGGGAACAGGATGGAACGGACAAACCTGAAGCTGCCGGCGCCATCGAGACGGGCAGCTTCCTCCACCTCAACCGGCACGGCCGCCACGAATCCGCGCAGCATCCAGATCGCAAACGGAATGCTGAAACCAACGTGGACCAAAACCAATGAGCCAAGTTGGTTCAGGCCGACCAGCGGAATGGCTTCGCCGGCGTTGCGGAGCAGGAAGAACAGTGGAATCGTCAGCGCCTCAACAGGCACCATCTGCGAGACCAGGATGATGATCAGCAGCTTGGTGCGCATCTTGAAGTTGTACCGGGTCAGTGCCACCGCCGCGAGGAACGCCAGGATCGTGGACAGCACAACAACCACCAGCGCCACGATCACGCTGTTGAGGAAGTACTGGCCAAAATTGTTGACCCCGAGGACCCTGCCGAACGAGTCCAGCGACGGTTCCAGCGTGAACGGGGCCGCGTCACCGGCGTCGAGCGCTGTTTTGGGTTTCAGCGCGGACAGCACCATCCAGAACAGCGGGAAGGCAACAATCAGCGCGATGATGATCCCCGCGGCGTCGGCGCCGAAGCGTCGCTTGCCGTTCTTGCGGAACTTCTGCGGGTTCTCTGCCGCTGCTTGCGGCGCGAGCGGTGAAACGTCGACGGCGGTCACAGGGCTTCTCCTGTTCGCTTAAGGATGCGGAGGTAGACGAGCGTGATGACCATCAGCAGGGCGGTCATGATGACCCCAAGGGCTGAACCGAGTCCGTACAGGCTTGCGGCGAATGCCTGCTGGTAGCCGTACACGTTCAGGACCAGGTTCTGGCCCGCGATGCCGCCTCCGTTGGTCATGATGTAGATCTGCGAGAAGATCTTGAAGTTCCAGATGATGGACTGGATGGTCACCACGATCACGATCGGACGGAGCATCGGCAGCATGATGCTGCGGGCGATGCGGGGCATGGATGCGCCGTCGATCCTTGCGGCTTCGATGACCTCCGTCGGAATCGCCTGGATGCCCGCGTAGACGGTAACCAGTACGAACGGGAACGAGCACCACACCACTTCGCTGGCTACCAGCCCGAAGGCAGACCATTTGTCGTAGGTCCAGGAGTAGCCCTGGAACTGCGTCAGCCCGATGGCCACCAGCGTCTTGTTGACCAAGCCCAAGGTGGGGTCGAAAAGGAACAGCCACACGGCACTGCCCGTGACAGCGGGGGTAGCCCAGGCACCCAGCGACACCACAAACAGCAAGGACCGGACCCACGGACGGAGCCTGGTTGCCAGCACCGCAAGTGAACTGCCCACTAACAACGTGA
Organism: Paenarthrobacter sp. JL.01a; assembly: GCF_025452095.1. Taxonomy (NCBI): domain Bacteria; kingdom Bacillati; phylum Actinomycetota; class Actinomycetes; order Micrococcales; family Micrococcaceae; genus Paenarthrobacter; species Paenarthrobacter sp. JL.01a. The sequence continues at coordinate 4,303,751 of NZ_CP104877.1, forward strand.
AGACCACACAGGCGGTAGCGAAGACCACGGTGTTGCCCAGGACGGTCCAGAATTGCGGATCGGCGAAGAGCTTCTGGTAGTTCTCCAAACCCACGAATTTCAGGGGTGCTTTCCCACTGACCTGGGCCTGGCGGTAGTCGTACAGGGAGACGTTGATCAGCTGGAAGATCGGGTAGCCGAGCAAGGCAATCAGGACAATGAAGGCCGGGGCCAGATAGAGCCAAGGCTCCAGACGCCCCCGACGGCGGGAGGCGCGTGCCGCCGTCGTCGTGCCTTTACGTGGGGTGCCCTCATGGGGCGCTTCAGGCAGAACCGGGGTGAGGGCTGTCATGATGCGCCTTCGGTTGGTGATGGGCTGCAGCGCATTACTTGGACCCGAACGCGGCGTTCATGGCGGCAGCGGCCTCGGTGGTTGCCGCGTTCACGTCGGCCTTGCCCGTGACGACCTTCTGGTACATGCCCGTGAAGACACCCTGGGCATCGATGGTGGACCAGTTTTCGGTAACCGGGACAAACTTGGTTCCGGCGCCCAGGGTGTTGATGAAGGGCTCAACCTGCTTGTTGTTTTCGGCCACTGACTTCTGGACATCGGTGAATGTGGGGAGGTTGCCCATGGAGTCGAACATCTTCTGCTGGTACTTCTTGCTGGCCAGCAGCTTCACGAAGTCCGCTGCGAGGGTACGGCGTTCGCTGCTGTTGAAGACGCCCAGGTTGTTGCCCCCGGCGAATGCGGGCGCAATGGAACCTGCAGTCTTGCCGGGAACCGGAACCACGGCGAACTTGTCCTTGATGGCACTGGCAGCAACGGCCTTGTAGTTGAAGTCACCGCCGATGGTCATGGCCGACTTTCCCGCGATGAACTGCTGGACACTGGCGTTTCCGCCGAATTCCGCACAGGTCTGGGCCGGGCAAATATCGTCTTTGAGGAGACGGGTGTAGGCTGCCACGCCTTCACGGGACTGGGCCGAGTCCAAACCGGAAACGAACTTGTCGCCTTCCTTGGTGGCGATTTCCCCGCCGTTGGCCCACAGGTAGGGCATGGCAGAGAACTGCGCCGCTCCACCCACCGAGATTCCCAGCATGTCGGGGTTCGCTGAGCGTACGGCCCGGGCAACAGTCTCTACCTCGTCCAGGGTCTTGGGGACCGCAAGACCCAACTGCTGCAGGAGATCGGTGCGGTAGTAGAGGGCGCGAACGCCGACGAACCACGGCACCCCATAGTTCTTGCCGTCGATTTCAGTGGTGGCCAGGATTTTCGGGTCAAGGTCCTTTGCTTCGTCCCAGGACTTGATGTCCCTGGTAACATCGGCCAGGCCGCCGGATGCCACGTAGCTGGCCAGGTCCGTGTTGCCGAACTCGGCCACATCCGGCGCACTGGACGGATCATTGAACGCGGCCTTGAACCGTTCGGCCCGGCTGTCAACGGGAATGTACTGGACGTCGATCTTGGCACCACTGTGTGCCGCCTCGAATTCAGTAACAGCTTCCTTGACGACTGCGGACTTGGGGTCCTGGTTGACCTCGGAGAAGAGCCACACGCGGACAGTGCCCGTCTGCTCATCCGAGCTGGAGGCTGCATTGTTCGAGGTGGGCGGAGCGCAGGCGGTCAATGCGAGCGCTGCGATGGCAATTGCCGCGGCGGAGCGTGCGAGTTTCAAATGTCCTCCATGGAAAAAAGTTGGGTTCCGCGGGATTCCCCCTCCGCGGCTATGAGACCAAACACTATGAACGCGCGCGTGTGGGCGGAAGCACATTTCCTCAAAGGTTTGCATTGCAAAACAAGAATCCGTTTTTTTGCTGTTTTGGTCTATACCAAGTGGTCATATTGATACCCCCTGGGGGTACTTGACGTCATACCCCCTTGGGGTATAGCTTAGGGCCATGAACACGCCAGACCTGAGCATGAGCCATCAGGATGCACCAGTCATCGAGGTGGACCTGGAGCCCTCTGCATCCCATGGGTACACCGGCAACAAGGACGCGTACCTCAAACGTCTCAAACGCATTGAAGGGCAGGTTCGCGGCATCGCCCGCATGGTGGAGGAGGACAAATACTGCATCGACATCCTCACGCAGGTCGCGGCAGCCACCAAGGCCCTCCACGCCGTCAGCCTGGGACTCGTTGAGGAGCATATTGGCCATTGCGTCGTGGGTGCCGCCTCCGAGCCCGATCCCGAAACACGCGCCGAACACATCGACGCCAAAGTCAAGGAGGCCACCGATGCCATCGGGCGCCTGCTGCGGTAGCGGTAACTCAGCCACCACCCACCACACCATCCAACTCACCACCAAGGAGCACTCCATGAGCCAGACCATCCAGACCAACGTCAACGTATCCGGCATGACCTGCGGCCACTGTGTCTCCAGCGTGAGCGAAGAACTTGAAGCGCTCAGCGGCGTCAAGGACGTCGCAGTGGACCTCAACCCCGGCGGTTTGTCCACCGTCACCATCACATCCACCCAGGAGCTCTCACCGTCGGAAATTGGCGAGGCCGTAGCAGAAGCCGGCTACGTGGTGGTAGCCAACGAAGCCTAGGGGGTTCTCTTGAGTAACCAGGAGACCTTCAACCAACCCGCACAAAGGGTGATCGAGCTGGACATTGAGGGCATGACCTGCGCCTCATGCGTCAATCGAGTGGAACGGAAACTGGGCAAACTCGAAGGGGTCGAGGCAAGCGTTAACCTGCCGCTCGAATCGGCGCACGTCACGGTCCCCGCAAACGTTACAGACCAGCAAATCGTGGACACCGTGAACGCAACGGGATACAAGGCAACGCTGAGGCAAGCCCCTGCACGCCACTCCCGCCCTGCCGCGGATGATCACGGTCATAGTCATGAGCATCAAGAGGTCGGGCCGGCTCGCCAGGAACACGATGAACACGCCGGCCACGAAAACCACATGGATCATGGTCCTTCGGCTTCCACGCTGCGGCCCCGGTTGATCCTGGCCGCCGTGCTGACTGTTCCCGTTTTCGCAATCTCCATGATCCCGGCCCTCCAGTTCCCCCACTGGGGCTGGGTTGTCGGCGTACTGGCACTTCCGGTAGTGAGCTGGGCCGCCTGGCCGTTCCACCGGGCCGCTGCCATCAACGCCCGGCATTTCGCCTCCACCATGGACACCCTGGTCTCCATCGGTGTCATCGCGGCCTACGCGTACTCGGCCTGGCAGTTGTTCGCGGATCCACGCATGACAGAGCACCCCGGCATGGAAAGCATGGCGGGCGGCGGGCTGTACTTCGAAGTCGCAGCCGTGGTTACCACCTTCCTGCTGCTGGGACGCTATCTTGAAGCGAATGCCAAAGCCAAGGCAGGCAACGCCCTCAAAGCCCTGCTCAATCTGGGCGCCAAGGATGCAACCATCCTGGTGGATGGCGTGGAGAAGAAGATCCCCACAGACCAGCTCCTGGTGGACGACGTGTTCGTTGTTCGTCCCGGTGAGAAGATCGCCACCGATGGCGTGGTGCTCGATGGCGCATCAGCTGTCGACACATCCCTGGTGACCGGGGAATCCGTCCCTGTCGAAGTTGGACCGGGCAGCACAGTAACGGGTGCCACCATCAACACCTCCGGGCGATTGCTGGTACGGGCCACGCGCGTCGGTTCCGACACGACTCTCGCCCAGATGGGACGCCTGGTCAGCGAAGCCCAGACCGGCAAAGCACCCATCGCCCGGCTCGCGGACCGGATCAGTTCGGTCTTCGTTCCCATCGTGCTGGTCATCGCCGTGGTCACTTTCCTTCTTTGGCTGTTCTTCTCCGGGGACCTCAACGCTGCCTTCACAGCTGCCGTTGCGGTCCTGGTGATCGCTTGCCCATGCGCCCTGGGCCTGGCTACCCCGGTTGGCCTGCTGACCGGAACGGGCCGTGGTGCGCAGCTGGGTATCCTCATCAAGGGCCCCCAGGTGCTGGAAGATACCCGGCACGTGGACACCATTTTGCTGGATAAGACGGGCACGGTGACCAGTGGCAAGCTGGCCGTGGACCGCACGGTCGCCCTCAACGGGCACTCCCCCGCTGCTGTGCTGACCTTGGCCGGGGCCGTCGAGTCAGCATCGGAACACCCGATCGCCCACGCCATTGCGGCGGCGGCCAAAGAAGCAGCGCACGACGCCGGAACACTGCCTGCCGTTGGAAGCTTCAGTTCCGCGCCAGGCGGCGGAGTTCGGGGCAGCGTAGCGCTGGACGGCAGCACGAAGACCGTCGTTGTGGGCCGTTCGGGGTGGTTGGAGGAAAACGGCATCTCCCTCGAAACCGAACACCGCGATGTCCTCGCTGCCCAGGAGAATGGGGGTGCCACCGCTATCTGGGTGGCTGTCGATGGCGAACCGGCGGGCATTGTGAGCCTCCGCGACACCATCAAACCCGGCTCCGCGGCGGCGATCGCAAAACTGAAGGACCTCGGGATCCGTCCCATCCTCCTGACCGGAGACAACGCCGCAGTGGCCGCCCAGGTGGCTGCCGCCGTCGGAATTGCGCCGGAAGATGTGTTCGCCGGGGTATTGCCGGAAGGCAAGGTGGATGCCGTTCGGAAGCTTCAGGAATCGGGTTCCACGGTCGCCATGGCCGGCGACGGCGTCAACGACGCCGCGGCCCTGGCCCAGTCGGACCTCGGAATCGCAATGGGTTCCGGCACGGACGTTGCCATCGAGGCCTCGGACCTGACCGTGATGGGCAGTGATTTGGGTCAGTTGGTGCAGGCGATCGAACTGTCCAGGAAGACGCTCTCCACTATCAAGACCAACCTGTTCTGGGCGTTCTTCTACAACGCGATCGGCATTCCGGTTGCTGCCCTTGGGCTGCTGAATCCGATGATCGCGGGCGCGGCAATGGCGGCCAGCTCAGTCCTGGTTGTGGCCAATTCGCTGAGGCTGCGCTCGTTCGGCAAGTAGCGCGCTGGAACGAGGCCCGGGTCAGGCGGTTCCGAAGCGGACTGCGGCCCGGGCCTTCGCCTTGGCTGCTTCCTCTTCACGGTTCTTGGCGGGACCGTGGCTTACCAAGGAGTCCAAGAGATGCTGCGTAATGTGCGCGATCTCGTGGACAGCCTCGGCAAAAGCTTCTTCGTTGGCCTTTGACGGCTTGGTTGATCCGCTGATCTTGCGCACATATTGGAGGGCCGCGGCCTCCACTTCCTCGCTGGTGGCATGCGGTTCGAAGTTATGCAAAGTCCTGATATTCCGGCACATAGCCCCATGCTAACCATGGGCAGTGCTGCATGGGGAGGGGTGCCCATCGACGCGTTTGCGATTCACGGGATAGGTTTTAGCTATTGGATCTTCCGGATGAGCCGGAGGCCGCTGGGGATGCCGAAGAGCTCGGGTCCGAACAAATGAAGGAGAATCTCATGGCTATTTGGGGTGCAGATGTTGATCAGCTTCGTCAGCTCGGTAACAAGCTGAAGGCAGGTGCTGAGCAGATCGAGCAGCAGCGTTCGCAGCTCAAGGGCGCTCTTGACGGCACTGACTGGAAGGGCCCGGACGCTGACAAGTTCCGCAGCGAGTGGGACGGCGAGCACACTTCGAACCTGAAGAAGGTTGCCGACGCTCTTCGCCAGGCCGGCGACCGTGCCCAGAAGAACGCTGAGCAGCAGCAGCAGGCCTCCAACTAGGACAGTTGGGAAAATGCCCGGACGCACAAGCGTCCGGGCATTTTTGCGTTCTTTTCGAAATTTTGGATCATCGACCTTCGGCGACCGGCCCTGACGGGACAGGTTCGACGTCGTTCGGATGATCCAGCGCCCGGGCGCCCGCGGCGGCGGCCCGGCGGTCTCCGCGCAATTCATCCACCCGGACCAGGACAACGCCGCCCACGATCAGGAGACCGCCCAGGAGCTGGATCGGGCCGGGAAGTTCACCCAGCAACAGCCACGCCCAGATCACAGCGAACAGCACCTCCGTCAACGAGACGAACGAAGCCACCTTGGAGCCCAGGCTGCGTGCAGCCATGATTCCGGAAACGTACGCGAGGACGGTTGCCAGAATGATCAGGCCGACGGCGGACACCCACCACGGCACGGTCCACGGACCCAGCGTTGTGTCTGCGGTACTGAACGTCATGGGAAGCAAGCCCAACCCGCCCACGAGCCACATCACTACGGCGCCCACCAGCAATCCACCCGAGGCCAGCACCAGCGGAGGAAGGGTGTCATTCTCCTTGGCTGTGATGAAGAAATAGATCACCAGGCACACCGCCGCCGCCATACCCCACAGGACGCCCACAAAGTCCACCTTCACGGCACCGGTCAGGTCTAGCACCAGCACCAAGCCGCCGAGCGAAAGCAGCGCACCGGCAGCGGTCAGCGCGCGCGGCTTCCGGCGGGTGGAGATCCAGAGCCATAGGACGATCATCACCGGGGCCAGGTACTCCAGCAGCAGCGCGACGCCGACGGACAAACGGGCTACGGCGTTGAAATAGAAGAGCTGGCAGCCGGCGACTCCGATGAGGCCGAAAAGCAGGATGGTGAGCCAGTTTTCCTTGAGCTGGTGCCAGCGTCCGCGAAGAACGACGACGGCGGGAATCGCCAGTATCAGTGCGGCACCAGTGAGGCGCACAGTGACTGCGGCGCCGGGTGACCAGCCGGTTTCCAGCATTGATTTGGCGAAGGAGCCTGAGGTGCCGAACACGGCTGAAGAAAAGAGTGCGATGCCGAGTCCTGATGCCAGGAAATTCTTTGCATCAGCCTTCGTCATTGGAGCTGACACAGCAGCCTCCTGTCAGGAGTAAAGTGGGCTTATGGTCATGACGGTACTCCCGGAACATGTAAGGAGTCAAAGTGCTTTTTGCGCCTGACACCGTGGTTGCCCTCCGCAGCGTGGTCAACCTGATCAACACGGCTGCCAATGGGCAGGAACTGCTGACCTCCCTGGAAGACCTCAACGCCTTTCTGGCCGCTGAGGAGTTCACCGGTTCACGCGTCAATTCTTCGGAAGAGCTGAACAGCATCAAGCGTCTCCGTGGCCAGCTCGCAACGCTCTGGAGCTCAGACGAAGACACCGCAGCCAAGTCCGTCAACAAGCTGCTCACCGACGCGAAAGCACTTCCACAGCTGGTCAAACACGACCATTGGGATTGGCACCTTCACGCCACCACCCCTGAAGCGCCGCTGGCAGACCGCATGGGCACCGAAGCGGCGATGGCGATCATCGATGTGATCCGCAGCAAAGAGATGGAACGCATGCGGGTATGTGCCGCGGATGACTGTGACGCCGTGGTCCTCGACCTCAGCCGGAACCGCTCGAAGCTGTATTGCGACACGGGCAACTGCGCCAACCGAACCCACGTCGCGGCGTACCGGGCACGCAAGGCAGCCGAAGGCGAGTAAGCCGGGCACCGCCAAGCCATCTCGATGCGAACCACATGGCTCTGCTCGAGCGCACCCTTGAGGACCGTGTTCCAGGCATCCTCCCGCGTCATGTTTTACGTTCCCCCCGCACCTATATGTATGACACACGGCCCGACGAGGGACATGGACAGAATGAAGACCATCAGGTTTCAGGTCGTTGCCGCCTGCGTTTGCCTCATTTACGGGGTGGTACTTGGCCGCATGACCGAAGGACTCTGGTACAGAATTGCGGGCGACGTCGCCCTCTTCGTCCTGGCTGCAGCCGTCGCTATCCGGGCCGCTGCTGCTGCGGACGGTCAAGAAGTACGAGCAGCACCCCAAGGGGGACCAGTAGGAGGCGGTGCGGCGAGCCGCCCTCAGAGGTCACGAGGACCGTCGTCCCACGAAACAGCCGGCGCTCAAGTGGCTTGCTCTTTCGCCTTGCCCGACGGTGTCCAGCTCAAGGCCAGCCCGCAGCCCGCGCATCGCATCCAGGCCTGGATGGGAAGTTCCCTACGTAGAAAGATGCGCCTTACTGTGGCTGCATTTGCCCTTTGCCTTTCCGCTGTAGTGATCGCCGCCTGCTTCGGACTCAGCGCAACATTGGCACCCTTCCTGGCCGGGTCAATCCGTACGAATGGCACCGTAACTGGCCAACAGCCCCACAGGGTCAAGAGTCGGCAAGTCTGCAATATCAGCATTGACTACATCTTGGGCAACCATTCGCAGCACGCCACCGTTGACTCCGGGAAGGACTGCAAGGCATCCCTCCAACCCGGCACTGAGGTCCAGCTGGCAGTCAATCCCGACAACCCAGGTGACATAGCAGTTCTCAGCCACGGATACCCCCGAGAAAACTCCTGGATAAGCGTGGCCGGCGTTGCGGCCTTCCTGGCCACAGCACTGGTTATATGCCTGCTGCTTTGGGTGCAGAGATATGTCAACACAAAGCGCCTGCTCTCCCAAGAAGCATCGTGGTGCGAGATGGTCGCCACCGTCCGCGGTCGGACTCGCTCCAAGAGTGGCATAACTCTGTACGTGTCAGCGCCGGACACTATGGGGAATAGCCGTATCTTCACCATGGACTTCACCGACCGAGGTCCGCGGCCGAGCCCAAAGACTGGCGATAAGCTCGACATTGCACTCCTCACCGATGGAGCGGCCCACGGCGCAGTGTCCGTCAAAGGCGAGAACAAGATCCACCTCGTAAGCTTCTCCGTTCCCAATGACTTCCAGCTCCGGGCCATCGGCTGACGTGCGCTGGTCAATCAGTAACCATCCAGTTCCGCGACCCACCCTTATCCGAGGACGGGTTAGCGCTGCTCCGAAGGCGCCGACAGGTCCTGGACGTTGACGCGAAGGATCTACGAAGGGGAAAAACACCGGCATAATGGCCGCATGGGGGAACAACCGAACACAGGCGCCTACCGCCGCCAGGCCAACTACCCGTCCAGCGGCCCCACGCACTATCCGGGACTCAACCAGCCGCACCCGACGCACTTTTTGCCAGTGCAGGCTCAGACCCGTGATGACCTTGCACGCCCCCAACTGCCTTGGGTTTGGCTAGCCCTGCCCATACAAATGGTAGTGGGGCTCATCATCCTGACGCCCCTCTGGATCTGCATCTATTTCTCGATGCCTTACGACTACGACGGGGTGTTGACCCTCATTGGTTTCACTGTGATGACCGTCTTGGCTCCCTGGATTACGGTCTGTGCAGCGGCGCTCTTTGGGCTTCCAATTCGGCTCATTCCAGCCCTAAGACGGTGGTGGACAAGCAATGGCGAAGTCGGCCTGGCCGGCGTCGTCATCGGATACGGACTTGTGCTCGCCGGAAGCTTCAGCAGACATCGCGAGACGGGTGTTGTGGACGGCGTCCCTTACGACGTACTTAGCCCGGATATGGGATTGCTCTTTGCTGGCTGGCTCGTGTTTGGATTCTTCATCGTCAATACGTGGATTCCTCTACGTTGGTTCGGCCGTCGGGGAGCGACCAACACCGCTCCAAGCCCACGACGGCGGGCGTTGAGGAAGCCGTGAACCCGCATTCGCCACGGCCGGGAGTCGCTCCGATCCACCAACTCGCCATCGCCTACCCCTTTCTGGCCGTGATGTGGTTAGTGTGCGGGATGGCCGCGAGTTCTGGCGGTGAGCTCCCTGGGATCTTGTTAGCTGCCATTGTTTTCCCCATCTTAACAATGGCCTTTGCCGTAGCAGTCGGATTGCCGCTTCGACTGAACCGCTGGCTCAGCCGGTGGTGGCTGGGTAACTACAAGGCATACATCCTCACAGCAGCTGGCGGCGCAGCCCTTATCGCCTCTGGATTCATTACATCCGAGCACCGCGTGGGCGTCATGGATGGCTACCATTACGACGTCGTCACGCGTCACGGCGGAATGCTCATCGGCGGTTGCTTCGTCCTGACTTTCCTTGCCGTCAACGCGGGCCGACGACGGGCCGCTCCGGAAGACTCGCGGGCCACCCAAACTCCGCCCACCAAAAAGCGCTCCCCCAACCAAGGTGGGGAAGCGCTGGAAGGTTAGCGGCCGGCGTCGGGCGTTTCAGTCCCGTCAGGCGACTCCGGAGCCGCAGATCCGCCGTGCGGACGCTTCGAGCTGAGGTTGACCCCCGAACCTTTGCCGAGGTGGTCGGCGTTTTCCTTGTAGCTCATGGAGAGCATGGCTGCCACCACCAGGCTCACGATGAACGCGATGCCGGCACCGGTGAAGGCGAGGTCGAACCGCGGAGTCCGCGCGCTGCCGCCTGAAGCGAAGATCAGCACGGCAAAGAAAGCCAGCACTGCGAAGAAGGCGGAGAACATGAGCGGTCCCTTGACCGAGGTCCGCATCTTGCGCGGTTCTCCTGGTGTCTGGTCTGCCACGGTCATTCCTCCAATGATGGCGGTACGTGCCCGCCGGTCTGCAAAAGTTCTACAACGAGTAGAAAGTCCAACTACTAGTTTACGGCCTCCGGAGAAGCGCCGGGCGCAGGGGTCCGCGCACCCACTCGGGCATCATGCCGCAGCGACAAGCCGGAGAGCATCCACAGAACCCCGGAGAGAATCGCGCCACCACCGGATACGCCCAAAAGCGCATGCGCGCCCAGTGACGTGAAGAACGGCAACGCAATGGCGGTACCCACCGAGATGATCCCCGAGATAAGCCAGTCGCGGGCCAGGGAATCGCGCTTTTTGAGGCCCTTCATGAATTCCAGGAGCCCGAGCACCAGCAGCGCGAGCATTGCCGAAAGAGCCACGCCTTCGTCTGACTGCGTGACTAAAGCGGCCACGCCGCCCGAGGCCACCACCACGGCCACGGCCGCAGGCAGCGCACGGGAGATCCACAACGCCGCCGCTGTTCCCAGCAGATACAGGCCGACGGCCCACGCCAGCACATGCACCGACGGCGAACTCCAGAAGATCGTCACCAGGCCGAACAACACCGCAACCGTCGCGCGGATCAGGACCGGTTTCCACGGCCCCGCCGGAAGGGCGGAAGGGGTTTGGGCAGGAGTCGATGGAAGAGTCACCCGTCCAGTTTAGTGCGAACCCAGCACCATCCAGCGATCGGTCCGCGCCCGCAGCCCCAGAGTCACCGCCCGCGCCAGCATGTAGCCCAGCGCAAACGCCGCCCACAGCCACAGGAGCCCCGCCTCGCCGTCGGGCCTTATTTGGTGGACGGCCACCAGCAGCGGCAAGTAAACAGCCAGATTTACGACGCCGGCAATCGCCAGATAGCGCGCGTCGCCAGCGCCGATGAGGACACCGTCCAGGACGAAGACGTACCCGGCAATGGGCTGCCCCACCGCAAGGACCCACAGCGCCACAGTCAGGGCCGAGCGGACACCGGAGTCGGAGGTGAAGATGTACCCGGCCCAGGGAGCCGCGACGGCCAGCACCGCTCCCGTGATCACGCCGAATCCCACACCCCAGCGGATCATGGTGCGCGTGAGCTCGCGGGCCTTGGCCGCATTCCGTGCACCGAGTTCCTTGCCGATCAAGGCCTGCGCGGCGATGGCCAAGGCGTCCAGGGCAAACGCGAGAAACGAGAAGATGGTCATGGCGAGCTGATGGGCCGCCAGGTTGACGGCGCCCTGGGCCGTCACCACCACGACGGTAGCGAGAATGGCCAGGCGAAGGCTCAGCGTGCGGAGCATGAGCCACGAACCAACCTTGGTCATTGCCCGGATGCCATGCCAGTTGGGCTTCAGGGACACCCCGTGGTGCCGCGCATTCCTGCCCACCATCAGCAGGTAGACCGCCGCCATGGCCCACTGGGCGATGCTCGTGCCGATGGCGGAGCCCGCTACGGACAGGTTCAGGCCATAAACCAGGAACCAGTTGAGGGCTATGTTGACCGCGAAACCGGCTGTCGCCACAAGCAGTGGGGTACGCGTGTCCTGCAATCCGCGGAGGACACCAGTGCCCGCGAAAACCAGGAGCATCGCCGCCAGACCGGGCATGGACCAGCGGAGGTAGTCGACGGCAAAGCCCTGCACGTCACCGGTTGCGCCCATCAAACCAACAAGGGGTTCGGCTGCAACAAAGCCGGCCACAGCGAGCAGCCCGCCCAACAACAACGCAAGCCAGACGCCGTCGCGCCCGGCCGCCAAAGCCTTCCCCAACTTCCCGTCGCCGATCGCGCGGGCGACTGCCGGCGTCGTCGAATATGCCAGGAAGACCATAAGTCCGACCGCGGTGTGCAGGATCGTGGACGCCAGCCCGACACCGGCGAGTTGGTCCACCCCCAAGTGCCCCACAATTGCGGAGTCCGCCAAGAGGAACAGCGGCTCGGCGATGAGCGCACCGAAAGCGGGTACGGCCAGGCGCAGGATTTCGCGCGCGTTGGATCGGGCGGGGGCGGTTGTGGTTTGAGGCACTAAACAAGCCTAGTCTGCTGGGAGGCGGGTACATTTGGGCCGTGTCATATGAGCATCCCGTCACCGTTTCCGTTGCCCGCACCATCCTTCCGGAGTACACCCGCCAAGCAAATGCCTGGGCTCATGCCGGGCAGGAACTTGCGCGCGAGTGGCCGGGCTATTTGGGATCGGGGTGGGTGCGCAATGGCGTCGACTCCACCGAGTGGCACATGCTCTACCGTTTCGCCGACGCCGAATCGCTGCAGGCGTGGGAGGACTCCGAGGAGAGGCGCTGGTGGATCGACAGCGCCAGGGACATGATGGAGACCACCCGCGTGGAGCGTCACACGGGGATTGAGGGATGGTTCTCGCAGCCGGGGGACGTCTCGGTGGTGGTCCCGGAGACGGTGGTGCCGCCGCGCTGGAAGCAGGCCATCAGCATCTTCCTGCCATTCTTCCCGCTCAGCCTCCTGGCCAACTTCCTGCTGCACCCGGTGACGCAGAACTGGCCTTTGGTGTTTGCTGTGCTGCTCAACATTGTCATCCTGACTCCCCTGATGACGTACATCTTCCTGCCGGTCACCACCCGGCTTCTTCAGCCGTGGCTGCAAGCGAAACCTCGTAAATAGCTGGGAATTACTTGGATGCGCGCTGTGATTAGTTGACACTTCAACTAATCACCTGCGAGGGTTGAAGCATGAACAAGTCCAGCTTGACCACCACAGCCCTGACCATCCTGCGCGTCATTGCAGGATTTCTCTTCGCCGCGCACGGTTGGCAGAAGTTCAACGAATTCACCATTGCCGGAACCCAGGCGTCCTTCACGCAGATGGGCGTGCCGGGCGCTTCCGTCGTAGCCCCGATCGTCGCAACCCTGGAACTCGTGGGTGGCATCGCCCTGATCCTCGGCCTGCTGACCCGCGTTTTCGCAGCACTCCTTGCCGTCGACATGCTGGGGGCCCTGTTCCTGGTGCACGCCCCGGCCGGCATCTTTGTAGGCAACGGGGGCTACGAGCTCGTGCTGCTCTTCGCCGGCGCGGCCCTTGCCCTGGCCCTCGCGGGCGCGGGTCGCCTCTCGGCCGACGCCGCACTGTTTGGTCGCCCGGGCTCGAAGCTCCGCGTCCTGGCGTAGAACCCTCTCTCACATCCCGCCCCTTTCACCTGGACGCTCTATCACTCCCTTGGAGGGAGCGATAGAGCGTCGGCATTTAAACGGTGGGATGTGAGAGAGGGTCCAGCGCGTGCAGTCGAACTCGAAGGCTGCCGTCCGTCCCCACGATAACGGCGACGTCGGCCAGTGAGGTGACAACGGCGTCGGCATGGGCCTGGAGCTCCGCCGCCGTCGCAGTACCCGGAAGGCCGACCGTCAGGCAGCCTGCACTGCGGGCTGAACGCAACCCGGCGACGGTGTCTTCAAAAGCAACAGGCGGCACGCCGTTCCGTGCCCAACGCGTGCCGGTACGGTAAGGCTCCGGGTCCGGCTTGCCACGGGTAACATCGTCACCTGTTATCAGCAGAGCCGGCGGTGCGATTCCCCCGGCGGCCAAGCGGGCCTGGGCCACCAGGCGTGCGGCAGAGGTCACCACCGCACACCTGTCGCCGGGTACTGCAGCCAACAACTCCAAGGCCCCGGGCAGCGGCGTTACGGGTGCCCGGGGATGCTGCTCAATTTCGCTGAGCCGGAGAAGTGCAGCAGTTATGCGTTCTTCGGGGACAAAGGCCGCGGCCAGGTCCCGCGACGTACGTCCATGAAACGACTCCCCATCAGGAATGGTCACCCCTTCCTCTACCGCCCATTCGTGCCACGCCTGCTCCACCGCCGCGATGGAATCCAGAAGCGTTCCATCCATATCGAAGAGAAACTCGCTGACTTCCCATTCGATGGCCCTTTTGTTGTCAATCCGGTTCAAAGCGATCGTCCTGCTACCGCTTTGCCTGGGGGACGGGGATGACCATGGTTTTGATCGCCATAGGGTCCTTCTTGGCCTTCATCAGTGACTCTTCAACGTCCTCCAGCCCAAAGCGCCCTGTGACGATGCCTTCCACATCCACAGCTCCCGAGGCCAACAGCGCAATTGCCGTGGGCCACGTATTCACATACCGAAACGTCCCGGTCAGAGTGATCTCGCGGTGCTGGATCATGGCGATGGGAACGTTGAGTTCATCCCCTCCCATCCCCACCAGGCATGCGGTCCCACCTCGTTTGACGGCGGGGAAGGCGGGCAAGATCGCCCGTGCGTTTCCCGAAGCATCGATGTAAACGTCGAAGTACTCTGCGTATTCCTCCAAACCGCTCGTGGTGGGGTCCAATGCAATGTCCGCCCCGTGCGCCAAGGCAAACTCACGCCGATGCGCGATCGGGTCGCTGATGACCACCTCACCGGCACCCAACGCCTTGGCGACCTGGACATTCATGACCCCGATCGGACCCGCACCAGTGATGAGAACTTTGTCTCCGGCCTTCACACCTGCCCGCCGGGCTGCGTGGACGGCCACGGACAGCGGCTCGAGAAGGGCTGCCTGCTCATCGGTGATTTCCGCCGGAACGGCATGTGCAAAGTCATCATCGACAATTACGTACTCCGCGAAAGAGCCGTCCACGGGCCAAGCCCCGTAAAACAAAATGTCCCGGCACAGGTGATAGCGGCCCGTCTTGCAGTAATCGCACTTCCGGCAAGGAGTCTGCGGTTCAACTGCCACCCGTGTTCCTACGCGGCTGCTGTCGACGCCAGGCCCGACGGCGACAATCTCACCCGCCGTTTCGTGCCCCAGCACGATCGGGCCCTCGACGACAATGTCACCAATGGAGCCGGTCTCGTAAAAGTGGGTGTCCGAACCACAAACGCCAACAGCCGTCACACGTACCAGCACCTGGCCCGGCTGCGGTTCCGGAACTGCGACTTCCTGAAGTTCTATGGTCTTGGGCGAGGTCAGGACGCTGGCGCGCATGGTTGCAGGGATTGACATGTTTATGTCCTTTCGATGTGGGGTGTGGTCAGCCCTTGACCGTGCCGGCAGTAAGACCACCGACGATCCAGCGCAAGGAGAAGAGAGCAAAGAGGATGCCGGGGACCATGGAGACGACAGTGGCTGCCGCCATCGGGCCCCAGTCAATGGATTGGTAGGCGATGTATTGCTGAATGCCGGTGGTGATCACCTGAGTGTTTTTGCCGCTCAGAACAAGGGGCAAGGTGTAGCTGTTCCAGGCCCAGATGAAGGAAAGCATCAGACTGGCGCCAAGACCGGGTGCGATCAACCGGAACAGCACGTGCCGGAACGCCGTCCAGCGGTTGCCACCGTCCATGGCCACCGCTTCTTCCAGCTCGACTGGCAGATCCTCGATGAAGGATCGGAGCATCCACACAAGCATCGGCAGTGTCACGAGCTGGTAAGCCAGGATCAGGCCCAGATAGTTGTCGTACAAACCGATCTTCTGGAAGATCAGGTACAGCGGAAGGATGATCAGCAGCTCCGGAGCAAAACGGAGGGACAGGATGCTGAACGCAATGTTCTCGCGGCCCCGGAACTTGAAGCGCGCCAGGGCATAGGCCGTCGGCAGACCAATGAGCAGCGTCAGCACCAGCGAGCCCAGCGTCACTATCAGGGAGTTCACAAACGGTGTCATGAACGCGCTGCCACTTAGCACCTTCACGTAGTTGTCCAGCGTTGGAGCAAAGAAGAATTTGGGCGGATAAACCACGATGTCGCCTGGCGTCTTGAAGGACATCATCAGGATCCAGACAATCGGCGCCAACGCGAACACGGTCCAGAGCACCAGAACGGTGATCGCCGCCGCGCGTCGAAGTCTCTTGGACCTTTCCCGGCGGGAAGTGCCGGGAACCGGAGGAGCCCCTGGGGCACGCGCCGCTGACTCCATGTCAGTGCTGCTCATGAAAATGCCTCCTTGCGACGGGCCTTGAGCAGGAAAAAGGAGATGAGGTAACAAAGAAGCCAGAGGACGATCAGTGCCGCCATGGCCGCGCCGAAGTTCAGGTTGCGTATGCCGTCCAGATAGGCCATGACGTGCAGGTTGGTGGTCGCATCCACCGGGCCACCCTTGGTGGTGGTGTAGATGATGTCGAACATCTTCAGCGAGTCAATGCCCCGGAAGGTGACGATGACCACCAGGACGGGCATGAGCATCGGCAGCGTCACGGAAATGAAGTTTCGAACAGGGCCCGCGCCATCCATCGCGGAAGCCTCGCTGAGTTCTTTCGGAACGCTCTTCAAACCTGCTTGCGCCAGAAGCATGACGAAGGGGGTGAAGATCCAGACATCGATGAGGACCACAGACCAGAGAGCGCTGTCCGGTCCGTTGAGCCAGAGCAGCTTCTGGGACCCGACTGACTCCAGCAACCAGTTCACAACACCGTTTTCGGTCAGCATGACCTTCCACATGAGAGCCGCGACCACCGGAGGCAGGAGCAGCGGAAGAACTATCAATAACCGGAAAGAGTTTCCAATCCGGCCTACGTAGTTGAGCAGCATGGCCAGTCCTACGCCGAACAGGCATTCAAGAACCACGACGACGACTGCATAGCCGAGCGTTATGGCGATTGCGTGGAGGCCCTCTCCGCTTGAGAAGAGATTGAGGAAGTTCTCTCCCCAGTTGGGCACGGGCGCGCCCCGGTTGAGCCGGTACGAGGTGAACGACCACCACGCCCCGGTGAGGAACGGGTAGAGAATCGCCACCAGCAGCGCCAGGGCGGGTAAGAGCAATAGGTAGGGAAGAGAAGGTTTGTGTTTCATGGGTTCCCTTGGTTGATGCAACTCTGCCCTGCGGCCGGCGCGACAGTACGCTTCCAACGACCGCGGGAAGTGTCGGCAGGGTTACTTGATAACGGCGTCGATCTTCTTTGCGGCGTCATTGAGGGCGTCCTCGACGGACGCCTGGCCCAAGATGGCGGACTGGATTGCGGTGGCCCAGATGTCGCCTGCGTTCGTCCAACTGGCCGACGGCGAATACGGCCAGGACGCGTATTTCGACAGGATTTCAGTCCACGTCTTGTTGTAGTCGCCCCAGCCGGCAGTGGCCTGGACCATCTCCGGGCTGTTGGCCACTGACATACGCGTTGGGTTCATGTTTCCAGCTGCTATGGCGGAGGTCAGGAGTTCCTTGGAGGTGGCCCATTGCATGAATTGCCAGGCCGCACCCTTGTTTTTCGACGATGAGTTCATTCCCAGCGACCAGAGCCACATGCTCGAGGAGCGGCCCTTGGGACCCTCAGGTGGCAAGGCATATCCCACCTTGCCGGCGATGGCACTGCCCTTTTTCTCAAAGTCCGGGGCCATGTGGTCGGCGTCGATGTAGAACGCCGAAGTACCCGCCAGGAAGTCCTGCTGTGCCTCGTACCAGGTGTAGGTGCTGGCCGCCTTGGGCGCTGTCTTCATCAATTCCACCCACTTGCTGGTTGCTTCAATGCCCTCCGGCGAGTTGACGGTGGCTTTTCCATCGGTGATGTCCTTGACCCCGTAGGCGCCGGCGAAGGTGGAGAAGGGGTTCAGCGTGGGGTAGGTCTTGTCGCCGCGGCTGACGAAGCCTGAGATCTTCTTCCCACCGAATTCGACTCCGTTGAGCTTCTGGGCTGCGGCGATGAGTTGGTCGATGGTTTGGGGCACTTCAACGTTATTGGCCTCAAGAATGTCCTTGCGATAGAAGAGCGCGTAGCCTTCCTCGTTCGCCGGGATCGCCCACAGGCCGCCTTTTCCGGCGCCCCCGAAGTTGGTTTTGTCCCAACGTTCAGCGCTCAACAAAGCCGGAAAGAAGTCGTTGATGTCGTAATCCGGGGCGGTGTGCTTGGAGTTGTCCACCCAGGGCTGCAGGTCCTCGATCCAACCGGCAGCTGCGTACTGGTAGTTCATGGGCTGGGACGTCATGAAGACGTCGTAGGCACCGGAGCCCGACTGGAGTTCAGTCAGGATCTTCACCATGTAGTCGGATTCACTGAGGGTTTCAAGGTTCACCTTGATTCCGGTCTTCGTCTCAAAGTCATTCAGCTGCGGCTTGATCGCTGCGGAGAGCGGGTGCTCGCTCATCAAAAGATTGAGGCTTTTTCCTTCGAAGTTCCGCCAGCCGAATGAATCGACATCGGCTGTGGAATCCGCTCCGCCTCCGGGCGAGCAGGCGGCGAGAGTAGCCGTAGCGGCTACTGCGGTCACTGCCATTTGCATAACGGTGCGACGGCTGGGGCGGAAACGCTGAACTTCCATCATCTACTCCTTGGACTCGCGGCAACCCGGCGGCGTCGGTGCCACCTGGTGTAGATGAAAGACTAATGAGAGCGCTCACAACCTGGTCTATGATGCTCAGGTGAGCAAGGAATTGAGCATGGAAGAGCAGCTGCGCCACGTCTACGCGGCCATGCAGCACCTGAAATTCGGACGCCCAACAGTGGACATAGCCGAGGAATTGGGGGTTTCCCGCTTTGCCGTTGGCCGGATGGTGAAGTATGCCCGGGAACAAGGGCTGGTGGAAGTCACGCCCCGCCTCCCCGATCCCATCGACGCCACGCTTTCCAAAGCCCTGGCTTCCCGCTACGGCATGGAGTCGGCAATTGTCTGCGTTCCCGCGGCTGAGGGTGACAAGGCGGCGCGCGCCGCCATCGCCGCCGTCGCCTCAAAGCTTCTCTCGGAGCTCATCGAAGAGGATGACATCCTCGGGCTGGGACCGGGTAGAACCATTCTGGAAACCTGCGCACGAATCCAGACCGCTCCAAATTGCGATTTGGTGCAGCTAACGGGTGTCGCTTCGACGGACGATGACAATCTGGAGGTCATCATGGAGTTGCGACGGGTGGCACGGGGACGGATGTACCCGCTTCATTCGCCAGTCATAGCGACCGATCCCGTGGCGGCGCAGGTCATCCGGAGCCAGCCGGGGGTTCGCCAGGCTTTGAAGCGGATGGACTTACTGGACAAGGCCGTTTTCACCGTGGGTGGGTGGCCCCACAGCTCCCTCCTGGCCAGCCTTCTCGATGAGGCGGGAGAGCTCGGCGCACTAATGGAACAGGGCGTCACGGCTGAAATCGGCACCACCCTGCTCGACGCCCAGGGCAAGGAGCTCCACCTTCTTGACGACCGCATGATCGGAATCTCCACGCAACAGCTGGCATCCGTACCACTCAAGGTGGCCCTCGGAGGCGGGCCGGGCAAGGAACGAGCTGTGATCGCGGCACTGAAATCAGGTCTTGTGGATACCCTCGTCACCGACGTGGGCACCGCAAAGGCTGCATTGGCGGCCGTCAAGAAGTGAGGCTGGAACTAACCAGTCACGCCCGTGAGTTCATTCGCGGTGTGCTCAAGCTTCGCCGACTTCGACACCTTGCCCGCCTTCAGGTCCACAGCATGAAGTGACTGCGACGCAGGCTCGGTGACATACGCCGTCGAGCCCTGCACGAAAAGGGTGGGCCGCGGGTCCTGCCAGGTGGCTGATTCTTCCCAGGGCGCCACCACTGGAATGGTGGCCGTGACCGCGCCGGTGAGTGGATCGATCACCCGGAGGCCTCCATCGGTGCCGAGTACCAGTGCTTCGCCTGCGGGGCCGCGGCCCAGCGAGCGGAACGAATAGCTGGTGCCGATGTCCACGAGCTGCAGGGCGGCCGTTTCGGTGTTGACCAACGAGATCCGCGTGGGCCGTTCAGGCTTGGCGGCCTTGTCCACCTTGTAGTCGCCCAGGATTACGGGCGATTTTTCCGACCCGGCCTGGTTGCCCAGGCGGCCGTAGGCGTCGGGGCTGGCTACCTTGGTGATGGCGCCGTCCTTGTAAATCAGCATGCCGTTCTCGCAACCGACCACCACGGCTTCACGGGCAGCGACCGCCTCGCCGTGGACGCCGGGGCAGTCCTCGTTGCGGACAATTTCCTGACGATCCTGGCCCTTGCCTGCGGAAAGCACAGCGATTCCCGACCGGCTTTCCTCGTTGCCGAGCGTCACCAGCAGCTTGCCGTCCTCCAGCTCCACCGCCACTCCGTGATGCGCTTCGGGTGTGGTGTAGACGTCGGTGACGGGCAACTTTCCGTCTTCCACGGCGGCACCCAGTGCGGAACTTTCGAAGCTCTCCACCTTGCCGGATCCGTCGCTGAACAGCACAGTCTTGCCGGCGTGCAGCACCACATGGCCGGCCTTGTCGGCTTCGAAAGCAAAATCGGTCAGCGCGGGCTCGGAGACGTAATGGTGGCTGTGGTCCCCGTGCGGTTCCGACCAGGCTCCGGCGTCGAAGAGGCGGAAGGCGTCGCCGGTTGAGACGAACACATGGCGACCATCGCCAGCGGGGTTGAGGCGGTTGAAGCCCGCCAGTTCGGCGCCCCCCACGTCGGCGAGGGAGGCGGCGTCGAGGACTCCGATGCCGCCGTCGTGCGTGTAAACCAGGCGGGGAGTCGGCGCGCCTGCCTCTTTGGGGCTCGGCTTCGAAGCGGACGACGGCGACGCGTCGGTCGCGCTGCCGGCAGAACCTCCGGGTGCGGCGCAGGCGGTAAGGAGAAGGGCGGAAAGCCCGACGGCGGCAAGCGGCGTTGCGTGAAGGCGACGCTTTCGGGCGGGCAAGGTTGCAAGGGTGGGGTTCGGGTGATGAGACATGCGTTAAATGATATTGATTCTCATTTATAGAGCAAATTGCTTCTGTCCGGGCCTCCGGGGGGCTCAGTCTTAGTCACGTAACAGAAACACGCCGCCAGTAAACTTCGAGCATGAGCGAGTCCCCCGCGAATTCCGTGACCCTCCGCTTCCTCGCGGCCCCCACTGACGTTGGCCATAGCGGATCCGTTGACGCCGGCACCGTCCTTGAGTGGGTCGACAAAGCCGCCTATGCAGCGGCCGTGGGATGGGCCAAGTCCTATTGCGTCACTGCCTACGTGGGCAACATCCACTTCACTGATCCCGTGAACAGCGGCGACATGGTGGAGGTGACGTCCACCATCGTCTATACCGGCCGCTCCTCCATGCACATCCACACAGTGGTCAGCTCCCACGACCCCAAGGGCGGCCCCGAGACGATGCACAGCCAGTGCATGGTGATCTTTGTTGCCGTCGGGCCCGACGGGAAGCCGATCCCTGTCCCCCAGTTCGAGCCTTCCACGCCTGCCGAGATCGAAGCCCGCGATCACGCGTTGGCGCGCATCGAAGTCCGCGAGCAGATCGTCAATGCGATGAACGCCCAGGAATATACCGACGCCGGGACCGCCGAGCGCGTTACGCTGCGGTTCATGGCGTCCCCGACTGATGTGAACTGGGGCGGCAAAGTCCACGGTGGCATCGTGATGAAGTGGATCGACGAGGCCGCGTACGTTTGCGCGTCCCGTTACTGCGGGAAGGACACCGTGGCGGTGTTTTCCGGCGGCGTTCGTTTCTACCGGCCGCTGTTGATCGGTCATGTGGTGGAGGTTGAGGCCCGACTCGTTTACACCGGCGCGAAGGGCATGCACATCGCGGTCCACGTTCGTTCAGGCGACCCCAAGACCCGCGAGATGAACCTGACCACATACTGCCTCACCGTGATGGTGGCGCGCGACGAAACCGGTACGGCCGTGCCGATTCCGGAGTGGGTTCCCGTGTCTGATGAAGACAAGAAGCTGCACGCACATGCCCGCGAACTACTTGAAATCCGGGGGCGCGCACCGGGTAACCGGCTTCCGGACCACTTGTTGAAGGCGGCTGGGCGCTAGTCGCCCTGGCTGCGCTGGGCCGCTAGCGGGGCGCCAGCACGCAGAAGTCGTTTCCCTCAGGGTCCCTAAGGCATCGCCACGAAACGTCCCCTTGACCAACGTCGGCGTCATGGGCCCCAAGGGAGTGCAGCCTCTTCACCTCGGTGGTTTGCTCGTCCCCAGGGTAGGGCATCAGGTCGAGGTGGATACGGCTCTGCAGCCCGCCCGGATCCGAAGTTTTGAGGAGCTCGAGGTATGGGCCCACGCCTTTGGACGACCTCAACCTCGCATGCTCATCGTTAACCTCGTGCAAGGTCCAGTCCATGGCCTCGCTCCAGAAATCCGCCATGGCCCTGGGATCTTCGCAGTTGACTACCACCGTGGCGATGGGACCGGTGTCCCGGTAGATCGACCGTGGCTCGAGGACACAGAACAAGTTGCCTTCAGGATCAGCCATCACCACCCACGGCACGTCTCCCTGGCCGATGTCGGCGAGCGTCGCTCCCAGTCCCTTCAGACACTCGACAAGCTCGTGCTGGTGGGCTGCAGAGGTGGTGGCAAGGTCCAGGTGAACGCGGTATTTCACCTTCTCAGGGTCCGGAACAGTGACCACGTCCACGCAGACGGCTGTGGGATGGGGCCATGTGAAGCCAAGTGGTTCCACGTTGGTGACACCGGGCCCCTCGCTGGAAACACCCCAGCCGAGGGCGTCAGCCCAGAATTGCCCGAGAGCTGAATCATCGCGGGCCTTGAAATTCACTTGAACCAAACGCAGTGCCATGGTTCACAACCATATGCCCGGGGAGGACTACTCTTCGCTAAACTCACCACCACTGTCTCCGCGCCCATGGCAATTGCGCAACAGGCTGTTGCGCAATTGGGTTAGGGCAGGAACTACCCCACCAAATTCTCGGCCGCGCCATTCATGTGCTCGATGATCGTTTCCCGCGCTTTCTCAGCATTCCCGGTCTCGATCGCTGCAACAATGTCATGATGCCGCCCGACACTCATGTTGCGCGTGGCGCGTTCCAACCCGGCGAACATGATGGACATCCGGATGGAGCCTTCCAGGGATTCCCACGAATGCAGCAGCGTCTCGTTTCCGGAAAGCCGGCATAGCGTGCGGTGAAATTCGAGGTCGGACTCGATGCGCTCCTCAAGTGAGGATTTCGCGGCCTTGTCCATATTTTCGACGGCGGCACGCAACTCTGCGAGGGCGGGCTCCTTGTCCGGCATGTCGCTCAGGGTCCGGGCGGCCAGTGACTCCAGCACCCCACGGACAGCGAAGATGTCCCGGATTTCCTTGACGTCCAAGTGCCGTACGGACATGCGCCCACGCGGTCCGGCCGAGATCAGACCTTCCTGTTCCAGCTGACGGAGGGCTTCACGCAGGGTGCCCCGGCTGATCTGGAGCATTTCGGAGAGCTCGGTCTCCACCAGGTGTCGTCCCGGCTCAAGCTCGCCACTGGTGATCGCAGTGCGCAAGGCTGCGAGCGCCTGTTCGCGAAGGCTCTTCTTCTCCAGTCCCAGCAGGGAGGCTGTGGCGGCCATGGTGTGTCCTCGGTTCTATTGGCAACTGCTGACAGTCCGTTGTTAACTGTCGATACTACGGGCGCCCGGGTTTTTGTACAGCTAATGACCTTTGGAAGCGGCTTTAAGGGCATTAGCTGTACAAAACCCCGGAGGGCTAGGCGAGTTCCGCCAGCACCTTTGCCACGATCCGGTCGACGGACAGTCCGTATCGTTCGTGCAGTGTCGGCAGCGCGCCTGCGTCGAGGAATTGGTCCGGGAGCGCGATGGGAACCACGCGCTTGCCCAAGCCGGCACTTACGACGGCGGAGGCAACAGTTTCGAACAAACCGCCAACAACGGTGTGGTTCTCAAGCGTCACGGCGAGGCGGTCCGTGTTCAGTTCAGCCAGCACGGTTGCCGAGTCGAAGGGCTTGATCGTCGGAGTGTGAACCACTGCCACGTCAACGTTGTGGGCAGCCAGGGCGTCTGCCGCCTGCAGGGCCCGCATGGTCATCAGGCCTGAGGAAACGAATACGACGTCGTTGCCGCCGCGCAGGACCTTGGCTTTGCCCAGCTCGAATGTGTAGTCGTACTCATCCAGGACGGTCGGCACATTGCCGCGGAGGAGGCGCAGGTACGTGGGGCCGTCCGAGGCGGCGAGCTGCGGCACGGCCTGCTCGATGTCCACGGAGTCGCACGGGTCCACGATGGTCAGGTTGGGCATGCCGCGGAAGATCGCCATGTCTTCGGTGGCCTGGTGGCTGGGACCGTAGCCCGTGGTCAGGCCAGGCAGACCGCCGACGATGTTGACGTTCAAGTTGGGCTCGGCGATGTCCAGGCACAGGAAGTCGTAGGCACGCCGGGCTGCGAACACGGAGTAGGTGGACGCGAAAGGAACCAGCCCGGTCTCGGCCATGCCGGCGGCTGCACCAAAGAGGAGCTGCTCGGCCATGCCCATTTGGAAGAATCTCTCCGGGAAGGCCTTCGCGAAGATGTGCATGTCCGTGTACTTGCCCAGGTCCGCGGTCAACCCGACAATGGCAGGGTTGGCTTCCGCGGCTGCCACCAGAGCGTGCCCGAACGGGGCGGACGTGGTCTTCTGTCCGGGGTCGGCGAACGAGGCGATCATGGCCGAGGTCTTCAGCTTCGGCTTTGCCGTGGTGGTGCTCATGCTGAGACCGTCCCTTCGTATCCTGCAGTCAACTGTTCGCGGCAGATCTGCCATTCGTTTTCTTCGATGCGCATGAAGTGCGCCTTCTCGCGGGTCTCAAGCAGTGGCACGCCACGGCCCACCTTGGTGTCGCACAGGACCACGGACGGCCTCCCGACCGGACCGGAAACCGAGGCGATGTTGTCGAACGCAGCCAGCAGCGCACCGACGTCGTTCCCGTCCACCCGCTGCGTGTACCAACCGAACGATTCCCACTTCTCCGTCACCGGCTCGGTGCGCAGCACCGTGTTGGTGGCGCCGTCGGCCTGGAGCGCGTTGATGTCCACCATGGCGATGAGGTTGCCCAGCTGGTGGTGGTGCGCCCCCATGGCCGCCTCCCAGGTCGAACCTTCATCCAACTCACCGTCGGAAAGGAAGTTGATTACCCGCGAAGCCGAACCTTGCGCCCGCAGGCCCAATGCCATACCCACGGCAATCGTGAGGCCGTGCCCCAGCGAACCGCCGGAGATTTCCATGCCCGGGGTGTAGGTGGACATCCCGGACATCGGCAGACGGGAATCATCCGAACCGTAGGTTTCCAGCTCGGCAACCGGGACGATTCCGGCTTCAGCCAGCGCCGCGTAGTGTCCAATCGCGTAATGGCCCGTGGAGAGCAGGAACCGGTCCCGACCCTCCCAGTGAGGGTGTTTGGCTTGGTAGCTGAGCTGGTCGGCGTATACGGCGGCGAACATGTCCGCGGCACCCAGTGCCTGACCGACGTAGCCTTGGCCTTGGACCTCGCCCATGTTCAGGGCGTGGTGGCGGATGCGATAGGCAGCAGCGCGGATACGCTCGACGCGCTCGGCGGCCGGCAAAGCGGGCGCTGCTTCTACTGATGAGAGAGACACTGGATTCCTTCCGGTGTCGGGCGCGTACCGATGGGGAGAACGCGCCCGACGTCGAGTGGTTGCTTAGGCGTTTACCGTCTGGGGAGTTTTGCTGGCGGCTTCTTCGGCGAGCTGGCGCTCACGCTTACCCCAGGTTTCCTTGGTGACCAGCGCGGCCCATAGACCGATCGCGCCATAGATGCTGAAGAGGGCGGCAGGGCCAACCCAACCAAAGCTCACAAACAGCAGTGTGGTGATGAAGGGCGTAAAACCGGAGACCATGGCGGAGATCTGGTAGGCCAGTGAGGCGCCGGAGGAGCGGGTCTTGGCCTGGAAGAGTTCCGGGAACCAAGCACCTTGGGCACCGGCGAGGGAGTTCTGGCACACGGCGTAGGCGATCACGATCGTGGCGATGATGAAGATGAAGAGACCGGTGTTGACCAAGAGGAACATCGGGATGCCGAAGACAACGGCGAACGCGGTGGACCAGATGTAGACGGGCCGGCGGCCTACCTTGTCGGTCAACTTACCCCAGGCGTAGGTGGCGAAGATGCCGATGGCGGCCGCGATGCACAGGGCAACGAGGGTCTGGGTCTTGTCTGCGAGCTTGGTGCTGTGCAGGTAGGAAATCATGTAGGTCACGGAGACGGCGTAGCCTGCGGTTTCGGCGATGCGGAGGCCGATGCCGCGGACGATGTTGCGCCAGTCGGTCTTGATGACCTCAACGATGGGGGATTTCACAATGTCGCCCTTGGTCTTGACGTCCTCAAAGACCGGGGACTCGGGAACCTTGGAACGGATGATCAAACCAACGGCCACCAGCAGGATGCTCGCCAGGAACGGCACGCGCCACGCCCATTCGTTTCCGAGGCCAACACTGAAGAGGAACACGAGGTTCGCGAGCAACAAGCCAACGGGGAAGCCGGCCTGCACGATTCCCGTGAACTGGCCCTTCTTCCGCCACGGTGCGTGCTCGTAACTCATCAAAATGGCGCCGCCCCATTCAGCACCGAAGGCAAGGCCTTGGATGATGCGCACAAGAACCAGGAGCGCGGGAGCCAGAAGGCCAACCTGCTGGTAAGTGGGTAGCAAGCCGATAGCGAAAGTCGCCAGGCCCATGAGAATCAGCGAAGCCACCAGCACCGGCTTGCGACCGAGTTTGTCGCCAAGGTGGCCACCGATGATGCCGCCCAACGGACGGGCAGCGAAGCCGACGCCCAGGGTCGCGAAGGAGGCCAGGGTGCCAGTTACCGGGTCGGCGCCCGGGAAGAAGGCCGTACCGAAGTACAGCGCAGCGGCGGTGCCGAAACCGATGAAGTCATAGGTTTCGATGACTGCGCCCACGCCCGAGCCGACGGCGACGCGCTTTGCTTCCTTGGTTCCATGAACCGGACCACGCATGGTCAGAGCTTCATTGCTCATGAGTGTCTTTCCCTTTCAAAAGTGCGGCGCTTCTTCGGCAACCCCACTGTCGACAGTCAACATAATACGTCAACTGTGACCGAGACCACCAGCAATGTCAACAGTCAACTTGAGAGGTTGACTGTTGACAGTTAACGAAGATAACGTGGTGCCCATCACTAAGGCCCTTCTCCGTCGAGGGGCTCAACTTGAGGATCAACGACGATGTTTCATCACCGACTGGGCTGTTCTTCCATCAGCTTTCGACACCAGGACCTCGCCGCCGCCCTGCACACCATGCGCGGGCTCGGCTTCGAGGAGATTGACCTGGGCGCCCTCCCCGGCGTCTGCGACCACGTGCCCTACATACTTGACGCCAAGGCAGTCGAGGCGGTTGCCGCCGTCGTGCGTGACTCTGGACTCCGCGTCCGCTCGGTAAACGGCGACGTCGGCGACCTGAACGCAACGCTCGACGCCGGTGCCGCGGAAGCGCGCGAACGCCACCTTGGGATGCTGCTCAGCTTGGCGGAGAAGACCGGCGCTAAGGCGCTTGTCCTTCCGTGCGGAGCGATCGACCACGATCCTGTGCGCAGTTTGGAAGAAGACATCGACGCTGTTGCTTCGCAGCTGATCCACGCGTCGGAGCGGGCCAAGGAGTTCGGCGTCGAGCTGTGGACCGAGTCCCTCCACTACTTCCGGCTTTGCTGGAACATCGAACGCACGCAGCTGCTCGCAGACCGCCTGGCCGGTTCCGACGTCGGAATCGTCATGGACTTCAGCCACATCGTTGCCTCCGGCGGCGACCCCGAGGACTTCGTTTCGCGGTTTGGCGAGCGCATCACCCATGTGCACCTCCGCGATGCGACCGCTGCCACTGACACGCAGCCCGGCACCATCAACCTCAGCATCGGCAACGGCCAGGCGGACTTTGCCGCGGGGCTTTCGACGCTGAGGGCCCTTGGCTACACCGGCCACTTCTCACTGGAACTCGAAACGCGCGACGTCACCCACGACGAGCGACCGGCCGCCGCCGCCAAAGCCGGCAGCTACATCTCAGACCTCATCTAACAACCACAACTTTCAAGGAGCACCATGAACACCATCCAGCGCACCGCCGTCCTCACCGGAGCCACCTCAGAGCGCGGCATCGGCCTCACCACCGCCCGCCGCTACGCCGCCCAGGGATGGGGCGTCGCCATCCTGGACCTCGACGGCGAGAAGTCCGCCAAGGTTGCCGCCGAAATCGGCAACGAGTTCAACGTCCCCGCCTTCGGTTACGAGATCGACGTCGCCAACGAAGCTTCCGTCGCAGCTGCCCAGGCAGCCGTTGCCGCTGAGGTTTCCAGCGGTCACCTTCCTCCCGTCGGCGCCTTGGCAAACATCGCCGGAATCACCTCCCCGATCCCGTTCCTCGAAACCACGCTTGAACTGTGGCACAAGGTCATGGACGTCAACGCCACCGGCACCTACCTCGTAACCAAGGCTTTCCTGCCGGACATGATTGCCAACGGCTGGGGCCGCATCGTCAACATGTCATCTGTCTCCGCGCAGCGCGGCGGTGGCGTGTTCGGCAAGGTTCCCTACTCGGCTGCCAAGGCAGCCATCCTCGGATTGACCAAGGCCCTCGCCCGTGAAATCGGTGAAACCGGCGTGACCGTCAACGCCATCACCCCCGGCGCCGTAGACACCAACATCCGCGTGGGCAGCACTGAAGAGCAGGAAGCCGCCATCAACGCCGGCATTCCCCTGGGCCGCAATGCCACTACGGAGGAAGTGGCGGCCGTCATCACGTTCCTCTCCTCCGAGGATTCCGCGTACCTCACTGGCACCACGATCGACATCAACGGCGGCAGCCACATCCACTAGTCCCGTTCTTCGAGGAAAACCAGGACCCACCATGACCAAAATCTTCAACGATCCCGCTGACTTTGCAGATGAAGCGCTTGCCGGCTTCTGCGATGCCCACTCGGACCTCGTTCGCCAGGTTGAGGGCGGAGCTGTACGACGCAACCGGCCGGCTACGCCAAAAGTCGCCGTGATCACCGGCGGTGGCTCGGGCCACTATCCCGCATTCGCCGGCATCATCGGCCCGGGTTTGGCTGACGGTGCCGTGGTGGGCAATATCTTCACCTCGCCGTCCACCCAGCAGGCCTACTCCGTGGCGAAGGCTGCCAACTCCGGAGCCGGGGTGGTGTTCACCTACGGCAACTATGCCGGGGATGTCATGAATTTCGGAATGGCCAGCGAGCGCTTGAACGCTGAAGGCATCCGGGCGGAAAACGTGCTGGTCACGGACGACATCGCCAGCGCTCCCCTTTCCGAGATCGAAAAGCGCCGCGGAATTGCCGGCGACTTCGTGGTCTTCAAAGTCATGGGTGCTGCCGCCGAGGCCGGACTGGATCTGGACTCCGTGGTCCGGTTGGGCCGCAAGACGAACGAGCTCACCCGCACCATCGGAACAGCGTTCGGTGGCTGCACGTTCCCTGGTGCTGATGCCCCGCTCTTCCGCCTTCCCGAGGGACAGATGGGCCTGGGCCTTGGCATCCACGGCGAACCCGGACTGTTCGATACCGAGCTGCCCACCGCCGTCGAGCTTGGGCGTGAACTGGTGCGGCGCGTGCTGGAGGAGGCTCCTGCGGGCGGTTCGACGCGGCTCGCGGTGATCCTGAACGGCCTGGGTTCAACCAAGCACGAGGAGCTCTTTGTCCTTTGGCGCACCGTGGCTCCGCTGCTTCGCGACGCCGGCTACACGCTGGTGATGCCGGAAGTTGGCGAACTGGTGACGTCCTTGGACATGGCCGGGGCATCGCTGACGCTCACGTGGCTCGATGACGAACTGGAGCAGTATTGGACAGCCCCGGCGCTGACGCCAGCGTACCGTCGGGGGTCCGTCGGATTCGACGTTGCTGTCTCCGAGGACGCCTCCGAGGATTTCGTCACGGAAGCGGCCCACTACTCCTCCACCGAGGCTTCCCGCGCCTACGCGGGTCAGTGCCTTGGTGCTTTGGAGACCACGGCCGCCCTGCTGCGTTCTTCCGAAACCATGCTGGGCGACATGGATGCCATAGCCGGCGACGGCGACCATGGACGCGGCATGGTCCGCGGCTCGGCGGCATCCCTCGAGGCTGCTGCGGCCGCCTTTTCCGCGGGCGCTGGCGCTGGTTCGGTGCTGATTGCCGCTGGAGACGCCTGGGCCGATAAAGCCGGCGGCACGTCGGGCGTCCTGTGGGGTGCCGGGCTGCGCGCTTTTGGTGAACGCTTGGGAGACGCGGAAATCCCGACGCCGGAGGTCCTCACCGAATCTGTCCGTGCCTTCGCTGACCGCATGGCGAGCCTTGGAAAGGCGGAGATTGGCGACAAGACCATGATGGATGCGCTGCTGCCGTTTGCCTCCTCGCTGGAGGAGGGTGTGGCTGCCGGTACGCCCTTGGAACACGCGTGGGCAGCTGCCGCGGCTGATGCAACAACCGCCGCTGCGTCCACCGCGGACCTTCGAGCCCTCAAGGGCCGGGCCAGGCCACTGGCCGAGAAAAGCATCGGCACGCCGGATCCCGGGGCGACGTCGCTCGCCATGGTGTTTGCCGCCGTCGGACCCCATTTCACTGCAGTTCCCGTAGCTGCCGCCAACCACTAGGAGAACCACCACCATGCGCATCATCGTGGGCGCCGACGAAGCCGGCGTTGACTACAAGGACCGAATCCTGGCCGACCTCCAGGCCGACTCACGGATCACCGAAGTGATCGATATCGGAGTCCATCGTGACGATGAGGACTTCTCACGCCCGTATCCCTATGTGGGTATCGCGGCCGGTGAGATGATCCGGGACGGCAAAGCCGACCGGGCCATCCTGTTCTGCGGTACGGGAATCGGTGTGGCCATTGCTGCGAACAAGGTGCCGGGAATCCGGGCTACGGCAGCGCACGATTCGTTCTCCGTGGAACGCTCCATCCTGTCCAACGACTGCCAAGTCCTCACTATGGGCCAGCGCGTTGTGGGCGTGGAGCTTGCCCGTCGGCTGGCGAAGGAGTGGATCGGCTACGCGTTCGATCCGTCCTCGGGGTCGGCTGCAAAGGTTAAGGTGCTGAGCGACTTCGAGGGCTGCTAGGGGCCCTATCGGTTACCCGGCCCTTCCCGTCCTCGACCTCCGGGAAGGAAACCATGGTTTAGACGGCATAAAGAACCAATGACCGGACCAAAACCCGCCCGTGAACGCTAGATACACATTCGCCCTTCCTGCGAAGGTGCTCGGGGTCATGCACGGTGAACCTTTAGTCACTTCCAGTCCCCTTCCGCTCACTTTTACGTGATCGCAGTAGCCGGAACATGACGCGGCGAATCCGCCACCTCATAGCTAACGTGGCCCGGGCCGCCTCATCAGTAGCATTGGTGCAAACACGCCGGACCAGGAGAGCTGATGCCTTATACCGTTGACTTCAAGACCGTATCCACAGTTGGACTTGAGTCCTCACCTGTCGCCGAGGCGGCTGCCGGGCTGCGTGCCAACGAAGCCCGCTATTACAAGAACAAGTACGACCACGACTTCACGGTGAGCCCCGCCGAGGAGCTCCCCGAGGTAGTGGACAGGGTGAGCCGGATCCTTAAGGAAGAACGCGACATCGTGATCAAGTCCAAGCCGCTGGAGGCCACGGCTTTCCAGGTGGAGGACCTGCAGATGGCATACGTGTTCTACGAGTCCGGCTTGTCGATCAATGTCATGTACAGCACGGGCGAAGGAAAGCGGGCGGTGGGCTTCAAGCTCGCCGACGGCATGGACGTCCCCGAGGAGCTGGACTCGAAGTTCAAGTTCGCCCGGCAAAAGTCCAAGCTGGCCGGAACGATCCGTGGCTCCTACTTCGTGATCAAGGGCGAATACTGAGCATGCGTTAGGAAGCTTGAAGCAGGCCTAGAAACCCCCACCGCCGGTCTCGCCAGCCATGTTGGCGAAGCGTGAGTAGTGACCCTGGAAAGCCACAACGATGTCCTTGGTGGGACCGTTACGGTGCTTTGCAATGAGGATGTCGGCCTCGCCGGCACGCGGGGATTCCTTGTCGTAGACATCTTCACGGTGAAGCAGGATGACCATGTCGGCGTCCTGCTCGATGGAGCCGGATTCACGAAGGTCCGAAACCATGGGCCGCTTGTCCTGGCGCTGCTCCGAACCACGGTTCAGCTGCGACAGGGCGATCACGGGTACCTGCAGCTCCTTGGCAAGCAGTTTGAGGGCACGCGAGAACTCGGAAACTTCCTGCTGGCGGGATTCCACTTTTTTGCCGGAGCTCATGAGCTGGAGGTAGTCGAGAATTACCAGCTTGAGGTCGTGCTGCT
This sequence comes from Paenarthrobacter sp. JL.01a, assembly GCF_025452095.1. NCBI lineage: Bacteria > Bacillati > Actinomycetota > Actinomycetes > Micrococcales > Micrococcaceae > Paenarthrobacter > Paenarthrobacter sp. JL.01a. The sequence continues at coordinate 4,335,839 of NZ_CP104877.1, forward strand.
GCTTCAGGCGGCGGCACTTGGCCCGGATCTCCATGAGCGACATGTTGGGGCTGTCATCGATGAACAGGGGAGCGTCGTTCATGCGGCCCATGGTGGTGGCAATCTTGGACCACTGTTCGTCCTTGATGGTGCCCTTGCGGAGGTCCTGAAGGCCGATGGTGGCTTCTGCCGAGAGAAGACGCATCGCAATCTCGTTCCGGCCCATTTCCAGCGAGAACATGACCGTGGCCAGGTTGTTCTTGATGGCAGCGGAACGGGCAAAGTCCAACGCGAACGTGGACTTACCCACGGCAGGACGGGCTGCGATAACGATCATCTGGCCCGGGTGGAGGCCGTGCGTCAGTTCGTCGAGTTCGTAGAAACCGGTGGGGACGCCTGTCATGCCTTCGCCGCGGTGCCCCGAAGCTTCGATTTCGTCCACGGTGGACTCCATGACGTCCTTCAACGCCACGTAGTCCTCGGCCGTTCGCTTTTCAGCAACCGCGTAAACCTCGGCCTGTGCCTGGTTGACGAGGTCTTCCACCTCGCCGTCCTGGCCGTAGCCCATCTGGACGATCTTGGTTCCGGCATTCACCAGACGGCGAAGCACGGCACGCTCGGCCACGATTTCCGCGTAGTATCCGGCGTTCGCCGCGGTGGGGACGGTCTGGATGAGCTCGTGAAGGTACGCCGGCCCACCGATCCGGTTGATCTCGCCGCGCTTGGTCAGTTCGTCGGAGACCGTGACGGCGTCAGCGGGTTCGCCCCGACCATAGAGGTCGATGATGGACTCGTAGATGGTCTCGTGGGCCGGACGGTAGAAGTCGTGCCCACGGACGATCTCGACGACGTCCGCGATTGCGTCCTTGGACAGCATCATGCCGCCGAGTACGGATTGTTCAGCAGGGATGTCCTGGGGAGGCTTCCGGCTCGAGTCCGAAGCGCGAGTGCCCTCGATTGAGTCCAAGTGCGTAACTGACAAAGCCGTCCTCCAAATATGTACCGCTGCAGAGATGTACTCCCTGGCGGTCGCAAAGCGCGGTGTGTGGCTACGTCCGCCGGGTTGCTCCGAGGATGTCAGGCAGGTCCGACAAAATTACGTATCCACAAGTTATCCACAATGCCTTCCGGGGACCCGTCACGGTGAGTGACTTTTTATCGGCCCGGGAAACCCAATGCGGGTAAATGAGTGCCCAAAATGGACACTTCAGACACGTTACAGCAGGTGCCCGATGGCCCCTGTGGATAACTTGTGGAATACCGCCCCCACGTTGTGCACAGACTGTGCGTTTCTCTGTGGATAGAGAAATTCTTTGAGCGGCATCAATGCCCTGACCTGCGGAAACGCTCCACACAAGCTGTGGACTAAAGAAAGTTTTGCCCACAAATCATCCACAGCCGTGTCGATTCCCTAGTCCGCAGAAGCGAGCAAAAACACCCCAAACATGCCCCAAATGTGATGCATCTTACATATGGCACCTTAATTTGACACCATGCTCTCAGAAGCTTATGCCGGCCGTGGAATGTGCTGTGGATAACGGACTTCTGGCATAAGCTCTAAGCATGGGGATCATCTTTGGTGACGTGCTGACGGTTGCCCTTCCGCTGCTCGTCCTCCTGGGCCTGCTGTGGGCGCTGTCCGCGGCCTTCAGACCGCGGGATACGGGCATGTCGGACGCCGAAAGATACCAACGCGAACTCGCGGCCCGTTCCGCCGCGCACCAGGCTTCCCAGGTCCAGAAGGCGTTGGCCCTTCGAGCCCGCATCGAGGCCACGACCAAGCCCAGCCAGAACGCAGCCCAACACAGCCAGCATGCGCAGCCGAACAGCGCGGCAGTCCAGGGGCAGGCCGGACGCACCCCGACCGCCAGTCAGCCAGGCCAGCAGCCCGCGGTCCTTCCCAACGGCCAGCTCAATCCCCAACTCGCCTTTGAGCTGCAGAACCTGGTCCGCGGCGGGAAGAAGATCGAGGCCATCAAAGTTCTTCGCCAAGCCACCCATTCAGATTTGCTTACCGCCAAGAACTACGTAGATCGGCTCTGACAACGCCATGGATTCCATCCTCATCCCGCTCCTGATCCTCATTGCGGTCGTCGCGGGAGTGCTCCTGCTCATTCGTTCATTCACCAAGCGCTCGGCGGAAACGAAGTCAAACGCCCAGGCAACGGGCGGCCCGAAGGACCCCGTGGAACTGGCCAGGGAGTCAGCAGCCAAGCTCAACCAGGAGCAGCACCGCCAGCTGTATTCACTGATAGCCCAGGGTCAGGCGATGGCTGCCATCAAGCTTTACCTGCAGGCCACGGGAGAAGGCCTGCGTGCATCACGCAACGCCGTGGGCGCCTTGGCGGCGCACCCCCAGCCGTTCACGCCGGAAACCCCTGCCAAGGACCTGCTCGCCGATGATGACGACGACGAACCCGAGCGCTTCCCCTACCGCTACAGGGCGATCGTCAGCAAGGGGGACGTGACCCGCGAAGTCAGCAGCAATATGCTCAACGACGAAATCTACGGCCGGATCCGTACGCTGGCAAAGAGCGGCGACGTGGAGGGCGCGGCACTGGCTTTGACCCGCCACTCGGACATCAACATCAAGCAGGCCCGCGAATTCATCGAGCTTCTGGACGACTGACTAAAAGTCGAAGAGGTCGCCGAGGAAGCCTTCCTTCTTCTTGCGCTTGCGGCCGTACTGGTCCCGGTCGCCCCGTCGTTCGTACTCGCGCCGGTCGTAGTCCCGGTCGTAGTCCCGCCGTCCCCTGTCCTCGTATCTTGGCTCCTGCGGGCGGGACTCGAAGGGGTTGTAGAGGGGCGGCGGCGCGATCGGAGGCTGCGGAGCGGGCGGGACAGGCCGCGATGCCGACGGGGCGGTCTCCGCTGCTACGCGGTCGATGATCTTGTCCAGCTCGCCGCGATCCAACCACACGCCCCGGCATTTGGGGCAGTAGTCGATCTCTACGCCGCTTCGTTCGCTCATCACCAGGTCAATGGAATCCACAGGACACTTCATGATTGCCCCAACGACCCAACCTGGGTAAAAGTTCGGACTACCTGCCTGCCGAGATTCCGGCGAGCAGCTGCTCAAACGGCAGCGACTCAAGAACCGGAGCCTTGCGGCCGGGCTGGGGGCCGCTCAGCAGTTGCACGAGTTCACCGGCTGCCCGGTCCACCCGCGACGACAGGGGCGAGCCGCCGTCGTCGTTGTTTCCCCAGTCCTGCGGCCCCGCGAAGACGCCGGTAGCGGCGATCCGGGTGCGGAGGTAGGTGAACAGGGGGCGCATGGCGTAGTCGAGGACCATCTGGTGGCGGTCGGTGCCGCCCGTGGCGCCGAGCAATACGGCCTTGCCGTCGAGCGACTTGGGATCAAGGACGTCGACGAACGACTTGAACAGCCCGCTGTACGAGGCACTGAACACGGGGCTGACGGCGATGATGGCGTCGGAGTCCTCGACGCCGGCAATCACCTCCGCGAGGCGTGGTGCGGCGTACCCGGTAACGAAGTTGTTGGCGATGTCCACGGCGAGGTCGCGAAGTTCGACGACGTCGATCCTCGCCTCATAGCCTGCCGCACGCAGTTGCCGCTCTGCGGAGGCGGCCAGCTGGTCGGCCAGCAGACGGCTCGACGACGGCACGCCGAGTCCGGCGGAAAGTACGGTGATGCGGCGGGTTTCCATGGCGTTTCTCCTGTTGCTCGTTAATTCAGTTTACATGCGTTTGCATCTAAATCAATGAACGGGGGCGGCAGGGAAAGTATTCCCGGCGAGCTGCTGGAGGATCAGGGACGCCGCGCGGCGTGCGCAGAGAGGAAATCGAAAGTCTTGTCCCTCGCCTCGCGGGCCTCGGCGAAGTTCAGATGGAACTGGTACTCGTGAGGCAACTCAGGTTGGTGGTTTGCCGGCCAAAACAGCTCCGTCACAGGCACTCCGGCGTTTTTGAGCCGGTTGCTGTAGGGCACCGATTGCAGCCAGGTGAGGCCGTCACCGTTGCCGCCGCTGATAAAGGTCGGCGGGAAGTCGGGGGTGACAAAGTCGATGGTGGACATCGTGGCCCCGGCATAGGTGGCGGACCAATCCTTGGTGCCGGTGTAAGCCCACAAGGCAGTCTTGAAACCCCACGCCACAATGCCGTTCAGGTCCGCCATGGCCCGCAGGTCGTAGACGCCGCAGTGCAGGATGGTTGCAGCGAGTTCGGACTTCTGAAGCGCAGGCTGGATTCCCATGAGGTTGGCGTACTCGGGGTTGACGGTGAGCGTTGTCATCTGGCTGGCCAGCTGGGCCCCTGCAGAGTCACCGGCAAGGACGATGCGGCTGGTGTCCACATTGAGTTCGGCAGCGTGTGCCTTGATGTAGGCGAGGGCTTCGTTGATGTCGCGGACAGCAGTGGGGTACGTGGCTTCGGGTGCGATCGGATAGCTCATGCCAATCGTGGTGTAGCCCTGGTCGGCCATGATCTGGAGGTACGGATTGACGTCGCGCTGTGCCCCGGAAATCCAGGCGCCTCCGTGAATCCACACCACCGTAGGAAGCGGCGCCGTCGTCCCCTGGGGACTGAAGATATCAAAGGTGGACCCCGGCTTGTACTCCACCCCCATCCGCGTATCCAGGGGAGTAGCGGGAACGTAGGGCGTCATTTCATCGATGGTCGCCTGGGCTCCCCGTTCAAAGACACTGCGGATCAGCAGTGCCGACGGCCAAGGAGTGGCGGAAAGGGCCACAGCCAGGATCAAAACCACCAAGATCGCCAATTCCAGCCTGCGCAGCCGCGAGGAGCGCTTTCGCCGGGCCTTGGCTGGCATTTCCACGCGAGGTGGCGCCGTTTTCCTTGCAGTTTTTTCGATCGAATCCAACGGCCCCATCACAAACTCCCCCGGTCGGTGCTTCCCTGGACCCATGCTAAGACGGACGGGCGTTCCTTGGGGTCAGGACAGCGGCCGCGCCGCCGCCAGCAGGACTCCCTCGCCGCCGTCGAACGCTACGGCGTGAAAAGCCGGGCCGCGCGAGACCACCCTGAATCCCCACTGCCGGTGCAGCTCCAAAGAGGCTTCGTTACGCGCATTAACGATGTACCAGGCAGTGTCAGCACGTTCCCAGATCCACTCAAGCCGGCGCGAGGTCAACGCAACCGCAAGTCCCCGACGCCGGAAATCGGGCGCAACGGTAAGGCCGCCCAGATAGTGACCCGCCGGCGCTGGACCGTCACCGACGTCGTAATGGTGCGTTTTCGCCCAGCCAACGACGGCGGAACCCGGCCCCGGGGTCATGTCCAGTGGCGCCTCGGCCACCAAAACCAGGCGACCGTCGTCGGATATTGCAGCAGCGATCTTTGCCGCGAAAGGCTCCCTCCCGGCCTCTGGCAACCGCCCGGACAGGGTCTCCACGGTCACAATCCCGGGAACATCCTTTTCAACCGCGGGACGGATGGCGAATCTCATGGGCCTAGTCTAGGTTTGCAAAAGGGGGCATCAGCACGGAAGAGGACCATGACACAGCAACCAATCGCACCGCTGGACGGCGTCCGCGTCCTGGAACTCGGCAACTACATCGCCGCGCCCACCGCAGGACGGCTGTTGGCAGATTTCGGCGCCGAGGTCATCAAGGTCGAACGGCCCGGAACCGGCGATGAACTGCGCAACTGGCGGCTGCACAAGGGCACCACCTCAATGCTGTACCGCACGCTGAACCGCAACAAGAAATCCGTGGTCCTGGACCTCCGCACGGAGGCCGGCAAGCAGGCCGTCCTGGACCTGGCGGCAAAATCAGACATTCTGCTGGAGAATTTCCGCCCAGGCACGCTCGAAAAGTGGGGCCTGGGTCCCGAGGTTCTCAACCAGGCCAACCCGGACCTCGTGGTGACCCGCATCTCCGCCTTCGGGCAGACCGGGCCACTGTCCGAGCGTCCCGGTTTTGCCGCCGTCGCCGAAGCCTACGGAGGGTTCCGCAACCTGGTGGGCGACCCCGACCGCGCACCGGTGCGGGTCGGCGTCTCCATCGGAGACTCGATCGCGGGACTCTACGCCGCGTTCGGTTCCGTAATGGGCCTCTACCAGCGTGAAGCACGACGCCGGGACTCGGCTGGCGCTGTACCCCTCACCGAACGCGTCATTGACGTCGCCCTGCACGAGGCAATGTTTTCCATGATGGAATCGCTCATTCCCGACTACCAGGCCTACGGCGTGGACCGCCAGCGGGTGGGCGGCCGGATGGAAGGCATCGCCCCCTCGAATGCGTACGTCTGCAAGGACGGCGCGAGCATTGTGGTGGCAGGTAACGGTGATTCGATTTTCCAGCGGTACATGCAGACCATCTGCCGCCCGGACCTTGCCGGGCGCCCTGATTTGCAGAGCAATGCGGGTCGCTGGGCCGCGCGTGAGGAGCTGGACCAGGCGATCGGCTCATGGACTGCCACGCTCCCACCTGCTGAGGCACTGGCCGCCTTGGAAGCTGCCGGTGTTCCCGCGGGACCCATCTATACCGCCGCGGACATCAGCAGCGACAACCAATATGCCGCCAGGAACATGATCCAAAAATTCGATGTCTCCACGGGCGAAGAAACCCTCTCCGGCGTCGGCTTCCCTGGCGTGGTTCCCGTCATTGGTGGCCAGTCCTTGCCCATTCGGAACCTGGGGCCGGATCTGGGCGAGAACACCCAGGAGGTTCTCGCCGGGCTGCTTGGCATGAGCGAAAGCGAGATCAACGATGCATCCGGCCGCGAGGGAGCTGTTCAGTCATGATCCGTCCTGAAGGGCCCGTGGCCGCAACCTTGGGCAACGCCATTCTGCGGGACGTCACCCTTCGCGACGGCCTCCAACTGACGGGCAAGCTCCTTTCCGCGGAACAGAAGGTCCAGACTGTTCGCGAGTTGCTGCGGCTCGGCGTGCCGGCGATCGAACTCGGGTCCATGGCCCGCCCGGACCTGGTCCCCACGATGGCCAACACCCTGGAAGTGGTGCACGCCCTGACCCCGGCGGAACTCGAAAAGTGCTGGATCTGGGTAGCAACCCCGGGCCATGTTGCGAAGGCCGCAGCTGCCGGGGCGCGCAATTTCCAGTACTGCCTGTCCGCTTCCGACTCGCACAACAAGGCAAACATCGGCCGCACTACCGACCAAAGCCTCGCAGCCCTGCCCGAGGCCATCGAGTACGCGCGGGCAGTAGACGGCCATATCCAGCTCTGCATTGCAACGTCCTTCACCTGCCCGTTCGAGGGCCAGGTCCGCGAAGAACGCATCCTGGCCATCGCCAACGACCCCCGTGCCGAGGGCACCATCGACATCGTCATCTGTGACACCTTGGGCCAGGCGGTCCCGGCGCAGGTTGCACAGTTGATCACCCGCGTGCGCACCGAGTCGCCTTCCCGTCGTGTCGTCTATCACGGTCATGACACGTGGGGTTTGGGCGTTGCGAACACCCTCGCAGCCATCCAAGCAGGGGCTGAAATGGTGGACGGGGCGCTTGGCGGCCTGGGCGGATGCCCCTTCGCCCCCGGTGCCAGCGGAAATACGTCCAGCGAAGACATCCTGTTCGCCACCCGCCCCGACTGGCTGACGCCTGAAATCTTTGGCGAACTGGTGGTCCTTTCGGAACATTTACTGCAGGAGCTCGACGAGCCCAACCGCTCCAAGTCGGCCCAAGGCGCACGGTCCAAAGCAGAGGCCTTTGACTGGGTACTGCGGCCCTAAGGCCCGCCCGGGCGCTAGGACCTGCCCGCGCCGCCCACTGCCATCAGTTCCAAGCGCCTTAAGGTTTCGCGGTTCCGGACAGCAATTACGGGATCACGCAATTTCTTGGGCACCAATTTGCCGGGGCCCCGCACGGCGTCCTCAGCAATGGAAACCCGGCATTGGGAGCCACCGAGGTCTTCCAGTGTGATGAGCACCTTCGCTTCGCCCAACGGCCACCCGCTCGCCAGGAGTTCGAGCTTGCGTTCGGGTTCGACGGCGGTGACGCGGCTGCTGTCGTCGATGAGGAATGGCCAGGATCCAACGGAGTGGTGAAGCCGGGATCCCTGGGCCGGCCACTGGTCATCAACGGAGCGGATCCTTGAGGCACCCACGACCCAGCCTGAGTACAGCCACCCCTCCTGGATGACTTTCCAAACATCTGCGGCAGGGGCATTGAACAACTGGGTCACGGTGGCCATGTGGAACCTTTCTGCGCAGGTGGAGGACTGGACGACACCATAAGCTAAGCATGCTTATGGTTTACTCGCCAGAGCCCCCGCAATCATGAAGCCGGCTTGCTGGCCCTACCGTCCAGCCATAGCGTGTCCGACTCGTCGCGGTGCGATCCCTCCGACCCCACGTGCTTGCTGTCGATCTGCGGCCCCTTCTTGATGACGTGCACCAAGGCCATGCCGTGGCCACGCCCAAGATCATAATCGGCTTTAAGCCATTCAAGGATGGTCCCGGCCTTGACCGAAGGATCATTGAAGCCCTTGGATTCAGCGATGTCCACCAACTGCCGCGGCGTCAGGCCGGTTTTGTCTTCGATGGCGTCGAGGTAAGCCTGGAATGACATGAATCTCCCCTTTCGTTGCCACACTCCATGGGCGGAGTTGGCAGGTGTGTGTGAGCGACATCGTACCGGCGCACTGGGGGCGCCTACACTGATCGCATGGTGTGCCGCAGAAGGCGTGTCCTTGCGTCTTGCATAGTCATGGCCACGATGCTGCCTGCCCTGTCCGCCTGCAGCTCAGGCGCTCCGGCCGACCCGCCTTCGTCCGGCAGCAGCACTGCGCCCATCACAGTGGAAATCAATCAATCCCGTGACCAATACGGGAAGCAAGCCATCCAGATCCAGTTCACCAACACAACGGACAATCTCCTGACGGTGACCGGAGCACGGGTCCGTTCACCCCTTTTCGACGGCGACATACTCTGGCAGCGCTCAGGGAACGGCCTTGAACTGCCGCCCCGGCAACCTAAAAGCGTTCCTGCGGCATTGCCAGCGGCGTCATGTGGAGCGCCACAGAACGGTTCCAACCAGGCAACGCTGGAGTTCGCTGCGCCCGGGAAAGAAGCCACCGAAGAGGTGACGGACGCAGCCGATCCCTTCGGCGTACTGTCCAGAAACTCAGCCGAACTGTGCATCGCGGCCCAGGCCGCTGCCGTCGCCACGATGGCGCTGGACCCCGAACTGAAGGTGGCCGCGGACGGTCGGACCGCCGTCGTGCGTCTTGTGATCTCGCCGGCCACGCAGGGCGGGGAGGTACGAAGCTTCACGATTGAATCGATCGACGAGACCACGCTGCTGGCCCAGTCCCCCACGGATCCATGGCCAAGGAACGTCACCGTGGGCTCCACACAGCAGGAGCTGGCGCTCACCATCCGACCAGCACGATGTGATCCGCATGCCGTCGCCGAAGACAAGGTGGGCACGCTTCTCCCGCTTCGAGTGAAAGTGGGAGAGAGCGAAGGCTTGGTAAAAGTGGCGGCCTCAACTGACCTGCGCGGACGAATATATGACTTCGTCACCGCCGCTTGCGCACACACTTGAGCTGGGCCTAGCCGAGCGTCGCCAAAGCCCCCTGCGCGCACTCCACCCTGACCTTGACGTTCGCCTCCACGCTCTTGACCTCGCCATCCATTTGGTACGGCAGCGGCTTCAGAGTGGTGAATTCATAGCTGCTGACGCTCGGCTGATCACCAAGTCCCTGGGTGGTGGCCTTGAGCGCCTTCAGAAGAACCTTCCACTTGGGCATGTGGGGGAAAATGATGACCTCGAACTTGCCATCGGACGGGTGCTCATCGGCATCGCTGAGGGTGGCGTACTTGGCCATTTCACGGATGTTGGCGAACACCAGGCTGTCGAACTTGTGACGCTTCCCATCAGGCAAGCGAACTCCGAACGGCTCAAATTTGGAAAAGGTCTGAATCACGGTGACCATTTCCTTGAGGGCTCCTTTACTGCCCTTTTCCAGCTCGGTGGCAACCACGGGAGTTAAACCGAAGCCGATGTAGGAGTGCGCATACTCAAGCGGTTCATCCTCTTTTTGGCCGGTATGGATGCGGAGAAGGTCGATGTTGTGGACCCGGCCCTCAGCGATGGCCTCTTCCAGGGGCTTGGTGGCGATGATCCTGCTGTGGTCGTTGGCGTTTCCGGCGGCCCGAACAGCGCACACCGCCCGGGAGTTTCCGGCCTGCATCACCCCGTTGACGACCTCGTTGTAGCCGCCATCGCCACTGACGGAAACCACCAGGACATCGCCGCCCTTCGCCGCGGCCTCCCGCGCAAGGTCCACCGCGTGTCCGGCATGCTCCGTGGGTTGGAGGATGATCTCGGGTTCGTAGCTGAGAACTTCCTTCAGTCGCTGATGCAATTGCTGCGCCAGCTCCGGCGCATCCCCTGTGCTGTTGGGATTAAAAATGATGACGATCGACTCAAAGGTCCGGGCAGAATCCACGATGTGCTCCTGATTCATTGCGAGGTCCCTTATTCAGGCGGCTGTTTTTCCCTCGGAAGTTCCCATACTATTCGCAACCCAGAGGGGTTTCGGATAAACGACGAACGTGAAACGATGAAATCGGGTTCCCAGTTGGGAATCTGCCTCAACCAGCTGGATGCGGCACGATGCTGCGGCAGCAGTCTGGAAATCCCATGGACTCACGCCAGACAGCACGAATACTCGTCCTCGAGCATGAGATCACCCTTGACGATTTATGGGCGTGGTACTGGGCCAACGGCGGCAATGCCGGACTGTGGGATTTCGACGCTTATCTCTTCGGGATCCTGGAACGCGACCCCTTCGATCTGAGAATCCTTGGGTGGGCGATGGAGGACCTCGAGGCCCACTCACTTCTCTGAGGGCCGTCGGCGCGCCGGTAGGGTTGCCTCATGGGGACCGTACTGGACGTCGAAAACCTGCTGGTGGGTTATGCCGGATCTCCGGTGTGTGGCGAGGTGTCGGCCACCCTGCACGCCGGCGAAATCCTGGGAATCGTGGGCGTCAACGGCGCCGGGAAGTCAACAGTTGCCCGAACCATAGCGGGCCGTCAGGCCGCCCTCGCCGGCGAGGTGAAAGTCCATGGCCTCCTCATCGACCCCGACGCCGTACCGTTCCGACGGGAGGTCTCCGCTGTCTTCGATGACGATCTTTTCTTCCCCTCGTTGACTGTCCGCGAACACTTGCTGCTCGTCGCCCGCGGACACTCCGTGGCGGATCCCGAAACGCGGGTCGAGGAAGAACTGGAGTTCTTCGGCCTGCAGGGACGAGCCCACGCCATCCCGGACGCCCTCTCTTCCGGGCAACGGCGCAGACTGCTGCTCGCAGCGGGGCTGATCCGTCCGTCGTCGCTCCTGATTCTTGACGAGCCGGAGCAGCGGCTTGATCCCAAGATGCGGGTGGCCATCGGAGAACGGATCGCTGGGCACGGCGGCGCCGTGGTCCTGGTGACGCACGATCCGGACCTGCTGCTCGCCACCGCTTCTTCGTGTTTGGTGATTGACGACGACGTCTGCGAATTCGATCCGCAGCAGGGAGCCTCGATCATTGCCGGGTCCTGACATGCTGATTCGTGAAAGCTCGACGCCGGACCGTCACCTCGCGCGGGAGATCGTTCGTTTCACGCGACGATCGGTCCGCCGCTACAAGCGGAGCAGGGGCTCATGGAGCGAACGCTTTGTCGATGCGTACAGTTGGGGACTCGGTATCGCCGTTTCCCTGACCATCGCAGCCTCCTTCGTCCTTGCCCTGCGTAACGAGATCGCGGACCGCGCCTCTACTGGGAGCAGCATTATCAAGGCGCAATGGCTCGTCCTTCCAGCGCCCGTGCTGTGGACACTAGCGACATACGCGTTCCTGCTGGTGGTGGCCAATCTTGCCCGCAAGCTCGGACCTATCACGGTCGGTGGACCCGAGAGCACCTGGTGGCTGTCCCTCCCCGTCGACCGCCGACCGATGGTTCTGCCCCCTTTCCTCCGCAAGGCTGTACTAACGGGGGTGGGCCTTGCCGTCGTATACCTGCCATTCAGCATCCTCACGGCCGTGGACCGTAGTGGCCCGGAGCACTTTCTTGCATCAGCGGCCTTTGGCGTTTCCGGGGTCATCGCGGTGGCCTTGGCGGCCTTCCAGCAGCTCGGCATGCTTGGAGCCCGGCTCGGCCGGGTGATCAGCTGGACCGTGCTCTTGGCGTGCGCCGTCCTTCCCACGATCCCAGGGGCACCATGGCCGGAAGCTTTGGTGGCGGTGGCCGCCGTCGTGCTCCTGGGTGTCGCGGGCCGACGCGCTGGTGAGGTGCGGGGTGAAGAGCTTATCCGCGGCGGAGCGGTGGCTGGCCACACCGGCGCTTCCCTGTTCATGATGGATTCCAACGAGGTACTTCGCGCGCTGGGCGCCGGACATAAAACGGTCGACGGCGGCAGGGCGGCAGGCTTCTTCGCCAGACCGGCGGGCGGCCCGCTCCGGGCGCTGATCCGCGCCGATACAGTAGCGTTTCTCCGGCTGAATCCGCCCTTGTTGGCTTCCTTGCTGTGGCTCGGTGCTTGCATCGCCGTGCTGCTGGTGGAAGGAGGACTCCCGGAGTTCGCACAGCTGGCCATCGTTGTCATAGCCGGCTGTGCAACAGCGTCGGGCATGGGGAGCGTGGCGCGCAAGACGGCCCTCGTTCCGGAGCTCGATGCGCTGCTCCCCCTCCATCCGGCACTGGTCCGTACCAGCCGGACCCTCATCCCGTGCCTTGCCATGGCTGTATGGATGACCGTCCTTAGCGGCCTTCTGGTTCTCCTGGGCGCTTCCGATCCTGCCCTGATTGGCGTGGGGGCATTGGCCGGCGTCGGAATGGGCGCGGGAACGCTGCGTTCTGCCACCAAAGCCGCGCCGGATTGGTCGGCTCCCCCGGTGGACACGCCCTTCGGTCCCGTGCCCCGCGCGCAGCTCGGCTCCCTGATGCACGGGCTGGACGTGACGATCCTGGCGATGATTCCGCTGCTGGTTGGGCTCTACCTTGGCTACACTCCGTGGGCTGTGGCGATGGTTCAGGCCCTGTTCAGTGCGGGCATCGTACTACTTGCAGTGCTGTCCAAACCCAAGCGGGCGTGAGGACCGGCCCTACAGGATCACACTGCCTTGGATGCAGGTGGCCGATGCTCCGCCGATCCAGATATCACCATCCCTGGCGATGACGTGGATACGCCCGGCCCTGCCCAGCACGGTGCCTTGAGCGGCAACATACTCCTCGGGCGCCCTGCCCGATCCAATCAGCCACTGGGCCGCTCCGGCGTTGAAACTCCCCGTCACCGGGTCCTCCACCATGGCATCACCAGGAATGAAGGTGCGGACTTCAAAGTCGACGGCGGAACCTGGCTCGTGCGGGCCAATCACCCCGACCTTGAGGTCACCCATGGCCACGAAATCCGGTTCCAAGGCCAGTACCTGGTCCGCTGACCCAAGGAGGACGCCAATCCACTGCGGGCCGTTGACCAGCCACGATGCGTCGACTATCTCAGCCTCCGAGATACCCAGGCCCGCCGCGAGTTGGGATCGTTCGGCGTCGCTCACTGGACCAAAACGCGTCAATGGCGGAGCAGCGAAAGCCAGCCGGCCGGCGTCGTGCTTCACCCGAACCAAGCCCGCACCGCACTCCTGAACCAGGACGCCCTCCGTCTTGGGCACTCCCCCGGCCTGCAGCCATGTATGCGCCGATCCGAGCGTCGGGTGCCCCGCGAAGGGGAACTCCTCGCTGGCGGTGAAAATCCGCACTTTGTAGTCGGCCGCCGGGTCGGTGGGAGGGAGGAGGAAGGTGGTCTCCGAAAGGTTGGTCCAATTGGCGAAGTGCTGCATGGCCTCGGTGCTGAGACCTTCGGCCTCCACCACCACGGCCAAGGGGTTCCCTCGGTACGGCTGGTCGGAAAAGACGTCGACTTGGTGGAACGGGCGGAGGCGGAGGGCTTCTGGAGTCACCGGTGAAGGCTACCATCCGGTGCTGGCAGGCGAGGTGCCGGTCTGCGAGACTACGTGCATGGCAGAGAACAAGACCCAACCGACGGATGCATCTGTCCACGATTTCCTTAGTGCTGTGGAGCACCCTGTCCGGCGGGCTGACGGCTTGGAATTGCTGGACATGATGCGGGACGCCACCGGCCAGGAGCCTGTCATGTGGGGCCCGACCATTATTGGCTTCGGCAGCTACCACTACAAGTACGCCAGCGGGCGCGAGGGCGATGCTGCAGCCGTCGGATTCTCGCCACGAAAGGCCAACCTGGCCCTTTACGGGCTCACTTACGGCCCCGATGCAGACCAGCTCCTCCCCGAGCTTGGCAAACACAAGACCGGGGCGGCCTGCTTGTACATCAATAAGTTGGACGACGTGGACCGGAGCGTGTTGGCGGAGATGATCCGCTCCGGCTACCGCCACGTGATGTCGGAGCTCCACACCCCCTGACGCCCCTGCGACTTGGCAGTTAATGGCAATGTTGGTGACTGGGATTGTCATTAACTGCCAACTCGTCGCGAACACAAAAGAACCCCGCCACCGGAATCCGGCAACGGGGTTCTTTGGATGCAGTCAGAGACTACTTGCTGGCAACGACCTCGAGGTCGATAACAGCGGAAACATCCTCGTGCAGGCGAACGTTGGCCTGGTACGAACCGACAGACTTGATGTGGTTCGGCAGTTCAACGTTGCGCTTGTCGATGGCGCCAAGGCCAGCGGCCTCAACAGCAGCAGCGACATCGGCCGGCTTGACGGTACCGAAGAGACGACCGGACTCGCCGGCCTTCACCTCGAGCTTGACCTTCTTGGAGGACAGAGCCTGGGCCTGTGCCTGTGCAGCTTCAACAGAAGCGTGGGCACGAGCAGCGCGGGCAGCCTTGATGGACTCAACCTGCTTCTCGCCACCCTTCGACCAGGTCAGGGCGAAGCCGCGGGGCAGCAGGAAGTTACGTGCGTAACCGTCCTTGACCTCGACAACGTCGCCAGCAGCACCGAGACCGGTTACTTCGTGGGTCAGAATGAGCTTAGCCATGTTAGTTAATCCCTTCCTTAGCCGCGGCCAGCGCCGGAGTAAGGCAGCAGAGCAACTTCGCGGGCGTTCTTGATTGCCTGGGCGATCTTGCGCTGTTCCTGAACGGTAACGCCAGTAACGCGACGAGCACGGATCTTTCCGCGGTCGGAGATGAACTTGCGCAGCAATGCTACGTCCTTGTAGTCGATGACAGTGATGTCAGCGGCCTTCAAGGGGTTGGACTTTGGTTTGGGCTTACGGAGTTCAGCCTTAGCCATCGTGGAGCTCCTTTTCTATGGAGCCCGTGGATATTGATCCACGGGATGGTGGTGTTCGACGGCGGTGATCACCAAGGTGCCTTTCGGCAGTCCCGGTGAGCGTCCGACGTCGGACTTTTGTTTGGTGTTTAGAAGGGAGGTTCGGAATCAGGGCCGTTGCCCCAGCCGCCAGCGTTACTGACACCGGGCGTAGCCCAAGGGTCATCCTGCTGTTGTGCGGACTGGTTGCCGCCCCAACCTCCACCGGAGTTGCCGCCGCCCTGGTTTCCACCGGGAGCGCCACCTCCAAAGCCACCGGAGTTGCCTCCGCCGAAGCCACCCTGTCCACCGCCGGAGCGCTGGGTACGGTTGACCTTGGCGTTTGCGTAACGCAAGCTGGGGCCGATTTCGTCGACCTCAAGCTCGATAACGGTGCGCTTTTCGCCTTCTTTGGTTTCGTAGGAACGGCTCTTCAAACGGCCGGAAACGATGACGCGCATGCCCTTGGTGAGGGATTCGGCCACGTTTTCAGCTGCTTCGCGCCATACCGATGCGCGAAGGAACAGGGTTTCCCCGTCCTTCCATTCATTGGACTGGCGGTCAAAGGTCCGGGGAGTAGAAGCGATGGTGAAGTTCGCTACTGCCGAGCCAGACGGGGTGAACCGCAGCTCCGGGTCGTTGGTGAGGTTACCAATGACCGTAATAGTGGTTTCGCCTGCCATCTACTGCCTCCTTGTTCGTTCCTGCGGGGTAAAGATCTGGAAGGGGCTGATTACTCAGCAACAACCTTCTGGTCTTCGGGGCGGATGATCTTGGTGCGCATGATCGTCTCGTTCAGAGACAGCTGGCGATCAAGTTCCTTGGCGGTAGCCGGAGCAGCGGTGAAGTTCACCACGGCGTAGATACCTTCGGACTTCTTCTTGATGTCGTATGCCAGGCGGCGACGGCCCCAGATGTCAACCTTCTCGATGGTTCCACCATCGGTGGTGATGACATTAAGGAACTTCTGAAGCGACGACTCTACGGTACGCTCTTCGACCTCGGGGTCGATGATTACCATCAATTCGTAAGGACGCATATGTGAACCCACCTCCTTTGGGCTAAGCGGTTACGGTATTTCCGTAACAGGAGGTTCATTTGCGATGCTGTGCAGCGCTCCCCCGCCGAAGATTCGGAAGGAGGGCGTAACACAGACTTCAATATCTTAGTGCATCTCCTGCACTCAAAGCTATTCGAGGGGATCCCCGGCGGAAACGGGCTGGTTGCCGTATGTGGATAACCGCTGGGGCGGGCTTGGTGGCAGGGAATACTGGAGCAATGACCATCCTGAAGTCCATCGTCCTCTTCGCCCTGGCCGCAGTGGCCGAGATCGGCGGAGCTTGGCTGATCTGGCAGGCCGTCCGCGAAGGCAAGGCCTGGTGGTGGGCCGGACTTGGCGTGGTGGCCTTGGGAATCTACGGCTTCTTCGCCGCCTTCCAGCCGGAGGCGCACTTTGGCCGGGTGCTTGCTGCGTACGGCGGGGTCTTCATCGCCGGGTCGCTGGCCTGGGGAATGCTGATGGACGGCTTCCGGCCGGACCGCTGGGATGTCATCGGAGCAGCGATCTGCATCGTGGGCGTCGGCGTCATCATGTTCGCGCCGCGGACGGGCGCGTGACGACGGTCGCCCCAGGAAACGACAGAAGCCCTGGAAGATCAACGACCTTCCAGGGCTTCCCTTGGTGCGCGGAGGGGGACTTGAACCCCCACCCCCTTTCGAGGACTAGCACCTCAAGCTAGCGCGTCTGCCATTCCGCCACCCGCGCAAGGTGATCAGGAGAAGCGCTTTCGTTTTTCTCCTTGACAGCGACAAAGACAGTAACACGAACAGGGCCGATTCGCAGATTCCTGTCCAAAGGAAGGCACCCCGTTAGAGTGGCTGGATGGACGCCACCCCGTTGAACAACCTGGTCCTGACCATCGTTATTGCCGCGATTGCCCTCTACGCCTTGTACTTCGTGGTTCGTGCCGGGGTGCGGGATGGCATCCTCCAGGCATCGAAACTCACCGACAAGGCCGGCTCGCCCGGGAACCCCAATGACTAAGGCTGCGGAGAACACCAGGGTCCGGCGCAGCAGGCTGCGCTTTGTCGCCATGCTGGTGGCCGGCACCGCAACCTTCCTCTACACCGGGATAACGGGGAGCTGGGTGGATGCCCCGGCAGTCGGATGGGCGACGGCGGCACTGATTTACGTCGCCTGGGTCTGGTTGGTGATTGCCCGGATGGATCCCGCCGAAACAGAGCAACATGCCACGTCCGAGGACCCATCGCGCGGGGTAACGGACCTCCTGATCCTTATCGCGAACCTGGCCAGTATTGCCGCAGCGGCTGCAGTGATCGTCAACTCCCACTCTGAAGACAACGGGTCCCGGCTTTCATCGGGAGCGCTGGCGCTTGTGTGCGTTGCACTGTCCTGGATGCTGGTGCAGACCCTCTTCACCCTCCGCTACGCCGAGCTCTACTACAGCCCTGCAAAAGACGCAGGAGGACAAGTGGGCGGCATCAGCTTCAACCAGGACCGACGCCCCCAGTACACGGATTTCGCCTACCTGGCCACGAGCCTTGGCATGACCTACCAGGTATCCGACACCAACCTCGAAAACCACCGGATCCGCGCCGAGGCACTGAAGCACAGCCTGCTTTCATACCTGTTCGGCACTGTCGTTCTGGCAGTCACGATCAACCTGGTGATTGGGCTGGCCCAGTAACAAGGAAGGCCAAGCGGGCCGAAATGCACAACGGGGCAGCCGCCGTCGTACGTTGACGGCAGCTGCCCCGCAGCAGAAGAGCGCTTACGACGCCGGTCCGGAACCGATCTCCTCGCGCTCGGCTTCCGCGTTGGTCGCCACAGCGGGGCTGCCGCCCTTTCGGCGATACCGGAACACTCCGATGGCAACCACAACAGCGGCCAGGGCCAGCGACAGGAAAAGCGACTCGCGCGTGGATTCAATGATGACCATGCCGATGACGAGCGCCACGATCGCCCCGATGGCGATCCACGTGAGGTACGGGAAGAACCACATTTTGAGCTCCATGTCCTTTGCGGCTGCCCCCATGCGCTTGCGAAGGATGAGCTGGGAGGTCGCGATGACAAGCCACACGAACAGGGCTATGGCACCGGAGGTGTTCACGAGGAACAGGAAGACAGTGTCCGGGGCAATGTAGTTCAAACCGACCGTAATGAACCCCACCACGGTGGAAGCAAGCACCGCTGCAGCCGGAACACCACGCTTGGAGATCTTCATCCAGGACCTGGGAGCGTCTCCGCGCTGGGAGAGCGAGAACAACATGCGGCTTGCGGTGTAAAGCCCTGAGTTGAGGCAGGAAAGCACCGAGGTAAGCACCACGATGTCCATGATGGTGCCGGCGCCCGGAATGCCATACAGCTCGATGACCGCGACGTACGGGCTCTTGGCAACCGAAGCATCGTTCCACGGCAGGAGGGTCACCACGATGGCGATGGATCCGATGTAGAAGATCAGGATGCGCCAGACAGTGGACTTCACGGCCTTCTTGACGGCATCTACCGGGTTCTCGGATTCGCCCGCGGCGATAGTGGCAATTTCAGCTCCGAAGAAGGAGAAGACCACCACGAGAATGCCCGCGAGCACGGCGCCCGGGCCGTTGGGCATGAAGCCGCCCTGGTCCAGCAGGTTGGCAACTCCCGGCGCGGATACGCCCGGCATCAGCCCCAGGATCGCCACGATTCCCGCGAGGAGGAAGATGACGATCGCGGCGACCTTGATGGAGGCGAACCAGAATTCGAACTCGCCGTAGGACTTCACGGATCCGAGGTTGGTCAGGGTCAAGAGCACCATGAGCACCAAGGCCCAGACCCACTGATCGACGCCGGGAACCCAGCGGTGCATGATGGCAGCTCCCGCCGTTGCCTCAATACCGAGGACGATGATCCAAAACCAGGCATAGAGCCAGCCAATACTGAACCCCGCCCAGCGGCCAAGGGCCTTGTCGGCGTATGTGGAAAAAGATCCCGTTTCGGGGTTGGCAGCAGCCATCTCCCCCAACATGCGCATGACAAGGATGACTACCAAGCCTGCAGCCAAGTAAGCGAGCAGGATGCCGGGGCCGGCCTGCTGGATGGCCGCGCCGGAGCCCACGAACAGTCCGGCTCCAATGACGCCGGCAATCGCGATCATGGAGAGGTGGCGGGGCTTCAGGGATTTTGAAAGCTGTTGGTCAGCGTGCATCGAACGTCGCCGTCCTTTGTGTTCTTGGAAAGGCCCCCGTTGGGTGTGCGGTGGACCACTTGGCTTACCCACAGTAGCCAGCACCCATCGTCAGCATCCTGTGCAAACTTACATTTTGCGCTTCCGCAAAACGGCGCGATGCACAAAAAGTATGATTTTAAGCATCAGATGTTTACCAGGGAGCACAATCGAAACGAGCCTGAAACGACCCCTTGAGGCTTGCGGCCGTGGCTCGGATCACACAGCCGTAGCGAAGAAGCCCTCCACCACCCGCGCCAAGGAGTACGGATCCTGCACGCCACACAGCTCCCGGGCCGAGTGCATGGACAGCAGCGGGATACCCACGTCGACGGTCCGGATGCCCAGCCGCGTCGCGGTCAGCGGCCCAATGGTCGAACCACACGGGATGTCGTTGTTGGACACGAACTCCTGGTAGGCGACACGCGACTCATCGCAGAGGCGCGCCCAGAAGGCAGCGCCCGTGGCATCCGTGGCGTAGCGCTGGTTGGCATTGATCTTCAACAAGGGTCCGCCGTTGAGCAGTGGACGGTTTGCGGGATCGTGCCGCTCTGCATAGTTCGGGTGGACTGCGTGGCCGGCGTCCGCGGAAACACAGAACGACGCCGAGAGGGCCTGCCGCCGTTGGCTCACCGAAGCGCCGAGACCGTCGGAAATCCTGGTCAGGATGTCCTCCAGAATCGGCCCGCAGGCGCCGGAACGGGAGTTCGAGCCGATCTCCTCATGATCAAAGGCGGCAAGAACAGCGATGGGACCGTCGGCGGGGGCGGAAGCAGCATGGCCCAGCAGAGCCGCCAACCCAGCGTGCGTCGACGAAAGGTTGTCCAAGCGGCCGGAGGCGAAGAACTCACTGCTGGCCCCGAAAACTGCCGGTGCCTGCGTATCTGCCACCACGACGTCGTACCCGCCAATTTCCGAAGCATCCACGGAGGCGCCTTGGACGCGCGAGGCAAGCAGACCGAGCAGGTCTTCCCCGGCGGGGTCGCCCAAACCAAAGATCGGGTTCATGTGCTGCTGCTTTGAAAGGGTGAGGCCGTCGTTAACCGCACGGTCCAAATGAATGGCCAACTGGGGAAAGCGCAGCAGTGGCCCGGTGGACGTGAGGTGCTGCGTCCCGTCGCGCATCACCAATCGGCCGGCGAGCTGCAGTTCACGGTCCAGCCATGAATTCAGGAGAGGCCCGCCGTAAACCTCCACCCCTGCCTGGAGCCAGCCGAATTTGCCCGTGGTGGGCTTCGGCTTCAATTTGAACGACGGCGAGTCTGTGTGCGCGCCAAGGATGTTGAAAGCCGTGGTCGGACCGGCGTTTTCCGGCGTCACCCAGGCAATGAGGGCGCCGTCGCGGATCACGTAGAAGCTGCCGGAACCACCTTCCCAGGCCTGTGCTTCATCAAGGCCGACAAAGCCGGCAGCGTCGAGGCGACGCGCGGCCTCGTGTACTGCGTGAAAACTCGACGGCGAGGCCGACACATACGCGGCGAGATCCTGGACATGGTCAACTGCTGCGGAAGCGTTTGAAGGCATGTTCCCGAGTCTAGCCCGACGGGTTCACCGACCGGCCCTGACCGAGGTACCCGCCGTGGCAGGAGCGGTTTCGGCCAACCCATGACCACCCCGGGAAGCCGGTGGTCTTAAGGAAACCTCCCCGTGACATGTTTCCGGATCACCCTTGACCGTTGGTCGGGCGTCGTGTCATGGTCAGGGCATGAACAACCTGTTGGACAGCTGGACAGCTGGTCAGGGTCCCGTGGTGCGGGTTGGTGCGGCTGAAGGCGTTCTGGCCGCGCTGCGGGAGGCAATCCAAAACGGACAAATTCCAGTCGGAACCAAACTGGAGTCGGAATCGATGCTGGCCCAGCGCTTCGGAGTGTCCCGGACCATGGTCCGTGAAGCCCTGCGGTCGCTGGCTTCGCTTGGACTCACGTCAACAAAAACCGGCAAGGGCACCTTTGTGGTGTCAGACCAAGTGATCAATGACTTGCGCCTCGGCAAATACTCGGCCCGGCAGCTGCTGGAAGCCCGGCCCCATATTGAAATCCCGGCTGCGGGCCTGGCCGCACAGCGACGCACCGAAGAGGATCTGCAAGGCCTGCGGGAGATTCTGGAGGCCATGGCCGTTGAGGACGAACTCCAGCAGTGGGTGGCCTTGAATTCCGAATTCCACGCCAGGATCGCCAGAGCCAGCGGCAACGGCGTGTTTGCGACCATGCAGGCGGACATCGAGGACGCCATGGCCAAGCAGTCCCAAACCCTGAACCAGGTGATAGACCGCCGCGAGGAATCCGGCGTCGAGCACGCGGCGATCCTTGCGGCCATTGAGCGCGGCTCAGCAGATGAAGCAACTCTGGCCATGATGCTGCACCTCCAGGGCGTGGAACACACCCTGGAATCAGTCACCGCCCCACAAAGCGCCCCGACCAGGGCCTGAGACATGAAAGCCAGCACCATGCCACAAAGCGGCCCGCCAGCAGAACCCGAACCTCAATCGACGGGCCCGTCTGCAGCTGTCCGCGACCGACGCACACGCCTTCACGCCCAGATCATCAGCTGCCTGGCCCGCAACGGCGCCAGCAGGTTGAAGGACATCCTGGCTGAGGTCGACGTCTGCAGGGATACCCTCATCGTCAACCTCGGGATCCTCGAAGAGTCCAGCATTATCCAGTGCGACCTTCCCAAAGGGGCCCGCTACAGGGCCACGCCCTTCTACTCACTCTGCAGGCCCACGACCCTTCGTCAACGGGAAAAGAACCAGGTGCAGTTGACGGCGCGGATCCAGGAAGCGGCCGACGGGAAAATCGTGGTGTCCATCGATGAGGTTCCCGGCTCGGTGGTTCACGTCCCTGCCTTTGACCAGATTCCCCGTGCAGCTGCCGCAGCCGCCGCATCAAGCCTGCAGGAAGACGAAGACGCTTTCGCCGTCCAGGTGGTCTACTAGTTCCGGCTGCCGCCCGCTAAACGGTGACGTTCAGGGCCGCCGTGTATCCGCCCTGCACGGAGCCTGAAATAGTCGCCAACTGGTATATGCCTCCGTCGTCACCAAAGACGTTGTCGGAGGTCAGTGTGGTTTTCGGGAAACTGCGGGCGCTGTTCTCGTAGCCGTCAGTCGCATACACGGCTTTGCAGGCGCTCTCCGTCAGTGCGATCTGCGAGACGGCAAGTACCTGGCCCGCGGCGCTGGTGTTGCTCATGGACTCAAATACCTCGAAGTGAATATGGGGCCAGCGCCCCATATACGCTCCCGGGAAGATTGTGCTGAACGTGAGCTGTCCGTTGGCATCGGCCTCCTGCACGCCCCGGAGGTAGTTTTCGTTTTCCAGTCCGGAATCATAGAGCGAATATTTGCCGTTCCGGTCGCAATGCCAGACGTACACTGCGGCGCCCGCCAGCGGAGAGCACCCGTTCGCATTGTCCAGCAGCGTCAAAGTGACAGTCAGGGGCACACCTGCCGCCTTGGTACTGGACGTTCCGAAGCTGGATCTGATGTCGCGCCGGACAACCCCGGAAGCCTCCAGCACGTTGGGCCCGTTCGATCCGTCCCCCGGGTAGGGACCCAGCGTTTCCTCGGGGATCTCCACCCCGCATTCGGCGAACGCACGCGTTACGGTGCTGCTCGCCTGCGACGACGGTGAGGCGGCCGCCGTCGTACTTTCCGATGGGGTGACGGTAGCGCTGGAGGTGCCCGACGGCGTTGCGCTGCCACCTTCCGTGCCCGGCGTGCAGGCCGCAAGCGCGGCAGCCGCCCCGCTGCCGAGAAGGACGCCCAGAGTGCGGCGACGACTCAGCAACGTGGAGAGGTCGAACTCCAATCCTTTGTCGTGGTGGGGATGGGGCTTGGTCATGCTTCCATCAAACCCGCAGCCCCTGTGCCTTGTACATGGTCAGACTATGGCCGGGCTGTGAAAGGTCAGTAGTCCGGGTTGCTCGGAACAACCAGTCCGGTCTCGTAGGCATACACCACCACTTGCACGCGGTCCCGCAACTGCAGCTTGCTCAGGATCCGGCGGACATGCGTCTTCACGGTGGCCTCGGAAAGGAAAAACTTGTGTGCGATCTCCGCGTTGGACAGGCCCTCAGCGATGGTCGTCAGGATTTCGGTTTCCCGGGGGGTGAGTTCGTCCAGCAACGGGTCCCGATGCGGGGAGGGTGCGTTACCAGGAACGGCACCGCCGCGGACATACGTTTCCAGGAGTCGTTGGGTCACCCGCGGAGCAACGACGGCGTCACCGCTGGCCACCAGCCGTACGGCGTGCACGAGCTCCGCCGGGGCAACATCCTTGAGCAGGAAGGCAGAGGCACCGGCCTGCAGACCTGTGAAGGCGTACTCATCCAGATCGAACGTCGTAAGGATGATGACCCGCGCGTCGGAACCGGACTCGGAGATGCGGCGCGTTGCCTCGATCCCGTCCATGGAGGGCATGCGCACGTCCATGAGCACCACATCGGGCTGCAGGGCTTCGACTTGGCGGACGGCGTCAGCACCGTCGGATGCCTCGCCCACGACGTGGAAGTCTTCTTCGCCTTCCAGGATGAGCCGGAAGCCCATCCTGAGCAGCGGCTGGTCATCGACGAGCAGCACTTTAATGTCATCGGTCATGATTCCCCCTTTTCGCCGTTCCAGTGGAGATCGGCGTGCACCGCCCAACCCCCTCTTTTTCCTGGACCGGCGGTAACAATTCCAGCATAGATTCCCGCGCGTTCGTTCATCCCCGCGATGCCCAGGCCCGCGCCCAGGCTGCCTATCGATTCGCTGCCCCCATCCCGGGTTCCGCGGCCGTCGTCGAGCACGTCAATGGTGACCACATCGCCGTCGCGGGCCACCAGCACGTCCACCCGGCTGAGCGAGCGGCCATAGCGCAAAACGTTCGTCAGCGACTCCTGCACGATTCTGTAGACCGTGAGCTCGAAGGCGGGATCGGCCGGCAGGGCCGGGCCGGTGTGGGCATAGTGCAGCGGGAGGCCGGCCGTGCGGAACCCCTCAAGAAGCTTCGCGAGATTGTATCCGGACTCAAGCGGCGTAAGTGGCGCAGGACGCCCGGAATCATCGCGCAGTACACCGAGAACGCGGCGCATGTCCGCCAACGCGGTACGTCCGGTGCGCGAAAGCTCGCTGAGGACTTCACCGGCGCGTTCCGGATCCTTCTTGACCACAACTGCCGCACCGTCCGAGAGACTGATCATCACCGTCAAAGAGTGGGCCACGACGTCGTGCATTTCGCGGGCGATGCGATTGCGCTCGGTGACCTTGCCGAGCCGTGTGGTCCGGGCAGCCCACTCCGCTATTTCCGCTTCGTGTTCGCGACGCTGCCGGACGGAGATGCCGATGCCCGTCGCCAGGAGGTTCGACAACATGATGGTCACCGCTGTGGCGATGTTGTTGATGAGGTGGAAATTCTCCGGGAGGTCCTGCAGCGTGTCAGTCTGGGCCGGACTTGTCCACATGAACAGGTAGAGAAGGCTCAAGGGCAGGCTGGCCGCCACAAAAACAAAGAAAGTGATGCCACGCTTACGGAGGGACGCCACGGCGTAGAGCGCGAACCAAAGGCCCGCGGAAACATTGGACCCCCACGGGTTCAGGATGGTGGCAGAGACTTCCAAAAGCGCGACGGCGAGCACCACCTGCAGCGGGAACTTGCGCCGGAAGACCAGCGCCAGCGCGATCAGGAGGAGGATCGCCACTACGAGCCACTTGCCCTCCCCGAGCGAGGAGATGATGGTGGGCAGCGCCAGGAGTATGTAGCAGAGCACCACCACGGCATCCATGGCACGGGGACGCCGGAAGAAATAGCGTCGGATCCTGCCTCTGCGGCGCTGGGCAATTTCGGCGAAGGACGCGTCGGCCAGGGTGGGCGGCGCGTCCTTCACCTGTGGAGCTTCAGTCATGGATTGAGCCTAGACGGCTGGGCGTCCTAGACATCCCGCTTCTTGATGGCGAACACGGCGGGAATCAGGAACAGCAATACGTAGCCCAGGAAGATCAAGCCACCCTGCCACGGATCGATGACGCCGTCGGTGTGTCCGATGGAAAGGAACCTGCCGCCGGCCTCACTGGGGATGTACTGGGGTACGTACTTCCAGAAGTCGCCCGGAACCAGTGAAAGGAACCCGGAAGCAATCGACAGGACGAAGAACAGGGCCACCAGCACGGTGACGCCACCGGCGGAGTTACGGAGAAGGGTTCCCAACGACAGACCGATCAGCGCGACGCCGGCGACGTACAGGCCGCCGGTGAAAATGCTGTACATGACCCCGTCGGTGGACCAGGTGAGATCGATGTCCAACCCCTGGAAGACGGGCATGGCGATCAGGAAAGTGAGCACCGCCGCGATCGTGGTAATGACGTAGGAGATGACCACAAGGAGCAGCGCCTTGGCCGCGAAGGCGGGAATGCGCTTGGGCACCGCGTTCATGGTTGAGCGGATCATGCCCGTGGCGTACTCGGAAGAAATGAACAACACTGCGAGAGAGCCCAGAACCAGGGTGCCGATCTGGATGCCGGCGTTGGGCAGGTTGTAAAGGTCAAAGCCGGAACCCGGAGGGAAGGACTTGGTCAGCATTTCCCCGGTGACAGGCTGGCCGGCGTCCTTGGCCTGCTTGATCATCTGCTCAAGGAACGTATAGCGGATCAAAACGGCAAGAGCGCCCACACCCACCGTGGCGATCAGTGTGACAGCCAGCAGGATCACGGTGGACGTCAACGAGCGGAGCTTGATCCATTCGGACCTGACGACTCCCCCGAAAGTAACGCCGCGAACGCCAGCCGATGCGTGGGCTGGTGCATTGGTGCGGTTTTCAGTCATGGTGCTCATTGTCCTTACTTTCCTTCCTGCGCAGCAGTGACAGGCTGACCGGACATATGGGATTGGTACTCCACTTCGTCCTTGGTGAGATTGAAGTAGGCATCCTCCAGCGAGGAAACCTGCGGCGTCAGTTCGTAGACCAGGACGTTGTTGTCCAGGGCCACTTGGGCGATCTCGCGGGGCTGCAGGCCCACCACTTCCAGGGTTTCCGTCTGGCTCTGGTCCACCCGCACGCCATCGCCGACGAGGAGGGCCGACAACTGGCTTGCGGCGGACGTGCGGACCAGGGTCTTGGCTTGCTGCGCACCGGCGATGATGTCCTTCACAGGAGCATCCGCAATGATCCGGCCACGGCCGATCACGATCAGGTGGTCCGCAGTCTGTGCCATTTCGCTCATCAAGTGCGAGGACAGGAAAACAGTCTTCCCCTGACTGGCCAGGTACTTCACCAGGTTGCGCACCCATAGAACACCTTCAGGGTCGAGGCCGTTGACGGGTTCGTCCAGGATGAGGGTCTGCGGGTCCCCCAAAAGCGCAGCGGCGATGCCCAGCCTCTGGCCCATGCCGAGGGAGAACCCTCCGGCTTTCTTCTTCGCCACAGCACCGAGACCCGTCATTTCGATGACCTCGTGGACGCGGGCGGTGGGGATGCTGTGGGTGGCGGCCATGGCCAGCAGGTGGTTGTACGCACTGCGGCTCGTGTGCACGGCCTTGGCATCCAAGAGCGCCCCAACCTGGTGCAGCGGAGCTTTGTGCTGCGCATAGTGCAGGCCGTTGACTGTCACATCGCCCGCCGTGGGAGAGTCCAGTCCCATGATCATGCGCATTGTGGTGGACTTGCCGGCGCCGTTCGGGCCCAGGAAGCCCGTCACACGTCCAGCCTGGACAGTGAAACTGACACCGCCGACGGCCGTCTTCTCGCCGTAGACCTTGGTCAGGCCTTTTGCTTCGATCATGGAAGCGTTCCCCTCCTCGGAGCACATGAGCGTGCAGATGAGTTTTGAATGTACCCATAACGCTACTCAGGGAAGGAAGGTAAATCGCCTGTCTCAGGGATGATTCAGGGTCCAGTCAGGGTAGTCCTCCCGGATGACCCCGGCTGACCGCACTACTCAGCTACGGGCAGTGACGAATAGACATTGAGAATCCGCGGCTTCACGGTAAAGGTCGCCTTGCGTACTCCGGGTTTGGGTTCACCGTCCACGGCAAGCACCAATGGTTGGCCGATGGCCTCCACGGTAATGTCCGTGACCTCGGTCAGGTGGGTCACCTTGGATGCCGATACTGTGCCCGTGATGACTGCCCACAGCAAGCGTGCCCGCGCGAACGGCTCATCCGCTGTGATCATGCGGAGGTCGAACACGCCATCGTCGAGAACGGGACGGCGCAGCGGGGCGTGGTCGCTGGGATAGAACCTTCCTCGACCCATGTAGAGGATCCACAGCTTGTGCCGCCGTCCGTTCACCAGGAGGGTGGTGGGCGAATTCACGCCAAAGGTCCGAAGTGACGCGACCACCCCTGCCAGCGGCTTGCCCATGGCGGGCTGGAGCCGCTCGCGACGACGGACAAGGTTGGGGTACACGCCCACGCTGGCGGTATTCAACATGGCCAGTTCGGAGACTTCCGGCATGTCAGGCAGGCCACGCTCCACCACCACATGCCCCAGGTCAACGGATGCGCCCTGGCCATTGTCCAACGCATCCAGGACATCTTCGATGGAGCCGGCACCAAGATCGCGGGCGAAGTGGTTAAGGGTGCCGCCAGGCAGGACTGCCAGAGGCAGTGAATGTTCGACGGCGGCCGCAGCGGCAGCTCCCACCGTTCCGTCGCCGCCCCAAACACCCAGCGCGACGGTTCCCGGCCGGGTTGCTGCGGCATTGATTTCCTCAGCGACGTCTTCGTCCTCTGAGATCTCCCGTATATAAGCCTTAGGGAATATCTTTCGGAGGAGTTCGCCGGTTTCGGGAGAGTAGGACCCACCCAGGACGTTGACCGCAATACTCAACCCCTCGCCGTCGTGAATTGCCGGCACCTCAGCTGGAGTGCGGCGGGGAGTCGGTTCGGCTGGCCGCGCGGGCCACCACTTCCGGGTGAGGAGGGCTGCACCGGCACCCAGGGCGGAACCGAAGACGACGTCCGAAGGCCAGTGGGCGCCGGTATGCACGCGGGAGTAGGCAACCCCGGCCGCAATGGGCGCCAGGGCCACACCAATCGCAGGTGAGACTATTCCTGCCCCCGTCGCAAATGCCACAGCTGACGCTGAGTGGCCGGACGGCATGGAGGAACTGGTGGGCTGCGGGTTCACGAACCTGAACAACGGCAGGTGCTCAGGCAGCGGACGCCGCCGGGGCAGGGCACGCTTGAAAATAACGTTGGTGACGCCAGAGGCTACCCCCAAGGCAAGCAGGCCGTGGAGAGCGGCGCGGCGGGGTCTGCCGGGCACCGTCGCCAGGATCCCCGCAATCCCGAACCAGAGCTTTCCCTTGGTTGCGGCGGCGGAGAGTCGGCGGAAGAAGACGTCATGGTCTCCCTGGGGCTGCCGGGAAACGGCCCGCACCAGGAATTGGTCAAGTCTCACAACACGTTTGGGGCCTTTGGCCATGAAGCCTCGCATCCCCTCACAGTATCGCCTGCCGCTGCGGGAAGGTTGCCATGACTACGATGAGTTGATGATTCGCGTCCTGACTCCGCGCCATCAGCCGGATTGGCAGCTCGTTGTCCCAGGGGTACTGCTGTTGTGCGGGTTCGCCGTCCCGGCGGCAATGCTCCTGTTGGGGCAGGGGGAGCCGGCCTTCAACGGCGCAGACACGCGGTGGCAGGCTTTCGCGTTCACCTTGCACACACCGTTCTGGGACGGGGTGAACGGCATCCTCAACCTGGCGGGCTACGTGGGCATGCTGGTGTGCCACGGGCTGCTGGCTGTAGCCCTGCTCATCTGGAACCGGCCGATGACGGCATTTTTCGTAGCCGTCACCGGAGTCGCTGCCTTGGCCCTGACGCAGGTGGCAAAAGCGGTGGTGAACAGGGCGCGTCCCGAGGGCGCAAGAGTCCTCACTGATACCGGTTCATACCCATCCGGGCATGTATCTGCGACTACGGCCCTGCTGGTAGTACTGGTGCTGCTGATAGGGCGCTGGTGGATGACTGCAGTGGCTGTGCTGGGAATCCTGGCGATGATGATCAGCCGCACCTACTTGTCAGCCCACTGGTTGAGTGACGTCTTGGGGGCAGCGTGTCTTGCTGCGGGAATATCGCTTCTGTTGTGGTGGCCCTTCAGAGATATATGCATCCAGGAGAATGCATCCGCCGGCAGCAGGACTACTTGGCAGGCAAAGGCTTCGCGACGCCGGCAAGCAGGAGAGCAACCAGAATAGGTACTCCGATGGCCAACAGGGCCAAGTGGATCCCGGTTTGATCACCCAGGTAGCCCAACAACGGGGGACCCGCCAGGAACGCGACGTATCCGATCGTTGAAACCACTGAGACACGCGCCGCAGCGTGCTTGGGATCGTCGGCGGCCGCGGACATGCCCATCGGGAACGCCAGCGCTGCGCCTATTCCCCAGAGGGCTGCGCCCACGCCGGCCAGGACCACGTTGCCGGCGAAGACAAACAGTGCCAGGCCCAGCGCCGCGGCGGCCATGCTGGCCCGAAGAACTGCCACCCGGCCGAACTTGTCGATCGCTTTGCCACCCAGGAACCGCATAACAGTCATGGCCAGGACAAACAGGGCGAAAAGCAACGCGCCTGTGGATTCCGAAGAACCCAGTCCGTCTACGGCCGCCTTGGCGATCCAGTCGTTGCCTGCACCCTCGGTGAGGGTCGCCCCCAGGACCACGACGCCGATGAGCAGCGTCCTGCCGTCCCGCCAGGCCGCAGGGCCCTTGGGAGCCGGCGCGCCGCCGTCGTGAATTTCCACTGCCTCGTGCGGCAGGAAGAACCTGGGGACCGTCAACGCGAGGGTGACGGCGATGGCTGCGATGACCAGCAAATGCTCGGGCAGGCCAACCCCGAGTTGGGACAGCCCGGCGCCGATGAGCGCGCCCAGGAACGCACCCCCGCTGAATGCGGCGTGGAATTGCGGCATGATGGTCCGCTCCAACCGGTGCTCAACGTCGGCACCTTCGATGTTCTGGGCGACGTCCCAGAGGCCAATGCCGATGCCAAAGAAGAATAGTGCGATCGCCGTCGCAGGCACCGACGCGGCAATCAGGGAGAAGGCAATGCCCGTACCGGCCGCGCCAGCCACGATGCCTGCGACCCGCACGGTGTTCGCGGTGCCGATCCTGCCTACGACCCAGCCTGCCGACGGCAGCGCCAGCAACGATCCAACTGCCGTGCAAAGCAGAAGCGTCCCCATCTGTCCGGATGTCAGGCTGAGCGCCTCCGTTACCGCAGGGATGCGGGCCGCCCAACTGGCGAAGACCAAGCCGTTCATGCCGAAAATCAGGAACGTCGCCACGGCTGCGGCGTTGACGTTGGTGCTTCTGGTGTTGGTGGTCATGCAATCACAACTTCCACGGAGAGTTTGTCGAGTCGGGCGAGGTCTTCGGGGGATGGTTCGAGGTCAGTCACGATCACGTCCACGAGCTCCATGGCGGCAACCAAGGCCCTCGCGTTGGCGTGCCACTTGCTTCCCGAGGCCGCCACGATGACCCGCGCGGCAGACTCGAGTCCGGCGCGCTTGACGGCGGCGTCGTCGAGGTCGTGCGCCAGGAGTCCGTCCTTCAGGTTGAGCGCGCAAGGGGTCACGACGGCGGTATCGAACCTCAGCGAGCGAACATTGCCTTCCGCCATGGGTCCCCGGAATGATTGCTCACCTGTGGTGAGCGTTCCGCCGGGGAGGATGAGTTCAGGGGCATGTCCATCCTTGTTTTGTGTCAGCGCTTCAACGCTGTGGAGGGACATGGGCATCACAGTCAGCTCGCGGCTGCCCAGCCGGCGTGCGATCTCCGTAGCCGTTGATCCGCTGTCCAGCCAGACGTGTTCGCGGTCCTGGATCAGCCTGTCGATGGCTGTCGCGATGCGCCTCTTGGCCTCGTGGTCTTCGAGTTCACGTTGCCCGTACCCCGGATTTTCGCCACGGGCCAGGAGACTGCGGGCCCCTCCGTGAACGCGCTTGAGCACGCCGTTGGCCGCGAGGATCTCCAGGTCCCTGCGGATGGTGGCGCCTGAAGCTCCGGTCGCGGAGACCAGTTGGTCAACAGTTACTTCTTCTTGCCCGCGCAGCAGCTCGCCGATAAGCCGGTGGCGGTCAGTAGTTCCCATGGTTCTACCGTATCAGGTTGGTGATCATTTAATCATTGTGTCTGATCAAATGCGCACGCACCCTCTCTCACATCCCCCTGCCTTCCCGCGAACGCTCCTGCAGTCCAACCGGGGATGTGCGCGAGCGTCGGGGCCAAACCCGGGGGACGTGAGTGAGCGTCCGGGTTACCGGGCGCGCTCCACCCGCTTCTCGTCCCACACCGGCTCTTCGGATTCGTAGACCTTGCCGTCGGAGCCGAAGATCAGGAAGCGGTCGAAGGACTTGGCGAACCAGCGGTCGTGTGTGACCGCCAGGACGGTGCCCTCGAACGCGTCGATGGCACGCTCCAGCGCCTCACCCGAATGGAGGTCCAGGTTGTCGGTCGGCTCATCGAGCAGCAGGAGCGTGGCGCCGGACAGCTGGAGCAGCAGGATCTGGAATCGTGCCTGCTGACCACCGGACAAGGACTCGTATTTCTGCTCCGACTGCCCCGCCAAGCCATAGGAATCCAGGGCTCCGGCAGCGGCCTCACGCGGGAGGCCCGAGCGGTGTTCGTCGCCGCGGTGCAGGATCTCCAACAGGGTGCGGCCCAGGAGGTCGGGACGGACGTGGGTCTGCGCGAAGAAGCCGGGGCGGATACGGGCGCCAAGCTTTACCGCCCCTTCATGCGGAACTTCAGCAATAACGACGTCGGACACTGGCAGGTGCTCGCGCTCCGGGTCGGTGCCGCCGGTGGCGAGCAGACGCAGGAAGTGGCTCTTGCCGGAACCGTTGGAGCCCAGCACGCCCACTCGGTCGCCGAACCAGATCTCGGTGGAGAAAGGCTTCATGAGTCCCGTAAGTTCCAGCTTTTCGGCCACCACGGCACGCTTGGCAGTCCTGCCACCCTTGAGGCGCATCTTCACGTTCTGCTCGATCGGCAGCGCCTCGGGAGGCCCAGCCTCCAGGAACTTGGCCAGTCGGGTCTGGGCTGCCTGGTAGCGGTTGGCCATGTCGGAACGGAAGGCGGCCTTGTTCTTGTACATGTTGACGAGTTCTTTGAGCTTGATGTGCTCCTCGTCCCAGCGTTTGCGGAGTTCTTCAAACCGCGCGTTCCGGTCGGCCCGGGCTTCCACGTAGGAGCCGAAGCCGCCACCGTGGATCCACGCACCTGCACCGTTGATCCCCGGCTCAAGTGTCACGATGCGACCGGCCGCGTTGTTGAGCAGCTCCCGGTCGTGGCTGATGAACAGCACTGTTTTCTTGGACTCGTTGAGCTTCGATTCGAGCCAGCGCTTGCCGGGGACATCGAGGTAGTTATCCGGTTCGTCCAGGAGCAGCAGCTCATCCGGACCGGCGAAGAGCGCTTCCAGCACCAGGCGCTTCTGCTCGCCGCCAGACAGCGTCGAAGCACGGCGGAACTGCGCCTTGTCGAAGGAAATCCCGAGTGCGGCCATGCAAACCTCGTCCCACACGGTCTCGACGTCGTATCCACCGGCGTCACCCCAGTCCACGATTGCCTGGGCGTACTTCATCTGTGTTGGCTCGTCGTCGTGCTCCATCATGGCCAGTTCGGCTTCTTCCACGGCCTTGGCGGCTGCCGCGAGTCCGGCCTGCGCCGTGGAGACAAGGAGGTCGCGGACGGTCGATTCGTCGCGGACCTGCCCGACGAACTGCCTCATGATGCCCATGTTCCCCGATCGGCCGACGGCGCCTTCATCAGGAGTAAGGTCTCCGGCGATGATCTTGAACAGGGTGGTCTTGCCTGTTCCGTTCGGCCCGATCAGCGCCGTCTTGGTGCCGTCGGGGACCTTGAAAGTCACACCATTAAGCAGCTGGGTGCCGTCGGAGAGGAAGTAGTCAATGCCGGAAACGTCAATATGGGCCACGTTTCAATCCTCCCACGGGCGGACCCGCCGGACAGAGCCGGGGTTAGCCCGCCGCGGTAAGGAACGACTTCAGGAGCGGCCCGCTGGTGGTGGCTCCCAGTCCGCCGTCTTCAACGAACACCGCGACAGCGAGGTCACCGTGGGTGGCAACAATCCAGGCATGGGTCTTGGGCGGGTTGTCGTTGCCGAATTCGGCTGTTCCAGTCTTCGCCCCAACCGGCGCACCGGGCACGGAGGCAAGGAATCCGGCATGTCCGGACGTCACCACCGCCCGCATCATGTCGGCCAGCGACGCGGCCTCTGCCTTGGTGATCGGCTTGGTTGAAGCCGGCGAAGCCGGGAGAGCACTGGCCGTGGAAGAGTCCGACGACGGCGTGGCGGAGCCACTGTCGGTGGGCGTTGCACTGGCGGTTGCGCCGCCGGATGCCGTAGCCGGCACTGCGTCCGCGTTGAGGACAAGCTGGGGCGAAACAGGTGCACCGTTGGCAACGGACGCTGCCATGACGGCGGCCGAGAGCGGGGAGAAGAGCACTTTGCCCTGGCCAATCATGGAGGCGGCGTGTTCCGTGCCCTGGGCAGCACCGGGGACGGAACCAAGGAAGGCATCTGCACCCAGTTTGGGAGCCTCGACGGCTACACCGAGGGCTTGGGCTGCCGACTCCAACTGGTCCTGGCTTACGGTGTCGCGCGCATTGATGAATGCGGTGTTGCAGGAGTGCGCGAAAGCATCCCGCAGGGCTACGGATCCCAGCGAGCTCTCGGGGTAGCCCTCGGCGTTCTTGAAGGTACGTCCGTCAACTGTCACCGTGGGCGGGCAATCGACCTTTGTGTCTGGAGTGGCACCATTACGGAACATCGCCAGGGAATCGACCATTTTGAAGGTGGAACCCGGTGCGTATTGGCCAAGCATTGCCGTGTTGTAGCCGTTGCTCCCAGGACCGGAGGCAGCGGCAAGCACAGCACCTGTGGACGGCCGCAGCGCGACGATGGCCGACGCCGGGCCCACACCGGCAAGTGTCTCCTCGGCCAGCTGCTGCAGCTTCAGGTCAAGAGTGGTCTTGAGCGTCGTGCCGGCTGCGGGGAGGGTGGAGAAAACCACCTTGGTCCCTGGCGTCTCACCTTCGGTCTTGGCCTTGGCACTGGCGATGACCTCAACCCCGTCCTTGCCGCGCAGGAGGTTGTCGTACTTCTGCTGCAAGCCGCCGGTTCCCGTAGTGTCACCAGCGCGGAGTGCACCGTTGGATTTCTCGATCTGCTCGGCACTGGCCTGCCCGACGCTTCCGAGGAGTGCCCGCGCAAAGGTCCG
Organism: Paenarthrobacter sp. JL.01a; assembly: GCF_025452095.1. NCBI lineage: Bacteria > Bacillati > Actinomycetota > Actinomycetes > Micrococcales > Micrococcaceae > Paenarthrobacter > Paenarthrobacter sp. JL.01a. The sequence goes on from NZ_CP104877.1 coordinate 4,370,490, forward strand.
TGTTGGTGCGAGGGCCATGGAGTCCAGGATGCTCGAACCACCGGGGATGGCCTCAATCTTTGCTTCGGTAATCTCCGGTGTATAGGCGCGGAGAACCAGGCCTTCCACGAACGCCTGCGGGCCGGAAGCGGCTACCTGCTTGGCGTATTCTTCGACGTCCAGTCCAAGCAGGGTGGCCATGGCACGCGCGGAGGCGTCAGCCTGTTCTGCAGGAACCTTGGTCTTGTCGATGCCCACCCGGAACACCGGACGGTCCTCGACTATCGGGGCATCGCCGGCGCCGAGGATCTGGCCGCGCTGGGCGGGAACGGTTTTAACGGAGAGCGTCTCGCCGTCAGAAAGTTCAGGGGCGAGCAAAGCCGGGCTCCACTGCACGGCCCACTTATCGCCGGACTTCTTCAAGGTGGCCTGCGAGCTGTACTCCCACTTGGCCGACCCGATGTTCCAGCTGTACTTAAGGGGGAAAGTGGCGGTGCCGCCGTCGATCTTCACCTCACCGGATTCAACCGAGGGCTTGGCGTCGAGGCCTTCGAACACGGCCTTCAGTTCATCGTTGGCCGCGGCAGCGTCCTTGCCGTCAACGGCGAGCTGACCGACGTCGAGCGCTGCCAGGGAGGATGCGAGCTGCTTGGCCGCACCTTCCGCGCCGGAGCGGCCGTCGTCGCAGGCGGAAAGCGAGCCTGCCATGACGATTGCGGCCAGACCAATAACAAAAGTACGTGTTTTCCCCATTTGCCACATTATGCCCGGTTCCCCTGACAGTTTCTTGTTGTGCCCGGGAAGCGGACGGCCACCGCCTGCCACCCGGAAGGAGGCGGCAAGCGGCGGTCGTCATTTACATCGAAATCAGGGAGCGCAGTTGAACTTCGCATCACCCCAGACACCGTGTGCGCCATTGATGGAGCCGGACGGATCCACCACCAACTCCACATACGCCGCGCCGGTGAGGTCGACGGACACGGACTCCGGAGCGAAGCCCGGCGTGTACGTCCGCGACTGGTACTTGTTCACGCCGTCGGCGTTGACCTTGAAGATGATGTTGCCGCCAAAGCCGCTCTCCAGGCCCACTTGTGAGGTGAACGAGGTGCACTTACCGCCCAGGTAGTACGTGATTTTGGAGGCAGCGTGGACACCGAGACCCTTGGTGAAAACTGGCTGCTGGCCGGTCGCAGGATCGGTGTAGTTGATGGCCAGCGGCTTGTCCGGGGAGGATGCCGAGTCCTTATTGGCCACGTTCTTGCCAATCACGCCGTAGCCGTTCAAAGCCTGGACCCACGGTGTTTCCGAGGCATAAACCGTCCCGTGCGGAACGTCCGGCAACGGCTGCGAGGTGACTTTCCAGTCGAAGAACTTCACCCGGGTGTCAGTGGGCAGCGTGACCGAGGCCAATTCCTTGGTGGGGTTCAGCCGGACCGTGTTCGAAAACGCCTGGTACTTGTATTGCGTGTATTCCGGGGACGGTCCATTGGCGTTGTTGCGGCCCTGTTCGGACACCGCGAGCGTGGCCCCGTTCAGCACCGACGGCTGCAGCCAGTTCGGGAAGAAGATGGATTGTTTCTCTATGCTCCCATCGGAATATGTCAGAGTCAGCACCGGGCTGGTTCCATTGCCCACGGCGGCCGAACCCAATACAGCCAGGTGAGTTCCCTTGCCCTTTACCGAGATGGTTTGCGCGGACAATGCCACGGAGTTAGGAACGTCGGGTCCCACCGCCGGCCAGGTGTAGTCCACCTGCGTCGGCTTCCCGACGTCAACGGTCACAGTGCTGCCCGGACGGACGCCACCTGCCGGTACCGTTGCGGCAGCCAGCTGCTCGGCAGCGAACGTGGCACCACCGCCGTCGAAGTTTCCGAGCGCCTTGCCCGCGACCGTGGTGACCGAAATGCTGTTGTACGCCGCGGCCAAGGATCCATAGGCGACATATATCTGGTTGCCGCCGGTCACCGTTTGGTTCGATCCGGAGGCAAGGTACGACGCCGACACCCGCACAGTCTGCTGGCCCGCCTTCGCGCTGGAGCCAGGTTTGATGACGAAAGTGGCACTGGTAGTGGCTCCGCCTTCCACCTTGGCTGCCGTTGCTCCGGTTGATGAGACGACCGTCCAGCCCTCGGGAAGGACCGGAGTGAGAACCACGTTGGTCTTTGCCTTGGTTCCAGTGTTTACGAAGGCCGCGGTGACGGTGGTTTCCTGGTCCTGGAAGACCTGCTGACCCGTTGTTACGCGGACTTCAGCAGCGGTGTCTTCCTGGCTCTTTCCACCCAGCGGACCGGCCTGCTGGAGCTGGACTGTTGCGGATTGGTTGGAGGCGATCGACCCCGTCTTTACCCAAATGGTGCCGTTGTTGGCCTCGTCGAAGTACCAGCCAGTGGTCGCAGCCGCGTAGGCAGCCTGGGTGGCGTGCTGGGTGAGCCTGGTGCCACCGATCTTGACGTCCTTGGGTGCGGCGCCGGCATGGACTTTCAGCTCGTAGGGTCGGGCCGCAGCTTTGCCGGTGTACTCACCCTTCCGTTCACCGATGGACACCTTGACGCTGCTGTTGCCCGTACCGGGGGCGTCCACTGCGAAGACCTGGCTGGAGGACTTGCCGTCCTTGAACTCGCGGGTGACCTTGTCGTCCTCGTAGAGCGTGAAGGTGTCCTGTCCCTTGGCGTAGACGTCCAGGGTGATCATGGAGTCTTCCGGGACCAAGGATGCATTCCGGGCCACGATGCCTTGCGGGACCACCGCTCCGGCGCGAACGAAGACCGGCAACTTGTCCAGGGGTGCGTTGTAGCCGTTGAGGATCTGGCCGCCCTGGTAGAGCTTGCCGGTCCAGTAATCCACCCACTGCTGACCGGCTGGGAGGAAGATGCCGTTGCGGACGTCGGTCTGGGTAAAGACGGGAGCCACCAGGAAGTCCGAGCCGAGCATGAACTGGTTGTTGGCTTCGGCGCCGTAGGACCATTCCTGGTCGGGGAACTCGAGGGCCATGGAGCGCATCATCGAAACGCCCGTCGTGGAGGATTCCTGAGCCAGCGTATAGATGAAGGGCATGAGCTGCTGGCGCAGTTGCAGGTAGTGGCGGTTGATGGCCGTAGCATCGTCACCGTAGAGCCATGGACGCTTGTCCGTAGCAGCCCAGCCGGACATGGAGTACAGGGCCGGAGCGAAGGCCTTCCACTGGAGATCGCGGACGTACGACTCCGGGGACCCTCCAAAGATCCCGTCGACATCACCCGTGGTGAACGCCAGACCCGAGTTGCCGGCGCCGGTGAGGGCCGAAACCTGCCAGCGAACGGCGTCGAGATTTCCTGAATGGTCGCCCGTCCACTGCATGCCGCATCGCTGGGAGCCAGCCCAGCCTTCCACCATCAGCGAGGTGCCGCGGGCATTCGAGTACTGCTCGATGCCGCCGTGCGCCGCCTCGCAACCTGTGAGCGCCTGGCGGTAACCTTGGCCGACCCATGCGACGTCCAGCTTGCGAAGCCGGACACCGGCCTCGCCCACTTCGTATTCCTGGTTGGTCAGGGAACGCTGCGTCCAGAGGCCAACTTTGAGATCGGTTTCGTCCTCAATGTTGCTCACGGTTTCCGGGAGCTGTTGGTACTCACAGCCGTAGCCGTCGTTGACCAGCATCCAACCGGCGGGCATGTCGTTCTCCACGAACTTCCGCGCGGTCTTGATCGCGTCCGAGGTGCGCTGCTTGGCCCCATCCGGATCTCCGAAGCCGGAGGATGAGTAGCCCGGGTTTGAGCGGTTGTAGCAGTCCGCATCACCGTATTCCAGGGCGTACACCGGGGGCATTATCGGTTTGCCGGTCAGCGTGGTGTACGCCCCCAGGGACTGCTTGTAGTCACCCACGAAGTAGTAGGCGTCAAAGCGCTTTTCTTCATGCGTAGTAGTTGGCTGGTCCTTGAAGTCGTAGGAGCCGCGGGCGAAGGTGTTGCGCAGGACGCCATAGCCCAGGGAGGACATGTAGTACGGCACGGCATTGGGGTACCCGTCGTCGTCCCAATCGAAGTTCCTGGCGATGTTGATCAGGGCGCCGGTGTGGACGGAGCGGCCGTTCTGCATGCCGCCGCCGATGAATTGCTCGCCGTCGTGCTGCTTGAGGTGTTGCGTGGCCGAGTTAGCGCCAAAGGTGATGGGGGCTGACTCCTCCAGGACCACGGAGCCGTCAGCCCGGGCGACGCGGAACTGGGTGGTGGCCTTGTTGATCTGTAGGCTGATCTTCGCAGTTTTCAGCGTGAGTGTTTCGCCGTCTGTGACTGTGGGCGCGGTGCCGGGGAACTTGTCCTTGCCCACCACGATGTTGGCCGTCCTGGCCGGGTCGCCTTGATCCGTGTTGGCCGGGTCCGTGAATTTTCCGCTGGGATCGGCTTCCAACCGGAAGTTGGAGTCGTCCAGGAACGTCACGCGGATGGCGCCCTTTTCTGTAGAGAGATCGACGGCGCTGCCGGACTGGGTGAAGCCGGTCACCGCGCCGAGGGGTACTCCAGCTGCGTCGACGGGGACTTCCGGGGTGACGGGTTTGACCGCGGCCGGGTCTCCGGGAGCGGCATTCGCACCGGCGGCAAATGTGAGGGCGGGGATGGTTCCTGCGAGGAGCAGTGAGGCCAGGCCGAGCGAGGCGGCCTTCCTGCTGAGTGTGCCTTTTCTGGCGCGTCCGGAGCTGTTGGGCGCAGCTCCGGACAGACCCGTGGAGGGTGCGGACATGTGAGCCAACTTTCGAAGAGTGACAGTTTGTGATCAAACTCATAGCGAAACGTGCACTAATCGTCACTGCTTGGAGGCCAAAGGTCAACCGTTTCACCTAAATTGGCACCCAACTAGGGGACAGCAAACGCTCTGTTAAGGGCTCATTGGAACGTTTACTGTCCCCTACTTGGGCGAGCAGGGGTGCGGGCTAATCAGTGCCCGCGGATGATCCGGCGCTGGGTTGCTGCAGCGATGGCAGCGGTGCGGTTATCCACCCCGAGCTTCGAATAGATGTGCACCAAATGTGTCTTCACGGTGGCTTCCGAAATGAAGAGCCGCTTGGCCATGGCCCGATTGCTCATCCCCGTGGCGAGCAGCTCCAACAACTGGACTTCCCTGGCGCTGAGAACCGGCGAAGGGTTCCTGATCCGCCCCATCAACCGTGCAGCGACTTCGGGAGCCAACGCGGTTTGCCCGGCAGCGGCGGACAGGACAGCCTGCCGTATCTGTTCCGGGGGCGCATCCTTGAGCATGTACCCACTGGCGCCGGCTTCCACGGCGGCGAGGATGTCGGCGTCGGTATCGTACGTGGTCAGAATCAGGACCGGCGGCGGGGGAGTTCCAGCCTCCCCGGCTTTGATTTTTTCAGTTGCTGTCACTCCGTCCATGCCACTGCCCATCTGCAGATCCATCAGCACCAGATCCACGGGCTCCCCAAGCGTATGGAGCCTGCTCAACTCGGCCAGCGCGGCGTCACCGTCTGCAGCCTCAGCCACCACGAGCACACCTGGAAAATCGCCCAACATGGCACGCAGCCCAGCCCTGACCACCGGATGATCATCAACCAGCAGAACCCGGATGTCGCTCATTCCGCCTCCTCCCCGCTCGGCAGCGGCACGCGGATGGCCACCACCGTCCCCTCACCTGGCGCCGACTCGAGGTCCAGCGTGCCATCCAGTGCCGCCAGCCGTTCGCGCAGGCTCAGAAGCCCGACGCCGGTGCCGTCGCCGCGTGCTGGACCGTCCGCCGTCGTCGGTTCAAAACCGACGCCGTCATCGAAAACATCCAATGTCACCTCACTGCCCAGGAACGACAGGGTCACGACGGCGGCACGCGCCTTGGCGTGCGCCCACACGTTCGCAAGGGAGGCTTGGGCGGCCCGGAGCAGGGTGGTCTGGTAGGTGTTCGGGAGTTCAACCGGGGTCCCCACCACCTCAAAGCGGCATTTCAGCGCGGACCCACGGGCGGCCGCCTCGGTTTCGGTCTTCTCGCAAAGCCTGCGCAGAGTGTCCACCAGCCCGGACTGTTCAAGATCGGGCGACCGAAGACCCCGCACGAAACTCCGGGCCTCAGCCAGGTTGGCCGATGCCGTGTCCTGGACAATCCTGAGCCGCTCCTTCGCGGTCTCCACATCGCCGCTGTCCAGGGCCTTCTCGGTGGAACGCCCCATGAGGACGATGCTGGAAAAGCCTTGCGCCAAGGTGTCGTGGATTTCGCGGGCCAGGCGTTCGCGCTCGGCCAGCGTACCGGCGTCGTGCTGTGTTTTGGCGAGTTCGTCGCGGGTCCGGCGCAATTCCTCGGCAACCAGACGCTGGTTTTCGGCTTCGAGGAACAGGGCGCGGTACGCGAGCCCGGTGACCACCGCGAATGCCGCCCCGAACACGGGTCCCAGCACCATGGCCAGCTGCAGGCCGCCGTCGGCTGTTCCTCTGCTGTGGAACCACAAAGCTCCCACCAACAAGGCCGTGCTGACGGCGATGGCCGGCAACGCCAGGCGCCGCGGAAGCAGGTGCAACTGAAGGAAGAACAGCGGGAAGGCCACCCAGGCAAAGTCACCGCTGACCAGGAGCAGCAGCAGCCAGAGCACCATCACAATGGCCAGCCACCACAGCGCGTACGGTGCAGGGTTGAACCTGGAGGGATCGCTGGCGTGCCGCTTCTCCAGCACGGTTCCGGCGAGGTACACCAAGGCCAGCAAGGCAGACAGCCCCAAGCCGGCGATTACTGCCACTGGGGAAGGCGCACCCGCAGGGCCGGCGCCAGCCAGCAGTCGGACGATCGCCACCAGCAACAGGACGGCAAAACCGACGTGCAGGCTCACGCGCAGGACGCGGAGGATCGTGGCGGCACCGGTGGGGGACTGCATGCCTTCCAGCGTATCCCCGGCCATCCGCCCAAAGGCCCGAAATCCCTGCTGCAAGGCCCGAATCAACCATTCGGTTGATTCCCCCTTCAACCGCTCGACGCCTGTGAATCCATCCGCCTCCCGATGTCCGGAGTGCGCTTGGCCGGAAGAGTTGAAAGCACGGGACCAAGCCCGAATCCAACAGAAGGAATCCGATGTTTCTCGCCATCCGCGACATCCGCTTCGCCAAGGGCCGATTCGCCCTCATGGGCAGCGTGGTCGCACTCATCACGTTGCTGCTCGTCATGCTTTCCGGGCTGACCGCGGGATTGGGCAACCAGTCCACCTCAGCCATTGCTGCCCTTCCCGTACAGCAGATCGCCTTTGGAGCGCCCGCGGGCGGTGAAGCGAAAGCGTCGTACACGGAATCGGAGGTCTCCGCGGCCCAGCTTCAGACCTGGCGCGAGCAAGCAGGCGTGAGCTCAGTGGAGGCCCTCGGCATCAGCCAATCCCGTGTCCAGTCCCTGGCCGACGGCGGCACCCCGAACGGCACCGCCAACGTCGCGGTCTTCGGTGGAGTCAACGGTCCAGTGGCTGTGGAGGACGGGACCGTCGTCGTAGGCGAAACCCTGGCCAAGGACCTCGGCCTGACGAAGGGCAGCCGGCTCCGCCTGGGCGGTACTGACCTGACGGTCGCAAATGTAGTGGAGGACCAGTGGTACTCGCATACGGGCGTCGTGTGGACCACCCTGGACACGTGGCGTTCAGTCGCCCACGCCGCCCCGGGTACGGCCACCGTCCTCGCCATAACTTACGACGCCGGAACCTCCGTGGACGTCGACGCCGCCAACGCTGCGGCCGGCACGGTCAGCACGGACCGGACCGGATCGTTCCAAGCATTGGCGTCATACAAGAGCGAGAACGGCTCCCTGCTCCTGATGCAGGCCTTCCTCTACGGAATCTCGGCCTTGGTAATCGTGGCCTTCCTGACGGTATGGACGGTTCAGCGAACCCGCGACATCGCCGTTCTCAAAGCTTTGGGCGCGTCCTCCGGTTACGTCCTGCGCGACGCCTTGGCCCAGGCAGCACTCGTGCTGCTCGCGGGCGCTGCGCTGGGGGGACTCGTGGGGCTGGCCGGGGGAGTCCTTGCGGCCAAAGCAGCGCCGTTCCTGGTCACGCCGCTCACCACCCTGCTGCCCGTGGCGGGGATCGTCATCCTTGGCCTGGCCGGAGCAGTACTGGCGGTCCGCAAGGTTGCCACGGTCGATCCACTGCTGGCTCTCGGCGGCAACTAAAACATTCCTCGAAAGGCATATCCCATGAACACTGCACTTGGTCTTATCAACGTTTCCCTCGAATACCCCGATGGCGGCTCCACGCTTAAGGCGCTGGACTCCGTGGACCTGAGCGTTGCCCGCGGAGAATTCCTCTCACTGGTTGGCCCCTCCGGCTCCGGCAAATCTTCGTTGCTTGCCGTGGCCGCCACCCTCATCAAGCCCACGGCCGGGCTCGTCATCATTGATGGACAGGATGTCGCTGCCCTCAAGGAGGCCGAACGCACTGCCCTGCGCCGTGACAAGGTGGGCATCATCTTCCAGCAACCGAACCTCCTGCCGTCACTGACCGCCGTCGAACAGTTGATGGTCCGCGAGCATCTGCGCGGCAACCGCGCGAAGGAGGCCCGGCGCGAGGCGGAGCAGCTTCTCGACGTTGTGGGTCTTTCCGCGGCCCTCCACAAAAGGCCGCACCAATTGTCCGGTGGGCAGCGGCAACGCGTGAATATTGCCCGGGCCCTCATGGGCAAGCCGACAGTACTGCTGGTGGATGAACCCACGGCTGCGCTGGATCACGAACGGAGCGAGTCGATTGTCCGGCTCCTTCGCCGGGTGACAGACGAATTCCGGACAGCAACGGTCATGGTCACCCACGACACCGAGTTCCTGCCCCTCACGGACGCAGTCGCGACCATGCGGGACGGACGGATCAGCCGCGCATCAGTCCCGTCCGCCCTGCCCAACTAGGGGACAGCAAACGTCGCTACGGAGCCCCATTGGAGCAAGAGCTGTCCCCTACTTGGGTGTGGCGAGGAGGGCTTGGTCCTGGGCATCATCGTAGGCATCCCGGGCCTCCATGATGGTGGGCACGTGGCTCTCCGCCCATTCACGCAGCAAGGACAAAGGCTGCAGCAGCGACTCACCCATGGGCGTGAGCTGGTAGTCCACGCGGGGCGGCACCTGCGCGAAGACAGTCCTTTTGATGAGGCCGTCCCGCTCCAAAGTACGCAGCGTTTGGGTCAGGACTTTGGGAGTCACCACATTGACCATTTTGCGCAACTCGGAGAAACGGACAGGCCCGTCGCCAAGCACTTGAATCACCAGCGAGGCCCACTTGTCACCGATGCGCTGGAAGATCACGCGGGACGGGCAGTTGGGGTCCAGGATGTTGGCGGGGAGGTCTTTAGTATCCATGAGGTAACTGAGTTCCTTTGAAGCTATCGGTATCAAATAGATACCTTTGTTTCATTGCAAGGATAGCAACCCCAAGGAGAGCAATGAAAATCGCAGTCTACGGCGCAACGGGCATGGTCGGTAGCCAGATCGTCAACGAGTCCATCAACCGGGGCCACGAGGTCACCGCCATCTCCCGCAAGGGCGCCGATGTTCCCGGCGCCGCTGCCCAGGCTGCGGACCAGGCCGACGCTCAGACCTTCGCTTCCGTCGCAAAGGACCACGACGTCGTCGTGCTGGCTACGGGTCCCAGCCGCACCGGCGGGGACCATGCAGAATGGCTCGATGCCATGGCTACCGCTTTCAGCAACGCCGAAGGCACGCGCCTGATGATCGTGGGCGGTGCCGGAACCCTGGAAATCGACGGCGTCCGACTCCTCGACTCCCCGGACTTCCCCGAGGCCTACAAAGCCGAGGCCACGACTGCAGCCAAGGCACTGGAAGCCGTGAAGCAGACTCCCGAATCCCTCGACTGGACCGTTCTGGCGCCTGCGCCCGTCATCCAGCCCGGCGAACGTACCGGTGCATACAACGTTGCCAAGGATTCACCGGCAGGCAGCACCATCTCCACGCAGGACTACGCGGTAGCCATGCTGGACGAGATCGAAAGCCCGGCCCACCGCCGCGCCCGCTTCACTGCGGCAAACTGACGGCGGCCAACGCAAAGTCAGACAGGCCAACGCTAAAGCCCCAGGCCAAGCCCGGGTACCGTCGTTCTGAATATGTCCTTGAGGGCATGTTTCGCGGCATGGTACCCGGGCATGCCTGTAACTCCGGGTCCGGGCGGCGTTGACGACGAACACAGGTAGACGCCGGGCAGGGGAGTCCTCCAGGGGACATTGGACACCACGGGACGCTGTACCAAGCCGCGCAGATCCAACATCCCTGCGCTGAAGTCTCCACCCACGTAGTTTTCGTTGTACGCGGACAGTTCCGCCGCCGTCGTGGTTTTTGAAGCCACCACAACGTCGCGGAAGCCCGGGGCGTACCGTTCAATCCGGGCAGTGACGGCCTCGGCCATGTCGACAGTGGAATTCTTCGGAACGTGGCAGTAGGTCCACAGGACGTGCCGCCCTTGAGGCGCGCGGGAATGGTCCAGCATTGTCGGCTGGGAAACCAGGACATAGGGCTCAGAGGGGTATTTGCCCATGTCCACGAGGTTTTCCGACTCGGCCATGGCCCTCCGCGAACCGCCCACGTGCACCGTCCCGGCCTTGGCCAGACCAGCGTCCCGCCAGGGCACTGGACCGGAAAGGATGAAATCGACCTTGCAGGCTGCATTCCCGAAGCGGAATGTTTCAAGAGATCGCCTGTACTTGTCCGGGATTTCGGCCCCACCGAGGCGGGCCAAGGTAGGCGGAGCCACATCCAGCAGGACGGCCGTCGCTGGACGGACCTGGTCCAGCGAATCAACCCGTTCACCCACTTGGATGGTTCCACCGTGCGCGCTCAGATCATCCGCCATGGCCCTCGCAATGGACATCGACCCGCCAACGGGCACGGGCCAACCGCCCGCGTGGGCAAGGACACTGAGCAACAACCCGGCGCCGGTGGAACTGAGCGATGGTTGCGAGCCGAGCGCATGCGACATCACGCCCGTGAGGAGAGCTGGAGCTGCATCCTCGCGGAATCGGCGGCCCCAAAAAGGAGTGCCCTGGTCGAGCGTGGCCAACCCGAACAAGACTGCCGCAAGGGGGTCTCTCGGCAGGCGCAACAGTTGGTTCGACGTAAACTCCACAACGCCGTCCACTCGGGCCAGCAGGGGACCCAGCAACCGGCCATAAGCGGGACCGTCCACTCCCAATTCCTCAACGGTCCGCTCCAGGGACTGGTAGGCCAACGCAGCTCCGCCGCTGTCCAGGGGAGTGCCGTGCTGGACTTCGGGGACGCGAAGCTCCACGCGGCGGGACAGTTCGAACGCACGGAAGAACGGTGAGGCCAAGGCCATCGGATGCACCGCCGAGCATACGTCGTACAGGTACCCGGGCTCCAGCAATTCGCTGGTCCTCGATCCGCCGCCAATATCCGAGGCAGCCTCGTAGACCTTCACCTCCAGTCCGGCGCGGGCCATGACCACTGCCGCTGCGAGCCCGTTGGGGCCGGCTCCGACGACGGCGACATCAACCATCGCTCTTCACCTCCGATCGCTGGGCTTCTGCAGCTCCGGCGGCTGCTGTGGCCCGTTCGGCTACCCAAGGGAGTACAGACCGCGAAGGACGGAGAAAGTCGATACGGAACCAGTCCCGTGCGCCGTCAAAGGGTCCGCCATGGGGGTCGTCCTGGCCTGCCACCCGAAGGGGATCCTGGGCAGGATCCCAGATGTCCATGGCTACGCGGGCCATCAAATATGCCGTGACCACCATGTGCAGTCCCACGGCCAGAACGTAGTAGGACATATCGATGTTGTGCTGGACGGATCCGCCGCTGGTGGCCTGGCCCAGGTACATCCAGATAGCGGCCCAATGGAGACCCTCGGCGGCCTGCCAAATGAGGAAGTCCCGCCAACGGGGCCGCGCCAGAGCCAGGAGCGGAATCAGCCAGATGACGAACTGTGGGGAGTAGACCTTGTTGGTGAGGATGAAGGCGGCCACAATCAGGAAGGCCAGCTGGGCCATACGCGGCCGGCGCGGGGCGCTGACAGCGAGGACTCCAATGAGCGCGCAGGCAGCAATGAAGAGGTAGAGCGCCAGCGTGTTGATGGTTGCCGCGTTCATCTGCGTCCAATGGAGCCTGTCCGCCACCAGGTTGTAGGCGAACCAGGGCGAGCTGTAACCGGCGGGACGTGATTGCGTAAATTCGAAGAAGTAGCGCCACCCCGAAGGATTCAACGCCGCGAGGGGCAGGTTCACAGCCAACCACGAAGCCAAAGCCGCTCCGGCCGTGACGAAGAAGACCCGCAGCTTTCCACTCCGCAGGGCAAGGACCAGGACTGCGCCGAGGATCAAAATTGGGTACAACTTGGTGGCGGTTCCCAGGCCGATGCACACACCGGCAAGGACCAACTTGTCGCGGGAGAAGAAGTACATGCCCAGGGCCAGCAAACCTACAGCCCACATGTCCCAGTTGATGAAGCCGGCCAGAATGATCCCCGGGGCAACGGCCACCATGGCGGCATCCCACGGCCGACGTTTGTTGATCCGGGCCGTCAGCAGGACAGTGACAATCCAGACAGCCACGATCAGGGTGGCGTTGACGTCGAAGTAGCCGAGAATCCGTTCGTTTCCCGCACCAGTGCCGGGAACCATCAGCGCAGTCACCCCGGCGATGATCCCCATGAGGACCGGGTATTCGAACAGGCTCCCCGGAGTGAAGAACGGAAACACGCCGTCGCCCAGACCGCGGTTCTTGAACAGCTCAGGGAAGTCGGAATAGCAGGTGGCATAGAACTGCCCGGGGGTATCCCAGCCATTCACACGGCAGTAGTCCTTTGCCAACATAGCCAAGAGTGCAGCGATGACGGTAAGGACGATGAGCACCCGCTCAACAGTGAACGGGTGGGAGGATACTTCCCCGGGAGAACAATGCTTGCCCAACGGGCCACCCACGAGCTCCGTGAAGTTTCGAAGCAGGGCGTCGCTGCGACTGGGAACAACAAAGCGGGCATGTTTCAATTGCCGGTGCGGCATTGTCTCCTGCATGAACCGAGCTTACAGTCCTGCCCGGATGGGACCCAGTTGCAAGGCCGACCCTGTGGACAGAGCCGACGATGTAGTTAAAAGGGGGAGCCCACGCGTAGCCGCGTGGGCTCCATGAGGTTCAGCATTAATGTGTGGCATCTGAACTCCTTCGTGGCCGGCTCAGGGAATCAACGGATGAGTCCCATCTGGTGCAGGACAACGTAAACATCTTCACGACGCTGGTCGAGCAGCTGTCCGTTGAACAGTGTGCGGTCCTTGGGAGCGTTGCCGCTCTTGTAGAAGCGCATCTCTTCGGGGCGTTTTCGCATGGTTCACCTCCTTTCACAGGTTTTGAGCGGAATTTGGGCACAACAATTTAGGGCCTTTGAATTCATGAAAATTCCAAGCCAAAGAGGGCACAAATAACCGAGGATAAATAAGGTAATTAAGCGGACCGAATCAGGAAATACCATGAATCGCGTGCACTATTGCGCGTGCTTCCGGCAGTTCACCCAACAAGAAGCTGGTTCCGAACTATGGGGAAACTGCGCACCCGCGGCATGCTGCGTGGGTCCGCGCCTGCAACTGACTACTCAGCCATCCAAGAGAAGGAAGGCCGTCAGGAACACCGCCGGCAATAGGCCGGTCCGGTGAATCAGGAGTGGGTCAGAGAGTTAAAATGGCGTCGATCATCAGCAGAGGCCGGGGTAGCAGTGACGGTCAACTTCCGTCCGCTAGTCAAAGTAATCATTTTTCCCAACCTCCTTCCGGCCTTTACAGCCTGCTGTGGCATTCTCCCGGCTGACTAACCGATGAATGCGCGCCTCGTTCCCGGCGGGTCGCTCTGGGAACAAGATATAAGCTACCCCATCAAGCGGGGATTTGACCAGCACATTCGGCTAATTCGTGAAAAGTTTTTGTAAATTAGCGATTTACAGGCCCCAACGGACAATTGCAGGCGTCCGTTTGTCCCAACCCAAAGTGCACACCTTCGCGGTCCCCAGGATGAAGTGCCGCCCCTCGCGTGCGTCCATTTCCAACCAGCGTGCCGTGAGAATCCGGGAGAAATGTCCGTGCGCCACTACCAGCACATTGTCCATGCCGGATTCCAGCACCCGGCCAATGATCTTGTCCGCACGGGCAGCCACCTCATCCAATGTTTCCCCGTTGGGTACCCCATCAGTCCAGATGAGGTAGTCCGGGTTGTCCTTGCGGATCAGGTCGGAGCTGATGCCTTCGTAGTCGCCGTAGTTCCATTCCACGGCCAGCGGCTCATGGACAGCGTCCGGGTAGCCAGCCAGTTCCGCGGTCCTGCGGGCACGCCTCAGCGGGGAGGTCAGCACCAGGTCGAAGTCGATGCCTTCCAGGATCTTGCGGGCCTCCACGGCCTGTTGCTCGCCTTCGACGGTGAGGGGAAGGTCCGTGAGGCCCGTGTATTGGCCACTCTTGGACCACTCCGTCTCCCCATGGCGCAGGATCCAAAGTTGCGGACGCGGGGAAGTCACAGCGTTCATGAGGGCTCCTCAGTTTCGGTCAAAGGCTCGACGACGGCGGACTCGGGTTGCGTCTCCCACCATGCCATCAGCTTCTGCTCGGCTTCCTCCGGCGACAGCGGACCATGTTCCATCCGCTCTTCCAGGAGGAATTTGTAGGCGCGGCCGACGACAGGTCCGGGCTTCAATCCCAGCAGGGCCATGATCTGCGCTCCGTCGAGGTCGGGCCGGACAGCTGCCAGCGATTCCTGTTCCAGCAGCGCCGCAATGCGGTGCTCAAGGTCATCGTAGGCGAAGGAAAGGCGGTCGGCCTTGCGCTGGTTGCGCGTTGTGACGTCCGAGCGTGTGAGCCGGTGCAGGCGTTCAAGCAGGGGACCGGCGTCCGTCACGTAGCGGCGCACCGCGGAATCAGTCCAGCCGGCATCACCGTAGCCATAGAAGCGCATGTGCAGTTCGACCAAGCGGGACACGGCCTTGATGGACTCGTTGTCGAACCGCAATGCCTTCATCCGCTTGGCCGTGAGCTTCGCGCCCACGACGTCGTGATGACGGAAGCTGACCGCACCGCCCGGTTCGAAACGACGCGTGGCCGGCTTGCCGACGTCGTGCATCAACGCTGCGAACCTCAGCACGAAGTCGGGGCCGGGAACCGGACCGTCGGGACCGGTTTCCAGCGCCGCCGCTTGCTCGAGGACCTGCAGGGAGTGCTGGTACACGTCCTTGTGCCGGTGGTGTTCATCGGATTCGAGCCGCAGGGCGGACACCTCCGGCAGCACGAACTCTGCGAGGCCCGTGTCCACCAGCAGGTCGATGCCAACGCGCGGATGTGCTCCGTTAATAAGCTTGACCAGTTCGTCGCGGACACGCTCGGCGGAGATGATCTTGATGCGGTCAGCCATCTGCGACATGGCGAGCCGGACGTCGTCGTGGACCGACACGCCCAACTGGGACGCGAAGCGGGCTGCCCGCATCATCCGCAGCGGATCGTCGGAGAAGGAAGCCTGGGGGGCTCCAGGCGTCGCGAGCTCGGACGCATGAAGGTCCCGCACGCCCCCGAAGGGATCCACCAGTTCCAGGCTTGGCAGGCGCAGCGCCATGGCGTTGATGGTGAAGTCGCGCCGCAGCAGGTCGTCCGTCAGGGAGTTGCCGAAAGCCACCACGGGTTTGCGGGAGTCGGGATCGTAGGCTTCCGCCCGGTACGTGGTGATTTCGATCTGGAAGCCGTCTTTGCGCATCCCGATGGTGCCGAACGCGCGGCCGATTTCCCAGAAGTTGTCCGCCCACTTCTTGATGACGGAGATGGTCTGGTCCGGAGTGGCATCGGTGGTGAAATCGAGGTCCGGTGAGGTCCGGCCCAGAAAAAGGTCGCGCACGGGTCCACCCACCAGGGACAGTTCGAATCCGGCATCGACAAAGCGCTGCCCGAGGTCGAGCACCACCGGATCGATGGTGAAGTTAACAGAAGAGCTGTCCAATACGTGCGCCATAGTTCCTTAAGCTTGGCAGATTTTTGCGCTGCATTGGGCCACTGTTCCATGCGAAATCAGGCATGCGTGCGCCGGGCATCTCCTGCAGTCCACCTTGTGGCCATGTCCCGGTCATCACTCCGGGGCAAGAGTCGTTAGAGTGGACCACATGGCCAACCCAGTACCGAGCGCTCCAGGCAGGAGGACAAACGCACCGTTGCCGTCGGCAATCGGTGCGCACGTCGCGCCTGCCCCGCAGCACCCGGCGCAGGCCTCGCTTCCCACAGTGGAGGAAGTGTCAGCGGGCGGCGTTGTTGTTGACACGTCCGACGGCGAACTCCGGGTTGCGATCATCGCCCGCCTTAACAGGGGTGGCCGGCTTGAGTGGTGCCTGCCCAAGGGCCATCCGGAGGGCCGGGAGAACAATGAGGAAGCTGCTGTCCGTGAGATCGCCGAGGAGACCGGCATCGAGGGCAGCATCCTGGCACCACTGGGCAGCATCGACTACTGGTTTACCGTGAGCGGCCACCGGGTCCACAAAACTGTGCATCACTTCCTGCTCAGGGCAATCGGCGGCGAGCTGACCATCGAGAATGATCCCGACCAGGAAGCCGTGGACGCTGCGTGGGTCCCCATCCAGGAATTGGCCCGAAAGTTGTCCTTCCCGAATGAACGCCGCATCGCCGATCTGGCACGGGAAGTGCTGCCGGAACATCTCTGACCCGGGTACATGGGACGATAAAGGCGATGTCTGAAGCCAAAACAACCCAGTCCGTTCAATCCGGTGAAGCACGTTCCAGCGCCATCATGGCCGCCGGAACGCTGGTTTCCCGGTTCCTTGGCTTCGCCAAAACCTGGATGCTCGGTGCCGCTCTCGGCCTGGGCTCCACGGTTAATGACACGTTTATTAACGCGAACAACCTGCCGAACCTGATCTTCCTGCTGGTGGCCGGCGGCGTGTTCAACGCCGTCCTGGTTCCGCAGATCATCAAGGCCAGCAAGGCTCCCGACCGCGGCTCCGACTATCTCAGCAGGCTGCTGACGTTGGCTGTGCTGGTACTCCTGGCGCTCACGGCCCTGGTGACCCTAGCCGCACCTCTGGTCATCGACCTCACCACCCAGGGCTACTCCGAGCAACAAAAGGCGCTGGCAGTCACCTTCGCGCTGTGGTGCCTGCCGCAGATCTTCTTCTATGGCCTCTATGCCCTGCTCACCCAGGTCCTGAATGCCCACGGCGCGTTCGGCCCTGCAATGTGGGCACCCATCCTCAACAACCTTGTGGCCATCGCCGGTCTGGGGCTGTTCATCTGGATCCTCGGCGCCAACATCACCAACCCGCACACCCTGGACAACTGGGGACCGACCCAAACCTTCCTGCTTGCCGGGTTCTCCACCTTCGGTGTGGTGGCACAAACGGCCATTCTGCTGATCCCTGTGTTCCGTCTGCGACTGGGCCTGCGTCCGCGCTTCGGCTGGCGCGGCGTTGGACTGGGCCAGGCCGCCAAGCTGAGCGTTTGGACCCTGGCGACTGCCGCCGTCGGGCAGTTGGCGTTCCTGTACATCATGAGGATCGCGACGATCCCGGGCGCCGAGCGCCTCCGCCTGGACAATGCCGGAGACAGGGCAGCTGCGGCTGTGCTGCCCGGCAACGCTGTGCTGGAGGTTGCCAGCCAGCTGTACCTGCTGCCGCACTCCATCATCGCCCTGTCCTTGGCCACCGTCCTCTTTAACCGCATGACGCGCGCATCGCAGGACGGCAACAAAGCCGAACTTCGCGACGCCCTCTCGCACGGCCTCCGGACCATGGCCGTCGCTACCGTTTTCGGGGCCTTGGCGCTGTTCGCCCTGGCCGGACCACTTGGCATGTTCTTCTCCGGTGGCGAGCCGCAGGACGGTGTCATGTTGGCCCAAACGCTCACCATCCTGGCTCTCAGCACGCCGTTCCTGAGCGCCAACTTCATGATGTCCCGCGTGTTCTACGCCAACGAGGACGCCCGCACGCCTCTGTATGTGCAATTGTGGCTCGCAGTGATTTATGTCGTGGGCGCCTTCTTCATCCAGTTCCTGCCCGTGGGCCAGATCATCTACGCCATTGCCATCCTCTACACGTTGGGCAACATCCTGTCCGTGGTGATCAGCGTTGTATTCCTGCGGCGCCTGCTGGGTCACCTCGACGGTCCACGCATCGCCAATTCGTACATCCGCATGGGTTACGCAGGCCTCGGATCCGCCGTAGCCGGTGCCATCGCGTTGTGGCTGCTCGGCAGCTACCGTGCCGACGGTTTCGCGTGGAGCAGCCGCCCGGCCGCCCTGGTGACCGTGATCGTCGTCGGGCCTGTCATGCTGCTCGCCTACCTTGTCCTGCTTCGCGTTTTCCACGTCACGGAACTTCGCGACCTCCTGCGCCCGCTGATGAGCCGTCTGGGTCGCGGCGGCCCCGCGCCGGTGTCCGGCGAGGTGGAACCCACGACGGCGGCACGCGCCACGGTCTCGGACGATACCGGTTTGATCCCGCGCATCTCAGGCGAGTTCGATGCAGCGTCGTACCGTGCGGGACCCGCGGTGGCCCCACAGCGTTCCGCGCAGCCTTCAACAAACGAACCGGATGCGCCCAAGACTTATCTGCCGGAGGAAGACGAGCCCAGCACAGCACAGGGCGGCAGGTTCCGTCCGGCGGTCCCGCTGCCGGGCAGGCGGACGTATCAGGGCGACGCTGGACGCAATCCATACTTCCCTGCTCCGCGGAACCGCCGGAAGTGAGCCGGTGCCGCCAACGTGGGCGGCGGGCCTCAATCCGCTAGGCTAGAAACGAATATAGGTAGTTGCAGAAGCGGTTGAACCGGCCCGTCCGGCCATCCGTGTGCAGGACCCGCAGCTCCCGGACAGCCTAGGAGGAACACGTGTCCCACCCGATCGACGTCGGATCAGTACTTGGCGGCCGCTACAAGGTCACGGCCAATGTGTTGACCTCGCATGACCAAGATCAGGTGCTCGACGGCGTGGACCAGGTCCTCAACCGTCCCGTGAGCATCCTCGTTGCCGGTCCCGGAAACGCCGAGCAAGTCGCACAGAGCGCCCGCGAGGTGGCCACAGGGGAGCGCCCCGGGCATGTCCAGATCCTGGACCTTGGCATCAGCGACAACACCACGTACCTGATCACCAACCACAGCACCGCTCCGGACCTGCTGGACCTCGTGGTGGCCACCAACCCGCCGTACATCGAGCCGTTCTTCACGGAGACCCTCGGCAGCGAGATCTTCGGCCAGGCACGCACCTATGAGCCCGAAACCTACGACGGACTCTACGAGGATGACGAGCACGAGGCCGAATACATCCAGTACGACGAAAACGGCTACGCCATAGCTCCCGAACCGGAGGACGAGCCGGAGCCTGCTGCGCCTACCCGCAGCGCACCGCACGTGCCGCCCATGCCGGCGGCAAATCCTTCGTCCGCCAAGAGCGGCATCGCAGGCAAGCTGGCCGCTGCGGCGGCCGGGGCAGGCGCCGCCGGTGCTGCCGCCGCTTCCGCGCTGAGGAACGCCGGTTCAAAGAACAACGACGCCGGTGCTGCCGCTACACCCGCTTCGGCCTCTGAGCCGCCGACACAGGCTGTATCTTCGCAGTCCGCGTCGCCCGCTGAGCCTCGCACGCAGGCTGTGTCCTCGCAGCCGGCTCATTCTCCGGCAGCTCCTGCACAGGACGCACCGGCGCGCGAACAGGCTTCCGAGCCCAAGGTTTCCCTTTGGTCCGAAGAGGATTACGGGTACTCGGAGCGTGGTGCCGCGGGTGGCGCCGCTGCAGTGGGTGCCGCAGCCTCCAACCGCGGGAGGACATCCGGTGACGAGCGCGCGGCAAGCAGCTTCCCGGCGTCGTCCGCTGTCACTGAGGACTACTCCGACGAAGACGACGTCTACGAGGAAGAAGCCCCCGAAAAGGAACCACGGTCACTGCGTTGGCTCGTGGGAGGCCTTCTGGCAGCAGTCCTGATCGTGGGATTGGTCCTGGCCGTCACCAACCTGGGAAGCCTGCTGCCCAGCAGCAAGCCTGCCGCAACCCAGACCACGTCGACGCCGCAGCCTACGGAAACTGTCAGCGAGCAGCCCCCGCCCACGGAGACTGCTCCCCCGGCGGTTCCGCCTGCCATCCAGGAAATTACCCGCCTCGGCAACTTCCCATTCGCGGCCACGTTCGACAAGGACCTCGGCAAGGCCTTCGATGGCAATGCTGCGAGCTACTGGTCGGACATGGAATTCGCAACGGCCAACTGGGGTGGGCTGTCGGAGGAAGTTCCGCTCATGATCAAGCTGAAGGAACCGGCTGACATTAAGTCGGTTGTGCTCAACCAGCTCGGTGGCTCCGGTGGAAACATCAGTGTCTTCACCAACGACCGTCCCGCCATGGACGGTGCAAAGCTCGTGGGAACCAACAGCTTCACGTCACCCGAGCTGACCATTCCGCTGGCCACCCCCACCAAAGCCCAATACGTCATTGTGGTTATCAAGGCGCTGCCCAAGCTGGCCGCACCCAAGACGCAGTACGGCTTCGGCCTCCGCCTCGCTGAGGTTGCCGTTCAGTAGCCGTATCAAAGATGTGACAGCAAGGGCCGTTCTGATTCGTCAGGGCGGCCCTTATTGCTACCCGCGCCAACGTCACCGCTTAGATATGACCGGGGCCCAGACGGTAACCTGAATGCTGGTGACTTTTAGGGTCCCCAACTCCAACGGAATATTTGGAACGCATCAGGGGTTGAGTCAGGTGGCTGCCCCGAAAGCCGCAGCATCGACTAAGGAAGAGGTTCACGCCACGTGAGCATTGCAGAAAACATCGCATCGCAGGTGCGTGACGTCATCATCGTAGGTTCAGGCCCTGCCGGCTACACAGCCGCTGTATACACCGCCCGCGCCAACATGAAACCTCTGCTCATTGCTGGTTCCGTCACTGCCGGCGGCGAACTGATGAACACCACGGACGTTGAGAACTACCCTGGATTCCCGGATGGCATCATGGGTCCGGATCTCATGGAAAACTTCGAGAAGCAGGCCGCACGTTTCGGCACCGAGATCCTCTTCGAGGATGTCACCGAACTCGACCTCGACGGCGATATCAAGACTGTGACCATCGGAACGGGGGAGACCTTCCAGGCGAAGGCCATCATTCTGTCCACCGGCTCGGCATACCGTGAACTTGGTCTGACCAACGAGAAGAGGCTCTCAGGCCACGGCGTTAGCTGGTGTGCAACCTGTGACGGTTTCTTCTTCAAGGACCAGGACATCGCCGTAATCGGTGGTGGCGACTCTGCGATGGAGGAAGCTCTCTTCCTCACCAAGTTCGCCAAGTCCGTCACGGTGGTGCACCGCCGCGACACCCTCAAGGCCTCCAAGATCATGGGTGACCGCGCGCAGGCACACGAGAAGATCAACTTCGTCTGGAACACGGCTGTTGAAGATGTTCTCGGCGGGGATAAGGTCACCGGTCTGAAGCTGAAGAACCTTGTCGATGGAACCGAGTCCGAGCTCGCCGTCACCGGCGTCTTCGTCGCCATCGGCAACGACCCGCGCACGGACCTGGTGAAGGGCAAAGTCGAGCTGACCCCCGAAGGCACCATCGCCGTCGAGGGTCGCAGCTCCCGAACCAACATCAAGGGTGTCTTCGCTGCGGGCGACGTCATCGACCCCACTTACCGCCAGGCCATCACGGCTTCCGGTTCCGGTTGTGTCGCGGCCCTCGACGTCGAGCACTACCTCGCAGACCTGCACTCCTAAGCTGCATCCAAGCAACCATACGAAGGGAAAAGTTATGAGCAACGCAAAAGACGTAACTGACGCAAGCTTCAGCACGGATGTCCTGGCTTCCGACAAGCCGGTCATCGTGGACTTCTGGGCAGAGTGGTGCGGTCCCTGCCGCAAGCTCGGACCCATCCTCGACGAGATCTCCGTTGAGTACAGCGAGAAGGTCGACGTCGTGAAGCTGAACGTCGACGACAACCCGGCCATCGCCGCCGAGTACGGCATCACCTCAATCCCTGCCGTGTACCTGTTCAGCGGGGGAGAAGTGAAGAGCACCGTGATCGGCGCCAAGCCGAAGCAGTTCTTCGAAAAGGAATTCGCGGACGTCCTGTCCTAAGGTTCTTTTAGCCTTATCGCAGAAGCCGGTCGTTCTGCTCCCATGGGAGCGGGGTGGCCGGCTTTTTCGTTGTTTCGGGAAAAATGAACTTGCAGGGGTAGCGTTTTGACGGTTTGCTGCGCTGGAGGCGCTGTAATCGTTGGAACCGCTTCTTTTCGGCTGTCCTTGGCTGGGGTAAGCGGAAACTTGCCATCCGAAGGGGGCAGCGGTGGTGGTTCAAAGAAGGGAACCTCCTTATCCCATGATGCGGAGGTTGGCTTGCCTACTCTTGGCGCCAGGCGGAATGCAACAGAACCGGTTCTCTGATGGGCGGTCGCGCCCCCCCGGTTAGGCCAGGCTCTCGGTCATGTAGTTTTTCGCAACCGAGCCGGATGGGCTGACCTTATCTTGGCCTGCTGGGGAGTCTGATCGCCTCGACGGGCTTGTCCTCCTCGAACCCGCAGTCTCGTATGGTTCACCGCTCCCAGCAGCGTGCTCGTTCCGCCTGATCACGCGAGTCGTGGTGGAATCAACTCGGACTGCTCGCATGGGAGGAGTTCAGGGCATCTAACTGTCAGTCGTAGAGGACAGGTACTGCAATAGGGTTGATGGGTGATGTCCCAAGCTATCCTCCGAGGGTACAAGGCGTGCCCGTTTCACGTGAAACACCGCCAAGACACGGTGCCTCTCAACCACAAGCTCTCAAAGGCATCACCTGGCGGCAAGTTCGGTGCCGCGCAAACGCAAAGCATGGACTCCAGGGCCGAGTAATGGGTCTACCTGATGCTGGAAGGCCATCAGCAGCACTTTCAGCTTTCCTTGGGGCCAGAGGAGCCTCCATAGCTACGAAAGGGTCCAGGAGAGCGTGCAGTGGGCTACGACGCCTCTTGGGGCTGTCTGGAACCACCCCGGAGGCCCGGCACCTCCAGTAGCCCGTACCTGCGGATCGGGCCGCACTTGAGATCACTCCGTGTTCAATTGAAGGACGGTTGCACTGGTGAACTTCCGTTGATCCCAGGGATTTCGTCCTCGTATTGCCGAAAGAACCATTCATTCGCAATTATCAGCCGTCCCATCCGTAGTTGTCAGCCGACATCCCAAGCCTTCGCTGACGTCTCTGGCGCTACGCGTGGCACATATCCACCAATGCCTCACTTTCCAGGACGTGCCGGCAGTCCGAACAAGGGCAGGGCTGACCATTTGATTCACTGACATGCCTTTACGAGGTCTGGTATGTACGGGAACATCGACACCAGCTCCTCGGGACTGCAAACCCAAATGCGGTGGTTCACAGGAGAACGGGAGCCCATCCGTAGCCTTGGGCTCTCCCTGACGTACAGCATGAACGGCGATCCCACAGAAGAACACTGGGCGGCACCCTGGCGAACCACAACAGTCCCTCGGGAGCGGCCTGCGTTCGTCGACCATGAACCGCGGCAGGGGACTTGTTAGCGACGTCTCAGCTTCTACTTATACAGGCTGGCATAGGTAGACGCAGTTGAAGGAAGACGTAATTGCACATCGTCGGCTCGCGCAATTGATCAGCACCCCGGACCCCGGGTGAGACGCTGTTTCACGTGAAACGGTGCGTCGCTTCCCCAACGACAGAGGTCCGCTGGCGGATCTCCCTGAGACGAACACGGGACTCACTGTCCGAAACCCGCCTCCGGCACCCCAACCGGCTAGAGATCAGCAGATAAGATTTAGATCGCCCATTCCTTCGCCTTCTGCAGAACTCCTGGTTGGGACAGACAAACGGAGAAGACTGTAGTCACCTCCGCTGAGGAGGACCTGTATGACTCGATTCGTCGCAGATCTGCCGCGGGCGAAAGTGCCACGACAACGTGGGACGAGCGTTGCCATGGCATGCCTGTCATGGACACTGGGGGACTGCCTCCACGGCCGGCAGGATGCTCCATTGACGTGAATCACGGCAGTGCGACCTACCGACAGAGGCACTTCGCTTCGTTCACACTCGCGACGTACAGCTGGCACGCACAGAAAGTCCTGTTGACGGTAAACTTGTGCACTGTACCGTAGCGCTGACTGCCAACCTGGTGTAGCACTGGGCCCCACTGGCCAGCGAGTCCCTCGCCGGCTTCACCACCTACTGCCGCGCACGCTAGTAGTCTCACTAGCAGCTCGCCATCCTCAGTCTTGCGGCTATCCGGGAACAGAAGCACCAGGGCCGCCAGCCACGCACCATCCATCGTCACAGCCCCTACGCGAGCCTCCCTTCAAACGACCGAGCAAGGCTGGGATGAGGACGACACCAGGTCACCCTTGCCCGCCAGACAACACACGATCGCTGGGACCACACGCCGACAGTTCCGCCTTCTACCAAGGCACCGCTCACCAACACACAGGCCATCCAATCCTTTGTCGGCGTCGGGGTCCCTGCAGGGATCTCCGGATTCGATGCAGCTGATTCGTGATGCGCTGCCGCATGTGTTTCACGTGAAACAGGACGCGGGGAGTCCGCCTCGAGGCACTACGGAATCAGCCTCTGCGGCGCCAGCCCAACTGCCCAGAGCAGGCCTGTCCACAGATCGGCTGGGCTGGCATAGTAGTCGACCATGTCCGCCTCCTGGTTAGCAATGATTCGTTTGCTTCGCGGGGATGGGCAAGTCGTACACAGCTCAGTTGTTCGGCGAGCATGGGCAAGTCAAACGGGGCTCGGCGCTCACTGTGCACGAGCATGTCGTACACCGCCCGGTCGACTGGCGAGCCTAACAAGTCGTGCACAGCCCCGGTCCGTCAGCAACCACGGCGCTTGATGCATCTCTGCGCACAGGTAATGGCATCGCTGTCCACTAACGAGGAGTCATCGCAGCCGCAAAAGGACACCTGCCAACGCGCCCACCAACGCGGAGTGGACCAGAAGGCTGGTAGTGCCGAGGACCCATCTGAGGCGCCGACGTTGGACATAGGACCCTGGATCCGTCGCCATCCCGTTCCGTCATACATCCGATGAATAGGCGACACTGCAGACTGGCACCCATGACCTGCACCAACCTACTTAACCTGGAGGTGTACTTTACGTGCGGCCATGCGGTACTTACGAACACAATTCGTGCTCTCCGTCACGACCTTCCCCGTGAATCGGCCAATTTGTTCATCGGCCGGCGAAGGGGTTGTTTCAGTTCAGGGCCCTTACGACTCCACCTCCCGGCAGGTTCATGGAACGAGTTAGTCACAGGCGCAGTGTCTGTTATCCCCAAAGTTATCCACAGGGTTATGCACCGCCCATGAGATTGCCCACAAGTGGCTCAAAGGCGTTCATCAAGGCGACTCGATGACTGCTGGTTGGCCGCGCTGGTGACGGGCGAATCCGCATAAACGATTCGGCGTCATGGCGGTCCCTGATGCCTGCGAAATCAATGTAAAACCAGCGCTCAGACCGAAAAACCGGCGGATAATGAGTTAGGTTGGTTCGGTTGCTGCCAAGTTGTCTTGGGGATCACTGGTGACAAAGGCAGGGGTCTGCCCCTTCCCATAGGGGGTGCTCCGGGTTGGGCAGCCAGCTTCGCCGAAGCCTGCACTTATCCCCATAGTTATCCACAGCGTTATCCACCGCGATATTCACAGCCGCCGCCGGACCAGCAAGCCCATCCGGCGACGCTTGGATAGGGCTGTTTCACGTGAAACAGCCTGGGCATCTTTACGCGCGTCGCTGGCCACCCCTGATGCAGGCGATGACTGATACCGCACCCTGATGCTCGGGACTGGCTAATCCAGGGTCACAGTTCCGCCAATGCTACCGAAGATCTGAGCAGTCAGCTTGCATCGGACTATGCGGCTGGAGGCGACATCGGACCTATGTGTCCGACAATGCTCGCAGGTGGTGGGAATGTCTACTGAGCTGCCCATCATGAGAATGCCATTCCGGACCCGAGCGAGTCACCGCTGACAGTTCAGCTTCATACAGCCTCGACTCGCTCCAGATGCCTACACACACCGCCGCACTGACGGATGGGCGCCGCCCGAAGCATGGGGGAGAGTCTGGTCAGAGCCAGGACGATCTGTGAGGGCTCCAAGGGCCGGATCGCCCTCTCGCACTTCAAAAGGAACGAATGCGGCCTATTGGAGCATCGCCGCGCGTCCACCGATCGCTGGCCTCCCTGCCGTAACTGCCAGCGATCGCCACGCAGCTACTGTAGCCAGTCACTATCTCTGCGCGAGAAGGCTCTTCTGACTATTGAGGGGTATGCACCCAGAGCCGCCGAGAGGTGCTGCATGATGGCGGCAGCCCGCGAGCGGCGCCCCATCCCGGCGAAGACGGACGACGTTGCCGGCCACCATTCGCCGAGGGGGTGAGGAGTGCTTCATTCACATTAATCGCGCGGGAGAACGGCAAAACCATTTGGGATGAGCCGAATGGGGTTCGGGAAGCCACTTCTCAGATTCAGCGCGTGTTCAGAGACGGCTCGGCCCATGTAGCCGCCCCCATGGAGCATCTGAGCGGGCGATGCTTTAGGGTCTACGGGATGCACTCAGTTCCGGCATCGGACATCAGTCCGCCTTCCCAGGTCGCTCGGTCGCGGCTCAGCAGACAGTTCGAATTGAACGCTGCCGTGTATCTAGATCGTCGAAGGGTTGTACTTGCCGTAGCCAACGCATGGGCGCCAGCGTGGCCCTAGGAATGCTTGAAATCTCCCAGGTTGCCTGACCCCATTCGACAGGCTCAAGGCCCGTCAGGGAGCGGGGGACCGACAGCCACAGGTACGACTTTAGTGGTGCTGCCTATGGTTTCGGAACCATTTGCGAAGTGCCAGTTGAATGCCTTGCCATTAGCAAGCGGGTTCTGAGTTCATTTCCCATTGATTATCAGCTAGGTGCCCCTATTTCACGTGAAACCAGGCTCTCACGCTAATCGCGGCAGGCAGAAACGGGGCGATCTCTATGGCACTCAACGACTTGCCGGAATCCGGCCCCGTGTCCCTACTCGCATGCCGCCAGCGCTTCGGCACTCCAGGTGGACTGCTCTATCCGAGCTCGAATGATCTACGGCCGGTTGGCGCCGGCCGGAACTGCCGCCCAAGCCCCACGATGGGGGTGGGCCGGCTGTCTGCCGGTAGTCTCTTGCGATCCGTGCTGAATGTTTCACGTGAAACGCACGCAACACGCGGACATTTGGGAAAGGGGGGGGGCGCCGTTTGGGCAGCTTGTGTTCGATTTTCTCACGATTGGCCGGAGTCGACCATATCGTCTGCTCAACGGGGTGTCGACCAGCTCCAGAGCCACTCATCCGAGTCTTGCTGCCGCGTCGCCGCAGTATGTCAGTGTTGGCATCGGCGTTTGGGTCTGGGTCTCGTCCGCTATCACATGTGCTGGGCACCCTACTGTATGGATAAAACAGATAGATCGGGGACTGACCACTGAATGCCGGACCATCTAGATCCCCGAACGATTGGTGCCCATCCTCCATTCTTGTTTCACGTGAAACCTTCCTCGGTCTTGGGCAACGTCCAGGAGCCATCTACCGTGTGGCCCTAAGACCATCAAAGGATCCCCAAATTGCTCTATCGGCAATGCCCCAAGACAAATTGCGCATATGAGCACGGTCCAACAGCTCAGAAGAATCGGCAAATGTGGCCAAGACCCGAACAGCGACCCGATACCCGGCCTAACGTGCGGCATGAGCTGGGAGTGTTTGACGCGACTTCGCGACTAATAACCAGCGCGCATTTGGTGCTGGCAGGCAGGAGAGGCACGCAAGGTGAGGGCTGAACCCACCGCGCTACATGGCATCCCCAGCTGATCGGGGATCAGTGCACCTTCTCCGATATTTGCCAACGTTTCACGTGAAACCGTCGGGTATGAATGCCACAGATATGTAAATTGCTCGCCTCGTGTGCATCCGGCAACGAAAAAGGGACCCGCTCGAAGAGCGGATCCCTTTGCTTGGCGCTGCAGATCAGTCCTCAGCACCAGGCCCAAGAACGTTCATAATGCGGTTGAGATCCTCGACACTGGCAAATTCGATGCTTACCCGTCCCTTGCGGGCGCCCAAGGTGATTTTCACGTTAGTGTCCAACCGGTCCGAGAGCGACGACGCAAGGTAGTCGAGACGTTCGTGGCGTGCGTTCGGCTTAGGAATGCTGTTCTTCGCAGGAGTGGTGGGGTCCTGGTACAGAGTCACTGCTTCTTCCGTCGCCCGCACGGACATACCCTCGGCAACGATGCGCTGTGCCAGACGTTCCATTGCTGCAGCATCCGGGAGGGCCAATAGTGCCCGGGCGTGGCCCGCGGAGAGAACGCCGGCGGCAACCCTACGTTGGACCAACGGGGGAAGCTTGAGCAAGCGCAGAGTATTGGAGACTTGGGGACGCGACCGGCCGATACGGTCGGCCAACTGCTCGTGGGTTGTTCCGAAATCCTCGAGCAGCTGTTGGTAGGCAGCCGCCTCTTCCAGAGGGTTCAGCTGGCTGCGGTGCAGGTTCTCCAGCAACGCGTCACGAAGCAGATCGTCGTCAGTGGTGTCACGGACAATCGCAGGGATGGTTTCCAGCCCTGCTGCCTGTACTGCCCGCCAGCGACGCTCGCCCATGACGAGCTCGTACGGTTCTCCACCCTTTTCGGTTGATGTCCGCACGACAATTGGCTGGAGGACACCGATTTCGCGGACACTGTGTACCAGCTCCGCCATGTCGTCTTCATCGAACACTGATCGGGGCTGTTTACGGTTCGGGTGGATATCACCAACCGGGATTTCAGCGAACCGAGCCCCGGGCACCTCAACCAACTCAACGTCGTTGGGCTTGGGAGCCGAGGGAACCTTGGCTACGGCCGGAGGAGTCGCAGTGTCGGCAACTTCGGACGGCGCAGACTGTTCAGCCGCACCCTTGCCAGCCGCACGCTGAGCACTGGACTTGGAGGTAGGAGCCTTAGCAGCCGGAGCTTTGGCAGGCGCCTTCGCCGCAGGAGCCTTTTTGGGTGCTGCAGAGGAGGCCGCCGTCTCGGTGGAGGTGTCAGGCGCCGCGGTGTCATCGCGGACAGCATCAACTGTCGGTTCAGCAGCCTTCCGCGCTTCCGGGAAAAACAGATCCACAGGACGGGACGGAGCGGCGCCGTTTCCCTGGGCCGCAGCCGAGCTAGGAATGAGAGCCCCAAGACCCCTGCCGAGGCCCCTTCGCTTTTCGCTCATTGATTCATCCCTCCATGGAAGAGCCGAGCACGGACTGGCCCAGGCTGTTGCTGTGTTTCAAGAATTCTAGCGTTCAGCGATTTCGGCTGCGGCTTCCATGTAGGACAGCGCGCCGCTCGATGAAGGATCGTAAGTCATAACAGTCTGCTGGTAGCTCGGCGCTTCGGAAATACGAACCGAGCGAGGGACTACAGCACTCAGAACCTGCTGGGGGAAGTGCTGGCGCACCTCTGATGCGACCTGCGCGGCAAGGTTTGTCCTGCCGTCATACATGGTCAGGAGAATGGTTGAAACCACCAAGTCAGCGTTGAGGTGCTTCTGGATCATCTCAATGTTTTTAAGGAGCTGGCTCAGACCCTCAAGGGCGTAGTACTCGCACTGGATGGGGATGAGCACCTCACTGGCGGCACAGAACGCATTGACCGTCAGCAGGCCAAGGCTGGGCGGGCAGTCGATGAAAATGAAGTCCAGGCGGCCTTCACCGTTCTTCTCCCGTTCCTTGGCATAGACGTCGATGGCCCGGCGGAGCCTCTGCTCGCGCGCCACGAGCGAAACGAGTTCGATTTCTGCGCCGGCCAGGTGAATGGTTGCCGGTGCGCAGATCAGATTGGGAATGTCGGGGCACGGCGCCACGACCTCCTTGAGGGGGAGGTCATTGATGAGGACGTCGTAGATGCTATCCACATCGGCGTGGTGCTCGATGCCCAGTGCGGTGGAAGCGTTGCCCTGGGGATCGATATCGATCACGAGCACGTTGAGACCGGCCGACGCCAACGCAGCAGCGATATTCACCGTAGTGGTGGTCTTACCCACGCCACCCTTTTGATTGGAGACGGTGAAGATACGCGTTGCTTCAGGCTTGGGGAGCTCACGACCGATCAGACGCTCCCGACGGCGGGTTTCGTTGGCGAGTTGCCGTGCGATCGGACTGGAATCATCGATGGAATCCATGACGTTCTGCACTCCATCCGAAGCGGTTTCACGTGAAACTGAAGCGTTTACAACCGGATCAGTGCGCACAATCGCGGACTGCAGAGAGGCAGAGGGTGTAGCCATGGCCCGCGCGGACCCCAAAGACATAAACGGGGGGATTCGTTGCGTGGAGGTTTCACTACTGCCCACTGGTCACACTCTCACTCTCATTCGGCGCTTGCTGCCGTTCTCTAGCCTAACCGCTCAGTCGCCGACACGCTGGAAACCAAACGGGATCTACGCCGTCTTTCCGGCCTTGTTGACGATAATCCTCACCACAGTGGTGGGTTCCTCCAACAGCTCTTGTCCGCACACGACAACGGAGGTTTCCACTCCGCCGAGCTTCCGGATGACCTTGGCGGCCTTCTCGATCTCTTCACCGGCACTGCGGCCCTTGATGGCCACCACTTCGCCCTTGCCGTTGAGCAGGGGAATCGTCAAACCGGCGAGGTTGGTCAGGGCTGACACGGCACGGGCAGTGACGACGTCCGCATCAACCATTCCGACCGCCAGCTCGGCACGGGTCCGCATGACCGTCACGTTGTCCAGACCAAGGTCGTCCACTACTTCCTGGAGCCAGATGACCCGGCGTTCCAGGGGTTCAATCAACGTCAGTTCAAGATCCGGACGGGCAATGGCGAGGCACAGGCCGGGAAGTCCGGCACCCGAACCGACGTCGGCAACATGGCTGTTCCTGGCGATCGCGGACTCGATGACCGCACAGTTCAGGACATGCCTGCTCCAGAGCCGCGGGATCTCCCGCGGGCCAATCAAGCCACGTTCCGTGCCTGAGGTCGCCAGGTGTTCAACATAGCGCTTGGCAAGATCCAGGCGCTCACCAAAAATCTTCTCTGCCGCTGACAGTTCAGCTGCGGTGATTTCGACCATGGGCTCTAGTCAGCCGAAACGACGATGTGGCGGCCGGCGCCTTCGCCTTCGGACTCGGAGACAAAACCGAGGTCAGCAACGGCGTCGTGAACGATCTTGCGCTCGTAAGCGCTCATCGGTTCCAAAGCCACGGTGCCGCCGTCGGCCTTGACCTTTGCCACGGCGTCTTCGGCGATCTGCTGCAGGACGCCTGCGCGCTCTTTGCGGTAGCCGTTGATGTCCAGAACCAGGCGTGAGCGGTTCTCCGTCGCCGAGAGAACCGACAGGCGGGCCAGTTCCTGGAGGGCCTCAAGGACTTCACCGTCGCGTCCAACCAGGCTGTCCAGGGCCGCCGACTCTTCATCGGTACCAATGGAGATGTAGGTACGGCCGTTGCGGACCTCAATGTCGATGTCGCCGTCGATGTCGGCAATATCAAGAAGCTCTTCGAGGTAGTCGGCGGCAATGTCGCCTTCCTCTTCCAAGCGGCTGGCCGTCTTGGATTGCGTCTCTTCCTGAGAGTCTTCCTGCTCTTCAGTCACGGCGGCAATAACTTCTTCAGTGCTCTCGGCAGACATTACTTCTTCTTCCTGTTCTTACGTTGTGGCTGGACGCGCTGTGCCCGGATCTCTGCGGCTGCAGCGGCAGCAGCTTCGGCTTCAGCGGCAGCCTCCGCGGCCTTCTTGCCACCCAACAGCGGGGGCAGGCCCTTGGCTGCGCGGCGCTCTTCAAGAGCCTTCGCTGCGGGGGATCCCGGAGTCGGCATACGGCGGATGACGAAGAACTGCTGGCCCATGGTCCAGAGGTTGGTGGTGGTCCAGTAGATGAGGACACCGATCGGGAAGTTGATGC
This sequence comes from Paenarthrobacter sp. JL.01a, assembly GCF_025452095.1. NCBI lineage: Bacteria > Bacillati > Actinomycetota > Actinomycetes > Micrococcales > Micrococcaceae > Paenarthrobacter > Paenarthrobacter sp. JL.01a. The sequence continues at coordinate 4,402,315 of NZ_CP104877.1, forward strand.
CACCAATACCGAAGACGAGCGGCAGGATGTAGAGCATCATCTTCTGCTGGCGCATGAACGGGCTGGCCATAGCCTCTTCGGACATGTTCTTGGCCATGATCTGCTTCTGGGTGATGAACTGCGAAGCCGTCATCGCGACAATCATGAGAATCGACAGGACGACAACCGACATGTTGCCGGCTCCGCCATGCAGAAGTGCGGAGGACAGGGGCGCACCAAAGATGCTGGATGAATCGAACTCGACAACCTGCTGGGCACTCATCGCGCCGATTCCGTTGCCGGCATTCTTCGCGCTGGAGATACCCGACAACACCTGGAACAGTGCGAAGAAGAACGGCATCTGGATCAGCATCGGCAAACAGGCCGAGAACGGGTTGGTTCCGTGCTTCTTGTACAGCGCCATCTGCTCCTGCGCCATCGCCTGGCGTGAGAGCTGGTCGGTCTTGCCCTTGTACTTGGTCTGCAGCTTCTTCAGGTCCGGCTGCAGCAGCTGCATACCGCGCTGCGCCTTGATCTGCTTGACGAACACGGGAATCAGGGCGGCACGGATCACCAGCACCAGGCCAATGATGGACAGAGTCCAGGTCCAGCCGTTAGCGGCGGGCAGGCCAATGAAGCTCAGTCCCTCGTGGAAGCCGACCATGATGATCGACACCAGCCACTTGAACGGAAACATGATTGTTTCAAAGAAGTCCATACGATATCCCTATTCGTCAGGCCGCCGAGCGGCCTTCTTCATCAGCCTGAGCAGCCAGGAACTGGTCCGGATTGTTCAGTACAACAATTGTGGGCGTCCGGCCTTCGGGCCAATGACGATGACCGGCGGGGACGTGGTCCACTCCACCGGCGTTCCAAGGGTGGCATTTGGCGAGCCTCTTGGCTGCAAGCCAGCTGCCCTTCACGGCGCCATGCACCGTCACTGCTTCCAGGGCGTATGCCGAGCAGGAGGGAAAGAAACGGCAAACCTGGCCGTACAGGGGCGAAATCACCTTGCGGTAGCTCTTCAGCAAGAGGATGAGGATGTTTCGCGGCAACTCCCAGAGGAAGGTACCTGTCGCAGCCCAGATGCTACGCCGGCGAACTTTTCCGGAAGGGTCACTCAAGGAAGGAACGACGGCGGTGCTCATGTCATGCACGCGGTGTCCCTTCCGTTGTGGTGCCGTTGTGTTCAGTCGAAGCCTTGGGTGGAACCGAACCACCCAATCGCTTCGTCGTCACTGTCAGTGCGGCGTTGTAGTCCGAGAGCAGCTGCTCCCAGCTCGCATGTGCGGCTGCGGGCAGGGCCCGGACCACCACTGCCAAACCTGTTCCGTGCGTGTGCAGGGAAAGTGCGCCTGCTTCTCTCAGTCTCCTCTTAACGAGGTTCCTGGTCACGGCGTTCCCGACGGCTTTGGAGACAATGAAACCGATTCGACTCGGCTCCCCGGCCCCGATAGGAGCCGTATATAACACTAAGTTCCGGCGTCCATTGCGGACGCCGGAACGTACAGTTGTTGAAAAGTCGGTAGACGTCCGCAGACGGTTAGGGGTGGCTAGCACCGTCGAACCTGCAAAGAGACACTGACCGACAAGTCAGTTATTTAGGCCGACAGCTCGACGCGGCCCTTGCCGCGACGGGCAGCCAGGATGGCGCGGCCGGCACGGGTGCGCATACGAAGGCGGAAGCCGTGCTTCTTGGCCCGACGGCGGTTATTCGGCTGAAAAGTCCGCTTGCTCACGTTAGTTACTCCAGTGGATCAAAGGTGCGCCCACCCGATCAAAAAGGGGAAGAACTGGCCGACGCTAAGTTTTGTATGTGTCTGCCGCCGTTGCCTTCCGCACGATGAACGTACGGGGTTACAACTGATCTCAAAAGCGGACACAAAGGACTTCACAACGTTAGGGCAAAAAGGCGGCCACAGTCAAACCGGGAGCCCGCGGGACAGCTATCCACAGATGTGTCCAAAGACTGTTGGAAGGCTGTGGATGAAGTGGCTCACAGGCCGGTTTCGAGAACCACAACCGTGTAATTATCCACAGGCAACTTCCCAGCTATCTTCTGGCGTTTCCATCCCCTAGAGTGGCTCAGTAGCCCATTTTCCACCCGCTGTGCATAACTCTGTGGATTAACGACCAGACCTGCGCCCGCCGGAGACCCCTCGGCTGCGAGCAACGCCGGCAAGCAAGTATTTAGGAACTGATTG